>CAWJWP010000010.1:0-44949 GCA_963846495.1 Thermoanaerobaculia bacterium | reverse complement strand
CCGGCAGCTATCGCATCGAGACGCGCGACTACACGACGCTGCTCATCGTGCGCGAAGGCTCGGCCGAGGTGCGCACGCGCAACGGCGCCACCGTCGTGCGCGCCGACGAGGAGGCGTGGATCGAGGACAACCGCTCGCCCGAGGTGCAGGCCGCCGGCACCGGCGACCGGCTCGAGCGCTGGGCCGCCGAGCTCGACGACCAGTACCGCCGCTCGCGCTGGGACGACGACTACGTCGACTCCTCGCTCGGCTACGCCGCGACGCGCATGGCCGACCACGGCAGCTGGGTGACCCTCAGCGGCCGGCGCGCCTGGCGGCCGCGGGTGGCGTCCGACTGGAGCCCGTACCGCCACGGCCGCTGGTCCCACACGCCCAGCGGCTTGACCTGGGTGTCGTACGAGCCGTGGGGATGGGTGCCGTACCACTACGGCACCTGGGACTACGCGCCGGGCTGGGGTTGGGCGTGGTACCCGGGCCGCGTCTACGCGCCGGCGTGGGTCTACTGGTACTGGGGGCCGAGCTACGTCGGCTGGTGCCCCTTCGGCTACTACTCGAACTACTACGGGCCGCGCTGGTACGGCCGCCACAACGTCGGCTTCGACTACACCTGGGGCTTCGGGCGGCGGGTCCACGGCTGGGGCGGCGGCTCTTGGCGGCACTTCGACCGCTGGAACTTCGTCAACTGCAACAACGTCTACGACCGGCGGCTCGCCTACCACACGCGCTCGGCGCAGCAGCTCGGCGCGCAGGACCTGCCGCGCGGCATCATCGCCACCGACACGCGCGGGCTGAAGCCGGCGATCGCGACGCGGCCGTCGCAGGGCATGTTGGCGCTCGCCAACGGAGCTGGCCCGGGTGCGGGTGGCGCCGGCAGGACGGACCGCTACGCGCTCGAGAAGCCGATCCGGCCGGAGCAGCTTCCCGACCTCAGCCGCTTCGTGGCGCGCGATCCCACCCTCACCGCCGAGAACGGCCGCTCGGCGCTGCCGGTGGACCGTGACGGCGGCAACGGCGGGCGCGGTGCAGTCGGCGTCGGTGGCGCGCGGCCGGGCGAGAAGCCGGCAACGTCCATCGGCGTCGGCGACACGGACGGCCGCAGCCGCGCCGTGGCGCGGCCCGGCGTGCGTGCCGGCGAGGGCGTCGGCGGCGCCGACGCGAGCGGCGCGCGCAACGGCCGCCCGAGCGGAAACGTCGATCAGGATTGGCGTAACGGCGGCGCCGGTGTCGGCGGCCGCGACGCGAGCGGCAACAAGCCCGCGGTGACCGCGCGTCCTTCGGCTGAAAGGTCCGGCGACGGCAAGCCGGACGATGCCGGCGGCAGCGCGGGCAACTGGCGGCAGCGGCCGGCTCAGCCGGAAGGCAACACGGGCGGAGCGCGTGGCGCGCGGGCGCCCGAGAGCGGCGTCACCGGCAAGCCGGCGCGGCCGTCGAACAGCGGAAGCGGCGGCAACGACGATGCGTGGCGAGGCGACAGCTCGCCGTCGCAGGGCACCACGCGCGCTCCTCGCGCGACCGTGCGTCCGCCGCGCAACGAGACTTCCGGCGACTCGCCGCGCGGCAGCGACGAAGGCTGGCGCAACGGCAGCGCGTCGCCGCAGGGCACCTCACGTGCGCCGCGGGCGAGCGTGGGTACGCCTCGCAACGAGCCTGCCGACGAGTCGCCGCGCGGCAACGACGACTCGTGGCGCAACAGCGGCCGCGAGGGCACCTCCGCCGGCCGGCCGCCGGTGCGCCGCATCGTCGAGGGCGTGCGCTCGAACCGCACCGAGCCCCAGGGCGAGTCGGCGCGACCGGATGACAAGCCGGCTGTCGAGCGCCAGCGGCGGCCCGAGCCGTCGCCGCCACCGGTTCTCCAGCGTCCGGAGCCGCGGCCGCAGCGCGAGCCGGATCGCCCGCGCGTCGAGCGGCAGGCGCCGCCGCAGCGCGAGCGCGTCCGCAGCGACGATGGCCCGAGCCGCGGCGCAGCAGATCGCGGCAGCCGCGGCAACGACGGCGGACGCGGCGGTCGCTCCGACGGCGGCGGTGGCCGCGGCGATGGTGGCGGTCGTGGCGCGCAGACACGCTCGAGCGGCGGCAACGACGGCGGCGATCCCAATCGCTGAACCGGCCGATCCGTCAGTCGACGAGGCGGAAGAGTCGGCGGCGAGGGTAGGGACCCGCGGTCCGCGAAGCGGCAGCGCCAGGTCTTCCTGGCGCCCGAGCGGAGCGAGGCCGCGGGCTCACATAGAATCCGCGCCGCCGATGCGGCCGTCCTCCTCTCCTATCCTCTCCCTCCTCTTCGTCCTCTACTGCTTGGAGATGGGGACGCTGCTGGTCCTCTGGCCGTGGGTCAACGCCTGGGACCGCACCTGGTCGCAGCTGCCCTGGTACACGGTACGGCAGGCGGGCCTGGCGCCGCTCGCGCGCGCCGTCGTCTCCGGCTTCGGCGCCGTGCATCTGGTGTGGGGCGTCCACGACTTCGAGCTCTGGCTGCGTCGCTTCCGGCGCTGACGCGTTGGCGATGCCGTTCGCGCTCCTCGCCATCAGCGATCGGCACAGTCTCGACGGCGTGACGCTCCCCGCGTGGGCCGAAGCGCTGGCGAGCGCAGGCGTGCCGGCCGTGCAGCTGCGCGAGAAGGACCTCTCCGACCGCGCCTGCTACGAGCTGCTGCGCCTGCTGCGGCGCGCGCTGCCGAAGGGCCGCCTGCTCGCCAACGGCCGCGCCGACCTGGCCCTCGCCGCCGGCGCCGACGGCGTCCACCTCCCCGCCGACGGCGTGCCGACGGCGCCGCTGCGCCAACGCTTCGGGAAATCGCTGCTGCTCGGCCGCTCGACGCACCGCGTCGAAGAAGTGGCGCGCGAAGCGGAGAGCGGCGCCGACTACGTCACCTTCGGCCCGGTGTTCGCCTCGCCGGGCAAGGGCGAGCCGGTGGGCCTCGACGCGTTGGCGGAGGCGGCGTCGCAAGGCGTGCCGGTGCTGGCGCTCGGCGGCGTCGGCATGGCGGAGCTGCCAAGGGTGGCGGAGGCCGGCGCCGTTGGCGCGGCAGGGATCCGGCTGTTTCAGGACCTCGCGCGGCTGCCGGAGGTGGTCGCGGCGGCGCGCGAGGCGTTCGCCCGATGAGCGTGGTCGGCATCGGCATCGACTTCGTCGAGGTGGCGCGCATCGCGCGGCTGCTCGAGCGGCACGGCGAGCGCGCGCTCCACCGTATCTGCAACGAGGGCGAGGCGGACCCTCGCCGGGCCGTCCTCGACCAGCACGTCGCCGGACTGTTCGCGGCGAAGGAGGCGGTGCTCAAGGCGCTCGGCACCGGCTGGGCGCAAGGCACGGCCTTCCGGCAGGTCGAGGTCGTCCGCGCGCCGGGCGGAGCGCCGGGCGTGCGCCTCCATGACGTCGCGGCGGCGCGCGCCGAGGCGCTCGGCGTGAGGCGCATCCACCTCTCGATCACCCACGAGCGCGGCTTCGCCGCCGCTGTGGCGGTGCTCGAAGGCGGCGGCGGCGACGAGCGCTGAGTCGCAACACCTCGTCATTGCGAGTGTTCACCGACTTCGTCGACCCCGAGGGATGAAACGAGTCTTAGAGTTAGGGGAGAGGTTGGCGCCGAGGTCGGTACGCTCAATGGTGCTACGTGCCCGTTTGCGAGTGAGACCCAGGACTCTGAGCGGACCCCGCAGTGTTTCCCGAGGGCGGCCTGTAGGCGACCTCGGAGGACGTTCCGCAGATTGGCAGGATACGAGAGTCCTCGCCGACCTCCATTCGAGAGGAGGTGGTTGATGCGAGTGTTGTACTGCCGATGTGCCGGACTGGATGTGCATCAGAAGACGGTAGTGGCTTGTATGCGGTGGCTGCAGGGGGCGCGGGTGGAGAAGGAGGTGAGGACGTTTGCGACCACGGTGCAAGGGCTCACGGAGCTTTTGCAGTGGCTGCAGGGTCACCGCTGCGAAGCGGCGGTCATGGAGTCGACGGGTGTGTACTGGAAGCCGGTCTGGCGTGTTCTCGAGGGGGAGATGGTGCTGGTGCTGGCCAACGCCCAAGAGGTGCGCAATCTGCCGGGGCGCAAGACCGATGTCAAAGATGCAGACTGGCTCTCGGACCTGCTCGCCCACGGGTTGATTCGTAGCAGCTTCGTTCCGCCCGCGCCGCAGCGAGCGTTGCGGGACCTAACGCGGACGAGGACGCAGCTGAGCCGTGAGCTGACTCGCCACACATTGCGGCTGCAGAAGCTTGGAGGACGCGGGCATCAAGCTGACCAACGTCCTCTCCGACATCCTGGGGGCGACTGGCCGCGCCATCATCGAGGCAATGATCGCTGGTACCACCGACGCGGAGCAGCTCGTCGAGTTGCGCCGCAAGGGCATCAAGGCGACGCGTGAGCAGATGGTGGCAGCGCTGCAGGGGCGCATCACGGATCACCATCGATTCCTGCTGCAGCTGCACCTCGAGCAGATCGACGGGCTGGCCGCGGCCCTGGCCAAGCTCGACGAGAGGATTGCGGAGCAGATCGAGCCCTTTCGAGCCCAGTACCAGCTGCTGAGGACCGTGCCGGCGATAGGTGAGCACACCGCGGCGGTCATCCTCGCCGAGATCGGCCCTGACATGAGGCGATTCCCCACTGCTGCTCATCTGGTCTCTTGGGCTGGGCTGTGTCCGAAGAACGATGAGAGCGCCGGCAAGCAGCGATCGCGTCGGCTGCGTCGAGGCAACCGCTGGCTGAAAACAGCCACCGTGCAGGTCGCCTGGGCGGCCGCACGGAAGAAGGACGGCTACCACCAACGCTTCTATCGCAACGTCAAGACCCGCCGCGGCCCCAAGAAAGCCGTCGTCGCCGTGGCAGCCTCTCTGCTCACTTCGATCTACCACGTACTGCTCCGCTCCACCCCGTACGAAGATCCTCGACCCCTAGAGCTCACCTCCAAGGCCAGGCGGCGCACCGTCCACCGTCTCCTCAAACGCCTCAACACCCTAGGTGTCGAAGTGGAGGTAAGAAACGCGGCCTGACAATCACTCTGAGCCAAGGAGTTTCTCCGCAGGAGCGCAGCGACGAAGCAATCTCGATCTCTCGCCATCGAGATCGCTTCGCTTCGCTCGCGATGACGGGCTCAGCGGGCCAGTCGTTATGCGAGCGACTCGAGCAGCTCGGTGCCCGCGATCGCGCGCCATAGGGCTCGCAGATCCTCAGGGGGCTCGGCTTCGAGCTCGACGCGACGATCTTCGTTTGGATGCGTGAAGGCGAGCCGCCAGGCGTGGAGCGCCGGGCGCGGAAAGTCGCGCAACGCGGCGCGCGCGGCGCCGGTGGCCACCTTCCAACGCGCTTCGCCGTAGGTCGGGTCGCCGACGAGTGGGTGGCCGAGGCTCTTCAGGTGGACACGCACCTGATGCGTGCGGCCGGTCAAGAGCTCCACCTCGACGAGCGAAGCGTTTGCCATCGTTGCCAGCGGCTTAGCGCGCGAGCGCGCCGGCCGTCCGCCCGCGCGCACCGTCATCTCCTGACGGCGCGTGGGGTGACGCGCGATCGGCGCGTCGACTTCGCGCGGCGCGCGCAAGACCCCGTGACAGATGGCGAGATAGCGCTTGTCGACCTCGCGCGCCGCGAACGCGCGCGCCAGGCGCTGGTACGCCGCCGCCGTGCGCGCGATCACCATCACGCCGCTGGTGCCGCGGTCGAGTCGGTGCACGATGCCGGGCCGACCCGGGCCGCCCACGCCGGCGATCTCCGGGTAGCGCGCGATGAGGCGATGGACGAGCGTGCCGGTCGCTCGGCCGGCGCCAGGATGCACGGTGAGACCGGGGGGCTTGTCGATCGCGATTAGGCTCTCGTCCTCGAAAAGAACGACGAGCTCGCCTTCCTCGGGCGTGAGTCGCTCGTCGGTGGGCGGCGGCGGCGCTTCCCACTCCAGCTCGTCGCCGGCCGCGAGCCGGCTCGCCGCCTTCGCCGCCGCGCCGCCGAGCCGCACACGACCTTCCTCGATCCAGCGCTGCAGCTGGTTGCGCGGCACCGCCAGCCGCTGCGCCAGGAAGCGGTCGAGCCGCTCGCCGGCCGCCTCCGGCGGCACGCGTAAGCGCTCAGCCATGCGCGCCGATCCGCCGTGGTCCACCCGTGCGTGATCCATCCCACCGCCGCCGACGGCGCGCCAGCGCGGACACCGCCGCGCGGCTCACGTCAGCCCGCTTCGGCGACCGCCGTCTGGCGGGCGCGGCGCGGGCGCAGCGCATCCCACGCCATCAGCACGAGGCCGATGGTGATGGCGCTGTCGGCGACGTTGAAGGTGTGCCAGTGGTAGGTGCCGACGTAGACGTCGACGAAGTCGGTCACCGCGCCGCCGGCGATGCGGTCGGTGAGGTTGCCGATGGCGCCGCCGAGCACCAGCGCCAGCGCGATCAGCAGCAGCTGGTCCTTCGCCGGCGTACGCCAGAAGTAGACGAGCACGACGCCGAGCGCCAGCGCCCCCACCAGCGACAGCGCGATGGCGTGCGCCTCGCCGCCGCCGCCGCTGGCGGCGAAGAGGCCGAACGCCACGCCGGTGTTGCGCACGTGGGTGAAGTTGAGGAAGCCGGGGATGATGCTCACGCTGGAGAGGTGCGGCAGGTGCACCTCGACCAGCCACTTCGTCCACTGGTCGAGGCAGAGCACGGCGAGGGCGACGAGCAGGAAGCCGGCCTTCTGGCGCCAGCGGCCGCTCGCCTCGCCGCTCTCGACGGGCTCGGCCGCCGCGGTCTGCGCCTCGTCCATGTCGGCGAAATCTTAGCGCACCGATGCGAGCAGCCCGGCCGCGGTGCGAGCCGCCGCGCCGGCCGTTCCGCTCAGCCCTGAACCACCTGCTCGAGCGGCACGTACGGCCGCCCCTGCGACTCCGCCACTGGCGCGCAGACGATCTTGCCGCCGTAGGTGTTGACGCCGTTGGCGAGGTCGGCGTCCTCGCGCACCGCCCGCTCGACGCCCTTGTCCGCCAGCTCCAGCGTGTAGCGCATCGTCGCGTTGTTGAGCGCGAAGGTCGAGGTGCGCGGCACCGCGCCCGGCATGTTGGCGACGCAGTAGTGCACCACGCCGTCGACCGTGTACACCGGGTCGGAGTGCGTCGTCGCGTGCGTCGTCTCGAAGCAGCCGCCCTGGTCGACGGCGACGTCCACCGCCACCGCGCCCTGCTTCATGGTGCCGATCATCTCGCGCGTCACCAGCTTGGGCGCCGAGCGGCCGGGGATGAGCACGGCGCCGATGACGATGTCGGCGCGCGACAGCGCGGCAGCGAGGTTGTAGGCGTTCGACGCCAGCGTCGTCACCGCGCCGTGGAAGACGTCGTCGAGGAAGCGCATGCGGTCGCCGTTGGTCTCCAGGATGGTGACCCGCGCGCCCATGCCCAGCGCGACCTTCGCCGAGTTGAGGCCGACGATGCCGCCGCCGATGATCACCACGTCGCCGGGCGGCACACCCGGCACACCGCAGAGCAATGTGCCGCGTCCGCCGAGCGGCCGTTGCAGGTAGTAGGCGCCGACGAGCGGCGCCATGCGTCCCGCCACCTCCGACATCGGCGTCAACAGCGGCAGCCCGCCGCGGCGGTCGGTGATCGTCTCGTAGGCGACCCCGATGACGTTCTTCTGCAGCAGCGCGTCGGTGAGCTCCGGCAGCGGCGCCAGGTGCAAGTAGGTGTAGAGCACCTGGTTGGGCTGCATGCGGTCGTACTCGGCCGGCAGCGGCTCCTTGACCTTGACGATCATCTCGGCGGTCTGCCACACCTCGTCAGCGGTGGGCAGCAGCGTCGCGCCGGCCGCCGTGTAGGCGTCGTCTTGGATGCCGCTTCCGAGGCCGGCGCCCTGCTCCACCACCACTTCGTGCCCGCGCTGCACGAGCGCGTGCACCACCGCCGGGATCAGACCGACC
Organism: Thermoanaerobaculia bacterium; assembly: GCA_963846495.1. Taxonomy (GTDB): domain Bacteria; phylum Acidobacteriota; class Thermoanaerobaculia; order Multivoradales; family JAIOJS01; genus DASYQD01. The sequence goes on along the minus strand of CAWJWP010000010.1, from coordinate 37,096 downwards.
CGGTACTCGTGGTTCTTGATCTCCTTGGGGACGCCGACCCTCACGCCTTGGTCTCCGGCTTCTCCGCTTCCGGCTTCGCGGACGCGCCCTTCTGTCCGCCCGTCATCTCCACCTTGCCCTTGAAGAAGGCGCCCTCGGCGAGCACCACGCGCGGCGCCGCGACGTCGCCCTCGAGGCGGCCGCTGGGGAGGATCTCCACCTTCTCGTGCCCCTGGACGTTGCCCACCACGCGGCCGCCGATGCGCACGCTCTTGGCGACGATGTCGCCCTGCACCTTGCCGCCGGGGCCGACGGTGACGTGGCTCTCGAGGCGCACCTGTCCTTCGAGCTCGCCGTCGATGACGAGGTCGCTGGTGCCGTTGACCTGGCCGGTGATCTTGGCACCGGGGGCGATGTGTGTGGTGCCGGCGGGAGCGGGCGCGGCAGCGGCATGCTGCGGCTTACGCTCGGGCGCGGGAGCGGAGGTTGCTGAATGGCTGGCCGGGCCGGCGGCGGCCGGCCGCGGCTCGTCGGGCTCGCGGCGGAAGATCGACATTCGCTGACTCCGATCGGCGGGAGTGAGTGGAGCGGGCAACCGGGCTCGAACCGGCGACATTCAGCTTGGGAAGCTGACGCTCTACCAACTGAGCTATGCCCGCATTGTTTGCAATGTAGCCGATGGCTCAAGCGAGGGTCAAGGCGAGCCCGCGCAGGGCGCCGGCGCTCGTGCTTGCGTCCGCGAACGCGAGGGTATACTTCACCTCGCATGTACGAAGGCGGCGCGGGGTCGCTCTATTTCTTCCCCACCGACAAGGTGACGGACGAGCAGGCGCGGCGGTGGCTGCGCGAGGGCCCACCGCAGAAGCGCATCTGGGTGATCTCGTGCCTGCTGCGCTACGCGCAGTGGAACGACATCTGGAGCTACGTCAGCCGCGAAGAAGTGCGCGAGTGCTTCGGCGAGCTCGACCTGCCGCCCAACCTGCGCACGGCGTGGGCGCGCATGCTGAAGATCGAAGCGCCCGTCGGCTGACGGTCAGGGCTTCGCCGCCGCTTCGCGCTGCTTGAGCAGCTCTCGCGCCCGCTCGTTGGCGAGCTTGACCAGCGAGGCGACGCGCTCGCCGGGCAGCACGAAGACGCCGAGCGGGCCCTCGCCGGGAGCGCCGAAGGCGCCACCGATCATCTGCCCGATGGTCGGGCTGCCGGCCGCGCTGTCGCCCTCCGAGCCGCGCGTCACCACGGTGGTGAGCGCGCCCACCGGCGCGCCGCTCTGGTCGAAGACCGGCAGGCCGAAGGCGGAGAGCCGGCCGTCGATGATGTACGCCTCGCGCGGCTTCTTGAGCGTGCCGCCCATGAGCGCCGTTTGCATCATGGGCGCGTGGTCGAAGCCGCGGCCGAGCCGTGAGACGGCGAGGAGAAGGTCGCCGGTGTCCGGCCGCGCCGACTTCGCGAAGTCGACGAACGGCAGCGGCTTGGACGGCGGCCGCTCGAGCTGGAGGAATGCGAGGTCGAGCGCCGAGTCGGTGGCGGCGAGCAGCGCCGGCACCTCGCCATCGGGCGTGTTCACGGTGAACGAGCGTGGCACCACCTGGATGCCCACGGCCTCGCCGCGGCCGGCGGCCTGCATCATCTCCACCATGCGCGCCGAGGAGATGTGCGAGTTCCAGATCATCACCAGCCCGCCGGGGTCGACGACGGCGCCGAGCAGGTCGAGCCGCGAGTCCTCGGCCTCGCCCTGACCGCCGAGGTTGAGCCGCGTCTCCAGCACCGCTTCGACGCGCACGATGGCCGGGGCGTACCGTGCGAGGAGATTGGCGATGTCGTCGCCGCGATCCGCCGGCGCTGCAGACGCGGCGGGCGTCGCGGGCGCGGCCACCGCAGCTTCTTCGGCCCCCGCGGGACTCCGGGGCAACAGCGTCGCCAACGCGACGAGGAGCGCCGCCACGAGCACGAAGCGTCCGCGCGTCTTCACGCCCCTCATCGCCCACCCGCCTTGGTGTCGACCTCGCGCCAGGTCGGCTCGATGATCACGAAGTGGGTGGCGCCGCCGCGGCGCACGAAGAGCCTCACCACCCCCGGCCGCGCGGCCGCCACGTTCTTCATCACCTTCTCGAACTCCTCCACCGTCGGCACCGGCTGGTCGTTGACGGTGAGCAGCAGGTCGTCGAGCCGCAGGCCCGCCATCTGCGCCCAGCCGCCGCGCTCGGCCTCGGCCACCAGCACGCCCTTGGTGTCGCTCGGCCAGCGGTAGCGCACGCGGTCCTCGAGGGTCAGCTCGCGCACGGCGAACTCGAGCGCCTCCTGCTTGGCGCGTCGCACCTCGTCCGCCTGTGACGGCCGCGGCTCGAGCGCGACGGTCAACTCCTTCGTCTCGCTGCCGCGGCGCACGGCGAGCGTCGTCGAGCCGCCGACGGTGAGCTCCTCCACCATGCGCCGCAGGTCCTCCGCTTCCTGCAGGCGCACCGGCTGGAGCGCCTCGCCGGCGAGCGCCGTGATCACGTCGCCGACTTGCAAGCCCGCCTTCGCCGCCGCCGTCCCCGGCAGCACCTGAGTGACGCGGAAGCCCTTCAAGTCGGGCGTGCCCAGCGCCGCCGCCAGCTCGGGCGTCAGCACCTGCGTGCGCACGCCGAGCCACGCCTTGGGCAGCTCGCCGCCCCAGTTCTCGGCTTTCGCGCGCGGCGGCGGCAGCAGCGCCAGCAGCTCCTCGCCGGCGCGCCAGAGCGCGGCGGGCAGCGGCTTGTCGCCGGGCCACGCGGCGAGGCGCGCGCGCAGGGCCTTCAGCGTGCTCACGTCCTCGCCGCCGAGCTTGGTCAGCAGGTCGCCCGGCTGCAGCCGCGGCTTGGCGGCGTCTGCGGCGCCGCCGGCGTGGACGCCGGTAACGAGCAATCCGTCGCTGCCCGGCAGCTGCCGCGACGAGGCGAGCAGCGGCGTCACCTCCTGCAGGGTCATGCCGAGCTCGTGCACCTCGCCTTCGTCGCCGTGGTAGGGGCCGAGCAACTCGACGGTGGCGGTGAGCGTCTTGCGCTCGCCGCCGCGCTCGACGACCAGCTCGACGGGCTTGTCCACCGGCAGCCGCGCCGCGCGCTGGTAGAGGATCGGCACCTGCTCGAGGAAGCGCACCGTCACCGGCTCGCCGCCGAGCGAGAGCAGCACGTCGCCGGGCTTGACCCCCGCCTTCGCCGCCGGCCCGCCGGGCAGCACCGACGAGACGAGGGCGCCGCTCTCGCGGCCGATCTTCGCCACCGGCAGCACCGAGAAGCCGAGCGTGCCGCGGCGCGCCTCGCCGTGCGCCAGCACCTGCTCGAGCACGTCCTTGGCGATGGCGGACGGGATGGCGAAGCCGAACCCTTCGCCGCCCAGCTCGTTGATGCCGACGACGCGCCCCTCGACGTCGACCAGCGGGCCGCCGGAGTTGCCGGGCAGGATCAGCGCGTCGTGCTGGATCCAGCGGGTGAAGAGGCCGGAGGGCTCGCCCTCCGCCACGTCGAGCTGCTCGATCTCGCTGCCCGTGAAGTCGGTGAAGACGCGGGCCGAGTTGGAGACGATCCCCTCGGTCATCGACGACGAGAGCGCCAGCGGGTTGCCCATCGCGAACACGGTGTCGCCGACGCGCAGCGCGTCGGAGTCGCCAAACTCCGCGTGCGGGAAGACCTCGTCGCCGCGCCGCGCCAGCTTGAGCACCGAGAGGTCGGTGAGCGGATCGTGGGCGACGACCGTCGCCGACACCACGCGGCCGTCGGTCAGCGTGCAGTCGATGCGCGTGGTGTTGCCGGCGACGTGGAAGTTGGTGAGCACGTGCCCTTCGGGGGTGACGATGACGCCGCTGCCGGCGCCCGGATAGCGCTCGGCGCGCCCCTCGCTGTAGCGCTGGTAGACGACGGTGATGTTGACCAGCGCCGGGTAGACCTCGTCGCGCACGCGCGCCACGATCGCCGGCGGCGAGGCCGCTGACGCGGCGCCGGCGAGCAAGAGCGGCTGCAGCGATGCGAGAAAGATCGCGAGCCGCAGCGACGCGCGCCGGCGCGACGCGCTCACTCGCCGATCACCAGATTGCCGAAGCCGCCGAGGATCGAGCCCTGGTCGGTGCTCTTGCCGCCGCCCTTCGGCGCCGCCGCCCACACGCGGCTGGCGAGGCGGCTGAACGGCAGCGACTGTATCCACACCTTGCCGGGACCGGTGAGAGTGGCGAAGAACAACCCCTCGCCGCCGAAGAGCGCCGTCTTGATCCCCGGCACCATCTGGATGTCGTAGTTGACCGAGGGCTGGAAGGCGACCAGGCAGCCGGTGTCGAGGCGCAGCGTCTCGCCCGGCTGCAGCGGGCGCTCGACGATGCAACCGCCGGCATGCACGAAGGCGAGGCCGTCGCCGTCGAGCTTCTGCAGGATGAAGCCCTCGCCGCCGAAGAGGCCGGCGCCGAGCTTCTTCTGGAAGGCGATGCCGACCGCGATGCCCTTGGCGGCGCAGAGGAAGCCGTCCTTCTGGCAGAGCATCGAGCCGCCCAGCTTGCGCAGGTCGAGCGGCACGATGCTGCCCGGGTAGGGCGAGGCGAACGCCACCTTCTGCCGCGTGCCGGCGGTGTTGCCGAAGACGGTCATGAAGAGCGACTCGCCGGTGAGCACGCGCTTGCCGGCCTGCATCAGCTTGCCCATGAAGCCGCCGCCGGCCGCGCTCTGCGCCGAGCCGTCGCCGAAGATCGTCTCCATCTGGATGCCGGGGTCCATGTACATGAACGAGCCGGCCTCGGCGATGCACGCCTCGCCCGGATCGAGGGTGATCTCGACGAACTGCATCTCCTGGCCGAAGATCTCGTAGTCGATCTCGTGCGCCGTCGAGCTCGAAGGGCGCGGCGCGGCGGCCGGTGCCGCGTAGCCGCCGCCGGGAGGCGGTGCACCGTAGCCGCCGCCGCCGCCCGCGGGCGCGTTGACGGCGTCGGCGAACTCGGGACGGCTCGCGATCGGCTCCCAGTTCACCATCCCCTGGGTGAAGACGTGGGCCGAGCGGTCGAGCTGGCCGGAGCGCACGCGCGAGACGATGTCCGCGGTGCTCATCGGTCCCTGCTGCTGCCCTGCCACGGCCACGTACCACTGCTGTCCGTTCATCGCCGAAGCTCCTCCTGGTCGGGGATCGTCGATCGGGGGATCGTCTAGGGTGTGGGCGGCTGCGGCCGCCGGTCGTCAGCATACCTCGCGCGAAATATGGGCGACCGGGCTCGCGCGTTCCAAGCACGGTGCTTGCATACGCCCTCGCGCACACTTCGACACGACCACGCTTGCAGCTTCGCAACGAGGTCGTCTAGCGTCGCGGCGGGAGGGAGGGCGAAAGAGATGTCAGGACTGGGCAAAGGCTTGCTCGCATTCGCGGTGCTGTTGGTGACCAACCTCGGCACTTTCGGCTACGCGACTTGGCGCTGCCGCCAGGAAGCCGAGGGAGCGCAACGCCTCCTCGCCGAGGCGCAGCAGAAGCAGCAGGAGGCGGAGACGAAGAACGCCGCCGCCGAGCAGCGCCTCGAACGACTGCGCGTCTGGGGCGAGCTGCTGGAGCTGCAGCGCGACCTGACCGGCGTGCACGCCACCATCAACCAGCTCAACTACGGCAACGCCATCCAGGCGATCGACCGCGTCGAGACGCGGCTGCGGCAGGGCGAGTACGGGCAGCTCTTCCGCCAGCACTCGCCCGAGCTGATCCCGTTGCTCCAGCAAGCGAAGCTGGCGCTGCGCAAGCCCGACCCGATGGCGCGCACCTATCTCCTCGAGCTCGATCAGCGGGCGTTCTCGATCCTCGCCGCGACGGCGGGACCGGGCGAGCTGCCGGGCTTCAGCGGCGCGGCGCCCACACCGACGCCGATCCCGCTGCCGTCACCGTTGCCGAGCCCGATGCTGGAAGCGACGCCGGCGCTGGAGCTGCCGGCGTCGCCCACCCCGAAGCCCGGCGCGACGGCCAGGGCGGCGGCACCGCCGGCGTGATCTGATTGCGGCTGCGCGCGAGCAAACGCGCGCGAGACACACACGCACCGAAGGAGTCGTGATGGATATCCAGAGCTTCGTCGAGCTGCTCGGCCAAGAGCGCGCCTCCGCCATCCTGCGCTGCAACGACGCCGAGGTCGCGCGGCGCGCGCTGCAGGCGGCGATGGCCGGCGGCTTCCGCGTCGTCGAGGTGACGCTGACGACACCGCGCGCCCTCGAGCTGATCGCCGAAGTGGCGGCGCAGCCCGGCGTCGTCGCCGGCGCCGGCACCGTGCTCACCGTCGAGGAAGCGGAAGCGGCGGTGGCGCACGGCGCGCGCTTCCTGGTGTCGCCGGTCGTCGACGAGGCGGTGATCCGCCGCGCCACCGAGCTGGGCGTCGCGTCGATCCCGGGCGGCCACACGCCTACCGAGATACTCGCGGCGCACCGCTACGGCGCGCCGCTGGTGAAGCTCTTCCCCGCGCCTGCCGGCGGCCCAGCCTGGCTGCGCTCGCTGCTGGCGCCGCTTCCCTTCCTCAAGGTCGTGCCCACCAACGGCGTCGACTTGGACAACGCCGCCGATTGGCTCGCCGCCGGCGCCTGGGCGCTCGGCTTCGTGGCGCCGCTCTTCCAGGCCGACGACCTGCGCCTCGGCCGCTTCGACCGCATCGAGGAGCGCGCGCGGCAGATCCTCGAGCGCGTGCGGCCAGCGGTCACAGTCAGCGCCTAACGGCTGCGCCGCCGACGCGCGGCGCAGAGCGAGGGCCGCTGCGCCTCGTCGGAGGCGGGCGGCCCGAGCCGCGTCGACCGGCGGGTGCGGGCGGGGCCGGGGGCCGCCGCTGCCGGGCGCACTCGTCGAGTACTGTCGGGCAGCGGCTTGCTCGCGCCCGGCGGCGAGCAAGCCACTCCGCCTGCACCCATGCGGCAGCGGCCCCGCACGGCGGCCCCCGGCCCCGCCCGCACCCGCCAGCGGCACGAGGCGCGTTGCCGACGACGTCAGTGCGGGCAGACGTCGAACGTTAGCGTGTCCTGCACCGGCGGGGCCGGCCTGTTCATGGGGTTGTCGAAGCTCCAGGTCTTGCCCGTCTGGGTGTCGGTGACGGTGAGGGTGTACTCGACGTTGGTCATGCCCGCCGCGAAGACCCAGTAGCGGTTGTTGACCGCGCAGGCGTTGAGCACCTTGAGGATGATCTCGACGTTCTGCGGGTCGAAGAACGTGGAGACGGCCGAGTCGGACGTCAGCGCCCGCATGCGGCCATGGCCTTGCGTGCCGTCCGGGATCTGCCAGTCGACGCTGACGCGGAAGCGTTCGCCGAGGCAGGTGACGCCGAAGCCCACCGCGCAGGTGGCGCCCTGGTAGACGAAGAAGTTGTCGAAGCGCACTTCCGAAGGCGGATCCTGGTTGCTCACGAACTGCACGAAGAGGCGGCCGGAGACCTCGTTGGCCGTCGCCCCCGTGTAGCCTTGGATAGGGCCCCAGGTGGCGATCGAATCGAGCGTCCTGGGCTGGAGGTCGTCGCCGACGTCACGGTAGGCGCCTACGCAGCTGGGCGCCTGGTAGAGCGCCAGACGGATGCGCGGCACGCCTGTCTCGCCGTCGGCGGAGGCCGAGAAGCTGCCACCGAAGACGAGAGCGGCACCTGGCGTGATCGGGGAAGCAGTCGCTGTAGAAGCCGGCGGCGACCTCGGGCGAGACGCCCGAGAGCCGCAACGAGCCGGACTCGGCGTTGCCGGCCTCGTCGAGCGGGCCCCAGTCGAGGAGCGGCAGGGGCCCCCGACAGCTGCCAGTGCAAGGTGTCGTCGGCGAAGCCGGAGTTGGCGATCAGGTTGACGGCGGCGGCTCGCGCCCAGGCGGGCGTGAGGGCGAAGACGAACAAACAGACGACGTAGCGAAGGGGCATGGTTTCGGTCCTCCTGCCCCTTCATCGCAAAAGCTCGCGATTACCCGCCAGGTCGGTCTGCGGCGGCCGCCGCCCTCGGCTCCGCAGGCTCGCCCGCCGCCTCGAGGTCGCTCCGCAGACGCTTGCCGACGCTGTCCTCGATCGTCGGATCGATGGCCAGTCCCGCCCGCCAGGCGGCGACCGCCTCGTCGCGCCGGCCCTGGCCGGCGAGGCTTCGCCCCAGCCAAAGGTAGGCGCGCCGCGCCTTGAGCGGCGCTGGCGGCGGCTTCTTCAGCCACTCGGCGGCGACGCGGGCGAGGAGCACCTCGGCCTCAGCGAATCGCCCCTGCTGAACGCGCAACGCCCCGAGCCCCTGCTCGGCAGCGAGGACTTCGGGATGGTCGGCGGTCACCTGGGGCCGCAAGATCGCCAGGCCCTCGGCGTAGAGCGCGTCGGCGCGGTCGAACCGATCGAGCTGCATGTTCACCATCGCCATCCCCGAGAGGTCCTCTCCCACCTCGACGTGCCGCGGGCCCAGCAGCTCGCGATGGAGCACTTGGGCCTGCGTGAAGAGGTCGAGGGCGCCCTCGAGGTCGCGCTGCTCGCGTCGCGTCTCGGCCAGTAGCGCCAGCGTGCCGGCCACCTTCACGTGGCGCTCGCCGTGGAGCTCGCGCAAGCCGGCGAGCGCCTGGCGGTAGTAGCGCTCGGCCGCGACGGCGTCGCCCCGCAGCATCTCGATCAGCCCCAGCGAAGTCAGCGTCTCGGCGACTTCGGCGCGCGCGCCGTTGCGGCGCCGGATTTCCAGGCTCGCGGCGAGATCGGCGCCGGCGCCGGCGAAGTCGCCGAGGAAGCCTTTGGCGACGCCGAGCTCCGCCAGCGCCGTCGCCAGCCGCGGGTCGTCGGCGGGCAGCAGCCGGCGCAGGCGATCGACAGCGAGCTGCAGGTGCTGCTGCGCCTTCACCCGCTCGCCGTGGCGGCGCAGCGCAACGCCCAGGCGGCGATGCGTCTCGGCGCCGTCGACGTGCTCGCCGGGAAGCCGCTCCTGGATCGCGAGCGCTCGCCGCAGCAGCCGCCGCGCCTCCTCGCCCGAGCCCAGGCTGTCCTGGATCTGGCCGAGCGCGCTCCACAGCCGCGCTTGCACCTCGGGCTGGCCGGCGAGCTCGTCCTCGACCCGCGCCGCGCCGCGCGTCAGCAGCTCGCGCGCGCTGACGTCGCGATCGCCCGCGGCCTCGGGATCCGACCCGGCGAACAGCTGAACGAGGAAGCGCTCCACTGCGGTCGCCTTTGCGGCTTCTGCCTCGGCCAGCGCGCGCTGGCGATCGAGCGCTCGCGCCTGCCAGGTGAGCGTCACCGCGTAGGCGACGAGGCTCAGCACCGCGAGTGCGGCCACCGTCGCCAGCGCGGCGTTGCGCGCCGTCCAGCGCCGCAGGCGGAAGGCGAGCGAAGGGCGCCGCGCGTGGACCGGCCGCCCGCCGAGGAAGCGCTCGAGGTCTTCGGCCAGCGCGCTCGCCGAGGGGTAGCGCCGCTCCGGGTCTTTGGCCAGCGCACAGGCGACGACGGCGTCAACCTCGGGGCGCAGCACGCGCTCGAGCTTCGCCGGCGTCGAGCCGCGCAACGCGGCCAGCTCTTCCGGCGAGCAACCGCCGGCGGTGTTGCGCACGGCGCGGCTCGGCGGCGGCGGCTCGAGCCGGCAGATCCGCTCGACGAGCTCGGCGAGCGAGTCGGTGTCACGTTCCTGCGGGCGGTGCCCCGTCGCCAGCTCGTAGAGCAGCAGGCCCAGCTGGTAGACATCGGCCGCGGTGGTGATGGCCTGCCCCTGCACTTGCTCGGGGCTCGCGTAAGTGGGCGTCATCGCGCGCGCGTGCGTCACGGTGAGCGCGACGTCGCCGTCGTCGAGCAGCTTGGCGATGCCGAAGTCGAGCAGCTTCACGCGGCCGCCGGCGTCGACCAGCACGTTCGAGGGTTTGAGGTCGCGGTGCACGACGAGGTTGCGGTGCGCGGCCTGCACCGCCGCCGCGACCTCGACGATGAGCGCGAGCCGCGACGCGAGGTCGAGGCGCCGCTCGTCGCACCAGCGGTCGATCGACTGGCCGTCGACGTGCTCCATGACGAGGTACGGCAACCCGCGCCGGTCGACGCCGCCGTCGAGAAGATGGGCGATGCCGGGATGGCTGAGGCGGGCGAGGATCTGCCGCTCCTGCTCGAACCGCTGCACCGCCTCGCGAGTCGCCGGCGCCGCGCCGTGGAGGAGCTTCAGCGCGACCTGGCGCTCGAAGGTGCCGTCCACCCGCTCCGCGAGGTAGACGACGCCCATGCCGCCGGCGCCGAGACGCCGCACGAGACGGTAGGCGCCGACGGTCTCGCCGGCGGCGAGCTCGTCCGCCGGCTCGACGGTCACGGGCTCGGCGGCGACGGCCTCCGCGGCCACCTGCCGCACCTGCTCGAACAGCATGTCTTCGAGCCGATCGGCGCGCGCCAGCAGCCCGTCGACCTCACGGCGCAGCGCCGCGTCGCCGCCGCAGCGGCGGTCGAGGAACGCCGTGCGCTCGCCGGCTTCCAGCTCGAGGGCGGCGGCGAACAGGGCGTCGATCTCCGCCAGTCGCTGCGGATCCATGGCTTGGGGGACGCTCGGCGGCATTCTAACGACGCGCGCGACGGCAGGATTAGGATGCGACGTGGCCGACGAAGCGGCGCGCGGCGTCATCACTCGCCTCCTCCACGCTCACCGCGCCGGCGACCGCGGCGCCTTCGACGAGCTGGTGCCGCTCGTCCACGACGAGCTCAAGAGGATGGCTCGCCAGCAGCTGCGCCGCGTGCCGCCGGGCGCGACGCTCGACACCGTGGGCCTCATCAACGAGGCCTACCTCGAGCTGGTCGGCGACGTCCGCGTCGACTGGCAGGATCGGGCGCACTTCTTCGGCGTGGTGGCGCAGGCGATGCGCTGGATCGTCGTCGACCACGCCCGCCGCGCCGGCGCCGAGAAACGCGGCGGCGGCGCGATCGTCGTCGACCTCGACTCGGCGATCGTCGGCTTCGCCGAGCCGGCGGCGACCGTGCTCGCCGTCGATCGCGCGCTCGAGCAGCTCGAGAGCTTCAACCCGCGCCTGGCGCGCCTCGTCGAGTGCCGCTTCTTCGCCGGCATGTCGGAGGAGGAGATCGCCGAGGCGCTGGGCACCTCGCTGCGCACGGTGCAGCGCGACTGGACGCGCGCGCGTGCCTGGCTGCAGCGCGCGCTCGACGGCGAGCAACCCGGGGGCTAACCGCCGGCGGACACCAGCTGCACTTCGAACAGCGTCGGCCAGAGCTTGCCGGTGAGCAGGAACGTCTTCGTCTCCGGTCGCCAGGCGATGCCGTTGAGCACCGCGTCGTCGACGATCCCCTGGCCGCGCAGCTCGTCGTGCAGCGGCGAGGCGTCGATGCGCGCGGTGACGAGGCCGCTCTCGACGTCGATGCGCACGATCTCGTCGGTCGTCCAGACGTTGGCATAGAGCGCGCCGTCGGCGAGCTCGAGCTCGTTGAGGAGGCCGATGGAGCGCTCGCCGTCGGTGACGTTCAGCGTTCCGGTGACGGCGAACGTCGCGGCATCGCGGAAGGTGAGGCGCGAGCTGCCGTCGCTCTGCACGAAGCGGTTGCCGTCGAAGACGAGGCCCCAGCCCTCGCCGTCGTAGCGCCACTCGCCGTCGGGCGCGAAGGTGTCGGGCTTCCAGCGCAGCGCTCGCCCTTCCTGCCAGGTGAGCTGCACGAGGCGGTCGCCGGCGAGCGCGAGCCCCTCGCCGAAGAGCTGCGGTGGCAGCGCGGTCTGCGCCTCCACCTTGCCGGTCTGCGAGGTCGACGCGGCGCAGCGACGAGCGCGCGTAGAGGCCGGTGCTCTCGTAGAGCTTGCCGCCGTGCCAGAGGAGGCCTTGGGTGAAAGCCTCGCGATCGTGCGGGTAGCGGGCGACGACGCGGACGGTGAGGCGTTCCGGCTCGGTGGGCGCAGCGGTCGGAGACATGGTGGGCTTGGCCGAGCTCGGCGAGGCTGCTGCGTCGACTCGCGGCGCCGCATTGCCGCGGCAAGCGGCGAGCGGCGCCGCGATGGCGAGGATCACGAGCGAGAGGACGCGCGTGACGCGAGCCCTCATTCGTCGAAGAGATCGAAGTCGCCGATCGGCTGGCCGGGCGGCGGCTCGGGCGCCTTGACCAGCTGCTGCGGCTGCCACTCGCGCCGCTCGAGGTAGCTCTCGAGGTCGCGCGCGAGGAGCTTCCTGTGCGCCGACTCGGCGCGGTCGGCGACCGGTTGCGCCGAGCTTGCGGGCGAGGTCGCGCAGCTCTGCCTCGACGCGGACCTTCACCGGGTAGGGCGTGTCGTTGCCCGACGCGAGCGCCGACGAGGCGGTCGGCGGTGACGCGCTGAACGACGCGCGCGATCTCGGCCAACCGCGCATCGGCCGGCGACTTGGCCGGGAACGCCGCGTCGACGACGTCGCCGAGCACCTCCTCCAGCGCCGGCTGCTGCGCGTCGCGGCGATGGAAGTCGGCGACGCGGCCGAGCCGCTCCGGCTGCAGCACCGCCGCGAGCACGACGTCGGCCGCCGTGGCCGCGGCTCCCAGCGAATCGAAGACGAGCCCCGTCTGGCCGCGGAACATCTCGCGGTTGGGCTCGTAGCCGGCGGGCCGCGGCAGCAACAGCCGCAGCAAGGGCTCGGGCAAGTCGAGCGCCTCGGGCCGGATCGCCGAGAGCAGCGCCGCGAGGGCGCGCTTCTGCAGCGCCGGATCGACGAAGCTCGCCGGGCCGCCGTCGCCGCGCACGCCGTAGCCGTAGTCGAGGCCGCCGATCGTCTTCGCCGCCGCGTCGACCTGGTAGCGGTGCCAGAGGTAGATCGGCGCCAGCACCTCCTGCAGCTTGGCGAGCGGCCGGCCGGCGGCGACGTTGCGCTCGCCGAACTGCGCCAGGGCCGCTTGCCGCACGCGTAGCACCTCCTCGAGCTCGCTCGCGGGATCGGCGCTGTTGTCCCACAGATTGGCCCACGGCTGCGCCGCGCCCGCCGGCCGCGCGTCCTCGTCGGTGATGAAGCGCAGGCCCTGCTTGCCGCCTTCGACGAGCAGGTCGTCGAGCACCTTCGGCGCTCGTCGGCGCCCGGCGGCGCTTCCATGTACGCGTAGCGCACGGCGTGCACGTCCCACGCGCCCATGCCGGTCGCGTAGGAGCGCGAGACGTCGAGCTTGCCGTCGGCGCCGAGCCGCACGAAGGGCGCCGGGTAGTCCATCACCGAGGCGCGGCCGCCGTAGGTCGAGGCGGCGAAGTTGTGCGCGAAGCCGAGGCTGTGCCCCACCTCGTGCGCGGCGAGCTGGCGGATGCGCTGGAGCGCCAGCTGCACCGGGTCGTCGGCGGCGCCGCTGCCCGTCTTCTCGGCGCCCAGCAGCCCCTCGAAGATGAGGATGTCCTGGCGCACGCGCAGGGAGTCGAGGGTGACGTGTCCCTTGACCATCTCGCCGGTGCGCGGATCGATCACGCCGTCGCCGTAGGCCCAGCCGCGGGTACCGCGATGCACCCACTGGATCACGTTGTAGCGCACGTCGAGCGGGTGCGCGTCCGGCGGCAACAGCGCGACGCGGTAGCCGCCCGGGAAGCCGGCCTTGGCGAACGCGTCGGCCCACCAGCCGGCGCCATCGAGGAGCGCGCTGCGGATCGGCTCGGGCGCAGCATGGTCGACGTAGAAGACGATCGGCTTCACGATCGCCGACTCGGCGCCGCCGGGCTCGGCGTGCTGGAGACGATGGCGGGCGATCCAGCGCGTCTCCAGCGGCCGGTCGAGCGGCGCCGCGTAGTCGTGGAAGAAGATGGCGAAGCTGCCGCCGCGCGGATCGAAGGCGCGCGGCCGGTAGCCGGCGTCGGGCAGGCGGATGAGCGAGTGGTGCTGCACCACCGTCACCGACTGCGGCTGCGGCACCGTGGCGCGCACCTCGGGGCCCGGCTCGCGGCCGCCGAAGGTGAGGATCGCCTCGAGCTCGAGGTTGTCGGGGAACGACAGGCAGTTGTCGGGGTCGAGCGCGCTGCGCTTGTCGTCGAGCTCGAAGCTCCCCTGCCCCGCCTGCTGGATGGTGCGCGAGACGCCGTGCGCGTCGCGGACGACGAACGGCGTGAAGTCGACGAGCGCGCGGCCGTCGGGCTCGACCGCGACAACGTCGGCGCCCCACAACACCGAGGTGGCGAACGACTCGGCGACGGCGCGGCGCTCCGCGGGGTTTTCCGACAGCGCGCGGAAGCCCTGGTTCGGTGCCTCGATCAGCACGCGCGGGCCGAGGCGGCGGATGCGCACGATGCGGGTGGCACCGAGCTGTCCGCGATCCAGGCCGATCGGGTTGCTGCCTACACCGGTGAGCAGCGCTTCGAAGTAGAGGTATTCGCCGACGAGGCCCTCGGCGCCGGGCGCCGGCAGCTCGAGCCACAGCTTGCCCTTGTCGCGGTCGAGGTAGGTGGTGAGGAGGCCGGGCCGGGCCTGCAGGCCCTTCACCTTGTCGGCGATTTTCGGCGTGCTCTCGGCGCTCGCGGCCGCCGCCGCCTTCTCGGGCTCGCGCTTCCTCGCTTCGAGCGGCAGCGCCGCGACGAGAAGCGTGACGGACAAAGAGCAGGCGAGGAACGAGGCGCGGGCGAGCGATCGCGGCATCGGAGCTCTCCTGAAGTGGGGACGAGTCGAGACGCGCCGTCAGCGCGCGCGGCAGCTTAGCACCGGCATCTCGCGCGCCTCCGTAGTCGTACCAGGTGGCGGAAGCAGCGCGGAGGCGCGCTCTATAATGCGCGCCATCCGCGGCCGCCGACTCGAGGTGCGATGAGCGCAGACCCCAACGACCCCTCGTCCAAGGTCGACCTGGAGCGTCGCAGGGTCCCGCTGGAGCGAAAGATCTCGCTCAAGTTCAAGGAGTTCCGTGGCTTCATCACGGAGTACTCCCAGAACCTGTCGATGGGCGGGATGTTCATCCGCACCACCGACCCCAAGCCGGTGGGCACGATCTTCGACTTCGAGCTCAGCCTGACCGACGACTTCAAGCTGGTGCAGGGCATCGGCGAGGTCATCTGGGTGCGCGCGACCGACGACGGTCCCGAGCGCCCGAGCGGCATGGGCGTGCGCTTCTTGGATTTGTCGAGCGAAAGCCGCCGGTTGATTCAACGCATCGTCGAGGAGCAGGTCGCTCATGGCGGCACGCCGTTCGAGCTCGAGCCGCCCGGCTTCCCGCCGCCGCCGCTGCGGCAGACGCCGACGGCGCCGAGGCCGAAGCCGGGCGCGCCGAGCGCGCAGTCGACGCTCTTCCATCCGACGGCGGCGCCGGTGACGGCGGTGCCGCCGCTTCCCGCGAGGACTCCGCCGGCGGCTGCGAGTGCGCCGCCCGCCGCTGCTCCCGCTTCACGTCCGCCGCGCGACGCAGCGCCGCCGCCGTCTTCACCTGCGGATCGACTGACGAGCGCGGCGGCAGGAGTTGCGGCCGCAGCGGCCGCGGCTGGGTCGCGCGCCGAGCTGCCGGACATCGACGCCTTCCCCGATCTCGTCCCGCCCGAGCTGCCGATCCCTGAGCTGGTCACCGAAGGTTCCGAGCTGCTGCCCGCGCTCGACGACTTCGAGAGTGACGCCGCCGAGGGCTTCGATCTCGTCGACGAGAGCGCGGCTGCGAGTGAAGCGGCAACCGGGGTGACCGCAGCGGACGCGGCTCCAGGCGCCCCGGCTGCGAGCGAGGCGCCCGCGGCTTCGCCTGGAGGTTGGCCTCGCGGCCGCGTGCCGTCGGGGTTCGACGAGGTCGCGCGCGCGTTCGCCGAGCCGCCGAAAGCGGTCGACCCGGAGGACGAGACGGTGCGGTTTACGCCGCTGGCGATGCCGCCCGAGCCGCCGCGGCCCGCCACGCCGGTGAGCGCTCCACCGCCGCGGGCCTCCGCTTACGCGAGCCCTCCGCCGCCGCGGCCCTCGACGTACGTCAGCCCGCCGCCGCCGCGCGTCGAGCCGCCGCCACGCGTCACCACTCCGGAGGACGCTCCGGTCCGCCGGCCCCCGCCGCGGCGGCGCTCGTCGTTCCTGCCGATCGTCGCCACCGTGATGCTGCTGCTGCTCGCCGGCGTCGCCGTCGTCTACTTCGGGTTTCCCGAGCTGTTGCCCGAGTGGGCGCGCGCGCCGCAGCTCGCCGACGCGCGCGACGGAGAGGCTGGGGCAGACGCTGCGCGGCCGGCGAGCGCGGCGGGATCGCAACCGCCGGCACCGGGCGTGACGTCGTCTCCAGCGATGGCGACGGCAGCGGACGCTGCGGCAGCCGTTCCCGGAGCGTCGCCCGGCGCTGCTTCGCCACTGGCAGCGGCGAGCCCTGCGCCCACCGCTGCGAGCGCGGCGACTGGCGCTGCCGCCGCCACGACTGCGGGGACGCCGGCGACAGGCGATGGGTCCGCATCGCCGCGCTCCGGGTTCCCCGTCAGCCCTGCGCGCGCCCGCTTCTCGAGCGTCGAGGAGATCTGGGGGCAGCGCTCCAACCTCGGCACGGTGATCACGATCGTCACCAACGGCAAGGTGCCGACCGAGGCCTTCAGCCACTTCCGCCTCGACGGCGGCAGCCCGCGCGAAGTCATCCGTCTGCGCGACGTCGACGACAGCTACCGCCGCACCAGCATTCCGGTGGGCACGGCAGAAGTGAAGCAGGTGAGGCTCGGCTACCACGGCACCGAGCTGCACGTCGTCCTCGACCTCGCCTCGCCGCGCGTGCAGCTCCTGCAGGTCACACCGGTCGACAACCGGCTCGAGCTGGTGCTCGCGCGGCAGTAGCGGCGCGGCGCGCTGCGAGCGCGCTGCGACGATGAGCTGCGCGCACGGGCGCGGCTATTTGCCGAGCCAGTCAGCGATTGCCGCGGCGGCCTGGGCGTTGCCGCGCGGCCGGCCAACTTCGACGCGCGGGACGGCGAGCACCTCCTCAAGCCAGTTCCAACTCTCCGCGGCGAGCGCGGAGGCCGGCACGGCGACGCCCGCGTGCGCGTCGATCACCGCCCAGGCGAGCACCGGCGACTCGGGAAAGGCGTCGCGCGGCACAAAGCCGAACGGCACGCCGCTGCACCAGCACTCGGCGAGCGTGCTGTAGCCGAGCTTGCCCACCACCGCGTCGGCGGCGGCGACTAGATCCGGGTGGTAAAGGTCGGAGTGGAATGGCAGCAGCCGCGCCCACGACAGCGCGCGCGGCTCCGGCGCGCCGCCGGGCACGACCAGCACGACGTCGTCTGGCAGTCGCGGACCGCCGCCTTCGATCATCGCCGCATAGCTCCACGCGATGCCGCCCATGGTGAGCAGCACCGCGCGCTGGTTGCTTTCGATGCCGAGCTCGCGCCGCACCTCGTCGCGCCCGCGCCGCGGCACTCGCGCCACCGGCGGCACGCGCACGGCGTCGGGCCACGAGCGACAGACCGGCTCGGTCTGAACGCGCAGGTCGGCAGTCGCAAACCAGCGCGCGAGCTCGGCGGCGTGCGACAGCAGCGCAGGAGCTCGCTCGCGGTAGCCCTCGTAGATCCAGTCCCAGGTGAAGTTCTCGACCAGGACGGCGCGCAATCCCGCGGCGTGCGCGACGGCGATCCCCAGCGGCGCCACGTCGCAAAGCACCGCCTCGCAGCCGCGCTCGCGCACGACGGCGACGAGACCGTCGACCAGCGCGCTCGGCCAGGGCAGGAACGCGTCGAGCTCGCGTACCGTCGCGTCGAGGTCCTCGTCGAGCGCATCGCGCTGCGCGAGGCCGACGTCGGTGCGCACCGCGTGGTAACCGAAGGGCACCCGCAACGAGGCGGCGAAGAACCACTCCGGCACGGTGGTGAACAGCTCCACCGCGAGCGGCAGCCGCTCCGCCAACGCCTCGACGACCGCGCACGCACGCGCGGCGTGGCCGAACCCGTGCGGAGTGACGAAGTAGGCCAGCCGGCGCGATTGCACCGGCGGATGCTAACCGGCCTACTGCCGCAGCCCGGCTTGCTCGACCGGCGCCTTGAGCCAGATGCTGCCGTTGGTCGTGCGCAGGGTCAGCCGCGTGGTGCCGCCGTTGAGGCGGCCGACGAGACGGCTGCGGCTGCGGCGACCCTCCACCTGCAGCGGCAGGTCGCTGCCGACGCTGCCGTTGGTGGTGCGGGCGTCGACGTAGGCGCGGAACTCGGCGGGCAGCAGGAGCAGGATGCTGCCGTTGACCGTCGACAGCTCCATCGCCGAGCGCGGATCGGCGCGCCGCATCGAGACGCGGATGTTGCCGTTGACCGAGCTCGCCACCGCCTCGCCGTCGACCTGCAGCACGACGTTGCCGTTGGTCGAGGCGGCGCGCACGGGCGCCAGCATGCCGGCCACCTCGACGTCGCCGTTGACGGTGCTGGCGACGAGCCGCGCGTCACGCGGCAGGCTGAGCCGGTAAGCGACCTCGCCGTCGACCCCGGCGCAGGCGAGCCACCCCTTGACGCCGCCCTCGGAGCCGGGAGTGCGAGTGCGGATCACCAGCTTGCCCTCGCTCTCCTCCACCTTCACCTCGAGGTCGCGCAGGTAGGCGCGGGCGCGACCCTCGGTGGCGGCGCGGGCGGTCTTCACCGCCACCACCCGCACCTGCGGCGACTCCCAGGCGGTCACCTGCACGGCCCCGTTGAGGTTCTGCACCACCACCTGCTTGCTCGCCGGCAAATTCACCGTGCGGTCGATCGTCTCGGTGGCGCTCCCCGCCCACGCGCCGGCAGCGGAGGCCAACGAGACGGCAAAAGCGAGGGCGGTGGCGCGCAGACGCATGGTGCGGTTGATACGTACTGCGGCCGGTCGAAGTTTCATCCGGCGGGACCGGGATCGAAGCCCGGCAGCGAGCGCTGCCGCGCCGACGGTCCCCGGCGCGCTGCGGATTCGGCGCGATCGTTGGCCGGCCGCGTCGATGAGCCGTCCCCGACGACTGCCGGATAGCTGAGCCCGCCGCGCTCGTCGACGCGCAGCTGCGGGTGCAGCGGATGGACCTCGCGGCGGCCGCCGGGGAGCAGGTGCACCACCTCCCACCCCGCCGCCGCCACGGCGTCGGCCAGCAGCTGCCGGTGGCAATGCCGCCAGTACGCCTCGGCACACATCACGGCCGTCGGCCGCTCGCCGGCGAGCTCCAGCAAGCGCGCCAGCGCGGAGCGGAACTCCTCGCTCGCCATATGGTCGGCGTACCCCCGCAGCTGCTCGTTGCGCCAAGCCGTGTTCGGCGAATCCACCCGCACCCGCCGCCGCCCGCCGAGCGCCTCCTCGTGCCGATAGCCAATGCCCGCCTCGGCGAGGCCGGCCGCCAGCCGCTCGCGCCCGAACTGCGGATGCCGCCGCGACCCCGGAAACCGCCGCACGTCCACCACCAGCTCCACGCCGGCGTCGCGCAACAGCCCCACGAAATCCTCGAGCGACTGCGTCGAGTGCCCGATCGTGAACAGGGTGGCCACGCTCAATGGAGCCACGGATCGCGCCGACGATCCTCGACGATCCGGATCCCGCTCTTCCTACGCATCCGGCCCATCCGCTTCCGCAGCCACCACCCTTGCGCGCGCAGCCAGCTCTCCCGCCCCGCGCGCTTGAACCCACCGTGCGCCAGCGTGCCCCACACCACCGCGATGGCGGCGCAGATGCCGAGGAACCCCGCGATGTCCTTCGTCTTCAGGAACCCCACGAAAGCGAGCACCACCTCGAGCGGCAAGAACCACCGCGCCCGCACCGGGATGATCAACATCAACATGATCGTCGCGTCGCGATACAACGTCGCAAACGCCGCGATCACGATGACGAACAACATGTGCTGCCCTTGCACCAACACCAGCGACGCCGGCGACACCTCCCCGATCCACCGCGCCGCGAGGTCGATCAACAACGCCACCACCCCACCCACCAACGTCCCGATGAGCAGCAACCGCCAGAACCCCCGCCGCCCCAACCGCGCAAACACGTCGCGAGCAAAAAAGAACAGGAAGAACAGCTCCAGCAACACCCAAACACTCGGCCCACCCGTCCCCGCGATCGGATACGTGACCAGCTGCCACACCCACCCCAACTGCCAAACCAACGGCGTCAGCCGCAGCAACTCGATCAACCCCGCCGTCGCCTCAAAGAACTGCATCGACCACGTGACGAACACCACCGCGATCAACACGATCACGTCCCGCGGAAACCCGCTAGAAAACCCAAACGTCACCTGCGGTCGCTGATAGTCGTACGGCATCTCGTCACGATTGTACTGGCGCGACCTCAGCGCTCAGCGGTCGTTCCTTCTCTTCCCCTCCACCGAGTCACTCGCGGGCGTTCGCCGAGGGCCCGGAGCGGGCGCCGGGGGCCGTCGCAGCGGGACCTCTCGGAGGCCGCTTCGCGGATTGCTGAGCGGCAGCGGTTGTCGCGGCGCCCGGAGAGCGGAGGCGCGCGCCCTCCTCCCAGCATCACGCAGCGCGCGCCGGTCCCGCAGCGGCGGCCCCCGGTGCCCGCTCCGGGCCCTCGCCACGAACGCTTAGTGCGAGACGCCGCTCTCGCCCGTAGGCCGCCGAGGCGCCGCCGCCAGCGGTCCCGCCGGCTCCTCCTGGACCTCAGCCACTGCGTCCGTCACCGTCACCGAGATACCGCCCCCAGCCAACGCCAACGCCAGCACCTCCGAAAGATCCCCCACCGGATGCACGTTGATCCGCTCCCGCACCTCCGGCGGCAAATCCTCCAGGTCCGGCTGATTCTCGTTCGGCAACACCACATCCGTGATCCCCGATCGCACGGCACCCAACACCTTCTCCTTCACGCCCCCGATCGGCAACACCTGCCCCGAAAGCGTGATCTCCCCGGTCATCGCCAAGTCGTGCCGCACCGCCCGCTGCGACAACGCCGACACCAACGCCGTCGCCATCGTGATCCCCGCGCTCGGGCCATCTTTCCTGATCGCCCCAGCCGGCACGTGAATGTGCACGTCCCGCTCGAACTGGTCCGGATCGATGTGCAGCGACTCCGCGTGCGCCCGTGCGTAGCTCCACGCCGCCAGCGCCGACTCCTTCATCACGTCGCCCAGCTGCCCGGTGAGGACCAGGTTCCCCTTGCCCTTCATCGTCGCCGCCTCGACGAACATGATGTCGCCGCCCGCCGGCGTGTAATACATGCCGGTCGCGATCCCCACCTTGTCCTCGCGCAGCGCCTGCTCGGGACGGATCTTCGGCCGCCCGATGAGCGTATGGACGTCGCCGGCGTCGACCTTCACCGTCTGCTTCTCGCCCGAGGCGATCTGCCGCGCCACCTTGCGCGCCAACTGGCCCAGCGAGCGCTCGAGCTGCCGCACGCCGCCCTCGCGGGTGTAGCGGTTGATGACGTCGAGCATCGCGTCGTCCGTCACCTCGAGCTGGCCGGGGACGAGCGCCTTCTCCTTGAGCTGCCGCGGCAGCAGGAAGCGGCGCGCGATCACCAGCTTCTCGCGCTCGGTGTAGCCGGTGAACTCGACGAACTCCATGCGGTCGAGCAGCGGCTCCGGGATGTTCTGCGCGAAGTTCGCGGTGGCGATGAACAGCACCTCCGACAAGTCGAACGGCACGCCGAGGTAGTGGTCGACGAAGGTGTCGTTCTGCGCCGGGTCGAGCACCTCGAGCAGCGCGCTTGCCGGGTCGCCCTGGTAGGAGACGCCGAGCTTGTCCACCTCGTCGAGGAGGAACACCGGGTTCCTCGTCCCCGCCTGCTTCATCCCCTGGATGATGCGGCCCGGCATGGCGCCGACGTAGGTGCGCCGGTGGCCGCGGATGTCGGCCTCGTCGCGCACGCCGCCGAGCGAGACGCGCACGTACTCGCGCCCCATCGAGCGGGCGATCGATTTGGCGATCGAGGTCTTGCCGACGCCGGGCGGTCCGACGAAGAGCAGGATCGGGCCCTTCGAGATGCGGTCGTCCTCGTTGCCGCGCAGCTTCGGCTGCGGCGGCGCGATCGGCTCGTCGACGGCCTTGGCGCCCTCGCCTTCGCCCTCGCCGGCCTCCGCGGCCTCGGCGGCCGCCGCCACCGCTTCCTGTTCCTGCTCCGAAGACTTCCTCGCGTCCGCCGCCCGCTGGCGCAGCTGCCGCACCGCCAGGTACTCGAGCACGCGGTCCTTGACGTCGGCGAGGCCATAGTGGTCCTCCTCGAGGACCTTCTCCGCCTCCTTGAGGTCGAGGTGCTCTTCGCTGCGCGCGTTCCACGGCAGCTCGGCGATCGTCTCCAGGTAGGTGCGGATCACCTGGTACTCCATCGACTCGCGGGCGATGCGCGACAGGCGGCCGAACTCGCGGTCGACCTCCTTGCGCGCCTCCTTCGACAGGTCGAGGGCGTCGAGCTTCTCCTTCAGCTCCTCGAGCTCGCCGGCGTCGTCGCCGCCGCCCAGCTCCTGCTGGATGGCCTTCATCTGCTCGCGCAGCACCATCTCGCGCTGGCGGTCGCCGAGCTCGCGCTGGACCTTGTTCTTGATCTCCTGCTGCGCGTCGATGACGGTGATCTGCCGCTCGACCTGGAGCAACACCATGCGCAGGCGTTCCTCGACGTCGGCGGTCTCCAGGATCATCTGCTTGTCGGGCGCCGAGACGTCGAGGTAGCTCGCCACCAGGTCGGCGAGCCGGCCCGGCTCTTCGACGCTGGCGAGGAAGCGGTCGACGACCTCTTCCGGCAGCCCGGCCTTCTGGCCGAGCTCGGCGGCGCGGTTTCGCACCTCGCGCTGCAGGGCGACGAAGGCGGCGTCGCGCGGGTTGAGCGGCGCGTTCTCGATGATCTCGCGCGCCACCGCCTCGAGGAAGCCGTCCTTCTCTTCGTAGCGCACCGCGAAGGCGCGGTAGCGGCCGTCGAGCAGCAGCTGCACGGTGCTGCCGCCGGAACGTTGAACCTGATCGATATGCGCCACCACCCCGGTCGTGTACAGCAGGTCGGGGGTGACCTTGTCCCGGTTCTCGCGCTGGCAGACGGCGAAGATCAGCCGCTGCGGCGACGAGACCGCAGCCTGGATCGCCCGCAGTGTCCCCGGCCGGCCGGCGCCGATCGGCGACGACACGCCAGGGAAGATGACCGCCTCGCGCAGCGGCAGGACCGGGAGCGTAAGCGTCTCAGCCATCGAATGCTCCTCTTTGGGTGCCGGCTGAACTTTCGGCTGCCGTCGCCTGGTTCCACCGGCTACCTCTACAAGCGGCCGAAACAGTGAAAAAATTTCCACGCCCGCCGCGCTTGCGCCCCTCCGCGCAAGACAGTCGGCGGGGCGTTTTCACTGTCCGCAGCAACGAGGACGCCATCATGCAACGAACTCTTGTCGCCGCGCTGATCGCCGTCGCCGGAGCCACGCTGTGCACCGCCGACCACGCCTCGGCAGCCAAGGACCCGAAAGCGGTGGAGGTCGCTGAGCGCAGCATGACGGCGATGGGCGGCCAGGAACGGTTCGCCGCCGCGCGCCTCCTGCGTTTCGACTTCGCGCCGGTGCGCGACGGCAAGGTGACGGGCTCCTACCAACACTGGTGGGACCGTCACCGCGGAGCCTATCGCTTGGAGGGGGTGAGCAAGGAGGGGGTGCCCTACCGCGTGCTGTTCGACGTCAACACGAAGCAAGGGCGCGCCTGGCTCGGCGCGCGCGAGCTCGCCGGCGAGGAGCTGGCGCGCCAGCTCGAGGGCGGCTACGGCCGCTTCATCAACGACACCTACTGGCTGCTGATGCCGTGGAAGTGGCTCGACCCCGGCGTCAACCTCGCCTACGAGGGGAAGAAGACGGTCGACGGCCAGGAGTACGACGTGGTGACGCTGTCGTTCGAGAGCGGCATCGGCTTGACCTCGAACGACCGCTACTGGGCTTACGTATCGACGAAGACGAACCTGATCGAGCGCTGGGAGTACGTGCTGGAGACCGAGGAGGGCGCGCCGGGCACGGGCAAGCCGACGACGTGGACGTGGGAGGCGTGGAAGGACACCGCGGCGGGCGTCAAGCTCTCGACCGATCGGCGCCGCTTGGCCGAGGGGCCGGTGGTCCACATCACCTTCCCCGTGGCGGAGATGCGCGCCGACGTGTCGGACACGGAGCTCGCGAGCATCTTCAATCCCACCGAGGCGCTGCCGCCGCCGACCGCTCCCGCGCCGACGCCGACGCCGGTGCCCACCGCGACGCCGGCTCCCGGCGCGGGTCGCCGGTGATGGGTGACCAGGCGATGACGCGCGAGGAAGCCTGGCAGCTGGTCCAGGACAACGTACAGGCGGTCGGCCTGCGCCGCCACATGCTGTCGGTCGAGGCGGCGATGCGCGCCTACGCGCAGAAGCTCGGCGGCGACGTCGAGCAGTGGGGGCTCGCCGGCCTGCTCCACGATTGGGACTGGGAGATCCACCCGACGCTCGAGACGCACGTCGTCGAGGGGACGCCGATCCTGCGCCAGCGCGGCTGCCCCGAGCCGGTGGTGCAGGCCATCCTGTCGCACAACGAGCCGGCGACGGGCGTGCCGCGCAGCGAGCCGATCGACTTCGCGCTGCTCGCCAACGACGAGGTGACCGGCCTCATCATCGCCGCCGCGCTGGTGCGGCCGAGCAAGGACGTGCGCGACGTCGAGGTCAAGTCGATCCGCAAGCGCTGGAAGGAGCGCGCCTTCGCCGCCGGAGTCGACCGCGAGCACGTCGAGAAGGTCACCGCCGACTTCGGCAACGCCTGCTTCGACGGCAAGCTCGATCTGTGGGACCACGTCGGCACCGTGCTGGCGGCGATGCAGGGCGTCGCCGCCGAGCTCGACCTAGACGGCCGTCTGGCCGCGCCGGCGCCGCCTTCGGCGCCGGCTTGATCGCCTTATCGTAGGGTGCGCTTCGCGCACCAAGCCGACTACTGCACGGGCCGTCGGTGCCGGCCTAATTACAGCTCAACGCTTCGGTGTCCTGGATCGGCGCAAACGCGCCGCCGCCCTCGTTGAGGTACGTCGCAGTCTCGCCCGTCTGCGTGTCGGCGATCTGCACCAGCACGCGCAGGTCGGTGAGCCCCGTCGTGTACACCCAGCGATGGCCGTTGACGCCGCAGCCGTCGAGCACCTTGACGATCGTCTCGACGTTGCCCGGCGAGAAGAACCAGAACAGGCCCGACTCGTTGGAGAGGTCGATGGCGTTGGCCATGCCGCGGATCTGCGTGCCGCGCTCGAAGCTCGCCTGCACGCGATAACGGCCGTCGGCGAGACACATCACGTTGTTGCCGGCGACGCAGCTCGGCGGCGTGGCGTAGAACGCCGTCGCCGCGGCTTCGTTGGAGTACGACGACCAGCCGCCGCCGTTCTTGGCGCGCAGGCGGAAGAAGTAGGTCTTGCCAGCGGTGAGGTTGAAGACCTGCACGAAGGTCACGTTGGACGGCGTCAGGCCGAGCTCGCTCCATTCGGAGCCGGCGGTGCGGATGTCGAGGTGGTACTCCCACTCGTCGGTCGCGTTGTCGGACCACGTGAGCTTGGCGTCGGTGGTCGAGGTCGCCCTGGCGTGCAGGTCGGTGGGGCGCGCGGGCTTGGTGGCAGGTGCGGCGGCGCTGGCAGCGGTCGCTAGACAAACAAGGCTGAAAGCCCCCCAAAGCAGAGTCTTATTGGCAGACATGGAAGTCGAGCTCCTGGGCCGCGCTCGCGTGACGAGACGCACGTCGCGGAAGCAAGCACGCGGGCGGGCTGATCGGCGGTGTTCATCGCGCGGAGCGCCGAATGGCGCTCGGACCATCGGGCAGTGCAGGATCACTGCCACTCCGAAGCGAAACGCAGCACCACCGCAACCACGCCGCATTGCGCCGCGCCGGCGCCACAAGCGTCACGAGCGGAGGAGGTTGCACTCAGCGGCTTCGCTCGAATGCGCAACCGCCGCCCGAGCTCAGCTTTTGCTCAGCCGCCCTTGCGTAAGCGGCGGTACTCCTTCAGCCACCTCACGGCATCGGGCTCGCGGCCGAGGCGCTCGTAGACGCCGGCGAGGTTGTAGCAGGCGTCGGCGTTCTGCGTGTCGGCGGCGAACGCAGACTCGTACGCTTCGGCGGCCTCCGTGAGCCGGCCGCGATCTTCGAGCGCGACGCCGAGGTTGTAAGCGGCGACGGGCTCGCTCGGCGAGATCGCGAGCACGCGCCGGTAGCACGCCTCCGCTTCGCGCAGCTCGCCGGCCTCGTGCTGCAATCGTCCGAGATTGAGCAAGGCATCCTGGTGCCGCGGATCGAGCACGAGCGCGCGGCGGTACACGCCGGCGGCTTCGGACGGCGACGTGGCTTCGAGCTCGCAGCCGAGGTGGAACCAGTCGTCGGCGGAGAGCGCGGCGTCGGGCCCGGCCGCCTCGCGCACGACCGCCTGGCGCACCAGCCGCGGCGCCAGCGGCGCCGCCGCGGCCGCCAGCGTCGCCACCTCGAAGTCGAGGAGCCGCTGCCCTGACTCGGGGTTCCATTGCTTGCCGCCCTCGCGGACGACGATCTCGCCGCCCTCGGCGGTGATGCGCACACCCGACAGCGAACGCCCGCGCGGCAGCTGCGCCGGCAGGTGCTCGAGCGCGCGACGCACGCGCCGCAGCCCGACGCCCGCCGTCAACAATCCTTGCGCGGCGCGCAGCAGCACGAGCTCCTGGAAGGTGAAGCGATACTCGCCGCGCGGGCCGCGCCGCGGGTCGACCAGCTTGGCGCGCACGAAGTAGCCGACGCGCCGCGCGTCGACGCCGAGCAGCGTCGCCACCTCGCGCGCGGAGTAACCGAGCGAGCGCGCCCGCTTCGCCGGCGCGTCAGCTCCGTGAAACTCAGGCGCGCGCGTCACGGCGCCACCGTGACGCTACTTCTTCGACGAGCGAGGCCGCCGCGCCGCCGCCGGCGCGCGGCTCGAGCGCGACTCGCCCGCCGCCGCCCGCATCGGCTTCTCCGCCTCGGCCGAGCGCGCCGAGCGGCGGGGGCCGCGGCGCTCCGAGCCTTCCCCTTCCTGCCCGAGGCTCGCCTTGAGCGCCGCCATGAGGTCGATGATCTGGCCGCGCGGCGGCTCCTCGGGCGCGGCGGTGATCTCCTCGCCCTCGATCTTCTTGCGCAGGATCTCGCGCAGCTGCTCGCGGCTGTCGTCGCGATAGCCCTCGGGATTGAAGGTGTCGGCGGCGATCTGCTCGATGAGCTGCCGCGCGAGCTGCAGCTCGGCGGGCTTGAGCTCGGCGTCGCCCACCGGCACCTCGTCGAAGCTCTTCACCTCGTCGGCGTAGCGCAGCGTCTGCATCACCACGCCGTCGCCGAACGGGCGCAGCAGCACCAGGTAGTTCTTGCCGCGCGCGGCGTAGCGCGCGAGCGCCACGCGGCCGGTCTGCCGCATCGCCTCGGCGAGCAGCTTGTACGGCCGGTCGCCGCCCTTGTCGGGGCCGAGAAAGTAGGAGCGCTCGTAGTAGATGGGGTCGATCGCCTCGACCGGGATGAACTCGGCGATGTCGACCGAGTTGGTGGCCTTGGTGGTGAGCGAGGCGAGCTCCTCGTCGTCCATCACCACGTAGCGGTCCTTGGCGAACTCGTATCCCTTCACCAGGTCCTTGCGCTCGACCACCTCTTCGTCGGTGGGACAGAAGTACTGCTGGCGCACCCGCCCGCCGCACTTGCCGTGCAGCCAGTTGAACGAGACGCCGGCGGCGCTCTCGCCGGTAGAGTAGAGCTTGATCGGGATCGAAACGAGGCCGAACGAGATCGTGCCGGTACCCATCGCTCGTGCTGCCATGCGACAAGTATCGCAAAGATGCCGCACGACCACCTAGCGAAGTACCGCGCCAAGCGCACCCCCGGCGTGACGCCCGAGCCGTTCGGCGAGGGCGCGCATCCGGGAACCGACCAAGCGCGGCCGCGGCTGTTTTGCGTGCAGCTGCACGACGCGCGGCGGCGGCACTACGACCTGCGGCTCGAGATGGACGGCGTGCTGCGCTCGTGGGCGGTGCCGAACGGTTTCTCGGCGGATCCGGCGACGAAGCGGCTGGCGGTGCAGACGGAGGACCATCCGGTCGAGTACGCCGACTTCGAGGGCGTGATCCCGAAAGGCGAGTATGGCGGCGGCGCGATGGTGCTGTGGGACCGCGGGCTCTGGGTCCCGCTGCTTACCGCCAGCGGAGAGCATGCCGAAGGGAAAGCTCCTCTTCGAGCTGCGCGGCTTCAAGCTGCGCGGCAAGTGGACGCTCGTCAAGACCAAGGGCGAGAACGAGTGGCTGCTGATCAAGGAACGCGGCGACGGCTGGGTGCGGCGCGGCGAGGACGCCGAAGCGTTCGCGCCGCAGTCGGTGCTCTCCGGTCTCACCGTCGAGGAGCTGCGCGACGGCGTCGACCGCGCGCAGGCAGTGCTCGCCGAGCTGCAGAAGTTGAAGGCGCCGCGGCGCGCGGTCGCTCCGCCGCAGGTCGAGCTGATGCTGGCGCGCACGCGCGAGCGCGCCTTTCGCCGCGACGGCTGGCTGTTCGAGCTCAAGTACGACGGCTACCGCACGCTGGCCGCGCGCACCCCGAACGGCCCGGTGCTGCTGTCGCGCGCCGGTCACGACCTCGCGCCGCGCTTCCCGGAGGTGGCGCGGGCCGTGGCGGCGCTGCCGGGCGACGGCCTCGTCGTCGACGGCGAGCTGGTGGTGCTCGACGAGGCGGGCCGGCCGAGCTTCCAGGGGCTGCAGAAGCGCGGGCAGCTCCAGCGCCGCGTCGACGTCGAGCGCGGCGCGGTCGAGCGGCCGGCGACGCTCTACCTCTTCGACCTGCTGGCGATCGGCGGCCACGACCTGCGGCCGCTGCCGCTCGTCGAGCGCAAGCGCCTGCTCGCTCAGCTGCTGCCGCCGCTCGGCACCGTGCGCTTCGCCGATCACGTCGAGAGCGAAGGCGAGGCGCTCTTCGAGGAAGTGCGCAAGCAGGGGCTCGAAGGAGTGATGGCGAAGCGTGCCGCGGCGCCCTACAAGGGCGGCCGCTCGGACGACTGGCTGAAGGTGAAGGCCGAGCGGCGCGGCGAGTTCGTGGTCGTCGGCTACACCGAGCAGGAGACGCCGGGGCGGATCTCGTCGCTCGACCTGGTGGCGTGGCGCGAAGGCGAGCCGGTCTACGCCGGCCGCGTCGGCTCCGGCCTCGCCGAGGACCAGCACCAGTGGCTGGCGAAGCAGATCGCAGGGCTGCGGCGAAAGACGCCGGCGCTGGCGGCTGCCGCCAAGGCGCCCAAGGGCACGCTCTGGCTCGAGCCGCGGCTGCTCGCCGAGGTGCGCTACAAGGAGTGGACGGAGGGCGGGCAACTCCGCCATCCGGTGCTGCTCGGGCTGCGGCAGGAGGCGCTCACGGAGGAGTCGCCGAGCCCGGCAGACGCGGACACTGTGTCCGCTTCCACGCAACGGGCGCGCGCATCGGGCGCGAAGCAGCCGGGCGCAAAGGTAGGTCGTCTCGCAGCGGCAGCATCTGCCGCCCCCGCGAGTAGGAAGTCCGCGGCAAACCCGGTCACCGGCACCGCGGCCGAGCTCCGCCTCAGCAACCTCGACAAGGTCTACTGGCCCGACGACGGCATTACTAAGGGCGACCTGATCGACTACTACCGCAAGGTCGCGCCCTGGATGCTCCCCTACCTGCGCGACCGGCCGGTGGTGCTCACTCGCTATCCCGACGGCATCGCCGGCAAGTCCTTCTACCAAAAGAACTCGCCCGAGTTCCTGCCGTCGTGGATCCCCACCGTCGGCGTGTGGAGCGAGGAGGTCGGCCGCGAGATCCGCTACGCCGTGATCGCCGACGAAGAAGCCCTCCTCTACCTCGTCAACCTCGGCACCATCCCCTTCCATCTCTGGGCGAGCCGCGCGCCGAGCCTCGACCACCCCGACTGGTGCATCCTCGACCTCGACCCAAAGGGCGCGCCGTTCGAGCACGTCGTCGAGCTGGCGCGCAGCCTGCGCGAGGTGTGTGAGGAGCTGGGTCTCCCGGCCTACGTGAAGACGAGCGGCAGCAGCGGCTTGCACGTGCTGGTACCGCTAGGCGCCGAGCTCGACTACGAGCAGAGCCGCATGCTCGCCAACCTGCTCGGCCAGCTCGTCGTCGACCGCCATCCGAAGATCGCCACACTCACCCGCCAGATCTCCGCCCGCGGCGGCAAGGTCTACGTCGACTGGCTGCAGAACCGCCGCGGCCAACTGCTGGTCTCGCCCTGGTGCGTGCGCCCGCTCGCCGGCGCCCCGGTGTCGACGCCGCTCCAGTGGAAGGAGGTCGTCCCCGGCCTCGACATGAAGCGCTTCAACGTCGAGAGCGTCCCCAAACGCCTCCGCCGCAACGCGGCAGACCCGATGCTGCCAGTCCTCGAAGAACGTGCCGACGTGGCCGGCGCCCTGAACCGTCTGGCACGCCGTTCCCGCTAGCTCACTTCACCGAAGTGTTTGCAGCGCCTCGGCTCGGGCCCCTGGTCCGATTCCGTTCTGCTCCCCTCCGGAACCAAACCTCTTCTCCGGTTCCCTCCGTTCTCCTCTTGCCGCAACGCGGAAGAACCGGCGTCCGTAAGACGTTTCTAGAGACATGAACTGGGGACGAACAGCGACGTGGCACACGGGTTGCTAGCTGGCGTCACTCAGAACGAGAGAACACCTACGAGGGAGGTTCTGCTTACCGAATCGATCACCTACCTTAAACCCTGAGATCCCTGATCTCCACCCCTCACCACTTCCGCCTGAATCCCCTAACCACAGGGGTAAAGCCAAGGAAGCCAACCAAAGATCAGGATCTCCCTCGTATCCCAAGTCTTACAGCGGAGCGGCCCCCGAGGAATCGGGGGCCGCGGTGTTTTTGGGCGCCGACGTCCTCCTATGCCGCGATGGCATCGCGATGTCGCGGCCAAACTGGCACCGAGGCCATCTCGACGCATGTGCCGCGGTGGCACAAGCGTAGGGGCTGGCGCTTCGGGCGAGACGCAGCCCCTCACGGCTAGCGACCCAATGGGGTGATCCCCCCTACGGCTCGATCGCTTCGAGCCGCACTAGCTGACCTTCGGGCGTCCGTCCTGAGGCGAGGTCGATCGTCCCCCGCAGGTGCCAGCTTCCCTCCCCCTGCGGGTCGAGCAGGTTGTGGGTGACCTCCCACAGGCGCGGCGCCGTCTGCTCGATCCGCGTCAGGCGCGCCTGCCGCGCGCGCGGGGTGAAGTCGAGCGCCCCGTATTCGGCGAGGAGAGGGGCCAGCGCCGCCTCGAACCGGTCCGGCGGCCATGGATCTTCGGGGACCTGCCACACCGCGGCGGCGGCATCCTCCCACTCGCCGCGCGCCAGCGCCGCCACCAGCTGGTGGAGCTCGGCGCGCACGCGCGCGGCGAACGCCTTGGGGTCGTGCAGCAGCTCCCAGGCGCGCAGCGCCGCCCGCGCCCGCTGCCGCTCCTCCACCTTCTGCGCCCGCAGCTCGGGATGGAGCAGGCTCTCCCACTCCTCGAGCAGGCTGGTGTCGGTGTGCTCGAGGAGGGTGCGGAAGACGGCCGTCGCCTCGATCACCGGCTCGGTCATCGCCCGCTCCGGCACGCCCTGCAGCAGCGTCTTGTAGAGCTGCGACAGGTAGCGCAAGAACACCCCTTCGCTGCGCTGCAGACCGTAGAGCCGCACGTAGTCGGCGAACGAGGCGTAGCGTTCCAGCAGGTCGCGCCCGATCGACTTCGGGCGGATCACCTCGTCGCCGAGCCACGCGTGGCGGCGCCGGAAATCGCGGAAGGTCCCGTAGATGAACTCGGCGAGCGGCTTCGGGTGCGTCACCTGCTCGAGACGCTCCATGCGCTCCTCGTAGTCGATCCCCTCGGCCTTCATCTTCGCCACCAGCTCGTCCTTGGCCTTGTCGACCTGGCGGCGCAGGATCACCTCGGGATCCTCGAGCACCGACTCGACGAGCGAGACGAGGTCGAGCGCGTAGTCGGGCGACTGCGGGTCGAGGCCGTCGATCGCCTCGACGAGATAGAGCGACAGCGCCTGGTGCAGCGAGAACTCGCGCTGCAGCTCCTCGTCGACGATCACCCACAGGTAGCCGGAGCGCGCATCGCGTCGCATTTTCAAGACACCTGTGCGGTGGAGCGAACGCACCACCAGCGCGGCGTGGCGCACCAGCCGCCGCTTGCCGGCCTCGTCTTCGTGGCTGCGGCGGATGAGCTCGCGCAGAGACCAGAAGTTGTCGAGGTCCGGGTCGTCGAGCTGGCCGTCGCGCTGCACGAGGTCGAGCACCATGCCGTGGGTGAGCTTGAAGCTCGACTTCAACGCCTCCGGCGGCTGGCGGATGAGCCGCTGGAAGGTCTCCTCGCTCCACTGCACCTCGCCCTTCGGCGGTCCCTTCGACGGACGCCCACGGCCCTTCCGGTGCTTCTCCGCCCGCCGCACCTCGATGACGTGCTCGGGCGCCTGCGCGACGACGTAGCCGCGGTCGTCGAACCCCTTCCGCCCGGCGCGACCGGCGATCTGCTTGAAGTCGCGCACCGATGAGCAGGCTCACCTTCTTGCCGTCGTACTTCGCCAGCTTGTTGAACAGCACCGTGCGGATGGGGATGTTGACGCCGACGCCCAGCGTGTCGGTGCCGGCGATCACCTTGAGCAGCCCCTGCTGCGCCAGCTGCTCGACCAGCAGCCGGTACTTGGGCAGCAGCCCGGCGTGGTGGATGCCGATGCCGAAGCCGAGCAGCCGCCGCACGTCCTTGCCGTACGGCGTGTCGAAGCGGAAGTCGCCGATCGCCTCGCGCAGACGTTCCCGTTCGTCTCGGGACGTGAGCTGCATGCTGGTCAGGCTCTGCCCGAGCTCGGCGCACTCGCGCTGGGTGAAGTTGACGACGTAGGCGGGCACGCGGTCGGTCTCCACCAGCGCCTCGATCGTCTCGTGCAGCGGCGTCTCGCGGTACTCGAACTCGAGCGGCACCGGCCGCTGCTCGCTCGCCACCCGCGCCACCTCGCGGCCGCTGCGGCGCTGGAGGTCCTCTTCGATGGGCGCCGTGTTGCCGAGCGTCGCCGACATCAGCAGGAACTGGCTGCTCGACAGCAACAGCAGCGGCACCTGCCAGGCGACGCCGCGGTCCGGGTCGGCGTAGTAGTGGAACTCGTCCATCACCACGTAGGGCGCGTCGACGCTCGCCATGCGCAGCGCCATGTTCGACAGCACCTCGGCGGTGGCGCAGACGACGGGCGCGTGCGGGTTGATGCTGGCGTCGCCGGTGAGCATGCCGACGCGCTCGGCGCCGAAGAGGTTGCAGAGGGCGAAGAACTTCTCCGAGGCGAGGGCCTTGATCGGGCTGGTGTAGAACGAGCGCCGCCCCTCCGCGGCCGCCTTGAACTGGAGGCCGAGCGCGACCAGCGACTTGCCCGAGCCTGTCGGCGTGGCGAGCACGACGTGCCGTCCGGCCCACAGCTCGAGCAGCGCCTCCTCCTGCGCCGGGTAGAGCTCGAGCTGCTGCGACTTCACGTAGGCGAGGAAGCGGTCGAGCAGCTCGTCGGACGAGACCGTGCCTTCGGCGCCGCGCTCGGGCAGGAACTCGGAGAGCGGCGGGCGTTCGGCGGTCGCGGCTGGAGACGAGGGCGCAGCGGTCGGAGTTGTCATGGCTGGCGGCGCGGTTCACACCGGGCGCGGCGGATCGCAGGGTACCATTGGGCCGTACCGACAGCAGTCGCGGAGTCGCGCCCGGCCTGGCCGGGTCCGAGGGTTCACACCATGTGCGACACCTTGCGCCGCCTCGCTCCGATCGCGCTCTGCCTCGCCCTCGCGCCGCCCGCGGAGGCGGCACCGTCGCCGTCGCTCGTCACGTCGTTCGACGGCGACCCGGTGCTCACGCTGCTCGCCTCGCTCAACGACGTCCGTCGCGAGGCTGGGCTCGAGCCGCTCGTCGCAGAGCCCGCGTTGGCGAAGGTGGCGACGCGCCGCGTCACCGACGTGGCCACGACCGGCGAGTTCGACGCCGACGGCGAGATGGTGATGGAGCTGAGCCGCGACCTCCGTCGCGCCGGCTATCCGCCCTATGCGTGGCGACAGCGGCTGGTCCAGGGGCCGCGCGACGCCGGCGCGCTGGTGCGGCAGTGGAAGGACTCCGACCCCGCTGGGTTCACGGACGTCGTCCTCGGCGACTTCGAGAGCTTCGGCGCCGCATTGGCGCCGGGCGTCGAGCCGCCGCTCTGGTCGCTCTTCGTGGCGCTGCCGCGGATCACCTGGGAACGCCGCGAAGCCGCCCCGCTCGACGACCTCGCGGCGATGCGTGCCGGCGTGCTCGCCGCGGTGAACCGCGAGCGCGCCGCGGCCGGTCTGAGGCCGCTCGCCATCGACCCGCGGCTCGACCGCATCGCCCAGGCGCACGCCGCCGACATGCTGCAGCGGCGCTTCTACGACCACGTGACGCCCGAGGGGCGCACGCTCGCCTGGCGCGTCGGCGAATCCGGCTATCGCCATCGCTGGGCGGCGGAGAACATCGCCAAGGGCGTCTTCGACCCCGACGAGGTGGTGCGCCGCTGGATGCTGTCGAGCGGCCACCGCCGCAACATCCTCGATCCTCACCTGGTGCACGCCGGCATCGGCGTCATCCGCGGCGAGGAGTATGGCCACGTGACGGCGCTTTGGGTGTTGGATTTCGGCGCGCCATCTTGATGGCGCGCCGCGGGGTGTTGGATTTCGGCGCGCCGTCGTAGCGGCGCGGCGCGCAGTGATCGACTTCGGCGCACGCGTCTAGGGCCGGAAGCCGGCGACGAAGACGTCGCTCTTGCCAAGCCCGGGCGCGCTGCCGGTGGACCGGCGAGCGCGAAAGACGGTGCTCGGCTGGCTGACGCCGACGGCTGCGGCTCTGCCATCGCGAGCGGTAGCAACAGCGAGCACCTGGCTGTAGCCCGACGCCGCCGGCGAGTTGGCCCCCGAGAACACGCCGTTGGCGTCGAGCACGAGGAGGAAGCCGGCGGTCGTCTCCGCCTGCAGCGGCGCATGAGCGGCGCCCGGATCGAAGTCGACATCGCCTTGGAACCAGCCGGCGAGGAGTGGGCCGCCGGCCGTCGCGGTCAGCGCCTGCGCGGTGAGCGACGTCTCGCTGTCGGCACCGACGTCGCGGATCCACAGCAGCTCGCCGCTCGCATCGAGGCGCGCCAGAAAGAGGTCCCATCCAGTCGGGTTGGCGACGGCGACGCCGCCGATGGAGCGCAGCGTGCCTTGGAAGCTGCCACCCACGTAAATCGCGCCATCGTCGCTGGCGACCAGGCCGGCGAGCGAGACCGCACGGTCGCTGACGAAGCGGCGCCGCCAGCGTCGCGTCCCGTCGGGCGCCAGCGCCACGAGGAACGCGCTAGGTACCACGTCGGCGGACGCCGAGCCGTCCTCCTCCGCCGAACCCTCGCCAGCCCAGGGCCCTTCCGAGCTGCCGCCGACGTACACGGTACCGTCCGCCGCCACCGCGAGGGCGGTCACGTCGTCCCCGTGCTCGCCGCCGAGCTGGTGCGCCCAGGCGAGCCGCCGCTCCGCATCGAGCTTGAGCACGAAGACGTCGGTGCGGCCGGCGCTCGTCATCACCGTCCGTTCCGGTCCCGCATCGAAGTCGGCGGTGAGCTGGAAGGTGCCAGCGACGTAGACGTTCCCTGCGGCGTCGACAGCGAGCGCGCGAACGGCGTCGGCGTGCTTGCCGCCCCAGTGCAGCGCCCAGTGCGGCGACCCGCCGGCGTCGATGCCGAGGAGGAACGCGTCGGCGCCGCCGACGGGCTTCAGCGCCGCGACGCCGCTCGCCGTGCCGAATCCGAGCTCGCCCGTGAACAAGCCGGCGACGAGCACGGTGCCGTCGGGCGCCACGGCCACCGCCCGCGGCTCGTCCACCGGCGAGCTGCCGAAGCGGAGCACCCACTCACGCGCGCCATCGGACGCGTGGCGCGCGAGGAACATCAGCTCGCGCGCCGCGTCTCCCGCCGCATCTTCCGACCAGGAGCGCTCGCCGGCCTCGCGAGCGTGCGCGAGCTGCCCCACCGAGTAGACCTCGCCGCCGGCCGCGATCGCCACCGCGCGCGGCACGTCGCGGCCGCGGCCGCCGAAGCGATCGACCCACGCCCACTCCGGCACACCCGCAACACGCGTCTCCGCCGGCGCCGACGGCACTCCGGTGTGCACGGCCGGCCCGCGGGCACAGCCCGCGAGCACCACCACGACCCAAACCGCGATCGAGCCCCTCACCGTGACGTCCGCTCCACGCTGGCCGTCAGCGGCCCTTGCGCGCCTTCGCTGCCGCCATGCGCAGCACCTCGACGTACTCCGCCGGCTCGACCGGCTGGACGCTGAGCCGCTGGCCCTTCTGCACGAGCTTCATCTTGGCGAGCTTCGCGTTGGCCTTGAGCTCGGCGAGCGTCACCGGCTCCGGCAGCGCCTCGACGCCTTGCACGTCGACCATGAACCAGCGCGGGTCTTCCGGCGTCGAGGCGGGGTCGTGGTACTCCGACTTCGGGTCCCACGCCGAGTCGTCCGGGTACGCCTCGCGCGCCACCCGCGCGAGGCCGGCGACGTGCGGCTCGGCGCCGCCGGAGTGGTAGAAGAGCACCGCGTCGCCGCGCTTCATCTCGCGCATCAGGTTGCGCGCCTGGTAGTTCCGTACCCCGTGCCAGCAGGTCGTGCGCTTCTTGTCCTTCATCAGGTCGTCGAAGGAGTAGACCTCGGGCTCGCTCTTCACCAGCCAGTGACGCATCGCCTCGGCTCCTTCTTCTATTTGCCAGCCTGCTCGCGCAGGAAGCGCTGCAGGCGCACCATGCCGTCGCGCTCGAGCGAGATGAAGCGGATGCCGATGCCGCGCACCGACTCGCGGCCGGCGGTCGTCTGCCGCACCACCTCGCCCTCGCCGCGGATCGGCTGGCTCTGGCCGCCGAGGTGGAACTCGAAGCTCATCCGGCTGCCGATCGGGTAGACCTCGCCGGTGCGCACCAGCATGCCGGTCTCGGAGAGGTTCTCGCTCTGCGCCATCTCCAGCGCCGCGCCCTCGCCGATGTTGACGACGATGCGCACCATCGTGCGCAACGAGCTGCGCGGCGCCACCGCGAGGAGGCGCGAGATGGCGGCCTGCAGCCGCTCGGCCGACTCCTCCACCGCCACCACCTCGTTGACGCCGCGGCCGATGAAGCGGCGCGCGTCCTCGAGGTCGTCGCGGCGCGCGAGGAGCAGCAGCGGCGACTGCCGGCAGGGCGACGCCTCGCCGCGTACGGCGTCCAGGAACTCCTGCGTCGGCACGTCGGGCAACGGGTAGCCGACGACCAGCACGTCGACCGGCACCCGTGACACCAGCTCGAGGGCGCTCCTGGCGCGCGGGAAGCGGTCGACCTCGAGCTCCTCTCGGTTGAGCAGCGGCGCGATCTTGTCGAACAGCTCCTGGTCGGCGTTGACCACCAGCAGGCTGCGCCGGATGCGCCGCGCGGGCTCCATCTGGCCGGCACTTGTAACGCAGAT
>CAWJWP010000009.1:0-137053 GCA_963846495.1 Thermoanaerobaculia bacterium | reverse complement strand
CAGAACCGTATCAAGGATATGGGAACGCCATGCTGCACCGCAAAATCGATTTCTGCAAAGCTGCTCATGAAATTTCGCATTGCGGCGTAAGCGATTGATTAATATGTGACAGTTTTTACTCAGGGGTCGCGCTGCAATGCAAAATTAATGCACAAAGGCGCGGCGTTCTGACGCCTTTTTGGGCAGCACGTTGACAGCCCGCGGCCGATACCGCATCCCTTCGCCGCCTTTCCGGAAAACGAGTCGAAACGAGGGTTACATGCGTAAGCTGGGTGCAGTGCTGAAAGAGCTGGGTGTCGACGTGCGGCCGTTGTCGGTGGGAGACATCGTGGTCCGCTCGCCGATCGACGGCGCCGAGCTCGCGCGGCTCAAGTCGGACACCAAGGCCAGCGTCGCGAAGAAGATCGCGCGCGCCGACGAGGCGTTCCGCGCCTGGCGCCTGGCGCCGGCGGCGAAGCGCGGCGAGCTGGTCCGCCTGTTCGGCGAGGAGCTGCGCGCCCACAAGGCGGCGCTCGGCCGTCTGGTCTCGATCGAGACCGGCAAGATCGTCCAGGAGGGCCTGGGCGAAGTGCAGGAGATGATCGACATCTGCGACTTCGCGGTCGGCCTGTCGCGCCAGCTCTACGGCCTCACCATCGCCTCCGAGCGGCCGGGCCATCGCATGATGGAGACCTGGCATCCGCTCGGCGTGGTCGGCGTCATCAGCGCGTTCAACTTCCCGGTCGCGGTCTGGGCGTGGAACTCCGCGCTCGCCATCGTGTGCGGCGACAGCGTGGTGTGGAAGCCGTCGGACAAGACGCCGCTGACCGCGCTCGCCTGCGCCGAGATCTTCGCCAAGGCGGTGAAGCGCTTCGGCGAGGCGCCGAAGGGCCTGCTCGAAGTCGTGTTCGGCGGCAAGGAGGTCGGCGAGGCGCTGGTCGACGACAAGCGCGTCGCCCTGGTCAGCGCCACCGGCTCGACCCGCATGGGCCGCGAGGTCGGTCCGCGCGTGCAGGAGCGCTTCGGCCGCGTGCTGCTGGAGCTCGGCGGCAACAACGGCATGATCGTGTGCCCGAGCGCCGACCTGGAGCTGGCGGTGCGCGCCATCACCTTCAGCGCGGTCGGCACCGCCGGCCAGCGCTGCACCACGCTGCGCCGCCTGATCGTGCACGAGAAGGTCTATGACCATCTGGTGCCGCGCCTGAAGAAGATCTACGGCAACGTCGCGATCGGCAATCCGCTCGATGCCAAG
This sequence comes from Thermoanaerobaculia bacterium, assembly GCA_963846495.1. Classification (GTDB taxonomy): domain Bacteria; phylum Acidobacteriota; class Thermoanaerobaculia; order Multivoradales; family JAIOJS01; genus DASYQD01. The sequence goes on along the minus strand of CAWJWP010000009.1, from coordinate 135,822 downwards.
ACCCTGGTCGGGCCGCTGATCGACGAGGGCTCCTTCAAGCGCATGCAGGACGCGCTGGCCGAGGCCAAGAAGCAGGGCGGCAAGGTCACCGGCGGCGAGCGCGTGAAGGTCGCGGGCTGCGCCGGCGGCTTCTACGTGAAGCCGGCGATCGTCGAGCTGCCGTCGCAGACCGAGGTGATGAAGGAAGAGACCTTCGCGCCGATCCTCTACGTGGTGAACTACAAGGACTTCGGCAAGGCGATCCAGCTGCACAACGACGTGCCGCAGGGCCTGTCGTCCTGCATCTTCACCCGCGACGTGCGCGAGGCGGAGCAGTTCATCTCGGCGCTGCGGCAGCGATTGCGGCATCGCCAACGTGAACATCGGCCCCTCGCGGCGCCGAGATCGGCGGCGCGTTCGGCGGCGAGAAGGAGACCGGCGGCGGCCGCGAATCCGGCTCCGACGCCTGGAAGAGCTACATGCGCCGCGCCACCAACACCATCAACTACTCCGACAGCCTGCCGCTGGCGCAGGGCATCAAGTTCGACGTGGGGATGAAAGGCGATCACTGCTTCCGCTCCGCTCTCCCGTCATGGCAAGGCTTGGCCTTGCCATCCACGAGTTCTCGGAGGACGGGCTCGCTGATCGCAAGGCAAACTCGTGGGATCGCCAAGGCCCGCCGGGATGACGGAGTAGTGGAGCTGTCGGTTATCGACTGCGGTGAACGCGACGCTAGACCGCGTCTCGTCCTTCATCCAGTCGATGTGGCCGAGGATCATGACCATGTTCACGGTCTCGCCATCCTGGGATAGCGGCAGGAACAGCACGTCCTCGCGCTGGGTGCGGGTGCTGAGCGGCTGATAGGTGCCGCGGTACAGGACCGGCTCGCGCGTGCGCACGACGTGGTCGAGATACCAGGTGCTCTCCTCGGCGGATTTGGCGTAGATAGGCGTCCTTGATCGCCTTGCCGGTCGGATCGCTGCCGCGCATCTCCACTTCGCGCGTGCCGACCAGGCGATAGACGTAGCGCCGCTCGTCCGGCACGACGTCGATCAGCATCAGCAGCGGCAGCACCGGCTTGAGATCGACCGGATCAAGGTCGCCGCGCGCCGGCATCAGTCGCGTCCCGCGCCGCGCGTTCCAATAGTCGTAGAGATTGCGCAGCGAACTGTGGCAGTCGGCAAGCAAGTCCGGTGACCACGCCGCGACGGCTTGTGGCTCTAGCGGGTCACCCGGATCGAACATGTTGAACTCGTTTTCATCCATGCCGCACTGTGCGGCGTGTCCCTTAAGAAAGCGCGAATATCCAGCGCATGCTCACACACTGCTCTATCGCATCACGTAGTTCATTTGGCCGATGTGCTGAATGCCCGCGCGATCCTGGCGCCGAGCTGCGCGTTGTTGAGCGCGAGTGCGACATTTGCGCGCTGGCTTTCGCCCTGCGTCAGATCGCGGATGCGCGCCAGCAGGAATGGCGTCACGTCCTTGCCGGCAATGCCCTGCGCCTTTGCATCCCGCAAGGCCACGGCGATCTGCGCCTCGATCTTCGCCGCGGGAATTTCGTCCGCGCTCGGGATCGGATTGGCGATCAGCGCGCCGCCGCCGTCCGACAGGCGCCAACGCGCGGCGAGGATCGCGGCGATCTCCTCGGGGCTATCGGCGCGCGCCGGAACGCGCAGGCCGGAGCTGCGCGAATAGAAGGCGGGGAACTCGTCGCACTGATAGCCGATCACCGGCACGCTCAGGGTCTCCAGCATTTCCAGCGTGCGCGGCAGATCGAGGATCGCCTTGGCGCCGGCGGAGACCACGGCGACCGGACTCAGCGCGAGCTCCGTCAGGTCCGCGGAGACATCGGCGGTGGCCTCGACGCCGCGATGCACGCCGCCGATCCCGCCGGTCGCGAACACGCGGATGCCGGCCATCGCCGCGATCCGCATGGTGGAGGCGACGGTGGTCGCGCCGTCGTGCTTGCCGGCGATCAGCACCGGCAGGTCGCGCACCGATGCCTTGGCCATGTTCGGCGACTGCGCCACGTGCTCCAGCTCGGCCTCGTCCAGGCCGACCTTCAGCCGGCCGCCCAGCACCGCGATGGTGGCCGGCAGAGCGCCTTCGTTGCGGATGACATGCTCCAGGGCGCGCGCGGTGACCACGTTGCCGGGATAGGGCATGCCGTGCGCGATGATGGTGGATTCGAGCGCCACCACCGCGCGGCCTTGCGCCAGCGCATCGGCGATCTCCGGCGCGATGTCGAGGTCGGGATGTGTCATGCGGCATGGTCCTTTCGGCGTTTCTTGAGCATCGCCTGCAATGTCGCGGGCGACAAGGTCGGGCTCACGGTCTCCGGCACGCTGACGGTCAGCGCCGCGGCGGCCTGGCCCCAGCGCGCCGCCTCCGCCAGCGGTTGCTGATCGAGCAGGCCGCAGATCGCGCCGGCCAGCGCGGCATCGCCACCGCCCGTCACGTCGCTCAGCACGGCGGGGAAGGGGCGCACCAGCGTGCCGGCGCCGTCGGCGCTCGAGGCGTAGGTGCCGCGATCGCTGAGGCCGATCAGCACATGCTGCACGTTCATCCGGTGCAGGGCGCCCGCCGCACGCTTCAGGTCGGCATCGGACTGCACGCGCCCGCCGGCGAGGATCGCGGCTTCGTCGCGGTTGAGGGCGAGCAGATGGATCGGCAGCCTTGCCCTTCAGGAGCGGTCGCAGCCGCTCGGCCTTGCGCGTGGAGACGGCATCGACCGCCAGCGGCGCCTTGGCGCCGGCGCACAGTTCCGCGAGGCGGAGGAGGGACGCCTGCTCCAGGTTGCAGTCCGCCACCACCATGCGCGCCTGCGCCAGCGTGGCGGCGCGCGCGCCGATGCGCTGCGGCGGTCAGTTCCTCCATCGCGTCCATCGCCGAAATGGCGGCGGTCAGGTCGCCGTCGCGATCGAGCAGCGCGACATAGGTGCCGGTCGGCTTGCCGCTCAGCAGGGTCATCGAGGTGTCGATGCCGGCGGCGCGCACTTCGCGCAGGATGCGCTCGCCGAATTCGTCCTGCCCGACCACCGTGAACAGCGCGGTCGGCGCGCCCAGGCGCGCCAGGTTGCGCGCGATGTTGCAGGCGACGCCGCCGACGGTCGCCGCCATCCGACCGGGATTGGAGGTGCGCAGCACCATCGGCGCCTTGGCTCTGGCACTTGAAGTCCATGTTGGCGCCGCCGATCACGACGACCTGTCCGGCCGGTTTCAGCACGTAGCCGCGGCCGATGATCTCGCCCTGCTGGCGCAGCGCGCTCAGATGCACGGTGACCGCGGCCGCGCTGCTCTTCAGCCGCCGCGCGATGGCGGCCGCCGACAGGGTCGGGTCGTCGCGCAGGAGGGCGAGGATCTGGCGCTCGCGTTCGGTCATCGCTTTATGAGTCCAAAGGTGGTTTGGAATTATAAAGCACTAATCGCACAAAATCAACGTCATCCGCCGGGCAATGACGGCCTAGCGTCGAGGCCCGAGCGATCCAAGTGTGGCACGAAGCGATGGATGGAAATTTGGATCACCGGGTCTCGAGGCCGGGGTGCGGCCCGGTGATGACGGAAGGGAGGGAAGCGAGCGGTCTGCGCGCTTAGCTCTTGTTGCCGAAGAACGCGCTGTAGTCGTGGCGGCCGTCGGTCGGCTGCTGCGCGGGCTCCTCGGGCACCGGTTCCGGCGGATCCAGCGGCTCGAGGGTCGCCGGCTTGCCGGCGGCCTTGCGCGCCTTGAGGATCGCGGCGTTGAGGTCGGTCTGGGTGCAGAGGCCGAGCAGCACCGGATCGCGCGGCCGCAGGTTGGCGGTGTTCCAGTGGGTGCGGTCGCGCACCTGGGCGATGGTCTGCTTGGTGGTGCCGATCAGCTTGGAGACCTGGGCGTCGCTCAGCTCCGGGTGATGGCGCACCAGCCAGGCGACGGCGTCCGGCTTGTCCTGGCGCTTGGAGACCGGCGTGTAGCGCGGGCCCTTGGTGCGGATCTGCGGCAGGGGGATGTTGACCTTGGCCTGCTGCCAGGCGCGCGGCGGGGTCGCCTTCGCAGCGCTTGATCTCGTCGGCGGTCAGCTGGCCGTTGCTGGTCGGGTCGGTGCCGATGATGCCGATCGCGACTTCGCCGTCGGCGATGCCCTGGACCTCGAGCGGGTGCAGCCCGCAGAACGCGGCGATCTGCTCGAAGCTCAGCGTGGTGTTTTCCACCAGCCAGACCGCGGTTGCCTTGGGCATCAGAATTTGCGCCATAACATCTACCTCCTCGGCCAGCCGCGGGGCGATCCGCGGACAGGCGGCCAAGACCAAGCTTGACCGATTTTTCGGTGAAGCATGCCCCTCCGATGCCCTGAGTGGCAACCTGCGAGGAGCCGCGAAACGTGGCGCTCCGATAGCATCTTTGGCAGCGCCCTGCCAAGGATATAAGCACTGTCCGGAAGGGGTTAAACCCCAAACAGCGTTAAAGCTCAGCGTTAAAGCGTCAGCATGATCTTGCCGACATGGACGCTGCTTTCCATCAGCCGGTGGGCGTCGGCCGCCTGTTCCAGGGGGAAGGTGGCGTGGATCTGCGGCCGGACCTCGCCGGCCGCCACCAGCGGCCAGACCTTCTCCTCCAGCGCCTGGGCGATGGCGCCCTTCTGGGCCACCGAGCGGGGACGGAGCGTCGAGCCGGTGATGGTCTGGCGCTTCACCATGACGTTGGCGAAGTTGATCTCGGCCTTGGCGCCCTTGAGGAAGGCGATGTGCACCATCCGCCCGTCGACCGCCAGGCACTGGAGATTGCGGTTGATGTAGTCGCCGCCGACCATGTCCAGGATCACGTCGACGCCCTTGCCGCCGGTCTCCCGCTCGACCACCTTGACGAAATCCTCGGTCTTATAGTCGATCGCAACGGACGCGCCCAACTCTCTGCATTTAGAGCATTTTTCGGCTGATCCGGCGGTCGCGAACACGCGCGAGCCGAAGCGGCTGGCGAGCTGGATGGCGGTGGTGCCGATGCCGCTCGATCCGCCGTGGACCAGGAAGGTCTCGCCGGCCTGCAGGCGGCCCGCGCTCGAACACGTTGGTCCAGACGGTGAAGAAGGTCTCCGGCAGGGCGGCCGCCTCGATCATGCTGAGGTTGCCGGGGATCGGCAGGCATTGCGGCGCCGGGGCCGACGCAGATACTCGGCGTAGCCGCCGCCCGCCACCAGGGCGGTCACCTTGTCGCCGACCTTCCAGCGCGGCGTGTCCGGCCCGACGGCGACGACCTCGCCCGCCACCTCCAGGCCCGGCAGGTCGGTGGCGCCCGGGGGCGGGGCATAGGCGCCCTGGCGCTGGAGGATGTCGGGGCGGTTGACCCCCGCGGCGGCGACCCGGATCAGCACCTCGCCCTTGGCCGGCTGGGGCACCGGGCGCCTGGTCGGGACCAGCACCTCGGGGCCGCCCGGCTGCTTGATTTCGATGGCGCGCATTTCGGCGGGGATCGGCATGGCGGAATTCCTGCTGCGACAAAGGTGCGACATCCCTAGCGGATTTGCCGCTGCAATGGAATTGACCAGAGGCCCTGGGTAGACTGCCCGTCATCTTCGCGTCAGGGCAGGAGGTGAAACATGGATCTGGAAGAACTGGAACCGAAGAAGCAGAAACCTCAACCGCGCAACCTGGATGTGCTCTCGATCGAGGAGCTCAACACCTACATCGAAGAGATGCAGGCGGAGATAAAGCGGGTCGAGGAGAAGATCGCCGCCAAGAAGGCGCATATCAACGCCGCCGCCGGCCTGTTCAAATCGGCATAACAGAAGGACCAGCATGCTCAAAGGAAAGAATGCGATCGTCACCGGTTCCACCAGCGGGATCGGCAAGGGGATCGCGGAAGCGCTGGCGAACGCCGGCGCGAACGTGATGCTCAACGGCTTCGGCGACGCCGGCGAGATCGAGCGCCAGCGCGCGGCGCTGGCGAGCGCCGGCCAGGGTCGAAGTCGCCTATCACCGCGCCGACATGTCCAAGCCCGCGGACATCCGCGACATGGTCGCGAGCGCGCAGAAGAAATTCGGCGGCGTCGACATCCTGGTGAATAATGCCGGCATCCAGCATGTCGCGCCGGTGGAGCAGTTCCCCGACGACAAGTGGGACGCCATCATCGCGATCAACCTGTCGTCGGCCTTCCACGCCACCAAGGCGGCGCTGCCCGGCATGCGCGCGCGCAAGTGGGGCCGTGTGATCAACATCGCCTCGACCCACGGCCAGGTGGCTTCGGCCGAGAAGTCGGCCTACGTGTCAGCCAAGCATGGGATTATAGGCCTGACGAAGACGGTCGCGCTGGAGACCGCCGGCAGCGGCATCACCTGCGTCGCCATTTGTCCCGGCTGGGTGCTGACGCCGCTGGTGCAGAAGCAGATCGACGCCAAGGCGGCGGCGGGCAATCTCTCGCCGGAGGCCGCCAAGATGGCTCTGCTGGGCGAGAAGCAGCCATCCAAGGAATTCACCACGCCGGAGCAGATCGGCCAGACCGTCCTCTTTCTCTGTAGTCCTGCAGCAGAGCAGATCACTGGTTCCGCGATTGCGCTGGATGGCGGTTGGCTCGCGCAATAGGCCGAAAGGACGAGAGAAATTACCGTTTCTGGTTAACGGTTTCTTCATGTCTCCGAACTAAATTGGCAAGCAGGAAGGTGGGCTCCCCACCTCTCCTCCTGGATCTTCGATCCAGTTTCATGCCTCCCTGTCTAACTTGCACCGCCGGCTTTCCGGCGGTGTTTTTTTGCGCGCGCGTCATGCGTGCGCTTGATGACAACCAAGTGAATTGTCAACTCGATTGTTCGCTTGACGCCGCAAATGGGCATTCATAGGCTGCACCCCGCTGAAGAACCTAGGCGCAAACGCCAGGGGCAAGTTAGACAGGCAGAGGCTTGAAAACGAGAGGGCCGCCACCGCAAGGTGCAGCGGCCCTCCGCTTTTTCAGACGTTCAATTTTCGAAGTGCAGAAAAAACTGGCCGGGCTTGCGCCCGGCCAGTCGGAACGACGCAGATCGGATGAGGTCTGCGCGATCGAAGGCGACTAGCTTAGGCCGCCTTGCTCTCAAGCACCTGCGGCTTGCTCGGCGAAGTGCCGATCTTCACCTGCCGCGGCTTCATCGCTTCCGGCACTTCGCGCACGAGGTCGACATGCAGCAGGCCGTTGACCAGCGACGCGCCGTTGACGCGGATGTGGTCGGCCAGCGTGAAGCGACGCTCGAACGCGCGACCGGCGATGCCGCGATAGAGGTACGACTGCTCGTCCTCGTCCTTGGCGTTCTTGCCGGAGATCAGAAGCTGGTTGTCCTGAGTGGTGATGGTGAGATCGCTCTCGCCGAAGCCGGCGACCGCCATCGTGATGCGATAGGTGTCATCGCCGGTCCGCTCGATGTTGTACGGCGGATAGGAGAGCGAGCTGTCGTCGATCCGGGTCGCCGCATCCATCAGGCGCGACAGACGGTCAAAACCGACGGTGGAACGGAAAAGGGGAGAAAGGTCGAACGTACGCATGGCATGTCCTCCAATGAGCAACATGGGTTGAAACGTAAGTCGCCGAACCAGTGGCCGAACTCGTTCTTGCACCGAAGCCGCAAGGGCCTTCGGTAACCGACATGTAGGGCTTAAATCCGCGATTTCAAGCATCGGGATAGGTGGGTTGACCGCACGCTAAAATGCCCCTCTAAGTGTTTGTTAACGGCTTTGACCTATTCCAGCGTAACGCCTTAGGGGCGGTCGTTCCGCCGGTTTGGCGAGTCAGAAAGAAATCGGATCGCTGCATGTCGGCCACCGTAGAGTTCTTCGACCGCACCATGATGGAGGCGATGGCGCTCTTGGCCGAGACGCGCCGCTATCTGATCGATCGCTCCGAATCCGAACGCAAGGGCATGCCGATCGAGACCGGCCTCGCCGCCAGCATGGAATCGATGCGGCTGGTGGCGCGCCTGACGCAGGTGCTGGCCTGGCTGCTCACGCATCGCGCGGTCCATGCCGGCGAAATGAACCTGATCGAAGCGACCCGCCCGGACCGCCGCCTCGGCGGCCGCGAGCTCTGCCTCAATACCCAGGGCGAGGACGATGCCGACATGCCGGAGGAATTGCGCAACCTGCTCGCGCGCTCGCTGTCGCTCTATCGCCGCATCGCCCGCCTCGACGAGCAGGCCGCGCAGCGCGCGACCGATCAGCTGCGCAAGAACGAACTCACCTATCCCGGCAAGGGCGCTTAGGCCAACGCGCCATTGGGCAAGACTTGGCCCATCGGTTTGGCCGGCACACCGCTGGTCTGCGTGTGCTTCATCCTATGGGACGATCGCAGCTTCGCGCGGATCAGGGATAGAGGTCGCTCGACCACAACAATCACGAAATAGGAGAGGGCAAGGGTCGCCCCGATCGCCAGCACATCCACCCATGCATCGGAGCGTCCGAGCAATCCAGACAGCGCCGCGCGACAGGGGATGTGCAGGAGAAAGACCGGATAGGCCAGATCGCCGAAATTCCGAATCCCACCGCAGCGTAGGCATGTTCCTAAGCGCAGCGATCACGACAGCCGCAATGATGATCGAGGCGTGCAGGCCGCCGGCCCGCGCGATTTCGAACGGCATGATCGAGCCGACAATGAAGAACGCACAGCACGACGTCGTTGCCAGCTTGAGCGAGAATGTCGGCAGCTTCTCTCGGAACTGATAGATCATGGCGCCGGTAGCAAAGGCGACCGAGGATCCAAAGGGCGAGAAATAGAGCCAATCAAACGAGACGCCCTGCACAATCGCGACGATCGTCACTGCCAGGGAGCAAAAGAACCAGAGCGCAGTCAACAGCTTCGACCTGCCGAGAAGGGCGCCGATCAGGATGAAGTTGATCATCTCAACGTGCAGAGACCAGGCCGGAACGATCAGGATGGGGGACCGCGGCTGAAGCCCGATGATGCTCAGGGTTTGCAGCCAGTCTTGAGGCAACCTGTACCAGCCAGCGGCGGTGCGCGCCTCGGCCGGCCACAACAGCAAGACTGCAACGGCGAAGGCCAGGGCAGCGTAGTACGCGGGGTAGATCCGGAGCGCCCGATTGCCGAGAAAGCGCAGATATCCGGCGAACCCGTCCGAGTAGGTCTCATTGACGATCTTGGTCATCAGGTAGCCGGACAGGCAGAAAAATCCGAACACCGCCACCGGCCCGCCGAGATCACCGCCTGCGAAGTGGCTGTGCACCACCATCAGGGCCAGGATGAGTCGAAATGCTCCGAACATCGTTACTTTCCGAGCGGTTCTGACTGCATAAAAGTCCGCAGCTCACATGACTGCTACCACCCCGAACTATAGGTGAATAAAAAGTGGGATCGCCTTAATTCGACGCAAATTCATCATCCTGCCGTGTGCGATCGGCACGATTTTGCGGCAAATGCGCAGTGGATGTACCACGAGGCGCTCCCTTGCGGAGACGAGACCAAACGTCATCGCGCATTGCAGCCTGAGTCACCTGAACTGGACCTGAACCGCGCTCATCCAATTCGAGACAAATGCGATGGAAACTCGCTTTGGCTGGACAAAACTCTGCTGGTCCGCGCCAAATGAAAAGGCCGCCCGATTGGGCGGCCTTCCGTTTCAGCAGCGTTGTTGGCGCGCTTACTTCTTCTTCATCGACATGCCCTGGAAGCGCTTGTTGAACTTGGCGAGCTGGCCGCCGCTGTCCATCAGGCGATGCACGCCGGTCCAGGCCGGGTGCGACTTCGGGTCGATGTCGAGATGCAAGGTGTCACCCGGCTTGCCATAGGTGGAGCGGGTGGTGAACTTGCTGCCGTCGGTCATCACGACATTGATCTCGTGATAGTCCGGGTGAATCTTCGCCTTCATGACTTAACTCCTTGAAACTCGGGCGGGGTTATAGCGAAGCGGCTTGCGGGTGGCAAGGGCATGGGTAGCGGGCCGGCGCGGCGTCCTATCGCCTTGTTTTCGCGACTGGAATTCGTTAATCCCCAGGCTGCGCCAGCGTCTCGGCGCCGCACCAACGGGCTTTCCTCATGAATCAGGCCGAGTTTGAGCGCCGCGCCGCCGAAATCCTGGACTCCCTGTTCGAGCAGATCGAGGACCAGCTGGGCGATTGGCTGGACGTCGAGATGAGCGGCGGCATCCTGCAGATCGAGCTGCCGGACGGCGGCGCCTACGTCGTCAACAAGCACGCCCCCAACCGGGAGATCTGGGTCTCCTCGCCCAAGAGCGGCGCCTGGCATTTCGCCGCCGGTGATGACGGCGCCTGGCGTTCGACCCGCGGCACGGAGGAGCTGACGGCGCTGCTCGCCGGCGAGCTCGCTGCGGCATCGGGTCGCGCCGTGCAGCTGGAGCTCTGATGGCGCCACGCTCCCCCAGTGACCGGGCCTCCAGCGATCGGGAGGTCTCGCGCGACTACCGGCTGCTGTTCCGCCTTGCGCGGTTCGCGATGCCCTATCGCTGGTACATCGCCGGGGCAACCCTTGCGCTGATGGTCGCGGCGGGCACGACGCTGGCGCTCGGCTCCGGATTGCGGTTGCTGATCGACCAGGGCTTCGGCGTGGCAGGCGACGGCTCGCTGCTCGACCGCGCGGTGCTGATCCTGTTCGGCGTCGCGGTGCTGCTGGCGTTCAGCACCTTCGCGCGCTTCTATCTGGTGTCCTGGGTCGGCGAGCGCGTGGTCGCCGACATCCGCAAGGCGGTGTTCGATCACATCATCGGCCTCAGCCCCGGCTTCTTCGAGATCACCCGCACCGGCGAGGTGGTGTCGCGCCTCACCACCGACACCACGCTGCTGCAGGTCGTGGTCGGCTCCTCCGTGTCGATCGCGCTGCGCAACGCGCTGCTGATCCTGGGCGGCATGATCATGCTGTTCATCACCAGCCCGAAGCTGACCTTGCTGGTGCTGGCGGTGGTGCCGCTGGTGGTGGCGCCGATCGTGCTGTTCGGCCGCAAGGTGCGGCGGCTGTCGCGCGTCAGCCAGGACAAGGTGGCCGAGGTCAGCGCCGAGGCCGAGCGAGGCGCTTTACGGCATCCGCACCGTGCAGGCCTTCGCGCACGAGCCGCACGACCGCGCGCGCTTCGCCGAGCGCACGGAGGAAGCCTTCACCACCGCGCTGCTGCGCATCCGCTGGCGCGCGGTCCTCACCGGCATCGTCATCCTGCTGGTGTTCGGTTCGATCAGCGTCGTGCTGTGGGTCGGCGGCGCCGACGTGGTGGCCGGGCGGCTCAGCGCCGGGCAGCTCTCCGCCTTCGTGTTCTATGCGGTGATCCTGGCCGGCGCTTTGGGCGCGGTCAGCGAGGTGATCGGCGATCTGCAGCGCGCGGCCGGCGCGATGGAGCGGATCGGCGAATTGCTGGCGACGCCGCCGACGGTCGTGGTGGCGGCCAATCCGAAGCCGCTGCCTGCGCCCGAGCCGGGGCGCCGTCAATTTCGAGCGGGTGACCTTTCATTATCCGTCGCGGCCGACCGTGCCGGCGCTCGACGACTTCACCCTGTCGATCGCGCCGGGCGAGACGGGTCGCGATCGTCGGTCCGTCGGGCGCGGGCAAGACCACGGTGATGCAGCTGCTGCTGCGCTTCTACGATCCCGAGGCCGGCGCCATCCGGTTCGACGGCGTCGACATCCGGGAGCTCGACCCGGCCGCGCTGCGCGGCGCCGTCGGCGCGGTGCCGCAGGATCCCACCGTCTTCGGCGCCAGCGCGCGCGACAATATCCGCTACGCCCGGCCGGATGCCGGCGATGCCGAGGTGCGCGCGGCGGCGGAGGCGGCGCACGCGCTGGATTTCCTCGATCGCCTGCCGCAGGGCCTCGACACCTTCCTCGGCGAGCGCGGTGTTCGGCTGTCGGGCGGCCAGCGCCAGCGCATCGCGATCGCGCGGGCGATCCTGCGCAATCCCGCCTTGCTGCTGCTGGACGAGGCCACCAGCGCGCTCGACGCCGAATCCGAGCGCATCGTGCAGCAGGCGCTCGACCAGGTGATGAAGGACCGCACCACGCTGGTCATCGCGCACCGGCTGGCCACGGTGCTCAAAGCCGACCGCATCGTGGTGATGGACAAGGGGCGCATCGAAGCCATCGGCACGCATGCCGAGCTCATGAAGCAGGGCGGGCTCTACGCCTATCTGGCCGCGCTGCAGTTCGACCAACCGCGGCCGTAAAGAGCCGCGCTAACCTTTTGCCCAGCCCGACTTAACCAAACCTCGCGCTTCTGCGCCGAATGTCGCACATCGCTGTGTGCCGAATGCCCTGTGCGTCCCTCTTCCTTTAATCCTTCCTTAAGACCCGCAGCGCAGAAATGAATGCGCTAAGTACCTAAGAAGAAAAATAAAACTAAAATTTTATCGATCCAGGCCACGCGCGAGCATGGCCGTGGATCATCGGCATCTAGAGTCGGCGGTTCGGGAATCAAAGCAATGCAGACGTACCGTGCCAAAGGACAGGATTTGCAGTCGGGCCATCGGGCGCATGTGCGCCGTGGCAGGTTCAGCTTGCGACGGTTGTGGCGCGACGATTCCGGCACGACGGCGATCGAGTTCGGCTTCTTTGCGCTCCCGCTCGTCTATCTGATGGTCGGCATCATCGAATTCGCGATGGCCATGACGGTCGGCAACTCGCTGGAAGCGGCGACCAACCTGTCGTCGCGCCTCGGCAAGACCGGCTATGTCGACGAGGAAGCGGTAACGCAGGAACAGACCATTCTTGATGAGGTTGAGCGTCGCGTCGGTCCGCTGATCGACATGGAAAAGCTTGAGATCACGAACCAAGTCTACAACGACTTCGAAAGCCTCACCATCCCGGACCTGTTCCAGGATCTGAATGACGATGGGGACACCCTGGATGCGGGCGAATGGACCGATGTCGACGGTGACGGATTCCGTGATGGCGCCGAAGGAATCGGCACCTCCGGCAACATCGTCGTCTACCGCATCATGTACCCGTGGCAGATCATGACGCCGTTGATAGGCAACGTCGTCGGGGACGGCGGCATCATCAACCTGATGGCATACTCGGTCGTCAAGAACGAGCCCTATTGAGGACTACGCCAATGTTGAACCGGCTTCGCAAGCTTAGGCGGGACAATCGTGGCGTAGCCGCGATTGAGTTCGCGCTGCTCCTGCCGATGCTGCTCGTGCTCCTGATCGGATGTCTTGAGGTCACATTCAAGATCTGGTCGACCCAGAAGGCCGAGAAACTGGCGGTGACGCTGGCCGACGTGATCGCACAGTCGAAGGCCGTCACCTTCGCCGACCTCGAAAAGCTGACCGACGCGGTCGACAAGATCATGGATCCGTTTCCGTTCGGGAACAACGGCAAGGTGATCATCAGCTCAGTCTACGTCGCCGAGGACGAAACCGAGCCAGAGGTGCTCTGGCAGTGCACCAACTTGCCGATGGGCAGCACCTACAGTGCGACCAGCGACGTGGGTGTCAAGGGCGAAGAAGCCACTCTGCCGGCCGACTTCGAGACGGAGATGGTGCCCAAGGACAACGTGATCGTCGCGGAGGTCTTCTATACCTACCATCCGATCATGCCGGGCCTCATGTTCGACGAAGCCCCGATCTACCGGCGTGCCTTGTTCAAGCCGCGCCTTGGCAATCTCATCGTTGCTCCTACGGGGTGCTGATCCATGTCAACTCACACAGGCAAACCCATGAAGAACCTGCGCAACATCCGCAAGAACCTGGGGCAACTCTGGGCTTGTGAACGCGGAGCGGTCGCGCCGCTGGTCGGCATCTGCGCCATCATGCTCGTCGGAGCGGTGGCGGTGGCCGTCGACATTGGTCGCGGCCAGGTCGCACAGTCGAAGCTGCAGTCGGCGCTGGACGCCGCAGGCCTGGCGGCCGGTGCGGTGGTGTCCCAAAATCCCACGATCGAGGAATTGACGCCGATCGCCGAGCAGTACCTGAACGTCAACTTCAATGGCCGAACGGTCGACGCCGAGATCACCAACTTCGATCTCGACCTCACGGAAGATGACGAGCTCGTCACGCTGACGGCCACCGCGAGCTTGCCGACCACTTTCATGCGCATCTTCGGCCACAACTCGATGCAGGTGGCGGCTCGCTCCGAAATCACCCGCGAAATGAAGGGCCTGGAGCTCGCTCTGGTGCTCGACGTCACCGGTTCGATGGGCAACCCTGTCTCGGCATCGAACTCGACGCCGAAGATCGATGTTCTGAAGGACTCGGCGACACAATTGATGGCAACGCTGTTCGGCACCAAGACCGAAGCGGAGGATCTGTGGATCAGCATCGTGCCGTTCTCGCACAACGTGAACATCGGCACGGAGCACACGGACTGGCTCGGCGACTGGGCAGCGCGCACCGCGAAGGACAATTGCATCGGCCCCACCTCGGGGACGCCCAAGTGCCCGTCCAGCCCGCCGCCGCAGAGTACCTGCTAACGTCAGCACGCGCACCAATCCGGTGACGCTGGTGGACGACTGGATGATCGGCAGTCCGGCGAGCTGGTATTTCAAGCCGCACGCGTGGTCCGGATGCGTCTTCGAACGGTGGGGCAGCGGTAACGACATCACCGATGCATCGCCCACATCCTCGCCGTTCAACACTTTCTTCTTCCCGGACACACCGAGCGGTGGCACCGCGAACATCGGCAGGAATGATTGGCGCAACAGCAGCGGTGGGCGAGCCGTCGATAATTCCGACCGAAACCCTTCCGCGAACAAAGACTGCCCCGTTGCGACGATAACGCCGGCAACCAATCAGCGCGCGACCTTGGAGACGGCGATCAGCAATCTCAGCGCCGGTGGCAACACCCTGCTGCCGACCGGCGCGGTGTGGGGCTGGCGCTTGCTGTCTCCGAACTGGCAGAACAAATGGGGCGGCACGATGAACGCCGAGGGCCTGCCGCTGGCCTATGAAGAAGAGCTGATGGACAAGTACATGGTCTTCATGACCGATGGCAGAAACGAAATGCCCGATTGTGATACCTCGAACGCAAACGCCACATACATCATGACCGCTTACGGAACACTGTGTCAGGGTAATTTGGGAACCACCAGCCAAAACACGGCCGATACCACCCTGAACGCCAAAACAGCAGCGATCTGCGCGTCGATGAAGACCGCGGGCATCACCATCTTCACCATCGTGTTCGGCAACGGGTCGAGCACAACTGCCAAGAATCTCATGAAGAACTGCGCGAGCGTCGCGGAGACCCACTATTTCTACGCCGAAATCCGCGGAAGCGCTCGCCGATGCTTTCGACACCATCGGCGACTCGCTTTCCAACCTGCGCGTCAGTAAGTAGCGGCGCCAGCGCAAACCTGAGCAGGGCGGCGGCCACATCGGCCGCCGCCTTTCTTATTCGCTGCCCCAGACCCGCACCTTGTAGCGCAGCGCGAGCCGATCCTCCGGCCCGGGCTTCGCCGTCTGCGGCTGGCCGGGCAGGCCGACGAAATCGACCGGGCGCCAATCGCTCCAGCTGTCCTCGGGGTCGGGTTTCGCCGCGAGGCCGAGGCGGAAGATGCGGTCCCTGCCATCGGGAAACCGGAACACCAGCAGCCGGCTGGAAGTGCGGTAATAGAGCTCGACCGTACCGGCGAGCACCTGCCATCCGCCTTCCTGACGCAACGCCGGATCGAGCCAGATTGCCGGCTGCTGGTTGAGGTCGGTGTCGAGCGTGCCCTCGATCGCGTATGGATCGTCCGGCAGAACGAAATCCGCCGGCGCGCGCAGCTCGAACTCGAGCGAGGCGCCGGCCTGGTCGTACTCGAGCCGTTGCGGGATGGAGAAATAGTAGAGCGGCGAGGCCACCTGCCGCGAGCGCGGCGATCGCCAACAGCGCGACGCCGGCGCGCCCCAGCGTCTTGCCAACTGGCTGCGCGCCGCCGCGCCGGAGGCCGAGCCAGATGCCACCGACGAGCCCAAGCAGGCCGCCCAGCGGGCCGAAAGCAAACGCGGCGGCCATGCCCCGGCCACCCTCGAAATCCGAGACGCCGAGCCAGCCCATCACGATGTCGGACAGGAACGCAGCGCCGAGATAGCCCATCACCAGCCCGGCAATTCCGCCGATCACGGCGCGCAGGATGGACATGGACCGGGCTCTTATCTCTGGTCCATCTTGATCTCGATGCGGCGGTTCTTGCGGCGGCCTTCGTCGGTGCCGCTGGTGTCGATCGGCCGGAACTCGCCGAAGCCGGCGGCGGCGAGGCGGTCGGCGGGGATGCCGCGGGTGGCGAGGTATTTCACCACCGCCACGGCGCGCGCGGTCGACAGCTCCCAGTTGGAGGGGAACTGCGACGAGCTGATCGGCCGGTCGTCGGTGTGGCCGTCGATGCGCAACACCCAGTCGATCTCCGGCGGGATCTCCGGCAGCAGCAGGATGAGGGTGGTCGCCAGCACGTCGAGCTGGTCGCGGCCCTCCAGCCCGAGTTCCGCCGACCCGCTGTCGAAGAACACATCCGAGCGGAACACGAAGCGGTCGCCGACGATCTGGATATCCTCGCGGTCGCCGAGGATCTCGCGCAGGCGGCCGAAGAACTCGGAGCGATAGCGCGCCAGCTCCTGGACCTTGCTGGCGAGCGCGGTGTTGAGCCGCTTGCCCAGCTCCGCGATCTGGACCTCCTGGTCGCGCGCCTTGATCTCGGCGATCTCCAGCGCCGCGCTGATCTCCGCCAGCTGCTGGCGCAGCGCCAGGATCTGCTGGTTCAGCAGCTCCACCCGCTTCTGCGCCTCGGTGCTCAGCTCCTCTTTCTCGGTCTCGTAGTTGCCGATCTTCTTCATCAGCTCGTCGCGCAGGCTCTGCAGGGCGGCGACGTCCGTGAGCAGCGCGTTGATCTTCGCCTTGTCGGCCTCGATCGATTTGTAGGCTTCCTCGAGCTTCTTCTGCGCCTCGGCGGTCAGCGCCGCCTGCGCGGCGACCTGGTCGGAGGACGATTTCAGCTGCTTCTGCATGTCGCCGATCTGCGCCTGCAGCGAGTCGCGCTCGCCGATCACCACCACCAGCTGGTTGCGCAGCTCGTCGCGCTCGGCGGTCGATTTGGTGAGGGCGCCGGACAGCTGGTCGACCTGGGTCTTGAGGGCGCTGGTCTCCTGCACCCGCAGGGACAGGATGTCCGCCATCTCCGCGATCTGGCGGTTGAGCTTGGCGAGCGCCTCGTCGCGGCCGCTCAGCGCCTGGCTCAGGAACAGCTGGCCGATGACGAAGATCATCAGCACGAACACGATCACCATCAGCAGCGTCGACAGCACGTCGACGTAGCCGGGCCATGCTTCGATCTGACGATGGCGGCTTCGCAAAGCCATCGGGAGTCCTTAACTGCTGCGCTGCTGTTCCATGCCGGCGGCGACGGCGATGGTGCGGGTCAGCAGCTTGATCTCGCTGCGCAGCTCCTGCACCGCGTTGTGGCGGCCGGCGGCGATATCGTCGGCCATGCGCGCCAGCAGGGCATCGATGTTGCGCAGATGCGTGCGGCTGTTGGGATCGATGCCGAAGCCGCCATGCTGCGCCACGTCCGCCAGCTTGGCGATCACGCCGCGCATGTCGGTCTGGGTCTCCATCAGGCGCTGCACCACCTGCTGCTGCGCGCGCAGCTGGTCGGTGAGGGCGATCATGTGGTCGGCCAGCACCTTGAAGTTGTTGCTGGCGGCGAGCCGGTCCGCTTCGGTGCGCGAGATCGTGCGCTGCAGGTTGTCGAGGCTCTCGGCGGTCTGCTCCAGCAGCGCCTGGATGTAGGCCGGCACCGGCTGGTCGCCTTCGATCATCGCGCCGCCGCCGCCAAGCTTGGTCTGGCCGCTCAGCCAGTCCTCGACTTCGCCGAAGAAGCGGTTGTTCGCCTGGCCGGCCTGCAGATCGAGAAACCCGAGCAGCAGAGATCCTGCGAGACCGAACAGCGAAGCGGAGAAGGCGGTCCCCATGCCGGCCAGCGGGCCTTGCAGGCTCTTCTTCAGATCGTCGAACAACGCGGCCGGATCGCTGCCGGTGAGATCGAGGCCGGTGATCGCCGCCGTCACGGCGTTGATGGTGCCGAGCAGACCCCAGAACGTGCCGAGCAGGCCGAGCAGAATGAGCAAGGTGATGAGATAGCGCGAGATCTCGCGATGCTCGTCGAGCCGCGCCTGGATGCCATCCAGGACCGAACGGCAGCGTCGTGGCGGACAAGCTGAAGGCGGTTGTGCTGCTTGTCCTTGACCATCGCGGCCAGCGGCGCCAGCAGCCGCGGTTGCGCGAAGGAGCCGGTGTGGCCGCCGCGCTGGAACCCCTCGATCCAGTTGATGTCGGAGGTCAGCCGCGCGACCTGGTAGAACACGAACACGATGCCGACCAGCAGCACAACCAGGATGCCGGTATTGAGCGCCGGATTGTGCAGGAACGAGGCGGCGATCGCGGTCCCACAGCAGGAAGATGACGCCGCCGGCCGCCACCAGGCCGACCACCATCCACAGGAGCTGAGTCGTCGGGCGGCTCATCGGTCAAAGCCCGTCGGTAGATGCGCACGCGCTGAAGGCGGCCGGCCGCCGGCGCACGCGATTCGCCTGCGATTGTCTTGCGTGATGACGGGAGATTGCCGCGGCGCCGGTCACGAATTCGCCGGAACGATGTCGACACGGTCCGCCGGCTGTCCTTCGGACTTCAGGCCGAGCGCGCGCACGTCCATGCGCGTGGTCCGGACGTCCTTCTTGAACAGGTATTGGCGGATGTTGATGCAGCGCTGCAATGACTTGCGCCGCGCCTTGCTCTCGGTATCCGACGTGCCGCTGGCATAGCATTTGATCTCAATGCGCATGCTCTCGTCGGCCACCA
This sequence comes from Thermoanaerobaculia bacterium, assembly GCA_963846495.1. Classification (GTDB taxonomy): domain Bacteria; phylum Acidobacteriota; class Thermoanaerobaculia; order Multivoradales; family JAIOJS01; genus DASYQD01. The sequence continues at coordinate 117,121 of CAWJWP010000009.1, read as the reverse complement.
TCTGCGCCGCCAGATCGTCGAGCGCGCTGTTGGCTTCGACCGGCACATCGTTGAACTCGGTCGGGAAGACGATGCGGATGCCGCCCTGCGGGATCGGCGCGGCCGGCTGGGTGTTGTCGGGCTCCGGCGGCGCTTCGGCTTCCTCGGTCGGCTGCTCTTCCGGCGTCTCGGCCGCTTCGCCTTCGGCCGGCGGCGTTTCGCTGGGCGCGGGCGCGGTCTCGGGTTCTTGCGCGGCTTGCTGCTGCGCCGGTTCTTCAGCAGGCTGCTCCGGCTCTTGCTGCGCGGCCGGCTGCTCGGGAGCGGGCTGCTCGGGCGCTGCCGGTTCCTGCGGCGCCTCGGCTTCGGCCGGCGGGGCAGGGGTCTCCACCGCGGGCGCTGTCGGGTCGGCTTCGACGTCCGCGGCCGGCGGCGGCGCCGGCGGGGTCGGCTCCAGCATCGGCACTTCGTCGGGAACCTGCTCCGGTTCGTCCGGCGGCGTGACGGATGCAACCTGGCTATCCGATGTTTCGCCGTATTGCTGGTCGCTGGACCCCGGCCTCTTCAGCTGGATCGGCACCGTCGGCCGGCCATTGGGCCCGAGCGTCGTCAGCGCGCTGGTGGGCGTACCGGTCGGCGGCGCGGCGAGCGCCGGGGCGTAGCCCGGGACCATCGGCGCATAGATGCCTGGACGCACCATGACATAGGGTGCGTACGGCGGCGCATCGCAGCGCCGTAGGGGACCGGCGCCGGCGCATAGCTGGGTGCAACCTGAGGCGCCGGCTGTGCGGCCGGGCCCGGCAAGCCGTTCAATACGTCGTAGTCTACGATGACCCCATTGGACGCGCTCTGCGCGGACGCGCCATCGCACAGCAGACCGACCGCCGACAGCAGCGCCGCCGATAGAATCGGTAGGCCGCGTTTGGCGTGCCTGTGCCAGCTCCGGTTCATCGTGTAACCCCTGGACATTTATAGTTTTATTCAGCCTCGCCCGAGCCGCATCGCGGCAGCCGCAGGACTATAGCCGATTAGAAAACGCTATCACAACCGGCTTTGGCCGGTGATGTGGCCTAGGTCTCAGGCCGAAATGTGGCGAAAATCCGCCTGTTGGCCGGGTTCGCTCAGTGCGGCTTCAGCAGCCCCTGGATCGGCGCGTGCAGCAGGCCATTGGTGGCCAGGATCGAGCCGCCGTGCAGCATGGTCTGCCCGCCCTTGAGGTCGGAGACATAGCCGCCGGCCTCCCGCACCAGCAGGATGCCGGCCGCGACGTCCCAGGCCGCCAGGCCCTCCTCCCAGAACGCGTCGAAGCGGCCGGCCGCCACGTAGGCGAGGTCGAGCGAGGCGGCGCCGAAGCGGCGCACGCCCGCGGTCTCGCGCATCGCGAACTCGAGCTGGCGGCCGAACGCCACCGGGTCGCCCTTGCCGCGGAACGGGATGCCGGTCGCCATCAGGCTGTCGCCCAGCGACTTGCGGGCCGAGACGCGCAGCCGGCGATCGTTCATGAAGGCGCCGCCGCCCTTTTCCGCGACGAACATCTCGTTCTTGATCGGATCGTAGATCACGCCGGCCAGGATCTCGCCGGCCTTCTCCAGCGCGACCGAGATCGCGAAGTGCGGCAGGCCGTGCAGGAAGTTGGTGGTGCCGTCGAGCGGATCGATCAGCCAGCGATGCTCGGCATCGCTGCCGGCTTGCGCGCCGCTTTCCTCGGCGAGGAAGCCGAACGCCGGCCGCGCCTTGGACAGCTCCTCGCGCAGGATGCGCTCGGACTTGAGGTCGGCGTTGGAGACGAAGTCCGACGGGCCCTTCTGCGAGACCTGGAGCTGCTCGACCTCGCCGAAATCGCGCTTGAGGGCGCGCGCGGCCTTGTCGACGGCTTTGGTCATGACGTTGAGGATGGCCGAGCGCGGCGTCATCGGAATTCCAGTTCAGAGGTTCAAACAGCAGATAAAAAATAAAGCGGGAGCGCGCGCTCAGTCCTTGGCGCGCTCGACATAGGTCGAATCGGCGGTGTTCACCACGATGCGCGTGCCGGATCCGATGTGCGGCGGCACCATCACGCGCACGCCGTTTTCCAGCGTGGCCGGCTTGTAGGAGGACGAGGCGGTCTGGCCCTTCACCACGGCGTCGGCTTCGACGATCCGCATGGTGACGGTTTCCGGCAGCTCGACCGAGATCGGCGAGCCTTCGTAGCTCTCCAGCGTCACGACCATGCCTTCCTGCAGGAACACCGCCGGCTCGCCGATCAGGTCGCCAGTTGAGGGTGATCTGCTCGAAGGTGTCCTGGTCCATGAAGGTGTATTCGTCCCCGGAGGAGAACAGGAACTGGTAGGGATGCTCGTCCAGGCGCACCTTCTCCACCGTCTCGGAGGAGCGGAAGCGCTCGTTCAGCTTGGTGCCGTCGCGGATGTCCTTCAGCTCGACCTGCAGATAGGCGCCGCCCTTGCCGGGCTGGGTGTGCTGGGTCTTGACCGCGCGCCACAGCCGGCCCTGATGCTCGATGATGTTGCCGGGGCGAATGGAATTGCCGTTGATTTTCATGGGATCAACCCGTCGGACCTTGGATGGTGTCGGGAAAATTTCGGCGCGGAAGCTACCAAAGTGCCGGGGCGGAGTAAACCCGCGCCTTCGACCGTTAAATAGCCTCGCCGGTCGTCTCCGGGCGTGTTTTGTTATAACTGACAACCGGGGCTGTCGACCCACACTCATGCCGGGGCCGGGTCGCAGCACATGCCATTCCAGCCGATGGGGGTCGGCCATGCACCACGGTGAAATCGATCTCGAGACCGCGCAGGCGCTGCAATTGCTGTCCGCCTCGATCGACCAGTTCGAGCTTCCGTCATCGAAGCTCGACGAGACGGTGATCGTCGCCTCCTGGAATATCCGCGAGTTCGGCAAGACGCCGCGTCCCAAGAAGGCGTTGCACCTGGTGGCGGAGGTCCTCGGCCAGTTCGACCTGATCTCGCTGGTGGAGCTGCGGGAGAACATGGCCGACGTGCGGCAGGTCCTCGACTATCTCGGTCCCTACTGGCAGGCGGTCTATTCGGATTCGGTCGACGACTGGGGCGGCAACTGGGAGCGCCTGGGCTTCATCTTCGACAAGCGTGCGGTCCAGTTCAACGGCTTCGCCGGCAACGTCCATCCGGCGCGCATCAGGAAGGCGACGAATATCTCGCCGAGAAATCGTTCTGGCGCCCGCCCTACATGGCGTCGTTCTGCTCCGGCAATTTCGACTTCATCGCGATCTCGGCGCACGTCCGCTGGGGCACCAGCAACGTGGCGCGCCAGGCGGAGATCAGCCGCTTCGCCGAGTGGCTCAAGAAGAAGACCGAGCGCAAGGAAGTCGCCGACAGCGACGTATCGTGTTCGGCGACTTCAACACCGAGGGCCAGAGCATGATCGACGATCTGCTGCAGATACGGGCTGAAGATCCCGGAGCCGCTGATCGGCGCCGCACCAACGTCAAGCAGACGCAGCACTACGACCACATCCTGTTCCTGCCCAAGTTCACCGACTTCCGCTCCTTCACCAACCATGGCGGCGTGCTCAAGGCCTGGCAGGGCATCGGGCAGCAGCTGTTCCCCGGCCAGAGCGACATGCGATCACGTATTGCTGTCGGATCACTTTCCGATCTGGATGAAACTGAAGACCGACAACGACCAGGAGAAGCGCGACCAGCTCATCCAGAACCTGCGGATGGGCGATCTTTAGATGCGTCGCGAGCCGAGTTCGAAAATCGCCGGTCCCACTCGACTTCCCGTCATGCTAAGGCCAAGCCTTGCCATGACGAGCGAGTGGGACGGCTCGTTGAAGCGGCTACCGGAAATTCGGATCGCGCTGCAAGGGCGGCGTCTGCTCGGACAAGGCGGCCTTGACGCCCATCAGCTGGGCCGGCTTCAGGCCCATGCGGCGGCAGATGCCGAGCGTCAGGTCGGCGCGGTTCAGCGTGTAGATGTGGAACTCGTTGATGCCGGAGGATTGCAGCGCGCGCATCTGCTCGGTCGCGACCATGGCGGCGACCAGGCGGCGGGTGTCGGGATCCTCGTCCAGCCCGTCGAACAGATCGGCCAGCCAGTCGGGCACCTTGGCGCCGCACATGGCGGCGAACTTCGTCATCTGCGCGAACTGCGTGACCGGCAGGATGCCCGGCACGATCGCGCCGCTGACGCCGGCCGCGGCGGCGCGGTCCAGGAAATCCAGGTAGAGCTGGTTGTCGAAGAAGAACTGCGTGATGGCGCGGTCGGCGCCGGCGTCGAACTTGCGCTTCAGGTTCTCGATGTCCGATTGCGGCGAGTTCGCCTGCGGATGGGTCTCCGGATAGCAGGCGACGCTGATCTCGAAATTGGCGACCCGCTTGATGCCCGCCACCAGCTCGGCGGCGTTGGCGAAGCCGTCGGGGTGCGGCACGTAGGAGCCCCCGGCCGGCGGATCGCCGCGCAGCGCCACGATGTGGCGCACGCCGGCCGACCAATAGCGCCGCAGCAGGTCCTCGATCTCGCTGCGGCTCTGGCCGACGCAGGTCAGGTGCGCCGCCGGCCGCAGATGCGTCTCGGTAAAGATGCGCGTGACGGTCTCGAAGGTCTTGTCCTGGGTGCCGCCGCCCGCGCCGTAGGTGACGGAGACGTAGTCCGGCAGCAGCGGCTCCAGCGCGCGGATGGCCGCCCACAATTGCGCCTCGGCCGCCGGCGTCTTGGGTGGAAAGAACTCGAAACTGACGGCTGGCTTGGGCGCCCGCGGCGACGTCATACTCACAATCCTCAGCGTTGCTCGGACATGATTCCTAGAAACGGCGCGCCCAAGAGAAAAACCGTCGCTTCCAGGCTGAATTCCTAGTAGCGGAATTAAGCTGGGCTTACAACTTTCAAAACAAGACGACATCAGAGGGGATGGCGGCATTGGCGCAGCGGCTCGCGCTCATCGCTCGAGCAACTCCCATGCGCGGCAGTCGACCTAGTCGTCGATCGATGTAAGTGCCGGAACGCACTGCTACGCATTGGAGTTCGCTGTCGAATTATTTGCACCATGACATTTGTCGGATAGGTGGCGCCTCCTGCAGTTTATTCAGTGTTCCTTAATATCGACGCCACACACTCGTCTGCGTGAACGGCGATTCGCGTGTTCACCCAGATGAGAGGAATTCCATGCGCCGTTTCTTGCGCAGCAGCACGATGATCGCCAGCGTGATCGGCATTTGCGTCGCGGCCAGCAGCGCCGTCGCCGAGCAGGTCGCGTCGGCCCAGGCGGGCGATGGCGATATCGCCGCGATGAAAAAGCTCTATGTGCGGCCGACCGAGATTCCGTTTCCGAAGGACAACGCCTATGCGCCCGGCCAAGGCCGAGCTCGGCAAGACGCTGTTCTTCGATCCGCGGCTGTCGCGCTCCGGCGTGCAGGCCTGCGTGTCGTGCCACAATCCGAGCTTCGGCTGGGAGGACGGCCACAAGACCGCGGTCGGCGAGAACATGCTGGTGCTCGGCCGCAACTCGCCCACCATCATCAACCGCGCCTGGGGCGAGATCTTCTTCTGGGACGGCCGCGCCGAATCGCTCGAGAAGCAGGCGACGGGTCCGATCACCGCGGCCGGCGAGATGAACACGCCGATGGACGTGCTGATCGACCGCCTCAAGGGCATCTCCGGCTATCAGAAGAAGTTCGACGAGGTGTTCCCCGGCGAAGGCATCACCGAAAAGAACATCGCCGCCTCGATCGCCACCTTCGAGCGCACCATCGTCTCCGCCGAAGCGCCGTTCGACCGCTGGGTCGCCGGCGACGAGAAGGCGGTCGGCGAGGACGCCAAGCGCGGCTTCGTCCTGTTCAACACCACGGCCAACTGCGTCAGCTGCCATTCCGGCTGGACCTTCACCGACGACAGCTTCCATGACATCGGCCTGGCGGCGACCGACGATGTCGGCCGCGCCAAGATCGTGCCCGGCGTGCCGGAGCTGCAATACGCCTTCAAGACGCCCGGCCTGCGCAACATCGACCAGCGCGCGCCCTACATGCACGACGGCTCGATGGCGACGCTCGAAGATGTCGTCCGCCACTATGTGGATGGCGGCGACCAGCGGCCGAGCCTCGATGCCGAGATGAAGCCGATCGCGCTGAACGACCAGGAGGTCAAGGACCTGGTCGCCTTCATGCAAACCCTGACCGGTCAGGACCGTCCGATGACGCTGCCGGTGCTGCCGTAATCAAGAACAAGGACACAGTCACATGAGAATTGTTGCCATCATCATCGCCGCGCCAGCTGGCGTTCGCCGCCGCGGCGTCGGCGGACGAGGTCACGGTCGGCCAGGCCGGCAAGGCGTTCAATCCCGCCGACCTGCAGGTCAAGGTCGGCGACAGCGTGAAGTTCAACAACGACGACACGGTCACGCACGCCGTCCTGGTCAAGGGTCCGCACGAGAGCAATCTCGGCCAGATGAAGCCGGGCGATGCCAAGTCGGTCAGCTTCGACCAGGCCGGCACCTACGACGTCAAGTGCGCGATCCATCCCAAGATGAAGCTGACCATCACGGTGCAGTAGCCCGTAGCCCGAGAGAACTTCGACATGTCCATCCGCATCAAGTTGCTGATCGCCTGCCTGGTCCTGCTCGGCGTGTTCGTCGGCAAAGGCTTCTACGCGCAGCAGACGGTCAACTCGCTCGGCAAGCTGGCCGTCGACATGTACGACGGACCGGTCATGTCGGTGAACTACGTCCAGCTGGCCGTGCGCGGCTTCGAAGATGCCGCCGATTTCCTGAGCACGACGACGCAGTTCGACAACCGGGTCAACTGGCAAGAAGCGGTTCCGCAGTTCGACAGCCAGTGGCGCAGGCGAAGCGCATGCGGCGGCACCCGCGCTCGGGTGGCCCGCGCTCGCTCAAGGAGACGATCCGCGAGCAGCTGCGCCGCGACGCCCTCGACGCCAAGCACTTCCTCGGCCTCGCCCACCTCTTCGCCGACCGCGGCGACGAGGAGCGCGCCCGCGAGTACCTCGAGATCGCCGTCGCCAAGGACCTTCCCAATCCGTCGCCGCACAAGCTCTTCGGCCGCCAGCTGCTCAAGCGCCGCGAGTTCGCGCGTGCCGTGCTGCAGCTGTCACAGGCGCGGCGGTACAACCCCTTCGACCGCGAGGTGGCGCAGCTGCTCGGCCGCGCCCGCTACGAGCTCGGCGACCTCTCGGGCGCTCTCGCCGCCTTCACCGACGCCTTCCTCCTGATCGGCGACCACGAGCGCGAGGACGCGGCCAAGCTCAAGGACCGCATCCAGGAGCTCAAGGAGGAGCTGAGCTGGAGCAACGAGCGGCTCGCCTACGTCTTCCACCAGCGGCAGGAGGAGCTGCGCGTCGCCTTCGACCGCCTCGAGTGGCACCGCGAGCGCTTCCGCGACGAGCACACGCTGGCGGCCGTCGAGCCGCCGGAGCACGATTCGCGCGGCAGCGGCCGCATCGAGCTGGCGGCGCGGCTGCGCCACCTCGACGCCTGGAGCCACCTGCGTGACGAGCAGATCTTCCAGCTCACCGAGGCGGTGGCCGAGGAAGAGCACGAGAAGGGGCAGCAGATCTTCGCCGAGGGCACGCCGGGCGCCGACCTCTACGTGCTCGAGAAGGGCGAGATCACCATCCAGCGGGCGACGCCCTACGGCACGTATCCGCTGGGGCTGCTCAAGCCCGGCGATTTGTTTGGGGAAGTGAACTTCCTGACGCGGACGGAGCGCTCCGGCGACGCGATGGCCTCGCAGACCTGCCACCTGCTCCGGCTCGACGCCCACCGTCTCGACGAGGTGATCCGCCGCGACCCCGAGCTCGGCGTGCAGATCTACTGGAGCTTCTGGCACAACCTCGCCTTCAAGCTGCGCTGCACCAACGAGCAGCTGCGCACCTTCTTCAACGAGGACGCGTTGCCCGAGAACCTGCTGCGGCTGAAGCAGCGCACCTCCGGCGGGCGCGCGGCGTCGGTCGACGCCGATACCAAGATGCGCCTCTTCCGCGAGCAGGGGCTGTCGAACCACGAGCTGATGGCCCTCGCCACCTTCTCGCGCGAGCGCACCTACCCCGGCGGCGCGGTGATCTTCGCCGAGGGCGACCCGGGCCGCGAGATGTACGTCGTCCTCGAAGGGCGCGTGCGCATCAGTAAGTTCATCCCCGGCGGCGGCGAGGAAGCGCTCGCCATCCTCGAGCGCGGCGACTTCTTCGGCGAGATGGCGTTGATCGACGGCCAGCCGCGCTCGGCGGATGCCCGGGCGCACGGCGGCCCGGTGACCGTGCTGGCGCTCGACGAGGCGACGATCAAGGAAGTGCTGACCGTCGACCCCGAAGCAAGCCTCGAGTTCCTGCAGCTGCTCTGTCGGCTGGTCGCCAAGCGCCTGCGCGAGATCGACGAGAAGGTCATCGGCTGGCGCATCATGGCCGGCCAGAGCGAGCAGGCTTCGGCTTAGCCGCTGACGGCGGCCGCGGAGGCCGCCCTACCCGGACGCCAGGCGATCTTTGTAGGGCGGGCTCCGCGCCGCCATCCGGGTTCCGCAGCGCCGGCCCGACTTCAGAACGCCGACGTATCGGCGATCGACGCGAGACGTCCGCTGGGGTTGTGGTACTGCTTCTGCAGCCCGGTCTCCGTGTCGGTGACGGTGAGGGTGTACTCGACGCTCGAGAGAGCGCCGTAGAAGACCCAGAACTTTCCGTTCACCGGCCGGCCGTCGAGCACCTTGAGCACGACCTCGACGTTCGACTCGCCGAAGAACCAGAAGTAACCGGTGTCGCCGGTGAGACGCACGGCCGTGCCGACGCCCTGATTTCCGGCGAAGTCCTGCCACACCGCTTCGACGGCGAAGCGGCCGCCTTGCAGGCACAGGCGCAAGCTCGTCGCCACGCACGGCGCCGGCGGAACGGCGGTGGACGTGACGCGGCCAGGCCGCGACTTCGCCGTACCTGCAGCAACGGCAGCGGCAGCACCGGCGAGACCATCGCCGCGTGGAAACGCGGTATCGGCCACCGACGCGAGCGTTCCCGCGGGGTTGACGTATCTCCTGACCGCGCCGGTCTGCGTATCGGTCACGGTGAGCGTGTATTCGACGCTGGAGAGCGCGCCGTAGAACACCCAGTGGTGGCCATTGACGCCCCTGCCGTCGAGCACCTTGACCGTGAGCTCCACGTTCGCCGAATCAAAGAACCAGAAGTAGCCGGTGTCGGTGGTGAGCGCCACGGCGTGGCCGCTGCCGGTGTTTCCCGCGAAGTCCCGCCAGGCGACCTCGAGCCGGAAGCGGTCGCCATGCAGGCATAGCCGTCCCTCGGTGGGCGAGCACGGCTGCGGGGCCTCGAGCGGCAGCGCCCACAGCTCGCGGCCGGTGACGCCGTCGTCGGCCGAGAAATAGATCAGGTCGCCGACGACGGTGAGCTCGGCCGGCGCCGAGGAAGCCGCCTGGGGAGCGATGTCCTGCAGCAGGTGCGTGCCCGCGCTCGTGCCGTCGGAGACCCACAGCTCGCTGCCGGTGAACGTGTCGTCCGCGGTGAAGTAGATCAGGCCATTGGCGACGACCAGGTGGCGCGGGTTCCCCGACACGGGACCGATGCCGATGTCGCGCACCAGCACCGTGCCGGCGGTCGTGCCGTCGGTGCGCCAGAGCTCGACTCCGTGCGCGCCGTCGTCGGCCGCGAAGTAGAGCAAGCCATCGAAGGAAACGACGGCGCGCCGATCGAGGAAGAACTGAGGCCCCGCCGGAGCTATCGGCGCCACCTGTTGCGTGGTACCGGGCGTGCCCTGCGTCCGCCACAGCGTCGTGACGCCAGCCTCGGTGCGGCCGAAGAGGAGCGCCCCGCCCTGCTCATGCAGCCAGCTCACCGAGCCGCCCTGCGCGATCGGCACCACCAGGCTCGTACCTGCGGCGGTTCCGTTGGTGCGCCAGATGCCGCTCGTACCGGCAAAGAAGACAAAGGCGCCGACCCGCGTGAACTCGGGTTCGGCGACGAGGTTCTCGCCGCCAGGAGCGTTGGTGAGCTTCCGCAGACCGGCGGCGGTGCCGTCGGTGCGGAAGATCTGCACGTCTGGCGAGTTGGCCCGGAAGTACAGCACCCCGCCGATGTCGACGGTGCTCGAGGGGGACTGCGTTCCGGTAGGGAGGTCGAACAGGCGCACGGTACCGGCGCTGGTGCCGTCGCTTCGCCAGAGGCTGGTCTCTCTGCTGTCGTTAGGGAGCACCTGCGTGGTCCAGACCGCGGCGTCGTCCCCCCATGACGCGATGTCGACGATCTCGCCGACGCCTTCGAGCAGCTTCCTCGTCGAGCTCGCCGTACCCTCGGTCGCCCACAGCTCGGCGCGCCCCCAGAACTGGAAGAAGGCGTGACCGCCGGCGCTCATGAAGGGGTGAAAGGCGTCGGTCGAGCCCAGACAGTCGACGGAACCCTCCTTCAGGATCTCCGCGTCATGCGCTCCGGCGCCCCACATCCCCACCTCGTCACCACACGCCAGGAAGGCGATCCGGCTGCCGGCCCGCCGCAGCTCGTGCGGCTCGGACCCGGCACCTTCGACCACCGTCAACGGCGTCGTGCTCTGCACGGTGCCCCGGCTCGTCCAGAGGCTCGTCTGCGTCTGCGGCTGCAGGTCTCGTGACGCTCCGAACAGCAGCGCATCGGCGCTCGCCGAACCGTAGAGCTCGAGGGCCTGAGAGAAGGTGTCGAGCTTCATGGTGCCCGCGGTGGTCGCATCGGTCACCCACAGCTCGGCGGTGCCCGGCGTCGGGGTGACCAGGAAGAAGGCCTTGCCGGCGGCCTCCACCAGGGCCGTGACGCCGCAGAAGTTGTTGCTGCAATACGTCGCCACCGGCCGAGGGACGTGCGTCAGGTCGATCGCCCACAGCGAGCGTTCAACGCCCGCCGCCGCAGGAAACAGCAACTCGTCGCCGAGGACGAAGAGGCCGCCCTCCAGCGAAGAGCACACCGAGCACGCGAGAGGTTGCGCGGTCCCACCTTGGGCGCTGCTCCACCACAGGGCGTATGGGTCCCTGCCCTGCGGGCCAGGGACGGCGAAGTAGATGCGCGAGCCGAGCTGCTGCGCCCAGTGGCTCGGCACCACCGGCGAGAAGGCGATGTTCGTGCTCAGCACGAGCGACGTGCCGGCGACCGTACCGTCGCTACTCCACACGTCGAGGACGGTGCCGCCGTTCGAACGTTCCACCAGAAAGTAGACCTTGGCGCCGGCGACGATCGCGTTGAAGAAGTCGACGGACTCGTTGACGCCGAGGGAGCGGACGAGCTCCACCGAGCTGCCGTCGGTGACCCAGAGCTTCTGCTCGGCCACGACGACCGCCCGTCCGCCGACAGACGTCACGTCGATCTGGGGGCTCGCGAAGCTGAAAGACCGCAGAGGCACCGTGCCGGCGGCGGTGCCGTCGCTTCGAAAGAGAGTGGGGCGCGGCTCGTCCAGCGGGGCGAAGAAGTAGAACTTGCCCGCGGACCCGGTCACCTTGTCGACCAACTCCGCCACCTCGGCGATCTTGCGGGTCGTCTCGGGAGTGCCTTCGGAGGTCCAGAGATCGCAATGACGCCCGGGGGCCGGATGGCAGTCGTGAAAGAAGAGACGGCCATCCACCACCGCGACGTCAGGTCCGCTCGAAGAGAAGCCGCCGTTGCCAAGGCCTCCCTTCAACAGCACGGTGCCGGCGGCCGTGCCGTCGGTCGCCCAGACCGCGCTGGTGCGGCCGGGAAAACCGCCCGCAAAATAGGCGCGCTGGCCGTTGCTTCCCACCAGCGCGCCGATGCCGAGGGCGGCGCCGGCGACGACGGGCTGCGTGCCGTTCGGCGTGCCGTCCGTTCGCCAGATGCTCGGAGGCCCGCTGCCGGCCGGTGCAAGGAAGACGTCGCCGTCAGCCACCGGCTGCAAGTTGATGGGGAACAACGTGCCACCCTGGTGCCGCGTCGGCGTGTTCGGCGCGATGTCGGCGACCTGGTAGGCGGGACCTTCCGCAGCGGCGATGTCTGCCAGTGAGAGAACGAGCAACACGGCGGCAACGACCGATGCACGATTCTCAGGCACGCTCACCTCACGCTTCATGGTGACTGGGAAGGCGTAACTCTTCCATGAAGGAGAAGGCGTCGGCGGCCGCACGTTCCGCCGGCCGCCACCTCCCAGCTACGCGCGTGCGTTCGTCTGCATTCACTGACGGGCGTCAGCTTTCCTATACGCTCCCGACTGCCGCCGATCGGCTGGCGTGCTCATGACGAGAGGCGCAACAGCGCTGCATCCCGTTGTCTGAGAAGACGTTGCGCCGCCAGCCGCGCCGCCGCTCCCGCGCGCACGTGAGTGGCACATCGGTTGCCCTTGTCCGGTTCGTCCGCTGGTCAACCGGAAAGGGGCCGTCGATGGGTCGTCTCGCTCGTGTGCCGTTGCTCGCCCTCGCCTTGCTCCTCTCCGCCGGCGCTCGCGCCGGCGCCGAGGAGCCACCCACCTTCCTCATCGAGCGCATCGTCGTCGAAGGCCTCGCGCACGAGTCGGCGCGGCAGATCGTGCTTTCCGAGTCGCTGCTCGCGGAAGGGGGCACGTACTCCGAGCCGCAGCTGCGCGACGCCGTCTCTCGCGTCAAGCGGCTCCCCTTCGTCGTCGACGCCGACATGGCGCTGCGCAAGGGCAGCGAGCGCGGCGCCTACGAGCTGGTGATCACCGTCGAGGCCGCCAAGCCGGTCGCCTTCGCCCTCGACGTCGACGTCTTCTACTTCGATCGCCCCTACCTCCGCGACCAAGCCGACTACGGCGAGCTCGCGGCCGGCGCTGCCTTCACGGTGAGCGCCCGCAAATTCGTCGGCGCGCGCGGGCTGCTCTTCGGCAGCCTGCAGGCCTACGACGACGACCTCGGCATCGGCACCTTCCAGCTCGGCTACACGCGCTACGGGCTCTTCGGCGCCGGCAGCTACGCCTCCGCGGCGCTGTCGAGCGCGGTCGGCGACGAGCACGACAAAGGCAACCTGCAGGCGTCGGCGCAGGTGGGCATTCCGATCACCGGCAACCACGCGCTGCGGGCGAGCGCCGCCTGGACGTCGACCGAGCGTCGCTTCGATTTCTTCGGCGGCTTCAGCGAGTCGCAGCTCGAGGCGTGGCGCGGCGAGCTCGAGTGGATCTACGACAGCACCGACGACCCGCTCTTTGCCACCAGCGGCCGCCGGACCACCGGCAGCGGCGCCTACGGGAGCTCGCGAATCACTCATCGCGATCGCCACGGGGGCAACGACTTCGAGCAGCGCTTCACCTACGACTCCTGGCTCCTCTCCGCCCAAGGCCGGCAGTACTGGTCGATCACGCCCAAGCAGTCGCTCGGCTTCGGCGCCGGCGCCACGCACCACGAGAGACTCGAGGTCACGGGTAGCGAGACAGAGGTCTACGTGGAGGCGATCCACGCCTTCAACGTCTGGGACTTCGCCATCCGCCAGCGCCGCGGCGGCGACCTCCGCCTCGAGACGGTGCTGCGGGTCGACGCGTCGCACTACACCAGCGAATTCGACGACGACTACGACACGCGCGATGCCCAACTCCGCACCTCGCTGCTCTTCCGCAACGCCTGGGGCGTCTACCGTCTCGGCTTCAGCTACGTCGCCGAGCTGGAGCGCGACCGATGAGGCGCTCGGTGCTGGCGGCGGCGGCGGCTGGGAGGGCTGCTGTTCGCGGCTGCCGCCCTCCACGGCGCGCAGGGGCCGAGCTACGCCATCGGCCGCGACCGCACGCTGTCGGTGAGCGCCTTGCCCGAGGTGCTGTCGCGACCGGAGGTGCGCCCGCACCTCAACACCGGCCTCACCACCAGCTTCGTCGTCGTCGTCAAGGCGGCGGCGGAGCCCGGTCGCAAGGTGCGCGGCGCGGCGCGCATCGACGTGCGCTGGGAGCCCTGGGACGAGGTCTTCCTCACCACCGCCGTCGGCGCCGATGGCCGGGTGCGGCGCGACACCCATCGCTCCTTCGAAGCGCTCGCCGGCTGGTGGCAGTCGCTCGAGCTGCCGGTGGCGCTGTCGCTGCCGCTCGGCAGCTGGGCGGTGCGCGTCGAGCTCAGCGTCATCCCCTTCTCGCAGTCGGAGCAACGCGACGCGCAGCGCTGGTTCTCCAGCGCGCCCGACGACGGCGCCGCCGCCGGCGAACCGGCGACGACGAGCCCGGGCGAGTCTCGGCTCAACGGCGTCGTCGATCTACTGATCGCCACCTCGATCCAGCGGCGCAGCATCGTGCGCTACGCCTGGCCGGCTACGCCGCGGCCGGTCCCGGCGCGCGGTCCCTGAGCGGTATGCTCGCGCTCCTGAGCCAGCGCACCGCGCTCCTGACGCTGCTCGCGCTCGCGGTCGCTTCCGCCCTGACCTTCCACTTCTTCGAGCGCCGCCTGTCGCGCTCGTGGTTCGCCTTCGGCGTCCATCCGGAAGTGGTCGCTGCCGTCGAGCGATCGCGCGACGACCAGAAGCGCCTCGCCCGCCTCGACCCCGGCGGCGAGGCGGGCTACCACCGGCGCTTCCAGGAGACGCAGCGCTTGCTCGGGCGGTTGCGCGTGCTGGAGTACAGCCGCCAAGAGATCGTGCGGCGCTACGAGGTGGCGCTGCTCGTGGTCGTCGGCGTGATCATCGCGCTCTCCGGGTCGGTCACCGCCGTGCGCCAGGCCCGGCAGGAGAAGCGATTGGTGCGGCTGCAGTCGGCGCTCGGCGACCTCGCCGCCGGCCGGCCCGACGTGCGCGTCGGCGAGCGTCGCCGCGATCTCGTCGGCCGCATCGCCGGGATGGTCGAGGAGGCCTCGCGGACGATGACGCGCGACCGCCGGCGGCTCGCCTCGCTCGAGAACCTCGCGGCGTGGCAGGAGTCGGCGCGCCGTCACGCGCATGAGATCCGCACCCCGCTCGCCGCGGCGCGGCTCGAGCTGGCGCGCATCGGCGACCTCGCCGGCGCGGTGCCGGCAGCGGAAGCGCGCGGCGAGCTCGCTCGCTTGCAAGAGAGCCTCGGCCAGGAGCTCGACCGTCTCGGTGCGTTCACGCAGCGCTTCGCCTCGTTCGCGCGGCTGCCGCAACCGACGCTCGCTCGTCACGACTTGGCGCGGCTGGTGGGCGAGCTCGCCGATCTCTTCGGCGCTGCCTGGCCCGAGCTAGACGTGCGCTTCGTCCATCCGGGTCGCGTCGTCGAGGCGATGGTCGACTCCGAGATGCTGCGCCAGGTGCTCGTCAACCTCGGCGACAACAGCGCGCTCGCGTTGCGCGAGGCCGGTCGGCGCGGCACGCTCACGCTCTCCTTCGCGCCGGTGGAGAACGGAATCGCCCTCGACGTCGCCGACGATGGTCCGGGCGTCGCTGCTGAGCTGCGCGCGCGTCTCTTCGAGCCCTACACCACCTCACGCCGCATCGGCGAGGGGATGGGCCTCGGCCTCGCCATCTCGCGCAAGCTACTGCTCGACCACGGCGGCGACCTCGAGCTCCTGCACACCTCGGAAGCAGGCACGACCTTCCGTCTCCTCTTCCCCGCGCCGGTGCCGGCATGACGCGCGTGCTGCTCGTCGAGGACGACGAGAAGATCCGCGCCAGCCTGCTCTTCCAGCTGCGCTCGGAAGGGATGGCGCCGCGATCGGTGACGACCGCCGAAGAGGCGTGGGCCGAGCTCGGCGAGGGCGCGGGCCCGCTTCCCGACCTGCTGCTCCTCGACGTGCGGCTGCCCGGCATGAGCGGCGTCGAGCTGGTGCGCCGTCTCGCCGCCTGCGGGCGGCTGCCGCCGACGGTCGTCGTCTCGGGCGAGGCTTCGATCAGCGAGACGGTGGAGGCAGTGCGGCTCGGCGTCCACGACTTCATCGAGAAGCCGTTCACCCGCGAGCGCCTGCTGCAGTCGATCCGCAACGCGCTCGAGACCGCGGGCCTCAGGCGTCGCGTCGCGGCGCTCGAGTCGCGCCTCGAGCCCGAGGACGAGATCCTCGGCGACTCGCCGGCCATGCGGCGGCTGCGCGAAGCGATCGACAAAGCCGCCGCGACCGACGCCCGCGTGTTGATCCTGGGGCCGAGCGGCACCGGCAAGGAGCTGGTGGCCAACGCGCTCCACCGCAAGAGCCGGCGCCGCGACGGACCCTTCGTCAAGATCAACTGCGCCGCCATCCCGCCGCACCTGATCGAAGGCGAGCTCTTCGGCCACGCCCGCGGCGCCTTCACCGATGCCAAGGCCGCAAAGGCCGGCCTCTTCGAGGAAGCTCACGGCGGCACGCTCTTCCTCGACGAGATCGGCGACATGAGCCTGCCGCTGCAGGCGCGGCTCCTGCGCGTGCTCGAGGACGGCCAGGTGCGGCGCATTGGCGAGACGCGCGACCGCGTCGTCGACGTCCGCGTCTTGGCGGCTACGCATCGCCGGCTCGACGACGAGGCGGCGGCCGGCCGTTTTCGCGAGGACCTCTACTTCCGACTGCACCACCTCCCGATCGAGGTGCCGGCGCTCGCCGAGCGCCGCGAGGACGTGCCGCTGCTCTTCGTCCACTTCCTCGACCGCTTCGCCGACCGCCACCGTCTGCGCCGGAAGACCGTGGCCGAAGGCGTCATGCCGCTGCTGCTGCGCTACCCGTGGCCCGGCAACGTGCGCGAGCTGCGCAACCTCTGCGAGCGCCTGACCATCCTCGGCAGCGATCCGATCACCCCCGACCAGCTGCCGTCTGCCTTCTTCCAACCCGCAGTGCCGCAACGCCAAACCGGCCTGCTGCGCCCGCAAGAGCTCCAGGAGATCGCGCCCTGGAAAGAGTTCAAGGCCGCGAGCGAGCGCGAATACCTCGAAGCCGTCCTACGCCGCACCGGCTGGAACTTCGCCGCCGCGGCACGGCTGCTCGATTTGCAGCGCACCTACCTCCACCAGAAAGCGGCGACGCTAGGCATCGAGCGCCCGCGCGGCGGCGACGACGACGCGGGCTGAGCGCTACTGCCCGGGCCGTCCGACCGTGCTACCGTGCCTCGCCTCGCGGAGGCTCAGGCACGTGAGAATCGGCCGCAACGACCCGTGCCCGTGCGGCTCGGGCAAGAAGTACAAGAAGTGCTGCCAGCGCCTCGACGACACGGCGCACGCCTCGCGGACCGCCGCCGGCCACGTGCGAGCAGCTGCCGCGAGCGCCGCGTCCTGGGAGGCAGACGTCGTGCCGTTGCCCGTCGGCATCAAAGGCGACCCCGCGGCGCGGCTGGCCTTCTCTCTCGTGGTGGCCGATGGCTTCGTCATCGGCACCGACGCGCTCAATCGCCCGTCGGCGGAGCCCGAGGCGATCGCCGCGATTCTCGCGGACGCGCTGGTCGACGCCGGACGTCGCGTAGGCGCCCTGCCCGAGCGGGTCCTCGTACGCGAGCCAGAGGTGGCGCAAGCGCTTGCGGAGCGATTGCGGTCGCACCCATCGGCGCGCGAGCTCGGCGGCCTTCCCGCCGTGGAGGCCGGCGCGCTCGGCGAC
Organism: Thermoanaerobaculia bacterium; assembly: GCA_963846495.1. Lineage (GTDB taxonomy): Bacteria > Acidobacteriota > Thermoanaerobaculia > Multivoradales > JAIOJS01 > DASYQD01. Next base: position 99,765 of record CAWJWP010000009.1, on the reverse strand, counting down.
CTGGACGAGGCCGCCTACGCGGCGATCGAGCACGCCGGCGGATCGGGACGCTCTCGCGCGTCCTGTCCCGAGACTTGGGCAGCCTGGGGGCTGCCGGAGGAAATCGTGGCTGCGCTCTTCGCGCGCGCCGCCGCGTTCTACCGCGCCGCACCCTGGGAGCGGCTGCCCTCCTCCGACGACGCTCTCGAGGCGCTGATGCCGGCGGGGAATCGTTGGAGCCTCTCCGTCCTCGGCGCAGCCGGCGAGGAGCACGGCATCGCTCTCTACTCCGAGGCGGAAGACTTCCACGCCTTGCTCGACTCGCTCAGCGTCGAGAACGCCTTCGACGACTTTCGTGGCCGGGTCCTGTCGGTGACTTTCGACGACCTGCGGGAGCAATCGCGCGCGGCGCGGCGCGAGCTGACCGCCGCCGGCTGGGAGGTGGCCGGCCCAGGAGCTTATCCGCGCGTCCTCGCCCTCAACACGCCGGCCGGCGGGCTGCGACGCAGCGACGTTGCCGACTTGGAGGCGCTGCTCGCGGCGGTGCCACGGTTCGTCGCGGCGTGCGCGGCCGACTTGGCGGAAGGGACGGCGATCGAGGGCTGGCGAGACGAGCCGACCGGCATCGAAATGTCCTGGCAGCCCATCGATGACGACATCGAGCTGGAACCCCCGCCGCTCACCCCGGGCGGCGCCGAAGGGCCAGGCGCCGACCCCGCATCCGCCGTCGACGGGCAAACCGCGGCGATGGCCGATCTCGAGGCGTTCGTGAAGCGCCAACTGGCGGTGGTCGAGCGCTTCGCTCGCCACCTGCGCGAGGAGCAGGCGTTGTCGGCCGCCACCGCGGCCCGACACGGCGAGAACGCGTCGGCCTTCGTCGAGTTCCTCGCCGGCAACGGAATCCCGGCGCCCGCCGTCCACGAGTACGACCTTCGGGTCTTTCTTTTCGACTGGTACCCGCGCAAAGGGTGGGACGGCATTACCCGAGCCAAGGCCATGCCGGTCTCGCTCCAGCGTTTCTTCGCGTTCCTGGCGACGAAGGAGGGCATCATCTGCCCGTGGGCCGCGAACGTCCTCGACAACCGCGCGGCGATCCAGGATCGCTGGATCGACGCTCCCACGGGTCCCTTCTGGGACGAGGAGGTGATGGCGTGGCGGGCGGAGCACGACGACGAGCTGATGGCGCGCCTGATGCTCCCCGACTCGGGGCTCGGTGACGAGGCGGAGCAACGCTGGGGGCCGACGATGGGGCCGACGGAGGCGCGGCTCGATCGTGAGCTGCACCGGCGCTGGCTCCTCTGGCGCGAGGAGCTGCTCGCCGAGGGATGTGACGACTGGGGGGAGCTGGCAGGAAAGCTGGTGCAGCGGCAGCGGCTGTGGGAACGCACGGCGCATCCCGACCTCGACGGGATGAGCCCGATCGACGCGATCCGCGAGGAGCGCTCGCGCCATGGTGGCGAACAGCTGTCGTTTCCGTTCCGCTGACCGAGGTCGCTGCCCCCAGCGGACTGAAAGCCGTCAGGCGATCTGCAGGTCCGTCCGGGCGAAATCAGCGCCGACGAACAGCAACGGCTCGCCGGCCAAACGGGCCGTCGCATACGACAGGCAGTCGCCGAAGTTGAGCGCAGCCGCATGCCTGCCGCGGCCGAAGCGCCGATAGGCGTCGACGGCCTCACGCCAGTGCTCGTCGCCGAATGCGATGACCGCGACGTCGAAATCGCGCAAGAAACGATCGATGATTGCTTGCGGATCGAGTGCCAATCGGGCCTGGAGCACAATCCCAGCTTCAGCCAGCGTGGCGGCGCTCACCGCCCGGACCTCCGCCTTGCGCAGCTTCTCGACGATCAACTCGACGCCGGGCTCCTGCGTGACGATGGCGACGATGACCGACGAATCGAGGATCAAACGCCGTCCTTCCCGTAGCCGAGGATGGAATCCTCTTCTTTGCGGCTGAGTCGCTTGCGGGCGACGCCTAGCCGCCGGGCGAGCGGCCAGATCTCCTCTTCGAGGTAACGCATGAAGCCCGCACCGAGCTCGCCACGTCGACGGAGCTTGAGCCGGTCTCTTCGCTCGATCAGAGCTTGGCGCACTGCGTCGGTCTTGCTCTCGCCTGCCAGCGTAGAGACTTCGTCGACGAGACGTTCGACCTCGGCATTCTTGATGCTGAGGGCCATGGCGTCACCTCGCGGTGATTCTGCCACAAAGGTAGAAGATGGCGAGAAAGGTAGAAACCGGAGCCTACTCGCCGGGCAGACCGACGGTGACTTTCAGCGCCTCCGGCTTCACGTGCCTTCGCGCCGCCGCTTCGACTTGCGCGCGGTCGAGGCGCAGGAGCTCGGCTTCGCACCAGGCGGCGTCGTCGAGGGGCAGGCCCCAGTAGGCGCCTTCGGCGAGGAGGTCGGCCCATTGGCGGGCGGTCTCGCGGCGGAAGGGCTCGCGCCCGAGAAGATACGTGCGCGCCTCCTCGAACTCGTCGTCACTGATGCCGCCGTCGAGGAGGCGCGCGAGCTCTTCGCGCGCCGAGGCTTCGGCCTTCGCCACCGTCTTCGGCGAGGTGCCGACGTAGACGACGAGGCGGCCCGGCTCGCTGCTCGCGCCGCCGACGGTCGCAGCTTGCGCGGTGTAGGCGAGGCCCTCGCGCTCACGCAAGCGCTCGGGGATGCGGCCGGTCAAGCCGGCGCCGGCGCCGAGGACCACGCCGAGCACCTCGAGCGCTGCGTGGTCGGGATGGAGGCGCGGCACGGTGAGGTGCCCAAGGTAGAGGTGTGCCTGATCAACGGCGCCCGACGGCAGCTCGCGACGGGACTCGAGCATCCCGACCGGCGGCGGCGGGTCGGCGAGCGCGGCGCTGCCGGTGAGGATCGGTGCGAGCAGCTCGCTGAGCCGCGCGCGCACGGCTTCCTCGGCGATCTCGCCGGCGACGGCGACGATGACGCCGCGTTGCAGCGACTCGACGTGAAACGAGCGGCAAGTGTCGGCGTCGAGGGCGGCCAGACTCGCGCGATCGCCCTGCACCGGACGCGCGCGCGGGTTGGGCGTGTAGAGCTGGTCGAGAAACGCCCACGAGGTGCGCACCTCGGGCTGGTCCCACTCGCTCTCGAGCTCGGTCTCGCCCTGGCGACGCACCCACGCGAGACGGTCGGGCGGGAAGGTGCTCGCGAGCAGAAGCTCGGCCGTCCAAGCGATCGCGAGCTCCCAATCGGCGGCCAGCGCGTCGACCGCCATGCCGTGCGCCTCGTAGCCGCCGAAGCCGTGCAGCGTGGCGCCGCGATCCTCCGCCGCGGTGGCAAGGGCGCGCCAATCGCGCGTCGTCGTGCCTTCGGTGAGCAGCCTTCCGGCCGCCCAAGAGACTCCCGGTTGCGGCTCGGCGCGCGCGCCGCCGCGTAGCCAAACGCGCACCGCCACCACCGGCACGCCGGGCACGCGTCGAACGCGGAGATCGAGCCGCGGCGGCGCAACCGCCGGCGGCAACGTCGGCCCGGGATCGAGGGTCAGGTTCGCTTCAGCCACGCCGCCGCCTCTTCGCCGGCAGCGCCCAGCCGATCACGCCGCGGTCGGGTGACAGCCATCGCCGCGCTGCGTCCTGCAGCTCCTCCGCGGTCGCAGCCAAACCGGCGGCGACGCTCCGCTCGGCGTGCCCTTCGTCGAAGAGCGCCAGACCGAAGCCGATGGTGAGCGCCTGCTGGTGCGCCTGCTCGTTGCCGAACACCCAGTCGGCGAGCAGCGAGACGCGAGCGCGAGCAAGCTCTTCCTCACCGAGCGGCGCCTCGCCGAGCGCGCGCAAGTGCGCCAGCACGCGCTCCTCCACCTCCCGCGGTTCGGCGCCCTCGTGCAGCTCGGCTTCGACGGTGATGGTGCCCGGTCCCACCGCCGCGGCAGCGTCGGCGTCGATGAAGAGACAGACCTCGCGCTCCTCGACGAGGTCACGCCGCAGCCGGCTCGTGCGCCCATCGGCGAGCGCGCCGACGAGCACGCGCAGCAGCGCGTGATCGGGATGATCCGCGGGCGGCGCCGGCAGCGCCAGCAGCATGCGCGGCACCTCGCCGTGGCGCCGTTCGACGCGCACGAGCTCGGCAGGCGGCTGCCACGCCGGCATCGGCAACCGCGGCGCCGCACCGCGCGCGAGCGCGCCCAGCGCCGACTCGATCGCAACGAGGTCGCTCTCCCCCACCGCGCCAGCCACCACCATCGCCGCGTTGTCGGGTCGATAGAACGCGCGATGGAACGCGGCGAGCTCGTCGACGCCCGTCGCCATCAGCTCCTCGCGCGTGCCGAGCACCGTGCGCGCGTAAGGATGCTCGCCGAAGAGCGCCGCCGCCACGACCTGCTCGAGAGCGTCCCACGGGTCGCTCTCGTACATCGCCACCTCTTCGAGGATCACCTGCCGCTCGCTCGCCACCTCCTGCGAGTCGAGCGTCAGCGCCGCCATGCGATCGGCCTCGATCGCCAGCGCCTCGCGCCAGACGCGGGCCGCGAACTTGAAGTAATAGACCGTCGCGTCGTGGCTCGTGTACGCGTTGTTGCTGCCGCCGAGCGCCTGCGTGCGGCGATCGATCTGCCCCGGCCCGTAGCCCGGCGACCCTTTGAACATCATGTGCTCGAGGAAGTGCGCCACCCCGCCGTGCGCCGCCGGCTCGTCACGGCCGCCGGCCCGGTACCACAGCGTCGTCGAGACGATCTGCGAGCCGGGAATCTCGACCAGCAGCACGTCGAGCCCGTTGGCGAGCCGATGGCGGTGACGCCGGCCGGGAAGGGCGGTGGTGGCGGGCGGCGCGAGCGGCAGCGTGGCCGTGGCGGTCGAGCCTTCGACGGTGCGAGAACGGTGGCGGCAGATCGCCGGGAAGCGCGGCATGGGCCGGGAGTCTAGCCAGTCCGCGCGGTTCGCGCCGCGGCCGCTAATCGTCCTGCGCAGGACGGAAGTGAAGCAGCGTGTCCTCGCCGACCCCGCGCAAGACCCACCGCTCCCCCTCCCGCCGCATCACCAGGTACATTTCGTAGCCCCAGTAGGCGTACCGCACGTGGAACAGCGCGAGGGCGTGCGTGCCGGTCCGATCGACGAGCCGCTGCCGGCACGTGTTCCAAGGTACGCGGTCCGCGGCGATCTTCTGATCGACGAAGTGGATCTCCGACCAGCGGTGGCAAACCTCGTAGATCGAGTCGCCCGCGAGGCCGAGGTGCGCCACGTGGGCCGGCCGGGCGCCCCAGTTCTCCTTGATCCACGGCGCGATGAGCGCGTCGTCGGCCGGGTCGGCCCAGTAGGCGAGGAGGCGTGAGGCTTGGTAGGCCGGGGTGCGCTCGGTGCGTCGCCCCTTCGGCTCGGTAATCCCCGCCTTCACGATGGCGGCGAGGTCCGAATGCAGCTCGCCGAGATACGGAAACATCTCGTCGATGTCCGGGAGATCGTCGGACGCCGCGATCTCCAGCACGCGACGGGCGCGCTCCTGCGGATCGCGGACGGAGCGCAGCCCTTCGAGGAAAGTCCGATCGACGATGCGACCGAGCACGATCTTCTCGTCGACGATGCCGCGAGGAAAGCCGGCCCAGCCCCAGGACTCGAACCCGGGCGCATCGACGTCGAGGCCCAGGTCGCCGTAGTCGGTGGTGGTGAGGGTGAGCGCGAAGCGGCCGTCGGCGTCGCTCGTGCCCTCGCCGATGGTGACGGAACGGTAGTCCTGGCTGGTGATGCTGACGTCGACCACAGCCCCTGCTACCGGCCGGCCCTGCACGTCCACGACACGGCCGGTCGCCGTCGACGGCTTTCCCGCGCGGGCGCCGGCAATCGTCGAGACAGCCATCGCCGCGACGAGGGCGAGAGTCGTCAGGGCGATGCGCACGTCGGCAGTGTAGCTCGCACCGCGCAGCCCCGGCCCGCGTCGCCAAGCACGGCACTCCCGGGGCCACGAGCATCGAGAAGGCACGTCGAACGACTGTGTAAGACTCCCCGAAGGCTCAACTACATGCACGGAGAACGCTCATGAACCGCACGCGGACGCTTCTCGCCGTCGCCCTTCTGTCGTTGCTCTTGCTCGCTGGCCTCGCGGCGTCCGCCGCCGCCCAATCGACGCCGCCGAGCATGGTGAAGACCTACGAGTCGCTCGCCACCATCATCCTCGGCGCGCGCGAAGCGGAAGCGGACCTGGTGCGCGCCATCCTCGACGGCCACCGCCGCGCCGCCGAGGCCAAGTTCCAGAGCGGCGACTTCGCCGGCGCCGCCGCCGAGATGGCGCTCTTCGCCAACGAGGGCGACAACGCGATCGGCGGCGTGCGCAAGAGACTGCTCGAGGGCGGTCACCATCACAACGCTGCTGGCGAGGAGAAGGGCATCTACGAGCCCGGCTACGTGATCGTGACGCGGGCCGCCAAGCAGGCAGCGCTGCAGGCTTCGGCGGACCTGCGCAAAGCCACCGCCGACGCCGCGCGCAAGGCGGCGTGGGACGCGTTCGCGAAGGTCGCCGACGGCCTGCTGGCCGCTGAGGAGTGAGGGCCGCGCCGAGCGCGCTCGCGCTGGCGCTGATCCTCTGCGCGGCGCTGGCGCGAGGCGTGGCTGCCGCAGCGTCCGCCGGCCCAACGGCGACGGCGCCAATACCCCGCCAAGCCGTTGAAGCCCCTGCCGCCACAGCGGCGAAGGCGCCGGCAGCCGGCGTAGCCGCAGGAGCCCCGCCCGCCACCTCCGCTACCACGGACGACGCGCCGTTCTGGTTCGTCGACACCGCCACGGCAGCCGACCTCGACACGCCGACCTGGTGCGGCAGCCGCGCCAAGCCGCACATCCTCGAGTCCGGCGGCAGCGGCCTCGCGCTCGTCGACTACGACGGCGACGGCGACCTCGACCTCTACCTCGTCAACGCCTGGCGGCTCGAGGACGGCCGCGTCGCCGAGCGCGGCCGCAATCTCCTCTACCGCAACCGCGGCGACGGCACCTTCGACGACGTCACCGAGCGCTCCGGAGTCGGCGACGACGGCTGGGGCAACGGCGTCGCAGTGGGCGACGCCGATGGCGATGGACAGCTCGACCTCTTCGTCACCAACTTCGGCCCCGACGTGCTCTACACGAATCGCGGCGACGGCACCTTCGCGCGCAGCGACTCCTCGTCCGGAGCGCCGGGCCTCGCGGGATGGTCGACCGGCGCCGTCTTCTTCGACCCCGATGGCGACGGCGATGAAGACCTCTTCGTCGCCGCCTACATCGACTGCACGATGGCCGAGGTGCTCGCCGCCAAGCCCACGCTCGAGTGGCAGGGGCAGCCGGTGATGACGGGACCGTTCGGCTACGAGGGCGCCGAGAACCGCTTCTTCGAGAACCTCGGCGGCGGCCGCTTCCGCGACGCGACGGCGGCCTTCGGACTCGTCGACGCCGGCAAGTTCTACAGCTTCGGCGTCGAGGCGCTCGACGTCGAGGGCGACGCCGACCTGGACCTCTACGTCGCCAACGACTCCAACCCCAACTACCTCTACCTCAACGACGGCAAGGGCCGCTTCCAGGAAGTCGGCCTGTGGAGCGGCGCCGCGCTCGACGCCGGCGGCAACGCGCAAGGCGGCATGGGCGTCGGCGCCGGCGACACCGACGGCGACGGCGACCCCGAGCTGCTGGTCACCAACTTTTGGAGCGACGCCACGACGCTCTACCGCAACGAGGGCGAGGCGCTGTTCACCGACGTGGCGCGCGCGACCGGCGTCGCCGAGCCCAGCTTCATGCCGCTCGAGTGGGGCACCACGTTGTCGGATCTCGACCTCGACGGCGACCTCGACATGGTGATCGCCAACGGCCATATCTACCCGCAGGCCGACAACGTGCCGGCGGCCGGGCCCGGCTACAAGCAGCGCAACCTGCTGCTCGCCAACCAGGGCGGCCAGTTCACCGATGTCACTGGCGCGGCGGGCCCCGGCTTCGCGGTGGTCGAGTCGAGCCGCGGGCTCGCGGTCGGCGACATCGACGAAGACGGCGATTTGGATCTCGCGATCTCCAACGTCGATGCGGTGCCCACGCTGCTGCGCAACGACACCGCGCGGCGCGGCCGGCACTGGCTGCTGGTCGAAGCCCCAGGCGCGATCCGCGTCGAAGCGAGAGCCGGCGACGCGCGCTGGGTGCGCCACCGCATCATCGGCGGCTCCTACCTCTCCGCCAGCGACCCGCGGTTCCACTTCGGCCTCGCCGCAGTCGAGCGCCTCGACGTCCTGATCGTCCACTACGCCGCGGGCACGTCCGTGTGGTGGAGGAACGTCGAAGTCGACCGCGTCCTCCAACTACCGCCGCGTAACGGGGGTCAGGCAGGGACAGCTTCCGCTTTGCCTTGACGACTCCACAGCGCACCGCTCCTACGCCAGCCCGCGAGCTGGCACGCAATGCGCAGTCTCGTGAGGACTCGCCTGAACGTCCCACGGAGGTGACCATGTCTTTGTTGACGCTGCTGCTCCTACTCCTCATCGCGGCGGTCTGCGGCGCCATCGGCCAAGCGATCGCGGGCAGCGTTCGCGGTGGCCTGCTCGTCACCATCATCGTCGGCTTCATCGGCGCGCTGTTCGGCTCCTGGCTGGCCGGCAAGCTCGGCCTCAGCGAGCCCCTGATGCTCAACGTCGGCGGGCACCCGTTCCCGGTCCTCTGGTCGATCATCGGCGCCGCCCTCTTCGTGGCGGTCATCCACCTGATCTCCCGGCGCTAGTCGTCGAGCGTCCCGCGGCGCGATCGTCCGCCGTCAGGGACAGCTCAACGTCGTCGCGATGCCGCCTCAGGCCGCGGCGGCCAGACGGAGCGCGGCGTCGAGGTTCGCCTGCACCCACGACTCGAGCGAGGTCCCGGCGATCGCCTCGCGGATCGCGCCGCGCCTTGCCAGCCACGCGGCCCGCTCGGCGCGCACGCGCTCGATCGCCTGCACCGCTTCGTCCACCGAGCCGACGAGGAAGCCGGTCTCGCCGTCGCGCACCAGCTGGGGCGCCCAGCCAACCGGCGCCGAGACGACCGGCACGCCGCTGGCCATCGCCTCGAAGAGGCAGAGCGGCCAGGGATCGGCTGCCGGCGGGATGACGACGCAGTCGACATCGTGGTAGTGCCGGAGCACGTGCTGCGCACCGTTGCGCGAACGCGGGAAATAGCGGCACTGCACGCGCGAGCGCAGCAGCCGGCGGTGCTGGTGCTCCAGGCCCTCGCCGATCAGCACCACCTGGAGCCCGTAGCCCAGCCGCTCGACGACATCGACGAACCAATCGCCCGACCGCCACGGATGCGCCGACGGTGACGACGGTCTGCCGACGTTGGCGATGGTGAAGCGGCGCGCCAACCGGCGGCGAGCCGCCAAGGCCGCGGGGGCGCCGATCGGCCGTTCGATCACCAGCTTGCCCGCGACGTCCACTCCGGCGGCGGCGAGGAGCTGACGCTGGCCGGGCTGGGCGAGCACCACCGCGCCGCACGCGGCGACGTGGGCTCGCTCGCCGCCCGGACGGTAGCGGTCGGCTCCCACGGTGCCGTCGTGGATCTGCACCACGGTGCGCGCGGGATCCGGCGTCGTCGCCGCCTCCTCGGCGCGCAAGAAGATCCAAGCGGCCGCCTCCCGCTGCGGCCGCTGACTCACCGTCACCTCGAGGTCGCTTCGCGACGCGGCGAGGAAGTGTCGCTGCAGCTCCTCGCAGAACCAACCAAGGTTGGCGGCGACGACGTTGACCCGCGGCGGCCGCGGCTGCGAGGAGGTCACCGCGGCGGCGCTCGGCGGCGCCGCCAGGGCATCGTTGCGCTCGCCGCGGTCGCGTGGTGGAGCTTTGACCGCCGACGGCGCGACAGGTCGCGGCGGCGCGGTGGGCTCGGCGGGGGGCCGTGACGCCATCGCCGGCGACCCGTCGCCGGGCGCGGCGGTGCCCGCGCCCGGCCCCTTGACCAGCGCCGCCCGCCGCGGCGCCAGCGAGCGCCTCGGCCGTACCGGACGCGGCAGCAGCTGGCGTGGGGGCGACTCCCAGCGCCGCACCGGCGTTCCCAGCATCGGCAGCCGCGACAGGATCTCCTCGACTCGCGCCGGGTCCTTGACGTCGGCGGCCGTCCACTGGCTCTTGATCAGGTGGTGCGCGTAGGCCGCGCGGCAGGCTATCGCCTGCGGCTCGCTGCCATGGGCGACGAGCTGCGACCAATCCTCCGGCAGCGCGGTCAGGAAGGGGCTCGGCGGCGTGCTCGGCCAGACGTTCCTGCCCAGCACGACCGCCGGCACGTCCCACAGCATCCCGTCGTGGACGACGTTGCTGTTGAGCGAGACGATGCCGCGGCAGCGGCCGCACTTGAGCAGCTGGTGGATGTTGCCGCGGGCGTGAGGCCGCACCTGGTCCTGCTTCCTGAGCAGCCGCAACCGCAGCTGCGCGTTGGCGTGATCCGCCGGGTGTTGCTTGAAGATCACCGGCCACGGCGGATCGGCGCGGCCGACGTCGTCGACGAACGCCTGCATCTGGCGATAGCGCAAGGGCACGTGGCGCTGGATGTTGGTGTCCCGCTCCACCTGCAGCGGCACGAGCAGGAACTCGGCCGGCAGGTCGTCGACGCCGGCGGCGCCGGTCTGCATGTAGAGCGGCTTGTCCCAGCCACCCTGCCGGATCTCCTCCAGCCGCCGCTCGACCATCGCCGCATCGGCGGGCGCGAGCGGCTTGCCGTCCCACACGAACGGCGCCACGTGCGAGTCGGCGTTGATGCCCGCCGGGCTGAGCTGAAAGTCCCACCGCGGCAGCCACCCGAACTCGGCATACAGCAGGGGTCCCACCGGTCGGATCGAACGGCCGTTCCACACCACGGCGAGCTCGTCGGGCGCCGGCGGTGTGCCCACCGACAGGTGACGTGCGGTCCAGCCGATGCGGACGGCGGTGGTGGCCAGACCGTCGAGGAATTCCCCGCCGAGGCCGTTGCGACGTTCGACTGCGAGCTTCCTCATTTGCGGCCCTCCCGTTCAGACCCCCAACAAGCCGGCCCAGAAATCCCTCGCCAGACTCGGCGCGCCCCGTTCCTTCGCCGTCGCCTGGGCGGCGTGCGCCAGGCGCGCGATCTCGTCGCGCCGGCGGACCAGCGAGCTCGCCGCCGCGAACCATGCCTCCGGATCGTTCTCGACCAGCACGCCGTCGACTCCGCTGCGGACCAATCCGTCGTACGGCTCGACGTTCGAGAAGATGCCGGCGGCACCCAACGAAGCGGCATCGAAGAACTTGATCGTCGCCTTGCCGCGGTTGAACGGCGTCGGCCGCAGCGGCACGAGCAGGAGGTGCGCCGGGTTCGCCGCCACGTACGCGCAGTAGCGGTCCCAGGGCATCTGACCGTGGACGCGCACGCCCTGGGCGCCCACGAGCTCGCGCGGCACGCTGGGCGACACCACCTCGACCTCGACGCCGTCGCCGCTCGCGGCGAGACGCCGCAGCGGTCCGGCGATCATCGCCAGGTCCTCGGCGTGCACGCCGGTGCCGTGGTAGGCGACGCGGATCGGCGACCGCCCGTCGTGGTGCGTCATGCCGCGCGGCGACCGGACGAACGACGGCTCGAGCAGCAGCGTCTTCGGCGAGCGGAAACGGCGCTCGAGCGCCGGCGAGCTCACCACCAACCGCTCGCACAGCTCCAGCATGGCGGCGAGACCGAACGTCGCCGATTCCATGGCGCGCCGATATCCGGGCGTGAGCGCGCCGGTGTCGGCGGCGGCCGGCAGGTCGTCGTCGACGAGGTAGACGATGGGGCAGCGCCCCTTCCATGCCCGGACGACGTCGAGGCAGGCGGCGGACACGTAACGTGTGACGACGAGCGCGTCGCCCGCTCCCGCGCGCAGCTGGCGCAGCCCGCGGCAGGACACGCCGCCGGCGTCCTTGACGATGGTCACCGCGATGCGCCCTTCGGCCTGCAGCATGGCCAGCGGCGGCCGGACGGAGATCGCCTGGGTCGGCGCGGCACCGGCGTCGAGCACGATGACGCGCCGGACGCGGGGAAGCGGTGCAGGCGTTCCGCGCGTGCAGAGCACGACGGCGGCCGGCGCGGCGCGAGGCGCCGCGGGTCCGCCGTTTTTCGCCACCACGCGCCGCCGATCGAAGGAGGAGCCGTGGACCCGCAGGCGGTCGTGCCGCTCTTCGCCGTCGAGACATCCGCCGGAGATGCGGAGGCCCGCGTACGGAGGTCGGCACTCCAACCGGAGGACGGCGCCGGCGGGAACCTCGTCCGCCGGTGCCGCCAGGTCGAACGACCCGTCATCGGCGACGGCGGCGCGGGCGAGCTCGCGGCCGGCGCCGCACAACGAGACCGCGGCGCCGGCGACGTCGCCGTCCACCCTGCCGCGGATCGCACGCCGGCCGTCGTCCAGCCAGTGTTGCCAATCGAGAAGGACGACCGGCATCTGCGCTACCGGCCGCGGCTCCGCCGTCGGCTGCGGAGCGGGGACCGGCTGCGGATCCGCCACTGGCCGCGGATCCGCCGCCATCGGCGGCGAGCGGCGGCGGTACAGCTCGTCGTGCTTGCCACGCAGGTAGCGGCGCAGCTCGGCGCGCCGCTCGGGATCGCGGTATGAGCGGATCAGGGAGTCCGGCCGTACCCGGTACTCGCACGCCTCTCCGGGCACCTTGTCGAGCCGCCAGCCGCGCTCGGCGGCGCCGAGCCAGAGGTCCCAGTCCTCCCAGATCGGCAGCCGCTCGTCATAGCCGCCGCAGTCGCTCCACAGTTGCCGGCGCAGCAGCGCGCAGGCATCGATGAAGTTGACCGCCGCCAGCCGGTCGAGGTCGAACGGCGGCACCTTGACCGACCGGTTGTGCAGGCCAAAGTCGCGGCGATCGGCGTAGACCGCGCCCACCTCGGGATGGCTCGCCAGCCGCGCTACCGCGCGCTCGACGAAACCCGGCAGCAGCCGGTTGTCCGCATCGAGGGGGAGGATGAGATCCGCCCGGGCGGCGGCGATGCCGCGATTGCGCGCCGCCGAGAGACCGGCGTGCTGCTGGCGGACGACGTGGTAGCCGGCGGCGTCGAGAGTGGCCAGCACGTCGAGCGTCCGCGGCTCGGTCGAGCCGTCGTCGACGATCACCACCTCCATCGGCCGCGGCACGCAGCGATGACAGCTGGCGAGCGCTTCGACGAGCACCTCGCCGTGATCGCGGCAGGGAATGACGACCGACACCGCCGGGTCGGGGTCGCGCGCCGCGCCGAGCTCGGCGAGCGGACGTGGCTGCCAGAGGTCGGTCCCGGGCAGGAACGCGGCGGCGTCCAGCGCCCGTAGCAGCGCCACTTCCTCCGGGTAAGTCGCGGCAAAGAGCGACACGAGCGGATCGTCGGCAGCCGTGCGGCGGAACAGCGCCGGTTCCCGGACGGTCGCGAGGCGGCGTTCGTCGAGCGGCAGCTGCAGGCGCTCCGCGAGCCGCGGCAGCGTGCGCGCCGGCGCGGCGAGCAGCGCGTCGACGCTCACCAACACGACGCTGCGCGGATGCCGGCGGCAGAAATCGAGCAGTGCCTGCTGGTAGAAGCTCCACAGGCGCCGCCCCATGGACGGCTGCCGCAAGAACTCCTCGCGGCCCACCCGCTGCAGCGAGTCGATCACCAACCAAGGCAGCCGGTAGAGGAGGACGAAGGTCGCCTCCGGCAGCAGCGAGTGCCAGAAGTCGAGCGCCAGCGAGACCCGCGGGTCCTTCCAACCCCACCGGCGCGAGGCGCTCGCCCGCCGCGCCAGCAGCGCGCGCGCGTCGGCAGTGAAATCGGCGAAGCGTTCGCGATCGAGCTCGCCGTCCTCGCTCCACCCCCAGTCCGGCTGCCCCGCGGCCGCCGCCATCATCCGGCGGCCGAGCTGCATCAGCTCGCGGTCCTCGAAGAAGCCGCGCGGGTTGGCGGGGCGGGCGGGGATGGAGATCCCGAAGTCGACGCCGGCCGCCTGCAGCAACCCGGCGACCAACGAGGTCCCGGAGCGGTGCATGCCGGTGACGACGAGCGGCGCGACAGCGCCCGGCGGCGGCGTGCCGCCGCGCGGCCGAGGGCGCCTCGGCCGGCCGTACCCGCGTCGGATCCTCACCGTGCGATACAAAGTAAAGGAATGGTTTCGACGGCCGCGACGGTGTCATTATATTGGCGCCGCAAAGGTTGACAAGCGACTGCAGCCTGGCGTAGGTTCGCGCGCAGCCTCGCGCTATCGACATCAGCTCCCGAGCCTCGGGCCGCCGGCAGGTTGCCGCCGGGCCGCAGCCCCTCGCGAGCTTCCGCTGGGGATGAGACGGCATGGCCAGGGTGCTGGTCTGGAACATCAACAATTTTTCATTGCCCAAGATCCGGACCCCACCCGGGCCTCCAGTTGCCCCGGACCGCCTGAACTACATACTCAATCAGGTACTGCAACAGAACCCGCCGGACATCATTGCCATCATCGAGGTCTGTAGCCGCGTCCGCGAGATCAGCTACGAGGGACTGACGGCAAGGGGACGGGCGGGCCAAGGCGCGCGCGCCTTGCTCGCGGACCTGCGGGCCGCCGCGCCCTTCGGCGCGCAATGGTGCCTGGTGCCGCCGATCTGCAACGGCAGCGAGGGCGTGCGCGAAGCGATCGCCGTCTACTACAACTCGGCGACCGTGCAGTTCGTCGGGCCCTATCTGTGGACCGGGCCGGGGGCCCAAGGTTTTTCGCGGGCGCGGCCGCCGACGGCCGGCTTCCCGATGCAGCCCTACGACCCGCTTTGGGCCGCCGGCATGCCGGGGGCCGGCGGCGTGGCGGCGCGTGACGTCCCGCCCGCCGTTGCGGGCTTCAGCCTGCCCAATGCCGCACCACCGGCACCGGCAGCGCCGGTTCCCGAGGCGTGCTGCGCCGCGCAGTGGGAGTTCTTCAACCCACCCGGCACACGCCTCTTCTTTCCGCTGCCGAATCCGCTCGGCCTACCGAACACGTCGTTGAGCCGCGGTCCCCAGCTCCTGACGTTCCTCGACCCGGCGCCGGCGGCGGGCGCTGTCGGACCCGTCGGCCCGCCGTCGCGGATCCTCAAGTTCTTCTTCGTCCATACCTCGCCCGGCTATGCGCTGCAGGCGGTCAACAACTTCCCGCAGATTGCCGAGCTCGCGCCGCAGGCGAATGAGGTGTCGATCCTGGCCGGTGACTTCAACCTCGACACCAGTGCGTTCAACCCATTGCAGCCCGGGGGCCCCTGGGATGCTCTGTTCCAGCCACCGTTCAACTTCACGATGCTGCTGAACCCCCAGAATCCCCCGGCGCCTGCGGTCGGAGCGAACCCACTCGTTCCCTACTGCCAGACCCACATGCACGTCCAGGGAATGCCGTACGGCATCCTCGGCCACGCGCCGGATAGAACCCACGGACCATACCCGCAGTTCGGCTACATGGATGGAGCGCTGGACAACGTCCTGGTGGCGTATGGAGCGGGATTGGCGCCGCCAGCACCACCGCCCGTTGCCAACAATCCGAACGGGATCACGATCGCCAACCTCGTCGTCGGCACTCCCTACAACGCCGACCCGGCGCCACCGCCCGCGTTGGTGAACAACGCTCTCGTCAATGGCCTGGCGTACCCGCGACAGATGGCGAATCCGCTGCCGGTGCCCGCCGGCGTACGCGAGCCGCCCCCCGCCTTGCTTGGGGCGCAGCTAGCCGCCTTCCTGGGCTTCCGGAACTGGAACAACTTCGGGCGGATCTACAACACCAGCGACCATCTCGCCCTCTACGCCGTGGTCTGAGATGGGTCTCGGCAAGCTCCAACAGGCGTGGGACCAGGAGGCGCAGAGCCAAGGCCGCGTCCTCGTCGATGCCTACGCCGTCGAAACCGCGGGGCTGCGGCCGCGCCCCGGGTTCGACGCGCTTCTCACCGAGTATCTCGGCCTCGCCAGCTCCCTCGAGATCCTGACCCAAGCGGTGCCGTCGCCGTCGCCGGCCTCCCCGGACGACGGCGTGCTCGTCTTCTCCGGCACGGCCCACCTGCTCGGCGTCCCCGTCAGCCTCGACTCGATCGTGGTGACCGTCGACGAAGACCTAACGACCGACCTCACCCTGAGCATCGCATTGCCGGGCAGCTGGATGTTCGGCGACTCCTTCCCGCCGCTCGCCGGCGGGCCGTTCAGCGAGCTGACGCCGGGCGGCCAGCTGGTCTTTACCACCGTGCCCGCCTCGCCGCCGCAGCACCTCGTCTACACCGGCGCGCTCGACCCGACCAGCGGTCTGCTCGCGGCGGCCGTCGAGGCCCTGCAGCTCCCCGGCGGCGGCAGCAGCTCGATCTTCGTCTCCGGGACCCTCGAGCCGCGGGCAATCTTCGAGTGGTACGGCGGCTCGCCGACGCTGGGGAGTCCGGCGCCCCCTGGGCTCGATTCGCCGCTCGGGACCTGGATCTCGATGCCGGCCGTCACCCTGAGCGCGCCGTTGAGCTACGAGAGCGCACGCGTCGGCCCCTACGAGCTGAGCCAGCCGCAGCTCCTGCTCGAAGCGATTCCCGCGATGGCGAAGGACGGCAGCGAGGACATCTACACCTGGTTCTCCCTCGTCTTCGTCCTCGCCGTCGAGGGCCAGCCGGCCCTCGACGTCAAGCTGACGTGGCTGCCGGGAGCGTCGACTCTCTTCCTGACGATGATCGCCGACCGCGGGAACACGAGCCTCACCGAGCTGCTCGGCGGCGACTACCTGGAGGGCAATATCCCGCCGCCGCTCGCCGACGCCCTTGCCGAGGTCGAGCTGAAGGGCTTCTCGGTGGCGTTCAACACCTCGAGCCTCGCCGTCGTCTCGCTCCAGGTCTCCCTGGGCGCCACCACCAGCGCGTCGCTCGGCGGCTGCACGATCGACAACCTGCAGATGGACCTCTCCGTCTTCTCGCCCACCAGCGACCCGCAGGCCGCCGTCAGCTTCAGCGGCGACCTGAGCTTCAGCTCCGGCGACTTCGACGCCCTGTTCGAGCTGGAGATGTCGTACGAGGAGGGCGACTTCGTGGTCTCCGCGCGCTACGACGGGAATCTGTCGTCGAGCGAGCTGATCGAGAAGCTCTCGAACGGCGGCGTGATCGTGCCCGAGGGGGTCCCGAACCTAACGCTGAGCTGCCTGGAAGCCTCCTTCGTCGAGATGGGCTCCGTCCTCGGCTACTCCATCTACGGCCAAGGGCAGGTCGACGTCGAGCTGCCACTGCTCGGAGCCAGCCTGGCCGCCAAATTGGGAGTGCTCGTCAGCTCGGGGTCGACCGACCTCTACGGCTTCATGGGCGGCGTCACCCTCGGCGGCATGCTGCTGTCGGTCAGCCTCACCCTCGACGGCGGGCTGTTCTCGCTGCGGGCGAGCCTCTCGCCGGTGCCCGGCACCACCATCGACCTCGGCGACGTGCTCGCCGACCTCGGCTTCCAGCTGCCACCGCTGCCGCCCGCCCTCGACGAGCTCTCGCTCCCCACCTTCGAGCTCACCTACGAATCGGGCACCGACCAGCTCGTCGTCCTCGCCACCTGGAGCCAGGGGAAGGTGGTGGTGGTGAGCCTCTCGCCGCAGGGCTCGGAGCCGCGGTCCTTCTTCGCCCTGCTCGAAGTGGAGCTCGAGCTGTCGGACCTGCCGCTCGTCGGCAGCTCGGTGTCCTCGCTCGTCTCCGCGCTCGACGTGGCGCTCGTCGTCGCCTCGGAGCCGACGACCGACGCGGCGACGATCGCCGCGGTGAACGCGGCGATCCCGCCCGGCTACCCGCGCCTGCCGGCGAGCGGCATCGTCACCGAGGTGACGGTGAACGCCACCGGCAGCTTCGGCGGTCCGCCCACGACCGTGAGCGTGCCGCTCGGCGTCGGCGGCAGCGGCGGCACCGACGCGGCCCTGATGGTGACCCGTGCGGGCGCGCTTGCGGGCGCCGCCGCGCCCGCCACCGCCGGCGGCAGTGTCGTCTGGCTTCCCGTGCAGCAGAGCTTCGGCCCGGTGTCGATCCAGAAGATCGGCGTCGGCTACGCGTCGGCGACCGAGACGCTCTCCTTCGAGCTCGATGCCACCATCGCCTTGGGCCCCTTGGCGCTGACCCTGATCGGCCTCGGCTTCGGCTGGTCGCTCGAGACCAAGGCATTGTCGTTCACCCTGCAGGGGATCGGCGTCAGCTACTCCAACCCGCCGCTCACCATCGCCGGCGCGCTCGCCAGCACGACGACGCCGGGCAGCACGGCGCCGGCCTACGTCGGCGAGGTGGTCATCGGCACCGACACCTTCGCCGTCACCGCCATCGGCTTCTACGGCACGACCGCCAACGGGGCGCCGGCGTTCTTCGTCTTCCTCGACGTGGCGGAGGACTTCGGCGGCCCGCCGGCGTTCTTCGTCACCGGGCTCGCCGCCGGCTTCGGCTACGACACCGCGCTCGCCATCCCGACGCTCGACCAGGTGGCGGCGTTCCCGTTCCTCGCCGCGCTCACCGGCGCCGGCACGCTGGGCGGCGGCGGCGCGACGCCGGCGACGGTGCTCACCGAGATCATGACGCCGCCGCCGACGCCGCCCTGGGTGTCGGTGGCCGCCGGCGGCGTCTGGCTCGCGGCGGGGGTCACCTTCACCAGCTTCCAGCTGGTCCTCTCCAAGGTGATCCTGGTGGTGCAGGACCAGGGCGAGCTCGCCTTCACGCTCCTCGGCACCTCGAGCGCTCAGTATCCGCAGGCCGGCGGACACCTTTACGCCTCGCTCGAGCTCGAGCTCGAGGCCTCGCTGGTGCCGGCTCAGGGGGTCTTCTCGATCGCCGCCGTGCTCGCCTCGAGCTCGTTCGTCATCGACCCGGCGTGCAAGGTCACCGGCGGCTTCGCCTACGACCTCTGGTTCGGCTCCAATCCGCACGCCGGCGACTTCGTGCTCACCCTCGGCGGCTACAACCCCGCCTTCGAGCCGCCGAGCTACTACCCGACGGTGCCCAACCTCGGCTTCCACTGGGCGCTCGACCCCGACGTGTCGATCACCGGCGGCTGCTACCTGGCGCTCACGCCGGCGGTGTTCATGGCGGGGGTGGAGCTCGACGCCACCTACCAGTCGGGCAACCTCAGCGCCTGGTTCGATGCCTGGGCCGACGTCGTCATCGAGTGGACGCCGTTCTTCTTCATCGCCGAGATCGGCATCAGCCTCGGCGCGTCGTTCGTCCTCGACCTGCTGGTGGTCAAGAAGAAGGTCACGATCGAGCTCGGCTGCTCGCTGGAGGTGTGGGGCCCGCCCACCGGCGGCATCGCCACCGTGCACTGGTGGGTGCTCAGCTTCAGCGTGCCGTTCGGCACGGCGCTCGCGCAGAGCCAGACCGCCGCGCAGGGGCGGCTCGACTGGAGCGCGGTGGCCGCCATGCTGCCGTCCGGCACCACGTCGTCGGCGGCGTCGACCGCCGCGGCGGCCGCGCGCGGCTTCGGCGGCGCGGCAGCGGCGGTAGCGGGATCCCCCTCCTCGGGCGTGGCGCTGTCGCTGCAGGCCGTCTCCGGACTGCTGCCGCAGACGCAGAGCGGCGGCCCGTCGGGGTGGCTGGTGCGGCCAAG
This sequence comes from Thermoanaerobaculia bacterium, assembly GCA_963846495.1. Classification (GTDB taxonomy): domain Bacteria; phylum Acidobacteriota; class Thermoanaerobaculia; order Multivoradales; family JAIOJS01; genus DASYQD01. The sequence continues at coordinate 80,381 of CAWJWP010000009.1, read as the reverse complement.
CACCTTCTCGTTCTCGGCCACCACGCCGGTGCCGATCACCGCCGCCACCTTCGCCGGGTTCGTGGTGACGCCGCCGTCGAGCACGCTCGACGTCTACCCGCTGCAGTGGACGGGGCTCGCGTCCAACTACGAGGTGGCGATCCTCACCGAGCCCCTGCACGGCTCGCCGCCGCAGCCCATCGCCTTCGAGGTCCTACCCATCTACGGCGACGTGCCGGCGGCGTTGTGGGGTACGCCGCAGAGCGGGCCGCCGCAGGTGCCCGATGGCAGCCAGCAGCTGGTCGCCGATCAGCTGGTCGGCGCTACGTTGACGGCGCCTCCTCCCACGACCGGCACCTCGGCGGGCCCGATGCTCACCTCGGTGCTCTTCCTCGATCCGCCGCCGCCGGGCGAGCTGCCGCTATCCGCCGGCGCGCCGCCGGTGGGCGACCAGCCGGAGATCAGCCTGACCTCGGCGGTCATCGCCGCCACCGTAGCTGCGGCGGCGCCCACGCGGGCGACGATCTGCGCCGCCCTCTTCGAGCTCGGCTACGGCGTCTCCGCCAACGATTCGATGCAGAGGCTGGCCAACACCGTGGCGTGCGCGCTGACCGCGCAGCCGCTGCTGGTGCCGGCGACCGGCGGGCCGCCGACGCTGGCTTCCGACGTGACGGAACGGCCCTGGTAGGTACGACGATGGGAAGCTCCCGCCGCCGAGCGCCGTCCGCCGCACCTTCGCTGCCGGCGGACTCGCCGCTCGCCGGCTCTCCGCCCGAGCTGCCGCCGTACTGGATCGAGTTCTCCACCGGCTTCCTGCCGTCCCTCCCCGCCGGCACCTACACCATCGCCGTCGAGCAGACGCTCTCCGGCGGCTCGGCGCCGGCGTCGGACCTGCCGGGCAAGTTCACCGCGCAGCAGACCTTCACCGTCACCGCTCCCGAGTTCGCCATCGATCCGAGCGTCGTGGCGACGCAGTTCCCGCCCGACGGCTCGACCGGCACCTACGACCAGCAGCTGCCCTACGTGATCCTCACCGACCCCTACCTGCCGTGGGAGCGCAGCCTGGTGCCGGGAGAGCTGCTGGGACCGCCGACGCCGCCGTGGATGGCGCTGCTGCTCTTCGCCGCCGACGAGATCGTCCTCGATACGAGCGGCAACCCGCTCCTGACCCTCACCGTCGCCGAGTACCTGACGCCGACGACGCCCGACCCCGATGTCGTGCTGCCGTCGCTGCCGGTCGCCGACATCCCACCGGAGGTGCTCGCCTCCTCTTGTCAGACCATCCTCGTGCCGGCGCTGAGCTTCGTCGACCTGGTGCCCCAGCAGCCCGACCTCGTCTCGCTGGCGCACTGCCGCACCACCCACGACCCGGGCGAGGATCCCGGGCCGGTGTCGGTCGTGCTGTGCAACCGGCTGCCGCTCTCTCCCGCCGCCACCAACCCGCCGTCGCCGGGCGCCCGCTACTACGCGCACCTGGTGTCGCTCGAGGGCTTCGCCGACTACCTCGGCCCGGCGCCCATCACGGTGCTGCCGCCCACCGCCAGCGTGCAGCTGGTGTCGCTCTCCAACTGGAGCTTCGTGTCGCTGCCCGAGCAGAGCTTCGACTTCGCGTCGCTCGCCGCCGGGCTGGTGAGCAGCGAAGCGGCGACGCAGGGCACGCTGGCGCTGCCCCTCGAGGGCTCGACCGAGGTGCCGCCGCCGAGCCTTCCTCCCGAAGTAGTGACACGGCTCGCCGAGGGCTACGTGGCGCTCGACTTCCACGCCTTCGGCGCCGAGACCTTCGCCTGGTACCGCGGCCCCTTCACCACCTTGCCGCCGCAGCCGCTGCCGGGGCTCGACGGCTCCTCGGGCACCGATGAGCCGACCTCGTCGGACTCGCTCCTCGTCTACCTCGCCGGCCAGGGGCTCTTCGACGCCAGCTACGCCGCGGCCTGGAACATCGGGCGAGCGCTGGCGCTCGCCAACGGCGGCTTCACGCAGGCGGTGCTCGCCTACCGGCAGTCGGCGGCCACCTCGCTGGTGACGTTGGCGCAGCGCCTGGCGATGCCGCACTTTGCGGGCGAGAGCGCCGTCGGCGAGGTGCTGGCCCACGGCGCCAGCCGCCGCCGCTTCGCGCGGCTGCTGGAGGAAGGGCTGGCGGCCCGGTGGACGAACGCCGTCGCCAGCCGCGGCGGGAGGAGAGCCGCTGCGCCACGGCCGGCACCGCCGCGACCACGACCGCCGCAGCGGATGCCCGAGCGCGTCGACCTGCGAGCGCTGCTCGAGCGGCCCGACGTGGTGACCGCCGTCGCCGAGCGCACCGGGCTCTCACCCACCGCTTCGACGGAGACGGGATCGGCCGCCGACGCCATCACCGCCTTCCTCACCGGCCTCTCGCTGCTCGACAGCGTTCCCTTCTCGCATCTGGTGCCCGACAGCCGCATGCTGCCGATCGAGTCGATCCGTTTCTTCTACGTCGACGCGAGCTGGATCGCGGCGTTGCTCGCCGGCGCCGCGAGCCTCGGCATCCAGAGCTCGCTCGACCTCGCCCTCCACCTGGCGCTCTGGCCGCTGCTCGCCGACGCCGTCGAGGTGCGGCGCCGCGGCCGGCTGCTGCGCAACGGCGCCGGAACGGCGCCTCCCGCCGCCACGTCGGCGCCGCAGAGCGGCATGCTCATCCGCTCGCAGCTCATCTCCGACTGGCCCCAGCTCACGATCGCGGTGAGCGCGGGCGGGCAGGCGGTCCCCATCGTCCGCGACGACGACCCCGCTCCCTCCGTGCGGCTCTGCCTCTTCGCCGGCGTCCCCGACAGCGTGACGCTCGCGCAGCCCTACCACAGCCTGCAGCTCGGCATCGGCGCTCAAGGGGTCGAGCTGCGGGTCACCGGCGGCACCAGCGGTCTCATCGGCGCGCCCACCGGCAGCTATCTGCCGCCGCTCGCAGCCGGGCCGGCGAGCCCGTTCGCCGGCTTCGAGTCGTTCCTTGCCACCTACTGCTCGCTGCGCGGGGCCGGCGTCATCGACGTCGCCGCGCTCGCCGCCGCCATGGGCGGGCTCGACGCCGGCGACTTCGCCATGCAGCTCGTCATCGCCCCGCAACAGCAGGGCTTCGTCGGCGGCTCCTAGCGCCACCACCGGGAGAACCACCGTGTCGCCGCCCACCCCCCTGCTCGTCCCCATCGTCGTCGAGGCGTTGGTGAACAACGGCGTCACCAACGACCCCAACACGTTCCTGTTCCTGCAGATGGCGTACGGCGCCAAGTACACCGACTTCGAGAACATGGAGCCGTCGTTCGTCTCGCCGAACGCACCGCTCACGCCGCCGCATGCCCGGCGTCTACCTCAAGTGGCGGCTCCCCGACGCGCTGCTCGATGGGCGGCTCGTCCCCAACCGCTGGCTGATCGTGCGCTACGGCGGCCCCGCAGACGGCGCCTGGATCGTCGAGAGCGACACCGAGAACCGCCTCGGCTCGCTCTACCCACCCCCTCCCGTCTTCCCGGCGCGCGCCATCGGTCTCAGCGTGCCGCTCGAGCCCGGCCAGACCTGGAGCGAGCCGTCGTCGCCGGCTCAGCTCTTCCTCACCGCGATGAGCACCGGTACTCCCGCCTTCGCCTTCTTCCAGCCGTTCTGCAACAACGTCTTCTCGATGGTCGACACGCTGCCGAAAACCGAAGAGCGGCGAGGTCGACGCGCTGAGCTACTTCGTCGCCGGCTGGTACTCCGATCCGGCCGGCGACCCGATCGCCGGCGCCGCCGACCTCGATGCCGTGCTGCAGGGTCTCGGCTGGGCCGTCGTCGCCGAGACGCCGCCGCCAGCGCCCGACTTCTCGCTCTACACCGGCTTCGTCACCGGCGTCGAGTGGCAGACGAACACGACGCCGCCGGGTGGAGCGCCGGCCGACGCGAGCGCGGTCAAGATCGCCGTCGGCAACAGCTCCGCCGAAGCCCTCACCGCGCTGGTCGCGACGGAGGCCCGGCAAGCGGGGGTGGAGGTCGAGGCCGACCTGCTGGCGGCGCTCCAGCTCGATCTGCTGCGCCTGCTCGACCAACCGGACGGCCAAGCCTTGCTCGCCAACCAGATCCAGGCGAGCGGCTTCCAGCGCTTCCCCGGCGGCTACGCCTGGGAGCTCGCCGACGCGCCGAACGGCAGCGGCAGCCCCGGCCACACCACAGCGTGGAGCCCCAGCTCGAGCCCGGCGGAGCGCGATCACGAGAACCAGGTGCTCGCCGCGCTCAACGAGGCGCAGTCGGCATATGACGAAGCGGTCCGCGAGCTCGCCGACCTCCAGGAGCGGCTGTACTTCACCTGGTGGAACTCGCAGCAGAAACCTCCCACCGACTCGACCGACGAGCTCGATCCCACCCAAGCGGGCACGGTCGCCGCGTCCGTGGCCGCCGCTATGGCGAAGGTCGCGACGCTGCAACGGGCGATCCCCGGCGGCACCACGGCGGACGAGGTCGCCGCGAGCATCGCGGCGTACGCGGCGGCGCAGGGGCTGCCGGCCGGGCGCACGCTCAAGCGGCTCGGCCGCCCGCGGTTCGTGCAGCCCAACAACCCGGTGGTGCTGCTCGCCGGAGCAGGCGCCTCCGGCATCCCGGCCACGGGGCAGGTGCCGCTCGTCTGCCGCAACGAGTCGGAGATCGTCAGCGGTCTGCGGTACGGCGGCGCCGTCTTCTACGCCGCCGGAAGCCAACCACCGGCCGGCAGGCTGCAGGACGCGCCGGTGACGCTACCGCCCCTCTTCGACCTCTCCAACGTCGCCGGCGTACCCTGGTCGACCGAGCTGATCGCGTCGCTGCTCACCGAGCTCTTCTTCCTCGACCCTACCAACGCACCGGCGATCGCCGCCGCCGCCCCTGCGGCGCTCGGGATCACTGCCGGCGACATCGCCACCGCGATGACGGAGCCCGAGGACGCCGTCGGCACTCCGCCATCGACCCTGTCGACCGTGTCTTGGGGAGGGGCCAATCCCTGGCACCCGCTCCTCCTGCTCTGGCAGGCGAGCTACACGGCGCTCGTCGGCACGCCGCCGCCGAGCCTGCAGATCGACCCCGCGGAGTTCACCAGCAACCCCGCCGACCCCGCCACGCTCGGAGGACTGATCGTCCTCACTCCGGCCGCCGCGGTCAACGTGCAGCAGCGGCTGCAGAGCTTCCTCGCCAGCACCACCGCCGCGCAGCAGATCGGCAGCCCGTCGTGGCAGGAGCTGCAGGAGCTGCTGCGCTTCGTCGGGTCGCCGGCCAACCCACCCGAGGAAGGCACCTGGGACCTCCTCTCCCAGGCGCTCGACGGCTTCAACGAGCAACTGCTCGGGATGCAGACCGGCCTCTTCCCCGCGCCCACCGACCCGCCCTATGCCGGCTATCCGGCGCAGGCGCCCCCGTTCACCTCCCTACTCGGCACCGTCGGCGGCTACCCGCCCAACGCCGCCATGCCGTTCAACTCCTGGCGCAACGGCAGCCTCCAGCTCACCGCCTTGTGGCTCCTCGACGAGTGGGGGCAGCTGATCAAGCCGATCGACAACGACTACGAAGGCTCCCAGAGCTTCTTCGCCACGCCGCCGGAGATGACGCCCGCCGACCCGAAGTTCGGGCTCGTCCAGATCCCGCCCGGGCTGCTGCAGCCGGCGCGGCTCACCTTCGACCTGGTGTCGGCCGAGGACGACGCCGAACCGGTGTGGCTGCACCCCGGAGCCGACCCGATCTGCGGCTGGGTGGTGAGCAACTTCCTCGACCACTCGCTCCTCGTCTACGACGCCGACGGGCAGGTCCTCGGCGAGCTCGGCCTCGGCGTCGGCAGCGCCCCGGTGCTGTGCTGGCGGGCCGCTCCCGGCGCCCCCGCGGTGCGCAACCGTCACCTGCGCAGGTTCCTGCGCGGCCTCTACGACACCGGCGTCGAGACCTTCCCCACCGTGATGGCCGCCGTCGACACCGCGGTCTCCAGCATCGTGCCGCAAGGCAACGCCTTCGACCAGAACCTGGCGCTCCTCGCCGGCCGGCCGCTGGCCCTGGTGCGCGCCTCCGTGCGGCTCGAGCTCGACGGGCCGCCCGTCTGCGATCCCAACGCACCGGTGTCACCGTCGTCGCCCTCGCAGGTCGACCAGGTGACGACCTATCCGTTCGCCGTCGAGCTCGGCAACCTGCAGCAGATCACCGACGGCCTGGTCGGCTACTACACCGGTGACGACTACTCGGTGCTCAACGTCGTGCAAGGCGCCGCCGCGGAGGCCGGGCCCTACCTGGCGCCGATCGGCGGCGCCGGCAACAACTTCCTGACCCTGAGCTTCGCCGGCGACAGCGGCGTCTGGGTGACCATGCTGATGGACCCGCGGTCGGCGGTGCACGCCACCACCGCCATCCTGCCGGTGCAGACGGTGCAGGTCTCGCCGCAGCTGGTCGCCGCGGCGCTGGCGCGCATGTCCCTCCTCTTCCGCGTCGACACCATCCTCACCGACGCGAGCACGTCCGGTGCGCCGACGATGCCGCTGCCGACGAAGACCGGCGCCTGGTCGTGGCTGGAGCAAGGCAGCGACGGAACGTGGACGTCGTACGCCGTCGCCCAGGCCAACGCCAACGCGCGCCTCTCGTCGGTGCGGCCGGTCCTCCGCCGGGGCCTGCTCGCGCTGGCGCCGGGCAACGGCGAGGAGGGCGGATGATCCGGGCGATCACCACCGCGGGCGGCAGCGGCGGCACGCCGCAGCTCGTCTACGCCCTCTTCGTCGATCCCGACCCGCTCACCGTGAGCTACGTGCTGACTCCGGACCCGCACCCGCAGTACGCGACGCTCATCCTGACCATCACCAACGATAGCGGCGCGGCCTTCACGCTGAGCGGCATCGAGGTCACGCTGCCGATCGGAGACGAGCCCGGCGGCCTGGCCCTTGCCAGTCACGGCATCCAGGCCAACCTGGCCAACAATCCCGGGTTCCACGTCGAGGGCCCCGTCGCCGGCAGCACCACCGACGCCAGCTGGACCATCCGCCCCGGCGCGGACCACGGCCCCTCGACGGACCAGCTCCTCGCCGGCGACTCGCTGGTGCTGCAGCTGTCGATGATCCCGGTGAGCTCGCAGCTGGGCACGGCGCTCGTCACCGTCACCGAGAACGACGCCGAGCCGTTGACCTTCCCGGTCACCAAGACCGATCTCGTCTTCTACTTCGACAGCCTGGTGGTCACCGACCTCGCCGGCCAGCCGGTGGCCCAGGTGCCCTACGGCTCGCAGGTCGAGCTGCAGTGGGGCATGTCGATGCTCGACGTCGCCGACGTCACGGTGTACTCGTCGTCGGTCGGCGCGACCCAGGGCACGCCCTCCGGCGGCACGCCGGCCGTCGACTACGGATCCTTCCGGACCGGCCCGCTCACCGCCGACACCATTTTCACCGTCGTGCTGACGATCCCGAGCCTGCCGGGAGCGGCCAACTACCTGGCGCGCAGCACCGCGGTGGCCGTCGTTCCCAGCGACGTCGTTGCCAAGGACGTCACCGCGCAGTCGCTCACCATCCCCAGCACCGGCACGCTCAGCGTCGGCGTCGAGCCCGCCGTCGATCCGTCGGCGACCTGCGCGCAGCTCGGCAACACGCTGGTGAAGGGGACGGTGACCGTCGGGTTGCCGGGCTTCGACGCCGGCGGGCAGCTCACCGTCCTCGGCGTCACCGAGATGTCGATCTCCGAGGACTACCCCGCGACCGTGCTCACCGTCGACGGACCGGGCGTGGCCACCGGCACTCCGGCCTCTCCCGCTCCACCGGTCGTGGTCCTCAACGATCCCCGACCCGGCCACATTGCGCTCGCGGTCAACGGCGGCCTGTCGCTGCTCGGCGCCGCCGCGATGATGCAGTCGCCCGTGCCGCTGCAGATACCGGACTTCGGATATCCGGGCCAGACCGGCGGCCTCCCGACGCTCACCTACGCGGTCGACACCGACGGCTTCTTCGTCGGCTACGTCGGCGGCACCGCCGGCTCGCTCGATGCCGAGCCGCCTTGGGGAGTGCTGACCGTCGAGTGCACGTACGCGGACGGGACGACGTTGACGTGGCAGACGTCGGGTGCCGAGTTCGTCAACTGGGAAGTGATGCTCGGCAGCGACTACGAGACCATGACGGTGCCCATCCCCAATGGCACCACCTTCGCCATCACCTTCTGGGCGCCTCCGGGGTGGTCGTTCCCGCCGGACTGCTACGCCTACTTCTTCCCGCTGGGCCAGGGGACCGCGACGCTGCAGACCGCCTGACGGAGCGACACGATGATCCGACCACTACCGCCTGCACCCAGCGGCAGCCCGCCGCCGCCGCAGCTGGTCTACTCCTTGGCCGTCGACCCCGACCCCATCACGGTGAGCACCATCCCCGCGGACCCGCAGTACGCGACGCTGATCCTCACCATCACCAACGACAGCGGCAAGACCTTCACCTTCGGGAGCATCGAGGTGGCGCTGCCGATCGGACGCGATGCGGGGTCGCTCACCGACGACTGGACGGGCATCCAGGACGATCTCGCCAACAATCCGGACGGCAATGCGTTCCAGGTGACAACGCCCCCCAGCAATACCAGCGACACGGCGATCTGGACGATCGGCCCCTATTTCGCCAATCAGCTGCCTGCCGGGGCCTCGCTGGTGCTCTACCTGGCGATGATCCCGGTGAGCTCGCAGGTCGGCACCGCCTTCATCACCGTCACCGAGAACGACGCCGAGCCGTTGACCTTCCCGGTCACCAAGATGGACTCCGGCTTCTACTTCGACAGCCTGATCGTCACCTTCGAGGGCCAGCCGGTGGCTCAGGTGCCCCACGGCTCGCAGGTCGACCTGCAGTGGAACAGCTCGATCGTCGACCTCTCGTACTACACGGTGTACAGCTCGGGAATCGGCGTCGCTCACGCCTCGCCGGCGGTCGGCACGCCGGCGGGGAGCTTCGGCTCCTTCCGCAGCGGCAACCTCACCGCCGACACCATCTTCACGGTCGTATTGGAAATCCCCAGCCACCTGTCCGGTGTGCCGCCCGCGCGCTACGCGCTGAGCACCGCGGTGGCCGTCGTCCCCAGCGACGTCGTCGCCAACGACGTCACGGCGCAGTCGCTCACCATCCCCAGCACCGGCACGCTCAGCGTCGGCGTCGAGCCCGCCGTCGATCCGTCGGCGACCTGCGCCCAGCTCGGCAACACCCAGGTGAAGGGAACGCTCACCGTCGGGCTGCCGGGCTTCGACGCCGGCGGGCAGCTCGTCGTCCTCGGCACCACCGAGATGTCGATCTCCGAGGACTACCCCGCGACCGTGCTCACCGTCGACGGACCGGGCGTGGCCACCGGGACTCCGGCCTCCCCCGCCCCGCCGGTCGTCGTCATCAACGACCCCAACCCGGGCCACACCGCCCTCGAGGTCAACGGCGGGCTGTCGCTGCTCGGCGCCGCCACCATGCTGCAAAGCCCCGTCAGCGTGCTGTCGCTGAGCAGCCCGAACCAGACGAGCGCGAGCGCCACCTTCATCGCCGACACCGACGGCTTCCTCGTCGGCTACGTGAGCATCGAATCCAGCGACGACGTCGGCCCGTGGGGGGTGGTGACCGTGCAATGCACCTATCCGAACGGCACCGTGGTGACCTGGAGGGCGTCGACCCCGCAGCCCTACATCTACTGGGGCACCGACTACGCCATGATGACGCTGCCGATCCCCAACGGCACCGCCGTCGCCGTCAGCTTCGAGTCCGACCCGGCCGGGGCGGATTGCTACGCGTACTTCTACCCTCTGGGAGTGGGAACAGCCACCTTGCAGACGGCTTGAGCGGAGCCCAGCATGGCTGCCGAGTCGTTCCACCTCGCGAGCGCGCCGTCGCTGCCGTACACGCTGCGCGGCTTCCGCGATCTCCACGCCGGCGAGACCCTGCTCGTCTGCGGCTGCGGCCGTTCGCTGCTCACCCTCGCCGATCCGACCCGCTTCGTGACCATCGGGGTCAACGACGTCGGCCGCCTCTTCCAGCCCGACTACCTGGTGGTGCTCAACGCCCGCGCCCAGTTCACCCGCGGGCGCTTCCGCTACGTCGAGGAGAGCACGGCGCGCGCCGTCTTCACCCAGCTCGACCTGCGCCTCGCGCATCCGCACGTCGTGCGCTTCACCATCGGCCGCCGCGGCGGCACCGACCTCGACGACCCCGACCGGCTGCCGCACACGCGCAACTCCCCTTACGTCGCCATCGCCCTCGCCCTCCACATGGGAGCGCAGCGGATCGGCGTCATCGGCGTCGACTACACCGACCACCACTTCTTCGCCGACGACGGCCGCCATCCGCTGGCCGCCGCGCTGCCGCAGATCGACGACGAGTACCGCCGGCTTTACGAGACCTGGCGCCAGCGGGGCGTCGAGATCTACAACTTGAGCGCGATCAGCCGGGTCACCGCCTTTCCGCAGCTCTCCTTCGACGAGCTCGCGGCGCTCCCGGCGCCGGGTCCGCGGTTGCCGGCGCCCGCGAGGCCGGTTCAGTTACCGGCGCCATCCCCCGTGCGTGCGCCGGCGCCGAGACCTGCGGTCGCACGCGCCCCTTCCGCCTTGCCGCGGCACCGCCGCGATTCGGCGTCTAGGCCTTCCTTTCCGATGCGACCGAGCCCCGGTGCGCCGCCGTCGGCCGCCGCGAGCGAGGAGCGTGACCGCGCACGGCCAGTCGCACTGCCGAGCGCCGCCGTCGCGCCACCGCCGCTCGCGCCGCCCCGCTCCCCCGTTGCGCTGCCGCCGCTCGCGCCGGCTAGCTGCGGCGACGCGCCGTCGCTCGTGCGCTCGACGTCGGGCGAACGCGCGACGGCGCCGGCCTCCGCGCTCGACCTCACCCTCGTCATCGCCGCCGACGGCGCCGCGGAACGGCAAGCCGCGGTGTGGCTCGTGTCGCGGCTGGCGGGGCTCTGCGACTTCGTCCTCGCCACCTGCGGGCTGGCGCCACAGCTCCTGAAGCTGGCGGAGTGTCGCGGCGGCCGCTACGTCTGGCAGGCGCGCCGGGACGCGCGGGCGCGCGGCGCGGCGATGAACCTCGGCGCCGCCCAGGTGCGCACCGGCATGCTGCTCTGGCTCGACGCCGGCGTGCTCGTCGATGCCGCGTTCGTGAGCGCCGCCGTCGAGGAGATGGAGGAGCGAGCGCTGGACTCGCTGGTCGCCTGGTCCTCCCTCCGCGAGCTCGACGCGGCGGACTTCGTCGCCGTCATGGAAGGCAAGGCCGAGCCGGCCGATCGTCCCCCCGTCGCCGAGACCTTCAGCCGCTACGGCACCGTCGCCACGCCGTTACTCGTCCGCACCGAGCTCGTCCGCCGCTGCGGCGGCGTCTACGAGGCGGCGCACGAATGCGCGGCCCAAGCATGGTTCATCCAGGCCGCGCGCTGCGGCCGCGCCGCCGTCACCCGCCGCGGCGATCAGCCGGCCTACTGTCTCGCCGGCCGGGCCCCCGCACCCGACGCGGCGGCACTCGCCGTCGTCAGGGAGATGCGCGCGGTGGCCTCGCCGGACGAGCTGCTCCGCCGTTTCCCCGGTTCCGCGAGCTTCGCGCCGGAACGCTAGATCGCTGCCGCCCCGCCTAATGAGTCCGCGTGAGACCGTCGGCGCAGCGACTCATACGCCATTAGAGAGACGGCTGCCAGAAACGCAGCACATGCGGGGACCGTAGCAATGGCTGATGTCGACAAGGATCGGGCGCTAACTCCTGGAGAGCTGGAAATGGACGCCCTGAGGGCGACCCAAGATGCGCATCTCAAGCCCATGTTCGAGCGCATGCACAGGGCTGATGCCATAGAGGCGATTGGCATCGTGGATGACATCACTAACTTCGACCATGCCGGCGAGCTGAGCACGTCGATCGAGCTCAAGCCGTGGAGATGGGCGAACGGCCCTCTCGAGCAGGGATCCCTGTACATCCGGAAACAAGACGCCCACAGGCAAGAACAACGTGACATCAGAGATCGCCTGCCTCGGTTTGGTCTCGTACGAGTCAGTGTTCGGCCCGACGTCGACCGCCGTGAGGACGGCTCTCTCTGGACTGCCTGCTCGAGAAAATCGTCGAGCTCTCGCCCGCGGACGGAGAACTGCAGTTTCACGCGGACCGCCTTAGAAAAAAGCAGACCACCCAAACACTCGGACGCCCCGCCTTCGACCTCAAGTGGTTTCTCTTCGATCTACTCGGACGGCTGCTGCCATCGCCAGAAACTACAGTAGTGCATCTCGGCCAAGCCCTTCCGGACGGCGATTGGCAATCCCGGTCCGACTCAGCACTCTTCGACGGATGCGACGTATTCGATCTCACAACTGAGGTCGGCACTATCACGGTAGGCGTCCTCGAACGCCGGGTAGAGGGAGTGCACTACAACCTCGAGGTCTACCGAGACTCCGGCAGACACCGCATGAGGAAGCTTCAAACTCTTCTTCGCTTGCACGGCAGGAGGACCGGAAAGCTCCACCGAGTCCTCGACAACCAAGGTGGCGCGATGATGTACCGAACCCGCGGGGGAGAGGTGCTTGCGATCTACGCCTACAACGTTGACGTCTTCATCATTCACTCGCAACGCACGAGCATTCGGAGATCCTAGGACTGCCGTCTATCAGGTCGCGAAGACGAAGCCGGCTGGCCATTGACTACGCTGAGGCAATGAGAGAGTGCCACTCATTGCGAATCCTGAATCCCCCGCTTGGGGTCCTGTAGGGAGTCAGGGCGTCGAGCGCTGCCGTGCGCATTGCGTCCTCCCCGAGGGTTTTCGACCCCAAGCAGCCGGCTGCGCTGGAGAGCATCGCCCTCGCGAGCGTTTCTTCGTCCGGGTATTCCCACACGGTTTCGACATCAACGTCGGCGGGCACCCGTTCCCGGTCCTCTGGTCGATTCATCGGCGCCGCCCTCTTCGTGGCGGTCATCCACCTGATCTCCAGACGCTAGGCGCCGTCGCCGGGCTCCTGCGACAACGCCCAGTCGAGCAGCGAGGCGGCGCCGGTCCGCGCTTCGAGCTCGCGCGCCGCAGTGCCGCCGAGCGCCGAGGAAGCGCCATGTTATGGTCGCGTCAACCTCGGTCGCACGTCATGCGCGTACGAGCCTCTCTTCGCGACCGGCTCCATGGCCGCGCGGTGGACGCGGCCCCCGCGTCCGGCGGCGAGGCGGCACCCGCCGTCCAGCAGTCGACGGCAACTCTGCTCGCCTCGCTGCGCCAGACCGGCGATCCCCGCTTGCGCGAGCAGCTGTTCGCGCGCTACTTACCGATCCTCCGCCGCTGGGCGCACGGGCGACTGCCTGCAGCGGCCCGCGACGCCGTCGACACCGACGACTTGGTGCAGATCTGTCTGCTGCGCGCCCTCGACCGCGTGGAGGACTTCGAGCCGCGCCGCGAAGGCGCGTTCCTCGCCTATCTGCGGACGGCGCTCCTCAACGCCATCCGCGACGAGATCCGCCGCACGACGCGGCGCCCGCGCGGCGTTACGCTCGACGAGGACCGGCCCGGCGCCGAGCCGTCGGCGCTCGAGCAGGCGATCGGCGGCGAGGCCCTGGAACGCTACGAGAACGGCCTTCTCGCGCTGCCCGAGGAGCAGCGGGAGGCAGTCATCCTGCGCATCGAGCTCGGCCTCTCGCACCAAGAGGTGGCGGCGGCGGTCGGCTGCGCGTCGCCGGACGCCGCGCGCATGATGGTGGCGCGGGCGCTCGTCCGCCTCGCCGACGTCATGCATGGCTGAGCCTCCAGAGCCGCAGGACGATCCTCGCCTGGCGATTGCGGTCGCCATCGCCGACCGCTCGCCGGTGCCGTGGAGCGAGCTCGAGCCGGAGGTGCGGGCGAGCGGTGGCCTGGTGCCGCTGCGGGTTCTGGAGACGATCGGCCGCGTCCTCGACGGCGCCCAAGCGCCGCCGCTCGTTCCGTCTTCGCCGGACGCGCGGCCTCCGGCGCTCTTCCACTGGGGTGAGCTCGAGGTGCTCGACCACCTCGGATCGGGCAGCTTCGGAGAGGTCTACGCGGCCTGGGACCCGAAGCTCGAGCGCATCGTGGCGCTCAAGCTGCGGCGCGCCGACCGCGGCGGCCACGGCGCGAGCGACCGCGCCTTCCTGGCCGAGGCCCGCCGGTTGGCGCGCGTCCGCCATCCGAACGTGATGACCGTCCACGGCGCCGACGTCCACGACGGGCGGCTCGGGTTCTGGAGCGAGCGCATCGAAGGCGAGTCGCTCGAGGACCTGCTCCAGCGGCAAGGACCGTTCGCCGTGGCGGAGGCGATCGCCGTCGGGCGGGACCTGTGCCGCGCGCTCCAGGCGGTGCACGAGAACGGCCTCGTGCACGGCGACGTCAAGACCTCCAACGTCATGCGCGAGCGCGGCGGCCGCATCGTGCTGATGGACTTCGGAGCGAGCACCGAGGCGGCCGCGGCCGCCGGCGGCGGCGAGCGCCTGGTGCGCGGCACGCCGGTGGCGCTGGCGCCCGAGGTGTTGCGGGGCGAAGCTCCCGGTCCACGCGCCGACCTCTACGCGCTCGGCGCGCTGCTGCATCGGCTGCTCACCGGTCGCTATCCGGTCGAGCGGCAGACGGTGGCGGAGCTGGTCGAGGCGCACGCGGCCGGCGCCGCCGCGCCGCTGCTCGAGCTCCGGCGCAAGGCGCCGGCGCGGCTCGTTGCCGTCATCGAGACGGCGCTCGCCCCGGAGCCGTCCGCCCGCTACGAGAGCGCCGCCGCGATGGAGCGCGCGCTCGCCAAGCTCGCGGCACCACGTCTGGGCTGGCGCCGCGTGCTGGCCGCGACGTTGCTCGCGGTCGCCGCGGCTGGCGCCGGCTGGGTCCTCCATCGCAGCACCGGGCTCGACGCCGGGCGCAGGCCCAATCCGAAGCTCGCGGTGGTACCGCTGACAGCGCAGGCCGGCGATCCCGCGGCCAGCGAGCTCACGGAGAGCCTCGCCGAAGGCGTCATCGCCGAGCTTTCGCGCCTCGGCGCGATCGACGTCCTGGCGCTCGGCTCGGTGCAGCGCGCTGGAGAGACGACGGACACGGATGCCCTCGCGAACCGCCTGGGCGCGAGCCGCGTAGTGACGGTGGAGAGCCGCGCCGGAGCCGGGGGCGTCCGCGTCACGTTGCGCCTTCCCAAAGCGGATGGCGCTGCGACCGCCTGGGAGCGTAGCTACGACGTCGCTCCCGGCGAGCTTCCCGGGCTCCAGCGCCGTCTCGCCGGCGAGATCGCCGAGGCGCTGACCTTGGAGACGACGGCTAGCGAACGGCAGCGCCTGGTCGAGCGCGAGAGCGTCGACCCCGAGGCTCACCGCCTCACTCTCCGCGCGCGCCACCTCTGGCGCCGGCGCGACGCCGAGAGCCTGGAATCGGCCGCGGCCCTCTACCGTCGAGCCATCGACGTCGACCCCGCTTACGCCGCAGCCTGGGTCGGGCTCGCCGACGTCTACCTCGTGCAGGGCGGCTACCGGATGCTCTACCCCGAGGAGGCGTTCCCGCAGGCGCGAGCCGCCGCGCAGCGCGCCCTCGAGGCCGACGAGCAGAATGCCGAAGCGCACGCGACGCTCGGAGCGGTGCTGCAGGCGTGGGACCGCCGGTGGGCAGAGGCCGAGCGCCACCTCCGTCGCGCCCTCGATCTACGGCCGGGCTACGGCACCGCCCACCAGCGGTACGCCGAGCTGCTCACCATGCTCGGCCGACACGACGAGGCGATCTCCCACGCACGCCGCGCCTTCGACCTCGACCCCCTGTCGCCGGCCCCCGCTGTGGCGGTCGGGACCGCGCTATACAAGGCCGGCAGGACCGAAGAAGCCATAGCGGCTCTGACGCGGGCGTGGGACCGGCACCCAGGCTATGGGACCGCCATCTGGTACCTCGGCGCCGCCGAGATCGAAGCTGGGCGCCCGGCGAGCGCCCTGCAGAGGTTCGAGCGTGCAACGCCGGTGAGCAACGAAATGCAGGAGCTCCACGGCCTCGCGGCCTACGCGCACGCGCGGGCGGGGCGACCGGCGGCAGCCCGCGCGGTGCTCGCCCGGTTCTCGGCATACGAACGCGACGAAGCGGCCTTCGTGGTGGCCATGGTCCACGTTGCCCTCGGCGAGCACGCCGAGGCGCTGGCCGCCATCGAAAGCCTGGAGCGCCGCCGCGATTCGCGGCTGCCCATGGTGGCCACCGAGCCCGCCTTCGCCCCCCTGCGCGACGAGCCGCGTCTGCGCGCCATCCTGCGACGGATCGGGCTCGAAGGCAGCCGCGGCGCGGGCTAGCCGGCTGGCGAGCCGCTCCTCTCTCGGCTCCCTCGACCAGCCGCGACGCTGCCCGACGTCCGGCATGGCTCGCGACTCGTGTGCCCATTGTTCGGTTCGGCCAGCTGCAGCGTTGTACTCCGCAAAGGCACTCTTGAAAGGAGCTTTGGATGCCCCGGCACTACGACCTCCACGTCTGGGCTTGGAAGCACAACCCGGCGGGCCTCTTCGCGCCGTTCAATCCCAAGGTGAGCCGTCCGTGAGCGGGCGTTCGCGGCGCCTCACCATCGCCTGGACCGCCGTCTTCGGACTCGCGCTGGCCGCAGCGGCGAGCGCCCAGTTCAACATCCCCATCTCTGGCACCGTGTTCCACGACCTCGACGCCGACGGGACGTTCGACGCCGGCGAGCCCGGCGTCCCCGGCGTCGTGGTCACTGTCGACTTCGAGCCCGACGGGCCCGACGGCGAACCCGACGACCAGACGACGACCGGTCCCCTGGGCACCTACCTCCAGCTGGCACCGCCAGGCACGTACCGCTTCCGGGTCGTCCTCCCGGAAGGGTTCGTCCAGACGACCCCCGACCCCCCGGACGTCGTCGCCGAGCCCGGCAGCGCCTACGTCGTCAACTTCGGCATCGTCGGGGGCCGGGCAATCCCCACCCTCGACGGCTGGGCGGCGATCGTCTTCGTCGCCGGCCTGAGCGGCATCGGCTGGCTCGCCGCACGACGCGGTGGCACAGCGGCCGGAGCGTGATCGCCGGCCGCGCCGGCGACGACACCAGTCGACACTCGAATCGAAAGGAGACGAAATCGATGGCAGACCAACCGCGCATCCCGTACGTCTTCGCTTGGCTCTTCCTGATCTCGGCGCTCATCCTCACCGGCGGCGGTCTCTTCGAGCACTCGGTGATGACGCCGCTGTGGGCTGGCTCGCCGCCGGAGTCGGTGACGAGCTGGCCCTACGGCGGCATCCAGGGCAAGTTCTTCAGGATCGCCAGCCCGACTTACTTGCTCCTCTCGATCTGCATGCTGGTGGCGGCGAGGTGGATGCCGCGGCGTCACCGCCCCTGGGCGCTCCTCGCCGGCCTCTGCGGAGTGACCATCTTCGTGGCGACGATCTCGTTCTTCCTCCCCATCCTGGGCAAGACGCAGGTGACCCGCGGGGCAGGCCTGAGCGGCGAAGAGATCACGGCGCTCGTCCACCGCTTCCAGTCGGCGAACGTGTGGCGGTACGTGTTGCTGTTCAGCAGCTGGCTCGCGGCGGTGCGCGTGCTGGCCACCACTGGCGGAGCGGCCGCCGACCGCTCCGTCGCCACTTCCCGTGTCGAGCAAGGCGAGCGGTCGATCGCATAGCGGGCCGCCGCGAATGTGCCATTCAGAAGACGTTATGTCGAGGCCGGAGCCATCGACCACACGCAATCGAGCCGCGCGTCGGCTGCTCTTCGCGCGCTCGGCGGCACAGGTCGGCCCGGTCAGCACCTGGCTGCCTTAGAGAAGATCATCGCTACTCGTCGTGCGCCAACGCCCAGTCGAGCAGCGAGGCGGCGCCGGTGCGCACTTCGAGCTCTCGTGCCGCGGCGCCGAAGCGGTCCTCGGCGCGGCGGCGGAGTCGCCGCATGGAGCGCAACGAGAGCGGCCATTGGCGGGAGACGGCGCGACGGAAGCCGCGGCTGAACCGCTGCGGCTGCTCGGCAACGGCGCCGACCAGCAGGCTCGTGCAGTTGCGGCGGATGAGGTCCTTGCGGTCGGCGGCCTCGGGAACAGCCAGCAGCGGCGAGCGATCGAGGACGTCGTTCATGAAGCGGGCGAGGCGCTCCGCCGGCTCGTCGAGCGGTCCGCGGAGCGCCGCCGTCGTGAACAGCGTGCGGTGACCGGCGGCGAGGTCGCGCTCGACGTCCTGCAAGTCGTCGAGGAGCTGGAGGAAGACGCCGTAACCGAAGGCGAAGCGCTCCTGCTCCGCCGTCGCCGTGCCGGCAATCAGGTAGAGATCGGCGAGCACCGAAGTGCCGCCTTTCTCGCAGCTGATCGCGAGCAGCTCGTCGTCGTCCAGCGCCAGGCCCGCTTGCTGCCGCAGGCTCCGCATCTGCGCGCGGTGGATGAGGAGCAGGCTCTCGTGCACGTCGGGGAAGGCCGCGCGCGGAAACTCCTCCTCCGCCCGGCGCACCAGCGCGAAGACCGCCGCCTCGCGGACGTCGGCGGCGCGGACGGGACGGCCGGCGAGCCGCTCGCCGAAGCGCTCGCCGAAGTCGCGCTTCCTGCGACGGTCGAGCGCCGGGTCGTCGAGCAGATTGTCGGTGAGCGGGTAGAGCATGCTGTAAGCGAACAGCCCGCTGCCGAGAACAAGCGGGCGCGCCAGCAGCATCTGCAGGCTGTTGCCGATCCAGACGTTGCGCAGCGCCTGCCAGAGGTCGGCGAGCCGCAGCTCGGGATCGAAGCGGCGGGCCTCGCGAGCGAACTGCTGGGAGACGGCGAAGAAGTCGTCGGCAAAGACCAGCCGCCGATAACCCGCCGGCCACCCCAGCCGGCGATCGCCAAACTCCTGCAGCCGCTCCCGCACGCTCTCGCGCCACGCCGTGCGCGCCGCCGCGTCCGAGGGTACCCGCATCACCTCGCCGGTGAGCGCCTCGAGCAGACGCCGCGCCGCGCGGGCGTTGGCGGCGCGGCGCCGGATGCCGGTGCGCGGACCGAGCGCCGGCAGCACCGCGGGCGTCGCCTCCCACCAGGCCGCGTGCTCGTCGGCGAGTGCCGCCGCCCGGAACCCCAGCGGCGCCGGGCGGTCCGAGGTCTGGCGACGAGCGAGGCCGACGGCGCCCACGTCCTGACTACGGGGGATGTCGCTGTTGGGTTCCCTGGCAGCATCCAGCCCGCGGCTGGCGCTAGTTCGCCGCCGAGCCGGTGGGGACCACCGTAGACGCCTGCTGAGCGCCCGGCGGCGGAAACCGGATCACCGTGTCCGTCTAACTAGATGTCCGGAAGGCTGAAACCCAGGCTTTGAGCGGCCCACGGAATGGGAGCGGACACCCACGGGCACGGAATGTACCCACTCGGACCTCTAGAGCCGGCAGCTGCTCGTGCAGCGAGGATGCGGGTTCGCGCTAAAGGCTCTGACGCGAGACGCCACCACCGATGTTCTACGTTGCCCTATTGAGACTAATCCGTCGTCTTCGTTCGATTCGCCGTCGTCTGTTTGGCAAGCGAACGCCGCACTGGGTAACGGACACATACGACCTCATTAAGTACGTAAACTTCTTTGAACTCATACCGACCCTGTTTGCGTTAGCATCTGCCCCTCGGCACTTTTTTCGCCGGCTTCCTCGCATCGCTCAAGGGCGAGGACAGACTTCACAAGACACCGGTAGGCTTCTTCGCGAACACCTTGGCATTGACACTCGCTATCACCCTCTTCGCGTTCCCTACGGCACTCGAAGAGACTGGCCTTACGGAGAGTAGGTTGCGTTACTACCTCGTCGTTTTCGCCGCGCTCACTCCAATCTGGATTCTCGCCCTTTCTTTGGCTCTTCTCTTCGTGTATGGCTTAGTACGGGGCCTGCCCGGTGTCAGTGGCACCACACCTCCAAACACGCATCCGCTTTGGCTTGTGCTATCTCCAAATTCCTACCTGTCTCTAGTGTGGCGTAAATACTTCTGGGGACTATTCTACTATGCACTATATTTTTTTATAACGTTACAGCTCCTACAGTCTGTCGGAATTCTCGTCTTTGGCACTGCCGGCCTTTTGATCTACTGGCTCGGCGCGCACCCGGTTCTTGTGGTTGCCGCGCTCGTCCTGACTGCTCTGGTCGGTCAGCAACTTATCGTTGCACCCTACTACGAGCTACTGACGGCTGCCGCTCGCATACCACTTGCCCGCCGTCACCGAGCTGACTCCTACGAGGTTCGCCGCCTCGTAAGTGTGGTTCTCAAGCATCTACCGAGCGCTGATACCAAGTCTTTCGTCTGGTCTCGAGTCGTCTCGACAGTCATTCGACCGCTTGAAAAAAAGCTCGATCGTCTGCAAGTCGGAGCCAAGCTCCAAGATTTTGACGCACGAAGCGAGGCCCTCGCAGTGAGACAACGCGTTCGTCGGGAGCGCTGGGCCGTCTATGGCTCGGCTATCGAGCGACTCCATCTCGAAAGCGCAATAGCCGCTTCAGGGCTGGACGAAACCGGGAAGCGGGTGCTCGACCGGGTGGTATCGCAGATGAGGACGATCGAGTACACACATCTCTAGAGGCGTCTGGGCAGCGAGCGTGGCACCTGAATCACTCTCAGAGAAGATAGACCGCTACCGAGGACACTTCCTCGCTCAGATCGACCTCGTGAAGGATCTGAGCTCAGAGGAGTCTCGCGGCCTACACCACCGCGTCCTGTACTGTGCGCTATTGGACGCGATGTCCAAGCCCGTATTCCCGCGACACGAGAACCGCGCTCGCTTCGTCAGTTTGTTGCAGCACTTCGGAGACTGGCCAGACGGCGAACGCATTAGCCTCGTTCACCTTGATCGACTTCTCGCCTTGCATCCGGTTCCAGCGTTCGAGGCCCTTCGGCTTTGGGCTCACGAGCGCCTAGTGCGATGGCCCCACGAACATGCGTGGGCGGTACGGATCTCCGCAGATCCCAAGAGATCAGAGGTTGCAAAGTTGTGGCCGAAGGGCAGTGAGCACGAGCGGCCGCTCGGCATAGGCTTGGACTACCTTTCCCATTTCGCCCTGCTTTGGCGCTATCGCAACTCCCTTATCCACGAATTCCGACCCGCTGGTGGTGGCTTCGACATCGGTGAAAGCGCAGAACCCTACTACCACCAAGTCAGTGAAATCCTAAGTGTTCAACCCGCCGACGAACGCGAGTACCGGGAACTCATCTACCCCGTTTCCTTCCTCGACCAGCTGTGCCGAAGATCCCTCGACAATCGTGCCAGCTATCTCCTCAGAAACGGGCTGAATCCCTTCGACTGCAGCGACACCATGCTGAACTCGTACGCCGTTAAAGAGAGCGACGGAACGACCACTCGTCGTCGGCCCACGTCGCTCATAGAAGGGAGCCTCCGATGCGACGCAGCGCAGTAGCCCTTCTCTTGCTTGCGATTCCCGCGTCCGTTCTTGCCCATGGCGGCGGCCTCGACGCCAACGGCTGCCATACCAACCGCAAGACAGGCGACTATCACTGCCATCGGGCTCCAGCTCCACCGCCGCCGGCCCCGGTAGCTGCTCCGCGAGCGACGACACCAAGCAGCTCGTCGGTCAACTCCCTCTACTCATCACCAGCGGCCGCCGCATCGGGTAGTGCCGCTGCGGGCGTCGCAACCGAGCGTCAACTCATCCTCACCGCACAGCTCTTGCTGCTGGCGCTGGGCTACTCGCCAGGCAAGCAAGACGGCGTGCTCACGGCCACCACCACCGCGGCAGTGCGGCAGTTCCAAGCCGACCGCTCGCTCGCGCAGGACGGGCTTGTAACCGGTTCCCTCTTGGTACGTCTCGCCGAGCAAGTCGCGCTCCGAGCCAAGACGCCCTAGCTGTGGCGACCTGGCGCCCGCGCCGCCTGCGTCGCGTTGCAGCAGGCGCTGAGTTCATACGCCATCAGAGGCGCAGCTCGGTCCCGTTGATGCCTTCGACTTTGACCATCGCGTAGGATTGACTCGCTATGACTAAGCTACTCGAGAAGGCGTTCGAGAAGGCCGCCGAGCTCCCCGACGCGGACCAGGACTCCTTCGCTCAGTGGCTTCTGGCAGAGCTCGAGTCCGAAGGCCACTGGGCCGACCTGTTCTCCGCGTCGCAGAGCGATCTCGCCCGCCTGGCCGAAGAGGCCCTGTCGGAGCACTCACGCGGCGAGACTGAAGAGCTCGATCCAGAACAGCTTTGAGGTCGCGTACTACTCGGCAGTTCCGGGCGTTGCTCTCGGATCTGCCGCAATCGGTTCGTCGAGACGCCCGGTCCGCATATCGCCAGTTCCTCGACAATCCACGTCATCCAAGCCTCCAGTTCAAGAAGGTCCATCAGGTCCTGCCGATCTACTCCGCGCGCGTCTCTCGTGACTATCGCGCGGTCGGCGTGCTCAGCGGCGACCTCATCGTCTGGTTCTTCATCGGCTCGCACGCCGAGTACAACCAAGTCCTGCGATCCCTTTGACGGCCATGGCCGTAGTCGGGGTGCGATGAAGGCGTAGCTCGTCGCGCGAGCTCGCGTTGCCTCGGCCGTTACGGCTCAAAGGCCCTTCGGGAGGACTCCTCCCGAAGGGCCTTCGCCTTTCTGGCGCTACACGCCCGTCGCGCGCTCGCCCCGACGGTCTCGGCCGCTAATCCGCAGCGCTCGGCTGGGTGCGCGACCACCCGCGCCGTGCCGCGCCCCACGCCATCGCCTTGCCGAGATACGAGCGCAGGTCGTCGAACAGCGTGTAAAAGACCGGCACGACGAGCAGCGTGAGCAGCGTCGCCACGGTCATGCCACCGACCAACGACACCGCGAAGCTCGTGTACGACAGCCCTATCGACGTGCTCCCCGCCAGGAGAAGCGGCACGATTCCGAACACCGTTGTCATCGCGGTCATCATGATCGGGCGGAAGCGCCGGTGGGTGGCCATCACCAGGGCCTCTTCGCGCTCGTGGCCTGCCAGGCGCAGGCGGTTGACGTAGTCGATGAGCACGATGCCGTTGTTGACGACGACGCCGATGAGCACTACGACGCCGACCATGCCTAGAAAGTCCATGTCGAGGCCGCTCACCATGTGGCCCCACGCCACGCCGAGGAACGCCAGCGGGATGGTCAGCACGATCGACAGCGGCAGGACGAAGCTCTCGAACAGGAAGGCCATCAACAAATAGATGAACACGATGGACAGCCCGACCGCGAAGAGCAGGCTCTTGGCGTCCTCGGGCATCCCCTGCTGCAGCTGTTCGCCGAGGCGCACGCCTTCGGGCAGGTCGACCTCGCCTAGCGCCGCCTGCAACCCCTCCTTGGCCTCCTTCTCCTTCCCCTCCTGCAGCTCGAAGACGATCTCGCGCGCGGTGCGGCGGTCGCTGCGCTCGATCTCGCGCGGCGCCGGTAGGAAGCGGGTGTCGGTGAGCGAGCGCAGCGGCACCTGCTCGCCGCCCGGGCCCGGCACCGCGAAGTCTTCGAGCTGGGCGAGGGTCTCGCGGTCTTCTTCGCGGAAGCGAACGCGCACGGGGACTTCCTTGCCGTCGTTGGAGAAGCGCGGCAGGGACTGGCCGCGCAGGGCGTAGCCGACGACGGCGGCCACCACCTCGGGCGAGACGCCGAGCCGCTGCGCGCGCTCGCGGTCGACCTCGAGCGCCACTTCTTCGCTCGGGCGGTCGCCGTCCTTGCGCACGCCGAGCACGCCGGGGACGGCCGACAGCCGCGCGATGACGGCGTCGGCGGTGGCTTCGAGCTCGGCGATGTCTTCGCCGTAGAGCGGCACGCGGAAGGTGCCCTTGAGCTCCTTCTCCTGCTCGCTCTCTTCGCCGGTGTAGAAGCGCACGCCGGGCTTCTCGGGCAGCAGCTTCAGCACCTCGGCGGTGATCTCGCGCGCCGTCGGGCCGTCGTCGCGGTCGGGCGCGAACCAGCCCTCGATCGAGCCGACGGTGGCGCGGTGGAAGACGAACCAGCCGGCGAGCTTGTATTCGTCCTTCTTCCCCTCCACCACCTTTTCGCAGCGCAGGAAGAACTCCTCCGCCTCCTCGAGCGTCGTGTCCTGCGGCAGCTCGACCTCGATGTCGAAGCCCTGCGCTTCGTCCTCCTGCTGCTCGACGACCTGGACGACCTTGCCGAAGAGGGCGAAGGTGCCGATGAGCGTCACCAGCAGCAGCATGGCGACGTCGAAGCGGCGGCGGAGGCCGCGCCGCAGCAGCCGCTCGTAGAAGTCGTTGAGGCGGCCCATGGTGGCGTCGTAGATGCGGCGCAGCACGTCGTTCACACCGCTGGTGCGCGCGCCGGAACGCGGACGGCTGCTCCGCCGCCGCCGCCTTCTGCTACGTCGTGCGGCAGCGTCAGGTACACCGCGAGCGGCACCAGCACCAGCGCCACGATCAGCGACGCGACGACCGAGATGCAGATCGGCATCGCCAGCCGCACCAGGAAGAACTGCCCCTCGCCCTCGACCAGCGAGGCGGGCAGGAAGACGATCACCGTCGTCATCGTGCCCATGGTGATGGCGAGCGCGATCTCCTTGGCGCCCTCGATGCACGCCTGGCGCGCCGGCATGCCGTCGCGGTGGAAGCGGAAGACGTTCTCCGCGACCACCACCGCGTTGTCGACCAGGATGCCGGTGGCGATCATCAGGCCGAGCAGCGAGATGATGTTGAGGCTCTCGCCCGCGAAGTACATGACCGCCAGCGCCATCAGCAGCGAGAGCGGGATCGACATCGTGATGATCAGCGTCATCCGGAACCGGCGCAGGAAGAAGAAGAGCACCAGCACGGCGCAGAAGGTGCCGATCGCCCCCGCCTCGACCAGCTTGCCCAGGCTCTCGAAGATGACCTCGCGCTGGTTGAAGAGCTTCTCGAAGTGGATGCCGGCGAGGCGCGGGCTCTCCGCGAGGCGGTCGATCTCCTCCTGCACGCGGCCGGCGACGGCGACGGTGTTGGCGTCGCCCTCCTTGAAGACGCCGACCGCCACGGCCGGCAGGCTCATGGCGCGCACGCGGAAGGTCTTCTCGGGCTCGTCGTAGCGGATGGTGGCGACGTCCGAGAGCTTGACGCCGGGCGCCAGCGGCCGCCGCTGCAGCTCCTCGACCGTGCGGTAGCGCGCCACCGAGCGCAGCAGCAGCTTCTTGCCCGCCGCGTCGACGTGGCCGCTGGCGAGGGTGAAGTTGTCGCCGGCGAGGTCCTGCGCCAGGCTGAAGATGTCGAGCCCGGCCGAGGTGGTGCGCTCGCGGTCGAGCTCGATCAGGATCTCCTTCTCCATCTGCCCGTTGACCTCGACGCTCGCCACGCCGTCGAGCCGCTCGAGCGAGCGCACGACCTCGTCGCGGACGAGGTCGTACGAGTTGGTCACCGAGGGATCGATGGCGAGGCCGTAGAAGGCGACCGGGATGCCGGTGTCGTCGTGCTTGCGGATGAAGACGCGCGGGACGTCGTCGGGCAGCCGCCCGCGGGCGCGTTCGACGCGGTCGCGCACCTCGCGGTAGGCGACGTCCATGTCGGTGCCCTGCTTGAACTGCAGCCACACGCGCGCGATGCCGGGGTTGGCGCGCGAGCGCAGCATGGAGAGGCCGCCGATGGTGGCGAGCTCCTCCTCGAGTGGCCGGACGATCTTCTCGACGACCTCCTCGGGCGGCCCGTCGCGCCAGGGCACGAAGACGCCGAGGAAGGGCTCCGAGAAACCCTTCGGGATGAGCTCGAGCGGGATGCGCGCCGTCGCCACCGCGCCGACGACGAGCACGGTCGCCAGCACCACGAGGACGGTGATGCGGCGGTTGAGCGACAGCTCGGGAAGCCTGCTGCCTAGATCTCGCATCTCACGCTCCCTCCGCGGCCCGCGGCGTCACCTCCACACCCGTGGCCTCCTCGGCTTCGACGTGCCGGCGCCCGCGTAGCCGCTCACGCGCCGCCTCGGTGAGGTAGTAGAGGACGGGGATCACCACCAGCGTCAAGAGCGTCGACACCACCATGCCGCTGATCACCGTCACCGCCATCGGCGCCCGCAGCTCGGCGCCGTCGCCGATGCCGAGCGCCATCGGCACGAGGCCGAGCGTCGACGTGGCAGTGGTCATGAAGATCGGCCGCATGCGCACCTCGCCGGCGACGAGCAGCGCCTCGCGCACGCCCATGCCGCGGCTGCGCAACAGGTTCGCGTAGTCGACGAGCACGATGGCGTTGTTCACCACGATGCCGGCGAGCAGGATCATGCCGAGGAAGACGACAATCGACAGGCTGGTGCCGAGCAGCCAGAGAGTGACGGCGCAGCCGAAGAAGGCGAGCGGGATCGAGAACAGCAGCAGGAACGGCTGCACCAGCGACTCGAACTCCGCCGCCATGATCACGTAGACGAGGAAGACGGCGAGGCCGAGGGCGAGCCAGAGGCTGCCCGCCGAGCGCTTCCACTCCTGGTGCTGGCCGGTGATCTCCCAGTGGAGGTTCGCCGGCCACTCGACGCGGTCGAGGGTGCGCTCGATAGCGCCGACGGCGTCGCCCAGCGAGCCGTCGCCGAGGTTGGCGCGCACCAGCGCCACGCGGCGGCCGTCGACGCGGCGCACCTCGCTCGGCCCTTCGCCGAGCTGCACGGCGGCCACCGCCGCGAGCGCCACGGGACGCTCGCCGCCGGGGTTGACCAGCAGCTCGCGCACGTCGTCGATTGCCTGGCGGTCGTCCTCGCGGAGGCGCACGACGAGCGGGATGCGGCGGTCGCCGACGTCGAATCGCGACGCCTCGAAGCCGCGCACCAGGTTGCGAACGCGCTCGGCGACTTGCTGCAGGTTGAGGCCGTAGCGGGCGAGCAGCTCGCGGTCGTAGACGACCTCGACCTCGGGGGCGCCGCGCTCGAGCGTCGCCTCGACGTCGCGCAGCTCGGGCAGCTCGGCGAGCGCCGCCCGCACGCGCTCGCCCTGCGCCTTGAGCTCGTCGAGGTTCTCGCCCTGCACCTCGACCTCGATCGGCGTGCGGAAGCTGAACAGCACCGGGCGCGTCACGCGGTGGTCGAGGTCGGGGATCGCGGCGAAGCGTTGCCGCAGGTCGTCGATCACCGCCGCCTCGAGGCGCGGGTCGGCGTCGGCGAGCACCACCTTGAAGCGGGCGGTGTGCTCGCCCTCGTCGGCGCGCTGGGAGAGCAGCGGGTCGAAGCCGTAGGTGGTGAGCAGCGACTGGATGGTGCGGCCGCCGCCTTCCTTGTCCTTCTCGCGCTGCCGCTGATCGGCGAGCACGGCGGCCTCGACGGGCGATAGCCGCGCGAGCGTCGCCTCCAGCGGCGTGCCCGGCGGCAGCGACAGCTCGAAGGTGAGCTCGCCCTGGTGCACCTCGGGCAGCAGCTCGGAGCCGAGGTCGGCGAAGAGCCAGAACGTCAAGCCGAGGCAGGCGACGATGAGCGCCACGACGACGCCCGGCCGCGCCAGCGCGCCGCCGAGGAGCCGCCGGTAGCCGGAGGCAGTGCCGGCGAGCGCCCGCTCGGTGATCGCCACCGGGCCGCGCCGCAGCACCGCGCCGACGGGCCGGCCGACGAAGCGCACGAGGAGCCGCGCGAGCAGGACGATCACGAGCAGCAAGCCGAGGGCAAGGATGCCGAGCAGCTCGAGCACCGTGCCGAGCACGAGCCGCACGAGGAAGTACGGGAGGAGCAGGATGCGCGCGACCCAGCCGCGCCCCGCCCAGTCGTCGCGGAAGCGCCGCCACGAGGCGAAGCGGAAGAGCTTGAAGCCCTCGTCGAGGCCGCCGAGCGCCACCCCCTGCCGCGACGCCAGCATGGGGATGAGCCACACGGCGACGACGAGCGAGGCGATGTTGGAGACGATGACGGCGAACGCGAGGTCGCCGAAGGCCTGCCCCGCCACCCCCTCGACGAACACCATGGGAAAGAAGACGGCGATGTTGGTGAGCGTCGACGCAGTGACAGCGGCGCGCACCTCGGAAGTGCCGCGGATGACCGCCGGCACCAGGGCGTCGCCCTCTTCGCGGCAGCGGAAGATCGACTCCAGCACGACGATCGAGCAGTCGACGAGCATGCCGACGCCGAGCGCCAGGCCGCCGAGCGACATGATGTTCAACGAGACGCCGAAGATGTTGAGCGGCGCGAAGCTCATCGCCAGCGCCGCCGGGATGGCGACCGAGATGATGCTCGTCGTGCGCACGTTGCCGAGGAAGAGGAAGAGCACGGCGACCGCGAGCAGGCCGCCGACGACGGCGTTGCTGCGCAGCTCGGCGATCGAGGCCTTGATGAACTGCGAGCGGTCGGCGACGATGCCGAGCTTCACGCCCTCGTCGCGGAAGAGCTCGCCGGCGAGCGCGAGCGCCTTGCGCTCGCCGCCTTCGCCGTCGCCGTCGCCGCCTTTGCCGCCCTCGGCTTGCGCGGCCGCTGCCTTCTCGTCCTTCTTGTCCTTTTCGTCCTTCGCCGGCTCGGGCTTGCCGTCCTCCCACTTGCCGAGCGCCAGGCGCACGCGCTCGGAGAGCGCCACCATGTTGGCGTCGGCTTCCTTGAACAGCTCGAGGCGCACGCTCTCGGCGCCATCGGTGCGCGACAGCAATTGACGCTCGCGATGCGCGCGCTCGACGCGCCCGAGGTCGCGCACCCGCACCTCGCGGCCGTCGATCGTGGCGACGACGGTGTCGGCGATCTGCCCCAGGTCCTGGTACTCGTTGAGCGTGCGCACCATGTACTCGGTGGTGCCCTGCTTCAGCGTGCCGCCGGCGACGTTGACGTTCTCCTGGCGCAGGCGATCGATGACCTGGCCGATGGTGAGGCCGGTGCGGTCGAGCTCGGCCTCGTCGAGGAGGACGTGGATCTCTTCCTCGAGGCCGCCGCGCACCTGCACCGCGGCGACACCCGAGATCGGCTCGAGCGCGCGCTTGACCTGCAGCTCGGCGATGCGGCGCAGGCGGCGCAGCCCCTCCTCGCCCTTGAAGTCGGCGCCTTCGCCGGAGAGCGACAGCTCGATCACCGGGTCGAGCGAGGGATCGAAGCGGAGGACGAGCGGGCGGCCGGCGTCTTCGGGCAGGAAGACGGTGTCGAGCTTCTCCAGCGTGTCCTGCACGGCGTCGGACATCGGCGTGTCCCAGGAGAACTCGAGCACCACGTCGGAGACGTCGGCGCGCGAGACGCTGGAGACCCGCCGCAAGCCGGCGACGACGCCGAGCGCCTCCTCGATCGGCCGCGAGATCTCGTTCTCCACTTCCTCGGGCGCGGCGCCGGGGTACTCGGTGCGCACCGTGAGCGTCGGGTACGACAGCTCCGGCATCAGCGCCAGCGGCAGCCGGAAGTAGGAGAGGAAGCCGAAGACGATCAGGGCGAGGAAGACGACCGCCACCGCCACCGGGCGATGGGTGGCGAAGGAGCGCAGCGGCTCGAGGCGGCGCTGCAGCTCGGCGGAGAGGCTGGAGGCGGAGAGCTCGCCACCGGCGGGCGGCGGCGAGGCCGGTGCGGCGTCGCCGCTCGAAGAGCCCGCGCCCTGCGACGGCGCGCCGGCGGCGCGTTCGTCGTCGCGGGCGTCGTCAGCCGGCACGACCGGCTCCCTGCGCGACGCTGGCGCCTGCGGCGGCCGGTCCCGGAGGCGCGCCGATCACGCGCACCTTCGCGCCCGGCTTGAGACCCGCCTGGCCGGCGACCACGACGCGGTCGCCGGGCGCAAGGCCCTGGCCGACCTCGACGTGCGCGGCGTCCTCGAGCGTCGGATGCACGAGCAGGCGCTCGACCGTGCTGTCCTTCTTGACGCGATAGACCCACGCCTGGTCGTGGTCGAGCAGCAGCGCGCGCTTGGGCAGCAGCAGCGCGTCCTGGCGCACGTCGGTGACCAGCTGCACGTCGAGGAACATGCCCGGCATGAGACGCGGCTCGTGCGGCACGCGCACCGTCACCTTCGACCGTGCCGCTCTTCGGGTCGACGACGGGCGCCACGCGATCGACGGTGCCGGCGAAGACGACGCCCGGCATCGCCTGCGTGAGGATGCGCGCCGTCTGCCCGGGGCGGACGCGGCCGAGCTCGCGCTCGGGGACGTAGACGCGGACGACGAGGCTGTTGAAATCGACGATCTCGAACAGCGTCTGGTCCATCGTCACCGCGTCGCCGGGCTTGACCCGGCGCACCGCCACGGTGCCGGCGATGGGGGCGCGAACCTCGGTGTAGCCCCAGGCTTGCCGCGCGCCGGCGAGCGAGATCTCCAGCTGCTCGAGGTCGTGCTTGGCCTGAGTGAATGCCTGTTCGCTGATCAGCTTCTGCTCGAAGAGCCGTTCCTGGCGCGCGAAGTCGGCCCGGGCCTTGGCGAGCTGCCCCTGCGCGCGCGCCACGTCATGCCGCTGCTCGTCGTCCTGCAGCTTGGCGAGCACCTGGCCGCGACTGACGTGCTGCCCCTCCTCGGCGAGCAGTTGCACCACCCGCCGCAGCGAAGGGCTCTGGGAGTGCACGGGGACGGATTGCTCCGCCTCGAGGTCGGCCGAGTAGCGGAGCACCGCCTCCATCGGCCCACGGCGGAGGGTCGCGACCTCGACGGGCGCGGCCTGTGGAGTGGCGGGCTTCTCTTTCCCGTCGCCGGCCTCCGCCTTGGGCTTCTCCTCGCTCTTGCCGTCGGTGGCGTTCGCGGAGTCGCCGCCGCAGCCGGCGAGGCCGCCGGCAGCTACCAGGATGAAGGCGCCGAACGCCGACGCCGTCCAGTTCTTGATGCAGTGAATTGCCATGGCTGATCCCTTCCAGCTAGTTGCTCGCCCAGACTGTAGACGCAGACCCCTCGATATCCATTACGCGCCACGCTCGATCTCGTTTACGGCTGGTCTCGTCTACGAGCCGCTTGCGGTCGAGGTTCCCCGCCCGGTAAACCGCGCCGCCAGTCCGTCTATTCAGTTGGCAGCTACAGGGAGACTTTGCATGCCCAGACCGATCCAACAACTGACTCTGGCCGAGCTGCAGTCGCTGCTCGACGACTGGAAGCCGGTGCGCACCATCCGCGAGGTGCACATCCACTGCACCGACCGTCCGAACCACGCCGACTTCCGCGGGCTCGCCTCGGTGGAAGCGATGCGCCGGTTCCACCAGAGCATCGGGATGAACGACATCGCCCAGCACCTGACGGTCGATCCGCAGGGGCTGTTCTGGACCGGGCGCCCGTTCGACACCATGCCGGCGAGCGTGCGCGGGACACAACGGGACGTCCGCGGCCGGCCCTTTCATGATCGAGACGGTCGGGCTCTTCAACAAGAAAGGGACCCATCGACCGCTTCGAGGACCCGCAGAAGGCGGCGGTCCAGGCCGCCACCTGCGCGGTGCTGCGCAAGTTCAAGCTCGACGAGGAGGCGGTCAAGTTCCACCGCGAGTTCCCGAACACCGGCAAGACGTGCCCGGGTGACGCGCTCGATCCGGACGCGTTTCGGGAGGAGATCAAGGCGCTCCTCGACGCCCTCGCCGCCGGCCCACGCCGCGCGTCTTCGACATCAAGGCCCCGCGCAGCCTCGAGCGCGCGCCGCTCGATCGCGACGCCGTGCTCGACGCCGGTGACGACGAAGACACGACGTACGCCGAGGTGCCGGAGGACAAGGAGTCTCTCGACGAGCAGGTCCAGCTCGCCAGCTGGCTCGATCGCGGGATGCTCGACCTCGCGAGCGGCGGCTCGCGCGACATCGACCCCAAGTTCCGCGACCTGCTGCCCTACGTGATCAACACCTCGCAAGGGATCCTGTCGCGCAAGGGAGACTTCCAGACGACGCCGGAAACCCTCCAGGCGCTCATCGATCATCACCTCACCCCGGCGTTCGACACCTCGAGCGGCGGGCCCAAGTGCCAGCACCTGCTCTTCTACGCCCACGGCGGGCTCAACTCCGAGGAAGGGGCGCTCGAGAACGCCCGAGCGATCGCCCCCTGGTGGCGGTCGCACGGCGTCTACCCGATCTTCTTCGTCTGGGAGTCGAGCCTCTTCCAGGCGATCTTCCAGCGGCCGCGCGAGCTGCCGCGGGCCGCCGTGGCGCGCGGAGACATCACCGACAAGGTGATCGAGGTGACGACGCAGCAAGCCGCGCGGGAGGTGTGGCGTCGATTGAAGGCCAACTGCGCGGCGGTGCTCGGCCCCGAAGGCGATCGACGACACGCCGGGCGGTCTGTTCCTCTTCTGGCAGAAGCTGAAGCCATGGCTGCAGGCGCGACAGGGGAGCGTCCAGCTGCACGGCCTCGGTCACAGCACCGGGCCGATCCTGCTCTCGCGCTTCCTGCCGCTGGTGCTCGACGGCGGCTTCGAGGTCCAGAGCCTCAGCTACCTCGCTCCCGCCATCCGCATCGACGACTTCCTGACCGACGTCGAGCCGCGGCTGCGCCGCGGTCAGGGAGCCGGCATCCGGCGGCTGCGGCAGTACACGATGAACGACGACGCCGAGCGCGCCGACAACGTCGCCCGGGTCTATAGCAAGTCGCTCCTCTACTACGTCCGCGAGGCCTGCGAGGACGACACCGGCGGCCGCATCATGGGTCTCGAGCGCGACCTCTACGGCAGCGCGCCGATGCGCAAGCTCTTCGGGCTGCCCGGAGCGTCGGGCGTGCTGAGCGCCAGCTCGGGCGGCAACGACCCGCTCGCCGCGATCGAGTTCGCGCCGCACGCCGACGACTTCCCACAGAACCCGAAGACGGAGGCCACCGCCCACGGCTGCTTCGACAACGAAGAAGCGACGATGACCAACGTCCTGCGGGGCATCGTTGGCCACCAGGACGTGGCCGGACGGAAGTTCCCGTGGGAAGGGAGCTCGCAGTGCGGCGGCGGCGACCGCGCCCTCGAGGACGAGGACGACCTGGCGGCGGCGCTGGCGCCCGTGCTGCTGCTGCCACGGCAACTCCGCGGCGACGGCGCCGAGCGAGTTCGACCTCCCTGCCGTCGACGACGAGCCCGCCCCCTCGCCCACCCCGGCCCCCGCCGCGCGAGACGGCCGGCGCATCGCCGTCTGCGTCGGCATCGACGCCTACCCGCGTCAACCGCTGCAGGGCTGCGTTCGCGACAGCAAGAACTGGGCGGCGGCGCTGCGCCGCCACGGCTTCGAGGTCCGCACGCTGCGCGACAAGGAGGCGACGCGCTCGAAGCTCCAGGGCGCGCTGCGCGAGCTCATCCGCGACGGCAGGTCCGGCGACCAGCTGGTGTTCCAGTTCGCCGGCCACGGCAGCCAGGTGCAGGACCTGTCGGGCGACGAGACGGACCGCTTCGACGAGGTCATCGTGCCGGTCGACTTCGATCAGGGCGCGTTGTGGATCGACGACGACATCTACGAGCTGTGCGGCGACTTGCGGCCGGGCGCGACGCTGACCTTCCTCATGGATTGTTGCCACTCCGGCACCAACACGCGCTTCGCGCCGGCCTTGTCGCGGGCGGCGCGGTCCGGCGCCACGGCCCGCTTCGTGCGGCTCAACAGCAGTGAGGTCGAAGCCCACAAGCGGCTGCGCGCCACCATGCGCAGCGCGCCGCCGGTGAGCGAGCGCACGCCGCAGCCGGGCGTCGTCAGCTTCGCCGCCTGCCGCGACACCGAGGTCGCGCTCGAGGAGGACGGCCAGGGCAACTTCAGCCGCCACTCCCTGGCGGTGCTCGACGACGTGGTCCGCAACGGCGGCAGCAACGCCGACTTCATGGCCGCCGTCATCGGCCACTTCGGCGACGACCGGCGGCAGCGGCCGCTGTTCTTGGACCCCGCGGCCGGCCTCGAGCGCGCCCCCTTCCTCGGTGGGCGGTAGGGGGCCGCCGGTGGCCGCCGCTGCCTGGCCGTACATCGTCCACGACTACCTGACGCGCGAGCTGCCGGAGCCTCGTCCCCCCGCCGAGGGCCTGCCGGCGCGGCGGCGGCTGCGCGTCTTCACCCAGGATCCCAGCCTCAGCCGGCTCGACGGCGCGATCTCGACGCTGGAGATCGACAACGAACGGCTCGAGCCGGGACCGGCGGGCGCGTACTTCGTCGTCGTCGACCGCGACCTCGACGGGCCGCGCGACTACGACCCCGTCGACCTCGACCAGCCGCAGTACCTGATGGGCGACGGCCTCGACCCCAGCACCACCGACCGCGCCTTCACCTGCCAGATGGTCTACGCCGTGGCGATGGAGACCTACGCACAGTTCGCGAAGGCGCTCGGTCGCAACCCCGGCTTCGGCCCCATCCCGCACGACGATCGACGGCTGCGCATCCTGCCGCGGGCGTTCAACGACGCCAACGCGTACTACGACCGCGAAACGGGCGAGGTGCTCTTCGGCTGGGACCGCGCCAAGAAGTTTGCGCAGCGGCGGAGCCAGCCGGGCGGTCACGTCTTCCTCGGGCTCTCGCACGACGTCATCGCGCACGAGATCAGCCACGCGCTGCTCGACGGCCTGCGCCCCAACTTCCTTCGCCCCACCCATCCCGACGTCACGGCGCTGCACGAGGGCTTCGCCGACCTCGTCGCCGTCTTCCTCCACTTCACCCGCCACGAGGTGGTCGCCCGCGCCTTGGAGCGTACGCAGGGCTCACCCACCGACGAACAACTCGCCTCGATCGGCCATCAGTTCGGCTTCGACCTCCTCGACGGCCGCAACCCGCTGCGCACGGCGCTCCACGACACCGACCTCGACAAGCCCGTCGACCCGAAGCTGCTCTACCAATCGGCCAAGGAAGAGCACGACCTCGGCTCGGTGTTGCTGTCGGCCGTCTTCGAGGCCTTTCGCCGGGTCTACGACCGCAAGACCGCCCAGCTCAGGCGGGTGTTCGCGCCGTACCAGGGGCGGCTGCCGGCGGAAGGCATCGACCTGCTCGCCACCGAGGCCTCGAAGCTGGCGGCGCAGTTCCTCAGCATCGTCATCCGCGCCATCGACTACTGCCCGTCGCACCACTGCACGTTCGGCGAGTACCTGCGGGCGATGATCACCGCCGACCACGACCTCGTCCCGCAGGACCCGTGGGCCTATCGCGAATCCCTGGTCACCTCCTTCCGCCGCTTCGGCATCACCGTGCCCGACGTCGCCGACCTGAGCGAGCAGTCGCTGCTGTGGTCGAGGTGCGAAGAGGAGATCCAGATCGACGAGCTGCGCTTCGAGCACCTCGCCCTCGATTGCGCGCACGGCCAGATCGAGTGGGGACGCAACGGTCACTCGCAGCGGCGCGCCGCCAAGGCGCTCGCGGCGGCGATCTGCAACCCCGAGCGGGGGAAGCTCTTCGGGTTGCTGGCGCCGTCCGACACCATCGTGCCGCCGGCGCTGATGTCGCTGCGCACCCTGCGCCGCGTCGCGCCGGACCGCAGCGTTCGCATCGACCTGGTCGCCGAGGTGGCGCAGAAGCGCCGCGTCCGCGAAGGCTTCTTCTTCGGCGGCGCCACCCTGGTCATCGACTCGCAAGGCGTCGTCCGCTTCGCCATCGTCAAGGGCCTCAACAGCAGCCGCCGGCTGCGCGCCCAGCGAGATTGGCTGCGCAGCCAGCCGCCGGAGATCCGCGAGGCGGCATGGGCGGAGAGATCGAGAGCCGCGGCGGCGCTACAGCGCCGTGTCCACTTGGAGAAGTGACGCAAGGCGCGGCGAGGCGCGACGCTAATTACGCCGGCCGGCCTTGGGGATCAGCACGTGGCTGATCGTTGTCGGGTTGGCGCCCGGTGAGGCGTCGAGCTTGAAGATGACTTCGCGGCCTTCGGCGACGAGGCGAACGTAGTAGGTGCCGGGGCCGGGGAGGGTGAAGGCGGGGAGCTTCTTTTTGTCGGCGTTGTACTCGGAGACGCGGCCGATGACGGTAAAGCGGCGGTCGCCTTCTTCCTTGAAGGTGATGATGGCGTCCTCGGGCTGGACCTTGAACTTGAGGGCCAGCGTGCTCGTCATCTCGCGGTCGTAGTGCTGGGTCGGCGTTGCCGGTTCGGCGTCTTCGTCGGGTTCGTCGGCCGGCGGGGGCGGCGGCGTGTCGATGGTGGCGGGCGCCGTCGTGGGTCGGGTCGGGGGAGTCGACTCGCGCGGCGTCGGCGCGGGCGAGGACCTCGCGATCGTCGGAGCGGGCGCCGGCGGCTTCGACGGCACCGGTGCCGCGACGGGGACGGTGGCCTGCGGCACGGGTGCAGCGGTTTCGACGGCAACGGGCGAGCTCTCCGCGATGGGCTCGTCGCTCGGCGATGCTCGGCTGCGTCGACTCCGTTCGTCGGCTGAACGGTCCCCAGGCAACGACGCGGGCACCGCGTCCGTTGACTGCTCGGCGACTGTCGGCGACGCCTCGGCAGCGTTCTTGCCGAAGCCGCCTCGCAGCCAGAGGAGCACTCCGACGCCGCCACCGACGGCGAGCAGTCCGAGCACCAGCACGACCGCGACGATCGCCCACGGGAAACCACGCCGCTGCGAAGCCGCGACCGCGGGCGGCGGCGGCGCGTAAGCTGCCGCGGCGCCGATGGGCGCCCCGGCGGAGGCGGAAGTGGCGGCGGCCCGACGCCGATCGAGTGCGAGCCCGAGCCAGCCGCGGCAACGGCGCCCGCAGGCGGCGCCTCGACTCGCGGCGAGAGCCGCGTCGGCCCGGTCAGCTCTGACGGCGCCGATCCCGTCAGTGACGCCGCACCCGGCGGCGGCGGCGGCCCGGCGGACGGCATCGGCATGCTCCACGCCGCCGGCGGCGTCGGCTTCGGGGTGGGCGGCGGCGTCGGCGGGCTGGGCAGCCGCGCCGTCTCGCCGAGCTCGTCGACGAACGGCGCCGCCGGGCCGGCGAGCAGCTCCGGCGGCACCTCGCGCTCGCACGCCGACAGCTCGTCGGCGACCTCGCGCGCCGTCGCGAAGCGTGCATCGCGGTCCTTCTGCAGCATCCGCACGACCGTGCGTTCGACGCGCTCCGGCAGGCCCGGCCGCAGGCTGGAGATCGCGTTGGGCTCGCGCGCCAGGATCTGGTAGACGAGCGTGGTGATCGTGTCGCCCTCGAAGGGACGGTGCCGCGTCAGCAGCTCGTACAGGACGACACCGAGCGAGAAGACGTCGCTCCTGCCGTCGAGCTCCTCGCCGCGGATCTGCTCGGGCGAGAGGTAGTGCGGGCTGCCCACCACCGAGCCCGTCTGCGTCAGCTCGGTGTTCTGCCCCAGCATCTTGGCGATGCCGAAGTCGCTGATCTTCACCTGGCCGCCGCGGTCGAGCATGATGTTGCTCGGCTTGATGTCGCGGTGGACGATCCCCTGCCGGTGCGCCGCGTCGAGCCCGTCGGCCGCCTGCCGCCCGATGCGCAGCACCTCGCCCAGCGTGAGCGGCGGCGCCAACCGCTGCCGTCCCGCGAGGTCGGGCCCGGCAACGTACTCGAACGCGAGATAGAAAATGCCGCCCGCCTCGCCGGCGTCGAACAGCGTCACCACGTGCGGGTGGACGAGCCGCCCCGCCGCGCGCGCCTCGCGGATCAGCCGGACCTTGCGCTCCTCGACCTCGGCGGCGTCGGCGTCGCCGATGCGCACCGTCTTGAGCGCCAGCTGGCGGTCGATGTGGGGGTCGAGCGCGAGGTAGACCTCGCCCATCGCGCCGGCGCCGAGGCGGCGCTCGATGCGGTAGCGGCCCAGCGTCGAGCCGGCCTCGACCGCCATGCGGGGCTAGCGGCCCTCCTCGTCCTCGCCGAGCGCCGGCACGCGCTCGCGCTCGGCGAGCAGCCGCCGCGCCTCCTCGACGCGGTCCGTGGGCACTTCGACGCGCACGTTGCTCAAGGCGCCGACGGCGAACGCGAACCCATGGGAGTGCACCGACTCCACCTGGCAGGGCACGCCCTGGCTTTCGAGGTAGCCGCAGATCACCGCCGCCTCCTCCTCCGTGCTCAGGACTTCGAGGATCTCCCAGCCGTCGGCCATCGCGCCCTCCTCCACGAGCTCTGCGCTTCGCCTGCGTTAGGCGGCGAGATGATACCGCGCGGGTTCGCCCAAGCTGGCGGGTTACTCGTCAGCGAACAAGCGGTACGGCGTGCAGCCGCGCCGCGGGTACCAGTGGCGGCTGACCTCGACGAACTCGCCGAGCGACGGCTCCCAGTGGTAGTGCGACATGCGCAGCGCCCGCTCGCCGATGCGGATCCAGTTGAAGGTGTTCTTGTCGGCCTCGCTGCCGCGGCCGCGGCTGCTCGTCGTGGTGCCGGCGTGGAGGATGATCACCGGCACGCGGCCGCTGGGGAAGAACTCCTCGGAGCTGGCGACGTAGGTCTGGTGCTGGTGGCCGGAGAGCACGAGGTCGACGCCCGCCTCCGAGAACGCGGTGATCGCCTGGAAGGCGTTGCGCGCCACCGTCTGCGTGCCGAAGCGCGGCGGCGGCGTCAGGTGGTGGTGCGCGACGACGACCTTGAACAGCTCGGGCGGCGACCGCCTGGATGATCTCCGCCACCTCGCGCAGCCGCTTGAGCTGCACGCGCCCTTCCTTGACCGTCCAGCCGTGCGCGGTGTTGATGCCGACGATGAGCAGCTCGTCATCGCGCCAGGTCGGCTCGAGCTCGCGCGCGAAGTGCTTCTGATAGGCGTGGAAGGGACGCAGCGAGCGCTCGAAGACGCGGTAGAGCGGCACGTCGTGGTTGCCGGGCACGACGACGACCGGCGCCGGCAGCCGGTCGACGAAGCGGCGCGCCTCCTGGAACTGCTTCGGCTTGGCGCGCTGGGTGAGGTCGCCCGAGAGGACGATGACGTCGGGCCGGTGGCGCTCGGCGAACTCGAGCACCTTCTCGGCGAGGTCGGGCCGGTGCGGCGGCCCGAAGTGGACGTCGGAGATGTGGAGGAGGTGCCGCACGCGAGCGCGCGGTCAATGGCGAGGGTCGACGACGTCCTCGGGGCCCTCGGTGAAGCCGACGACCGCCTCGCCGAACTGCGCGGCCACGTAGCTGGTGACCGCCGCCATCACCAGGCTGCCCTTGGTGCGCCCGATCCAGAACCCCGCGATAGCCGCCACCGCCACCGCGGCTTGCGGGTAGCGCTGCACGAGGTGTCGCCAGTCGAGGCTCTCGGGGAGGAGCTCGTCGATCAGCTCGTCGACGAAGTCGCCCTCGCCGGCTCGCGCCTCGCTCCGAATCTCGCGGACCGGCTGCCGAGCCGCCCGCGCGGTCGTCGCTTCGCCAGCCATCGCTCGCCTAGTCGTCGCTCGAGCGGCGGAAGAGGAGGCCGATGAGGAAGCCGATGCCGGCGGCGATGAGCAGCGAGCGCCCCGGGTTGTCGCGCACGTAGTCGCCGACGTCTTCGGCGAAGCCGCCGACGTTCTTGCTCACCTTGCCGTAGCCCTGGCGGATCCCCTTGACCGCGGTGTCGACCTTCTCGCGTGCCGTCTGCGCCGCGCGCTCGGCCTCGCGGCGCATCTCCTCGGCGACCTTCTGGTAGCGCTCGCCGGCGCCGCGCGCGACTTCGCTCAGGCGCTCGCGCGCCTCCTCGACCTTGTCCTCGATGACGTCCGCTGGTTTCCGCTCGGCCATGGGTCACCTCCGATCGAATCGCACCCCGCCCGTGGCGGGCCTGGCAGCGTACCACAGGGGTGACGAGCGGCCCGGACGGCCAGGCCGGCGCCACGAGCGGTCTAGAATCCGAGTCGCCATGCTGCGGGCTGTACGCGCTCGCCTCCTACCGCCGGCCGATGCGTCGCAACCCCCCGCGCCGCCCCCCGCGGAGCGCTGGCGCAAGCGACTCTCCTACGCACTCACCTTCTTGCGGCTGGTGGTAAAGAAGGCCGGCACGGACGGCATCTCGCAGCGCGCCGCCGCCCTCGCCTTCGTCACCATCCTGGCGCTCATCCCGCTGCTCGCCGCCTTCACCTTCGTGGCGGCGCAGCTGCTGCACGACTACCAGGACCGCGTGCTGCGCTTCCTCACCAGCGTGCTGCCCTACTCCGAGGGGCAGATCCTGGCCAGCCTCGCGACGTTCGTCGAGCAGGCCGAGACCCTGCAGTCGGTGGGCTTCCTCGCCTTCATCCTGGTCGGCCTGGGAGCCTTCGGAGCGATCGAGGAGGCGATCAACAAGATCTGGCAGGTCTCCACCCGCCGCTCGCTGCGCGCCAAGCTGGTGTCGTTCACCCTGCTCGTCTTCTGGGGGCCGCTGCTCATCGGCTCGTCGTACTCGGCGATGCTGCTGCTGCAGCAGCGGCCGGGGCTCGACGTGCTGTTCGAGGAGTCCGTGCTGGTGCAGGCGCTGCCGTTCCTGGTCAGCGCCATCGGGCTGACGATGTTGTACTGGCAAGTGCCATTCACGCGCGTGCAGTTCCGGGCGGCGCTCGCCGGCGGTCTGACCGCTGCCGTGCTGCTCGAGCTGCTGCGCCGCGGCTTCCGCTACTACGTCGCCCACTTCACCGAGGGCACGTACGTCGTCTACGGCGGCTTCGCTCTCGCCATCCTGTTCATGATCTCGCTGCAGCTCGCCTGGTTCGCCGTGTTGTTCGGTACCGAGGTCGCTTACGTGGCGCAGCACTTCGGCGCGCTGACCCACACACGCGGCCTCGACGCGCGCTACCGCGAAGCGTGGATCGGCCTCGCCGCGCTGGCGCTGCTCGTCGAAGGGCTGCGCGCCGGCCATCCGGTGAACGACCTCGACCGCCTGTCGACCAAGCTGGGCGTCGCCCCCGAAGCGCTGCGCAGCGCGCTCGAGCCGCTGGTCAAGGCGAAGCTCATGGTGGAGACGACCGGCGAGCCCGCGGGCTACGTGCTGGCGCGCGACGCCCACGAGCTCACCCTCGAGACGGCCCTCATGGCCTACGAGAAGCCGCTCGAGGAGCTGCTCGCGGCCATGCCGCAGCCGCTGCGCGACAACCTCGAGGCCCTGGTCGGCCGGCTGCGCGACAACCGCAAGACGACGCTCGCCAACCGCAGCATCGCGCAGCTGCTGGGTTGACGTTCTCTACCACTTGAACTGCATCCACACTCCGACCTCGTCGTAGTCGCCACCCTTGGCCAGCCGCGTGTCGCTGGTGCCGACGTTGACGCCGGGGAGGCGGCCGAACTCGCCCTCGATGTGCTTCCACGCCAGCGTGGCGACGTAGGCGCTGTTGATCTGGTACTGCACGCCGAGGTGGCTGTAGGTACCCTCGGGCCCCTTCGCCTGCGGGTTGAACGCGGTCGGCGTGTTGAAGCGTGAGAACTCGGTGTTGGCCTCGATCTGGTCGTAGCGCCCGACCACCTCGATCGTCGGCGACACCACGAACGCAGCCCAGGTCGAAAAGCCTTCCGCCTCGTCGCTGGGCGTCGGCCGGCCGGCGGCAGGCTGGTTGAAGCGGACCGAGCTCCAGTCCTCGGCCTTCATCCACTCGGCGCCGAGGCGGAACTTCGGATGCTGGTACGAGGCCATGGCGTCGAGCCGCTTGGCGTCCTGGAAGCGCACCGGCGATCCCGGCGGCACGTCGACCTTCTGGCCGCGCTTGCCGACGTAGCCGCCGACGGCGATCTTGACGCCGGCGAACGGCTCGACCGCGACGCGCCCTTCGAAGTCGACGCTCTTGGTGCGGAAGTCGCCCTGCTCGTTGTAGGTGCCGCCGTTCACCGCCGACAGCTGGTAGTTGATGATCCCGGTGCGGCCGTAGAAGTGCAGACCCCAGTCGGTCGAGGTGCCGAAGCTGAAGTGGTCGGCGAGCACCGGCTCGATGTAGCGGTAGCGGTTGTCGGCCTCGATGTAGGGCACCCACGCCATGTCGGCGTTGCCGAGCCGGAAGTTCACCGGGTCGGAGAAGTGGCCCTGGATGTACGCCTTCTTGATGAACACCTCGCAGCGCCGGCTCTTCGACGAGGTGACGGTCGTGGTGCCGCCGGTCGCGTTGGGCACTGCCGTCGTCACCGTCACCTTGTCGCAGACGTCGACGGTGAAGTTGGCCGACCAGCGGTCGTCGTGCTTGTAGATGACCGTCGAGTAGAAGCGGGTCAGGTCGATGCCGAAGCCGGAGCGCGAGTCGTCGGTTCGCGTCGCGTCGTCGGTGTTCCGGCGGCTGGTGATGTCGGTGAAGATGGTGCCGGCGAAGGTCGTCTCGCCGGCGCGCGCGGCACTCGCCGCGAACACTGCGATGAGTCCGAAGAGAGATGCGATCGTGGCGGCTGGTCGGCGACCGCGCACAGAGGGCCTCCCGTGCATCGAATCCTCCTTGTGTGAGCTGGAGCATCGTCCCGTCTTGGGCCGAGCGAGCGCAGCGTAGGGCGGCGGCGCAGGCGAGCCGGCAGCAGAGCTGTGACGGCGTGGTGACGGGTGGCGATGCCCGCGAATACACGAACGCCGCGGCTATCGAGCCGCGGCGTTCAGGAGGTGACGAGCGAAGCGGGAGATCAGTGCGTGCCGGCGGTGAGCGTGGCCGCCGTCGAGGCGACGAAGCGCGAGCTGCTGAGCCAGTCCTGATCGGGGTAGTAGGAGAACAGCAGGCTGCCGCCCTTGATGGTGTCGATCACCTTGGGAGCGACCTTCTGCGACAGCGCCGGGCAGCCCCAGCTGCGGCCGATGCGGCCGTGCTGCTTGGCGAAGTCCTCGGAGACGTACGGGGCGCCGTGCATCACCACCGCGCGACGCTCGGCCTTGTCGTTGAAGCCGGGCTCGAGGCCGTCGAGCTTGAGCGAGTAGCCGTTGCCGCCGTAGTAGGTGCCGACGGTGCGGAAGAGACCGATGCTCGTCTGCAGGCTGCCGTCGTTGTTCGAGAAGCGGCGCGCGAAGTTGTCGCCGGTGTTCTTGCCGTGCGCCACGAGCTCGTTGAAGAGCACGTCGCCGGTCGCGACGTCGAAGACCCACAGCCGCTTGGCGGTCGAGGGCAGCGAGTAGTCGATGACGGTGAGCAGCTCGGACTTCTTGGCGAGGCCGTTCGCCGTCGCCCGGTCACGCGCCTGCAGCGCCAGCCGCAGCACGTCGCGGTCGAGGCGGGGCGCGTTCGCCGAGAGCCGCTCGAGGGTCGCCTCGAGAGCGTTCACCGCCGGAGCGACGGCCGCCGGAGCCACGGGCGCGAGCGCCGCCTTCACCACCGCCTGCGACACGGCGACGGCCGGCGCGGCGACCGCCATCGCGGCGGGACGGGGCTGCGTCTCGTGCTCGTTGCCGGCGACGGCGCCGGTGCTGAGAACGGCGGCGAGAGCGAGGCCGGCGAAGCCGACGGCAGGGGCGGAAAAGCGGCGGTTGCGGGCGATCGAGTTGCTCATCCTGGTGCGACCCCCAGTTGGTTGTTTCGCTGCTCTTCGAGGCGGTTCGTTCGTCGTTACTGTACCTTCAACAATCGACGATGTAGAAGATTCCCTCGCGGAGGGGTCTGATCATGCCCTCGGCTTCGATCGTTAAATAGCTGAAAATAAGCTACTTACTGGATCGTATCGGCACCGTCTCAGCGGCCACCCGGCGCCCTCGGCCACCCCCTGATTCCCGTTTTGGGCTCGCTGCAGGGCTGTTTTACGGCGTCCCCATTTATTCCCCGATTCCGTCGTTTTCCGGT
This sequence comes from Thermoanaerobaculia bacterium, assembly GCA_963846495.1. Taxonomy (GTDB): domain Bacteria; phylum Acidobacteriota; class Thermoanaerobaculia; order Multivoradales; family JAIOJS01; genus DASYQD01. The sequence goes on along the minus strand of CAWJWP010000009.1, from coordinate 37,309 downwards.
CGATTCCGGGTCGATCCCGTCGCCCCCGAGACGGACCCGGAGCGAAGCGGTGTGAACCGTTTGCCAGGCTCGAGGCGCTACGCCCGCCTACACTGCCGCCATGGCGCGCGCCGTCTGCCTGGCGTTCGCGGGCGCGATGCTCGCCGGCGGCGCCGGCGCCCGCCTGCCCGCGACGGCGCCTGCCCTGCCGCCGCCCAACCCGGCGATCTTCTCGATCGTCGCCGTCGACACCGCCCAGGAGCTCGCCGACGCCTGTTGGAACCTCGTCTCCAACCGCGCCATCCTCGTCGCGCCGGGCACCTACGACCTCGCCTCCGTCAACTTCCCCAACGGCGTCGACGGCCGCCTCACCGTCGGCAGGTTCGGCGCCCCGCCCATCTCCAACATTCAGATCCGCGGCACGACCGGCGATCCCGCCGACGTCGTGATCCTCGGCGCCGGCATGCTCGAGCCCGTGGTGCCGTTCGGCTTCCAGATCTTCACCGCCACCGACGTGCTGATCGCCGACCTCTCCATCGGTAACGTCTACTACCACGCGATCGCGATCCAGGGTGACCAAGGAGCGAAGCGCGTGCGGCTCCACCACGTGCGCGCCTTCGACGCCGGCCAGCAGATCGTGAAGGGATCGGGCGCCGGCGCCGACGACGTGACCATCGAGTGGAGCGAGGTCTTCTACACCGCGGGCGCCGTCGCGCATCCGGAGGGGAGCCCGCCGGGCTCGTGCTACACCAACGGCATCGACGCGCTCGGCGTCTCCGGCTGGATCATCCGCGACAACTTCATCCACGACGTCTGGTGTCAGAACGGTCAACTGGCGGGACCGGCGATCCTCGTCTGGCAGGGCTCGACCGGCACGCTCGTCGAGCGCAACCTGTTGCTCGACTGCGCGCGCGGCCCGCACCTCGGCCTCGGGCCGGGCGACCACACCGGCGGCGTCGTGCGCAACAACTTCATCCGCTGGGACCCGGCCGCGCCCTACGCCGTCGACGTCGGCATCTACACCGTCTCGCCGGGCTCGCGAGTGCTGCACAACACCGTGCTCACACGCGGCAACTATCCGAACGCCATCGAGGTGCGGTACGCCTCGACGACGGGCGTCGAGGTGGGCGGCAACCTCCTCGACGCCGCAGTGGCGGCGCGCGACGGCGCGGCGCCCGCGACCTCGAACAACCTCACCAGCGCAACGCCGGCATGGTTCGCCGACGAGAGCGCCGGGAACCTCCACCTCACCGCCGCGGCAGCACCGGCGATCAACCAGGTGACGGCGCTCGCCAACGCCGCCGACGACTTCGACGCCTGGCCGCGTCCCACCGCCGGCGGCGCGGCCGACATCGGCGCCGCCGAGCGCGAGCACCTCTTCCGCGACGACTTCGAAACCGGCAACACCGCCGTCTGGTCGGGCAGTCAACCCTGAGCGTTTGCGCCCGCGCTCTCGCGGCGGCGCTCCCGACGGCAGCTACCCTCGCCGACGCCGTCACCCAAGCGGCCGGCCGTTACGGGCGCCGTCAGTCCGGATCGCCGCTCGCGGTGGTAGACGGCGCCATCTGCCCCAGCACTTCCCCAAGCAGCCGGATCTCCTCGCCGTAGCGCGCCCAGTCGCCGGCCCGCTGCGCCTGCAGGGCGCGCTCGTAGTGCGTGCGGGCGCGGCGGGCGAGCTCGCCGTCGGCGCGGGAGGCCGGTGCCGGCGCCGCAGCCGGCCCCGGGCCCCTGTCCGGCACGGCCGCGGGCCCAGCCGCAGACGGGCCGCCGCGGGCCGGCTCGCGCGCGACAGCAGGCGCCCCCGTGTCGCCGCCGAAGATCCGCCCCAGCCCCTCCTCCAGCGTCTCCTCCATGACTACGCGGTTCTCGAAGGCCACCACCACCCGCTTCAGCTCGGGGATGCGTCCGCCCTCGGCGCGCAGGAAGATCGGCTGGACGTAGACCAACGCCTCCTGGATGGGGATCACCATCAGCTCGCCGCGGATCACCGTCGAGCCGCGCTGGTCCCAGAGCGCGAGCTGGCGTGACACCTCGGTGTCCTGGTTGATGCGGTTGAGGATCTGCCGCGGGCCGAACACCAGGCTCTGGCGCGGGAAGCGGTACTCGACCAGCTGGCCGTAGTGCTCGCCATCGCTGCGCGCCACCACCCAGGCGGTGAGGTTGTCCTTCTGCCGCGGAGTGAAGGGAGTCATGTAGATGTACTCCTCACGCCGCTCCTGGGGCAGCCGCATGATGATGCGGCGCATGAAGGGCATCTCGCGCTCCCCCTGCTGCATCGTGGGCACCTGCCACTGGTCCTCGCGGTGGTATATCTCCTCCGGGTCGTCCATGTGGTACACGGTGTAGAGGCCCATCTGCGTGCGGTAGAGCTCGCCCGGGTAGCGCACGTGCGCCCGCACGTCAGCCGGCATGTCCCCGAGGTCGCGCAGGACGCCGGGGAAGGCCCGCCGGTAGGTGGCGACGATCGGGTCCGCCGCGTCAGCAACGTAGGCGGCGACGGTCCCGTCGTAGGCGTCCACCACCACCTTGACGCTGTTGCGCAGGTAGTTGGTGCCGTCGGCGAGGCGCGCCGCGTAGGGGTAGCGGTCGGTGCGCGTGTAGGCGTCGAGGATCCACACCAGTTGACCGTTGCCGCGGATCACCATGTAGGGGTCGGGGTCGAAGCGCAGGAACGGCAGCGCCTTCTCGGCCCGTGCCGCCACATTGCGGTGGTAGAGCACCCGGCTCTGCGCCGTGATGTCGGCGGAGAGCAGCACCTTGGTGGAGGCGAAGTAGGCGGCCAGCAGGGAGCGGCGGACGACGCCGCCGACGCGGACGCCGCCCGCGCCCTGGTACGAGGTGAAGACGTTGTCGTCGCCGGCCGGGTAGTCGAACTCGCGCTGCCGGGTGCGGACGAAGACGTGGGTGTCGGTGAGCTCCCCGTAGTAGATCTGCGGCCGGCGCACCTGGAGGTCGATCTCGGAGCGCGGGGGCAGGTCGCGGATGAAGAGCACCGGCAGCCCCTCGGCGGTCGCCTTGTTGACCGGCGCCATCGTCAGCCCCATGCCGTGGGTGAAGGTGAGGTGCTCGTTGATGAAGGTGCGCGTCGGCAGCGACGCCGGGTTCAGCTCGCGGGGCGAGAGCAGCACTTGCCGGTAGAGGCCGTCGATCCAGTAACGATCGTCGTCCACCGAGGTGAAGTCGTAGTAGGTGCGGATCTCCTGCAGCTGGCCGAAGGTCTGCAACAGCGGCTCGACGTCCCACAGCCGCACGTTCTCCACCGTCGTGGCGTTCTTTCGCACGTCGTCGAGGGTGATCCGCGCCACCCCGCTGAGCTCGCGCTCCTCGACGCGGTCGAGCCCCCAGGCGCGGTGCGTCAGCTCGATGTGGTGGCGCAACGACGGCGTCTCTCGCGTCAGCTCGGTGGGCTCTACCACCAGGCGCTGAACCGCCGCCGGCACGACGCCGCGCGCCAGCACCGAGACCAGGGCGAAGCCGGCCACGGCGGTGGCCGCGCCACGCACCGCGCGGCCGCGCCAGGCCATGACCAGCAGGAGGGCGGCGGCGGCGATTGCCGCCACCGCGGAGACGTGGAGCCCCGGGCGCATGGCGTGCAGGTCGGCCCAGCTCGCTCCCACCAGCGGCCCGGTGGTCGAGTAGAGCAGCGCCGGCAGGCGCACCAGCCAGATGCCGGCCGCGGTGAGCACGAAGAGCAAGGCGCCGAGCACCGCCAGGTGGCGTCCGGCGGCCCGGCCGGCGTGTAGCCCCCCGCTCGCCGTGCGCGAGAGCTCGCCCTGCAGCCAGTAGGACGCGGCTGCCAGCAGCAGCGACAGCACGACGAGTGCGAATAGCAGGGCGAGCCCACCCTCTAGCAGCGGCAACGAGAAGACGTAATAGCCCACGTCGCGCCCGAAGATCGGGTCGCGGGTGCCGAACGGCGTGCCGTGGAGGGCCCGCAGCACGGTCAGCCAGCCGCCGCTCGCCACCAGCCCGCACGGCACGGCGGCCACCAGGACGACGCCCGCCATGACGCGCCACACCAGACCGCTGACGTCGTGCGCCGCACCGTCCGGCCCCGGCACCAGGATCGGCCGCGGTGACCGGCCGCGCTGCGCCAGCCGCGCGTTGGCGAGCAGCACCGCGAAGGCGAGCAGCCCCGCGCCGGCGAACAGCGCAGCCCGCGTCGCCAGCTCGGTGGTGAGCACGCGCGCGAAACCGATCTCCTGGAACCAGAGCACGTCGGCGTGGAGGCGGACGAGGGAGGGCGCGAGCGCAATCAGCGCGATCAGCACGCCGACCAGCACGAACGGACTACGCCGTCGGCGGGTTTGTTTGGGGACCAGGCGCACGGCCACTCGTCGTCGGCGCGGACGGTATCACCGTAGCCGTCCGGCCGCGGTTCACTCGCCAACACGTCGCGTGGCGGCGGTTGCCGCCGAGGGACCGGGCATCTACAATACGCAGCCTTCGGCGGCCCAGGCCGTTCCGTGCAGCCTCTGTGGGGCAGTAGCTCAGCTGGGAGAGCACCACGTTCGCAACGTGGGGGTCGAGGGTTCGAATCCCTTCTGCTCCACCATTCCCCATCTCGCCTGCTGTAAAGACTTACGCTTCGAGCTCTTGACCCTGGTGGACACCACGGTTCGCAAGAACCTGCCACTCGACGCGCTGATGGCGGCGCTGCGCCGCACTCCCGGCCTGGAGCACCGATGAAAGCGCTGGCTATTCGTCGTTACAAGGCACCGATGGAAATGATGGAGCTGCCGCGGCCTGAGCCGGGCCCGGGAGATCTGCTCGTGCGCGTACGCGCCGCCAGCGTCAACCCGGTCGACTACAAGATTCGCGACGGCGCCGTGAAGGTCCTGATCCCCTACTCGTTTCCGCTGATCCTGGGCAATGACCTCGCCGGCGACGTGGAAGCGATCGGTCCCGGCGTCACCAAGTTCAAGGTCGGCGATGCGATCTATTCGCGGCTCGACAAAGATCGCATCGGAGCCATCGCCGAGTATGCCCTGGTGCGCGAAGACGCAGCGGCGAAGAAGCCCGCGCGCCTCGACTACGTGCAGGCAGCATCGCTTCCGCTGGTGGGGCTCACCGCCTGGCAGGCCCTGATCGATCTCGCGCGGTTGCAGGCAGGACAGAAGGTCCTGATCCACGCCGGCTCGGGCGGCGTGGGCACCTTCGCCATCCAGCTCGCCAAACACCTCGGCGCGCAGGTCACGACCACTGCCAGCGCCAAGAACCATGCGTTGTTGAAGTCGCTCGGTGCAGATGTGGTCATCGACTACAAGAGGACCCGCTTCGAAGAGGAGGCCAAGAATCAAGACGTGGTCCTCGACACGCAAGCGGGCGACACGCTGCTCCGCTCGTTCGAGGTGGTCAAACCGGGCGGCGTGGTGGTGACGATCGGCGGCCGGCCCGACGGCAAGTTCGCGCGCGCCTGGGGCCTGAGCCTGCCTCTCGTCTGGATCCTCGGATTCCTGAATCGCAAGGTCGATCGCCTGGCGAGGGAAAAGAGCGTGCGTTTCGAGTATCTGTTCATGCGCGCGAGCGGCGAGCAACTAGAGAAGATAGGCGCACTGGTGGACCAGGGCGTCGTCAAGCCGATCCTGGACAAGACCTTTCCGCTGGAAGCCGCGACCGCGGCCATCTCCTACGTGGAATCCGGCCGTGCCGTCGGAAAAGTGGTCATTCGTGTTGCGGATTAGCTTGCCCGGCCCTTGGGCCGGGATCGGTGAGCAGAAGGGCTACGGTCGTCGCACCCTCTGCCAACCTCACGTCTTCGGAGGCGCCTCGACGCCCGAGAAGACCAGCACCTGTTCCGGAAGCCGGGCGCCGCGGATCTCGATCGCCGCCACTGCCTTGTCGAGCTCGGCGACCTCGGCCGGCGTGAATCGGACCTGAGCCGCGCCGATGTTCTCGAGCATGTGCGCCATCTGCGTCGTGCCCGGGATCGGCACGATCCATGGCTTCTGCGCCAGCAGCCAGCCGAGCGCGATCTGGGCGGGAGTCGCGCCCTTCCGTTGGGACCACTGCGTGACCAGCTCGACGAGCGCGAGGTTGTGCGGCAGGTTCTCTGGCGAGAAGCGGGACTCGACGGCGCGGATGTCGCCGGGAGCGAAGCGTGTCTGTGCGTCGATCGCACTGCTGAGGAAGCCCACACCGAGTGGGCTCCACGGGACGAAGCCGATGCCTAGCTCCTGGCAGAGCGGGAGGATCACCTCTTCCGGGCCACGCCAGAGCATCGAATACTCGTTCTGAACGGCGCTGACGGGCAGCGCCGCATGAGCGCGGCGCAGCGTGTTCGGACCCATCTCCGACAAGCCCCAGTGCAGGACCTTGCCTTGCGCCATCAGGTCCTTGACTGCCCCCGCGACGTCCTCGATCGGGACCTGCGGGTCGACGCGGTGCTGGTAGAGGAGATCGATGCGGTCGGTCCGGAGCCGCTTGAGCATGCCCTCGACGACTTGCTTGATGTGGGCGGGTCGGCTATCGAGCCCTGGCCGGCGCTCGCCGGTCTCGAGGTCGATGTTCCAGCCGAACTTGGACGCGATCACCACCTGGTCTCGGAAAGGCGAGACGCCCTCGCCGAGAATGCGCTCGACCTCATGAGGACCATAGGCTTCAGCCGCATCGAAGAAGGTGACGCCCCGATCGAAGGCGGTCCGAATGATGTTGATCATCTCGGGCCGCCGCGGGATCGTCGTCTGGTAGGTACGGCTCATGTTCTGCACGCCGAGACCTATGCTGGAGACCTCCAGCGAGCCCAGTCTTCGCCGTCCGATGGCCGCGGCTGCAGGTGGCCGGCTCGACCCTGTCGTCTCCATAAAGGCCTGCGTGGCGGTGCCGCCCAGGAACGGTGCGGCGGCCAGACTTCCCGCGGACAACAGGAACGAGCGCCGGCCGATTGCATGTTTGCTTTCACTGGACATGTTCGAGGGTCCTCACGTCTCGGGGATGGCGATGCCGTAGTTGTCGAGCGTGATGCTGCCGGGGTCCGATCCGCCGCGCGCAGGAGTAGGACGCCCGTCGTTCGAGTAGCTGCACGATGGCTGCCGTGCGCGTCGGTGCGCGTCGAGAGAGCCGCCGCGAAGTGCGGCTCCGTGCCGCCCGGGCTCAATCCTCGATGGCGACGTCGTAGGTGACGCGTCCGACGCGGTCGGCGCCGCGCTGCGACCGGACGGACGGCGAAGAACGGATCGGCACGCATCCCGGCGGTGACGAAGGGGTCGCCCTCGAAGACCACCTCGCTCACCCGCTCCCTGCCGCCAGGCGGGGTGAGGTGGAAGTGGATGTGGGCGGGGACGCGGGTTCCCGGGTAGCTCCCGGGCCGGACCGTCTCGAAGCGATAGCGGCCGCGCTTGTCGGTGCGTAGGCTGACCCGCAGTCGCGGGTCGGAGTTCCCCTTCGGGCCGTAGATGCCATCGGCGCCGGTCTGGTAGGCGAAGACGCTGACCCCGGCGAGCGGCTTGCCGCCGGCGCCGCGTACCGTCCCCTCGACCACCAGCGGCTCGCCGGGCTCGCCGTCCGGCGTCATCCGCGCCGACCAAGGCGCGTCGCCGGGCGCCACCGTGCCGCCGCGCGGCTGCGCCTGTGCCGCGACGGCAACCACAAGGAGAACGGCGAGTGCCACCGGCGCCCATCGTGAGAGAAGAGCCCGGGCGCGACGGGGGTCGATTCGGCCGGTGCTATCGAGGCTCGTCATGGATGCGCGGCGCGCGATCTGGGTCCACATCTCGGGTCACCGGGGTTATGGCGCAGTGGCTGTTGCGCCGGATGACGCTGCAGGCATGGCGAAGACGCTGTCTTCCAGTTCGGGATTCACGCGGATCTTCTCGACAGTCGTTACGGTGTGCCGCGCACCGAACTCCCTCTCGATGCGGTGAGGAAAGACCAGTCCGTCGACGGTGCGGAAGTCGGAGAGGTAGGCCCGCTCCACCATCTCCTGGGGAAGCTGGGAGTAGTCGACGACCTTGGAGTCGACCGCGACCTCCAGGTACGTGTGCGGGTCGAGGTGCCAAGTCTCCACCCAGCCGTTGGAGCGCGTGAGCTCCAGACGAAGAGTCGCTTGGCCGTTCACGTCCCCGCGGCCCGCGAGGACGACCTTGTGGCCTTTCTCCTGATAGCGCACGAGGGCCGGCTCGATCTCCGCATCGCGCGCGGTCATCACGACCAACGACGGATCGTCCGTCTTCGCGGGGCTCTCCATTCTGTAGAGAGGGTAGATCGCCCACGGCCCCTGGCCGTCCTGCGCGACGATCAACTCCTTCTGGATCATCCGGGAGTCGAACCGATAGAAGTTGGGGCGCTTGCGGCGAAGCGTGAACGGGGCAGCCTGGCTGAGGCTGGTGAACGTGCCCGCCACCTCGATCGACCGCAGCGCCGCCCAGCGCTCGCGGCCACCTCGAGCCGCCTCGTAGCGGGCGACGATCTCCTCGACGCTGGGTGTGGCGGCGTCACGCGATTGCGTCGTCTTTTCCCGGGCCGGGGCCGGCTCCGGCACCGTACGGGCAGACGCAGACATTGTCCCGGCTGCCGGCGCCTTCATCTCCAGCGCCACGATCTCGTCTTCGTCCCGCAGGTAGAGCCGGCCGTTCGCGAGGGTCGGCGCCGTCCACGCCTTGCCTTCCATGGCCTGGAATCGCGCGAGCTCCGTGTAGGCGGCGGGAGTCGCCTCCACGAGTAGAAGGGTCCCGCGGTCGGAGAGGACGATCAGCAGGTTCCTGTCCGCGACCAGCAGCGAGCCCTTGCCCAAGCCGCGCGAAGCCCAGGTCTCCTCGCCGGTGGCGACCGAGAGGCACTTGAAAGTGGCGTTGTCGAAACCGTAGAGGTGGTCGCCGACGAGCACCGCATTGTTGAAATGGTTTTTCATCGTGCGGGTCTTCCACAGCTCCTCCACCGTGGTCTTGCCGCCTTCCGACTTGATCCGCATGAGGACCGCCCCGGCGTCGTCGCCGCCCGAGACGTAGACCTTGTCCGGCGGCACGAAGAGGGCGGTGGCGATGACCGAGAACGGCCCCGGATGGGTCCAGAGGACCGAGCCGTCGGGCCGCAGCGCAACCGTTTGCGAGCCGGCCCGCCGGGGCACCACGTATTGCTTGATGCCGCCGATCGTCATCACCACCGGCGAGGAGTAGGCCGGGTCGCCGTCCAGGGCGCCCCAGCGCACCTTCCCCGTGGCCTTCTCGAAGGCCACCACCCCGCGGTTGTCCTTGCCTCCGACCTCGAGGACGAGCAGATCGCCATCGATCAACGGCGAGCCCGAATAGCCCCAATTGGGCCGCTTGGCACCGAACGCCTGGACGAGATCCACCTCCCAGATCTTCGCGCCGTCGGCCGCCTTGAGAGCGAGAAGCCGGCCGTGGGAACCCATGGCGTAGACCGTGCCCTCGTCCAGCGTCGGCGTCGTCCGCGGGCCGTTGCCCATGGCGTCGTTCAGCTTGGGCCCGGCCGCAACGCGCCAGACCTCCTTGCCGCTGCCCGCTTCCAGGGCGACGACGTACTCGGTCGTTCCGTCCGAGTCCATGGTGTAGAGCCGGTTCCCGGCGACGCTCATCCCGGAGAATCCCTCTCCGATCGGCCGCTTCCACACCACTCGCGGCCCACCTGCCGGCCAGCTCCGAGGCAGGTCGGTCTCGGCCGAGACACCGTCCCGATTCACGCCGCGAAACTGCGGCCAATCGACCGCTGCAGCAGGTGCGGCGGCGATGAGTGTCAGGGAAAGAGGCAGGAAGAAACGAGGGACTCGAGCCATGGTGCCTCCTCGACGGGCAGGGACGTGCGTCCATATACGGGGGCCGCCCGCCGAGGTTTGCCCCGGCAGTCTGGAATCAGTCGTGCACATGCCCGTTAAAACCGTCGGGCCGGCGGCGTATCTGACGGCACCCACATCGTCATCCACGGGAGAGCCGCGATGCCCCTGACCCTGCCCCTCTACACCCTCGCCGCCCGCGTCACCCTCGTCGACGGCCCGGCGCCGCTGCGGATGATGCTGCTGGTACACGTCTTGACGGCCGCCATCGCGCTCGTCACCGGCTACATCGCGCTCTACGCCGCCAAGGGCTCGACGCTGCATCGCAAGAGCGGGATCTTGTTCGTCTACTCGATGGTGACGATGGGACTCTTCGCGGTGGTGGTCAACGTCTTCGAGGGCGAGGACTGGGGCGGCGGGCTCGTCGTCGCCTACTTCGTCGTCAGCGCGCTGACCACGGTCCGCCCGGCAACGGAGCGGCGGCGGTGGTTGGAGATCGGAGGCATGCTGGTGGCGGCCTTCCTCGGCGTCGCGTCGCTCGTTCAGGGCGTCGTCTCGATCAGCCGTGGCGAATTCGTCCGCGAGGACGTGCCGACGCCGATGCTCCTGATCATGGGCACGGTCCTCGTCCTGGCGGCAGCCGGCGACGTGCGCGTGCTCCGACGCGGCGGGCTGCACGGCAGGCCGCGCCTGGTGCGGCACCTGTGGCGGATGTGCTTCGCCCTCTTCATCGCCGCCGGCTCGTTCTTCATCGGCCAGGCCCACACCTTCCCGGAGGCGCTCCGCCAGCCCGCGCTGCTCGCCGTACCTGTCCTCCTTCCACTGCTAGCGATGCCCTACTGGATCTGGCGCCTGCGCAGCAGGAAGCGCAAGCCCGCGCCCGTGGTGCTGAGCGCTAGCGAGCGCGCGGCAGCTTGACGATGAGCTTGCCGCGCTGCCATTGGCGGTAGCGGCCGTCGGCGTCCATGACATACGACGTGCCGGCGTTGTAGTCGTACTCGTACCAGACGTAGAGCGCCAGGTCCTCGTCCCATTCCGGCGACATGCCCTGCGACGACCGGGTAGTGCGAGAGCGAGATCACGAAGCTCCGCCAGGTGGCGGTCGAAGGCCGCGTGCGCTCCCGGCGGAGTCGGCGGCGGGCTCGGGCCCACGCAAGCCCACGCGCCGACGGCGATCGCCGCCACCCATGACTTCAGCAGGAAGTGAGGGCGCCGGCGGGGCATCGGTGAGCCCGATCGTGCCTACCTTACGCGTTCCCTCGTGTCGTCGATACTCACAACTCGTTGCAGCCGGCACCGCCCGCGGCTAGGATGCCGCCAACTCCTGGGAGGGCTTTCGCCATGACCGTCACCCTACGCTCGGTGCTCGCCGGAGCCGTTCTCCTCCTCGCCGCCCAGGCTGCACCGGCGGCGGTGCTGACTCCCGGCACCCTCTACGCCCTCGTCTACGACTACTCCATCGATAAGGAACGCGTCGTCACCGTCGACCCGTCGACGGGCGCCTTCACACCCGTCGTCGCCGGCGGCATCGACGACTGCTGCCTGATCGGCCCCTTCCCCGTCTACGCGCTCGACGCCAACACGGGGGGCTTCTACGCTGCGGGCTTTCTCCAGTCAGATCACTCCAATCTCCGGCTGCTCGGCTTCGACGCGGTCAACGGCACCCTGGCGACGAGCCCGGTCCTCACCAGCGGCATGTACCAAAACAACCTGTTCAAGCTCGACGTCGCCACCGGCACCCTCTGGGGCCTCGTCTTCGACCTCGGCGCCTCCGAGGAGCAGGTGGTGATCGTCACGCCGTCGACCGCCGATCGGACGGCGATCGGCACCACGATCGCCAACTGCTGCACGATCGGCGGCTTCAACGTCTCCGCGTTCGACCCGGCGACCGGGCGCCTCTACGTGGCCGGCAACCTGATCTCCGATTCGGAAGGCAGCGCCAAGCGCCTGCTCGGCTTCGACGTCCTGATGGGCACGCTCGTCTCCTTCCCCTCGCTGTCGCCGGCATGGCAGTACAACGACTTCGAGCTCGATCCCGTGACCGGCACCCTCTACGGCATCGTCTTCGACAGCGGCACCAGCAAGGAGTACGTGGTCACCGTCGACCCCACGACCGGGACCGTGACGACGGTCGGAAGCGGCATCGCCGACTGCTGCACGGTGTCGAGCTTCAACGCCTTCGACCCCTACGCCGGCCGGCTCTACATCATGGGCAACCTCCTCTCCGATGCGCCGGCGAGCGGCCCGCGCCTGCTCGGCTTCGACGTCAACGACGGCACGCTGGCGTCGTCGCCGCTCCTGCCCACCGGCTGGAACTTCAACGTCCTCCAAGTTGCCGTGACGCCGCCGTCGAACAACCAGCCGCCGATGGCGCTCTGCCAGGACGTCGAGGTCGCCGCCCTGCCGGGCCAGTGCGGCGCCAATGCCTCGATCGACGACGGCTCGTTCGACCCCGAGGGCCAGCCACTGCTGCTCAGCCATGACCCATCGGGGCCGTACCCGATAGGCGATACGCAGGTGACGCTCTTCGCCTTCGACGGCGAGCAGTCCGCCTCCTGCCAAGCGACGGTGACGGTGACCGGCGAGAACACGTCGCCGACGGTGCTCTCCTGCAACAGCCCGGCAACGATCACGCCGCCGGAGGCGCCGATCTCGTTCACCGCCTCGGCGGTGAACGCCTGCGGCGGGGCGACGGCGCCGACGATCACCAGCTATGACTGCTGGAAGCTCGGCGGCAACGGCAACCAGCACCCCGCCGGCTGCAAGGTCGACATCTCGGGCTCGGCGATCGAGATCGCGAACACGGGCGGCGTCGGCACCCACATCGAGTGGACGGTGGAGGCCGACGGCGAGACGCTCCATTGCGAGGTCGAGGTCGTCAACCCGGGCCACTAGGCCGAAGCGCGCCGCGAGAGTTGCTCACCGCGCGTCGCCGCGCGGCACCGAGTCCCGCCGCCTAGTGACCGCGCCCTGACCATCGGGCGCGGTCTGGCACAGGCGGTGCGTACAGCGACGGTCATGGTCAAAGCCGATCGCCGCCGCTGCACGCGCTCCCGGGTTGGATTCGCCGCGTTGCTCGCCGTTCCGCTCGTCGCCGCCGGCTGCCGGTTGAGCGAGGAGCGGGTGGCCGCGCCGCCCTCGCCGTCGCCGACCTCCACCTCCGTCCCCGGCGAGCCCGGCGTCGTGAGCGCTGCCGTCCCCATCGAGGGGTATCTCGCGCTCGACGCGCGGCAGCTCGACGCCGAGCGGCTGGACGAAGCGTGGCGCACCGACGCCGAGCGCGACCGGCTGATGCGGCAGGGGATCGCCACGCCCGGGGCCACGCCGGCGCCGACGGGCGCTGCTCCGCTCGGCACGCCGTCTCCTGCCAGCGCCGCATCGGCACCGGTTGAGCGCCTGCGGGCACTGATCGCGAGCGCCGGCGGCGCAACGGCTGCCGCGACTCCGGCGCCGAGCTCGCGAGCAACTCCGCAGCCGTCGCCGGCGGCGAAGGGCAAGGCCTCGACGGGCGCCGAAACCTGGGAGCAGATCTCGCCCGACGCCTTCGCGACTTTCGAGCCGCGCTTCCCCATCGCGCGCGACGGCGGCGGCCCGACCGTGCTCGCAGTCCAGCAGCTGCTCGACCGCATGCACTTCTCGCCTGGCGCCGTCGACGGCCGCTGGGGCAAGAACACCGAGAAGGCGGTGTATTGGCTGCAAGCCGCGCTCGGCCTCGAGGCAACGGGGGCGGTCGATGCGGATCTCTTCGCTCGGCTGCGCGAAGCCGCCGGCACCACCAACCCGGTGCGGCAGTACACGCTCACCTCGGCCGACGTCGCCGGCCCGTTCACCGAGATCCCCGACGACTACGTGAAGCAGGCCGACCTCGATTGTCTCTGCTACCGCTCTGCCGCCGAGTCGCTGGCGGAACGCTTCCACATGACCGGCGACCTGTTGAAGAAGCTCAACCCGGACGCCGATCTCGAGCACCTCGCCGCCGGCACCGAGCTGTGGGTGCTCGACGTCGAGCCGTTCGACGCCGCCGCGGCGCGCTCTGGCGGCGGCGCGGCAGGCGACGCGCCGATCGCCGAGCTCGTCATCTCGAAGGACGGCTTCTACCTGCAGGCGCTCGACGCGAACCGGCAGGTGCTCTACCACTTCCCGACCACCGTGGGTGCCGGCTACGACGCCTCTCCCGAGCGGCGACCTCACGGTCACCGCCACCTCCTACAACCCGACGTTCCACTATCAGCCGAAGCTGTTCGCCGACGTCGACGACAGCAAACCGGAAGCGAATTTGCCGGCGGGACCGAACTCGCCCGTGGGCGTCGTGTGGATGCAGCTCTCGAAGGAGAACTTCGGCATCCACGGCACCGCCGAGCCGGCGAACATCGGCTACCGCACCTCGCACGGCTGCGTCCGACTGACCAACTGGGACGCGCTCTTCCTCGCCCAGCGGATCGCCAAAGGCACGCCGGTCCACTTCCGCGGCCTCGACCCCGAGGCGTCCCCGGCGCGCTAGCGGATCAAATCGCGCGCGTGGCGCGTCAGGGAGCGGTCGCCGACCAGCGCACGAGGTCGCCGATCTCGAAGCCGTCGTCGAAGAGCGCTTGCTCGGCCGGCACCAGGCAGCCGACCGACTGGACGTGCGCCAGCATGCGGTTGACGACGCGCTCGCTGGCGTTGCCGTAGGAGCCGGCGGCGCCGAGCGAGAGGTTGATGTTGGCGTAGCCGCCGGGCTGCAGGTGGCAGTAGCTCATGATCGAGCCGCCGTCGGGAGGCATCGACTCCGGGCCGGCGTAGCAGGCGTGGCCGTCGTTGCGGACCTCGCCCGAGCGGCAGCGGTCGACCTCGGGATCGCCGGGCGACGGCAGGTCGGTGAAGCAGTGGGTGTGGTAGGCGCGGAAGTTGTGGCCGAGCTCGTGCGAGGTGACGTAGAGGTTGCGGAAGTCGCCGAACAGCGTGTGCGCGCCGGTCAACGAGTAGCCGCCGCCCCAGTGGCCGCTGCCGACGGGAGTGTCGGGCGTGCAGAGGACACCGTGGTAGGCGACGCCGCCGAGGAGGCCGGTCTTGCCGCTCACGAAATGGACGAGCGTGCGCTCCACCGTCGGGTGCGCGTCGTGCCAGTGATCGCCGAGCTCGTCGAGCGCGGCGAAGAAGTTGGACTGGACGTCGAAGGGGTCGTCGGGCGTCGTCCACACGAAGAGGTCGCCTACCTGCACGTCGGTGTCGAGGTCGTTGCGGTAGATCGCCGCCACCGCGGCGAAGAGGTCGCCGACGTGGCTCACCACGGCCGCCGTCGAGCCGAGGGCGTCGTAGAGCTCGAAGTCGGTCTCGACGGCCACGACGGCGGCGAGCATCCCGCCGCCGCGCGTGGTGGTGGCGCGCGTGCCGCCGGCGTGTGCGACGGCCGGGATCGGATCGGCGAGCAACGCGACGTCGTCGGCCGCGCAGCGCTCTCCGGCAGGCATGGTGTCGACCGCCGGGGCGAGGCGTGCCTTCCACGCGGCGCCCTCGCGGGCGAGCCTGAAGTGCTGCCCGCGAGTGACGACGAGCCCGCGACCGCGGCCGTCGGGCTCGAGCGCCAGCACCGCCAGCGAGCCCGGCTCGCCGCGCACGGCGCCAGCGAAGTAGCGCGTCTTCGGCACTTCTTGGAGACGCGGCACTGCGGTGCCCGCGACGTGCACGTGAACGACAGCGCCTTCGCGGAACACGCGCACCGGCTCGACGTCGAGCGCCGCCGGATCGTCGCCCGCGAACAGCTCGATGCGCTCGTCCGCGCGTAGGGCACGGCCGGCGGCCAGCGCGTAGAGAGCCGCCAACAACGTCACGGCAAAGCGACGTCGTCTCATGGCCGCTTGGCGCCGCGCCGCCACGCCAGGCCGTCCCATGTCATGCCGCCTCGCGCCTCCATGCGTCGAGCCCGCCGCGCAGCGCTGCCGCCTGGAACCCCCTCTCCGTCAGCGTGCGCGCCGCCCGGGCGCTCGTCGCTTCGTCTGTTCAAGTGCAGTAAGTAACTATCGGCCGGTCGGGCGTGCGCTCCTCCGCCCACGCCTCGACGCGGTCCGGCGACACCCGCACGCCGCCGGGGATGCCTTCGGGGTCCTTTTCGTAGCTCGACCGCGAACGCACGTCGAGCACGAGCGGCGGCTCGGGGCCGGCGAGCATCTCCTTGAGCTGCCGTGCGTCGATGCGCACGGCACCGCGCGGGTCGCTTTCATCCTTGCGCAGCAGGTCCTCGACGCTGCTCACGCGCTCCTCCGCCACCGTCGCGGCGGCGATGCGGCGTGCGTACCACGCCGCCATCGGCGTGCCGGTGATGCCGTGCAGCACGACCGATACCGTGACGACCACACCCGCGATGGCGAGGATCGTCCGCCCCTCCGCTACCTCCGCTTGCACGATCAACAGCGCGAGGAGGAGCGACGCCAGCCCGCGCGGCCCGAACCAGCCGATGAAGAGACGCGCGCCGCGCGACACCGCCGCCCGCCGCAGCACCAGCGCCACCGCCGCCGGCCGCGCCACGAAGAGCGTGATGCCGGCGAGCGCCAGCGCCGCGACGAGCGGGATCGTCGTCACCTCGGTCGACAGCACGGCGCCGAAGAGGATGAAGGTGAAGAGCATGATCATCTCGGACGTCGCTTCGCCGTATTCGACGAAGCAGTCGCACAGCTCGAGGCCGAGGGCCGCGATCGCGGCGCCGGCGGCGAAGGCGGCGAGGAAACCGTCGCCGCCGGCAGCCACGCCGCTGCTGTAGGCGGCGAAGACGAGCCCCATGCCGTAGAGCGCCTGGTACTCGCGGCGGATGCCGTAGCGGCGATCGGCACGCGTCATCGACCAGGCGCCCACGGCGCCGACGATGAAGCCGAGCACCGGGCCGATCAGGAGGATCTTGCCGCCCACCAGCAGCCACCCGCCAATCCCTGCAGCGGAGGCCTTCATCACCGCCACCGTGATCAGCACGATCGGCAGCACCACGACGTCGTTCGTGGCCGCCTCGAGGATGAGCGTGTCGCGCACCGGCGAGGGGATGCGCTGGTCGCGCACGACGTCGCGCACGACGACGGGATCGGTCGACGACAGCACGGCGCCGAGCAGCAGCGATGCGCCGATCCCGAGGCCGAAGAGAAAGTGCGCGGTGGTGGCGACGATCAGGATGCAGAGCAGCGTGCCGGGCCCGAGCACGAGCGCCGGCACCAGCCAGGCGCCGGGCGAGCGATCGAGCTTCAACCGCACGGCGTCGAGGAAGAGCACGAGCGCCAGCGTCACCGTCGCGATCGCCTCGAGCATCGGCGACTCGGGCGTCAGCGAGATCACCTTCAGCCCGTGCGGCCCCAGCAGGTAGCCGACGCCGAGGAAGATCGCCGGGAAGGAGATCGGCGCCCGCGACACGAACCCTTCGGTGAGCCCCGCGAGCAGCAGGACGAAGGCCGCGAGCGCGAGGAAGGTCAGGAAGTCGGGCACGCGGCGCTCGACCTCGTCAACGCCCGCCGGGCGCCGGCTCGGTAGCAGCGGCGGCCGCGCGCGGCACGGTCCCGCTCGGCTCCATGACGTCCATGTAGAGGACGCCGTCGACGACCTCGGGCCAGCGCGCCCGCAGGCCCGTGTACTTGATGACACGTGCCAGCAGCGGCTCGTCGAGCCAGGCAGGCCGCGCGCCGCCGCGCCGCAGGTCGAGGAAGGCGTTGGTGAAACCGGCGCGGTGGAAGAGGTCCTCGAGCGATCCCGCGCTCGGCGGCAGGAGCTCGATCGGCGGCGCCTTGCGCACCGCGAACTGGTGCTGCCCGTGGTGCGCCACGAGCGCGATCAAGTAGTACTCGTCGCCGAGCTCGGCTTGGGCCACGGCCCCCGCCGGCTGCCACACCTGGTAGAGCGGCGCGAGGTCGGCCGGCGCTTCGACGCGGGCGAGATTGCGCACCGCGTGCCCGTTGTGCATCCAGGCGATGATCTTCTTGCCCGGGTAGCGCTCGCGCGCGAGCCACAGCAGGTGCTCGCCCATGATGCGGTCGCGCACCGGGAAGTTCACCGTGTCGGCCATCAGCGGCTTCGTCCACTCGGTGGCCCACGAAGTCGGGGCGAGCCGGCGCACGCCGTTGACGATCTGCGCCCAGAGGTCGCGCTCCTCGACGACGCTGTCGGTGCTCCGCAGGCGCTCCTCGAGCTCGTCGAGCGCGGCGATGAACGCGGTGCGGGCGGCAAGCTCCGGCGTCTCGCCGAACTCGTACTGCGCCTCGACGATGTTGGGCAGCAGCGGCGCGATGCGCTCGTCGAACTCGGCGCGCGGCATCCCGGCCGCCACGGCGACGCGGCGCAGGTCGTCGGCGAACATCCGCTCCGACACCGCGCCGGTGAACTGCACGTCGAAGCCGGCGAGCTCGAGCGGCCGCGGCGAGCGCGCGGCGGCAGCGAAATACTCGATGAGCGGCTGCATTTGCTGGCTGCGCGACCAGATGGCGAACACCGATTCGCGGAAGGCGAGCGCCGGGTCTTCGCCGGCCTCGATGCGCTGCCACCCTTTCCAGCAGTCGTAGAGGCCGCTCTCGAAGGCGAGAACGTCGTAGCCCATCTCGCGGTGCAGGAAGCGCACGATCCGCGAGCGGGCGAGGAAGGAGGTGCCGTCGCCGTGCGTGACCTCGCCGAGGGCCACGATGCGCGCGCCGGCGAGCGCGGTGCGCAGCGGCTCGAGGTCCGAGAAGTCCTCGTCGCCCGGTTCGATCGAGCGCAACGGCACGGCGTGGTCGCGCAGCCAGGCGACCTTGGCGTCGTCCGTCGCCGCAGCCTCGGCGGGCGCGACGGCAGCGGGCTCGGCCGCGGGCGGTGAGGTGGGCTGCGAGGCGCACGCGACGGAAAACGCGAGCACCGCGAGAAGCGCGACTCCGGCAAAGCGTTGCACGAGCATGGCCGCATGCTACGACGAGCAGCGCCGGGGCAGGGCTCTTGCACCGCAGCCGGCGGAAGAGGACGACGGAACGCAGTCGCGCGATGTGGAAGCGAAGGATCAAGCGAGCCCTGGCGGTGCTCGGCGCCATTGTGGTGCTGGCGATCGCTTACCGCGTGGCCTTCGTCTACCAGCTGCGGCCGGGCGGCTGCGTGGAGATCGGCCGCGCCCTCCGCATCCCGCCGCCGCCGACGGCCCCTGCCGCCGCGCCGCCCGCGCCACGCACCGCACCCCCTTCGCAAACCCGCCCCGTTCGCGTCCTCTCCTACAACATCGGCGGACACGGAACACTGCTCGACGACGGCTATCTCGCCGAGGTCGCGCGCGTCATCCGCGAGCAGCGACCCGACGTGGCGGCGCTCCAGGAGGTGCACCGCGGCACCTGGCAGGCGCGCTTCCAGGACCAGCCGGCCGAGCTCGCGCGGCTGACCGGCATGAAGGTCTACTTCGGCAGCAGCTTTCGCTCGCTGGGTGGCGAGTTCGGCAACGCCATCCTCACCAGCGCCGCGGTCCACGAGGCCGAGGTCGTGCCGCTGCCGAGCTTGGGCGAGCCGCGCTCGCTGCTGCAGGCGAGCCTCGAGGTCGGCGGCACCGAGCTCGACGTGATGTCGACGCACCTCGCGGCCTGGGGCGGGCTGAGCCGCCGTATCCGTACGCGCGAGGCGCGCTGCCTGGCCGAGCGCGCGCGGGCCGCCGGCCGCCGCTTCGTGCTCTGCGGCGACTTCAACGCCACGCCGGTTTCCGATGAGCTCACCGAGCTGCTCAGCGGCGACCTCATGCGCCTGAGCGGCGTCGCCACCGACGCGACGCACTCGATGCTCGGGCAACGCATCGACTACATCCTCGCCGGTCCCGGCTGGACGGTGAGCAAGGGGGCGGTGATCAAGGCCGGGCCGTCCGACCACTGGCCGATCACCGCCGAGCTGACTCCGGCCGCCGCGACCAACGGCGCGCCACGATAGCGAGGTCACCATGGCCAATGCGGCCGACACGAAGAAGACGAAGAGCGGCAAGCGGATCGTCGAGATGGAGATGTGGCTCTTCGTCCCCCTGGTTCTCACCACGCTGGCGCTCGTCGTTCTCCTGTGGAGCGTGCAGCGCGGGCGCGAGGTCGAGCTCACCGTGCGCGGCGTCGGCTCGCTGCGCGAGGCCATCCCGTCGATCGCCGGCGCCACGCAGGGCTCGCTGCTCGAAGGCAACCGCATCGAGGTGCTGCAGAACGGCGACGGCTTCTTCCCGCCGCTCCTGCGCGACATCGCCGCGGCGAAGCAGAGCATCCACCTCGAGAGCTACGTCTGGTGGCAGGGCGACATCTGTCGCCGCGTCGCCGAAGCGCTAGCCGCGAAGGCGCGCTCCGACGTGCAGGTGCGCGTGCTGCTCGACGCCTCCGGGTCCTCACGGATGGACGAGGAGCTGCTCGAGCTGATGCGCGACGCCGGCGTCAAGGTGAGCAAGTACCGCCCGCTGCGGCTGAGCAACCTCGGCCGCATGAACCGCCGCGACCATCGCAAGATCGCGGTCTTCGACGGCCGCATCGGCTACGTCTTCGGCCACGGCATCGCCGAGGAGTGGACCGGGCACGGGCAGGACGCCAAGCATTGGCGCGACACCGGCGCGCGCGTCGAGGGACCGGTCGTCGGCGTCCTGCAGTCGGCGTTCGGCGAGAACTGGGTCGAGGAAACGGGCGAGGTGCTCGTCGGGCCGGAGTTCTTCCCGCGCCTCGAACCGGCCGGGAACGTACCGGCCCACGTCGCCTACCACTTCGGCCACGGCAGCGTCTCCGCGGTCGATCTCCTCTATCGGTTGGCTTTCGCTTCGGCGCAGCGCGAGCTGTGGATCCAGAACCCATACCTCGCCGTCGACGACGACGTCTCAGAGCTGCTGGGCGAGACGGCGAAGCGCGGCGTCGACGTGCGCCTGATGCTCCCCGGCGAGGTCACCGACGTGCAGGCGGTGCGGCACGCGGGGCACGCGCTCTTCGACCCGCTGCTCGCGGCCGGGGTCAAGATCTGCGAGTACCAGCCGACCCTCAACCATCAGAAGATCGTCATCGTCGACGGCCTGTGGTCGCACATCGGCTCCACCAACCTCGACAACCGCTCCTTCGAGTCGAGCGACGAGATCAGCATGGGCATCGTCGACGAGAGGATCGCCGCCGAGCTGCGCGCCGCGTTCCTCCACGACCTCGAGTCCTGCAAGCCGATCGGCTACCGTGAGTGGAAGTCGCGCTCGTGGAGCCACAAGCTGCGCGACTGGGCCTCCTACCGCTTCCACGACCTCCTCTGATCGCGCGGCGTCGAGCGCAGTCGAACCGCGGCCACGTCATCGAGGGCTCCGCGAACCTGCTGCTCGGAGCTCTCGTTTCCCCCAGCGACGGTCGACTGCGCTTCCGCCAACATCGTCTCTAAGCAGGCCCGATCGGCCTCGACTCGTCGTTCGACAATGCTTGGTCGCCGCTCAAGTCGCGCTGCCTCCTGATCCTCCCGCCCTCAGCAGCCGGCCCGGTCGCCACGAAGCGAAACTATCCTGACGGCCCTCCACGGCGCCGGACAGCGAGTCCTCCTTCTCCGCCGGTATCTGGTGCGCCGTCCTTCAGTCTTCCACTTTCACCTCCTTTCCGAAACCACCTAGAACACTTTTCTTGACCAGATCGAAAGGCAGCTGATACCACATCGGTATTCCGTGGATAGTGCCATACTCCACATCTTTATGATCGATGGGCGTCAAGGTAACCGGCAGGTGGTCGTACTGTCCCGTCGTCTTGTCGCCGAACCAGGCGCTGTCCGGGTTCTGTTCGCCTTTAGATATCAAGACACTCAGCTCATTACCACAGTTGGGATAAGTCGCTCTACTCTTTGCTCCGAACCCAGATCCACCTGACCCCGCAGAAAAGTCCCAGATATCTGACCTACTACTTACCTCCAGGACGCCCTTTGCCTGAATGCTGACCCAGCTATACCACCTATAGCGTTCATCGCCGTCAGCTAGTAAGTTCTCTGGAACAAAAATGACCAAGCGGATACCAGGCTCGTGCCCCTCGCCCCTCCCCACAACGATCGGGAATACACGAAAGCTCCCCTCGACCAGTTTACCTGTGTTTACCGCCGGAAAGCCCCATTCCGACAAGACACCGCTCACAAGGCGCCCACCGCTGTCGATGTACCACCCGCCCCATCTCGGATAAAAGGTGCGCTCGTCTCTTTTTGCCGTCAACAGAAATCCATAAGGGGCGTTGGACAGGTACTTGAAATTGGCCACGAAGCAATCGTAGATGTCCATTCCGGTTTTGAAACGACTTTCGCTCGAAAGCAATTGACGAAATCTGCCCACAGCGTCCCGATAGCTACCGTCAGAGGTGATCCAATTCGGCTCTTCCGCAAACCGATTCGACACATCCGTAGTATAGTTCGTCAAGACCTCACCAAAGACACCCGCCTCTTCGTCTCCAATCCATCCGCCCGTGATTTCCGACGGCAACGACGACAGAAAAGTCAGGTAGGACCCGATGAGCTGGCGGGTCATGATGAACATGTGTACCTTGGCGAGATAGAGCCCTGTTCTGGAAGGGGCAGCATGGAAGCCCCAGTTCAGTGACGGAAATACGTCTTTGTAAGCCGTGACCTCAATGTCATAAATTGCATACCCGCCGAAATCGACATCGTTGACCTGGTCTGCCATCCCCGCACCATCGCCGATCACGCCGCGCTGATCGGAGTCCGGCCATGCGCTGCCGGACGTTCCGGATCCCTTTCCATCTTGCGAGACGGCATCTTTGTTTAGCTGATTCGTGTCGTCTTCAATTTGTCGCTGATACTGCTCCCAAGCGGTTCCCTTTGCTGGGTCGACCTTTGTGAAATCGAAACCTTCTGCCTGCATTTGTTCGTACTGCATATACTTCACCATGTCGTCCGGATTGGTGAGTGACACCGGCGGCAATGTTTTCTTTTCAGGCGGATCAACGTGCGTTATGTCGGGAGCCGTGGCACTTGTTGACGGTGCGGGCGGAACGGGCGGAGGGCCTGCCGCAATCCCTTTCAGCCCCGCGCTCGCCCAGGACGTCATGCAGTTAGACACCCAGGTTGCGCAGGGAGATGCCGCCGGCAGCGCCTTTGCGTCCGAGCTCAGGTCGCCGGTCGCCTTATTCTTCGTCTCCTCCTTAGCCCAGTCCTTAGCGCGCGACGCTCCGATGCCCTTGCGTGCTCCGGAAATGCTGCTCCCGTGTCGTTGTTGCTGCTGAGAGCCGGATGATTCATAGGTTACCTGCAATTCACCGGCCGCGCAAGAGATCAGCTTTAAACCGGAAACAAATCCATGTCCATAGTCCTTCGTAAAATCATTATAAGCTTTCTGCCACGCCTGATGAGCTTTCTTCTGGTCGTCCTCTGTTAAGTCGGGCTGCGCCAGAACCTCTTGTGCCTTGACGAGCGTAGTCAAAGCCTCTTGAAAAGTCGGGCTTGCGCAACCATACAGAACTTCCTCCGGAATATGAGCAAGTAGTCGGAGCTCATAGCCTCTATAAGCCGCGTCGATTGCCAGGGACATGCCCTTCGCAGTATCCAGCTGGCTGTTGCTCGTCGTCGTATGGTGCTCTATTCCTCCCCTGGTCAACGGCGTCTTGACGGAAAATTTCGTGGCTCTTGAAGAACTGGAAGCATTCTGATTGTACGTGGAGTAAGCATGGGCCCGGATGCTCTGCTGCATTTGGGCGATGCCGTGCGTAATAAAACCCGCTGCATTCAATTTGAGCATGTCAAACGCATGCGTCGTAAAGAAAATTTCTCTGGTTAGGTAATTCAGCACACTGCCGATTCTGGCGTAATCGTAACCCTTGGCGGCGTCGAGGTCTAACATAATTTCCTTTCATTGCTCGTCGTTGCGGCGCGATGCGAATGTCCCGGAACCATCAAATCCCGGGTGCGAACCGGGGCGGTCAAGCGCGCTGTGGAAAGATGATCGGGAGTGCGGGCCGTCACAGTTGCCGGTCCATGACCGTCCGGACGGCACAGAGCGATCAGGGGGAACGACTGCGCGGAGGTATCCTCTTCACGGTCTCCAAACCTCATCCTTTCGTCCGTCACGCTCGGAAAGGCAGCAGGAACGCGACAACGGCCGCGCCGCGGGGCTCGGCGGCTGGTCGGGCAGCTGCCGCGGCCGGTCGTCCGGCGGGCAGAGGAAGCGGACCGGCTGCTGGTGCTGCGCCAACCCGGCGCGGGCGGCGAGCAGGCTCGAGCCGCCGGCGAGGAAGCCCAGCTTCAACGCGTCCCGTCGCGTCGTCATCCCCACCCTCCACATGATTGCCGGCCGCGCGGACGGGAACGACGGCGATCTGCTCCAGCCGCCGTCGGCACCACCCGATCCCTACCGCGGCTCTTGCGTCACTTCACGAAGCGAATGTGCAGCGACTATAGGCCCGATCGACGCCGCAGCGCAATGAGTGATGCCCGCGGGTGCATCACGGAGAGTCGCGCGGCCGCATGAACCGCCGCGACATCGTCGACGAGACGATCGCGGCCGAGCTTCGCGGTGCGTTCCTACAAGATCTCAAGGCGTGCGAGCCATCGGCTACCGTCAGTGGAAGTCCCGCCCGTGGAGCCACAAGCTGCGCGACTGGGCCTCCTACCGCTTCCACGACCTGCTCTCTGAGCGCGAGCGACGCCGACCCACGCGCGCCGAGATCGCCGCCGCGGCGAGCGCGACCGTGCCCGACCTCGTGGCGCCGGGGCTGCGCGTGCTCGTCTGCGGCATCAACCCCAGCCTCTACTCGGCGGCGATGGGCTGCCACTTTGCGCGGCCGGGCAACCGCTTCTGGAAGGCGCTCCACGCGTCGGGGCTGACGCCGCGGCTGCTGGCGCCGTGGGAGGGCGAGGAGCTGCTGGCGTGCGAGATCGGCATCACCAATCTGGTAGATCGTGCGACGGCGCGGGCGGAGGAGCTGTCGCCGGAGGAGATCCGCGCCGGCGTGGCGCCGTTGCTGCGCAAGGTGCGTCGGTTGAGGCCGCGCATCGTCGCCGTGCTCGGCATCGGCGCCTATCGCACTGCTTTCGGAAGGCCGCGCGCCGAGCTCGGGCCGCAGCCTGAGCGATTCGGACGGTCGCGCTGGTGGGTGCTGCCGAATCCGAGCGGGCTGAACGCCCACTATCAGCTCGCGGCGCTGGCGGAGCGGTTCGCCGAGCTGCGCGGTCACGCTGCCGCCCTCACGCCTTCGCGGCCAGCTGCCGCTCCAGGTGGCGGCGGCGCTCGAGGAGCTCGGCGAAGCGGCGACGCGCGCGGGCGAGCAGGAACAGGGCGCAGGCGAACATGACGAGCCCGAGGACGGCGGCGGCGAACGGTGCGCGCGCCGGCGGTCCCCACCAGCCGACGGCGAGGGCGCCGGCGACGAAGGTGGCACTCCAGGCGACCGCCATCCGTGCGGCGACGACGCGATGGCCGGCCAGCAGCACCCGGCGCCGCGTCAACACCCAGGACGCATACGCGACCCAGGACAGGCCGATGACGACGATGACGGTGAAAGCGACCTGCGTGCGCAGCGGCAGCGACGGCTCGCTGAGCAGCAGCGAGCCCACCGCGGCCGCCATGGCCAGGGCGACGAGCAGCAGCGCGGTGAGGATGAGGCGGGCGCGCAGCGACAGCTCGGCGGCCAGGAACCGCTGCATCTCGGCAGCCGAGATCTGCGGCGGCAGCGGATCGGCGCAGTGATGGACGCTGTTCATGATCTCTCCTTTCCTTGCATCTGCTCGCGCAGCAGGCGGCGAGCGCGGAAGAGGCGGGACTTGACGGTGCCCACCGGGATGGCGAGCACGGCGGCGATCTCGAGGAGGCTCAGCTCGCGCAGGTAGAAGAGCGTCAGCGCCTCGCGCTCGACCAAGGGCAAGCGCATCAGCTCGCGATGCAGCAACGCGAGGTCGTCGGCGAGGACCTCCGCTTCGTCGGGCGCAGCGAATTCATCCAGCTCGGCGGCGACGAGCTCCGCGGCGGCATACTCCTGACGCAGCCGATCCATCACCGCGCGGCGGGCGATGCCGAACAGCCACGCCCGCAACCGCGCCGGCTCCCGGAGGCGGACGATACCGCGAAGGACACGCAGCCACACGTCCTGCAGCGTCTCGGCGGCGGCATCGTCGTCGCGGGTGAGTCGGCGCAGGTACCTCCACAGCGGCTGGTGCCAGCGCCCGACCAGCTCCTCGAACGCCGACTGCTCGCCGAGCTGACAGCGGACCGCCAGCAGCTCGTCCTCGAGCTCGTCCCGGCTGCGATCGTCGCTCGTCAACGCGTCCTCCTCGCCATCACCTTTGGAGTCGGGCGAGGGGCGCGAAGGTTCACGGAGCGCGGTCGCGAGCCCGCGACTTGGCCGCGAGCCGCTTCGTCACCATCGGCCGGGTGAGGTCGCGGAGCGCGTCCTTCCCCACCCAACGCGGCGCGGCTTGCGGCGACGCGGCGAGGCGCTGCGCGAGCTCCACCGCGGCGGCGTGCAGCTCGGGGCTGCGGTGGCCGATGCCGCGCAACGCCCAGCTCACGCCTTTCTTGACGAAGTTGCGGTCGTCCTCGGCGGCGCGCTCGACGAGCGGCAGGCAGCGGAGGAACGCCTCATCGCTCGCCTGCTTGTCGTGCCCGGCGGGCGACGCGAGCAGCGCGAAGGCGGCGCGCTTCTCGAATTCCGCTTTGCGCTTCGCCCACTGCTCGACCTTGCGGAAGGCGTGCGGCGTCTTGTCGAAGAGATGGAAGCAGAGCGCGTCGCAGATCGCCCAGTTGTCGAAGTCGCGGCACCAGCGGTCCATCTGCGCCGGCGTGACGCGCTCCGGCTCGTCGACGAACGGCGTCATCATGCGCGCTTCGTAGACGCCGGTCTCCCACAACGCCAGCGCGAGCTCGTGGTTGCGTCCGAGTCGCTTGCCGAGATCGCGCAGGTCGCCAACGGAGACGCCGTAAGCCTTCTCCGCCACGATGCCGTAGCGCGCCATCCTGTCGCGATTGCGCTTGCTGCCGCGGCGCTCCAGGCTGGCGAGGACGGAGTGCACCTGATCGGCGGTGGACTGGGGAGTCGCTCCCATGTCGTTCTCGGCCGGTCCGCTGCGGCCAAGACTAACGCCGGCGCCCACCCGGTGTGCCCGCTTGCCGGGCCCGCGGCTCATCGCACCGAGGTCTGCTCCATCAGCCAGTAGGCGCGCGAGTCGAGGAGCGCGAAATCGGAGAAGTGCAAGCCGCGCTCGATCCGCACCGTGCCCTTCGCCGTGCCATCGGTCGTCCACAGACCGCGTGTACCGCTGAAGAGGAGCTTCCCTCCCAGTGCCGTCGCATGCTCCTCGACTCCCGACTCGGGACCGGGCTCGAGCTCGACCACCAGCGCCGTGCTCTCGGCAGTGCCGTCCGTCGTCCACAGCTCGCTGCCGGTCTCGGGAGTCGAGGCGCTGAAGAACACGCGCGAGCCCACGACGGTGAGCGCGCCGAACCCCGGGGGGTCGGACGCCCGCAACCGGAACGTGCCGGCGGCGGTGCCGTCGCTGCGCCACAGCTCGGAGCGTCTGCTCTGCGGGTCCGATAGGACGTACGAGACGAAGTACACCAGGTCGCCCGCGTCGACGACCATGGCCGGGCACAGCTCCGGCAACGGTGCCACCCGACGGAGCGGCTCCGCCGCGCCGGTACGCAAGCGGGCGCGGTCGAGCGCGAACAAGCCGGCGTTGCTGGCGTAGGCGTCGCCACCGACGACGGAGCACAGGCGGTCGGCAGTGAGAGGGAGCGGCTGGACGCGCCGCGTGCCAGCCGGCGTGCCGTCGCTTCGCCACAAGGCTTCGCCGGCGAGGAAGAAGACCTCGTCGCCCACGGCGGTCGAGCCGTCAGGATTGAGGGCGCCCGCCTGGAGGAGGACGGTGCCGTCGGCCGTCCCGTCGCTGGACCAGAGGCCGGGCGCGAGCGCCTTCAAGGGAGCGGGGCTCCCGTGGTCGAAGCCGGCGAAGAAGACGACGCGTTCGCCCACCCGCCAGAGCCTCGTCGGCCAAGAACCCTGGGGTCCGGGCACGAGGTCGCGGACGATGCTGGTGCCCGCGGCGGTGCCGTCGCTCTGCCACAGCTCGGCGCCGTGCGCCTCGTCCTCGTAGACGAAGTAAAGCCGGCCACCGACTTCCAGCGCTCGGCCCCTGCCCGTGCGATCGCTGCCGGGCGGGAGCGCCGAGACGAGCCTCGTCCCGGCGGCCGTGCCGTCGCTCTTCCACAGCTCGACGTGCCGGCTGCCGTCGTTGAGCAGGAAGAACAGCTCCCCGCCGACCGCGACCGGAGGCGACCACGAGGACGACACCCGCTCGGGCAACGTCGTCACCATCGCAGTGCCGGCGGGAGTGCCGTCGGTCCGCCAGAGCGCCTGCTCGCTGTGGACGCTGCCGCACGCCAGCGACGTCGCCCCGGCGATCGTGACGGCGATCGCCACCGCCCGCGCGCCGGAGTCGCGTCGGAACGCCCGCGCGACTGCCGGCGTCGCCGTTGCGACGACGGCGACGATCGAGGCTTTCAACGTCCAGCCCCAGGCGGGAAAAGGTGCCAGCGAGGCGGAAGCCACGTGATCCAGTAGGCCCTGTCGTCGAGGATCGCGAAGTCGGATCTGTGATATCCGCCCTCGATCCGCACCGTGCCGCTCGCGGTTCCGTCGCTCGTCCACAGCCCGCGCGAGCCGGTGAAGAGGAGCTTGCCTCGCAACACGCCGAAGTGTTCCTCGACGCCGGACGCCGGACCCGGCTCGGTCTCGGTCACCAACACCGTGCTCTCACGCGTGCCGTCGGTCTTCCAGAGCTCCATTCCCGTCGCCGGGCTCTCGCTGGCGAAGAAGACTCGCCGGCCCACGGCGGTGAGGTCGGCGTCGCCAAACTGGGTTGGATAGCCCGAGGACGGCAACAGGAACGTGCCGCGGGCGGTGCCGTCGCTGCGCCACAGCTCCGACCGCTGCCGGTCCCAGCGGTCCGGGTCGCCGGCCAACGCGTGGACATACACCAAGTCGCCCGCACCGACGACGGAGCGGGGAGCGAAGACCGGCAGCGACGCCACGAGCCTGATGGGGGTCGCGCTGCCGGCGCGCCAGCGGGCGCGGTCGAAGGCAAACAGTTGCCCGTCCGCGGCGACGTACACGTCGGCGCCGATGCCGGTGAGCAGCGCGTCGCCGGTCAAGCGCAGCCCCCCGATGCGCCGCGTGCCGGCCGGCGTGCCGTCGCTCTGCCACAAGGCGTCGTGGGCGAGGAAGTAGAGCTGACCGTCGACGACGGTCGAGCCTTGGCGTGGATTCGTTCCGTCCTCGAGGAGGACGGTGCCTTCGGCGGTCCCGTCGGTGGACCAGAGAGCGAACCCGTACGTCCGGGCGTAGCCGGCGAAGAAGACGAGACGGTCGCCCACGCGCCACAGCCGGCTCGGCAGCGAGCCCTCCTCTCCCGGCACGAGGTCGCGGACGATGCCGGTGCCCTCGGCGGTGCCGTCGCTCTTCCACAGCTCGATCCCGTGCTCCAGCTCCTGGTAGACGAAGTAGAACGTGCCGCCGACGCCGACCGCTTCGTGCGAGCCGCCTTCGCCGACGGCGGTCGGGAGAATCGTGACGAGCGCGGTGCCCTCGGCCGTGCCGTCGCTCTTCCACAGCTCGACGTGCGAGTCTCCGTCGTCCCAGTCGCCGTCGTCGAGCAGGAAGAACAGCTCCTCCCCGACCACCGCCGGTCCCGACCACACGCCGGGCATTCGTTCGGGAAAGGTGAAGATCGCCTCCGTGCCTTCGGCAGTTCCATCGCTGCGCCAGAGCGCCTGCTCCGAGTGTGGATGGCAGGACAGCGCGATCGCCGCCGCGGCGCCGAGAGCGATGCCGGCCGCCACGCGGGCGGCCGTCGCGCGGCGAAAGGCCCGCGTGGCGCTGCGCGCGCGCAGCAAGGCGACCAGCGCGAGGACCACGCTGCCGAGCAGCCTGGCGATCCACCACCATTCCCCTGCGTCGAGCATCGACACCGCGTCGCACGGCGGCGACACCGTTCCTCAGCTCGAACGTCGACACCCACCACACCGTCAATCCGACGTTGGCCAATCCCACCGCGAGCCAGAACGCGGCGAGCCACCGCACCCACGGGTAGCGCCCCACCGGGCTCATCGCGAACACGAGGACGGCAAACGATGCCCAAAAGGTCCACCCCGGAGCTACCAGCAGATAGACCGCCGGTATGAGCAACCAGAGGGGCGGCACCGCGTACGCGACGATCATCATTGACGTCATCCGGCTCACCTCCTGCCTGCCGCAACTGCAGCTGGCCCGAGCTCCCCAGGGGATCCCAGCCTGGCGATCCTCCCCATGAAGGAAGCGGCTACCGCCCCTCGACCGGGCCACGGCCGCATGGGCGACCGAGGGATGAAGTGACCGCCCGCATACCGCCGCGCGACTGACTGCGCGACCACACCGGTGACACTCTCCCTGCCACGGGAGGACCGGGTGTCGATCGAGCTGCGCGGGATCAGCAAGTCGTTCGGCGAGGCGACGGTGGTGCGCGGGATGGACCTGCGCATCACGACCGGCGAGCTGTGCGTGCTGCTGGGCCCGAGCGGCAGCGGCAAGAGCACGCTGCTGCGCATCATCGCCGGCCTCGAGGAGCCGGAAGAGGGGCAGGTGTTCCTCCACGACGAGGACGTCACCCACGCCGACCCGCGGCGGCGCGGCATCGGCTTCGTCTTCCAGCACTACGCCCTCTTCCGGCACCTCACCGTGGCCGAGAACGTCGAGTTCCCGCTGCGCGTGCAGAAGGTGGCCGCCGGGCAGCGGCGGGCGCGGCGCGAGGAGCTGCTCGAGCTCGTCGGTCTCACCGGCTACGGCGGACGGCGGCCGGGCCAGCTCTCCGGCGGCCAGCAGCAGCGGGTGGCGCTCGCTCGCGCCCTCGCCAGCGCGCCGCGCGTGCTGCTGCTCGACGAGCCGTTCGGCGCCCTCGACGCCCGCATCCGCGTCGAGCTGCGGCACGCCATCCGCAGCATCCACCGCGAGCTCGGTCTCACCACTGTTTTCGTGACGCACGATCAGGAAGAGGCGTTCGCGCTCGCCGACCGCCTGGCCGTGCTCTCCGACGGGCGGCTGCTCGAGGTCGGCGCGCCGGCCGACCTCTACCTCCACCCGCGGCACGAGCGCGTCGCCACCTTCCTCGGCGACGCCAACGTGCTGGTGGGCGAGGCGAGCGAGCGCGGCGTGCGCCTCGGCGACGTCGAGCTGCCGCTCGGCGTCACCGCGGAGAAGGCGCCGGGCGGCCGCGTGCGCGTCGTCTTCCGCCCGGAAGATGTGCAGCTCGGCTCGGCGCGCGACGGCGCCGCGCAGCTCGGCCTCGCCCGCGTCGAGGAGGCAACCTTCGCCGGCAGCTTCGAAAGGGTTCGGCTGCGCCTGCCGACGCCGCCCGGCGTGCGCGGTGTGGCGCCGCCGTCGCCCTTCGGCTCCACCTTCGTCTGGCTCGACGCGCTGCGGCCGCAGCCCGAGGCGCGGCGGCTGCCGCTGCGCAGCGGCGACGAAGTGCCGGTGGCGGTGCGCCGCGTGCACGTCCTCGCCTCGGCGGCGCTGCGCCTGCTCGTCCTCGGCAAGGCCGATCCGCCGGGGCCGGCGGCGACGTTCGCGGCCGCGCTGGCGGAGGCCACGGCGGCGAGCGTCTCGCGCGCCGGCGCCACTCCGCCGCCCGACGGCTGGGACCTCGCCCTCTACGACCTCGACGGCGAGGCCGGCGCGCTGCCGCGCCACCTGCCCGGCCCCGAGGTCGACCACCTGCTGTTCGTCGATCCCGGCGCGGCGCTGCCGCGCCGCATCCTGGTCTGCATCGCGGTGGGCGAGCCCGGCAAGGAGGACATCTCCTTCGCCGAGCGTCTCGCCTGGCGTCTTGCAGCGCAAGTGACGGTGCTGACGGTCCTCCCCGGACCGCTTCAGGAGCCCCCACCGCACGTGCGCCGCTTCCTCGACGCCGCGGCGCGCGCCCTCGGGCGCCGCGGCGTCGAGGTGCGGACCAAAGTGCGCCACGGCACGCCGCGCCGGGAGATCCTTGCCGAGGTGACGGAGGGCGAGCACAACCTGCTCGTCATCGGCGCCCCCCAGCCGCCCCCGGGCCAGCCGTTCGGCCTGCACGGCATCGTCGAGCGCCTGCTCGCCGACCGGCCCTGCCCCGTGCTGGTGGTCCGCGCAAGGCGGCCGACCGCGGGCCCGTCAGCCGAGATCGAGATGGCGGCGCGCGCCGGACGCTGAGTGCAGCGCACGTGCGCCTGGCCGCGGTCGACGCCGGCCTTTACACAAGAGTTGACCTGAAATATAGGGGTTAGAGGCGGCCGCACGTCGACTGTGGAGGATAAATGGATCTCCCTGGAACTCTCGGCCTGGTCGGCTCAGTCGCCTCGATTGTTGGCTTATTTCTTCAAGCGCCAAGTTGGCGGGCTCGCCTCATTCACGCTGCTTACGGAGGCCTTACCGCTATCCTTGCTGGCTACGTCATCTACTACGCAACAGAGGTGAGACGCCTCAAGCAGATCGAAGAACAGGCGAATCGCCTCCTCGCTGCTAGAGAGTTGAACGCTCTGAGGGATCCCGGAGTCTGTCGGGGTCAGGCTCTGGCCGCACTCGCCTTCCTGGAGAAGAACCGGACCCGCCTTCCAGATACGTATGCCACCGCCAAGAGGATGGCCGACAATAGTGGAATTACTGCCACCGCGGCAGCAGGGTTCTCCAACTCTCTCGATCAGTCGAAGGCCCTTTGCCAGTCAAGTGACGGCCTGGAGAGTCTCCTTCGTGGGATCGCCGGCGGAGCTGCCACGTGACGAACGTGACCGGCCGCCGAACCCCGAGTCACACCGACAAGGGCGTTGCCTCTAACCCATACGCAGTTAGAAAGGCGCCGGTGCACGATTCGTGAAGCTCGAGTACTTTGGTCATGGAAAGATTCACGGGCAATGTCGCCTGTGCGGCAGATCCGGGCGGCTAAGCTGGGACCATGTACCTCCTCAGGGCGCTATCGAAATCGAGTCAGTCGAGATCGACAGGCTGGCCGGTACCTTCGTGTCCAGCTTGGCCGCTGCGAAGACCGCCCTTTCCCAAAATGGGCTCAAGTTCCGCACACTCTGTGGGCGCTGCAACTCGGAACTCGGCACGCATTGCGACCCCGCTCTCCAAGACTTCGCGCTTTCGGTCGGTCGCTGCCTAACCACGACGTTGGTCCTGCCAGATACTCTGCACTTCCGCCTGCGTCCGACAGCAATCATCCGCGCTGTTCTTGGGCATCTCACCGCGGCGAACACCTCGGACACACCCGGCGGGTTCGACTCAATCGCACATCAACTCCTCTACGACCGTGAGGTCTCGATCGATCCTAGGGTCAATGTTTCGTGCTGGGTTCACCCGTTCCCTCACATCGTTGCGTTCCGCGAGCTGGTCATGCCCACCCGGCGCGGTCGTTTCGACGACTTTGCGCGATTCGCTATCCTCAAGTTCTTCCCTCTTGGGTTCGTGGTCTGCGACAGTCAAACGCCGTACGAAGACACCGTCTCCCTGACGCAGTGGCGCCACCTCAAGGCCTACGAAACCGCAGATGTACCCGTTCATCTGAGACCTGTTCACCACCCTTTCTGGCCCGAGGCGCCTGCACACGACAATGTGGTGCTTATCGGCCACCAAGGCATGCAATCAGTATTGGCCAAACCGCGCAAACGGAAGCGCCCGTGATCCCGCGCCCCCTCCGCGGGTCGTTGCACCGGATAGCGCTGAACCGCCGAACTCATACGCTTTTAGGTGACCATAGACCTTGGGAGGCCCTTACATGTCCGTCACGGGCGCAGACCTTGTCGTTGATGCGGCAACTGACCTGACGATTGGCTTTGGCGCTTCGTCTCTCCTCAAGCCGGATGGCCCTACTGACCCTTGGTACGCTCGAAGCTTCGTCACAATCTGTGATGCAGCGATCAACTACGCGACTCTCACCTACCCACTTCCGACCCACGACGGCGCTTATGACCATCCGAGTGTGTTGCCGGAGCCGCGAGGGCGCTCCAGCAAGAAGGATTGATGGCCCCACTTCGCGGAGTATCTGCGGATCAGTACACACCTATTGACCTCCATCTTCAGTTTCCGCGATTCTCGGATTGGGCGCGGCGGAATGCATCTCTTCTGCAAGGATGGATCGCACTACATTTTACGGCTGAAATCCGCGAGCAGCACTTTCTTGCCATCCGTCACGACGTAGCCCAATCAGTTAACGGTTTCTGGATCGCTCACGCTGAGGACATTTCTCGACTGACTGACCAAACTGGCCTATCTAGCGAACGTCTTCGGTACGCGTTCGATATCATGTACCGTGGACTGCTCTATTCCGATATGACTCAGGGCCGCCGCTACTTTCCTCATCCCATTCGCGACCCGCTCATGCCGCCATCCGAATCGACTACAGCCCATCTCCACTCCTGGGGGAGGGCTTTGTTGCGCGGCCTCCGCGATCACCACGTCCCCAAGGACGCTGGGTTGATCGCAGCGACCATCTCGACACTTCAACGCCTTGCGCACTTCCCCGGCCGGCCAAGTACGTGGAATGCCCTCCGGGGCGTTTCCACCAGCGAGGCCCGTAAGAGACTCCTCGCCGTTGCAGCCGATGCGCAGCTACCGGTCAAGGTGCGTGATGCCGTCCGGCATGGAGCAGCGGAACTAGCGGAAGCTGCTGCTTTAGGATTCGCCCTTGGCGGCCAGCACACGGTGGCGGTGGTTCTCGAGACTTGCTCTCTCGTTGCTAGTAAGTGGCGGGGTACGATCCCAACCGTCTCTGTCCGAATACCTGTTCTGCGGGGAGCGCTTGAGGTTCCCGAACTTCTTCCACAGGCCGCATACCTGGACACGCCCGCCTCTTGACGTGGCCACGTGCCCGTTGTTGCTGCGAGCAACGCTGAACTATATGCCGCTCAGACGACCCGGAGAGATAAAGAATGGATCCCTCTCTGCGCATTCAGATTGAACTCCATCTCCTGTGCCAGCCGACCACGCATCTACCGGCATGGTTATTGGTAAAGTCCGTCAGTGCTGTAGACAATGCAATACTCGCGTCAGAGCTCAACGACCTTCGTCAATTGAGGAAGCAGCTACCGGACTTGCCTACCGTCGCATTGGATGCTGCCGAGAAACGCTTGGGCGCCTACCGCGGTAGCGGGCTCCTTGTTGAGCGTGCGGAAAGTGGTTCGCTCGTTGTAATCGGGGTAGTAGCCGGGCTTTCGATATTCGTACTGCAGAATACTCTCGGCGAGACGCTTAAGGAAGCGTGGCTAGAGAGCGATGGTAGCCGCCGCCTTAAAGCGTTGCTTCTCGAGCAGCGAAGCATAAAGGCTTTTGATATTGCGGGGCGAGCCCTGAAGAATCTCGCACGCGCGATCCGGGCCGGCTCCGGTGTTGACGCCAAGGTGGGGACCTCCTCCGACGGCACATCAGCGACCATAAAGCTGACCGTCGAAGTCGACCAGATTCGGCGACAGACACCCCCCGCACGCGAGAGCCTTCGTGAACAGTAAATGAGGGTCGCCTGACCCCTTCGTTGCATCGGACGCTGACTGATACGCCGCCAGCCAACACTCGGCGCACCCTATGTTCGAGCAATCGCTCCAGACCGAGGAATGGAAGGATCAGCAGGCGGCCGAAGGCCGCACGGCCGATGAGATCCGCGCGGTGCGCAGCGCTGCGGTCATCATCGTCGTCAACACTGTCGTCACAGTGGCCCTCGAGCTTGTCGCCGGAACGAAGGTCAGCTTTCTGCCGGCTGTCGCAGCCGTCGTCCTCGGCTATTACCTGTACAAGTTGCGTTCACGTGCCGAGAACCTCGCGATTGGGCTGTCGATCATCGTTGGGACGCTGATGCCGGCGATCTACTTCTGGCTGCTGCCGCTTCCCGGCGCGGTAATCCAGTCACTGCTCGCTTGGAGTCTCTCGGGCGCCGTGCTGCTTCTTCTTCTCGGGCAGGCGGGCCCGGTGCGACGCCGGGTGGCAATCGCTCTTTCACCATAGTCACGCTAGGGACATACTGCGTCGCCTTCGTCCTCCTCTTCGCCCGGCACCGCTAGGCCAGCCACTTCGGAGCGTCTACGGACTAAAATGTTCATCGGACACTTTGCCGTTGCATTCGGAGCGAAGCGGGTAGCGCCGGCCCTGTCCCTGGGCACTCTCTTCCTCGCGTGTCAGCTCGCCGACCTTATCTGGCCCATCCTCGTGCTTCTCGGCATCGAGCGTGTCGAGGTCCAGCCCGGGGCCACGGCGATGACTCCGCTCGACTTCGTCAGCTATCCGTTCTCTCACAGCCTCGTAGCGCTCGCCGTCTGGGCCGTCGTCATGGCGGGCATCGTGTGGGCCGTCAAGCGGCAGTGGCCGGGGCCTCCGCTCACCGTTGCCGTCGTGGTGCTGAGTCATTGGGTGCTCGACGCGATCACCCACCGTCCCGACATGCCGCTGACGATGGGCGGCACGCAGCGGGTCGGGCTCGGCCTTTGGAACTCGGTCGCCGGCACGATCGTCGTCGAGACGTTGCTCTTCGCTGCCGGCACTGCGATCTACTGCCGTACCACCAAGCCGCGCGACCGTGCCGGCAGCATTGGGCTCTGGCTCCTGGTGGCCTTTCTCGGCCTGGTCTATCTCGCGAACGTCGTCAGCCCGCCTCCACCGAGCCCGAGCGCCGTGGCCTGGACGGCTCAGGCGATGTGGCTTCTCGTTCTGTGGGGCTATTGGGTGGATCGTCATCGGCTGCCGCGGTCGTAACCGGCTGCATACCGGCAGGCAACTGACCGCACGACCGGCGCGATGACACTCTCGCGCCGATGAGCCATCGCGCCCGCAACAGCGCCGTTCCGGGCTTCGGCCTCACCTTCGGGGCGATGACGTTCTACCTGTCGCTGGTCGTCCTCATCCCGCTCGCCGCCCTGCTGTTGCGCGCGGCGCGGGTGGGGCCACGCGACCTCGTCGCCGCGATCGGCAACCCGCGCGCGCTCGCCGCCTTTGGCTTGAGCTTCGGAGGCGCGCTGGTCGCGGCCGCCATTGCCGCGATCGGCGGCAGCATCGCCGCCTGGGTGCTGGTGCGCTACCAGTTCCCCGGCCGGCGGCTGCTCGACGCGCTCGTCGACCTTCCCTTTGCGCTGCCGACGGCCGTGTCTGCATCGCGCTGGCGACGCTCCTCGCTCCGCAGGGATGGGTCGGGCAGATCGTCGCGCCGCTCGGTTGGAAGCTCGCCTACACACGCGCCGGCGTCGTCATCGCGATGGTGCTGGTGTCGCTGCCGTTCATCGTGCGCACGCTGCAGCCGGCGCTCGCCGACCTGCCGCTCGACGTCGAGGAGGCGGCGGCCACCCTCGGCGGCGGACGGCTGCGCACCGTCTTCACCATCGTCGCGCCGCAGCTGCTGCCGTCGCTCGCCAGCGGCTTCGCCCTCGCCTTCGCGCGCGCCGTCGGCGAGTACGGGTCGGTGATCTTCGTCGCCGGCAACTTGCCGAGCAAGACCGAGATCGTGCCGCTGCTCATCGTCGTCGAGCTCGAGCAGTACGACTACGACGCCGCCACCGCGCTCGGCGCGGCGATGCTCGCCGCCTCCTTCGTCGTGCTGCTCACCATCCACCTGCTGCCGCGCTGGTGGGCGCGGCGGCGCGGGCCGGTGGAGGGCTAGGCGTGCCCGCGGGCGCCGCGTGGCGCATGGGCGGCGGCGCGGCCGCCG
>CAWJWP010000008.1:0-121762 GCA_963846495.1 Thermoanaerobaculia bacterium | reverse complement strand
GCGACGGCAGCTACGCGCTGGTGCAGCGGCTGCGCCTCTACCCGCACGCGCTGCGCGAGGAGAACGCCTACTACGACCCCGACAAGAAGGCGATCCTCTTCGGCTACTTCCCGGCGCGGCCGGCGGTGGCGGCGGACGGCATGCCGGGCGGCATCACCTTCTCGTGTCTGTCGCACGACATCATCGCGCACGAGACGACGCACGCCATCCTCGACGGCCTCCAGCGCTATTACATGGAGCCCAACAACGGCGACGTGCTGGCGTTTCACGAGGCGTTCGCGGACCTCGTCGCCGTCTTCCAGCACTTCACCTACCCCGAGGTGCTGCGCCACCAGATCGCGCAGGCGCGTGGCGACCTCGACACCGAGAAGCTGCTCGGCAAGCTGGCGCTGCAGTTCGGCAAGGCGACCGGCCGGCGCTCGGCGCTACGCGACTTCATCGCCCGCGACGAGAAGACGGGCGAGCGCAAGGCGCGGCCGGACCTCGTCATCGACGAGCAGGAGCCGCACGCGCGCGGCGCGCTGCTCGTCGCATCGCTCTTCGACGCTTTCCTGGCCATCTACCGGCACCGCACGCGCGACCTGCTGCGCATCGCCACCGGCGGCACCGGCATCCTGCCCACCGGCGACCTGCACCCGGACCTCGTCGAGCGCCTCGCGCAGGAAGCAGCGAAGGCGGCGAAGCAGCTGCTCTTGATGGTCATTCGGGCGATCGACTACTGCCCGCCGGTGGACATCACCTACGGCGACTACATGCGGGCGCTGATCACCGCCGACTACGACCTGGTGCCGGAGGACGAGCGCAACTACCGCGTCGCCATCATCGAGGCGTTCCGCGGCTGGGGCATCTATCCGCGCGACGTGCGGACGCTGTCCGTCGAGAGCCTGCGCTGGCAGCGGCCGAAGGACGGCGACCCCGCGCTGCAGTTCTCCGACGAGCTGCGGCCGGTGTTCTTCTCCGAGAAGCAGGTGGGCAAGCAGAAGCTGGCGGAGCTGTGGGACGAGATCTCCAACGGCCGCGAGCTGGCGACCGGCAAGGGCGGCCAGTTCCGCAAGCTGTCGCGGATGGAGGTCGCGCACCGGATCAAGAAGTTCAGCGGCATCTTCCACGACGAGATCGCCGAAGCCGCCGGCAAGCTCGTGCGGTCGGGGAAGCTCGAGCTGACCGACAAGCCGTTCGGCCTCAACCTCGGTTACGGCCACGAGCACGACCACCGGTTCGAAGTGCACCAAGTGCGGCCGGTGCGCCGGCAGGCGCCCGACGGCGCGCTGCGGCAGGACCTCCTCATCCAGATCACGCAGCGCCGCCCGGCGTACTTCGACGAGACGGAGCAGAAGAAGGAGGAGGCGCGCTACATGACGCTCGGCGGCAAGCAGCCGCCGAGCAAGCAGCCCGACTTCTGGTTCCGCGGCGGCGTCACGCTGATGCTGGACCTCGAGAGCTTCGAGGTGCGCTACGCGATGCAGAAGGACGTGCTCAACACCTCGCGGCTCGACCGCCAGCGCGACTACGTGCGCGGCACGACCGGCCTGTCGCTGCGCGAGCTCTACTTCGGCGCACCCGGCGGCCGCGACCGCCTGGCCGCGCTCCACGGGGCCGAGGATTGATCGACCGGAGCACACCCATGGCGACGCGAAAAACATCTTCCGCGAAGAAAAAAAGCACGGCGGGCGCGAAGGCCGCCAAGCAGTCGCCGCGGCTCGGCGAAGACGGCGGCCGGGAACGCCAAGGCTGCCACGGCCGGCGCCGTCACCGTGCGCATGTTCTGTCAGGGCCTCGGCGACTGCTTCCTGATCTCGATCCCGCAAGCGGGTGCGCGCGCCTACTCGATCCTCATCGACTTCGGCGTCGCCAAGGGCACGGCGCGCGCCACCGAGCTGATGACCGAGATCGTCGACGCGATCGTCGAGCTCACCGGCGGCGCGGACGAGAAGCGCGGCACCGTCGACCTGCTCGTCGTCACGCACCAGCACTGGGACCACGTCTCCGGCTTCCTGCAGGCGCCCGCGGCGTTGAAGCGCCTCGACTTCAAGCACCTGTGGATGGCGTGGACGGAGGACGAGAAGGACGGCCTCGCCAAGACGCTGCGCCAGGAGTTCGGCAAGGCCAAGCTGGCGCTCGACCGCACGCTCGACAAAGCGGCAGCGTTAGGCGCGGCTGATCCGACGAACACCGCGCGGCTCGCCGGCCTGCGGGGAATCATGAGCTTCTTCGGCGCGCCGCTCGGCGCCGCCGCGGACGCTGCCGACGAGGTCAAAGGCGGCATGCCGGAGGCGATGAACGCAGCGCGCCAGCTCGTCGGCAACGCCAAGGACGCCGTCGAGTGCCTGCTGCCCGGCCACACCGGCAAGCTGCCAGGCGCCTCGTCCGGCCTCGCCAAGAGCATCGAGGCGATCGTCCTCGGCCCGCCGCACGACCGCGCCAAGCTGGTGCGCATCAATCCGCGCGAGAGCAAGGGCGAGGCGTACGAGAAGCACAAGGGCGACGCGCCGGGGCTGGCGATCAACTCGGGATGGAACGCGAGCGTGATGAAGCAGCTGCTCGGCGCCGACGCAGCCGGCGGCCGGCGACGGCGACGTCGAGGCCCTCGATCCCGAGTTCGACCGTGCGCAGCCCTTCGACAGACATCGCAGCCGGGCGTGGAAAGACGTGGAGAAGGCGAAGGCGCCGTACGCGACGGAGGAGATCGCCTTCTTCCGCCAGCGCTACTTCGACAAAGCCGAGCTCAACGAGGAGCGCCGCATCGACGGCGACTGGTTGTGGAGCGGCGCGCAGCGGTTGGCGCTGCAGATGGACAGCTACACCAACAACACCAGCCTGGTGATCGCCTTCGAGCTGCCGAAGTCGAAGGACGTGCTGCTCTTCGTCGGCGACGCGCAGATCGGCAATTGGCTCTCGTGGCACGACCGGGTCTACACGACGACCGACGGCCGCGAGCTCACCGCGACGCAGCTGCTCGCCCGCACCGTGCTCTACAAGGTCGGCCACCACGGCAGCCACAACGCGACGCTGCGCACGCAGGGCTTCGAGCTGATGACCCACCCGGACCTGGTGGCGATGCTGCCGGTCGAGGCCGAAGGGGTGACGCGTCTCGGCTACGGCCAGATGCCGCTCAAGTCGCTCGTCGACGCGTTGCACGACCACACGCACGGCCGCATCCTCCGCGTCGACCAGCCCTGGCCAGGCGGCAAGGCACCGGCCGAGTGGACGCGTCAGCGCGCCCGCGCGGGGCAGTCGAAACGGACGCTCAAGGTGGGAAAGGAAAAGATCACCGAGCGGCCCTGCTACTTGGAGGTGGTCATCCCCGACCGCTAGCGGAGACGATTCGATACTCAAATGAGGGGTCGCCTCCGGTCGTGGGTGAGCTCCCAAGCATGTTGGCCTTCATCAACTACCGCGCCGAGGACACGGGTGGCGTGGCGTTCGCCCTCGAGCAGTCACTATTGCAGGCCTTCGGCGAGGGCTCGGTGTTTCTCGACCATCGCAACATCGAGCCGGGGGAGTCATGGCCGGACCGTCTGCGCGACGCTGTCGATAGCGCCACGCACGTCCTCGTTCTGATCGGCGAGGAGTGGCTCACGCTGCAAGGGGCTTACGGGCAGCGGCGCCTCGACAGCCCGAAGGATTGGGTGCGCCTCGAGATCGCGAGCGCGCTGGCGCAGGGTAAGAAGGTCATCCCGTTGCTCGTCGACGAGACGGAGCCGCTCGTGCGGGAGGCGCTCGAGATGCTGCCGGACATCGTCGACCTCGCGGATCTCCAGGCACGGCCATTGGTGATCCGCAATTGGGGCGGCACGTTCGGCGAGCTGCAGCGCTTTCTCGAGAAGGAGGGCTTCTCGGCGTTGCGAATCGAGAGCGGCAAGCGGGCAGTGCCGGTGCCGTTCCGCAGCAACGTTCCGCCGCGCGGCAGAGCGCCCTTCGTAGGCCGAGCGCCGCTTCTCACCCGGCTCGTGGAGGTCTTCGCGAGTGCGGAGCCGACGCAGCTCGTCGTGCTGCACGGCCCGTCCGGCGCCGGCAAGAGCGAGCTCGCCCGCGAGTACGCGCGCACGCAGCAGGGCCGCTACCCCGGCGGCACGTTCGTGGTCGACGTGCGGTCCAGTGGGCCGCCGCACGACCTCGCCCGCATCGGGCGCACCGTGTTCGGTCTGGCGTTTGCGCCCGAGCTGCCGCTCGAGGACCAGTGCATTCAGGCGTTGTTGGCGTTCGGCGCGGCGCCGTGTCTGTTGATCTACGACAACGCTGCGAGCCCGGAAGGTCTGGACCCATGGCTCCCGCGCGCCGGCCAGCCTTGCCACCTGCTGGTGACCTCGACCTGGGAACGGTGGGACCCGCGGTGGCAGACGCGTGCGCGGTGGCGCCGCTCGCCGACTCCGACGCCCGCAAGCTCGTCGAGGAGGTGGCGGGGCTCGAGCTCGCGCGGCGTGACGGCGAGCGCTTGGTGGAGCTCGCGGGTGGGCTGCCCGTCCAGCTGCTGCCGGCGGCCCAGATCCTGAAGCGAGGACGAGCGGCGCGGCCGCTCGACCGAGCGGCATCTGCTGCTCACCGAGGAGACCGAGAACTGCTTCAGCGCCGCCTGGGCGACCCTCGACGACGACGCCCGGCTGGCGCTCGCCGCGGCCAGCTACTTCCATCCCGAGCGCATCGCGCGGGCCGCCCTGCGGGATGTCCTGGCGGCGGCCGCTACTGGATGACTCACGGGTCGAGGCCGCGATCGATCGCTGCGCCGACCTCTTCCTGTTGCAGCCGCAGGGGCAGGAGTCGCTGCGGATGCACCAGCTGTGGGGACGCTTCGTGCGCGAGCAGCTGCCGGCGCTGGAGCCCACAGGACGGATCGAGCCGCTTGCGCGCGGCGCTCGTCGAGAGTCTTCTCGAGGCCGCACGCGAGGTAGTACGGCAGCCGGCCAATCCGGATGCGGCACGGCGCCTGCTGTCGTTCGCGACCGACCTCGAGACGTGGCGCCAGGCGGGCCGGACGGAGCCAAGGTCAATCGACACGGTCGGCTGAGGCCCTGGTAGAGCTAGGACGGTTCGAGGAGGCCCTCGGCTGGTACGAGCGGGCAGTGGCGGAGAAGGAGAAGAGCGACGTTCACGGGCAGGTGGACCACGCGAGCCTCGGCGTGAGCCTGCACGCAGTCGGGTTTTGTCTGTCGAGCCTGGGTCGGTTCGAGGAGGCGCGCGGCTGGTACGAGCGTGCGGTGGCGGAGAAGGAGAAGGGCGACGTTCATGGCGGGTCGACTACGAGAGCCTCAGCACGAGCGTGCACGAAGTCGGATACTGTCTCTCGAGCCTAGGCTCGGTTCGAGGAGGCACTGCGGTTGGTTCGAGCGAGCGGTGGCGGAGACCGAGAAGGGCGATATTCACGGCCGGGTGGATCATGAGAGCTAGGAAGAGCCTGCACCAAGTCGCGTTCTGTCTTCGAGCCCTAAGTCGCAACGAGGAGAGCGCGCGATGGTCCGAGCGCGCGCGTGGCGGAGACCGAGAAGGGTGACGTTCATGGCCGGGTGGACCACGAGAGCCTCGGCAGGAGCGTGCACCTCAGTCGGGTTCTGTCTATCGAGCCTTGGTCGGTTCGAGGAAGCGCGCGGCTGGTTCGAGCGCGCTGTGGCGGAGGCCGAGAAGGGTGACGTTCACGGCCGGGTGAACCACGAGAGTCTTGGCAGGAGCGTGCACCAGTCGGGTTCTGTCTCTCGAGCCTGGGTCGCTTCGAGGAGGCGCGCGCCTGGTACGAGCGCGCGGTGGCGGAGGCCGAGAAGGGTGACATTCACGGCCGCGTGGACCACGACCGTTGGCAGGAGCCTGCATCAAGTCGGGCGCTGTCTCTCGAGCGTCTAGGGCGAGTCGACGAAGCCCGCGACGTGGTACGAGCGTGCACTCACCGAGAAAGAGAAGGGTGACATCTACGGGCGCGTCGACGCCGAAAGCGTTGCGTTCAGCCGGGACGCGGCGGGCCACTGAGTGGCGCCGCAGTCCGCGGCTTCAGCGCCAGCGCGCCGGCCGCTCCGGCTCCGACGCTCACCGCGCAGCCGCCCGCATGCAGTCCTTCTGGCAGGCGACGGGGCGACCGCCTGCCGCGTCAGGCCGTCCGCGGCCCGCGGACGATCCAGGCGAAGAAGATCGCCAGCACTCCGAGCGTCAGGTGCAGCAGGTTGTCGCAGTGCGAAAACGAGTGCGGCATGAGCCCGAAGAGCGTCGGCGCAACGAAGCCGAGGATGGCGGTGACGAGCGACAGCACGCCGAGCACGCCGACGATCTGTCCGCAGTTGCCGCTCCGGGCTGCGGAAGCCGGCGTAGGTGAGGAGGCCGCCGGTGACGAGGTGGATGACGTTCTCCATCGTGTCGAGGTTGACCAACCCGAGAAGCGGCTCGGGGCCGATGACGACGCCGACGATGCCCAAGACGATCAACACGAGGCCGACAATCTTGGTGAGAAGCCGCAGTACCGGAACGCTCCACGTGGCTACCATGTCCTTGCCCTCCCTGGTAACGAGATATTTCGGGATACGACGCTGACGGGCGACTGGACGCCCGACTACTGCGTCACCACGAAGCTCTGCGCGCTCGTCGCCGAGCCCGCGCCGGTGGTGACGCGGATCGGCCCCGTCGTGGCGCCGAACGGCACTTCCGCTGACAGGAAGTTGGAGCCCGCGAAGAGCACGAACGGCGACGGCGTGCCGTTGAAGAAGACCTGCGCCGGATCGGTGAAGTTGGCGCCCTGGATGGTGATGCGGTCGCCGGGCCGGCCGCTCCCCGGGCTGAAGCCGGCGATCGACGGCGCGTTGCCGCTGGTGACGGTGAACGGCGTGAAGCTCGCGCCGGTGCCGCTGCCGTTGGTGACCCGGATGGGACCGGTCGTGGCGCCCGGAGGCACGGTGGCGAAGAGGCGGCCCGAGTCGACGGGCTGGAACGACGCGGACGCGGTGTTGAACTGCACCTGCGTGACGCCGGTGAAGTTGGCGCCGATGACCTCGACCTGCGTGCCCGGTCCGCCGCTCACCGGGTTGAAGCCGTTGACGACCGGCGTGCCGCCGCCCACCGCCGTGATGGTGAGGCTCACCGGCACGACGACCGGCGAGGCGCCGGCGGCGCTGACGGTGATCATCGCGCTGTAGGCGCCGGGCGCCAGGCCGCCGACGTTGACCGAGACGTTGGTGGCGCCGGGTGTCACGCCGTTGGTCGGCGTCTCGTTGACGAACGTCGCGTTGTCGCTGACGCTCCAGTTGAGCGGCGCGCCGCTGGAGTTGATCGACAGCACCTGCGCCTGCGGCGCCGGCCCGCCCTGCGGCGCCGAGAAGTTGAGGCTCGCCGGCGAGACGACGAGGCCGGCGCTCGGCGGCGGCGGCGGCAAGCCGGTGACGGTGAAGCTCTGCCCGCTCGTCGCCGAGCCGCCGCTGGTGTCGACGCGGATGGGGCCGCTGGTGGCGCCGGTCGGCACCTCGGCGGAGAGGAAGTTGGGACCGCCGAAGAGCACGAACGGCGAGGGCCGGCCGTTGAAGAAGACCTGCGACGGGTCGCGGAAGTTGGCGCCCTGGATGGTGATGCGG
Organism: Thermoanaerobaculia bacterium; assembly: GCA_963846495.1. GTDB lineage: Bacteria > Acidobacteriota > Thermoanaerobaculia > Multivoradales > JAIOJS01 > DASYQD01. Next base: position 114,221 of record CAWJWP010000008.1, on the reverse strand, counting down.
TCGCCCGGCGCGCCGCTCAACGGGCTGAAGCCGGCGATCGACGGCGCGCCGCCCGAGGTGACGGTGAACGGCGTGAAGCTCGCGCCGGTGCCGCTCGCGTTGGTGACGCGGATGGGCCCGGTGGTGGCGCCCGGCGGCACGGTGGCGAAGAGGCGGCCCGCGTCGCTGGGCTGAAACGACGCCGGCGTGGTGTTGAACTGCACCTGCGAGACGCCGATGAAGTTGGCGCCGATCACCTCGACCTGCGTGCCGGGGCCGCCGCTCACCGGGTTGAAGCCGTTGACGACCGGCGTGCCGGGGCCCACCGCGGTGACCGTGAGGCTCACCGGCACGGTGCGCGACGGCACGCCCGGCGCGCTGACGGTGATGATGGCGTTGTAGCTGCCGGCGACGAGGGCGCCGACGTTGACCGACACGTTGGTGGCGCCGGGCGTGGTGCCGGTCGCCGGCGTCTCGCTGACGAAGGCGGCGTTGTCGGTGACCGTCCAGTTGAGCGCCGCGCCGCTGGAGGCGATGGAGATCACCTGCGGCGCCGGCGCAGGACCGCCCTGCGGCGCGGTGAAGCTGAGGCTCGTCGGGCTGACGACGAGGCTGGCGCTCGGCGGCGGCGGCGCGGTCAGCGTGAGGGTCACCGGCACCGACACGGTGGACACGCCCGGCGAGCTGATGGAGATCGCCGCGTTGTAGGTGCCGGCGGCGAGGCCGGCGACGTTGACGATGGCGTTGGCGTTGGCGCCCGTGAGCCCGGTCGCCGGCGTGACGGTGAGCCACGGCGCGTTGTCGCTGGCCGTCCAGTTGAGCACCGCGCCGGTACTGCCGATCGAGAGGACGCGGGGTGCAGGGTTGGCTCCGCCTGCAATGGCCGAGAAGGCGAGCGACGTGGGCGACACCGTAAGGGCGCTTCCGGTCGGTGGCGGCTGAGGCGGATTGGCGATCACCACCGTCACCGTCTTGGGCACGATCTCGTACAGGTTCGCGTCCGCGGGAAGGCCGCTGATGACGACGTCGCGTCGGCCAGGGGTGGGCTGAGGGGCGACGATCACCTGCAGCTGAGCCGCGTCCATCATTCCTGGCTGCTGGTTGAAGACGGCGAGGAAATCGTTGAAGACGCCCGTTTCGAGCTCGACGACTTCGGGCGCGTTCGGCGGGTTCGGCGGGCATCCGGGAGCGCGCCCACGGTCGAGCATCAGCTGGAAGGTGAACGTGCCGGCCGCGTTCAGCGGCGGGCTCTCCTGCACGTTCGACGACACCGTGATCCGAGGCGGCGCCGCGAGCACCAGCAGGGCCGCGTTCTTGGTATCGCTGACGGTCTGGTTGTTGACCGTCGTGCTCGCGCGCACTGGCAGCGTGTAGGTCTGCATGTCGGCGGCCGGCCCGACGCCGATGCGCAGCGTCGACGTCGTCTGGCCGGTGCTGCCGACGATCGGCACGTTGGGCGCCGTGAATCCAGCGGTGAGACCGGGGCCCAGCTGCGGTGTGGTTGGCAGCAACGTGAGCGCCGCCATGCCGTTGAAGTTGGCCGGGAAGTTGGCGTGGCTGACCGTCACCACGAACTGCGCGCAGGTCGAGCGCCGCGCCTCGCGCGACATCGGATCGATGCTGACCGTCAGTGACGGCTGGGCGGGAGCAGGTGTCACCGCGAGGGTGAGCGTCGTCGTCGTCAGGTCGGCGAGGACGCCGGCGGGAAGGCTTGGCGCCGACGCGGATCTGATAGGTGCCGGGCGGCGTCCCGGGAGCGGCGTTGGCGGTCACCACCACGACGTGGCGCTCGTCCGCGCGCTCCGACGGCAGGATCGAGCGTGGCGCCGCATCGACCACGACGTTCTGGGTGGGGTCGTTGAGCACGTCGGTGGTGATGGTGATCCGACCCACGTAGAAGCTGCGCTGCACGGCGACCGAGTAGATGGCGCGGCCGCCGGCCTGCACCACCATCGCGGTCGGCCCGTTGGCGGTGACGTCGACGCGCGGCTTGGCGACGGCGAAACGGACGCCGCCGACGTCGGCCTCGGTGATCCGGCAGGTGTTGCAGGTGCCGATCAAATCGGAGCGATAGGTTGCCGGCGGCGTCGCCGGCTGCGAATTCAGCGTCACGGTGTACCGGCCGCAATCGCCCGTCTCGCCGGGCCCGCAAGTGCGGATCTGTCCTGGCGAGCAGAGCGACGATTGGCTCTTCGGCGCGATCGTGCTGCTGATCGTTGGATGGAGGCGGTCGGCCCGCGGCTGCAGCCGTACGGAGACGCAGGTGGCGACCGGCACCTGCGTGACTTCGCGCACCACGCCGACGAAGCGGTCGAAGGTCGCCGACTGGCCGCCGGCGACGGTCTGGATCGCCTGCGGCTCGATGTCGGAATCGTCGCCGACGAGCTGCCCACCGCCTACGGTGGGCGTTGGACGTGGGACCGGGGTCGGTCGCGGTAGACCGATCTGTGCCGCGGCGATGCCGGCGATCGAGAAGCTGACCAGCCAGGCGAGGAAGGCGGCGCGGCGACGCCGAAGCGGACGAGCGATATCGCGCATGAGGATCTCCTTTTCTCGACGCGAAGTCGGGACGAGCGGTGGCGGGTGCGCCACACGAACAAAAACTTTTTTGGTGGATGTCGGCCCGCGCGGCGCGGGCTCGCTGCTGACTACGGAGCAGCGCTGGCCGCGGATGAAAGCGCGGCCGCGCGCGCCGGAGTCGGTGCTCAGGAGGCGCGGACGTCGGCGCGGCCGGCGCGCGCCTGCACCCAGTCTTCCTTGAGCAGCGCGAAGAGGTAGTTGTCGACCCACTCGCCGTCGAGCTGGAAGTAGCCGCGCAGCAGGCCTTCGCGGCGGAAGCCGAGCTTCTCGAGCACCTTTTGCGAGGCGACGTTGGCGAGCGCCGTCCGCGCCTCCAACCGGTGAAGGCGCGTACGCGTGAAGAGGTCGTTGATCAGCCGCGCCAGCGCACGCTGCATGTGGCCGCGGCCCTGGAAGGCGGTCGACAGCGAGTAGCCGCACTCGGCGAGGCCGTGCTCCCAGCTGTGGACGACGAGGGTGATCCAGCCGGCGGGTTGGCGGTGGACGAGGATGATCCAGTCGAAGCGGTCGCCGCGGTTGCGCCAGAGGTCGTCGGCGCGGCGGGCGGCGAGCTCGGCGCGCAGCTGCGAGGTGGAGAGCGCCGCCAGCGGCTGGTGGCGGCGCACGCTCTTCTCGGCGCGCCAGAGGTGGAGGAGGGCGGCGTCCTCCGGCCGCGCCGGGCGGACCTCGACCTCGCCGCTCACGGCTCGGCGGCGAGCGGCGCCACCTGCATCGGCGGCGCCGCCTGCGCGTGCGCCGGCGGGCCGAGGAGCGCCAGCAGGAAGAGGTAGCCGTAGCCCTGGAGGAAGAGGTAGAGGAAGGGGAGCGAGGCCCACATGCCGAGGTAGGCGGCGGCGATGCAGCAGCCGGCGAAGTAGAGGGCCAGCGCGCCTTCCACCCAGAACGACAGACGGCGGCCGCGGCGGTAGACGCTCGCCGCGCCTGGCGAGCGCGCGGCGAGTGCTCGCGTGCGTGCGGCTCGCGGCGGCGCCGACCCGCCGCCGCTCTCGCGCCGATATTTGGGCGTGCGATGGAAGGTCCCACCGCGGCGCAAGAGTCCAGTGATGACCGCAGCGCTGTTGGTCGCCGACAGCCCGATGCCGGTCGCCATCAGCGCCGGCAGCAGGCGCAGTCGCGCGCGCCAAGGCTCGCCCACCGCCACCTGGCTCGCCACGTAGAAGAGCAGCACCGAGCCGCTGGCGACGGCGAAGAGCGGCGCGTCGATGAGGAGCAGCTGCCACTCGTGCCCGCGGTGCAGCAGCATGGCGGGGAAGAGCAGCGCCCCGAGGAGGAGCATCAGCGGGTAGCAGACGTTGGCGGTGAGGTGCACGAACGCTTCGGCGCGCACGCGCCACGGCAGCGGCGCGGCGAGCAGGCGCGGCAGCAGCTTGCGCGCCGTCTGCGCGGCGCCCTTCGCCCAACGGTGCTGCTGCGACTCGAGGTCGGCGGCTTCAATCGGCAGCTCTGCCGGCACGACAACGTCGGGCACGAAGACGAAGCGCCAGCCGGCGAGCTGCGCGCGGTAGGAGAGGTCGAGGTCCTCGGTCAGCGTGTCGGCCTGCCAGCCGCCGGCGTCTTCGATGGCGGCGCGCCGCCAGATGCCGGCGGTGCCGTTGAAGTTGAAGAAGCAGCCGCTGCGATGCCGCGCCGCGTGCTCGATGGCGAAGTGGCCGTCGAGCAGCATCGCCTGCACGCGCGTCGACAGCGAGTCCTCGCGGTTGAGGTGGCCCCAGCGCGCCTGAACCATGCCGATGCGCGGGTCGGCGCCTTCGCCCGCGAACCACGGGACCATGCGGCGCAGGAAGTCGCGACGGCGGCACGAAGTCGGCGTCGAAGACGCAGAGCAGATCGCCGCGCGCGGCGGCGAGACCGGCGGCGAGCGCTCCCGCCTTGAAGCCCGCGCGCTCCGTACGCCGCAGGTGATGAACGTCGACTCCGTTGGCGCGCAGCTCGGCGCAGACGCGCGCGACGATCGTGCTGGTGTCGTCGGTCGAGTCGTCGAGCACCTGCACCTCGAAGCGGTCGCGCGGGTAGTCGAGAGCGGCGACGGCGCGCAGCAGCCGCTCGGCCACGAAGCGCTCGTTGTACAGTGGCAGCTGCACGGTCACCACCGGCCAGGCGTCGTCGCTGGGCGGCAGGCGGCGCGGCGAGCGGGCGCGCGCGGTGGCGCCACCAGCCGGCGAGCAGCAGCAGACGGTGCACGCCGTAGAGCGAGAGCACTCCCAGCACCGCGTAGTAGACCGCCAGCAGCACCCGTGCTCCCGACAACGCCGCCGGCTCAGACGCCCACGTCAGCAGCTCCAACGCAGCGTCCTCACCCGGTCTCTCCGCAGGGTTCCGGCGTCGTGGCTCACGAGGAAGGATCGTACGTTGCGGGCGCCGCCCGCTGGCTCGTGCCGCTCGGCGTCGAGGCGGCGGCGATCGCTGGTCTCGCCGCGGCCGGCGATCCGACGCGGCGACCGCTGCTCACACTCGGGCTGCTCGCGGTGGCGTCGCTCGCGCTCGTCGCGGCCGTGCGCGGCGCGGCGCAGCGGGCACCGTCTACGCGCGTGCTGCTCGCCGCCGCGGCGCTGTTGCGGCTGCTCCTCGTGCCGCTGCCGCCGACGCTCTCGACCGACGTCTGGCGCTACCTGTGGGACGGCCGCGTCGTGTTGCGGCACGAGAACCCGTACCTGCACGCGCCCGACGACCCGGCGCTCGCCGATGCCCGCGACGAGCTCCGGGGCCGCGTGGAGCACCGCGACGTGCCGGGTGTCTACCCGCCGCTCGCGATGGCGCTCTTCGTGTTGCCGGCCGCGCTGCCGCTCGACTTGGGCGTCGTCGCTTGGAAGCTGCTCGTCGCGCTCGCCGACCTCGGCGCCTGCGCGCTGCTGCTGCGGCTCGCCGCCGAGCGCGGCTGGCCGCGCCATCGCGTGCTCTGGTACGCCGCGCAGCCGCTGGTGCTGCTCGAGGGCGCGGGGATGGGGCACCTCGAGCCGATCGGCGTGGCGGCGGCGGTTGCCGCGGCGTTGCTCGTCGTGCGGCGCCAGCCGCTCGGGGCTGGAGTGGCCGCGGCGGCCGCGGGTCTCGTCAAGCTCGTGCCCTTCGCTGCCCTTCCGATGTGGGCGCGGCAGATGGGCGATCTCGCGGGCGCTGCCGTGCCGAGCACCGCCGCTGCCGATGCGAGCACCGGCAACGCACGCGTCCGTCGGTCCGCTCACGCCGCTGCGATCGCGCAGTTCCTGCTCGTCGGCGTCGGCCTCGCCGTGGTGGCGCTCTGGCCGGTGGTCGGCGCCGCCCGCGGCGTCCCCCCCGGGCTCTCGACCTACGCGCTGCGCTGGGAGTTCGGCGGTCCGCTGCACGAGCCCCTCTGGCGGCTGTTGGCGGCGGCCGACGCGCCAGAGGCCGTCAAGCACGCTCTCGATCTTACGAAAGAGCGCACGGGAATGCATGCGTTCTGGAACCGCGCCTATCCGTGGGTGTACCCGCAGCTGCTCTCGCGCCTGCTGCTCGCGTTGCCGGTACTGGTGATCGTCGTGCGCTCCGCGTCATCGCGACGGCCAGCATGGCGCGATCCGGTGCGCGGCGGCGCGGCGCTGTTCGGCGGCCTCCTCGTCTGCTCGCCGACGGTCTATCCGTGGTACCTGCTGTGGGTGCTGCCGTGGGCGGCGCTCGCCGGCCGCGCGCCCTGGCTGTGGGCGTCGCTCGCCGCGCCGCTGCTCTACCTGCCGGCGCTCCTCGGCGTGCCGGCGTGGCCGTGGGTGCACCTCGCGTTGTGGGGTCCGTTCTTCCTGCTCTGGGCGGCAGAGCGGCCGTGGCGAGGCGCGCTCGTGAGCACGCCATTGCCGACTGGGTCGCTTCCCACTTGGCGGCTCACCGTCTCCTATCGCGGCGAGCGCTACGCCGGCTGGCAGCGGCAGCGAAATGCGCTCGCCGTACAGCAGGTGCTCGAAGAGGCGCTCGAGAAGCAGCTCGGCGCGCCGGTGCGCGTCGTCGGCGCGAGCCGCACCGACGCCGGCGTGCACGCGCGCGGGCAGGTGGTCTCGCTCGTCGCCGCCGCCGCCGCGGGCGCGCTCGTCTACGGCGTCAACGCACAGTTGCCCGACGACGTGCGCGTGCTCGCTGCCGCCCCCGCGCCCGCCGGCTTCCACGCCCGCAAGCACGCGCTGCGCAAGGAGTACCGCTACCACCTGCGCCGCGAGCCGGTGCTGTCGCCGCTCGACGCGCCCTTCGCGGTACGCATCGATCCGCGCCTCGACGTCGCGGCGATGCGCGAAGCCGCGGCGCTGCTCGTCGGCCGCCACGACTTCAGCGCCTTCGCCAAGAAGAGAGAACCAGGCGGCGGCAGCGAGACGCACCCGTTCCGCCGCCTCGACCTCGCCCAGTGGAGCGAGGACGGCGACGCGCTCACCTTCCGCGTCGCCGGCGAAGGGTTCCTGCGCGGCATGGTGCGCGGCATCGTCGGCACGCTGCTCGAGGTGGGCAGCGGTCGTCGCACCGTCGAGTCTTTCGCCGCGCTCCTCGCCGGCCGCCCGCGCGGCGAGGCGGGCGCCAACGCCCCCGCGCACGGCCTCGTCCTGCAGCGCGTCGAGTACCCCGCCGAGTGGCTCGCCGCGCCCGCCGACGCCGCGCGATGAAGCGCGCCTGAGGCGATGCTGAGACGTCGGTGAGGCGGCCGGGGAAGTCGCCCTCGCCGTGGTAAGCACTGCGTGGACCCAAAGCGGCGCGCCAGAAGGCGAGCCGCGACACCACCGCGGGGCCCCGGCTGTGGGGACCTCCGTGTTAACCAGAGCGGCGAGCCCTCAGGGCGAGCCGCGACGTCAACGCGGAGGTCCCCGACTGTGGGGACCTCCGTGTTAACTTACGAGGTCGACGCCATGCCGGACCCCTCTCGTCTCGCCACTCCCGGCTCCCCCGAGGAGCTGCTCGTTCGGCGCCTCGACCTCACCCGGCTGCCGCGCCACGTCGCCATCATCATGGACGGCAATGGCCGCTGGGCGAAGGCGCGCAACCTGCCGCGCGTCGAGGGGCACCGCGCCGGCGTGCAGGCGGTGCAGGACACCGTCGAGGCGGCAGGCCTGCTCGAGCTCCAGGCGCTGACTCTCTACGCCTTCTCGGTCGAGAACTGGAAGCGCCCGCGCTACGAGGTGTGGACGCTGATGAACCTGCTCAAGGACTTCATCCGCCAGGAGCTCGAGACCCTGGTGCAGAACGACGTCCACCTCGAGGTGCTCGGCCGCTGGCGCGAGCTCGACGCCTCCGTCGTCGCCTCGCTCGAGCGCGCCATCGAGGCCACCGCGCACTGCCGCGGCATGCGGCTCAACATCGCGCTCAACTACTCCGGGCGGTGCGAGATCGTCGACGCCTGCCGGCGCATCGTCGCCGACTGGGCGGCGGGCAAGCACGCCGACATCGACGAGGAGACGCTCGGCCGCTACCTCTACACCGCCGGCTTGCCCGACCCCGACCTGCTGGTGCGCACCTCGGGCGAGATGCGGGTGTCGAACTTCCTGCTCTGGCAGATCGCCTACAGCGAGATCTGGGTGACCAACACCCTGTGGCCCGACTTCCGCCGGCGCGAGCTGTTCGAGGCGATCCTCGATTACCAGCGCCGTGAGCGGCGCTACGGCGGCGTCTCCCCCGACGAGGCGGTGCTTGCTCCGCAGGCGCAGCACCGCTGAGGCGCGCCTTGTAACGGATCGCGAGCGCCTCGACTCATGAGGCGCCTGCTGACCGCCGCCGTGGCGGTGCCGGTGGCGCTGCTCGCCACCTTCCAGCTCCCTAGCTGGGCGTTCTTCGTCTTCCTGCTGCTCATCTTCGTGCCCAGCAGCATCGAGTACGTGCAGCTGCTCAAGCCGCACGCGCCGAATGCGCCGCTGTGGGTGGTGCCGTTCGCCGTGCCGCTGCTCGCGGCCGGCCTGTTCTGGGGCCTCGCCGAGCACGAGCGTTCGCTGCCCACCGACGCCTGGGTGCTCGTCGGGGTGTTGCTCTCCACGGTCTTCGTCGGCACGCTCTTGCTCCTCGGCCGCACCCCGCCGGCGCAGGCGGCGGCGGCGATGGGGATCGTCGGCTTCGGCGTGCCCTACTTCGCCGCCCCGGTGGCCATCGCCGTCGTCCTGCAGCGGCTCGATCCCTGGCTGCTTTTCCTGCTCTACGCCATCGTCTGGCTGGGCGACAGCGCCGCCTTTTATTTCGGCTCGGCGTGGGGCAAGCACAAGATGGCGCCCACGGTGTCGCCGAATAAAAGCTGGGAAGGGGCGATCGCCGGCTTCCTCACCGGCATCGTGGCGACCGCGGTCTGGAGCTGGTTGCGGCTCGGCGGCCTGCACTGGCCGCTGCTCGCGGTGGCCGCGGCGACGGCGATCGCGGCGCAGCTCGGCGACCTCTTCGAGTCGCTGCTCAAGCGCGGCGTCAACGTCAAGGACTCCGGCAGCTCGATCCCGGGGCACGGCGGCTTCTTCGACCGCATGGACGCGATGCTCTTCGCCGGGCCGGTGATGCTCGGCGGCCTCTGGCTCATCGCGCACGACGGGCTGGGCCTGTGAGCCTCGGCATCTCGGTGCTCGGCGCCACCGGCTCGGTGGGGAGCAGCGTGCTGCGCGTCGTGCGCGAGCATCCGGAGCGGCTGCACGTCGTGGGGCTGGCGGCCTACGGCAGCGACCCTCAGAAGCTCCTGCAGCAGGTCGAGGAGCTGCGCCCGCGCGTCGTCGGCGTCATGGACGAAGCCGCGGCGCGCGAGGTGGCGCGGCAGGCGCCGGCCGGTGTCGAGGTCGTCCCCGGCGAAGAAGGGCTGCGCGCCGCGGCCACACATCCCGACGCGAGGCGTGTCGTGGCAGCGATGGTGGGCGCCGCCGGCCTGCGGCCGGCGTGGGCGGCGGTCGACGCCGGCAAGGATGTGGCGCTCGCCAACAAGGAGTGTCTGGTCGTCGCCGGCAGTCTGCTCACCGCTCTCGCTCGCGAGCGCGGCGCACACCTCCTTCCCGTCGACAGCGAGCACGCGGCGCTCCACCAGGCGCTGCGCGGCGGCGAGGCGGGCGAGGTGGCGCGGCTCGTCTTGACTGCTTCGGGCGGTCCGTTCTGGCGGCGCGAGGCGGCGACGTTCGCTTCGATCGCGCCCGCCGAGGCGCTGGCGCACCCGACCTGGAAGATGGGCGCCAAGATCACCGTCGACTCGGCGACGATGATGAACAAGGGCCTCGAGCTGATCGAGGCGAGCCACCTCTTCGCCGTGCCGGCGGAGCGCATCGAGGTGGTCGTCCACCCGCAATCGCTCGTCCACTCGCTGGTCGAGTTCTGCGACGGCACCTGGCTGGCGCAACTCTCGGTCAACGACATGGTGTTCCCGGTGCAGTACGCGCTCTCCTGGCCCGAGCGCTGGGGCAACCGCTTCCCGCGCCTGGCGCCGAGCGAGCTCGGGCGCCTCGAGTTCCATCCCGTCGACGAGGCGAAGTTCCCCACGATCGCGCTCGCTCGCCGCGCCCTCGCCGCCGGAGCGAGCGCCACCGCGGTGCTCAACGGCGCCAACGAGACGGCGGTGGCCGCCTTCCTCGCCGGCCACACTTCGTTCCCCTCGATCGCCGCGACCATCGCCGCGGTGCTCGACGAGCACGTCGCGCAGGCCGTGTCGAGCCTCGACGAAGCGCTCGCCTGGGACGATTGGGGCCGCCGCCGCGCCGCCGAGATGCTCGGGGCTGCGGCGCGCGGGAGCTGATACTGTGCGCCCCCGGTAAGAGCATCGGTAAGCGGGAAGCGCGCAACCCGTTCTCGCGTTCTACGTAGGAAGACCTTCCGGGGCGCCGCCCGCGCCCGTCTCCTTTCACCACTCAGCCAAGCGAGCACCCGTGAGCTTTCAAGACATCCCGGCGTTCCTGCTCGTCCTCGGCGTGATCATCTTCGTCCACGAGGGCGGTCACTACCTGCTGGCCAAGCTCTTCGACGTGAAGGTGCTCACCTTCTCGCTCGGCTTCGGCCCCAAGATCGTCGCCTTCCGCCGCGGCGAGACCGAGTACCGCATCTCGTGGATCCCGCTCGGCGGCTACGTGCGGCTCGGCGGCGAGAGCCCCGAGGAGTCGACCGGCGACCCGCGCGATTTCCAGTGCAAGCCGCGCTGGCAGCGGGTGCTGATCTACCTCGCCGGACCGACGACCAACATCATCTTCTCGATCGCCGTCATCGCCGTCGTGCTGTCGCTGGGCTTCCCGCTGCCCTTCTTCCACAACGTGCCGCCGGTCGTCGGCACCGTCGAGCCGGGCTCGGCCGGCGCCGCCGCCGGCCTGCAGCCGGGCGACCGCGTCCTCCAGATCGCCGGCCGCGAGGCCAAGAACTGGGAAACGGTGGCGATGGCGATCCTCGAGTCGCCGGGCAAGTCGGTGCCGCTCACCATCGAGCGCGGCGACCAGCGCATGGAGCGCGTGGTGGTGCCGACGACGGTGCCGCAGTACTCGGTGGGCGACGCCGGTCTCTACCCGACGGCGCTGCCCAACGTCTCGCGGGTCATCGATGGAATGCCCGCGCAAGCCGCCGGCGTGCACGAGGGGGACAAGCTGCTCGCAGTCGACGGCCGGCCGCTGATGAGCATGATGGATTTCATCGAGCACGTGGAGAAGCGCGCCGGCAAGCCGGTGCGCGTCACCATCCGCCGCGACGGCGTCGAGCGCGACCTCCAGGTGACGCCGCGCGACGACGGCAGCGGCACCGGGAAGGTCGGCCTCGAGATCGTCGAGGCGGTGAAGCTGCCGGTGGGCAAGGCGATCGTCGAGAGCGTGCGCTACAACTGGAACATCACGACGCAGACGCTGGCGCTCGTGGGCAAGCTGATCACCCGCCAGATGAAGGTGGAGACGGCCCTCCACGGCCCGCTCGAGATCGGCAAGCTGGCCGGTGAGGCGGCGAGGCAGGGGCTGCCGGCGCTCTTCCACCTCACCGCGCTGGTGTCGATCAGCATCGCCATCTTGAACCTGCTGCCGATCCCGGTGCTCGACGGCGGAAACATCTTCGTGCTCCTGATCGAGTCGACGATCCGCCGCGACCTGTCGCTGCGGCTGAAGGAATACATCAACATGGCGGGGCTCGCCTTCATCCTGGTGCTGATGGTGACGGTGATCTTCTTCGACATCCGCCGCGGCTGGTTCACGAAGCCGCCGCCGCCGCCGACGGCGCCGGTGCCGGCCGCCGGCGCGCCGCCGGTGGCGCTGCCGTCGCCGGTGCCGGCCGCCACGGCGGCGCCCTCTCCCGCGCGATGACCGTCTCGCGCGCGGCGTCGAGGGGCCGCTCGCGAGCGGTCGACGGCCAGCGGTCTGCGCCGGGCGCTGTCGCGACGACGCTGCCGGACCGCTTCCTCGGCGCCCACGTCTCGGTGGCCGGCGGGCTGCCACTCGCTTTCGAGCGCGGGCGCGCCCTCGGCTGCACGGCGATGCAGGTGTTCGTCAAGAACGCCAGCCGCTGGCAGGGGAAGACGCTCGTCGACGACGAGGTCGACGCCTTCCGCGCCGCGCACGCCGAGTGGACGAGCGAGGGGCGCGGCGCGCCGCTGGTCGCGCATGCCGCCTACCTCATCAACCTCGCCGCGCCGGAGGGCGAGGTGCTGGCGCGCTCGCGCGCCGGCTTGGCGGACGAGCTCGAGCGTTGTGCGAGGCTTGGCGTCTCCGGGCTCGTCGTGCATCCCGGGGCGCACGGCGGAGCGGGCGAGGAGGAAGGGCTGCGCCGCGTCGCCGCCTCACTCGACGCCGTCCTCGCCGAGCGGGCGCCCGGCGGCCCGCGCGTGTTGCTGGAGACGACGGCGGGGCAGGGGAGCTGTCTCGGCTGGCGGCTCGAGCAGCTCGAGGCGATCCTCGCCATGAGCCGCCATCCGGAAGCGCTCGCCGTCTGTCTCGACACCTGCCACCTCTTCGCCGGCGGCTATCCCGTCGACACGCCGGAGGGCGTCGACGCCGTGCTCGCCGAGGCGTGCGCGCGCTTCGGCGCCGAGCGGCTCGCCTGCGTGCACGTCAACGACTCCGCGCACCCGTGCGGCTCGCGGCGCGATCGTCACCGGAACCTCGGGGAGGGCACGATCGGCGGCGGCACGCGCGGCCGCGCGGCACTGCGCCAGCTGGCTCACGCGCCGCAGCTCGCCCGCGTGCCGCTCATCGTCGAGACGCCCAATGACGACGAGCAAGGCCATGCGCGCGACATCGCGTTGCTGCGCGCGCTGCTCGCCGGCGAGGAGCCGCGGCCGCGTCGCCGCCGCGCGGCGCGAACCACGCGGAACGCGAAGCAGCAGCCGCCGCGGCGCGCGCGGGCCGGCTGCTAGACTCGCAGCATGGGGCGATGGCTGCTGCGAGCGCTCTTGCGTCTCGCCTACGCGCTGATCGTCTGCGCCCTCTTCGTCGCCTCCGCCTACCTCTCCTTCAGCCTCTTCGTGCGCCGCGGCGTGACGCCGGTACCCAACCTCGTCGGCCTGCCGCTCGACCGCGCCGGCGAGCGCCTCGCCGACCGCGGCCTGCGCGCGCGCCACCAGCGCGCCACCGACCGCTTCGCCGAGCGCGTGCCGGCGGGACGCGTGCTCGACCAGCGGCCCGGTCCGGGCTCGATCGCCAAGCGCGGCGGCGTCGTCGACGTCGTGCTGTCGCGCGGCCCGCGGGTGGTGCCGGTGCCCGACCTCGCCGGCAGCGCGCTACCGGCAGCGCAGGTGACGCTGGCCGCCGCGGGCCTCGGCATCGGCGCGGTGGCGCACGTCTACGCCGACGCGCCGGTGGGCAGCGTGGTGCTCCAGAAACCAGGCGCCGGCAGCGAGGTGGGGCCGGGTACGGCGGTGCGCCTCTTCCTCGCCGCCGAAGGTAGGCGCGAGACCTACGTCATGCCCGACCTCGTCGACCGCGAGTACCGCGCCGTGCGCTCCTTCCTCGAGGGCAACGGCTTCCGCGTCGGCAGCGTCAAGTTCGAGCCCTACGAGGGCGTCTCCGAGAGCCTGGTGCTGCGCCAGTTCCCGCTTCCCGGCCACCCGCTGCGGCGCGGCGAGGTGATCTCGTTGATCGTCGCCGCGGTGCCGGAGCCGACGGAGCTGCCGCCGTCGACGGAGCTGCCGCCCACGGAGCCGACGGGGACATGAAGCTCGCGCCGTCGATCCTCGCCGCCGACCTCGCCGCGCTCGGCGACGCCGTGCGCCAGTGCGAGGAGGGCGGCGCCGACTTGGTGCACGTCGACGTCATGGACGGGCACTTCGTGCCCAACCTCACCTTCGGTCCGCCGATGGTGGCGGCGCTCAAGCGGCGCACGCGACTTCCGCTCGACGTCCACCTGATGGTGAGCAACCCCGAGCGGCTGCTCGACGACTACCTCGAGGCCGGCGCCGCGTGGGTGTCGGTGCACGTCGAGGCGACGGCGCACCTCGACCGCCTGCTGCAGAGGATCCGCGCCGCCGGTGCGAAGGCCGGCGCGGTGCTCAACCCGGCGACGCCGGTCGCGCAGCTCGCCGACTGCCTGCCCGCCCTCGACTTCGTGCTGGTGATGTCGGTCAACCCCGGCTTCGCCGGCCAGCGCTTCATCCCCTACGCCCTCGACAAGGTGCGCCGCCTCGCCGCCCTCGTGCGCGAGGCGCGGCTCCCGGTCGAGATCGAGATCGACGGCGGCATCGGCCTCGACAACGTCGCCGACGCCGTCGCCGCCGGCGCCGAGATCTGCGTCGCCGGCTCGTCTGTGTTCGCCGCCCCCGATCCCGTCGCGCGCATGCGCGAGCTCAAGAACGTCGCCGCAGGAGCTTTCCGATGATGAACGTTGCCGCCACCGCTCGCCGCCGCACGCCGGCGACGCTGCTCCTCCTCGCTCTCGTCCTTCTCACCTCGCTGACCGCCTGCAAGAGCGCGGCGCGTCGCCAGCGCGAAGATCCGCTGCTCCAGCTCTCGGCCGCCGAGTCGCTCGTCGAGGGCAAGCGGCTCATGGGCATCGAGAAGTTCGCGCAGGCGCGCAAGTACCTGACGCACGCGTTCGAGGTCGAGCCCAACTCGACCTCCGGGCGCGAGTCGCTGCTGCTCGTCGCCGACTCGCTCTACAAGCAGGGCGGCTCGACCAACCTGGTGCAGGCGGAGGCGAAGTACCGCGACTTCCTCAATCGTTTTCCGACCAGCGACCGCGCCGCCTACGTGCAGATGCAGATCGGCAACTCGCTGGCGGCGCGGGTGGAGCGGCCCGACCGCGACCAGAGCGTAACCCGCTCGGCGCTCGCCGCGTTCGATGACTTCCTGCGCCTGTACCCGACGAGCGAGCACGTCCCCGAGGCGCGGCAGCGGATGGCGGAGGTGCGCGCCAAGCTCGGCGAGCACGAGTTCGAGGTGGCCCGCTTCTATTACCGCTACGGCATCCCGTTCGCCACCGCCACCCGTCTCAACTACCTGCTCGCCAACTATCCCGAGTACACCGAGAAAGACAAGGTCTATTTCTACTTGGGCCTCGCCCTCAAGCGCATGGGCAAGGCCGAGGAGGCCGGCCAGTGGTTCGACAAGCTGCGCCAGGAATTCCCGCAGAGCTCGTACGTCGGCGACATCCCCGGCTGAGCGCCGGAGCGAGCACACGCTTCGCTGCGGCGGCGCTCGTCGCCGTCGCTTGCGTAGGTTGCGCCACGGTGCCGCGGCTGCCCGGCGAGCGCCGCGACGACAAGCTCGCGACCCTCGAGGCGCGCGTCGTCGAGCTGCAGCAGAAGGCGGCGGTGCAGGAGGTCGAGCTCGGCCGCCTGCGCCAGCAGGTGGCGTCGCTCGAGGCGCGGCTCGGCGGACGCGCGGGCGCGTCATCGAGCGGCGGCGCCGCGGCGTCGAACGCGGGCAGCAGTGCGCCGGCGCGCGTCGCGTCGAGCGGTGGCGTTGCGCCGCCGGTCGCGACTCCCGGTGCGCGCGCGACGTCGCCGTCGCCCACGACGTCGAGCGGTTCGCGGCCGCCGGCGAGCGCCGCGCCGCCGCCCGCACCGTCGCGAACGACCGGCTCCACCGCGCCGGCCGCCGCGCGCACCGCACCGCCCGCGCGCAGCGTGCCGTCGACGACGCTCGAGGAGAGCGAGCTGCCGCCCGACGAGCCGGTGGCGCCGCCGGTCCCCACCGCGACTGCGCCGTCATCGCCCTCGACGTCGCGTCCGGCGCCTGCGCCTCCGCGCACGACAGCGGGCGCCAGCGCGTCCTCGCCGCCATCAAGCGCAGTCGCCGGCGGCGAAGGCGACCCGGTGCCGCGCGAAGCGCAGGCCGTCTACGACGAGGCGTACACCTACTTCCACCAAGGCAAGTACGACCAAGCCGAAGCGCGCTTCCAGGAGTTCCTGGCGCAGAGCCCGCAGAGCGAGCTCTCCGACAACGCCCAGTACTGGATCGGCGCGGCGCGCTACGCCCGCGGCGACTTCAACGGCGCCCTCGCCGCCTTCCGCCGCACCGTCGAGCGCTACCCGGACGCCAACAAGGTCCCCGACGCGCTCTACAAGATGGGCCAGGCGTTCGAGGAGCTCAAGGAAAAGGGCCAGGCGCTCGCCGTCTACGACGAGATCGTGCGCCGCTTCCCCGACACCGCGGCAGCGACGCTGGCGGCCGAGCGCCAAGCGAAGCTCGGCCAGTAATCGCGGCGCGCGGTGATGCTTCTGGACCCCTCTCTCCCCGGCGAGGGGAGAGAGGGTGGGACCCGCGGTGCCGCAAAGCGGCAGCGCCAGGTCTTCCTGGCGCCCGAGCGCTAGCGAGGCCGTGGGCTAAGGGGAGTGAGGGGTGGCAGACCAACACAGTCTTTCTGGGGTGGGGGTGATCGGGCTTCTCTGTGAAGCCGTTCGCTTCCTTCAAGCTTTGCTTGAGGCGAGTGAAGCCAAACTCTTGACAGGACGAGGCGGAGTCCCGTACCGTTTCGGGGAGCTCCAGGTCTCTCTTTGCGTTGTCGCCGGGTGTTGGAGGAGGTCTCGCCATGACGTTGCGCCGACGGAGTGGGGTCCTTGCGGTCGCTCTCGTCCTCCTCGCCGCCGCCGCGATCGTCGCCGCGGACCGGCCGCCACAGACGCTCCACAAGGTGGGCGACCACTGGACGGCGTGGGACCCGCCGACGCCGCCGCCCGACGCGCAGGTGCACGTCATCGCCCCCGGCGACACGCTGTGGGCGATCGCCGGCAAGTACCTCGGCAACAGCTACCTGTGGCCGCAGATCTGGGAGAAGAACACCTACATCCTCGACGCCCACTGGATCTACCCCGGCGACCCGTTGGTGATCGGGCCGCAGGTGGCGCCGGTCGAGCAGCTCGCCGAGCAGGACCTCGGCGGCACGCCGTCGACGGGTGAGGAGACGCCGCCTACCGGCGCCGAGGGGCAGCCGCTCGAGAACGTCAGCACCGCCGTGGCGCCGCTACAGCCGCTCGGCAGCGAGGACGACATCTACTGCAGCGGCTACGTCGGCGACCTCGACGAGCAGTTCGGCTACCGCATCGTCGGCTCCGAGTTCAACGGCATGTCGCCGCGCCTCTCCGGCGCCGGCGGCGGCCGCAACAAGAGCGGCATCTTCGGCGACGAGACGGTCAAGTACGACCTCTCGGTCGGCGACATCGTCTACGTCGACGGCGGCATGGCGGCCGGGCTCTCGCCCGGTCTCGTCTACACCGTCGTGCGGCCGCGCGAGGTGGTGAAGAACCCCGACACCGGCGACGTCATCGGCCGCATCTACCAGTACCAGGGCCGCCTGCGGCTGCTCACCGTGCAGGACCAGGTGGCGATCGCCGAGATCGTGCAGGCCTGCGACGCCATCCTCGACGGCGCCGGCTTGAAGCCGTTCGTGCCCGAGCCGGTGCCGCTCGGCCGTCGCACCGGTGTGCGCACGCCCAACGCGCCGGTGCCCGTGGAGTCGCTCGCCGACGACCCGCTGATCCTGCGCGCCAAGGACGACATCGTGAGCATGGGCGAGGACCACGTGGTGTTCGTCAACCTCGGCAGCGAGAGCGGCGCCGCGCCGGGCGACGTCTACACCATCTTCCGCGCCAACGCGCCCGGCAAACCGCCGCTCGTGCTCGGCGAGCTCGCGGTGCTGTCGGTGCATCCGCGCGGCTCGGTGGCGCGCATCCTCGCCTCGCGCTATCCCATTTACGTCGGCGACAAGCTCGAGCCGAAGTAGGGACCCGCGGCGCCACGCAGTGGCGACGCCAGGTTTCTGGCGCCCGAGCGTTAGCGAGGCCGTGGGCTAGCGCTCCGTCGCGGCCGCATTCGTCACATCGCCCGCGCGCGGGCTGGTGCTAGACTCCCGCCTTCCCGCGACAGGACCTGCGTGAGCGATCAGACCCTCAACGGCCACCTCTGTCGATTGGTGAGCGAGCTAGTGCGCGAAGGGATCTCCCTGCAACAGGCGGCGCGCGAGTTCGAGCGCCAGTACTTGCTCGCCGCGCTGCGCGAGCACGAGGGGAGCTTGTCGCGCTCGGCCTCGTCGCTCGGGGTCCACCGCAACACGCTGCGCAACAAGATGGCGGCGCTCGGCATCGAGCCCCACGACTTCGCTCCCCGTCCCCGTCCTCGTCCTCGCCGGCGGGCTTCCGCCCGCTGACCGACTCTACAACTCACTTCCGTCTCGTTTTCGCCCGCGAGGGCACCGGAATTGCTACCCGCGTCGGCGGAGATTCCTTCTTTCTGCCCGCCTGAACCGCGGGCTCATGCCAAATTGACCGCGATGTCTTGATGGAAGAGCCATCACGGCCTTCGGAGAGGAGATGCCGCCCGCCGGCGTAAGCGACGTCGAGCGCCCACGACGGCAGAGTTGGAGGGACAACCATTGCGCGACCGACGATTCTTCTCCGCCCTGGTAGGCGGCGGCCTGCTGCTGGCCCTCTTCTGGCCCGTTACCTCGGGCGCGCCGGCGCCGCCGCTCCACGGTCCACCCGAGGCCGGAAGTGAGGGCCGTGCCGTGCTCGCGGAGCTCGCCTTGCTCACCCGCGGCAACGACGGCGGCTTCCCGCTGTTCACCGAGCGCCCGCTCGCCGCGCTGGCGCACGCCAACGGTGGGGAACGCGATCGCGCCTTCCGTCTCTTCGGCGAAGTCGGCGACAACGGCCGGCGGCAGCTGCTCGCCAAGATCCCCTACGGCGCGTTGATCGAAGAGACCGCGGACCGTTATCGCCTCGACAGCCTGCTGCTCGCTGCCGTCGTGCAAACGGAGTCGGGCTTCGATCCGATGGCGGTGTCGCCGCGCGGCGCGCAGGGCCTCATGCAGCTGATGCCGGTGACGGCGCAGACCTACGGCCTCGAACGGCCGCACGAGCCGCGCTCGAACGTGCGCGCCGGCGCGCGTTACCTACGCGACCTGCTGCGGCGTTTCGACGACGACCTCGAGCTCGCGCTCGCCGCCTACAACGCGGGTCCGGCCGCCGTGCGCAAGTTCCGCGGCGTGCCGCCCTATCGCGAGACGCGGCATTACGTGCGCCGCGTGCTCACCCTCTACCTCGGCTATCACCGCGCGCTCTGGCAGGAGGCGCAGCTCGACCAGCTGATCGGCCACCTGCCGGCGGTGACGAGCGGGCCGACGCTCGTCGCGGCGCGGCAGCGCTCAGCCGCCGCCGGGCGTGCGGTCGTGGTCGGTGCTCTCGGCTTCGTTCCCGCCACGCAGCCCTTGGCGGAAGTTACGGATACTTTGGCCGAGCCCCTTGCCCAGCTGCGGCAGGCGCGAGTAGCCGAAGATCAACAGCACGATGGCGAGGATGATGAGCAGCTCTGGAACGCCAAGGCTTCCGAACATGGCTACGACCTCCGCGGCGGTGGGATGCGCAGCAGCGCTCGTTCTTTCCCGACCGCGTCGCGCGTGCTGGGTTTCAGTCTAACAGACCGTCCAGCTGCGCCTCCCACGCCGGTCGCAGCGCCGTTCGAACCGCTCGCAGCTCCGGCACCTCGCCAAACCATCGCCAAGCCCGCGCGAGCGTCGGCGCCACCAGCTTGAGGTGGCGGTCGAAGCCGCGGCGGGCGAAGTCGGCGTAGTTGCCCACCGCCTTGACGGCGCGCTGCACGACCGCGCGGCGGTAGTCGAGCGCGCCCTGCTCGCCGGGGTGGAGCGCGGCGACCAGCTCGTCCTCGAGTGCGGCGGGCGGGAAGAGGCTGTCGTTGAGCAGCGACGCGAGGTCGTAGGCCGGTGGTCCCAGCCGCAGGTCCTGGTGATCGAGGACGAGCAGCTGGCGCGCATCGTCGTCGCTACCGGCGCGCAGCATGAGGTTGCGCGGCATGAAGTCGCGGTGGCAGGGCACGAGCCGCGCCGGATCGCCGAGCTCGTTGCACAGCGTGTCGAGCGCCGACGCGAATGCGCGCTCGACGTCGGGTGGGCCGGCGAGGCCGCGCGGCACGAGCACCAGCTCCCAGCTCTTCTTGAGCTCCCAGCGCAGGAGCGCGGCATCGAGCCACGGGTTGAGCGGCGCGACGCGGTTGTTCGGCAGCGTCTGGATGCGGCGCACGTAGTCGACGGCGCGGCGGTAGACCGGCGCGAGCGCGTCCCAATCGGCGAGCGGCGCGTCATAGAGCGTCTTGTCGCCGGTGTCCTCGATCAGCATCAAACCGCGGCGGCAATCGGTGCGGCGGATCGCCGGCACCGGCACGCCGATCCGCTCGAGAAGCGCGGTCGTCACCTGGAAGCGGCGGCACACCGGCCGCAGCTTCACCGGGTAGTAGGCGACGACGGCGGTGCTGCCGTCGCCCAGGTGCGCGCGGAAGTAGCGGCGCAGCGAGACGTCGCCGGTCAAGTTGTCGATGATGCGCGGCTCGAGGCCGAGGTCCTGCAGCCAGCCGGCGATCGCCGGCAGGTGTGGACGTGAGTGGCGCGCGCTCATCGCGGCGGCTTTGTACACCGCCGGAGCGGCGCCGTAAAGCGGCGTCGTGGTCGCGTTGCGTCACATCGCGACGTTCGTGACCGCGCCATCACGCGTGCGTTTGACAGGCCCGGAGTCGGGCGCTAATCTGCCTCCAGCTTCGCAGCGAGTGAGTGGATTCCTGGCCTGAGGTTGACGCTGGAGGACAACCGGTCGTTGCTCAACGAGCGCCTGCAGCACATGCTCTCGGAGTTCCGCAAGGCCCTCTACGAGGCGATCTCGGACTCCACCGACGTGCATCGCACGTGGCGCCAGCTGCGCGAAGAGGGCTACTCGCTCTACCTGCTGGTCGACTGCAAGAAGCAGGAGGGCCAGGAGGCGCTGCCCGCCGCGTCGCAGCCCAACGGCAAGCTGCCGCTGCCGCCGCAACAGGAGCCGGTCTTCCAGATCAACGGCACCGACCTGTCGTTCCTGAAGTCGATCGGCATCGACCCCACGCGCCGCCGCCGGCGGTGAGACGGTGAGCGCGCCGCGCGCGCCGCGCGACGGTGACGCGGACGAGCCCACCGCGCGTGGAGCAGCGATTGCAGCCGCGCCCGCCGTGGCCACGGTCGCGGAATCGACGCGCCTCGACCTGCTCGGCCTGCGCCGCGAGGAGCTCGCCGCGCTCCTGGCGCCGCAAGTCGATCGGCCGTACCGCGCCGAGCAGGTCTACCGCGCGATCTACGAGCAGGGCGCGGCGAGCTTCGATGCCATCACCGGTCTCGCCAAGCCGCTGCGAGCGGCGCTTGCCGAGCGTTTCCGCATCGGCCTGCCGGAGGTCGACACACGGCACGAGGCGAGCGACGGCACCACGAAGTACCTCTTCCGGCTACAGGACGGCGCCACGGTCGAAGCGGTCGACATCCCCGACGGCGACCGGCGCACGTTCTGCATCTCGAGCCAGGCGGGCTGCGCCATGGCCTGCCGCTTCTGCGTCACCGGCTTCTGGGGCGCCGGCCGCAACCTCACCGCCGGCGAGATCGTCGGCCAGGTGCTCGCTATCGCCGGCCGGTTGCACGCGCAGCAGAGCCTCAATCTCGTGTTCATGGGAATGGGCGAGCCGCTGCTCAACCTCGACGCCGTGCACGCCGCGATCGACGTGCTGTCGGAGTGGATCTCGCTGCGCCGCATCACCGTGTCGACGGTCGGCGTCGTGCCGGGCATTCGCGCCATGGCGGCGTGGGAGGGGCGGCCCAACCTCGCGGTGTCGCTCCACGCGCCCGACGACGAGCGGCGCAGCGCGCTGATGCCGGTCAACAAGAGCTACCCGCTCGCCGAGCTGCTGGCGGCGCTGCGCGACTTCCCGCTCGAGCCCAATCGGCGGCTGACCTTCGAGTACCTGCTCGTCGACGCCTTCAACGACGCGTCGGCGGATGCGGACATGCTGATGCGTCTTCTCGCGAGCGTCGGGTTGAAGGACAAGGCGAAGGTGAACTTGATCCCCGTCAACTCCGATCCGGTGCTCGGCGAGCGGATGGTGCCGCCGCCGCCCGAGGTCGTCACCGCCTTTCGCGACCGCCTGCGCGAGCGCGGCATGATCGCCACCGTACGCCGCCGCCGCGGCGACGACGTCTCGGCCGCGTGCGGCCAGCTGCGCGCCTTCGGCCGCGACCCACGCGGCTTCCGGCGCAGCAACCTGTCCTGGTAGTCGCTCAGCCGCGGCGCCAGATGTAGGCGATGTTGCGGCCGGCGCGCTTGCCTTCGCGGCGGTAGCTCCACAGCAGATCGGAAGAGCAGCGCGTGCAGGGACCAAACCGGCGCACGTCGTCGACGCCGGCGTGGCGGAGCTGCAGCTCGACGGCGCGCGCGAGGTCGAGATGCGGGCGGCCGCGCGGGCCCGGCGTCACGACCCCCGGCGCGCTCGCGGCGACGACCGGCGCCGCAACCTCCTCGCCCACTTCGTAGCAGCAGCCGCCGATGGCGGGTCCGATCCAGGCGACGACGCGCGCATCGCGCTCATCGCTGACGTCATGGCCACCGCCGCGCTCATCGCTGCCGCGAAGCCGCGCGAGCGCCGCCGGCACGACGCCGGCGACGAAGCCGCGCCAGCCCGCGTGCACGGCGGCCACGCGAGCGCGTGACGCAAGCAGCACCGGCACGCAGTCCGCGGTGATCACCGACAGCGCGAGGTCGCGTTGCGCGGTGACGAGCGCGTCTCCTTCGCCGTGCGACCCGCCGGCGTCCACCTCGACGACGCGCGGCGAGTGCACCTGCCGCAAGGCCGCGACCGGCGGCGCGGCGGGCTCGACGGCGGCGAGCGTCGCCTCGCGCGTGCGCTCCTCGCCGCGGCCGACGAAGCGCACCTCGACGTCGTCCGCGCGGTCGCTCCACAACGGATAGCCGCCGACCTGCACGCGGCGGAGGGTACACTAGTGCTGCTCCCGTTTCTTTTCGCGCACCGCAAGCGCAACGAACCGTGCCGACGCGCCGAGCCGCACGCCGATGATCCACTTCTACCGGGTGAGCAAGCACTACCCCGGCGGCCAGCGGGCGCTCGACGAAGTGACCTTCCAGATCGAGCGCGGCGAGTTCTCCTTCCTGACCGGCCCGAGCGGCGCCGGCAAGTCGACGCTCTTGCGCTTGATCTTCCGCCAGGAGATCCCGACCGGCGGCCAGATCCTCGTCAACGGCCGGAACGTCGCCTCGCTGCCGCGGCGCAAGATCCCCTTCCTGCGCCGCACCATGGGCGTCGTCTTTCAGGACTTCCGCTTGATCCCGCGCAAGACGGTGTTCGAGAACGTGAGCTACCTGCCACGCGTGCTCGGCCTCGACCGCGGGCGGCAGAAGCGGCTCGCCTACGAGACGCTGCGCCGCGTCGGCCTCGCCCACCGCATGAAGTCGTTCCCGCTCGAGCTCTCCGGCGGCGAACAGCAGCGGGTGGCGATCGCCCGCGCCCTCGTCAACCAGCCCGAGATCCTGGTCGCCGACGAGCCCACCGGCAACCTCGACCCCGAGATGGCGCGCGAGATCTTCGAGCTCTTCCTGGAAATCAACCGCCGCGGCACCACCGTGCTCGTCGCCACCCACGACGCGCGGCTCATCGAGCGGCTCGACAAGCGGGTGCTGTCGCTGCGCGGCGGGCGGTTGGTGGAGGACACGGCGGCCGGCGCTCACGGCGCGCTCGCCGCCGTCGCCGCGCGCGGCAGCCTCCACCCGTCGGGCGTGCACGCGGCAGCCGCCGTGCGGCCGCTGTCTGAAGCGGTCGGCGGCTGATGCGAACGCGGACGCGGGGCTAGCGACGGTGGCGGCGCACCGCGCCTTTGGCTACTTCTTCCGCGAAGCCATCGTCAACCTTCTCCGCAGCTGGAAGATCAGCCTCGTCGCGGTGTCGACGATCGGCGTCTCGCTCTTCATCGGCGGCGCGCTACTGCTGCTGCTCGGCAACCTGCAGAAGCTCGTCGGCGAGTGGCGCGGCGAGGCGAAGGTGATCGTCTACCTGCGGCCGGGCGTGCCGCCCGGTGCGAACGCCGCGCTGCTCGCGGCGGCGCGCCGGCCGGCGTGGGTGACCGGCGTCGAGACGGTGAGCGCGGCCGAGGCGCGGCAGCGCTTCGAGCGCTACTTCCCGAGCGTCGCCGAGCTGGTGCACGGCTGGGGGGAGGAGCCGCTGCCGGCGTCGCTCGAGGTCGCCTTCGACCACCGCCGCGTCGAGGCACGCGCCTTCGAGGGCTGGCTTCAGTCGCTGCGCCGCGCGCCGCAGGTGGCGATGGTCGACGACGACCGCGACTGGGTGGAGCAGCTCGAGGCGGTGCTGCAGGTGATCGGCGCCGTCGGCCTCGGCATCGTCGCAGTGTTGCTGCTCGCCGCGATCTTCACCATCGCCAGCGTCATCCGCTTGACGGCCTACCTCTACCGCGACGAGATCGGCGTCATGCGCCTCGTCGGCGCCACCGAGCTCTTCATCCGCGGGCCGTTCTACGTCGAAGGGCTGCTGCAAGGCCTGCTCGGCGGCGCGCTCGCCATCGGCGGGCTCTACCTCGGCTACCTGGTGCTGCTGCCGCAAATGCCGCGCACCTGGCTCGCCGACGCGCTCACCGGCAGCTTCCTCCCGCCGCGCGACCAACTGCTGCTCGTGTTGCTCGGCGCCGTCGCCGGCCTGGCGGGAGCGGTTGCTTCGCTTCGTCGCGAAGAGGTGTGAGGGAGAGATCGGCGCTAGCACGACCGGAGGAGCGGAGCGGTCGTGGTGGTCGGCGGGCGTTGTGCGGCTTTCCGGCCGGCGTTCGCTGCGGGTCCTCGGAGGCGCTGCGTCGTGGGCACGCGCGCCACTGAGGGATGCAGGCGAAATTGCGCGCTCGCCGACGGGCGCGAGCAACATCCGCTGCCTGATCACCCCACCGACGCGTGCGCCCGTCGGAGGCCCACGCCGCAGCGCCCCCGAGGCCCCGCAGACGCGAACGCCTTCAGTCGTGATGGTCGAGCATCCTGGTGGCGAGCTCGACCGTCGCCGTGAAGGCCGCACCACTTTGCCTCGCGGCGAGCGGTCGCTGCTGCGCAAGTCTGTCGTGCCGCTCACAACCGGGATGCGCGCCGCCCTTCGTCCGCAACTACTCGCGGCAGTGCGTCACGAAGGAGGTAACCGATGAACTGATCGCAGGTGAACAGAGATCGGAGACCTCCGGGTCTCGAAGGCCAGCGGGTGCGAGTCCCGTCCGAGGAGTTGTCGGTACGCCTCGGTAGCTGCCGGAGCAGTCGATGCGGGCAACCGTCCGGCTGAAGCCTCCGGAATGCCTGGAGCAAGTCCAGGGGCAACTTTGCAGGCCGTAACGCGAGTGAACCCTGAGCAGGCCCCGAAAGTTTCTTGCTGGAGCCGACCCTCCTGCCACAAGGGGAAGGCCGTTGAGCGGTGGGGGAGCAACCGATCGTGGAACCCGTCGTTTCCAGCCGGGGTAGTGGGGACGGCATGTAGAGAAGGTCTTCGAGGCAACGTGAGAGACCCGCGTCGACGGCAGGTCGCGGCTGCCGACCGAGGAGGCAGCGATGTCGTTCTTGGGTCGTCGCGGGAGTCGGAGGGGCTCGTAGTACTGGTGAAACCGGGTAACGCCGGCGGAGGGAAGGAGCCCTGGTTCTGGCGCGCTTCGGATGGAGACGGAGACCGGGATTGACGATGAGTCTAGAACCCGACCAAGTCGAGCGACTCCGGAAGAAGCTGTACGAGAAGGCCAAGCAGGAGCCTGGCTTTCGCTTCTACACGCTGTACGACAAGGTGTGCTGGCCGCAGACGCTGTCGCGAGCCTACGCGCGGGCGAAAGCCAACGGCGGAGCGCCCGGGGTGGACGGGATGCGGTTTGCGGACATCGAGGAGTACGGCGAGGAGCGATGGTTAGTCGAGCTTCGAGAGGAGCTCGAAGAGGAGCGTTACCGTCCGCAGCCCGTGCGGCGGGTGAAGATCCCTAAGCCCGGCGGCGGTGAGCGGCCCCTCGGGATACCGACGATTCGGGACCGGGTGGTGCAAACCGCGGTCGTGCTGTTTCTCGAACCTATCTTCGAAGCGGACTTCGAGGACAACGTGTACGGATACCGCCCTGGTCGCAGCGCCCACGATGCGCTGGAGGAGGTGCGCGGTCGACTGTATGCAGGTCAGACCCACGTCGTGGACGCCGACGTCATCCAGTACTTCGACCGGATTCCCCATGGGGATCTGCTGAAGTCAGTGTCGCGTCGGATCGCCGACGGCAAGATCCTGCGGCTGATCAAGCTGTGGCTGAAATCGCCGGTGGAAGAGCGCGACGGCGCCGGCCGCGGGCGGATGACGGGCGGCAAGAGAAGCACGCGGGGGACTCCGCAGGGTGGTGTGATCTCACCCTTACTGGCCAACATCTACATCAACCGCCTGCTTCGTCACTGGCGGCAAAGTGGAGCGTCCAAGCGGTTAGGGCAGATCGTCTCCTATGCCGACGACTTCGTCATCCTCTGTCGGAGCCCTAAACAGGCTCGCGAGAGCCTGACCCTGGTATCCCGATGGCTGAGGCGGCTAGGGCTGACGATTCATCCGGAGAAGACACGGCTGTGCCGTGTGTGGTCCGAACCGTTCGACTTCCTGGGGTACACCTTCCGGTCAGTCGAGCGGATCCACATCGGCGGGAAGATCCTGATCGCGGTGCCCACGAAGAAAGCTCGACGACGGATCAAGGAAAAGATCAACACTCTGCTGCATCGAGGTCCCACCACACCGTGGCCGCAGCTGAGAGAACGGCTCAATCGCCTCCTGGCGGGATGGGCCGAGTACTTCAGCTTCGGCTGGACGGGGGATGCGGACGGTGCCGTTTGGTGGCACACCTACCAAAGGGTGCGGCGCTTTCTCTGCAAGCGGCACAAGCTACCCAGGCGAGGGAGCAAGCGATTCAGCGCGGGAGAGGTCTACGGCTCGGCCGGCGTCCTCGACATCTTTCTGTATCGCAAGCGCGGCCGCAGTGCGCATGCCTGCTCGTGAAGCCAGTCCGAGAGCCGGATGCAGGAGATCTGCACGTCCGGTTCGATGAGCGGGGACGGGAAACGGAGCCACGGACCGAAGTGAGGCACCGGCATTCGTCGAAAGGCGCCGGCCAACAGCTACCCTCGTGCCTACAGCCACCGCGCCCGTCCTCGACTCCACCACTAGTGGTCGCCGGAATGCAGAAGCGTTGCGGCGTGGCTGAACCGCGGCGCGATGAGCTAGGCGTTCGTGAAACGCACGAATGGATTGGTCGTTCTGGCGACCACGACTGTGCCGCGAGTATTTTCAGGCGGTACGTCGGGGCGTCGTCCGCGGCTGTGAGCGGCGTGACAGACAACCGGCCGTAGCGTTCGCTCGCCGCGAGGCAAAGTGGTCCGACCTTCACGGCAGCACCCGAGCTCGCGCTATGAAGCTGGTGTAGTCAAAGCTGGAGGCGGGTACGAGCGGGGCCGAGGGCCGCCGTGGCCGGGCCTGGAGGAGCGCGCTTCGCTGGTCAGTGAGAGGCAGCGATCGTTCCGGCGTGCTCCTCCCGAGCGGCGCGCCAACCTCTTCAGTAATAGCAGAGCGCGCCGCGTGCCCGGCCGCGGCGGCCCTCGGCCCCGCCGCCACCCGCCGGCCGGCAACCCACGGACGCTCCGCCGGTCGCTCCGAAATCCCGCGCCGCAGCGAACCTACGCGACAGCCAAAAACTGCTGCACGCGGGTGAGGAACGCCTTCGCCTGGTTGGGTCCGAGCGCGGTGGAGATCGTCTTCTCCTCGGCGCGGATCAAATCCAGGATGGCGTCGACACCGCGGCCGGCTTCGAACTCGGCGCGCGAGAGGCGGTAGACGTTCTCGAGCTCGTGCGACTTGTCGTGTTGGGCGACGAGCTGCCGCGCCTGCGCATGGATCTTGTCGGCGAGCGCCGAGAGGTCGGGCGCCGACATCCGCTGCAGGCGATCGGTGTGGAGCTTGGAGAGGTCTTCCTTGAGCTCCACGAGACCGGAGGTGATCAGCCCGTAGAGGATCTTGCACGTCTCGAAGGGGCTCATGCCGAGCCCGACGGCGATCTCCTCGATCGAGCGCCGCTCGTCGATCTTGCAGATGAGCGCCCACTCCTGCGGCGTGAACGACACCGAGGTGTTCGAGCTCTTCTGCGTGAACACCGGCACCAGGCGCGTCGACGGGATGCGCTTCGACAGCACCTGCCACTCGTCGATCCGTCGCGCCGCCTCCATGAGGAGGTTGGTGTTGGACTTCTGGATCGACGACGAGGGGGACGGCTGGCCCGGCGTGAAGACGAACTCGCCCTGCGGCCAGATGGCGAGGTCGTAGACCGCCTCCTCGCCGACGAGGTCGCCCACCTGCGCGTGGACGATCTGGCCGTCCTGCAGGTAGATGTAGCCCGCCTCGGTGCCGTTCTTCAGCGTGAAGACGCCCGTCTTGCCCGACACAGACACCAACTGGATGATGTCGGGGAGCGGCAGCTCCTTGAGCGAACCCTGGAACGCCATGAGCTAGTGGGCCCCGGATGGGACGGGGCCGATTGTAGTACACGCTGCCGCCGTCAAGCGCGCAGCGCGGCGGCCGCCGCGCGCTGCAGCGGCCGGCGGGCGGCGAAGCAGAGCGCCACCGCGAGCGCGTCGGCGGCGTCGGAGCGCAGGCCGGCGGCGCCGGGCAGCAGCATGCCGACCATGCGCGCCACCTGGTCCTTGCCGGCGCGGCCGTTGCCGGTCACCGCGCTCTTCACCTCGGCGGGCGAGAACTCCTCGATCACGATCGCGCGCGCGGCGAGGGTGGCGAGAAGCGCGCCGCGCGCCTGCGCGAGCACGATCAGCGAGCGCGAGTTGACGCCGTGGAACGGCTCCTCGAGCACCGCCACCGCGGGCGCGAAGCGGTCGAGCAAAGTTTGAAGCTCGGCCGCGAGCAGCGCCAACCGCTGTGGCAGCGGCGCGCTCTCTGGCGGCTCGATGCAGCCGCAGGCGAGCAGGCGCGAGCGCGATCCCTCGACCGCCACGCACCCCCAGCCGGTGATGCGGCTGCCGGGGTCGAGACCGAGCACTCGCAGCGGTTCGTTCGCCTCGTTCGTCATCGTCGATCTCGTCTCCCGCATCATTGTCGAGCACCGCGCTCGCAATGGGAAGCGCGAGGCCGCACGTCTCGTGCAGTTAAGCGTTTGCATTGACGAGGCCGGTCACGGGTGCTACAAAAGGGCACCATTTCTCCAGCTTTGGAGTCAGCCCAATGTCCCTGATCCTCGTCATCGAGCAGGACGGTTCGTACATCGAGCGGATCAAGGGCGCTCTCGCCGCCGAGGGTTGGACGGTTGCGGTCGTCGGCGACGGCGATGCGGCGAAGGCGACGGCGGCCAAGGAAGCTCCTGACCTCGTCCTCGTCAGCAGCGCGACGCCCCTTGCCGGGGAGCTCCTGCGTTGGTTCGGCCGCGCGCAAGGCGGGCCGGGCGCGATGGCGCTCCTCGCCGGCGGCGAGGCGGCTCCCGGCGCTGCCGATGCGACGATCGCGAAGCCCTTCACCGACGAGCAGCTGCGGGTGTCGGTGCGCCGCTGCCTGTCGCGCGGCCAGCGTGCGGCGGCGGAGCTCGCGGCCGCCAAGGCGGCGTCGGCGGGCGCGCAGCTCACCTCGCAGGACCTCTTCGGCGATCTGCTCGCCGAGGTCGAAGAGGAAGCGAGGCCGAAGCCACGCCCGGCCGCGGCGCGGCCCGCCACGTCGGACATCGACAAACAGCTGCAGCAGACGCTCTCGGGCATGCTCGAAGGGACGCGCACGAAGCCGCGACCGGCGACCGGCGCGGTGCCGCCAACGCGGCCCGCGACCGCGCCGACGGCGACGCTCAGTGCTGCCGCCGTAGCGGCTGCTGCTGCTGGCGCCGCGGCTCCTCCGCCGGCTGCTGCGGCGCCGCCCGTTGCGCCAGCTCCGTCCGCGCCGCGCGTCGAGGCACCGGCTCCCGCGGCTGCACCGCCTGCTCCGGCGAGGCCCGTCGCGGCGCCGCCGCCTGCTGAAGTCGCGGCACCTGCCATCGCGCCTCCCAAGCCGACGCCGCCAGTGTCCGTGCCGCCACCCGCTGCCGCGCCGCCGGCTGCCGCCGCGGCCGCTCCGCCGCGGCCGGCTGCGCCGCCGCCCAGGCCGAAGCCTGCCGAGCCTTCGAGCGACGTCGAGGACCTGTTGAGCCAGACCCTCTCCGGTCTCGGCGTCGGCCCCAAGCCGAAGCGCGCCACCTCCGGTGTCATGCCGGCCGCCGTCGCCGCTGCTGCCGCGGCCGCCGCGACTCCCGCGGCTCCGGCCGCACCGCGGCAGGAGCCTCCCGCTCCCACGCCGACGCCGGCGCGCGAGGAGCCGTCCACCGGCAAGGCGCCGGCCGTCGAGCCGCCTCCCCCCGCCGAAGCGCCGCGCCGCGAGCCGCCCAAAGAGCGCGGCCGCGACAAGGGACGCGCAGCGGAGAAGCTCACGCCGCCGCCGATGCAGGTCGTCTCCGCGGTGTCGCCGCCCGAGCCCGCCCGCGGCGGCTTCGCCACCATGCGCGTCGAGCCGCCGAAGCCGGCGGTGCCGGAACAGTTCGGCGCTTACACGCTGCTCGACCGCGTCGCCCTCGGCGGCATGGCCGAGGTGTGGAAGGCGCGCATGAAGGGGGTCGAGGGCTTCCAGAAGACGGTGGCGATCAAGAAGATCCTGCCGC
Source organism: Thermoanaerobaculia bacterium (assembly GCA_963846495.1). Classification (GTDB taxonomy): domain Bacteria; phylum Acidobacteriota; class Thermoanaerobaculia; order Multivoradales; family JAIOJS01; genus DASYQD01. The sequence continues at coordinate 83,804 of CAWJWP010000008.1, read as the reverse complement.
ACCTAACCGACAGCGTCGACTTCGTCACCATGTTCATCGACGAGGCGAAGCTGGCGGCGCAGCTCAACCACCCGAACATCATCCACATCTACGACCTCGGCAAGCTCGAGGACGACTACTACATCGCCATGGAGTACGTGGAGGGCAAGGACCTTCGCTCCATGCTCAACACGGCGAGGAAGCGCGAGCAGCCGATGCCCACCGGCCTGGCGCTGCTCGTCGCCGCGCGCCTCGCCAGCGCCCTCGACTACGCGCACCGGAAGCGCGACTTCGACAACCGCGAGCTCGGCCTCGTGCACCGCGACGTGTCGCCGCAGAACGTGCTGATCAGCTACGAGGGCGACATCAAGCTCTGCGACTTCGGCATCGTCAAGGCGGTGGCGAAGGCGAGCAAGACGCAGATGGGCGCGCTCAAGGGCAAGCTCCAGTACATGTCGCCCGAGCAGGCGTGGGGCCGCGTCGTCGACGCGCGCTCGGACATCTTCTCGCTCGGCTCGGTGCTCTTCGAGATGCTCACCGGCCGCCGCCTCTTCGCCGGCGAGAGCGAGATCTCGGTGCTCGAGGCGGTGCGCGAGGCGCGCATCCAGTCGGTGCGCGAGATCGAGCCCGGCATCTCCGAGGCGGTCGACGCCATCGTCCGCCGCGCTCTCGCCAAGGACCCCGACGACCGCTACCAGACCGCCGGCGAGATGCAGAAGGAGCTCGAGACGGTCCTCTACGGCTTCAAGCCGACGCCCAGCCAGGGCGAGCTCGCCGCCTACATGCATCGCCTCTATGGCGACGAGGCGGAGAGCGCACCCGCCGCGCCGGTCGCGGCGGCGGCGGCGGCGGTTCCTGGCACCGGCGCCGAGGTGCCGGCAGTGGCGCCGGTCGGCGGTCTCGAGGACGGCGAGGAAGGCGCACGCCGCCGGCCGTGGCTGTGGCCTGTCGCCGCGGCGCTGCTCATCGGCATCGGCATCGCCGCGTTCCTGCTCACTCGCGGCGGCGGCTCGGCGCCTGCGCCGTCGTCGTCGGCTGCACCGGCGGCGCCCGCGAGCGCGCCGGCGGCGCCGGCAGCCGAAGGCGCCACCGCTGTCGTGCCGGCGGCCGTGCCCGCGGCGGCTCCGTCCGGCACCGCGGCGATGGAAGCGCGGATGCAGCAGCAGCTCGCCGCTCAGGAAGAGCAGCTCAAGGCGCAGCTCGAACAGCGGCGCCGCGAGATGGAGGCCGAGATCAAGGCGCAGCCGCAGCCGAGCGCCGCGGCGAGCGTGAAGCCGGCGCCAACGCAGGTGGCCGCCGCGCCCGTACCGCCGCCCGCCGCGCCCGCGCCGACTCGCGAAGAGCCCGCGCCCGCACCGCCGCCGCCGGCGGCGCCGGAGCCCGAACCGGAGCCGGCCGCGCCCGCCCCCGCCGCCGCCGAGCCGGAGCCGGCGCAGCCGACGATCAACGAGGGCGATTTCGTCGCGCCGGGCACCGCCGGCCTCAACCCGCCGGCGTTTGTCAGCGTCAACAAACCGGAGTATCCTGCGCTCGCCAAACGTCTAGGAGTGCAAGGCGTCGTCGTGGTGTCGGTGCTGGTCAACGCTCAGGGCACGGTCGACCAGGCGCGCATCGTCCGTGGGGTCACCCAGAAGGTGGGGATCAACGAGGCGGCGATGGCGGCGGCCAAGAGCGCCCGCTACCGCCCGGCCACGCTCAACGGCGTGCGCGTGAAGACGTGGGCGAACTTGAGCATTCCTTTCAAGATGTGAGCCGTGGAGGAGGTTGTCGATGTCGACCCTGTCCGATCAGCAGCGCAAGTTCTACGAAAACACCCTGCAGGTGACCAAGCAGGAGATCGCCGACCTCGACCGCCAGATCGAGGAGGAGCTCGCCAAGGTCAAGGAGCGGCTGGCCCAGCTGCAGAACGGCAAGAAGGCCGCCCGCCAGATGTACGACGCCGCCTGCCTGCGGCTCGAGATCCCCAACGACCTCGCCGAAGAAGAAGGCGCCGAGGCCGAGGTCTGACGCGGCCGGGCGCGCCGACGCAACTGGCGCGCCGCCGCCGCCCGTGATTGAGTAGCCGGGCAGCGTGCGCGGGCACGCACCCCGCAGGCCCCTGATGGCGTGGTTCCGTAAAGAACGCAAGCCGATGGCGGTGCGGCGCGGCCGCCCCACGAGCCCCATCCCCGAGGGGCTGTGGACCAAGTGCGAGGGGTGCAAGGAGGCGATCTTCAGCCGCGAGCTGGAGAAGAACCTCCAGGTCTGCCCCAAGTGCGGCTACCACTTCCGCATCGACTCGCAGGCGCGCATCCGCCTGCTGCTCGACGAGGAGGAGCCGCGCGAGCTGCTCGCCTCGCTGCGCCCCGCCGATCCGCTCGGCTTCGTCGACTCCAAGCGCTACCGCGACCGTCTCAAGGTCTACCAGCAGGAGGTCGGCACGCGCGACGCGGTGGTCGTCGTCGAGGGACACCTCGACGGGCAAGCGGTGGTGCTGGCGGCGATGGAATACCGCTTCATGGGCGGCTCGATGGGCTCGGTCGTCGGCGAGAAGATCGCCCGCGCCGCCGAGCTCGCCGCCGACCGCCGCGTGCCGCTGCTCGTGGTGTCGGCGTCGGGCGGCGCGCGCATGCAGGAAGGCATCCTGTCGCTGATGCAGATGGCGAAGATCTCGGCGGCGCTCGGGCGGCTGCGGTCGGCTGGAGTGCCGTACATCTCGGTGTTGACCGACCCGACGACCGGCGGCGTCACCGCGTCGTTCGCGATGCTGGGCGACCTCAACGTCGCCGAGCCCGGCGCCCTCATCGGCTTCGCCGGCCCGCGCGTCATCCAGCAGACGATCCGCCAGGAGCTGCCCGAGGGCTTCCAGCGTAGCGAGTTCCTCCTCGAGCACGGCTTCGTCGACATGGTGGTGCCGCGCCACGAGCTCAAGGAAACGCTCGCGCGGTGCCTGCGCCACCTGCACGCGGCATAGCGGCGGACGCCGTGTGCACGAGATAGCGTCGCGCGTGTGAGCGCGCCGCCCTCCGCCGACGCCATCCTCGACCGCCTCGCGCCGCTCGGCATGCGGCTCTCGCTCGAGCCGTTCCGGCGCTTGCTGGCGAAGCTCGACGAGCCGCAGCGCGAGCTGCGCGCCGTGCTCGTCGCCGGCACCAACGGCAAGGGATCGACGGCGGCGCTGCTCGCCGGCATCGGCTGCGCTGCCGGTTATCGCACCGGGCTCTACACCTCGCCGCACCTCGAGGAGCCGCGCGAGCGCATCCGCATCGACGGGCTGGCGCTGCCGACGCTCGAGCTCGACCGGCTACTCGCGATGGTCGTCGAGGCGGCGGAAGAAGAGCTGCCGACCTCGTTCGAGGCGTTGACCGCCGCTGCCTTCGTTGCCTTCGCCGAGGCGGGCGTGGAGCTGGCGGTGCTCGAGGTCGGGCTCGGCGGCCGGCTCGATGCCACGAATACGGTCGAGCCGTTGTTGTCCGTGATCACGCCGATCGCCTTCGATCACCAGGAGCAGCTGGGCACGACCCTCGCCGCCATCGCCGCGGAGAAGGCCGGCGTTCTGCGTGCGGGGCGCCCGGCGCTCGCCTGGGGGGAGGAGGCGGAGGCGACGGCGGCGCTGCTCGCCGACGCGCGCGCGAGCGGCGCGTCGCTCGGCCTCGGCGTCGAGGAAGCGGAGATCGTCGCCGCGCAGCCTGACGGCCTCGCCGGTCAGCTCGTGCAGCTGCGCACGGCGGAAGGGGAGCACCGGCTGCGGCTGCCGCTCGCCGGCCGTCACCAGCTGCGCAACCTGGCGCTCGCGGTGCTCGCCGCCGAGCGGCTCGCCGCGCTCGGCTACGACCGCATCGACGGCGACGCTGTCGCCACCGGCGTCGCCGGCTGCCGTTGGCCGGGCCGGCTCGAGCCGGTGGCACTGCCGCAGGGGCCGACGGTGCTGCTCGACGGCGCGCACAACGCGGCTGGGGCCGAGGCGTTGGCCGAGCACCTTGCCACCGTCGCCACGCCGTGGGACCTCGTGTTTGGCACTCTCGCCGACAAGGACGCCGCGGCGATGGCGACGGCACTCGCGCCGGGCGCGCGCCGTGTCTTCCTGGCGCCGCCGGACTCGCCGCGCGCCCTACCGCTCGCCGAGCTCGCAGCGATCCCGGCGCTCGCCGGCGCGACACTCACCGCAGGTGCGGGCGAGGCGCTGGGCCGCGCCTGCGATGCCGGCGCAGCGCCGCTCGTCGTGGTCGCCGGCTCGCTCTATCTCGTCGGCGAAGCGCGTCGCTGGCTGCGCGAGCGCTACGGCGTCCCGCCGCCGGCAGCCGAGCTCGCGACTTGGTCGCCGCCGAGCTGAGCGGTCGCCGGAAAGAGATCTAGCTCAGCGGATCGTAGAGCGGGAACTGCAGGCAGAGCTGGCGCACCTTGTCGGCGACCGCCGCCGCCCGGCTCTCGCTCTCGGCGTCCGCCAGCACCTCGGCGATCAGGTCGCCGATGCGGTCCATCTCCGGCTCGCCCATGCCGCGCGTGGTCACCGCGGGCGAGCCGATGCGCACGCCGGAGGCGACCAGCGGCGGGTTCTGGTCGTAGGGGATGGTGTTCTTGTTGACCGTGATGTGGGCGCGCTCGAGCGCTTTCTCCGCCACCTTGCCGGTCAAGCCGCGCGCCGCCACGTCGACGAGGAAGACGTGGTTGTCGGTGCCGCCCGAGACGATGCGGAAGCCGTGGCTCGCGATCCGCGCCGCCAGCCGGGACGCGTTCTTCACGATCTGTCCCTGATAGGCCGCGAACTCAGGACTCGCCGCCTCCTTCAGTGCCACCGCCTTGGCGGCGACGATGTGCATCAGCGGCCCGCCCTGGATGCCAGGGAACACGGCGCGGTCGAGGTCCTTGGCGTGCTGCGCCTTGCACATCACCATACCGGCGCGCGGACCTCTCAAGGTCTTGTGCGTCGTCGTGGTGACGAAGTCGCAGTGCGGGATCGGCGACGGGTGAAGGCCGGTCGCCACGAGACCGGCGATGTGCGCGATGTCCGCCATCAACAGCGCGCCGCAGCGGTCGGCGATCTGGCGGAAGCGCGCGAAGTCGATGATGCGGCTGTAGGCGCTGGCGCCGCAGACGATCATCTTCGGCCGCTGCTCCATCGCCTGCGCCTCGGCGGCGTCGTAGTCGATCGTCTCGCTCTGCCGGTCGACGCCGTAGGCGACCACTTCGAAGTCGCGCCCCGAGTAGGAGAGGCGATGGCCGTGCGTGAGGTGGCCGCCGGAGGAGAGGTCCATCCCCATCAGCTTGTCGCCCGGCCGCAGGAAGCCGAAGTAGACCGCCATGTTCGCCTGCGTGCCCGAGTGCGGCTGCACGTTGACGTGCTCGCAGCCGAAGAGCGCCTTGGCGCGGTCGATGGCGAGCTGCTCGGCGACGTCGACGAACTCGCAGCCGCCGTAGTAGCGCTTGCCCGGATAGCCCTCGGCGTACTTGTTGGTCATCACCGAGCCGGCGGCCTCGAGCACGGCGCGGGAGACGAAATTCTCCGACGCGATCAGCTCGAGCCCCTCGTTCTGCCGCCGCCGCTCCTGCGCGATGGCGTTCCACACCTCGGGGTCGGCCGCCTTCAGACTGCGGCTGTCGAGCGGCGTGCTGGTGGGCGTTGCGGTCGATTCGACCATGGCGTGCGCCTCGCTTGGGGTGGAGGTGGAAGCGCGGGGACTCGCCGTCGCCCGCCGCCGCGGCTCAGCCCTGCGGCGTCTCGCCCGCGGCGGGCGGTGCCGCGGCCGCGGCCGGCGCCGGCTTCTCTTCCTTCTTCTTCGCCGCCGGCTTCTTCGCCGCCGGCCGCTTCGCCGCCGCCTTCTTCTCCGCCGCCTCCGCACGCGCCGCGCTACGGCGGCGTCCCAGCCGCTTGGCCCGGCGCTGCCGGCGGCGCTTCAGCTCACGATCCTTCTCGCGCATGGTGAATGGCCTCTCGGGTCGCGGAACGTCCAGATGGAGCCGTCGACCGGTTCGACTCCGGCGGCGGCGCAACCGCGGGAGCTTGTCCCAGCGCCGGAGGCCCCGTCAAGGCGATTACAACGGCAGGTTGCCGTGCTTCTTGGGCGGCGTGCCGACACGCTTGCCGCGCAGCAGGCGCAGGGAGCGTGCGATGGCTCGCCGGGTCTCGCGCGGCTGGATGACGGCGTCGACGAAGCCGCGCTCGGCGGCGACGTAGGGGTTGGAGAACTTCTCGCGGTACTCGCGCACGAGCTGGGCGCGGCGAGCCGGTGCCTGCTCGCCCGCTTCCAGGAGCTGGCGCCGGTAGAGGACGTTGACCGCGCCCTCCGGCCCCATCACCGCGATCTCCGCCGTCGGGTAGGCGAGGTTGACGTCGGTGCGGATGTGCTTGCTCGCCATCACGCAGTAGGCGCCGCCGTAGGCCTTGCGGGTGATGACGGTGATCTTGGGCACCGTCGCCTCGGCGAAGGCGTAGAGCAGCTTGGCGCCGTGCTTGATGATGCCGCCGAACTCCTGCTGCGTGCCGGGTAGGAAGCCGGGCACGTCCTCGAAGGTGACGAGCGGAACGTTGAAGGCGTCGCAGAAGCGCACGAAGCGGGCGCCCTTGAGCGACGCGTCGATGTCGAGCACGCCGGCGAGGTAGTTGGGCTGGTTGGCGACGATGCCGACGCTCTGGTTGGCGATCCGGGCGAAGCCGACGACGAGGTTCTTGGCGTAGTCGGCGTGCACCTCGAGCAGCTCGCCGTCGTCGACCACCGCGCGCACCAGCTGCTTGACGTCGTACGGCTTGTTGGGGTCGGCCGGGATCAGAGTGTCGAGCGCCGCGTCCTCGCGGTCGGGGTCGTCGCTGCTCTTCCCCAGCGGCGGCTCGTCGAGGTTGTTGCTGGGCAGGTAGGAGAGCAGCTGGCGCACGAGCACCAGGCACGCCGCGTCGTTGGGCGTCGTGAAGTGGGCGACGCCGCTCTTGGCGGCGTGAGTGTGGGCGCCGCCCAGCTCTTCCTTGGTGACGTCCTCGTGGGTCACCGTCTTGATCACGTCGGGCCCGGTGACGAACATGTAGCTCGTCCCCTCGACCATGACGATGAAGTCGGTGATCGCCGGCGAATAGACGGCGCCGCCGGCGCAAGGCCCCATGATCGCCGAGATCTGGGGCACGACGCCGGAGGCGAGGGTGTTGCGCAGGAAGATGTCGGCGTAGCCGCCGAGCGAGGCGACGCCTTCCTGGATGCGCGCGCCGCCGGAGTCGTTGAGGCCGATGACCGGCGCGCCGTTCTCGACCGCCAGGTCCATCACCTTGCAGATCTTCTGCGCGTTGGTCTCCGACAGCGAGCCGCCGAAGACGGTGAAGTCCTGGGCGAAGAGGAAGACCGTGCGGCCGTCGATCGTGCCGTAGCCGGAGACGACGCCGTCGGCGGGGACCTTGAGGCGGTCCATGCCGAAGTCGCGGCAGCGGTGGACGACGAGGGCGTCGAGCTCGACGAAGGTGCCGGGGTCGACGAGCAGCTCGACGCGCTCGCGGGCGGTGAGCTTGCCGTCGGCGTGCTGCTTGGCGACGCGCTCCTCGCCGCCGCCGGCGCGCGCGGCGTCGAGACGGCGCCCGAGCTCGTCGGTCGCCGCGTCCCGGATCGTCTCGGTCATGCCGGCATCCTACAATCGCCCGTATGCCGTTCGGCGCGCTCGACCGCCCCGCCCTCGCCCGGGCGCTGGCGCAGCTCGTCGAGGGGCCGGACGACCTCGTCGATGCGTTCTTCGAGCGCGTCGAGACCGTCGAGCTACCAGCGGCGGGCGAGCCGGCGGGCGTGCGTCTCTTCCGCGAGGAGGGGCTGGCGGTGCGCCTCTGCCGCGACGACAAGTGCTGGCTGGTGAGCCGCGACCGCCTCGACGCCGACACCTTCGTCGACGCCGTGCGGCAAGTGGCGCGCGTGCACCCGCGCGCCGTCGTGCCGCCGCCGCCGGCGCTCGTCGAGCCGTGGGGCGCGCTGCCGGCGACGAGCGAGCTCGAGGCCTTCCCGCGCCTGCTCGACCGCGCGTTGCGCGAGCGGCGCGTCGCCTTCTCCTATCGGCTCGCCCTTCGTCGTCACCGGCGCGACCTGCAGGTGGCGACGCCTTACCTCGCGCCGGCGCCCGAGCGCGAGACCTGGTACAGCTTCCGCGTCGAGTTGCCGTGGTGCCGTCTCGGCGGCCTGCTCGTCGAGCTAGGCGATGCGGCGGCCGAGGCGGTGGCCGCGCGGCTCGCCGATGCGTTTCGTGCTCGCGACGCGGCGCCGCCCGAGAGCGGCGCGACGACCGTCGTGCTCTCGCCGGCGGCGGCGGCGACGCTGCTCCACGAAGCGGTGGCGCACGCGCTGGAAGTGGACACGCTCGCCGAGGCCGGTGCGCCCGAGGCGGCGCACGGCGTGCGGCTGTCGACGACGCCGCTCGACGTGCTCGACGATCCGGGCGGCGCGCCGCATCCGGTGCGGCGGCAGACCGACGACGAAGGGACGCCGGTGCTGCCGCGCTGGCTGCTGCGCGGCGGCGTCGTCGACCAGCCGCTCGCCGACCAGCGCTGGGCACGGCGGCTCCCCGGCCTGCAGCCCGGCGCGGGGCGGCGCGACAGCCGTCATCGGCTGCCGGCGCCGCGCTCGCACTATCTCCGTCTGCTGCCGGGCGCCGGCACGGCCGAGGAGCTGGTGGCGCAGGCCGGCAGCGGTCTCTGGCTCGCCGAGCCGCAGCGCGGCCGGCTCGACGCGCGCAGCGGCCGCTTCACCCTCGCTTTCGCGCACGGCCGCCGCATCCGCGACGGCGCGCTGCACGAGCCGGTGGGGCCGTGCCGCATCGAGGGACGATTCGCCGATCTCCTCGCCACCGTCGCGGCGGTGGGCGGCAAGCCGGTCCAGGCGGGCGCCGGCTGGTGCGCCAAGGGCGGCCAGCGGCTGCCGGTGTGGGCGGCGGCGCCGGAGATGCTGCTCGCCGGCGTCGAGATCGCGGCGTGAGGAACGCCGTGAAAGTCACCGATCCCGAGCACGCGAGCGCCGCGGCGAAGGCGGAGGAGCTTGCCGAGACCGTCCTCACGAGCTTGCGTCGCGCCGGCCTGACCGAAGCCGAGGTGTATCTCAAGGAGGGGCGCAACCGGCGCTTGGCGCTAGGGCCCGGCGGACCCGAGCATCAGGTGTCAATCGAGGAAGGGTGGGCCGTGCGCGCCGGCGACCGCCGTAGCGCCTTCTTCGTCGCCGCCACCGGCAAGCCCGATCCGGCCGGCCCGTGGCCGGCGCCGCAGGGGTTTCCGGCGCCGCTGCCCGATCCGGCGCCGGTCGTGCGCTGGAGCGATCCGCCCGACCTCGACGCGCCGCTCCTCACCGAGCGCGAGGCGCAGGCACTGCTGCAGGCGGTCGGCGACGCCCTCGCCGCCGAGCTGCCCGGCGCTTCGCTCGTCGAAGCGACGCTCGAGGACGGCTCGAGCGCTTCCACGCTCGCCAGCTCGCGCGGCGTGCGCGCCCGCTGGCGGCACCGTGTCGCTTGGGTGCGCCTCGTCGCGGCGTACGCCGGCGAGCGGAGCGAGGTGCGGGCGACGGTCGAGCAAGGCGCCCGCGAGGCGCGGCGCCTCCAGCCGCGCACGCTGGCGCGCGCGCTCGCCGATCGGCTGGCGGTGCGCGCCCGCGGCAGCGTGCCCGAGCGCGAGAGCGTCGAGATGGTGCTGGCGCCGGCGACGGCGGCGCGCCTGCTCGCCGGCCTGCTGCCGCTGCTCGTCGGCCCCGAGGCGCGCGAGCGGGCGACGCCGTTCCTTCACGCGAGCGGGCGGCTGGGATCGGCAGCGCTCTCGATCGTCGACGACGGCCGCCTCCCCGGCGGGCTGCTGGCGACGGCGGTCGACGGCGAAGGGCGTGCCGACACGCGCGGTGCCGCTCGTCGAGGCGGGGCTCTACCGGCAGCCGCTCCTCGCCTGGTGGCAGGCGCGCGGCGAGACGGCGGGCGCCACGCGGGTGGCGAGCGGCTGCAGCGCGCGACCGAGCTTCCGCGACCTGCCGCGGCCCGGGCCGACGCACCTCTTCGTGCGGCCGCAGGAGGGCGTGCGGCCGGCGGCGCTCGTCGGCGCCCTCGCGCGCGGCGCCTACCTGCTCGACGCCGACGGGCCGGGCCGCTTCGACCTCGCCGGCGACCGCTTCGCGCTGCCGGTGTGCGGCTTCCTGCTCGCCGCCGGTGCGGCGCGGCAGCCGCTTGCTCGCGCTTGGCTGTGCGGCTCGATCGGCGCGTTGTTGCGCGGGGTCGGCGGCGTGGCGCGCGACCTCACGTTCTTTCCCCTTCACGGCATGGTGGGCAGCCCGACGCTGCGCGTCGCCGGGCTCGAGCTGCGCGGCGAAGCGTAGAATCCGCCGCCCCGCCAACTCCGCAGTCTCGAGGCGACACCACCATGCAGCTCGGCATCCTCGGCTTCCCCAAGGTCGGCAAGACGACCCTCTTCAACATCCTCACCGCCTCGCAGCAGTCGACCGACAAGTTCGGCGCCTCGCGGCAGACCAACGTCGGCATCGCGCAGGTGCCCGACGCGCGGCTCGCCAAGTTGCGCGACCTCTTCACGCCGAAGAAGTACACGCCGGCGACGGTCGAGTACGTCGACATCCCCGGCATCAGCAAGGGCGAGGGCAGAGAGAGCCTCGACCTCGGCAAGCTGCGCGACGTGGACGCGCTGGTGCACGTCGTGCGCGCCTTCGAGGACGCCGAGCTGCCGCACACGTCCGGCAGCGTCGACCCGGCGCGCGACCTGCTCGAGCTCGAGCTGGAGCTGGTGCTCTCCGACCACGAGCTCGTCGAGCGGCGCCTCGAGCGCCTCGCGCAGTCGCAGAAGCGCGGCCTGAAGCCGGAGGAGGAGCGCGAGCGGACGCTGCTCGCCGAGGTCGTGATGCCGGCGCTCGAGGCCGAGCGTCCGCTGCGCGACGTCGAGCTCGCGGCGGAGGACGAGCGGCGGCTGCGCGGCTTCCAGTTGCTGTCGGCGAAGCCGATGCTCGTCGTCTTCAACGTCGGCGAGGCGGACGTCGGCGGCTTCGACTTGGCGAGCGCGGGGTGGACGCAGCGCGCGCGCACGGAGGCGGTCGTCGTCTCGGCGCCCATCGAGCAGGAGATCGCCGGCCTCGCCGCCGAGGAGCAGCGCGAGTTCCTCGGCGAGCTGGGGCTGCAGGAGCCCAGCGTCGACCGCTTGATCCGCGCTTCCTACCAGTTGCTCGGCCTCATCTCGTTCTTCACCGTCGGCGAGGACGAGGTGCGAGCCTGGACGGTGCGCCGCGGCACCCGCGCCCGCGAGGCGGCGGGCTCGATCCACTCCGACATCGAGCGCGGCTTCATCCGCGCCGAGGTCGTCGAGTGGGAAGAGCTGGTACGCCTCGGCTCGCTCGCCGCCTGCCGCACTGCCGGATCGCTGCGCCTCGAGGGGAAGGAGTACGAGGTGCGGGACGGTGACGTGATCCACTTCCGCTTCGCCGTCTGAGCGGGTAGGTGTTGGCTGAGCGTTCTGCGGCTTTCCGGCCGGCGTTCGCTGCGGGTCTCGGGGGCGCTGCGTCGTGGGCACGCTCGCCACATGAAGTATGCAAGCGGAAATGGCGCGCTCGCCGACGGGCGCGAGCAACATCCGCTGCCTAATCTCCACTCGACGAGTGCGCCCGTCGGAGGCCCACGCCGCAGCGCCCCCGAGCCCCGCAGGCGCGAACGCCTTCATCGGCGATGGTCGAGCGACCTGGTGACGAGCTCGACCGCTGCGGTGAAGGTCGCACCACTTTGCCTCGCGGCGAGCGGACGCTAAGCCCGCAAGCCTGTCGTGCCGCTCATGGCCGGGATACGCGCCGCCCTTCGTCCGTAACTACTCGCGGCACATTGGTGGTCGCCAGATTCTGAGTTCTGGCGACCGCTCCTTGTGCCGCGAGTCTTTCCAGGCGGTACGGCGTGGCGTCATCCCCGGTAGTGAGCGGCGTGACCAAACAACCGGCTGTAGCGACAACTCGGCGCGAGGCAAAGTGGTGCGACCTTCACGGCAGCGGTCGAGCTCGCGCTATGAAGCTGCGTGGTCACAGATGGAGGCGGGTACGAGCGGGGCCGAGGGCCGCCGTGGCCGGGCCTGGAGGAGCGCGCTTCGTCGGTAGGTGAGGGGCAGCGGCTGTACCGGCGTGCTCCTCCCGAGCGGCGCGCCTACCTCCAAGTATCAACAGAGCGCGCCGCGTGCCCGGCTGCGGCGGCCCTCGGCCCCGCCGCCACCCGCCGGCGGGAAAGCCGCGAGTGGCCCGAAGTCACCAGACTTCTCTTCCGCCTGCCGCCCCGCTGTCTGCGAGAAGGCGCTATCCCTCGCGCCACTCCTCGATGGTTTGGCTGATCTGGCCGCTGCTGCGCACGCCGGGGACGTAGACGCCTTCCGGCGTCGCCTCGACGGCACCGCCTTCTTCCATTTGGCGCTGCTGCTCCTGCTGGAACTCGAGCTGCTGGCGGAGGAGGTCGCTGTAGGCCGGGTTGGGCTGCGGTTGCGGGCGGCCGGGCTGACCGCCGGGGCCGCTGGCGGTGACGCCTCCGGCCTGGCTGCCCGAGCGCAGGTCCTGCGGCGTCAACACCCGCTGGTCGGCAGGCAACTTCGGCGCCCCCGGCTGACCGGGCACCGCGGCGACCGCCGGCTCGCCCGGCGCGGGCGGCGCTGGGGTGGCGCCCGGCGCGGCCGCAGGCGGCTGCGGCAGCAGCAGCTTGGCGATGTGACGCGGGTCCTCGTAGACGCGCGGCGCCTCGGCCGCCGGCGGCCGCACCTTTTGCGCGCGCAGCAACGCTTCGGTCGTCAGCTTGCTGTCGATCACCTGCGGGTTGACATCCCCAAACGACAGCCGCGCGTCGAGCGCGTAGGCGCGCGCGTACGCATCGACGGCCGCCTTCCCGGCGCCGCGCGCCTCGCGCAGCGCGCCGAGCTGGAACCAACCCCACGCGTGGGCGGGCTCGAGCTCCACGACCTCCTCGAAGTGCCCCACCGCCTGCCGCTCGTTCCCGGCCCCGCGCTGCAACAGGCCGAGGTTGTAGTGCGCGGAGACCAGCTTGGCGTCGCGCTCGAGCGCCTTCTCGTACGCCTCGCGCGCCTCCTCGTTTCGGCCCGCGAGCTGCAGCAGGTTGCCGAGGTCGTTCCACACCTCGGCGCTCGGTTCCTTCTGCGCCAGCGCCCGCTGGGCGGCGAGCGCGCGCTCGATGTTGGGCGGCGGCACCGCCGCCGCGGCGAGGGCGAGGAGGCCGGCGAACGGCAGGACGAGGAGCAGGGGATGACGGACGAGCTTGCGCACTAGTTTCCTCACGTTCAGCCGCCGGCCGGGCCGACGGGCTTGGCTTTGAGCTTTACCTTCCCTTCCTCGTTGACGACGCGGAACTGCACCGCGGCGCAGCCGGTCTTGTCGCGGATCTGCGCCATCTGGCGCTCGAGGTAGGTGCGGAAGGTGTCGAGGTCCATGTTGGCGCCGCGCGGGTTGCGATTGACGAGGCCCTGGAAGAGCGCCTCGACGGCGTCGGTCTCGAGCCGCGGGCTCACCACCACGCCGGCGTCGACGTCGTGGCGCGGCGATGTCGGGCCGGCTCGGATGGCGCGGCGCCACCTTGCCCTCTTCGACGTTGCGCAGCTTGCGGCCGAACATCTCGGCGTAGCTGTTGAGCCGCGCCTCGAGAGCGCCGAAGCGGAAGCCGTCGACCGAGCGGCGCATGTTGATCGCCCGCAGCTTGCGCATCTCGGCCTGGATCTCGTCCTGAAGCGGCGACGGCGGTTGCTTCAGGTCGCCGGCGAAGAAGCGGTAGTACTCCACCTTGAGCTGCTCGATGCGGCGCTCGACGCGGTCGAAGCGGCGCTCGAGCTCCTCCTCGGCGGCGCGCGCGGCCTGGGCCGGCGATGGCTGGCGCGTCGACGCGCCCGGTCGCGGGACCGGCGCTCCCGGCCGCACCGGGGCGCCCGGGCGCGCCGCCGCGGGCGGGGCGCCGGGGCGGACGACGAGCGGACGGCCGGCGGGGCCGTTCGCCTTCGGCGGGATCGGGGGACGGCCGGCGGGTGGGCGCGGGGGCGGCGGCATCCGGTGCGGGTGACTTCTGTCGCTTAGTATCTCGGGCGCGTCATGCCGTCGCAGCAGGCCGCCGATCCGCGCCGCCATCTGCCTTCGGTCGACCGCGTGCTCGCGTCGCCGGAGGTGCAGAGGCTCGTCGGATTATACGGAAGGGCCTTGGTGACCGTTCAGGCGCGCGCGGCCCTCACGGCGCTACGCGAGGAGGTCGGCGGCGACGGCGAGGTGGACGCCGAGGCGCTTGCGGCGCTACCCGAGCGCATCCGCGCGCCGCGTCGAGGCGAGCCTCGGGCCGCCGCTTCGCCGCGTGCTCAACGCCACCGGCGTGCTGCTGCACACCAATCTCGGACGGGCGCCGCTGCCTGCCGAGGTCGCCGCGGCGCTGCCGCCGCTGCTCGACGCCGCCTGCGATCTCGAGATGGAGCTCGACGACGGCCGCCGCGGCGATCGCAACCGCCGCGCCGAGCGATTGCTGCGATTGTTGACTGGTGCCGAGGCAGCGCTCGTCGCCAACAACAACGCGGCGGCGCTGGTGCTCGCGGTCGCGACGCTGGCGGCGGGTGGCGAGGTCGTCGTCTCGCGCGGCGAGCTGGTCGAGATCGGCGGCTCCTTCCGCATCCCCGAGATCCTCGCCGCCGCGGGCGCGCGGCTCGTCGAGGTGGGCACCACGAACCGCACGCGCCTCGACGACTACCGGCGCGCCGTCACGCCGGAGACGCGGCTGCTGCTCAAGGTGCACCCGAGCAACTACCGGATCGTCGGCTTCACCGCCGGCGTCGCGCCGGCGGCGCTCGGACGGCTGGCGCGCGAGGCCGGCGTGCCGTTCGTCGTCGACGAAGGCGCGGGTCTCCTGCGGCCGCGGCGGGAGCCGCAGCTCGCCGACCACCCGAGCATCAGCGACCTGATCGCCGACGGCGCCCACCTCGTCTGCGGCAGCGGCGACAAGCTGCTCGGCGGGCCGCAGGCGGGGCTCCTCGTCGGCACCGCCGAGCTGATCGCGCGCTGCCGCAAGCATCCGCTCTACCGCGCGCTGCGGCCGAGCCGTCTCGCCTACGCGGCGCTCGACCTGGTGCTGCGGCGGCACGTCGCCGCCGCGCCGCTGCCGCTCGACGGGCTGTGGCCGGAGCCGCAGGCGCACCGCGCGCGCGTCGGCGCCTGCGCGGCGGCGGTGGGCGGCGAGGTGGTGGAGGCGGACGCCTTCGTGGGCGGCGGCGCGGCGCCCGAAGCGCCGATCGCGGGCGAAGTCGTGGCGCTGCGCGGCGACGCCGAGCTCCTGGCGCGACTGCGGCTGGGTGGGCCGAACGGCGAGCCGCCGGTCGTCGGCTACCTGCGCGAGGGGCGGCTGCTGCTCGACCTTCGCACCATCGCGCCCGCTGACGATGCGCTGCTGATCGCCGCCGTCCGCGCCGCGCTCGCTGTCGGTAACTCGAGCGAGCGGGCGAGCGCGAGCATCGCCGCAGCGAGCGAAAGCCCGCACGGGGATTGAGCGTGGGACAACGCGCGAGCGAGCTCGTTGCAGGCGGCTCCGCGAGCGGCGCCGCCCGCGAGAATGCCGCACGACTCCTCGTCGTCGAAGATCGCGAGTCGCTGCGCCGCATGCTCGAGCGCGCGCTCACCGGCGAAGGGTACGCCGTCGACGCCGTCGCCGACGCCGAAGCGGCGGGCGCCGCGCTCGCCGCGACTCGCTACGACCTCGCGCTCACCGACTTGATGCTGCCGGGCGGCTCGGGTCTCGAAGTGGTCGAGGCCTGTCGCGCCGCGACGCCGCCGGTGCCGGTCGTCGTGATGACGGCCTACGGCACGGTGGCGACGGCGGTGCAGGCGATGAAGCTCGGCGCCGCCGACTTCCTCGAGAAGCCGGTCGAGCTCGACGACCTCTTCGCCGTCGTGCGCTCGCTCGTCGGCGAGCGCGCCGGGGAGCAGGAGCCCGCGCCTGCACCTTCAGCGGCCACCGACACGCCCGCGTTCGTCGCCGGCCCCGGCTGCCCGCCCATCGTCGGTCAGCACCGGCGCCTGCTCTCGGCGCTGCGGCTCCTTCGCCGCGTGGCGCCCACCGAGACGACGGTGCTGTTGCTCGGCGAGAGCGGCACCGGCAAGGAGCTGTTCGCGCGCGCCCTCCACGCGCTGTCGCCGCGCAAGGCGGGGCCGTTCGTCGCCGTCAACTGCGCCGCCATTCCCGAGTCGCTGCTCGAGAACGAGCTCTTCGGGCACGAGCGCGGCGCCTTCACCGGCGCCCATCGCCGCGAGCCCGGCCGCTTCGAGCGCGCCCGCGGCGGCACGCTGCTGCTCGACGAGATCGGCGAGCTGCCGGCCGCGGTGCAGGGGAAGATCCTGCGCGTCCTCGAGGAGCGCACCTACGAGCGCGTCGGCAGCGCCGAGCCGCAGCGCGCCGACGTGCGGCTGATCGCGGCGACCAACCGCGACCTGCAGGCGATGGTCGAGGCGGGCGAGTTCCGCTCCGACCTCTACTTCCGCCTGAGCGTCTTCCCGCTCGAGCTGCCGCCTTTACGGGAGCGCGCGAGCGACGTCGGGCCGCTCGCCCGTTACCTTTTGGCGCGGCTGGCCGAGCGGCACGGCCTCGAGCCGCCGGAGCTCACGCCGGCCGCCGGCGAGCGGCTCCAGGCGCAGGAGTGGCCAGGCAACGTGCGGCAGCTCGCCAACGTGCTCGAGCGGGCGGTGATCCTGCGGCCCGGCGGCCGCCTCGGCGTCGCGGAGGTGGAGGAGGCGCTGTCGGGCGCCGAGCAGGGCGAGCGGCGGCAGCTCGAGGAAGCGCTCGAGCGTACGCGCGGCGACAAACGGCTCGCCGCCGAGGAGCTGGGCATCTCGTATCGCACTCTCCTGCGCCGCGTGCGGCAGTACGACCTCGAAGGCTTCCCGCGTTATCGCCGCTGAGGATCGGCGGGCAGCTCCGTAGCGGCGGTGGCGAAGCGCTCCTTCGCGAACGTGATGCGTGCCGTCGTGCCGCCGCCGGCACGTGGCTCGAGGACGAGCGTGCCGCCGTGGAGCGACACGATGCGGTGGGCGAGGGCGAGGCCGAGACCGACGCCGCCGGGGCGGTCGGAGGCGAAGGGCTGGAAGAGGCGGCGGCGCATCTCGGGCGAGATGCCGGGGCCGCGGTCCCGGATCGCGATCTCGAAGCCGTCGTCGGCCCAGCCGGTCTCCACGTCGACCGGCGTCGTGGCGCCGGCGCGTTGTTGCGCTTCGAGGGCGTTGCGCAGCAGATTGCGCAGCGCGCGCTCGAGCAGCTGCGGGTCGCCGGCGAGCGTTGCTGCCGTCGCGGCGGGCGACGAGCCTTCGCTCGCGCGTTCGTCGCCAGTGCTCACGCGCAGCGCCGAGCCATCGATGGCCGGATCGGCGGCGGCATGGCGGACGACCGCGTCCAAGTCGACGGGCACCAACCGCTCTGCGCCCGGGTGCGTGAAGCCGAGGAAGTCGGCGACGACGCGCTGCAGCCGCTGCGTCTCGCCGCGCAGCTCGGCGAGGTACTCGTCGGTGTGGGCGCCGCGCTCTCGGTTGGCGGGGTCTTGGGCGGCGAGGTCGCGCTCGAGGAGCGTGAGGTAGCCGACGAGGGTGGCGAGGCCGTTGCGCAGCTCGTGGGCGACGCCGGCCGAGAGCTCGCCCAGGTGCGCCAGGCTCTCGGCGAGGCGCGCCTGCTGCCCTTCGCGCTCGCTCTTCGTCAGGTCGGCGAAGAGCACGAGGTAGCCGAGCAGCTCGCCGCCGGAGCGCCGCAGCGGCGTCACCGTGAGGCCGATGCGGTGGACCTCGCCCGCGGCGACGACGTCGCACTCCTGACGCTGCAAGCCTTCGCCGGCGGCGATCGCCGGCGTGAGGAGCGCGAGCAGCTCGGGCTGCGTCGCCAGCAGCTCGGCGAGCGGCGTGCGCGGCGGCGGCGGCGGACCGAGGAGCGCGGCGCCGGCGGGGTTGAGCGCCAGCACGCGCCCGTCGCGGTCGAGCAGCAGCAGGCCGCTCTCGAGGCTCGACGACAGCGTGCGCTCGAGTACCACCAATTCCTCGCTACGCTCGCGCCCGACGAGCTCTTCGTTGCGTTCGCCGGCCGCGACGTCCTGGCGCGCGGCGACGATGGCGCGCTCGACGGTGGCGAGGAGGAACGACGCCTCGTCCTCGCTGGCGCCGCCGCCGAGCTCGCGGGCGCGGCGCAGCAGCGTCTCGTACGGGCGCAGCAGCTGGCGGAGGAAGAGGCCGAGCCAGAGGAGGATGGCGAGGCTCGCACCCAGCACCGTCCAGGTGAGGAGCCCGAGCGCCCGCTGCTGGCCGGCGAGCAGCGGCTCGGCGAGGTCGAGGCGCAGCCAGCGACGGCCGGGCGCGGCGCCGGCGAGCGGCACGAAGGCGGCGACAACGGGCTCCGCTACGCCGCCCGGTCCGTTCGCCACCGCCTCGGTGGGCAGCGTACCGTCGAGCGGCGCCGCGAAGCCGCCGTCGAGCGGCTCGCCGACGGTCGCCACCAGCTCGCCGCGGTCGTCGGCGATGACGAGCCGCAGCGCCGCCGGGTGGATGGCGCGCAGCTCGTCCGACCCCGGCATCTCGCCCCCGGCGACGCGTGCCGCCGCCGTGCGCGCGGCGCCGAGCGCCTCCTGCTGCCGCTCGAGCTGCAGCAGCCGCACACCGTTTCGATAGGTCAGCAGCGTGAAGCTCGACAGGACGAGCAACAAGAGCAGGGCGACCGGTAGGCCGACGCGCGCGTCGCGCAGCGGCGCGGGCACTCGCGGTTCGGTGCTCACAACAATCGCGAGTAGCGGGCGACCAGCGCCGGTCCGGCGAACAGCGCCACGATGGCGGCACCGGCGAGGAACACTCCGAACGGCAGCCGTGAGCCGAGGTCGAGCCGGCCGGCGGCGATGAGCGTCAACCCCAACAGCGCACCGGCCAGCGAGCCAAGGAAGACGGTGACGAGCACGCCCTGCCAGCCGAGAAAGGCTCCCACCATCGCCAGCATCTTGACGTCGCCGAGCCCCATCCCCTCTTCCTTGCGCAGCAGCAGCCACGCCTGGCGCATGAGCCACAACCCACCGCCGCCGACGAGGATGCCGAGCAGCGAGTCGCGCCAGTCGATCCACCCCGCGCCCAGCGAGATGAGGAGCCCGACGGCGATGCCGGGCAGGGTGATGACGTCAGGGAGCAAGTAGTGCTCGAGGTCGATGCCGGCGAGCGCGATCATCGCGGCGCCGAAGGCGGCCGCCGCCGCGGCGCGCCAGCTGATGCCGAACGCCTCGACGCAGCCGACGAAGAGCGCTCCCGTGGCCGCTTCGACGAACGGATAGCGCCAGGAGATCGGCTCTTTGCACTGCCGGCAGCGGCCGCGCAGCAGCAGGAACGAGAGCAGCGGCAGGTTGTCGCGCGCGCGCAGCTGCGCGCCGCAGTTCGGGCAGCGCGAGCGCGGCAGCACCGTCGACTCCTCGCGCGGCAGGCGATGGATGACGACGTTGAGGTAGCTGCCGATGACGAGCCCCACCGCCGCGGCGTAGAGGTCGATCAGCAGCCGCACGCTCATGCCGGCGATTCTACGGTCGCCGCCGCCCGCGCCTCGTCGTCAGGGCTGCGCCGGCGCAGGAGGAAGAGCGCGGCGGCGAGGAGCGTGACGACGGTGAGGGCGGCGCCGACGCGCACCCACGGATCGCGGTAGCGCAGCCGCAGGGTGTGCTCGCCCGCCGGCAGCGCGATGCCGAGCTGGCCGAGCGCGGTGGGGCACGTCGGCGCGGCGGTGCCGTCTTCGAGCGTCGCCTGCCAACCCTCGTCGAAGGTGATGGCGGCGACGAGGAACGCCGGTCCGTCGGCGCGATAGCGGAGGCGCGGACGCTGCCCCTCCACGCGCGCCAGCACCGTGCCGCGCGCCGACGCGCCCGCCGGCACCGCCTGGCGGCCGACGCAGAAGTCCTCGCGCGCGAGGTCGAGGCCGGCGAGCGCGCGCGTCGCCGCCTCCTCGTCGGCGACCGCTGCCAGCGCGCGTACGAAGCGGAAGCGCGGCAGCCGTTCGCGCATGCGCAGCACGACGTGGTCGGCAGGCGGCCGGCCGGTGCGACGCAGCTCGCGCACCATGTCGGCGGGGTCGCGGCGCAGCACCAGCGCGCCGACGTCCCAGGCGGCGAGCAGGCGATCGACCTCGCCGCGGTTCGGCCAGACGGCGAGCAGCTGCGACTGCGCGTGGCTCGCCCAGCGCGTCAGCATGAGGTCGTAGTCGCGGTCGAGCGCGTACTCGACACGCCAGAGCGTCGCTGCGTAGGGATCGAGCCGCTGCAGCCGCGCCCACAGCTGCTGGAAGCCGACGGGACCGCGCCGGACGCCGATCTCCGGCCGCCGGTCGATGGCGGGTCCGCTGAAGAGCCGGCCGCCGGCGGCGCGAGCCGCGTCGATCGCGGCTGGTTTCGCCAGCACCACCGCCTCGGGCAGGGTCGGCTCGAGACCGCGGCCGTACCACCAGAGGTCGGCCGCGAGGAGCAGCAGCGCCGCCGCGGCGACGCCGCGACGTCCGACGCGACGCGTCGCGAGCAGCGCAAGGAGCACCGCCACCGCGAGCGCGACGAGCAGCGCTACCAATGCCTCGCGCCGCAGGAACGCGACCGCGGCGGTGAGCGTGCGCGGCGACGGCGGCAGCCCGCTGTGGCTGCGCACGAAGAGCTCGCCGACGGCGGGCGCGCCGGCCAGCACGGCGACGAAGAGCGCGGCCACCGCGGCGACGATGCCGGCGAGTGCGGCGGGCAGCAACGCCCACCTGCGCTCGCCGCGCTCGCGGGCCGCGAGCAGGTGCTGCCAGCCGAGCGCGCCGGCGATCGGCACGACCGCCGTCGTCAACACCAGGAACTTCTCCGGATAGCGCACGAAGGAGAGCAGCGGCAGCGCGCGCAGCGCGCCCCAAAACGGGCCGTGGCGGCCGAGCGCCAGCAGCACGCCGGCGATCGCCGCGAAGAGCCAGGCGCCGCGATAGGGGATCGGCCAGCGCAAGCAGCGCCGCCGCCGCGAGGGCGGTGAGCAGCAGCCCGGAGTAGAGCGCCACGACGTAGGGGAAGTCCTGGTCGTGCAGGTTCCAGCCGAGCCAGAGGCCCGCTTCGTCGCGCCCGCTGTCCCCCCAGAAGCGGGGCAGCACGAAGTCGACGAGCCGCGCTGGCGGCGTCGACCACTTGTCGGCGTCAGCGCTCGCGAGGCCACCGCCGCGCACCGTTCCCGCGAGGCGATTCATCGCCGGCAGCAGTTGCACGGCGCCGATCGCAACAGCGAGGAGCGCGATGGCGAGCAGCCGCGGCGCCGTGCGTCGCAGCCGCTCGGGACGGCCCGCGGCGAGGCCCACGACGGCGAGGCCGCTCACCAGCACTGTCACCGGCTCGCCGGCGAAGAGCTGCATGGCGAGAGCGAGCGCGGCGAGCAGCGCCGCGCCGCCCCAACGCGCCGCTCGCGGTGCCGCGAACGCCGCCTCCGCGGCGGCGAGCACCCACGGGAACCACGCCATGCTGCCGTAGAAGTTGAAGGTGCTGGTGAGCGACAGGAACCAGCTCGAGCCCGCGAACCCCATCGCCCCGAGCGCCGCCGCGTCGGGCGCCGCGCCCAGCCGCCGCAACAGCCGCCAGGCGCCGGCGAGCGCCCAGCCGGCGTGGAGGATGACGAGCAGGTGGAGCGCGTAGCGCGGCGTCACCAGGAGCGCCAGCCAGCTCGGCGGATAGAACGCCGCGTAATTGGGATTGGAGAGGATCGGCTGGCCGCCGTGGATGAGGTGGTTCCACTCCGGCAGCTCGCCGGCGCGTGCGAGCTCGGCGAGCGCGGTGCGCAGCGGCAGGTGGAAGAACGCGAAGTCGCGCACCATCAGCACGCGGCGCGGATCGAGCAGCGGCAGCAGGATGGTCGCGAGCAGCAGCACCGCCGGCAGCAGCGGTAGCGCCCGCCGCAGCGTCGCAGCGGAGAGGAGGCTAGAAGATCTCAGAGCGAGCGGATCCTAGCCGCGTCGCTCGCTGCTAGCTCAGGCGCTGCGGCCAGCGCACGAAGAAGCCGTCGACCCACACGATGTCTTGCTCGTAATCGGTCGGCTCGAAGGCGCCCGAGACGTAGGTGTTGCCCGACGCCACCCCCCCCTGGCCGGCGCTGCGGATCCCCATCACCTGATCCTCGATGGGCGGCACGGTGTCGAGGTAGAGGTCGTAGGCGCGCTTCCACCCGTCATAGGCGGGGACCGATTGGATGTAGGTGGGCACCAGCTCGTTGGTGAGCGCGGTCGGCGTGATCGCCTTGTACTGCGCGAGGTCGACCACCGTCGTCTGCGCGCCCGCCGCGGCGGCGCCGACCTGGTCGGTCAGCCAGCCCATCATCGCGCCGCCCAACAGGCGGGCGTCGGCCATGGTTTTCTTCTGCTTCGTCTTCTGCAGGGCGTCGAGCAGGTTGGGAATCAGCATCGCCGCCAAGAGGCCGATGATGGCGACGACGATCAACAGCTCGATCAGCGTGAATCCCTTCTCCCGCAGCGCTCGACGCATGGGAATCCCCTTCTTGTGAGACCGGCGGCGTGCGGCGATTGCAAGCGACGAGCCAGCAGTTTCAGCTGTCGCGAAGGGCCCATGCGCGCACCACGTCGCGCAGCCGTTCGACGCCGCGGTCGAGCTCGGCGAGGGGCATCCGCTCGTCGGCGCCGTGGATGCCGAGCAGGTCGTGCGGCTCGAGGGCGAAGGGGGAGAAGCCGTAGGCCGGGATGCCGCGCTGGCGGAAGAGGCGCGAGTCGGTGAAGCCGGGGGAGAAGAACGGCATCACCGGCGCCTCGCGGCCCAAGACCTTCGCCATCGTGCGGTGCAGCGAAGTGTCGGTCGGGCTCGCGGCGGCGAGGGGCGAGGCGAGGAGGACGCGCACCTCGACGTCCTTGCCGAGCGCCTGCCGCAGCTCGGCGAGGAAGGCATCGGCGTCGGTGTCGGGCAGCAGGCGCACGTCGATGCGGGCGGTGGCCCGCGGCGGCACGACGTTGATCTGCGGCGCGCCCTCCAGCACGTTGACCTGCACGGTGTCGAGGAAGAGGTTCTCCATGCCGGGCAGGATGCCGCCCTCCTTCGGTCCCTGCGCGCCGATGATCTGCTCCGGCCGGGTGAGCAGCGGCTGCCAGGTCGCGTTGTGCAGCGGCGCCAGCGCGCGCAGGTAGTTGCGCGCGGCGGCGCTCACGTGCCAGCGCGCGGGCCGCGCGAGCAGGCGGTCGAGAGCGTGGATGAGCTCGTGGGTGGCCGAGTGCGGGTTGTGGCCGGCGCCGTGACCGCCGCGACCCTCGGCCACCACCTCCAGCCAGAGCGGCCGCTTCTGCGCGACCTCGACGCCCCACCAGAGCAGGCGGCCGTTGACCTGGCGGTTGGAGCCGCCCTCGTTGAGCACGCCTTCGACGCCGTGGAAGAGCTTGGGGTGCGCCTGCAGCAGCCACGCCGTTCCCTCGGCGCTGCCGCGCTCCTCGTCGGCGACGGCGAGCAGCACGACGTCGCGCACGAGCTCGTTGCGATGCTGCGCCGCGTCGAGGAAGGCGGCGAGCTGCGCGATGCCCAGGCTCTTGTCGTCGAGGGCGCCGCGGCCGAAGAGCCGGCCGTCGTGGACCTCGGCGCCGAAAGGCGGATGGTGCCAGCCCGGCCCCGCCGCCACGACGTCGGTGTGGTGGAGGAGGAGCAGCGCCGGGCCGTCGACGCCGGGCCGCGCCTGCAGGCGCGCCCACAGGCTGGTGCGGCCGCCGGGCGAGACGAGCCGCCGCGACTCGACGCCGCGCTCGGCGAGGATGCGCTGCAGGTAGTCGGCGGCGCGCTGCTCGTTGCCCGGCGGGTTGGTGGTGTCGAGCCGGAGGTAGCCCTGCAGCCAGCGGGCGTGGAGGGAGAGCGTCGAGGCGTCGGGCGCCGCCGGCGGCTGGCAGCAGAGCAGGCCGGCGAGGAGGAGAGGAGCGAGCCGGCGCACGGCGCGGACTGTATCTCCACGAAAACGAAGAGGGCGCCTTGTGGCGCCCTCTCCTGGGGTTCATGCCGTCGAGCGGCCCGAGTCAGCTGATCAGGTCAGCTGACCTTCTGCGGCCAGCGGACGAAGAAGCCGTCGGCCCACACGATGTCCTGCTCGTAGTCGGTGGGCTCGAAGGCGCCGGCCGTGTAGGTGCCGGCGTCGGCGGCACCCTTCTGGCCGTAGCTGCGGGTGAGCATGATCTTCTTCTGCGAGAAGTTGGTGGTGAGGAAGTAGTCGATGCCGGTCTTCCACCCATCATTCACGGGCACTTCCTGGACGTACTGCGGGACCAGCAAGTTCGCCAGGTTTGCCGCCGAGTAGCTCTTGTAGTCGCCGGTGGAGACGGTGTTGGTCAAGCCGGCGGAGGCCGCGGCGATCTGGTCGGTCAGCCACGACATCTCGGCGGTGCCGACGTTGCGGATGTCGGCCACCGTGCGCTTCTGCTTCGCCTTCTGCAGCGCATCCAGGAAGTTCGGGATCAGCAGCGCGGCGATGATGCCGATGATCGCCACCACGATCAGCAGCTCGATCAGCGTGAAGCCGCGCTGCCGGTTACGGAGTCTCCTCAGCATGAACACCTCCCAACGGGAGCCCGACGGTGGATTCCGTACGGTTTGCGGCCGATCGAGCATGGACCGTGCCACCTGCAGCGAGCGGTGGGAGTGGCCGTGGAAGCCCCTCCGACCGCCGAACGACCGCCCCGTCTCGACGGTTCTTGTCAGAGCCGCTGACGGGATTTGTCAGCCGTCGGCCATCGCCAGCCGCTCGACGACGCGGCGGTAAAGGTCGGTGCCGTCGACGAAGCCGGAGAGCGAGATCATCTCGTTCTCGCGCCCCATGCGCTCGGTCTCGGGGGTGAGCAGCAGGAAGGGGGCGAAGCCGTAGCTCGGGATGCCGAGGGGCCGCAGGAAGCGCGAGTCGGAGGCGCTCCAGGGCAGGAAGTAAGGGCCGGAGACGGGCCGGCCGTAGTCGCGGCGCAGCTCGGCCTGGATGGCGCGCACCACCGGGTGGTCGCTCGGGCTGATGGCGGCCGCCGGCGGCGCCGGCCGCTGGACGAGCGTTACGCCGCCCGTCATCCACTCCGGCAGCAGCTCGCGCCGAGCGGCGGCAAGGTCGGCCGAGGGGAGCAGGTGGAAGATCATGCGCATCTGCCAGCCGCCGCCGGGCGACGGCTCGGGCGGGAATGGGATGAGCTCGTTGCGCAGCATCGACTGCAGGTAGTAGGGCAGGTCGATGAACGCCGCCGGATCGCGCGGCAGCGCCTCGGGGTCGGCGAGCACGTCGCGCAGCGTGTCGAGGTCGCGCGTCGAGCGGTAGCCGGCCCAGAACCGCTGCACCTCGGGATCGACGTGGAGACCCGTGACGTGGAAGCCGAACTCGCCGACGTCCTTGCGCAGGTCGAGCAGCCGCTCGCGGGTCGGCGCGCAGGCGACGATCTCGGCGAAGCGCTTCTGGCCGATCTCGATGCCCCAGTATTTGAGGTTTTCGAGGTTGCGGGCCTCGACGATGCCGCCTTCGGTGAGCACCGCCCAGGCGCCGCGCAGGAGCTCGGGCCGCTCGGCGAGGAGCCAGCGCATGCCGAGGTCGCTGCCGGACTCTTCGCTCGCCGTGGCGAGGAGGAGGACGGTACGCCGCGGCCGCGGGTGCTCGGCGGCGAGCTCGAGCAGCGCGAGGAGCTGGGCGATGGTGTAGCTCTTCATGTCGAAGGAGCCGCGGCCGACGATGTAGGGCGGATCGAGGACGCCGGCGAAGGGCGGGTGCTGCCACTGCTCGGGGTGGAGCACGGGCTCGACGTCGAGGTGGGAGAGGAGGATGAGCGGACGCGGGTCGTCGCCGCGCAGCTCGGCCCAGAGGTTGGCGTGGTTGCCGACGCGTTCGATGTGCACCGGGATGCCGGCGGCTTCGAGGGGCGTGGAGAGGAAGAGGGTGGCGGCGAGCTCGTCGCCGGTGGCGGCGGTGGTGTCGATGCGGAGGTATTGCTGGAGCAGGCGCACGGGGGTTTTCGAGCGCCAGTCGACTTCGAACCAGTCGGTCTCGGGGCCGCCGGTGGGGGGGAGGTGGAGGAAGTGGCGCGCCGAGAGGGTGGCGGCGCCGACGAGGGCGAGGCTGCCGTAGAGGGCTATGCGCGCGGCGGCGCGGCGGCGACGCTCGACTAGGCCGTAGGGCATCGAGGGCGGGATCGTAGCGGAGACGCGCGTGCGGGTGGCGGCCGGCGCGGGTCGGGTGTGGAGGGCGCGCTGGCCACACGAGGGTTCGAGCGAAGATGGCTTGCTCCCTCCGGCGCGGGTCGGGCTCGGCGGGCCGCGCGGCCGCGGGCGGGCCGCCGCCGCGGGGCGCGCTCGCAATACGAGGTCGTCAGGCAGGGTTGCTCGCTCCCCTCCGGGCGCGGGGCGCGATCCGCTGACTACCACCCGCCGACGCATGCGCCCTCCGGGAGGCCCCGCCGCGGCGGCCCGCCCGCGGCCGCGCGGCTCGCCGAGCCCGACCCTCGGCTCGCTCGTCGCGGGCACGATCCCTGGGAAGGGGGTCGTGTAGGCTCGCGCCTTCATGCAAATCGAGTCGCTCAGCACCGCTGATGGTGGTGCAGACCAGTCGGCGCGAGTTGTGGGCCGACGTGTGGCCTGGTCGAGGCTTGGCTGGCTTGTGCTCGCGCTGGTGCCTTGCGTGGCGTTTCTTTGGGGCGAGCTTTGGCTGCTCGACGGGCGGCTCGGGTTTCCGCTCGACGACAGCTGGATTCATTTGCAGTTCGCGCGCAACCTCGCGGCAGGCGACGGGCTGAGCTACAACCCCGGCGAGCGCGTCGCCGGGTCGACGGCGCCGTTGTGGACGGCATTGTTGTCGATTGGCTTTCTCGTGGGCTTGCCCGCGCTCGCGTGGACGAAAGCCATTGGTGTGGGCTGTCATTTGCTCGTAGTCGCCGGCACGTGGCGGCTCGCGCGCGAGCTCGGGTTGCGGAGGGCGCTCGCGGGTCTTGCGGCGGTGCTCGCGGGGACGACCGGCGTGCTCGTGTGGAGCGCGTTGTCGGGGATGGAGGTGCCGCTGTTCGCGGCGCTTGCGACGTGGGGGATGGCGTTGCACGTTCGCGAGCGGCGCGAGGTGTCGCGGCCGCCGTTGTCATTCGCGTTGATCGGGCTCTCGGTGCTGGCGCGGCCCGAGGGGTTGCTGTTGATCGTGCTCGCGATCGTCGATCGCGTGCTGGTGCTGCGTCGCGAGGGCGGCGAGCTGCGGCTCGCGTCGCCGCCGTGGCGGACGCTGCTCGCCGGCATCGCGCTCGCCGCGATCGTGGTGGTGCCGACGATGCTCGTCTATCAGGCGCTTGCGGGGTCGCCGTTGCCGACGACGTTCGACACCAAGGCTGGCTACACCACGCCGGGGATGCCGCGGGGGCGGTATCTGTTCGAGGTGATCGGGGTGTTGGCGGCGACGCAGCCGGTGGCGACGTTGCTGGCGCCGGCCGGCGTGCTGGCGTTGCTGGCGCGGCTCGGGGGTGACGAGGATCGCGGGCTGTTGCCTGCCCTGTGGGTGGTTGGGTTGCCGCTCGCCTACGGCGTGCTGTCCGGGAAGGGGCGCGGCATCTTCGGCAACTTCGGGCGCTACTTCTATCCGCTGCTGCCGGTCGTCGTGGTGCTGGCGGTGCTCGGCGCTGCGGCGCTGTTGGCGGCGATGCCGTCACGGCTGCGCCTGGGCGCTATTGCCATGGCGTGGCAGCCGGCGCTCGCTCTGTTGCTCGTGCTGCCGGCGCTTGCGGGGCTCGTCGCCGGCGCCGGGCGGTACGTGCAGAACGTGCGCGACATCGAGAGCGGCGATGTGCGGCTGGCGCGCTGGCTCGCGCCGCGGCTGCCGCCGCAGGCGATGCTCGCGGTCGACGACATCGGGGCGCTCAAGTTCCTGCTCCCCAACCGCGTCCTCGATTTGGCGGGGATTGTCTCGCCGCGCGTGCATGGCTACGCGGGCGCCTCGCTGCGCGCGACGCGCTCGATCTGTCCCGGCATCCTCGCCTTCGTGCGCGAGGAGCGGCCCGATTACCTGGCCATCTTCCCGCGCCGTCACGCCTGTTTTCCCCAGGCCGAGTTCCCGCCGCTGCTGCGGCTCGAGGTGCCCGGCAACGTCACTCTCGGCGAGGGCACCATCGTGCTCCACGCCACCCCCTGGACGCGCCAGCCGCTGCGGGCCGTGCCCGCCGGCTGAGCGCCGACTCATCAACAAAACGCGGAGCCATTGCCGTGCGCATACCTCACTTCGACTTGAAGTCCGCCGCCGAGGAGTTGCGGCCCGAGCTGTTGGCGCGTTGGGGAGATCTGCTCGCCCGCACCGCCTTCGTCGGCGGACCCGAGGTCGAGGCCTTCGAGAACGACTTCGCCAAGTACCTCGACGCGCCGGGCTGCGTCGGCGTCGCCAACGGCACCGACGCGCTGGTGCTGGCGCTGCACGCGCTCGGCCTGCGTCCTGGTGACGAGGTGCTGGTGCCGTCGTTCACTTTCTTCGCCACCGCCGAGGCGGTGGTGTGGGCGGGCGGCGTGCCGGTACCGGTCGACGTCGAGGCGGCGACGTTCAACCTCGACGTCGCCGATGCCGCGGCGCGCGTGACGCCGCGCACGGTGGGCATCATCGGCGTCCACCTCTACGGCCAGCCGTTCGACCTCGACGGCACGCTCGAGCTCTGCCGCCGCCGCGGCCTCTGGCTGATCGAGGACGCGGCGCAGGCGCAGGGGGCGCGCTGGCGCGGCCGTCGCGTCGGCGCCTTCGGCGCGCTCGCCGGCTGGAGCTTCTACCCGTCGAAGAACCTGGCCTGCTTCGGCGACGGCGGCGCGGTCACCGGCGCCGACGTCGAGGCGCTGGCGCGCGTGCGGCTGCTCGCCAACCACGGTCGCGTCGAGCACTACCGTCACGGCGCGGTGGGCACCAACTCGCGGCTCGACGCGCTGCAGGCGGCGGTGCTCAACCTGCGCCTCGCGCGGCTCGATCGCGACAACGCCAGGCGGGCGGCGCTCGTGGCGCGCTATCGCGACGGGCTCGCCAGCGTCGGCGACCTGCGCTTCGCTCGCGTGCCCGAGGAGGCCGAGCCGGTGTGGCACCAGCTCACCTTGCGCACGGCGGCCCGCGACCGGTTGCGCCAGCACCTGCTCGACCAGGGAATCGGCAACGCCATCTTCTATCCCATCCCGCTGCACCAGCAGCCGGCGCTGGCGTCGTACGTTGTCGATGACCTCGAGCTGCCGCAGTCGGAGGCGGCGGCGCGCGAGGTGCTCAGCCTGCCGCTCTATCCGCAGCTGCAAGAGGCGCAGGTCGACGAGGTGTGCGCGGCCGTGCGCGGCTTCTTCGGCGACTAGTGCCGCGCGTGCGGTGCGCCTCGTCGTGAGCTACGGCGCGCCTCCTCCGGCGTAGAGCACGGCCAGCACCACCGCCGCCCAGAGCGCGACGTTGACCAGGAAGGGCGGATCGGTGAGCACCTCTTCGGTGGGGTTGGCGTGCCCCGGCCGCTGGTAGGTGAGGTAGAGGTAGCGGAAGACGCCGAAGAGCACGAACGGCACGGTGTAGACGAGACCGCGCCCGTGCTTCTCGACCGACTCGTCGGCCATGGCGTAGAGCGCGTAGCAGATCACCGTCGAGGCGGTGACGACGCTGATCATCTGGTCGAGGAAGGCGGGGCTGTAGTGCGACAGCACGCGCCGCTGGTCTGCCGCGCGGTCGGCGAGCAGCAGCAGCTCGTGCCGGCGCTTGGAGAAGCCGAGGAAGACGGCGACGAAGAGCGTGCAGAGGAGGAGCCACGTCGACACCGCGACGCCTACCGCGGCGGCGCCCGCTTCGACGCGCAGCAGGTAGCCGATGGCGAGCACCATGACGTCGAGGATGACGACGTGCTTGAGGTGGAGCGTGTAGAGCGTGTTGAGCAACAGGAAGGCGAGCAGCAGCGCCAGCGCCAAGCGGCCGAGCGCGGCGCCGGCGGCGAGCGCGGCGGCGGCGAGCACCAGCGCGGTGACGACGGCGGTGGCGACGCTCACCGCGCCCGAGGCGATGGCGCGCTGCCGCTTCAACGGATGGTGGCGGTCCGCCTCGCGGTCGCGCACGTCGTTGAGCAGGTAGATCGCCGACGAGCCGGCGCAGAAGGCGGCGAAGGCGAGCAGCGCGCGGCCGACCAGCACGGGATCGCCGAGACGGTGCGCGAACACCACCGGGGCGAGCACGAAGAAGTTCTTGACCCACTGTTGGGGCCGCATCGCCTGCAGCAGCGGTGGCATCCGGATCTTCTTCACGATGAAGGGCGGGTATTGTACGCACGCATCCCCGACGTCCACTTGCGCCCACTTGCGGATGACTGAGCCGGTCGAACCCGCGACGCCGCGCGCTGCGTTTGAGCCGCTCCCGACGCGCGAGCGGGCGGCGGACGCGGCGACCGCTCGCGCCGTGGCTGCTGCTCGTCGCGCCGGTCGTGCTGCTGCAGCTCGTCGCCGTCGGCTCGCTGATCGTCGGGCGCGACACGCTCTTCCTGCGCGACGTGCTCGCCACGCATCTGGCGATGAAGGAGGCCGAGGCGGCGGCGCTGCGCGAGGGGTCGCTGCCGGTGCTCGACGTCCAGCGCGGCGGCGGCCAGCCGCTGCTCGGCAACCCCAACGGCGCGCCGCTCTATCCGACGAACGTGATCTACCTTGCGGCGTCGTCGATCTGGTCGCTGAACGCGCACTTCTGGCTCCACTTCCTGCTTGCGCCATGGAGCTTCGCCTGGCTGGCGCGGCGGCTCGGCTGCGGCCGCGAAGCGGCGTGGGCCGGCGGGGCGGTCTACGCGACGAGCGGCTTCTTCCTCTCGCAGATGAGCTTCTACGACCTCGTGCCCGGCGCGGCGCTGGCGCCGGCGTTCGTCGCCGCCTGTCTAGCGGCGCGCGACGGTACGAGCGCGCGCATGGCCGCAGCGGCCGGCGGGCTGTGGTCGCTGCTGCTGCTCGGCGGCGATCCGGCGTTCGCCGCCGTGGCGCTCGGCGGTGCGGTTTCGGCTTTGGCGTTCGTCAGTGGAGCAGACGACAACTCCCGTCATCGCGAGGGCGCGGAGCGCCCGTGGCGATCTCGATGGTCGAGACTGCTTCGTCGCTCCGCTCCTCGCAGTGACAGCAGAGAGATTTCGTACGGCGGGATCCAAGCGCCGTCGGCGAACGCTCGCGATGGCTACCGCTCCTGCTCTTCGGCATCGTCGCCGGCACGGCCGTCGCCGCGCCGCAGATCGTCGAGCTGCTGCGCGCTCTGCCCACGTCGACGCGCGGCGTGCGCGGCTACGACGCGGTGGCGAGCACGATCGGCAGCTGGGACCCGCGGCAGCTCGTCGAACAGCTATTGCCGCTGCCCTTCGGCCGCATCGACCGCGGCGGGCCGGGTGGCTTCTGGGGGCACCGCTTCCACACCGGCAACCTGCCGTTCCTCGTCACGCTCTACCCCGGACTGCTGCCGCTGGCGCTCGCGCTCGCCGCCGGCCGCGCGCGGGGACGCGGGGGCGCTTTCGCCTGGTCGGCGCTCGGGCTCGGTCTCTTCGTCGCGCTCGGCCGTTTCAACCCGTTGCTCGACTGGCTCGCGTCGCTCGCCGGCGACAGCATCGTGCGCTTCCCGGTCAAGGCGTGGCTGCTGGTGGCGCTCGCGCTCTCGGCGCTCGCGGCGATCGGCTGGGAGCGAGCGCTCGTGCTCGGCGAGCGAGCCGCGGTGAAGCGATTGCGCGGCGCGCTCCTCGCGCTCGGTGCGACGCTGCTGCTCGCCGCCGCCGTGACGGCCGCGTTCTCGTCCGCGTTGCAGGCGTGGATGGTCCGCCAGCTGGCGCGCTCGACGCCACGCCAGCTGGTCAGCGGCGAGCCGACGCGCTGGGCGATCACCTGCGCGGCGCTCGGCGCGCTGGCGTTGTTGCTGGCGTGGCTCGCCTCGCGCGGCGCGCGAATGCGCTTCGTCGCGCCCGCGATGCTCGCGCTCCACGTCGGCGCGCAGCTGATGCTGCTCGCGCCGGCGACGATGCCGCGCGACCGCGCCGCTCCTTACTCGCGTGCGCCCGCGTTCGCCTCGCTGCTGCCGGCCGGGACTCGCGTCGCTCACGGCAGCATGAGCCGTCTCTTCGGTCCGGCGCGCGGCCGGCCGTTGCCGCGCGGCGAGGGGCGGTGGCTGGTGCGGCAGGGCGCGAAGTCGGGGTTCCCGCTCGTCGGCGTGCCGCTCGGCTGGCGCTACGAGCTGGCGCGCTCGCCGGAAGGTCTCGACGGCGTCCTCACTCGCCTCGCCGCCGAGTCGCTGCGCGGGCTCGACGACGCGCGACGGCTGCGCCTGCTGCGCGTGTGGGGAGTCGAAGCGCTGCTGCTCGATCGCCCGCTGGCCGCAGGCGTCACTGGTGTACCGCTCGTCGCACGCGCGTCGGGACCATTGGCTCCCATCTTCGTCCACCGCATCGAGGGCGCGGTGCCGGAGGTGCGGCGAGTCGCCGGCGCGCGAGTGGCGAAGCATCCCGGCGCCGCGGTGGCCATCCTCCTCGACCCGCGCTTCGACCCGAGCGCCGAAGTGGTGCTCGCCGAGCCCGCGTCGGCGGCGCCGCCCGGCGCCGGCCGCGCCACGCTCGAGCGCGCAACCGTCGAGTCCTTCCACATAGCGAGCGACGACACGCGCCCCGGCTGGCTCGTCGTGCAGCGCGCCTGGCAGCCGCACTGGCGCGCCAACGTCGACGGCCGCGCGACGCCGGTGCTCGCCGCCGACCTCCACCGCATGGCGGTCGCCGTGCCCGCCGGTCCGCACCGCGTCGAGCTGTGGGTGGACCGCGCGCCGCTGCATTGCGCGATGTGGGGCGCGGCCGCCGGTCTCCTCGCGCTGCTGCTGCTTGTCTCGCCGTGGCGCCGGCGCCGCCACCTGCTACCGTTGCCGCCCTCATGAGCGAGCTCGACGCGGTCGTCATCGGCGGCGGGCCGGCGGGGAGCACCGCCGCCGCGCTGCTCGCCCGCGCCGGCCGCTCGGTGCGGCGTCTACGACCGCGAGCGCTTCCCGCGCTTCCACGTCGGCGAGTCGCTGCTGCCGCACAGCGAGCCGCTGCTGCGCCGCCTCGGCGTGTGGGACCGCATCGGCGCCGAGGGCTTCCAGCGCAAGTGGGGCGCCCACTTCACCTTCGAGCCCGACGGCGGCAGCAACCACATCACCTTCGCCGGCGGCGTCGGCCGCAAGCCGCCGCCGCAGGCCTTCCAGGTGCGCCGCGCCGAGTTCGACCATCTGCTGCTCCGGAACGCCGCCGAGCAGGGCGCCGACGTGCGCGAAGGCGTCGACGTGCTCGCCGTGCGCTTCGACGGCGACCGCGCCACCGGCGTGCGCGTGCGCCACGCCGACGGCCGCGAGGAAGACGTCACGGCGAAGGTCGTCTTCGATGCCACCGGCCGCGAGGCGATGCTCGGCGGCCAGCTCAAGATCCGCGAGCGCGACCCGGTGCTGCGGCAGGCGGCGATGTTCTCGCACTACCGCGGCGCGCGCATGGCGCTCGGCCGCGACGGCGGCGACATCCTCGTCGTCGGCGGGCCGGCGGGCTGGTACTGGATGATCCCGCTCGACGCCGAGACGACGAGCGTCGGCGTCGTCTTTCCAGGCGGCGTGATGGCGGAGCGGCGCGGGCGGCCGCTGCACGAGCTCTACGAGGAGCTGCTCGCCGCCTCGCCCGAGGTGGCGAGCCGCGTCGCCGGCGCCGAGCGCATCGAAGAGGTGCACCCACTCGCCGACTTCTCCTACCGCCTGCGCCGCTTCTACGGGCCGGGCTGGGTCACCGTCGGCGACGCCGCCTGCTTCCTCGACCCCGTCTTCTCCTCCGGCGTGCACGTGGCCCTCACCACCGCCACGCGCGCGGCCGATGACGTCGCCGCGCTGCTGGCGAAGAAGGGCCGCCTCGACGAGGGCGACCTCGCGGGCTACGAGCGCTTCGCGCGCCGCGGTCTCGACCGCTTCCGCCGCTACATCCTCGGCTACTACGACCCCGCCTTCGTCGGCATCTTCGCCACCGAGCCGCCGTTCGAGGCGGTGCGCGCGGCGGTCGTCTCCGCCCTCGCCGGCGGCGTCTTCCGACAGTCGCTCTACCAGCGCGCGCTCGAGAAGCTCTTCTTCATGGGCGTCGAGCGTCACCGCAAGCGGATGGCGAAGGGCAAGAAGCCGCCGGCGATCGCGCCCGCCTGTGACGCGCGGCGGCCGCTGCAGGCCGCGGTGCCGCAGCCGTAGCCACGGCGGTGCGCGACTCGTCCGACTCGCCGCCCGCCGCCCGCTACCAGCTTTTCGCCGGCGCCCTCCTGCTCGCCGCGCTGCTGCTGCGCCTCGGCGGCAGCCTGGGCGACCTATCGCTCGACGAGATCTGGTCGCTCCGACTGGCGCAGATGATCCCCAACCCCCTGCACGTCTTCACCGGCCTTCACCACGGCAACAACCACCACCTCAACACTCTCCTGCTCCGCGCCCTCGGCGAGCTCGACCATGAATGGCTCTACCGCCTGCCCGCGGCGCTCGCGGGCGTCGCCGCGGTCGCCGTAGCCGGGGCGATCATGCGCCGCCGGGGCGGGCGTGCCGCGCTGCTGGCGATGCTGCTCGTCGGCAGCTCGTACCTGGTGGTCCACTATTCGTCGGAGGCGCGGGGCTACTCCTTCGCCGTGCTCTTCGCGCTGCTCTCCTTCGTGGCGCTGCGGCGCTACCACGAGCGCGCGCGATTTAGCGATACCGGATGGAGCGATGCGGCGGCCTTCGCGCTCTGCGCGGCGCTCGGCTTCTTGTCTCACCTCACGTTCCTGCACGTCTACGCCGGGGCGGCGGCGTGGTCGCTCTGGCGGGCCGTACGTGCGCCGCTCTCGTGGCGCCAGAAGCTGCTGTTCCTTGCCCGGCCGCACGCGCCGGTGGCGCTCTTCCTCGCCGCCTTCTGGTGGATCGACCTGCGCCAGCTCTTCGTCGGCGGCGACACGCCCTACTCGCTGCCGCGGGTGGTGAGGAGCACCGTGGCGCTCGCCCTCGGCGCGCCGGAGAGCGGCTGGTTGGCGACCTTGGCGCTCGTCGTCGGCGTCGCCGCCTTCCTCGTCGCGCTCGTGGTGCTCTACCGCGAAGGCGCGGGCGAGTGGATCTTCTTCCTCGTCGCCATCCTGCTCTCGCCCGCCTGCCAGCTGCTCCTCGATCCGCCGCGCGTGCTTTACGAGCGCTTCTTCCTGCTCCCGGTAACGCTGCTGCTGCTCCTCGTCGCTCTCTGCTTCGACCGGCTGCTCGCGGGCCGCGCGGCAGCACGCCTCGCGGCGTTGGTGCTGCTCGGCGCCATCGTCGTCGGCAACGCGTGGCTCGCCGCCGCGCTGCTCGCCCGCGGCCGCGGCAACTACACGGCCGCCATCCGCTTCATGGCCGAGCGCTCCACGGCGCCCGTCATCACCGTCGGATCCGACTACGACTTCCGCAACGGGCTGGTGCTCGAACACTACGCGCGCCTGATGCCGCCGGGCAGGCGGCTCGTGTACCTGCCCGAGCGGCGGTGGCCGCCGGGCGGGCCCGAGTGGTTCCTCTGCCACGTCTTCGCCGACGAGGAGCCGCCGCCCGCCGCCTTCCTCGCCGCCGGACGGCGCTACCGCCTCGCCGCGGTGTTCCCGTACGCCCGGCTGTCGGGCTGGAACTGGTACGTCTTCCACCGCCAGCCTGCGGGCGGCTGAGGCGGCGGGGACGCTCGCGGCCGCTGCGGTAGCATCGCCGCCCCATGTCCGAGCCGCAGCCGGCGCCGGCGAAGGAAAAGCGCGCCTTCCGCAAAGTGCTGGTGGCCAACCGCGGCGAGATCGCGGTGCGGGTGCTGCGGGCGCTGCGCGAGCTCGGCATCCGCGGCGCCGCCGTCTACTCCGACGCCGACCGCAAGTCGCTGCCGGTGCTGATGGCCGACGAGGCGTATCGGATCGGCCCGCCGCCGTCGCGCGAGAGCTACCTGCGCGCCGAGGCGCTCGTGGAGCTCGCCGTCCAGATCGGCGCCGATGCCATCCACCCCGGCTACGGCTTCCTCTCCGAGAACGCGCGCTTCGCGGCGCTGTGCGAAGAGGCGGGGATCGAGCTCATCGGGCCGCCGTCGTCGGCGATCGCGGCCATGGGCAGCAAGATCGAGAGCCGGCGGTTGATGCAGGAGGCGGGCGTGCCCACGGTTCCCGGCGGCCGCGACCCGCTGCCGGATCTCGAGGCGGCGGAGCGCGCGGCAGACGTCATCGGCTACCCGGTGATGCTCAAGGCGGCGGCCGGCGGCGGCGGCAAGGGCATGCGCCTCGTCGCTGCGGCGGGCGAGCTCGCGGCCGCCTACCGCGGCGCGCGCGCCGAGGCCGCCTCATCGTTCGGCGACGACGCGGTCTACCTCGAGAAGTACCTCGTCGAGCCGCGCCACGTCGAGATCCAGGTGATCGGCGACAAGCACGGCACGCTGGTGTCGCTCGGCGAGCGCGAGTGCTCGCTGCAGCGGCGGCACCAGAAGGTGGTCGAGGAGGCGCCGTCGACGGTCGTCGGGCCGGAGCTGCGCGCGGCGATGGGCGAGGCGGCGGTCAAGGCGGCGCGCGCGGTGGGCTACTGGAACGCCGGCACCGTCGAGTTCCTGCTCGACCGCGACGGCCGCTTCTACTTCCTCGAGATGAACACGCGCCTGCAGGTGGAGCACCCGGTGACCGAGCTCGTCACCGGCCTCGACCTCGTGCGGGCGCAGATCGCGGTAGCGCAGGGCGAGCCGCTTCCGCCGTCGTTCCACGGCGTCGAGCCACGCGGCCACGCCATCGAGGTGCGGCTCTACGCCGAGGACCCCTACCGCAACTTCGCGCCCTCGCCCGGCCGCATCGACCTGCTGCGCTGGCCCGAAGGCCCTGGCGTGCGCAACGACGTCGGCGTCTACGAAGGCAGCGAGGTGACGATCCACTACGACCCCATGCTCGGCAAGCTGATCGTGTGGGGGGCCGACCGCGCGCAGGCGCTCGAGCGGCTGGGGCGAGCGCTCGCCGAGCTGCGCATCGAAGGGGTGGCGACGAGCGTGCCGCTCTTCCTCGCCCTGCTGTGCGACGAGGAGTTCCGCGCCGGCACCTTCGACATCGCCTGGCTCGACCGCAAGCTCAAGGCCGGTGACCTGGCGCTGCCGGTGCACGCCGTCGATCGCGACCTGCCCTTCGTCGCCGCCGCGCTCGCCGAGCTCGAGCGCGGTGCGCGCGCCGCCGCGGCGCCGCCGGGCGAGAGCGCGCGGACGCGTTGGGCACTGGCGGCGCGGCGGGAAGCGCGGCGCGGTTGACGCTGGTGAGGCGCACGACGTGGAGCTGATCGTCACCGTCGCCGGCCGCACCGAGCGCGTGCGCGTCGAGCGCCAGGGCGAGCGGCTGCGCGTCCACGTCGGCGACAGCGCCTACGACGTCAACCAGGCTGCGGTGGGGCCGCGGCACTGGAGCATCCTCGTCGGCGGCCAGCAGTTCGAGGTGGCGGTGCTGCCGCGCGGCGCCGGCCGCTGGTGGGTGTCGAGCGTGCGCGGCGGCGTGCTCGCCGAGGTCACCGATCCGCTGACCCACCTGGCGCGGCAGGGCGCCTCACGCGGCGGCGCGCGGCGGCGCGAGCAGGTCACCGCCTACATGCCGGGCCGCGTCGTCTCGGTGCTGGTGACGGAAGGCGCGACGGTGCGCGCCGGCGAAGGCGTGCTGGTGCTCGAAGCGATGAAGATGCAGAACGAGATCCAGGCCGAGCACGACGGCGTGGTGAAGCGCGTCTGCGTGACGCCGGGACAGGCCGTCGAGGGCGGCGATTTGCTCTTCGAGCTCGAGTAGAGCGGGTTCCGCACCCGCCGTTCCGCCCGACGACGCAGCCGGATGGCGGGTGCCGAGCACGCGTTACGAGCGCGCGGTATCCGCCTCGGCGAGCACTTCGATTGCGGCTGCCGTCACCGCCTCGACCCCGATGTCGCGCAGACAGCGGTGGTGGATGAGGGGACAGCGCCGGCGGAAGCAGGGCGAGCACCAGCGGTCGGTGTACATCACGCGATGCCCTTCGCCGGCGGGCGCCGTGCGGCGCGGGTCGGTGGGACCGAAGAGCGCCACGCAGCGGACGCCGAGCGCGGCGGCGAGGTGCATCGGGCCCGAGTCGTTGGTGACCAGCAGGTCGAAGTGCGCGAGCAGCGCGGCGAGGCCGACGAGGTCGAGGTCGGGGCCGATGACGGGGTGGATCTTGCCGCTCTCCTCGTGGATGCGCACCGCCGTCCACACTTCCTTCGGTCCGGCGACGATCACTTGGCGGACGTTCGGACGCTGCCGCCGCAGCTGGTTGGCGAGGTCGGCGAAGCGGCGCCAGGGCCAGCGCTTCGACGGTCCCCACTCGGCGCCGGCGAAGAGGCCGACGAGCGGACCGTCGCCCGTGAGCCGTGCGCGCTGCAGCCGCTCGGCGCCTTGCGCGAGCAGGGCCGGCTCGCGCGGCAGCCGCGGCACCCAACCGTGCGGCGGCGCCTCGACCGAGAGCGCGTCGAGCAGGTCGCGATAGTCCTCCACCTGCAGCCGGCCGCCGCGCCGGCGCACGTCGCGCGGCCGCGGCACCGGCGGCTTGAGCAGCGGCGCGCGGCCGCCGCCGCGGTAACCCCAGCGCCACGGGATTCCCGCCTGGTAGGGCAGCCAGGCGGAGCGGATGGAGTTGGGCAGGACGATCGCCTCGTGGCACTGCGCGTCGCGCAGCCGCGCGATCGTCTCGGCATCGTCGCCGCCGCGGTCGACCGTCTCGGCGACGGCGGGCGAGAGCCGCAGCAATGGCGAGAGGTGCCGCTTGGCGAGCGTGACGACTTGCCGCTCCGCTGCCGCGAGCGCGTCGAGCACCGGCAGCGCCATGACGCAGTCGCCGACCCAGTTGGGCATCACCACCAGCGTGCGCAGCGTCATGACGAGCCACGTCTGCCGGACGGCGGTGGCGCGGGCGCGGCAGCACCGCTCGCTTGCGGCGCGCTGAGCTCGTGGATCCAGAGGTTGCCGCGGTGGAAGACGACCCGCGCGTGCTCCGCCAGCATCCGCCGGAAGGCGCGGTCGAGCTCGGGCGTGGTGTGGAAGTCGAGCTCCCAGCGGATGCCGGGCGGGCGCGGGCCGACTCGCAGCTGCGGCGGATACGACACGACGAAGCGCACGTCGGCGTCGCGCAGCCGTCGTGCCGCCGTCGCCGCGTCGGGCGGCGTACCGGCGAACGGGGCGAACGGCGACGGGTCGACGGCCGAGCCGTAGATGGCGGGCCGATCGAGGAAAAAGACGCGGCTCTCGCCCATCACCAGCACGCGCGCGTTCGGCGGCGCGTGGCGGCCGAGCGCGCGGTAGGCGTCGAGGTAGGGCTGGCTGCGGCGCAGGTAGTCGTCCACCGGCTCCATCCCGGCCAGCGCGAGCAGCGGCCGGTTGTTGTCGAGGTCCCACACCACGAGCACGTTGACGAGGTTGAGCGGCAGCACGGCGAGCACGAGTGCCCAGAGCGCGCGTCTCCACCGGCGCGATTCGGCGAGCAGCGCCATGCCGCCACCCCCGAGCACGGCGACCGCGAGCAGCAGCGGCCCGAAGGAGCGCACGGTGGCGTGCGTGGCGAGCAGCACCAGCGTGTAGACGAGCGCGACGAGCAGCAGCGCGCGAGGCGCGCGGCGGCGGCCGGCAAGCATCACGGCCGCGATCACCGCCGCCGCCGGCAGCAGCAAGCCGACGTTCTCGTCGATCAGCTGCGGCTCGAACAGGTAATGGCCCAGGCGCTCGAGCAACGAGACGTCGCCGCGCGCATGACTGAGCGCCGCGCCGGCCGGGCTGCCGCCGAGGAAGGGATGGAGCGGGTTGTGATGGAGCAGCAGGTTGCGGCCGTACCACGGCAGCGTCATCGCCAGGACCAGCGCTCCCTGTACGACGAGGCGTCGCCACGACAGCCGCCGCCACGGGATGAGGAGCAGCACGAGCGCCGGCAGTGCCGTGTACTTGGTGGCCGCGGCAGCGCCGAGGAAGACGGCCTCGAGCCACCGCGCCGCCGGCTCCTCGTCGGCGCGCGCGTGCTGCTCGAGGGCCAAGGCAACGTAGAAGATGACCAGCCAGTCGCTGCCCGCCATCCCGGCGGCGAGGTTGAGCACCGGGGCGCTGGCGAGCAGCAGCGCCGTGAACGGCGCCGCCGCCGCGCCGAAAGCGCGCGCGGCGAGCCGCGCCGCGATGACGACGGTAGCGACGGCGGCGGCGAGCTGGACGAGCTGCGCGAGCACGCCGCCGCTATCGAGGGCCAGGGAGACGCCGTAGAGCATCTCGGCGTGCAACGGGAACGAGCTGAAGGTCAGCCACGGCATCGGCAGCAGCCGGCCGTAGAGCGCCGCTTGCTGCGGGATGCCGAGGTGGTAGACGAGGCTGTCGAGCCCCACCGGCGGCGCCAGCGCGATGGCGAGCGGCAGCTGCAGGAAGAAAAGGCTAGGCAGCCACGGCAGCCAGGCGGTGGCGCCGGTGGGCGTGTCGCTCGTCTCCACTGCTGTAGAGCGGCGATGCTTCAGCCACCGCGGCAGCCAGAGCAGCCAGCCGACGAGCAGCCAGGGAGTCGTGAACAGCGCATCGGGAAACCACCAAGGCGCGAGGTAGCCGACGACCGTGGCCGTCGCCGCCGCGCCTGCCGCCGTGCGCGCCACCAGACCAGCGCGCGTCACGCCGAGCGCGCGGCAGAGCAGCTCGCCCCAGCCGCGGAAGGCGCCGAGCAGCACCAGCAGCAACCCGAGCCGCCAAGCGATGCGTGCGGCGGCGACGAACGGCGGCGGGAAGCTCAGCCAAGTGAACGCGGCGATGGCGACCGTGACGGCGACGGCGCCGGCGAGCGCCAGCGGGGCTCGCCGGACTCGCAGCCGCGAGCCAGCCTCAGTGTGCATCGACCTCGGCGAGGCCGACGCGCTTTCGCGCATCGCAAGACCGCGCATCGGGCGCGGCGGCGCCGCTCAGTCGAGCCGCCATCGACGGTGCATCCACAGCCATTGCTCCGGCCGGCGCCGGATCTCGCGTTCGAGCGCGGCGAGGTAGCGGGCGGTGAGAGAGGCCACCGCCGCGTCGCCGCCCTCGGACGGCAGGATCGGCTCGCCGAGCTCGACGCGGTAGCGGCCCCCCGCCTCGGGCCAGGCGAAGATGGGGAGGGCCGGGGCGCCGGTGCGCAGCGACAGGCTGGCCGGCAGCGGGGTGACCAGTGCCGGGTGGCCGAGGAAGGGCAACACGATGCCCTGCCCGGGCCGCACCCGCTGGTCCATCGCCAGCCCGACGCGCCCGCCCTGGCGCACCACCCGGAAGAGCTGCCGCGCGGCGCCGCGCTTGGCCACCTCGCGGATCCCCCAGCGGGCGCGGTCGCGGGCCATGTGGGCGTAGACCAACGGGTTGTTGAACGGCCGGACGACGATGTGGTACGGCGCCCGGTAGAGGCCGAGCACGCGCGCCGCGATCTCCCAGTTGCCGAGGTGGCCGCCGAACACCAGGAGGCCGCGGCCGTGCGCCTCGGCGGCGTCGAGCCGCTCCCAGCCGACCAGGGTGAGGCGGCGGCACAGCTCGACCGCGTCGATGCGCGTGAAGGCGACGCTCTCGCAGACCATGCCGCCGAAGTGGCGGTAGCAGCGGCGGGCCACGGCGCGGCGCCGCCGCGCCGGCCACTCCGGGAAGACCCGGGCGAGGTTCGCCGCCACCGTCCCGCGGCGGGCGCCGGCCAGCCAGAGCAGCTCGCCGAGAGCGCCGCCGAGCGGCCGCGCCCAGTTGGTCGGCAGGGCGAGGATGGCGCCGCGCAAGGCGTGGAAGAGGGCGAGCTCGGCGTAGTGGCGCGGCCGCGTCGGCCGCTCGGCGGCGTCCTCGGCGGGCGAGGCGGCGGCGGGGGCCGGGGGTGGGGTGATGGCGTGCAACCCGGACGGATCGTGCGACCCGCGCCGGCGGCGCCGACCCTGGACGGCCGGGGCGACGCCGGCGGCGGCGCGGATCATACCGCCGTCGGCTGGCCCCCCTCCGGCGCGGCCGGTCGCCGCGGGTCGGCCGAGAGGTGGCGCGGCGCGACAGCTCGCTCACCCGGGACCGCGCGGCGCCGCTCCCGGCATCGCCAGCCGGCCGGCGAGCCACTCCCAGAGCGCCGCCTCGGGCTCGACCGCGAGCGGCAGCTCGAGCAGGGGGCCTGGGAGCCGCCCGAGCAGCTTGCCGCGGTCCTTGCCGGTGGTGAGCACCCCGGCGGCACCCAGCCGGCGCTGCGCCGCGCGGATCCGGCGCAGGCTGCGCGGCGGGTAGCGGTGATGGTCGGCGAAGGCGAGATGGCCGGCGACGGCGAGCCCGAGCGCCGCGGCAGCCTGCCGCACGCGCTCCGGCCGCGCCACGCCGGTGACCAGCAGCAGCGGCTCGCCGGTGCCCGGCGCCGGGCCGGCGAGCAGCCGCGGCGCCGCTGCCGCCGTCGGGCAGGCGAAACCCGGCCCGGCGAAGCCGTGCTCGGCGAGCGTCGCGGCGACCGTCCGGGCCGCCGCCGGGGTCGCCCCGGCGCCGGTGAGCAGCACCGCGTGGGCGCGGGCGGCGCCGGCGAGCGGCTCGCGCAGCCGGCCGGTCGGGGGCAGCAGGCCACCGCCCAAGGGGTCGTCGGCCGGCAGGACGAGCAGGTCGAGGTCGCGCACGAGCCGCAGGTGCGAGAAGCCGTCGTCGAGCAGGAAGAGCTGCGGTGGCTCGCGCAACGTCGCGAGCAGCAGCCGCGCCGCGTCGCTGCGCCGCTCGCCGATAGCCACCGAAACTCCCGGCAGCGCGTCGGCGAGCAGCCAGGGCTCGTCGCCGGCGCGCTCGGGATCGACCAGCGGGCCGCTTCCGGTCGAGACGACGAGCGCCCCGCGGCCTCGTCTTCGATAGCCGCGCGACAGCACCGCCACCCGCACCCCGCGCTCGCGCAGCCACGCTGCGACCGCCGTCACCACCGGCGTCTTGCCAGTGCCGCCCCAGTGCAAGTTGCCGACGCTCCACACCGGCAGAGGCAGCCGCTCGGCGCGCACGCTCCAATACGCGGCGCGGCGCCGATGCGCCGCTTCGTAGAGCCGCTGCCACGGCGAGCGCGCACCAGCGGGCGCGCTCACCACAGCTCTCCTTCGGCTTGGCGCCTAGGCGTGGACCTGGACGTAGCCGCGCGCGCCCGCGGTGCCTTGCGGGAAACGGCCCGTTGCGAGTTAGAGGAACGACCGTCCGGAACACGATGTGGAACCAAGCTTGAGCGTGCAGACCGTTCAACGGCGTTGCCGTCTTCGTCGCGCCGATTCCACGCGACGACGGGGCGCACGGCGCGACTGCCGAGCGCGGCGACAACTCAGCGGCCCCGAGCTGCGGCCGGCCGCGCGACGCTCTCCGTCGCGGTGGCTGGCCGGCACCGCCGAATCGCCGACGGTGACCGCTAGCGGTCCCTGCGCCTGAGCCACCCGCGCCAGCAACGGCGCCAGCACCTGCAACGTGCGCTCGAGCGCGCCGCCGTTCCGCTCGACGATCGCCCGCGCGCGCGCGCCCAACGCCGCCGCCGTCGCCGGCTCGTCGAGCCACGAGCTCCACGCCGCCGCGAGCCCGCCGGCATCGCCGACGCGCCGCCACGCCTCCTCCTCGTCGAACTGCGCCGCCATGTCACGAAAGTTGTGCATCGAAGGGCCGACAGCGATCGCGCGCCCGAACCGCGCCGGCTCCAGCGGATTGTGGCCGCCGGTCGGAGCCAGCGTGCCGCCGACGAAGCATCCGGCGGCGAGCCGATACAGCGAGGCGAGCTCGCCCAGGCTGTCGAGCAGCACGACGTCGACGCGCGGCGCGGCAGGTGCCGTGCCCGCCGCTCGCTGCGGCGAGTCGGCCCCTCTGCCGTGCGCCTGCATCCCGTCGGAACCGCTCACCATCGCGCTGCGCCGCTGCCACTTCCAGTCGCCCTCCGCAAGCAGCCGCGCCGTCTCTTCCCACCGCTCCG
Source organism: Thermoanaerobaculia bacterium (assembly GCA_963846495.1). Classification (GTDB taxonomy): domain Bacteria; phylum Acidobacteriota; class Thermoanaerobaculia; order Multivoradales; family JAIOJS01; genus DASYQD01. Next base: position 40,011 of record CAWJWP010000008.1, on the reverse strand, counting down.
GATGCCGCGGCGCCAACACCAACAACGCGGCCGCGCCGCCGCCGGCCGCCGCGAAGGCATCGAGCACCGTCCGCTCCTCCCCCGGCATCGTCGAGCCCGCGACGAGCAACGGCCGGTCCCCCGCCGTCTCGAGCAGCGCGCGCTCGAGCAGCGGCTGCGGCGGCGGCTCCGGTGCGTCGTACTTGAGATTGCCGGTAACCGTCACCTTCTCCGCCGGCACCCCCAACACCATCAGCCGCCGCGCGTCCTCCTCCGTCTGCACCGCGAACCGATCGACGCCGCCGAGCAGCCAACGAGCGATGCGCCGCCGCGTCGACAGCAACCGCAACGTCCGATCGCCGACCCGTCCGTTGATCACCGCGACCGGTAATCGCTGGCGCCGGCAACGAGCGAGCAACAGCGGCCAGTAGTCCCCTTCGACCAGCACCAACGCGGCAGGCCGCAGCTGACGCAGAAAGCGCTCCACCGGCACACCGAGGTCCATCGGCAAGTAGCCGACGCCAGCGCGCTCGCCAAGCAGCGCCCGCGCTCGCTGCTGTCCCGTCGGCGTAATGGTCGTCACCAGCAGCGGCAAATCGCTCGGCAGTGCGCGCGCGACGATCGCTGCCACTGCCGCCTCGCCCACCGATACGGCGTGCAGCCAAAGCGCGCCACGAGGTCCGCGCGGCAGCGCCAACCCGAGCCGACCGCGCAGCGTCGGCAGATAGTGGCGGCCCCGAAGAAGCAGCAGAAACGGGCCGGCGAGCAGCAGCGCAAGCGCCAAGCCCAGCTGATACAAGGCCATCACCGGCGCGGAGTATACGGACCACAGCACCGCCAAGCCCCCGGCCGCACTAGCGTTCAGCAGACCCTTCGCGTTCGGCCGGGGATCTGGCGACCGAGTCGGGCGTCGCCCAGGTGGCATCGAGTCCGCGTCCGCCTCCGGCTCCGAGCGTCGGTGTCCGGGGCCGGGGGTCGCTGCGGCGGGACCTCCCGGAGGGCGCTTCGTGGGCTCCCGAGCAGTAGCGGTTGTTGCGGCGCCCGGAGGGCGGAGGCGCGCGCCAATCCTCCCAGCAGTCACGAAGCGCGCGCCGGTCCCTGTATGTTCCTGAAGGCGGGCGAGCGCAGCGAGCCCGCACCCTAGTGTTCTTTGGCGACCGTGCTGGGAGCACCCGCGCCGGTTCTGCACTCCGAGTGCCTGCTGCGGACGGTGCCCCAACACGGAAGCCGCGGTGGCCTCCCGTGGGAAGTCGCGCTACGAGCGCCAATACAGGGCCGAGGCAGCATCGCGGCAGCGCCGAGCCGTCGGAAAGGAGGTCGGCTTGAGCCAATACGAGTGCTTCGTTGGCATCGATTGGGGCAGCCAAGAGCACCAGGTCTGTGTGCTCGGCAATGACGGGGCATGCGTGCGCGATGGCACCGTCACCCATGGTGAAGCAGGCTTGCGCCAGTTACTCGATTGGCTTCGACAGCTCGCTGGGCAAGATCTCTCTTGCGTCGCTGTAGGCATCGAAACCCCTCACGGCGCCATCGTCGATGTGCTCGTCGAAGCTGGCGCGCACGTCTACCATCTCAATCCGAAACAGCTCGACCGCTTCCGAGATCGTCACAGCGTGGCGGGTGCCAAGGACGACTGCCTCGACGCCTTCGTCGTCGCCACCTCGCTGCGCACCGACCTGGCCTCGTATCGACGGGTCCATCTCGAAGATCCCACGATCCTCGAGCTGCGCGAAGCCAGTCGCCTGGAGCGGCAACTGCTAGAGCAGCAGCACGCCGCCGCGTGTCGCCTCGGCGGACAGCTGCATCGCTTCTGGCCTCAGCTGCTCGAGCTCGTGCCTGGCGCCGATGAGCCTTGGCTTTGGGCCTTGCTGAAGCTGGCTCACCAGCCGCAGCAGGCTCGTCGGCTGACACGCTCGAAGCTGGCCAAGCTCTTGCGCGACCACCGCATCCGCCGCTTCGACGTCGATCGGCTGATGGCGGTGCTCGACCAACCGGCATTACCCGTAGCCGAGGGCACCGTAGCGGCCGCCACCGGGCACATCGCAATGCTCATCGAGCAGCTCCAGCTGCTCCATCGTCAGCACCGCGACTGCACGGCCTGGATCGCTCGCACTCTCGCCCGGCTGCGTGACGAGGAAAGCGACGCGGCGGCGGCCCCCGGCCCCGGACACCGACGCCCTCCGGTCCGGGTCCGCTCCCCTCCGCCTCAGCCGGTACAATGCACTCTCCCCGCAGGCGGAATCGCCACTCCGACGCGATTTCCGCCACTGCGCGCACCCGGGACCGGAGGCCATAGACGCGACGCCGAGGGCCTCCGTAAGCTTCCCGGGAGGAACCCGACCTTGACGTTAGCGATGCCCAGGCTGATCTTCAGCGAGCGCGACGAGCGCCAAAAGTGGAGCGCCGCCTCCGACCTCGAAGTCCTCGAAGGCCTGCGAGCCGGCAGCGAGCGCGCCCTCGACGAGCTCGTCCAGCGCAAGACGCCGGCCCTCCTCCAAGTCGCCTACCGCGTCCTCGGCGACCTCGAAGAAGCCCGCGACGTCGTCCAAGTCGCCTTCCTCCGCATGTGGGAACACCGCGCCCGCTTCGACGCCCGCTGGAGCCCCAACACCTGGATCTACCGCATCGTCACCAACCTCTCCATCGACCACCTCCGCTCCCGCAAGAGCCGCGAGCGCCACCAAGAGCCCTACCGCCACCACCTCCGCCAAGTCGAATCCGAGCGCGGCTTCTCCGAGCTCCAACAGCGTGAGGTCGAGGCCATCTTCAACGAGCTCGCCCACGGCCTCTCCGAGAAACAGCGCCTCGCCTTCCTCCTCCGCGAAGTCGAAGGCCTCTCCTCCCAAGAAGTCGCCGCCGTCCTCGAGTGCCGCGAATCCACCGTGCGCAACCACCTCTTCAACGCCCGCAAGACCCTGCAGCGCGAGATCCGCCGCCGCTACCCCGAGTACGCGCAGGCCTCCGGCGAAACGCAGCTCGGCGACGACGGCGCCCTCGAGCTGGAGGCCTCGGCGCCGTGACCACCCTCTCGAGTGACCTTGGTCGAGTGACCTCGTGCAGACCTGCCCCGACTGGCGCCAGCTCGCCGCCGCCCGCGACGCCTCGCCCGACGAGCCCGCGGGCTGGGACGAGGCCCTGCGTCACCTCGACGACTGCCCGGCCTGCCGCCGCGCCGCCGTCGAGGCCGACCCGCTGCTCGCCTTCCGCCGCCTGCCGGCGCCAACCTTCGCCGCTGACGAGGTGGAGTCGATGCGCCTCCGCGTCGCCGCCCTCCGCGGCGCCGCCCGCGTCGCGCCGCCAGGTGCCGCGCCCGCGCCGGGCCTCCGCGGCGCCGCGAGCCGCCTCCTGACGCGACCCCTGCGTCCGCTCCGTCCGCTGCGCGCGCTGCCCCTCCGCGAGCTCGCCGCCGCCGTCCTCGTGCTCGCGGCCGTGCTCGCCGGCGGCAACGGCGCGCGCCACCAGTCGTCGGCCTCGAAGGCCGTCGCCGTCGTCCCCGCCGGCGCACCCCTCGACGCCGCCCTCGCCTCCGAGCCCGTCCTCGACGAGCTCGACCAGCCCTTCGACCACGTGGTGCAGTGGAACGGCGACGACCTCTCCGTCGTGCTGGTAGTCGACGAGCGGCTGGGCGTCTGAGCGGTCGGCTGCTGCGCGCCTGCGCTCGCCGCTGCCCGGCGCTGCCGTTCCTGCTGCCGGTGCTGCTCATGCTGGTCGCGACGCCGACGTGCGTCTTCGCCCAGAACGAGCAGCCCGAGGTCATGGTGCACGCCTACGCGCTGCGCCACCAGAGCGCCGGCGACGCCATCGGCCTCGTCAAGGCCCTGCTCTCGCCGCGCGGCACCGTCGAGCTGCAGCCGAGCGCCAACGCGCTCGTGCTGCGCGACACGGCAGAGGCCCTCCAACGCATCCTTCCCGTCCTCGTCGCCTTCGACCATCCGCCGCGCCCCGTCAACGTCGAGCTCTGGATGGTGCGCGCCAGCGGGCCGCGGGCGGGCGTTTCGGGGCAGCCGATCGCGAAGTCCAACCTTCCTCCCGACCTCCTGCGCGCGCTGAGCGAGCACCTGCCCTTCGAGCAGTACGGCCTCCTCGGCAGCAGCGAGGTGCGCGGCGAGGAAGGCAAGCGGATGACCTTCGACGTCGCCGGCAACTACACGGTGAAGTTCCGCGTCGGCACCATCGTGCAGAACCAGCGGCTGCGCCTCAACGACTTCGAGGTCATCCTCCACCCCGACGGTGGCGACCCGGCGCCGCTCGTGCGCAGCCAGCTCAACCTCTGGCTCGACCGCACCATGGTGCTGGCGCTGTCGCCGGGCGAGGGGAGCAGCTCGGCGCTGATGGTGGTCGTACGCTGCCGCGTCCCCGCCCCACCGGCGCCGCGGGCGACGCCGCGGCTGCGCGCGCAGCCGGGTCAAGGCTTCAGCCGCCCGAACGGAGGACCGTTCTGATGCAGTTTCTCTGTCGGCTCGGCACGCCGGAAGGCGCCGTCATCGAAGAGATCTACCACGCCAGCAACGCCGACGCGCTGCGCCAGGACCTCCAGCGCAAGGGCTTCCACGTCTTCGACGTGCGGCCGCGCATGGCGCTGGCGAGGGCGCTGCCGCGGCGGGGCCGCCGCGGCAAGATCTCGACCCAGCGCTTCCTCGTCTTCAACCAGGAGCTCGCCGCCCTCCTCGCCGCCGGCCTGCCGCTCCTCCAGTGCCTCGAGCTGATGCTCGAGCGCATGAAGGAGCCGCTCTTCCGCGAGGTCCTCGTCGACGTGCGCGAGCGGGTGGCGAGCGGGCAGGAGCTGTCGGCCGCCTTCGAGGCGCACGGCGAGCTGTTCCCGCGCCTCTACCCGTCGAGCTTGAAGGCCGGCGAGCGCAGCGGCGACCTCGAGAAGGTCATCCGCCGCTTCGTGCGCTACCTGCAGCTGGTGCTCGATGCGCAGAAGCGCGTCGTCTCGGCGCTCGTCTATCCGATCGTGCTCGTCTGCCTGTCGGTCGCGATGATCGTGGTGATGACCGTGTTCGTGGTGCCGAAGTTCGCCGGGCTCTACAGCGACCTCGAGGCGGAGCTGCCGCTCATCACTCGCGTCACCATGGCGATCGGGCAGTTCGTGCAGGCGCACTGGATCGCCATCCTGGTCACCCTCGCCGTCGGCGTGTGGGTGCTGCGCCGCTGGGCCGCGACGCCGAGCGGCGAGGTCGCGCTCGACCGCCTGCGCCTGAAGCTGCCGGTGCTCGGTCCCGTCTTCCACCGCTTCGGCATCTCCGAGCTGACGCGCTCGCTCGCCACCCTGCTCGACGGCGGCCTGCCGCTCGTGCCCTCGCTCGAGATCTCGACCAGCGCCGTGGGCAACGCCTGGCTGCGCGAGAAGCTCGCGCCGACGGTGCAGCGCGTGCGCGAGGGCAAGGCCCTGCATGCCGCGCTCGAGCAGACGGGGGTCATCGAGGACATCGCCATCGACATGGTGAAGGTGGGCGAAACGACCGGCGCCCTCGGCGTCATGCTCACCAACGTCTCCGACTTCCTCGACCAGGAGGTGGAGATCCGCATGCAGCGCCTGCTGTCGCTGGTCGAGCCGTTGATGCTCGTCTTCATGGGCATCATCGTGGCGCTGCTTGTTGATCTCCGTGTACTTGCCAATGTTCAGTGTCCTGGGCCAAGTCAAATGAAACTGCGAAGCGCTCTCCAGAGAACCCCAAGAGCAGACTGCTTCAATCTGCCACCCCACTCTCCCCAACCCCTCTCTCCCCTCGCCGGGGAGAGAGGGGCCCAGATCCTGGGTAAGACGTCATGGTGACGAGAGACGAATCCATCGCCGACCGCGTCGCGCGTGCGCAACAGGAGGCCGAGCAGGCGCAGGCGCTCGCCAGCCGCTACGGCCTCGAGTACGTCGACGTGGCGCGCTTCCGTATCGACAACGACCTGCTGCGCTCGATCCCCTTCGACTTGATGTTGCGCTACCACTTCATCCCCGAGGGGCGGCACGAGGGGCGGCTTGCGGTGGTGCTCGCCGATCCCACCGACGTCGTCAAGCTCGACGAGCTCGAGATGCTGCTCGGCGAGCCGGTCGAGCCCAAGGTCGGCGCCCGCACCGCGATCGAGGAGATCCTGCAGAAGTCCGAGAGCGTGCAGCGCGTCCTCGACGAGGCGAGCGAGGACTTCCGCATGCAGCTGGTGCAGGAAGACGAGCAGGGCGAGGAGGTGCTCGTCCTCGATCGCCTGACCGCCGATCAGAGCCCGATCATCAAGCTCGTCGACACCACCATCTTCAACGCCATCCAGCGCCGCGCCTCCGACATCCACATCGAGACCCGCGACAGCGAGGTGATCGTCAAGTACCGCATCGACGGCGTCCTCTACCAGGCGATGGAGCCGATCGACAAGCGCCACCACCAGACGATCATCAGCCGCCTGAAGGTGATGTCGGAGCTCGACATCGCCGAGAAGCGGGTGCCGCAGGACGGCCGCTTCAAGCTCCGCCTGACGCAGCGCACCATCGACTTCCGCGTCTCCATCCTGCCCACCGTCCACGGCGAGGACTGCGTCATCCGCATCCTCGACAAGGAGTCGATGAGCAAGGACTTCAAGAACCTCAAGCTCGACATCCTGGGCTTCGACGACGACACCATGCGCAAGCTGCGCAAGTTCATCCGCGAGCCCTACGGCATGGTGCTGGTCACCGGGCCCACCGGGTCCGGTAAGACGACGACGCTCTATGCATGCCTGTCGGAGATCCAGTCCTCGGAAGACAAGATCATCACCATCGAGGACCCCGTCGAGTACCAGCTGCGCGGCATCTCGCAGATCCCGGTCAACGAGAAGAAGGGGCTCACCTTCGCGCGCGGCCTGCGCTCGATCCTCCGCCACGACCCCGACAAGGTGATGGTGGGCGAGATCCGCGACGAGGAGACGGCGCAGATCGCCATCCAGTCGGCGCTGACCGGCCACCTGGTCTTCACCACCGTGCACGCCAACAACGTCGTCGACGTGCTCGGCCGCTTCCTCAACATGAAGGTCGACCTCTACAACTTCGTCTCGGCCTTGAACTGCGTGCTCGCTCAACGGCTGGTGCGCAAGATCTGCCCGCATTGCAAGCGGGCGGTGAAGGCGCCGCGCAAGCTGCTCGAGGACAGCGGCCTCGACCCCGGGATGTACGGCGAGCAGACCTTCTACGAGGGCGGCGGCTGCATCGAGTGCGACGGCACCGGCTTCCACGGCCGCTTGGCCGTCTCCGAGTTGCTCGACCTCTCCGACACCATCCGCGAGCTCATCCTCGCCAAGCGGCCGGGCTCGGAGATCAAGCGCGTGGCGAAGGAGGAGGGCATGGTCTTCCTCCGCGAGTCGGCGCTGCAGAAGGTGTTCGAGGGCGTCACGACGCTTGCGCGAGGTCAACAAGGTGACCTTCGTCGAATGAGCCCGCCACTGGCTGCCGTTGGCAAGCGCCTCCTGGGCCTTGGCGCCGTCGCCGCGCCGCCGCACGTCTTTGCGCTCGACGCGACGACGCTGCGCTACGGCCGTTTCGTCGAGGCCGACTCGACCTGGGAGCTGCGCGAGCTGCGCCGCGCCGAGCTCGGCGCCGACGCTTTCCAGCCCGGCGTGCTCGGCGGCCCGCTGCGCGAGCCGGCCGCCTTCGGCGAGCGGCTGCGCCAGCTGCTCGCGCTCGTCTCCGCGCCGGTGCGCGAGGCGTCGCTGGTGCTGCCCGACGCCTGGCTGCGCCTCACCTTCATCGAGAGCCTCGAGCTCCCGCGCGCCGCCGAGGCGCGCGACGAGATCGTGCGCTGGAAGGTGAAGCGCCTGCTGCCCTTCCGCGTCGAGGACCTGCGCCTCGTCGCCGAGCCGGTGCCAGCCGCTGCCGCAGCAGAGCGAGCCCAAGCGGCTGCTCGTCGCCTACGCGCTCGAGGCGTTGCTCGCGCAGCTCGAGGAGGCGTTCGCAGCGGCGCGGCGTCTGGCTCGGGCGCATCACCAGCGAGAGCCTGGCGATGGTGCCGGCGGTCGGCGAGCCGCTCGCAGGAGCGGAGCTCGGCGCGCTTGCCGTGGTCCGGAGCGGTGGCTACACTCTGCTCTTCACCCGCCGGGGCGAGCCGGTCCTCTACCGCTACAAAGCCCTCGACGAGTCCCTTCCCTCAGCATCGTCCGCAGGAATTTCCTCGACCGTGGAGCGCGACTTGCGGTTGACCCGCGCCTTCGTCGCCGAGCAGCTGCCCGACCTCGCGCTCTCGCGCGTCGTCGTCGCCGCGGAGTCTCCCAAGGCGTGGCAGGAATGGCTGCAGGCGGGCCTCGGCCATGCCGGCGAGCCGCTCGAAGCGCTGCGCCTGCCGCTCGCCTCCGCCGAGCGCGTGGGGTGGATGGAGGTGGCGCCGATGCTCGGCGCCGCGCGGCAGGAGGTCGGTTGAGCGAAGCGGTCAATCTCGCGCGCCGGCCTTTTGCGAACACTCGCCCGCTGCGGCGGTTGGGCATCGCGCTGTGGATCGTCGGCGCGGCGCTGGCCGTCGTCGTCGGCAGCCTCTACTGGCGCTCGCTGTTCGGCATCGAGGGCGGGCAGGAGACGATCGCCAAGCTCGAGCGCTCGATCGCCGACGAGCGCCGCCGGCTCGCCGCCGCCGAGACCGCGCTCGCCGGCATGGACCTGCGGCGGCAGAACGTCGAGGCCTCCTACCTCGGGGCGCGGCTGCGCGAGCGCACCTTTCCCTGGAGCGCCCTCTTCGAGCACATCGCGCGGGTCTTGCCGCGGCGCGTACGCCTGGTGAGCCTGGCGCCGCAGGCCGCCGATCCGCGGCCGCAGCGCCGCTCCGGGCGCGCCGCCGACCTCGCGTCGCGCACCCGCCGTCCGGGCTCGCTGGCGACCGCCGACCGCGTCTACCTGCAGATGGCCGGCGTGGCCGCCGACGACGAGGCGCTCACCGACCTGCTCGACCGGCTCTTCGCCAGCGAGTGGTTCATGAGCCCGTCGCTGCCGATCGAGCGGCGCGAGGAAGGGCAGATCGGCTTCTCGCTCGGCGTCACCTACCTGCCCGCCGGCGGCCGCCGCATCGAGGCGCGGCCGGCGCGGCCGACGCCGACGCCGACGATCGAAGAAGAAGACGAGTCTCCTGACGATGGCGAGGCGACGCCGTCGGAGTCGGAGGAGACGCGGTGAGCCTGACGTCAAGAGTATGGTGGGAGCGGCGCTGGCTCTGGCTGCCGGCGGCGCTCTTCGTCCTCGTCGGGCTGGCGTTCCTCCTTGCCTACCAGCTCCTCATCGCCGGCCGCCTCGGGCTGCAGGCGGGCGCCATCGAGTCGCGCCAGACGGAGCTCGAGGAGATCGCCAAGCAGCGGCGCGAGACCGAGGCGCTCGTCGCCCGCGCGCGCACGACGCGCGGCGCGATCGACGAGCTCTACGACGAGCGGCTGGGCAGCGAGGCGGTGCGGCTGACGGCGGTGATGCTCGAGGTCAAGCAGCTGGCGCGCAAGGCGGGGCTCTCCGGCATCGAGGCGATCAGCTACGACGACGACGCGGTCATCGAGCTGCCGCTGACCAAGAAATCGATCACTTTCGGCGCCCAGGGCAGCTACGAGCAGCTGCGCGGCTTCATCAACCTGCTCGAGCTGTCGCCGTCGTTCCTGAGCCTCGACGAGATCCGCGTGCAGGGCGAGGACGGCGGCCGCCTGCGCCTGCAGGTGCGGCTGTCGACGATGTTCCTCGATCCCGACGAGCGGCTGGCGAGCGAGCGCCTTCCGGGCGAAAAACAGGAGGCCGGGCGTGAAGCTGGGCAGCCGCGAGAAGCGCATGCTGCTCGGCCTCGCCGGCGTGCTGGCGTTGGGGCTCGCCGTGCGCGCCTCCAATCGCAACGACGAGGCGGCGCCGCTCGGTCCCACCGGCGCGCCGCCGTCGGCCCAGGTGTCGTCGGCCACCGCGCCGGTGCGCGAGGTCGTCGCCCTCGATCTCGCCGTGCTGCGGCCGCAGGAGAACCGCTACGGTATCGGCCGCGACCCGTTCAGCTACGCGCCCGAGCCGCCGCCGCCGCCCCCGCCGACGCCTCCACCACCGCCGCCGCCCACGCCGACGCCCTACGTGACGCCGACGCCGCCGCCGCCGCCGCCGCCGCCGTCGATCGCGCACCTCAAGTACCTGGGCAGCTTCGGGCCGCCGGAGGCGCGCATCGCCGTCATCATGTCGGGTAACGAGCTCTACAACGTGCGCGCGGGCGCCGTGCTGGAAGGGAAGTTCATCGTGCAGGAGATCGGCTTCGAATCGGTGGCCATCGGCTTCGTGGGCTTCCCGGACGCCCCGCCGCAACGAGTCGCGGCGGGAGGCGGAGGAGGGTTCTGATGGAAGGAACGACGATGCGACGACTGCTGCCCATCCTGCCGCTCTTCCTCGCCCTCTGGGGCTGCAGCTTCGCCGAGTACCGGCGGGCGCAGATCGCCGAACAGAAAGGCAACTGGGACGAGGCCGTCATCTTCTACCTGCAGCTGGTGCAGAAGCAGCCCGACGACCTCACCTACCGGGCGGCGCTCATGCGGGCGAAGATCAAGGCCTCGCAGGCCCACTTCGAGGTCGGCAAGAAGTTCGCCGAGGCGGGCAGCCTCGAGCGTGCGCTCTTCGAGTACCGCCAGGCGGTGGAGCTCGACTCCACCAACCAGTACGCCGCCACCGAGCTCGAGAAGGTGCGCACGGCGATCGCGGCGCGGCAGCGCCAGCAGGGCGACCTGCGCACCATCGAGGAGATGAAGAAGGACGCCGCCGAGCGCAGCCAGCCGCCGCTGCTCGAGCCGCGCAGCAAGGCGCCGATCTCGCTCGAGTTCCCCAACCCGGTGTCGATCAAGGACATCTACCGCGCCCTCGGCAAGGCGTTCGGCATCAACATCCTCTTCGACCCCAACCTCAAGGACCAGGAGATCGCCATCGAGCTCAAGGACGTCACCGCCCAGGACGCCCTCGAGATCCTGATGCGCGCGGCGCAGCACTTCTACAAGGTGCTCGACAGCCACACCATCCTGATCGCCGCCGACACGCCGCAGAACCGGCGCGCCTATGAAGACCTGGTGATCCAGACCTTCTTCTTGAGCAACGCCGACGTCAAGGACGTGATGACGATGCTGCGCACGCTCGTCGACGCCAAGAAGCTGGCGGCCAACGAGCGCTTGAACGCCATCATCCTGCGCGACTCGATCGACCGCGTGAAGGTGGCCGAGCGGCTGATCGACACCAACGACAAGGCGCGCGCCGAGGTGGTGGTCGACGTCGAGCTGCTGCAGATCAACTCGCGCAAGGTGCGCGACCTCGGCACGGCGCTGTCGGGCTACACGCATCGGCCAGGGCTTCGCGGCGGGCCTGGACAACGACACCACCGCACCGGGCACGCAGCTGGGCTTCGACGACCTGCGCTTCCTGAACCGCGGCAGCTGGACGCTGACGATCCCCAGCTTCATCTACAACTTCGTCAAGAACAACAGCGATGCGCAGGTGCTCGCCAAGCCGCAGCTGCGCATCAGCGAGGGGGAGAAGGCGGCGCTCATCATCGGCGACAAGATCCCCATCCCGACGACGACCTTCAACACCTCCAACACGGTGGGCGGCAGCATCGTGCCGATCACCTCGTTCCAGTACCAGGACGTCGGCATCAAGATCAACATCGAGCCGCGCGTGCACCACAACCTCGAGGTGAGCCTGAAGCTGCACGTCGAGGCGAGCCAATTGAACGGCAAGGTGACGCTCTCCGGCCAGGACCAGCCGATCATCGGCACCCGGCAGGTCGACACCGTCATCCGCTTGAAGGACGGCGAGACCAACTTCCTCGCCGGCCTGCTGCGCACCGACGAGACCTCGGGCAGCGAGGGCGTGCCGGGCTTGTCGGAGATCCCCATCTTGGGCCGTCTGTTCTCGCGCGAGAGCCGCGACTCGCAGCGCACCGATCTCGTGCTGACGATGACGCCGCACATCATCCGCCGCTCCGACATCAGCGAGGGCGACCTGCTGCCGATCTGGGTGGGCACCGAGCAGAACATCACCTTCCGCGGCGGCAGCCCGCGGGTGGAGTCGGAGGTCGAGGGCGGTCCCTTCGACGAGGGCGCCGCCGCCGCCGACCGCGTGCGCGAGCTCATCCGCCAGCGCGTGCAGGAGCTGCCGCCGGGGCTGGAGGAAGGGCTCGAGGAGGGCGTCGAGGAAGGGGTCGAGGAGCAGCCGAAGGAGGCGCCGCCGCAGGGGATCGACCTCGTGCCGCCGACCTTCCCCGAGCAGACGCCGCCCCCGCCGCCGCCCGAGCTGGTGCCGGAGGAGGAGCCGCCGGGAACGGCGGAGAACGGGGCGGACTCGGCAGACGAGGTGGTGGTGGCGGAAGCGGAGGGGGCGGAGAGCGACAGCTCGAACGGCGTCGTGCTCGAGGAACGGACCGACGACGCGACGCTGGCGCTCGCCGTCGACGGCGACGACGCCAAGTCGTCCTCGACCGTTCTCGCGGCCGCGCGGCCGCGCACGCCGCCGAAGGTGCGGCTGCGGCTCGTCCCCGGCGCGCTCGGCGTCGCCGTCGGCGACCGCTTCGAGATGCGCATCGAGGCCGAGGCCGCGGTGCCGCTGTCGCACCTGCCGATGGTGATCACCTACAACGGGCAAGTGCTGGAAGCCGTCTCCTGGGTGCGTGGCCCGTTGCTCGGCGCCGAAGGGGAGGCCGAGCTGCTCGGCGCCGTCGGCGAGCCGGGACGGCTGGTCCTCGGCGCCAGCCGGCTCGGCGAGCGTCCGGGGATCACCGGCACCGGCACGGTGGCGGTCGTCACCTTCCAGGCGAAGAAGACCGGCACCGCCACCGTGCGGTTGGCCAAACCGAAGGCCCTCGGCCCGGCGCTCGAGAACCTGGTGCCGATCACCGCGACCAACGCCAAGGTGCAGGTCACGGCGGCCGACGCTGCTGACGCCGAGGACGCGCAGGCGGTGGCGTCCGTAGACAAAGGACCGCATGCCTGAGATCGCATCGTCCGCCGCCAGCCCGAGCGCCGCTCCGCGGCCCGGAGCGAACGCGCGCCACGGTGAAGGCGGTTTCACGCTCGCCGAGATGGTCGTCACCTGCGCGGTGATGCTCATCCTCGCCAGCGTCGTGTTCCCCACCGCCCGCGTCACCGAGCGGCGGATGAAGGAGACCGAGCTCAAGGCGGTGCTGCGCGAGATGCGCTACGCCATCGACGACTACAAGCGCTACAGCGACGCCGGCCTGATCCCCGTCGACATGGGCACCGACGGCTACCCCAAGGAGCTCGAGGACCTCGTCGAAGGGGTCGACATCGTCGGCCAGATCGACCGCAAGGTCAAGTTCCTGCGCAGCATCCCGCGCGACCCGATGACCGGCGAGGCGGAGTGGGGCCTGCGCAGCTACCAGGACGACCCCGACAGCGAGAGCTGGGGCGGAGAAAACGTTTACAACGTCTACTCGCTGAGCGAGGCGACCAGCATCGACGGCGTGCCGTATCGGGAGTGGTGATGAAGACGATCGAAAGGATAACGGCGGCCCGGGGCCGGGCGGCGGCCCAAGCGGGCTTCACTTTGCTCGAGCTCATCATCGTCATCGCCATCATCGGCATCCTCGCCACCATCGCCATGCCGAAGCTGCTGCACACGCCCGACAAGGCGAAGGAGGCGGTGCTGCGCACCGACCTGCGCACCTTCCGCGACGTCATCGACCAGTACTACGCCGACAAGGGCAAGTACCCGGCGTCGCTCGAGGCGCTGGTCGAGGACGGCTACATGCGCGCCATCCCTATCGACCCGATGACGAAGAGCGCCGACACCTGGGTGGCGCAGTACGAAGAGCCCAAGCTCGACGAGGCGCCGCCGGAGAGCGACGGCGAAGCGGAGCCCGGCATCATGGACGTGCACTCGGGCTCGGAGCTGACCGGCACGAACGGCCAGCCGTACAGCGAATGGTGAAGCGGCACGGATCGGCGCCGGGGACGACGGCGCGCGACCGGCGCGGCGAGGCGGGCTACAACCTCGTCATCCTGATGGTCGCCGTCACCGTGCTCAACATCCTGGTGGCGGCGGCGATCCCGCTCTGGCGCACCGCCATCCGCCGCGAGAAGGAGGAGGAGCTCATCTTCCGCGGCCTGCAGTACGCCGAGGGGATCCGCAACTACCAGCGCCGCTTCGGCCAGCTGCCGGTGAAGCTCGAGCAGCTCGTCGAGAGCAAGCCGCGCTGCATGCGCCAGCTGTGGGCCGACCCCATCACCGGCAAGCGCGACTGGGTGCCGATCCGCTTGATGACCTCCGACAACGTCGACCGCGACGAAGAGCGCGGCGGTAACCGGGACGATGACGAGGATCCGGAAGGACGGCCGAACGAGCCAGAGCCCGGCGGCGGCCCGGCACGATCGACGGCAACGTCGGCTTGGGCGGCATCCGTGGCGTGCGCAGCCGCAGCAAGGGAGAAGCGATCAAAACGTTTCTCAACCAAAACCGCTACGACCAGTGGAAGTTCACCGTCGAGCTGTTCGCGGCCGCGGGCCCGGGCATTCCCGTCGGCGGCCAGGTCTCCGGCGGCCAGACGCACTCCGGGCGCTGGCTGGGGCGGCCGTTCCGGCCGGGGCTCAATCCGGGCGGCTTCCCGACCCAGCTCCCCAACATGGATCCGGACGGCAATCCCACCGGCGGTGGCGGTCCTGGCGGCGCTCCTAGACCGCGGCCGCAGCCCACCGGCGCGAAGCCGCCGCCCGGCGACGACGGCTGACGAGGCGCTCGCGCGCGTCGACCGGTAGAGTCGGCGCGACGCATGGCGAACGTCGCGATCAGAGTGCGCCGCCTGCCGCACGCGGCGGGCCTGCCGCTGCCGGCTCCCGCGTCTGCTGGCAGCGCCGGCCTCGACCTGCGCGCCGCCGTCGCCGACGAGATGGTCATTGCGTCCGGCGCGCGCGTGCTCGTCCCCACCGGCCTCGTGCTCGAGATCCCGCCGGGTTGGGAAGGGCAAGTGCGGCCGCGCAGCGGGCTGGCGTTGCGCCACGGCATCACGCTCCCCAACGCGCCGGGCACGATCGACAGCGACTACCGCGGCGAGCTCGCCGTGATCCTCGCCAACCTCGGCAGCGAATCGTTCACCGTGCGGCGCGGCGACCGCATCGCGCAGTTGATCGTCGCGCCGGTCGCGAGCGTCATCTGGGAGGAGGCCGACGAGCTCGCCGCGAGCGAGCGTCAGGAGGGCGGCTTCGGCTCCACGGGCAGCGATTGATGGCGATTGTTGGCCACTGCTGAAACGATTCAGCGTCGGCTCCAAAATCTCGGATTTTCAATCGTTTGGATCGCGTCGCCGCGTCGCCGCGTGACAATGCGACGGCCGCCCCAGCTCTCCCTTGCGTGCCCAACTTCGGCGTGTAGACTACGGCCGAAATCGGTCCACGTCAGGCAAGACTCCAAAGGAGGAAACGCATGAGGTCCACGCCGAAGTTGCGTCTGCTGGCGCTCGCGCTGCTGGCAGTCGCGTCTCTCGCGGCGCCGGCGGCATACGCGCAGAGCGTCACCACCGGCACGCTCACCGGCAGCGTCAGCGGCGCCGAGGATGCCGGCGGCGGCGTCCTTCCCGGTGCCGCCGTCACCGCCGTTCACGAGCCCACCGGTACCCGCTACACCTCCACGACCGGCCCCGACGGCCGCTTCGTCATTCCCAACGTGCGCTCGGGCGGCCCCTACACGGTCACCGCCAACGCTCAGGGCTACAAGGAGACCGGGGTCTCCAACGTCTTCGCCGTGCTCGGCCAGGGCGTCGAGGTGACCGTCGAGCTGCCGCTCGCTGCAGTGGAGGAGACGATCAACGTCGTCGCCACCGGCGACGAGATCATCAACCCCAACAGGACCGGCTCGACCTCCGCGGTGTCGACGGAGACGATCGAGAACGGGGCCTCCGTGCGCCGCCAGATCCAGGACTTCGCGCGCATGAACCCCTACTTCGCGGTCGACGCCCAGGACGCCACCGCCAGCCGCATCAACGTCGCCGGCCGCAACAACCGCTACAACACCATCCAGATCGACGGCGCCGTCAACAACGACCTCTTCGGCCTCGCCGACACCGGCACGCCGGGCGGCCAGACCGACGCGCAGCCGATCTCGCTCGACGCCATCTCGCAGCTGCAGCTCGTGGTGTCGCCGTACGACGTGCGCCAGGGCGGCTTCACCGGCGGCGGCATCAACGCGGTGACGCGCTCGGGCAGCAACGACCTCACCGGCTCGGTCTACGGCAGCAAGCGCGACGAGAGCTTCATCGGCGACTACATCCGGACGCGGCCGAGCCCCTCGGCGCGCGAGCTCGAGACCCGGAAGCTCCCGGTGTCCAACTTCAACGAGGAGCAATACGGCCTGCGCCTCGGGGGGCGGATCGTTCCCGACAAGCTGTTCTTCTTCGTCAGCGGCGAGCTCAACAGCAAAGACCAGCCCGACGGCGCCTCGGCCGACGGCAGCACCGGCGTCGTCTATGGGGGCTCGACCAGCCCCTCGGCGGTGGCCAACATCCTGCGCAGCCGCTACGGCTACGACCCGGGTGGTCTGGGCGAGATCGTCGGCGTCACCGAGAGCGACATGCTCTTCGGGCGGCTGGACTGGAACGCCGCCCAGAATCACCAGGTGACGCTGCGCCACAACTACGTCGACGCCGTGCGCGACACCATCGCCGACCGCTTCGCCACCCGCTTCCGCTTCCCCACCTCGATCTACACCATCGCCGACGAGACCAACTCGACGGTGCTGCAGGTCAACAGCGTGTTCGGCCCCAGCGTCTTCAACGAGGGGCGTATCGGCTACCAGACGATCAAGGACGTGCGCGCCGTGCCGGTCGTCTTCCCCAGCATCGAGGTCGGGCCCACCGGTCCGCGCGCGGGCGAGGTCAACGCCGGCACCGAGCGGTTCTCGGGTGCCAACGCCCTCGACCAGGACGTGCTCGAGATCACCGACGACGTGACGCTGCTGCGCGGCGACCACACCATCACCGTCGGCACCCACAACGAGATCTTCGAGTTCGCCAACCTCTTCCTCTCCGACTTCTACGGCTTTTACTACTTCCCCAACCAGGCCGCCTTCGAGGCCGGTCTCGCCACCCAGTACGCGATCACCTTCGCCAACACGCCGGAACCGGCGGTCGGCTTCAAGGTCCACCAGTACGGCCTCTACGCCGGCGACCAGTGGCGGGTCAACGACCGTCTCACCTTCACCTTCGGCGTGCGCGGCGACAAGCCGAGCTTCCAGGACGAGCCGGCCTTCAACCCGGTGGTGCAGACCGCCCTCGGCTTCCGCACCGACTCGACGCCGAGCGAAGACGTGGTGATCTCGCCGCGCCTGGGCTTCAACTGGAGCCCCAGCGGCAAGGATCAGCTGCGCGGCGGCGTCGGCGTCTTCGCCGGCCGCACGCCGTACGTGTGGATCTCCAACGCCTTCGGCGGCACCGGTGTAGCGAGCACCTCGCTGACCACCACCTGCCCGGGCGGCACCACCGGTGCCGGCTGCATCCCGTTCAACCCCGACCCCTTCAACCAGCCCCACACCGGCGGCGCCGGCTCGACGATCGCGGTCGACTTGATCGACCCCGACTTCGAGTTCCCGCGCGTGCTGCGCGCCACCCTCGGCTACGACCGCACCCTGCCGTGGGACATCCGCGCCACCATCGAGGGCGTCTGGTCGCAGACCCAGAAGGACGTCTTCTACCAGAACGTCGGCAAGGTGGCCACCGGCGCGCGGCACTTCGATGGCCGGCCGCGCTTCACCTCGCGCAACGCGACGGTGACCAACGCCTACCTGCTCACCAACACCAGCAAAGGCGAGGAGAAGGTGGTCAGCCTGCAGCTGCAGCGCACCTTCGCCCGTGGCCTGCAGACGAGCGCTTCGTACACCTGGATGGATGCCGAGTCGGCGCACGACGCGACCTCCAGCCGCGCCGTCTCCAACTGGCAGTTCCGCCCCACCAAGGGCGACATCTTCGATGACGACGTCGCGCGCTCGCAGTTCGAGGTCGAGCACCGCTTCACCGTCGCTCCCACCTACAACTTCAGCACCGGCTCGGTGGGCCACACGCTGGCGCTGTTCTGGAACGTGCAGTCGGGTCGGCCCTACTCGGTGCTCGTCGGCGGCACCGACGCCAATGGCGACGGTTTCAACACCAATGACCTGCTCTTCGTCCCCGGCTCGGCGGATGCCATCATCCTGCAGAACAGCAGCGGGGCGGTGATTCCCTACGAGACCTTGGCGGCCTGGCTGCGCCAAGCCGGCGTCAACCCGACGGCGGGCAGGATCCTGGACCGCAACGAGTCCAACGAGCCCTGGTCGCACCAGCTCGACTTCCACTACGGCGTCGAGGTCCCGATCCGTATCGTGCGCGCCGAGGTCACCTTCGACATCCTCAACGCCCTCAACCTGATCGACAACGACTGGGGGCAGGTGCGCTTCGTCGCCAACCAGACGACGACGCCGGTGAACTTCCAGGGCATCGACGCGGCGACCGGCAAGCCGATCTACCGCGAAGCGGCGGCCAACCGCCTCATCCCCGGCTCGCAGTTCACCACCGCCGACTTGCGGTCGCGGTGGCAGGCGAAGCTGGGCCTGCGGCTGAGCTTCTAGACCGAAGTCGCAGCGACAGTGAAAAACGGCGGGGCCTCACGGCTCCGCCGTTTTTCTTTGCTCGTCCGCGCTGATCGCTGCGCGCCGCTACTTGCTCGCCGGCTTGCCGGCGATGGCGAGCATCAGCTCGCGCACGATGTCCTTGAGCTCGAGCACGTACTCGGCGACGTCACGCACGCGCTCGTCGAGCCGCTCGGGCTCGGAGCTGCGGTTCTGGATCGACTTGCTGCGCACCTTGTAGGAGAGGCGGTCGTCGAGCACCTCGAGCTTGGCGAAGGCTTCCTTGAAGCGGTTGGGGTCCATCGTCGCCTCCTCAGCGTCCGGCCGAGCTCGGTGCCGCCTCACCGCGCAGCTCGCGGAGGTGTTGAACGAGCGCGTTGACCTGCTCGCGGCTCAAGTCGGGGTTGGCGGGCATGCTGCCGAAGACCCCCTCGCGGATCACCACTGCCCACGAGCCCGGCTCGCCGCCGTGCTGCCACTGGTCGTCGAGCAGGTCGGCCTTGGCGTTGCCCATGTACTGCGGCGTGTTGCCGTCGCCGGTGACGCCGTGGCACTGCGCGCAGCGCTGCTGCCACAGGCGCGCGCCCGGCGAGCGCGTCGGGATGAGGTCGCAGCCGGCGAGCACCACCCCGGCCGCGACGACGCCGACGACCGCGCCGGCGGCGAGCCGGCGGCTACGAGCTTCCTTGCGCATGACGGGCTCCTCCTTCGCGCGCCGGTTCGGGGGACGCAGCAGCGGCGGGTTGGCGGCGGTGGACCTCGGTGGCGGTGGCCTGGTCGCGCGGCCGCACGACGATCTCGTCGACGTCGACGCGCGGCGGCAGCGAGCACACCCAGCGCACGCACTCGGCGACGTCGTCGGCGGTGAGCGGCTCCATCCCTTCGTAGACCTTCTTGGCGCGCGCGGCGTCGCCTTCGTAGCGCACGATCGAGAACTCGGTCTCGACGAGGCCGGGCGCGATCTCGGTCACGCGCACCGGCTTGCCGAGCAGCTCGAGCCGCAGCGTGCGGGTGAAGGCGCGCAGGGCGTGCTTGGAGGCGGTGTAGCCGGCGCCGCCGCGGTAGGTCTCGAAGCCGGCGATGGAGCCGAGGATGACGACCAGCCCGTCGCCGCTCTGCTCGAGCTTGGGCAGCAGCGCGCGCACCGTGTAGAGGACGCCCAGCACGTTGGTGCGGTACATCGTCTCCCACAGCTCCTCGCGCGCCGACTCGATGCGGTCGGCGCCCAGCGCCTTGCCGGCGTTGGCGACCAGCACGTCGACGCGCGGGACCGCGGCGGCGAAGGCGGCGACGCTCGCCGGATCGGTGACGTCGAGCGGCAGCGCGCGGGCGCCGAGCGGCTCGGCCACCGCCTGCAAGCGGTCGGCGCGGCGCGCGCCGAGCACCAGCTCGTAGCCGGCGCCCCCGAGCGCGCGCGCGGTGGCGGCGCCGATGCCGGAGCTGGCGCCGGTGATGACCGCGACGCGCCGCTCGCTCGCTGCGCTCATGCGCTCCCTCGTCCTCGCCCGCGAAGCGCCGCGCTCACTCGCTCTCCGTCGGCGCCGCGAAACGCCGCGCCGTGCGCAGCACGTCGCGCTCGTTCTCGAACGACAGCTGGGCGAGCGCCTCGTCCCATGGGTACCAGCGCGCCGCGATCACCTCGCGCGGATCGCAGTCGGTCTCGCTGCCTTCCACGTACGCCATCAGATAGTAGTCGACCCGCTTGTGCACCCGCACCCGCCCCTCGACGTCGTAGGTGTAGTCGATGCTGGGCAGCGGCGCCAGCACGCGCGCGGTGACGCCGGTCTCCTCGCGGACCTCGCGCACGGCGGCGTCGGCGGGCGCCTCGCCGCGCTCGACGTGTCCCTTGGGCAGCTGCCAGCGGCCGGCGCGCGGCGCGATGAGCAGCACCTCCTCGCCGCGCACCACCAACCCTCCCGCCGAGTAGTGGTGCTGGACGCGCATGCGCTCGGGTCGCGTGGCGGCGCTGGCGCCGGCGGCTTCGGCGCCTGCGTCCGTCGTCCTCACGGGTACAGCCGCTCCACGCTCCAGCCCTCGGCCTCGCGGCGGTAGAGCCAGCGGTCGTGCAGGCGATGGTCGCGGCCGGTCCACAGCTCGACGCGCTCGGGCACCAAGAGATAGCCGCCCCAGAACGGCGGCCGCGGCACCGGCGCGTCGGCGTAACGCTCGGCCACCTGCGCGCAGCGCTCCGCCAGCAGCTGCCGCGACGGCAGCGGCGCGCTCTGCCGCGACGCCCAGGCGCCGATCTGGCTGTCGCGCGGCCGCGCGGCGAAGTAGGCATCCGAGACCTCGTCCGGCAGCGGCTCGACGGGACCCTCGGCGCGCAGCTGCCAACCGATCGCCGGCCAAAAGAAGCAGAGCGCGGCACGCGGGTTTTCGCCGAGCTCGCGCGCCTTGCGGCTGCCGCGGTTGGTGTAGAAGCGGAAGCCCGCATCGTCGACGTGCTTGACGAGCACGATGCGCACCGACGGCCGCGCGTCGCCGTCGGCGGTGGCGAGCGCGGCGGCGGTGGGGTCGGCGCGCTCCTGCTGCATCGCCTCGGCGAAGAGGCGGTGGAAGACGGCGATGGGATTGTCGCCGGGCGCCTCGACCGCGGCGTCGGTATCGCTCAATTCGCGCCCTCTTCGCCGCCGTCGGGGCTCCACGACGGCAGCGCGCCCGGGTCGACGCCCACCGACTCGAGCGCCTGCCGCCACACCTGCTCGGGGTCGGCGGCGAACACCAGCGCCTCGGCGGCCGGCGCCGTCAGCCAGTCGTTGCGCAGGATCTCTTCGACCAGCTGACCGGCGCCCCAGCCGGCGTAGCCGAGCAGCAGGCGGAAGCGCCTCGGCGGCGCCACGGCGAGGTGCGACAGCGTGCCGACGTGCTGGCTGAGCGAGACGCCGGGGATCACTTCCGCCGCCGCGGCCGGATCTTCACCGTTGCCGCCGGTGGGGCAGAAGAGGACGGTGCCGAGCTGCGGCTGCACGGGGCCACCGAAGTGCGCCACCACGTCGCCATGGCCGTTCCACTCGATCTCCATGCCGGCGAGGATCTCCGACACCGAGATCGCCGTCGGCCGGTTGATGATGAAGCCGAGGCTCCCCTCCGCGTCGTGGTGCACCAGCAGGACCACGCTGCGATGGAAGAAGGGGTCGAGGATCTGCGGCATGGCGATGAGCAGCAGGGGCGCCTGCAGCTCCGCCTCGGACTCTGCCATCGGCGGGGATCTTACCCGCCCGCATGTAGAATCACCGCTCCCTCCGGCGCCGACGCGGCGCCGGCCCCTTTCGTTCCACCTCCCAGGAGGAGACACCCGACATGGATGGCAGCACCACCGCCGAGACGCTGCGCGTCGGCGGCCGTGAATATCGCATCGCTCCGCTCGCGAGCGCTGGCACGCACTCCGGCGAAAGCAGGCAGCGGTTGTCGCGTCTCCCTTACTCGCTGCGCATCCTGCTCGAGAACCTGCTGCGGCGGCAGGGCGAGCCGGGCGTTACCGCCGAGGGGATCGCGGCGCTGCTCGAATGGGAGCCGAAGGCGGTGCCGTCGCGCGAGATCGCCTTCATGCCGGCGCGCGTGCTGCTGCAGGACTTCACCGGCGTTCCCGCCGTCGTCGACCTGGCCGCGATGCGCGATGCCATGCAGAAGCTGGGCGGCAACGCCGCGCGCATCAACCCGCTGCAACCCGTCGAGCTGGTGATCGACCACTCGGTGCAGGTCGACGAGTACGGCAGCGACGCCGCCTTCCTGCTCAACGCCGAGCGCGAGCTCGAGCGCAACCGCGAGCGCTATGCCTTCCTGCGCTGGGGGCAGGAGGCGTTCCACAACTTCCGCGTCGTGCCGCCCGACACCGGAATCGTGCACCAGGTGAACCTCGAGTACCTGGCGCGGGTGGTGATGAGCGAGGAGAAGGACGGCGCGACGTGGGCCTTCCCCGACACGCTCGTCGGCACCGACTCGCACACGACGATGATCAACGGCCTCGGCGTGCTCGGCTGGGGCGTCGGCGGCATCGAGGCCGAGGCCGCGATGCTCGGCCAGCCGATCAGCATGCTGGTGCCGCAGGTCGTCGGCTTCCGCTTGCAAGGGAAGCTGCGCGAGGGCTCGACCGCCACCGACCTCGTGCTGCGCGTCACCGAGCTGCTGCGGCAGAAGGGCGTGGTGGGGAAGTTCGTCGAGTTCTTCGGCCAGGGCCTCGCCAACCTGCCGCTGGCCGACCGCGCGACGATCGCCAACATGGCGCCCGAGTACGGCGCCACCTGCGGCATCTTCCCGGTCGACCAGGTGTCGCTCGACTACCTGCGCTTCACCGGCCGCAGCGAGGAGCAGGTGGCGCTCGTCGAGGCGTACATGAAGGCGCAGGGCCTCTTCCACGCCAGGGGTACCGAGGAGGCCGAGTACTCCGACGTGCTCGAGCTCGACCTCGTCGACCGTCGAGCCGTCGCTCGCCGGCCCGCGCCGGCCGCAGGACCGCGTGGCGCTGTCGCAGGTGCCGGGCGGCTTCTTCCGCGAGCTCGAGGCGCTGCAAGGGCACGGCGGCAAGGCGCAGCCTCGTCTGCAGACGGTCGGCCGCTGGGAAGGCGAAGGCGGCAGCGCCACCGGCACCGCCGTCGCCGAGCCCGACGTCGATCACGGCGTGAACGTCGAGTACCGCGGCGAGCGCTGCCGCCTGAGCCACGGCTCGGTGGTGATCGCCGCCATCACCTCCTGCACCAACACCTCGAACCCGTCGGTGATGGTGGCGGCGGGCCTCGTCGCCAAGAAGGCGGTCGAGCGCGGCCTGCAGACGCGGCCGTGGGTGAAGACGTCGCTGGCGCCGGGGTCGAAGGTGGTGACGCGCTACCTCGGCGAGGCGGGGCTCACGCCGTATCTCGACCAGCTCGGCTTCCATCTCGTCGGCTACGGCTGCACGACCTGCATCGGCAACAGCGGGCCGCTGCCCGAGCCGATCCGCGCCGGCATCGAGGAGGCGCGGCTGGTCGCGGTGTCGGTGCTGTCGGGTAACCGCAACTTCGAAGGGCGCATCCACCCCGACGTGCGCGCCAACTACCTCGCCTCGCCGCCGCTCGTCGTCGCCTACGCGCTGACCGGGCGCATCGACGTCGACCTGCAGATGGAGCCGCTCGGCACCGGCAAGGACGGTCAGCCGGTCTATCTGAGAGAGATATGGCCGTCGCAGGAAGAGGTCGCCGAGGTGCTGCAGTCGGCGCTGCGCGCCGAGATGTTCCGCGGCGAATACGCCGACGTCTTCACCGGCGACGAGCGCTGGCGCGGGCTGCCGGTGCCGGCGGGCGAGACCTACGCCTGGGACGCCGACCTCGACCTACGTCAAGCACCCGCCCTACTTCGAGGGGATGACCCTCGCGCCGCCGCCGGTCGAGCCCATCCGCGGCGCCCGCGTGCTGGCGCTCCTCGGCGACAGCGTCACCACCGACCACATCTCGCCGGCCGGCTCGATCAAGCTCAAGAGCCCGGCGGGGCAGTACCTAGTCGAGCACGGCGTGGCGCCGCGCGACTTCAACTCCTACGGCGCGCGGCGCGGTAACCACGAGGTGATGGTGCGCGGCACCTTCGCCAACGTGCGGCTGCGCAACAAGCTGGTGCCCGACGTCGAGGGCGGCGTCACCGTGCACCTGCCCGACGGCGAGCAGACGAGCATCTTCGAGGCCGTCCGAGCGCTACCTGCGCGACGGCGTGCCGCTCGTCGTCATCGCCGGCAAGGAGTACGGCACCGGCAGCTCGCGCGACTGGGCGGCGAAGGGGCCGCGGCTCCTCGGCGTGCGGGCGGTGATCGCCGAGAGCTTCGAGCGCATCCACAGGAGCAACCTCGTCGGCATGGGGGTGCTGCCGCTCGAGTTGCTGCCCGGCGACTCGGCCGACGTGCTCGGGCTCACCGGCCGCGAGGTCTACGAGGTGCAGGGGCTGGAGGAGGCGGTCGCCTCGGGCCGCACCGGCTTCGAGGTCACCGTCCGCGGCACGCGCCCGGAAGGCGGCGAGATCAGCTTCCGCGTCCGCGCCCGTCTCGACACTCCGGAGGAGGTCGAGTACTACCGCCACGGCGGCATCCTCCAGTACGTGCTGCGACAATTGGCGAGGGCCTAGCAGCGAACCGCTTCGTCGCTGCGCTCCTCGCGTGAGCGCTCCGCACGCACGGTCGTGCGTGCTATGCGCAAAAAAGTCCCCGTGCCGTGGAGGGAGCCGGCACGGGGGGAGGAGAGGGATTCGAGGAGACCGTCCCGAATTTCTTGCGCGACCTAGGACCGTCTCCCGCGCGTCCCAATTCGTCTAACAGCCTATGGCGGAGCCGCATTCCCGGTTCCGGCCCGGATCGGCCACTTTTCGTCACTCCGGTCCGTCCGCCGGCTGTCGCGGGCTAAGATGTTGACGATGCGCATCTTCCTGACCGGGGCCACGGGCTACATTGGCTCCGCCCTCTCGCGCCGGCTGGCGGCGGAGGGGCACGAGCTGCGGGCCCTGGTGCGGTCCAGCAGCCGGACCGACGAGCTCCGGCGGCTGGGGGTCGCGACCTTCGTCGGCGACCTGCGCGACCGCGCCTCGATGCGCGAAGGGATGTCGGGCGCCGACTGGGTGATCCACGCCGGTGCCGAGCTCGACCCGGCGTCGCCCGACGCGCGGATGCAGGACGCCAACGTCGAAGGCAGCGAGAACGTCGCCTCGCTTGCGTGGAAGCTGGGGGTGCCGCGCCTCCTCTCGATCTCCTCGATCGCCTACTTCGGCGGCAGCCCGAGCGACGGCAGCCTGGCCAACGAAGAAGGGCCGCTGCAGCTGCCATTCCCCAGCGCCTACAGCGCCACCAAGCACGCCGGGCAAAAGGCGATCGCCGCCTACGGCGCGAAGGGGCTGCGAATCAACACCGTATACCCCAGTCTCGTCTACGGCCCGCCCGGCAAGCGCGGCGGCGCCAACGTCATGCTCAAGAACCTCGCCAAAGGGCGCTTTCCGGCCCTCGTCGGCGCCGACCGCAAGGCGAGCTGGGTGTTCCTCGACGACGTCGTCGACGGCATCGTGCGAGTGATGGAGCGCGCGGCGCCCGGGCGCGACTACTTGCTCGCCGGCGACGTCGCGACGGTACGCCAGCTCGCCGATGCAGTCTGCGCCGCCGCCGGCATCGCGCCGCCGCGGCGGGAGCTGTCCCCCGGCCTAGCACGCGCGGCGTTCACCATCGCGGCGCCGGTGATGCGGCTCTTTGGCCGCCGGCCGCCGATCGCGCCGCGGCAGCTGCGCAGCCTGGAGCGCCACTGGGCCTTCGACGACACGCGCGCACGCAGCGAGCTCGGCTGGCAGCCGCGCGCGCTCGCCGAAGGATTGCCGCCGACGGTCGAGTTCCTGCTGCGGCCGCAGCCGGCGGCGGAGGCGGCGTGAGCTTCTCGGTCTGCAAGGACTTCCGCTTCGCGGCGGCGCACCAGATCCGCGGCCACCGCGGCGGCTGCGAGAACCTGCACGGCCACAGCTACCGCGTGCGCGTTTGGGTGCGGGCCGACGTCCTCGACGAGCTCGGCATGGTGGTCGACTTTGCCGACTTGAAGGCGGCGATGGAGGAGGTGGTCGGTCCGTTCGACCACCGCTTCCTCAACGAGGTGCCGCCCTTCGACGAACGCAACACGACGGCGGAGCTGCTGGCGCAGCACGTCTTCGTCGAGCTGCGGCGCCGCATCGAGGACGGCCGCGTGCGCGTCGCGCGCGTCGAGGTGTGGGAGAGCGACTCCGCCGGCGCCATCTACGAAGAAGAGGCCGCGACGGCGGCCGGTGCGTCGCTGTGAGCACCGCGACGCTGCCACCCGCCAATGTGCGGCCCGGAGACGGTCCGATTGCACTCCGCGAGACCTCGGAGGTCTTGCAGCTGCCACCGGAGCAGCGGCTCAAGGTCAACGAGATCTTCTACTCGCTCCAAGGTGAATCGACGCGCGTCGGTTTGCCCTGCGTGCTCATTCGCTTGACCGGCTGTCACCTCCGCTGCCGTTGGTGCGACAGCGAGCACTCCTTTTATGAAGGGGAGTGGCTGTCGCGCGCCGACGTGCTGGCGCGGGTGGCCGCCTTCGGCTGCCCGCTGGTCGAGCTCACCGGCGGCGAGCCGCTGCTTCAGCCCGGCGCGCTGCCGCTTCTCATCGACCTCTGCGACGCCGGCTACGAGGTGCTCCTCGAGACGAGCGGCGCCGTCGACATCGCCGCCGTCGATCCGCGCGTCCGCCGCGTCGTCGACGTCAAGTGCCCCGGCTCGGGCGAAGCGGAGCGCAACCACTGGCCCAACCTCGACCTGCTGCGCCCGACCGACGAGCTCAAGCTCGTCCTCGCCGACGAGGCCGACTACCTCTGGGCGCGCGACCTGGTGACGACGCGCGAGCTCCACCGGCGCTGTCCCGTCCATTTCTCGCCGGTCGCCGGCGAGCTCGAGCCGCGCACGCTCGCCGAGTGGATCCTGCGCGACCACCTGCCCGTCCGCCTCTCGCTGCAGCTCCACAAGCAGCTCTGGGGCGGCGCGCGCGGCACGTGACACCGCGTTCCGCCGAGCCCATGCCGCAGCGCGGCGCGACGGTCGTTGCGGCGCGGCAATGCGGCCGGTAGGATTGCCGGGCCTGCAGGCGCGCGCGGAGGCTGCATGAGCTCGGCAAAGCTGATCCTCGACGGCAAAGAATACGAGCTGCCCGTCATCGTCGGCAGCGAGGGCGAGGTCGGCATCGACATCAGCGCCCTGCGCTCGCAGTCGGGCGCCATCACCTACGACCCGGGCTACGGCAATACGGGAGCCTGCGAGAGCGCCATCACCTTCATCGACGGCGAGGCCGGCATCCTGCGCTACCGCGGCTACTCGATCGAGGAGGTGGCCGAGCAGGCGACCTTCACCGAGGTCTGCTACCTGCTCATCTATGGCGAGCTGCCGACGCAGGCGGAGCTCGCCGAGTTCGACCGCCGGCTCACCTACCACAGCCTGCTGCACGAGGACATGAAGAACTTCTTCGCCGGCTTCCCGGCGACCGCCCACCCGATGGCGATGCTGTCGGCGATGGTGGCCTCGCTGTCGGCCTACTACCCGGGCGCCGAGGCCAACGAGGACGTGCCGACCAACATCGTGCGGCTGCTCTCCAAGGCGCGCACCATCGCGGCGTTCTCGTACAAGAAGTCGATCGGCCAGCCGTTCATGTACCCGCGCAACGACCTCTCCTACACCGAGAACTTCCTGCACATGATGTTCGCGGTGCCGGCCGAGCCGTATCGCATCTCGCCGGTCGTCGCGCGCGCCTTGAACCTGCTGCTCATCCTCCACGCCGACCACGAGCAGAACTGCTCGACGTCGACGGTGCGCATGGTGGGGAGCAGCCAGGCCAACCTCTTCGCCTCCATCTCGGCCGGCATCTGCGCCCTCTGGGGGCCGCTGCACGGCGGCGCCAACCAGAAGGTGATCGAGATGCTGGAGATGATCCGGCGCGACGGCAGCGACTACCAGAAGTACGTCGCCATGGCGAAGGACAAGGCGTCGGGCTTCCGGCTGATGGGCTTCGGCCACCGCGTCTACAAGAACTTCGACCCGCGCTCACGGATCCTGAAGGCGGCGGCCGACGAGGTGCTGGCGGAGATGGGGAAGAAGGACCCGCTGCTCGAGATCGCCGAGGGCCTCGAGCGGGTGGCGCTCGAGGATCCCTTCTTCGTCGACCGCAAGCTCTACCCCAACGTCGACTTCTACAGCGGCATCCTCTACCGCGCGATGGGCATCCCGACCAACATGTTCACGGTGATGTTCGCCCTCGGCCGGCTGCCCGGCTGGATCGCGCAGTGGAAAGAGATGCGCGAAGACAAGCAGACGCGCATCAACCGTCCGCGGCAGATCTACACCGGCCCCACCGAGCGCCGCTGGGTGTCGATCGACGAGCGCGAAGGCGCGGCGGTCCCGGTCGGGTAAGCGAAGTCCCGCGCCGGGTAGGGTGCGCTCTGCGCACCAATCCGGCGGCGATCCGCGGCGCGCCTACTCTCCCCAGAGCTCGCCGATCGCCGCCTTGACGTCGCCGCAACAACCAGGCGCGGCGTAGACGCGGAACGACTCGATGCGCGTCAGGTGGCGGATGAATTGGCTCGCCTCCTCGACCGGCTCGAGCGTGCCGTCGTAGCGCTGCACGAAGACGCGCGACTGGCCGAGCCGGTGCGGGTCTTTGGCGGCGTTGGAGATCATCAGGTTCTGCCGCCCGAAGCGCTGCTCGAGCTCGGGCAAGAGAGCAGCGAAGCGCTCGCGCTGCTCGGGCGTCAGGTGCTCCCGCGTCTCGTAGGCGAGCGGGTAGCGGGCGCGGCGCAGCACGGCGTGCGCGTGCGGGCTCTGCGAATGGCGCATGCGCGCCAGCACCGCGACGTCGTCCTCGGCGAGGAACGCCTCAGGGTCCGCCGGCCAGGGCGTGCCCTCGTCGGCGAGCCACGCCGACAGGTGCAGCTCGAGCGCCTTGCCGGTGACGTTGAAGTAGACCTGGGTGAACATGTAGTAGCGCGCCATCACCAGCGCCTCGAGGGCATGCACGCCCCCTTCCTCGACGCCGATGCCCCACTCGCCGCTGCGCTCGGGATCGGGGTCCTGGATCGGCACTACGGTGTCGAGCAGCCGCGGCAGGTCGTAGCTGCCGTAGCGCACGCCGCAGAAGAGGCTGTCGCGCAGGAGGTAGTCCATCTTGTCGACGTCGAGCTCGCCGGAGACCACCTGCGCGAGCAGACGCTCGACCGGGCCTTCGCCCTTTTTGAGCAGCCGCACGACGTCGTCGGGCCGCAGGCCATCGCCGTGCCGCGCGAACGCCTGCCGCACTTCAGGAAGGTCGAGCAGCCGCCGCGTCATCTCCTCGTGGTCGATGCCGCCCTCGAACTGGTCCTCGGCCGAGTGCGAGAACGGCGCGTGCCCGACGTCGTGCAAGAGGCCCGCGGCGCGCACCAGGCGCCGCTCGCCGGCGCGGCGGTCGGTGTCGAGGAGGCCATCGCTCTTGGCGGCGAGCGCGTCGTAGAGCCGGCCCGCCAGCTCCATGGCGCCGAGCGCGTGGCTGAAGCGGCTGTGCTCGGCGCCGGGGAAGACGAAGAACATCATGCCCAGCTGGCGGATCGAGCGCAGCCGCTGCAACGGCCGCGTGTCGATGAGCGCGCGCTCCAGCGCGTCGGCGCGCACGAAGCCGTGCACCGGATCGCGGATGGAGAGCATCCTCGTGGGCACGGCGGTCAACGTCTTGTTGGACAGCGCGTGCCGGGGCCGCTGCCGGTGCCCTAGTTCGATTCCGCGGCGATCATCAGATGCCGGTACGGCCGCAGCAACTCCACGAGCTTGACGCGGCTGCGCAGGATGCCGACGACCTCGGCCGCGCGATCGGGGAGCGGCAGCGTGAGCAGCTCGACCTTGCGCAGCGGCGGCACGTCGAGAGCGGCGGCGGAGCGGTTGACCAGCTCCTCGAAGGGCGCCTCGCGCAGCCGCCGCAGCGTCGCCACGCCGAGCGGCCGCGCCTCGCCGAGCACGTGCACGGCTTCTTCGAGCCGCGACGACAACTCCTCACGCAGCGAGCGCAGGAGCGGCGCGTGCTCGTCGAGCTGCGGCTCGGGCAGCAGGCGCACGAGCGCCGTCGGGTAGGAAGCGAGCGGCCGTGTCTCCTCCTCCGGCGGCTCGGCGACGGCGAAACGGTGGGCGCCGAGGAGTAGCGCGCGCGCGCCCTCGCCGTCGGGCTCGCTGTCGACGAGGCGAGAGGCGGTGCCGGTCGGCGAGAAGCCGCGCTCGCGCGCCAGCACGACGCCGAGCCAGCGCTCCTCCGGCGGCCGCAGCAACAGGTCGCAGAGGAGCGCGCCCTGGAGCGGCAGCCGCACTCGCGTGCAGGGGAAGTGCACGTCGTCGACGAGGAGCAACGGCAACCGGACGTGCGCGCCTGAGGGCATCGAGAAGGATGATACCAGCGCCTTCCGCGAGGCCGCGCCGGCGCGCCGCGCGGCCGCAGGAGCCGGCACGTCGTGTTCGCTCGCGCGCGGCTCGCGCGCGGAGCGCGCCAGTCGGAGTCTCGCTGCAGCCGCGTGCTAGCCTGCGCGTCGCCGATGGCAACCCATCGCGTGCCCCTCCGCTTCTCGCTGCGGACACTCCTCGCATCGGCCCTGTTCGTCGCCTCCACGCATGCCGCTGCCGCCGCTGATGCGGCGGCAGCGATCGCGCGCGGCGACGCGGCCTGGGAGCGGCGGTCCGAAGGAGCGCAAGGTGCGCGCGCCCAGCGAGCGCCGATCGCCGCGGCGGTCGCCGCCTACGAAGAAGCCGTCAAGACCGATCCGGCGAACGTCGAGGCGCGGTGGAAGCTGCTGCGCGCCCTCTGGTTCGAGGGCGATTACGTCGCAACCACTAATGAAGAGAAGCAGCGTCTCTTCGGCCGCGGCAAGGTCGTGTCCGAAGAAGCATGGGCAGTCGTCGCCAAGCGCGTCGGCGCGAGCAAGCTCGCGGCGGAGCGCGCCGCCGACCGCGCCGCGGCGCTACGCGGCATCCCCGAGGCGGCGCCGCTGCTGCTGTGGACCGCAGCCGACTGGGGCCTCTGGGGCAACGCCTACGGCAAGTTGGCGGCGGCGCGGCAAGGCGTCGGCGGCAAGGTGCGCGACTGGGCGGAGACCTTGATCGCGCTCGACGAGCGCTTCGAGGGCGGCGCCGGTCATCGCGTCCTCGGCCGCCTGCACTCCGAAGCGCCGAAGGTGCCCTTCGTCACCGGCTGGGTCGACCACGATAAGGCGATCGCCGAGCTCGAGAAGGCGCTCGCCATCGACCCCGAGGAGCTTTCCAACCGCTACTACCTAGCCGACGCGTTGCTCACGCACCGGCCGGCGGCGAAGGCGCGCGCAATGGCGCTGCTGCGCGAGGTCGCGGCCGCCAAGCCACGCTCCACGGACCTCGTCGAGGACACGGCGCTTGCGGCCGAAGCTCGCCAGCGCCTCGCCGCGCTCAAGTAGGCGAGGCAGTCCAGGGTACGCGCACGAGCGTCGAGTCCGGCGCGAGCTCCGCGAGCAGCTCGCGCACCGACCGGCCGTCGGGCGGCAGCTCCAAGTCCGGTAGCAAGTCCGCGAGCGGCGCCAGCACGAACGAGCGCTCGCGCAAGCGTGGATGCGGCAGCTCGAGATGGTCGTCTCGCCGCAGCAGCTCGCCGACCAGCAGCAGATCGACGTCGAGCGGACGCGGCCCCCAACGCGGTCCCTCCTTCCTGCCGGCGTCGCGCTCGAGCTCTTTAGCGAAGCTGAGCAGCTCCTCGGGAGCGAGCTCGCTGCGCGCTGCGACGACGGTGTTGAGGAAGTCCGGCTGCGCGATCGGCGACACTGGCGCCGAGCGATAGAGCGGCGCCACGGCGAGGGCGCCGAGCCGCCGCGACAACGCGGCGATCGCGTCGAGCAGCTGGCGGCGAGGATCGCCTAGGTTGGCGCCGAGGGCGAGGACGACGCGGACCCGGGCGATCCGCTGCGAGGCGACGAGGCTCAGGCCTCGTCGTCCTCCTCTTCCTCTTCCTCCTCCTCGCCGGGGATCACCTCGAGGATCTCCTCGTCCTCCTCGCCGATGTCCTCCACCAGCTCCTCGTCGGGCTCCTCGACGGGCGGCGGCGGAGCCACCACCACCGCGGCGCGCGGCGGGCGCGGCGGCGGCGCGGTCTTCTGGGGCTCCTGCAGGCCGCGCTGGTTGGTGCCGCAGCGCGGACAGATCGGCTCCGGCTTGCCCAAGTCGTAGAACTTGGCGCCGCACTCGGCGCATTCGTATTTCTTGCCCAGCTCCGGCATCGCGCAAGGTCCCCCGTTCAGGGCCGCGGAAAGTAGCATCGGGGTAGGGGGCTGTCAAGAAAAAATGCCGCTCGATTTCGCCATCACCAGCCGCTGCGGCGAGGCGCGCACCGGCGTGCTCACGACACCGCACGGCGAGGTGAAGACGCCCGCGTTCATGCCGGTGGGGACGCTCGGCGCGGTGAAGGGAGTGCCGCCCGAGACGCTGCGCGCGCTCGGCGCCGAGGTGATGCTCGCCAACCTCTACCACCTCGCGCTGCGCCCCGGCGTCGATCTCATCGAGACGTTGGGCGGCCTCCACGCGTTCACCGGCTGGTCGGGGCCGATCCTCACCGACTCGGGCGGCTTCCAGGTCTTCAGCCTCGGCCACCTGCGGCGCGTGGACGAAGAGGGCGTCACCTTCCGCAGCCACCTCGACGGCAGCGCGATGCGCCTCACGCCCGAGGAAGTCGTCGACCTGCAGCGCCGACTCGGCGTCGACGTCGCCATGGTGCTCGACGAATGCCCGCCCTGGCCGATCGACGAGGCTGCAGCGGCGGCCAGCCTCGCGCGTACCAACCGCTGGGCGGCACGAGCGCGCGAGCAGTGGGACCGGCGGCCGGGTCCGGGCGGGCTCTTCGCCATCGTGCAGGGCAGTGCCTTCCGCGCCTTGCGCGAGCGCGGCGCGCGCGAGCTCACCGCGCTCGCCTTCGACGGCTACGCCATCGGCGGGGTGAGCGTCGGCGAGCCCGACCGCGAGCGCCGCGCCGCCGTCGAGTGGACGGCGCCGATGCTCCCCGCCGAGCGGCCGCGCTACCTCATGGGTGTGGGCTATCCGCGCGACATCCTGCACGCCGTCAGCAACGGCGTCGACCTCTTCGATTGCGTGCTGCCGGCGCGCAACGCGCGCCACGGCGTGCTGTTCACCCGCGACGGCGAGCTCAAGCTCACAACTGCGGCCTTCCGCACCGACCCGCGGCCGGTCGAGGAGGGGTGCGGCTGCCCCGCCTGCACACAAGTCTCGCGCGCTTTCCTGCACCACCTGCTGCGCTGGGAGCCGCTCACCGGACAGGTGCTCGCCACGCTGCACAACCTGCGCTTTTACCTTGACTTCATGCGGGACGTGCGCCACAGTATCGCGTCCGGAACACTGGGGCAGCTGGTGTCCGGCTGGGATACCCGACGCCGGGTTACCAGTCCCAGCGCAGAGCACAAATCCGACAGCGACTGCCGGGAGTGACCTGGAGCCGAGCGCGGAGCCGGGTCAGCCCGCGGTTCACCCCCTGACGAGAGGCGGAGCTCGCGGCGAGCTTCGCGAGCTGCCCGCGCCGCGCGGGCGGCGACAGGACGGCGCCGAAGTGACGACGTCCTGCGGCCCTCTTAGGAGCGACGTGCGATGACGGACCTCTACATCTTGGCGCAGGCGTCCGCTCCCGGCGGAGCCGCCGGCTGGGCCGGCTTGGTGCCGATGCTGCTCATCCTCGTCGTCTTCTACTTCCTGCTCGTCGCTCCCATGCGCAAGCGGCAGAAGGAGCTCCAGCAGCAGGTCGACAAGCTGCAGAAGGGCGACAAGGTCGTAACCAACGGCGGCATGCACGGCGAGGTCGCCGGCATCGAAGGCGGCGTCGTGCTGCTCAAGATCGCCGATCAGGTGAAGGTGAAGCTCGACAAGTCGGCGATCGCAAGGATCGAGTCTCGGGAGAGCAAGGAATGAACAAGAGCCTTTTGTGGCGCGGCCTGTTGATCCTGGGCGTGACGCTGATCTGCGGCTTCTTGGTGTGGCCGCCGAAGGAGAAGATCAAGCTCGGTCTCGACCTGCGCGGCGGCACCCACATGGTGCTGCAGGTCAAGGTCGAGGACGCCCTGCGCTCCGAGCGCGACAAGGCGATCGAGCGGCTGGTCGCGGAGTCGCAGAGCCAGGGGACGAGCGGCTTGCAGCCGCAGACGCTCTCGCCCACCGTCTTCAGCGTCAACGTGCCGCCGGGCACCCGCGACAAGCTGGTCGAGATCGGCGAGAAGGAGTTCGCCGAATGGGAGCCTCAAACGGCCGATGGCCGACTGACCTTCCGCCTCAAGGCGGAGGAGAAGGCCCGCCTCGAGGACCAGGCGGTCAAGCAGGCGCTGCAGACGATCGACAACCGCATCAACGCCTTCGGCGTCGCCGAGTCGGTCACCCAGCGGCAGGGGCTGGCCGGCGACCGCATCGTCGTGCAGTTGCCCGGCGTCGACGATCCCGAGCGCATCAAGAAACTGCTCAAGAGCACCGCCTTCCTCGAGTTCCGCATCGTCGAGGGCGGTCCCGCCAACAGCTCCGAGGAGTTGCTGGCCGCCTACAGCGGCAGCTTGCCGCCCACCCTCGAAATCCTCGAGGGCCCGGTCAAGGACGAGACGACCGGCAAGGTGATCGGCACCCAGTTCTACGTCGTGCAGAAGACCGCCAAGGTCACCGGCCGCGACTTGAAGGACGCGCGGCCCGACCTCGGCGAGTTCAACGACCCCATCGTCAGCTTCACCTTCAGCCACGAAGGCGGCCAGCGTTTCGGCGAGCTCACCGCGAGCAGCGTCGGGAAGCCGCTCGCCATCGTGCTCGACGGCCGCGTCATGTCGGCGCCGCGCATCGAGAGCCGCATCACCGACCGCGGCATCATTCGCGGCCAGTTCACCCAGGAAGAGGTCGACGACCTGTCGATGGTGCTGCGGACGGGTGCCCTGCCGGCGGGCATCGTCATCCTCGAGGAGCACACGGTGGGGCCGTCGCTGGGCCAGGACTCGATCCGCGACGGCATGCGCGCCGGTCTCGTCGGCTCGGCGCTCGTCGTCCTCATCATGCTGGGGATGTACCACCTCGCTGGCTTGAACGCCATCCTCGCGCTGACGCTCAACGTCCTCATCACCTTCGCCGGCCTGGTCTACTTCGACGCCGCCCTGACCTTGCCCGGCATCGCCGGCATCGTGCTCACCATCGGCATGGCGGTCGATGCCAACGTGCTCATCTTCGAGCGCATCCGCGAGGAGCTGCGGGCGGGGCGGACGGTGCGCTCGGCGGTCGACGAAGGCTTCAAGCGCGCCTTCTCCGCGATCATCGACACCCACTTGACGACGCTCATCGCAGCGCTCTTCCTGTTCCAGTTCGGCACCGGCCCCATCCGCGGCTTCGCGGTCACCCTCGGCATCGGTTTGACCGCCTCGCTCTTCACCGCCGTGTTCGTCAGCCGCTGGCTGTTCGACCTCATGCTGTCGCGTCCGGGACGGGCCGCCGACAAGCTGTCGATCGGCAAGACCATCCAGCTCTTCCAGGACCGCCACTACCAGTTCATGAAGTACCGCCGCCAATGGGCGCTGGCGGCAGTCATCGGCTCGCTGCTCGGTGTCTCGGTGTTCTTCTTGCGCGACCGTCTCAACGTCGGCATCGAGTTCGCCGGCGGCACGCAGGTGATCGTGGAGTTCCGTCAGCCGCCGCAAGCCGACGAGCTGCGCAAGTCGCTGGCCACCGCGGGCTTCGCCGATGCCACCATCCAGCGGTACGGCGGCGCCGACAGCGGCCAATACATGATCCGCACGCGGCTGCGCGACACCGGCGAGGAAGGGCACGGGCAGGAGATCGTCGCCGCGCTCGACCGCATCTACAATCCCGGCAAGGGGCCGCGCGTCGACCTCAACCTCGGCTCACCCGAGAACATTGGCGCCGCGCTCTTGCAGGCCGACCCGCTGCAGCTGCGCGGCAGTGACGCGACCGCCGCACAGCGCGAGTATGAGGAGGTCGCCGAGCGCGTCGTCGTGGCGCGCACCAGGAGCGGGCTCTTCCGGGACTGGTCCGAGGTCGCCAAGGTCCCCGAGGTCGGTGCCGAGACCGTATCGGCGCTCCAGCAGCGGGCGGTCCTCGGCAACCTGGCGCGGATGGGGCAGGAGGTCGTTGGCCCCACCATCGGCGCCGAGCTGCGCGAGCGCGGCTTCTGGGCGGTGTCGCTGTCGATGCTGGCGATGATGGCATTCATCTGGGTGCGCTACGAGCTGCGCTTCGGCATCGGCGCCGTGATCGCCATCTTCCACACCGTTCTGGTCGTACTCGGCCTTTACGCGCTGCTCGACTTCGAGTTCAACCTCACCACCGTGGCCGCTTTCCTCACCTTGGTCGGCTATCAGGTCAACGACAGCGTCGTCGTCTTCGACCGCATCCGCGAGACGCTGCGCCGCACGCGTAGCCGTGGCAGCTTCGAGCAGCTGGTCAACGAGGCGGTCAACCAGACGCTGTCGCGCACGCTGCTCACCGGCGGCACCGTGCTCGCCGTGCTCGCTGCCATGCTGCTGCTCGGCGGCGAGGTGCTGCGCGGCTTCAGCTTCGTCATGTTCGCCGGCATCATCGTCGGCACCTACGCGTCGATCTGGGTCGCCGCGTCCTTCAGCCTGCTGTGGGAGGACCTGCTGCAACGCCGGCGTTCCCGTCGGGGGCCGCCGCCGCCGCCGGTCACCAAGGGCCAAGGCAAGCCGCGCGAAGCGACCCGGCTACGCGAGTCGAAACCGAACGAGCCCAAGGCCGCGGCGGGAGGGCGGCGCCGCTGACGACACTGCGATGGCGAGCCATTGACTTGACGAGCCAACGCTATAAAGTCAGGGGCCCGGCGCGAAGACGGCGCCCCCATAAAGACCTCCTTCTGACCACCGATCGAGGCTGATGCGAAGGATCGCCGCCACCACGCTGATCGCGATCGTGACCCTGACCCTCGGCGGCTGCGACAAGCTCGCCGCGCGCGAGGACTTCCACAGCGCCAACAACCACTACAAGGACGAGTCCTACGAGGCCGCCCTTCGCACGCTATCAGAGGGGCCTGAGGAAAGACCCCACCGCGACCGCGGTTTGGCGGTCGCTGGGCTTCTCGGCGCTCGCCCTCTACCGCCCCGGCGACGAGTCGCCGCAGAACAAGGAGTACGCCGAGATCGCGATCGACGCCTTCCGCAAGTATCTTTCCGCCTACCCCGAGGATCAAAAGGTACGGGAGTACCTGGAGAGCATCCTCATGGGTTCCGGGCGCCAGGAAGAAGCGATCGCGATGCTCCAGGAGGACGCCGACAGGCATCCTGGAGACATGAAGTACCAGAACAGCGTCATCGCGGCGATGGCCGAGGCGGGCATGCTCGATCGCGCCTTCGCCAAGGCCGCAGTCGGCGCAGGTCCAGGACGCGCAGATCTTCCACGCCATCGGCGTCACCGCCTGGAGCAAGTCCTACCGCAATCCGCCGGCCGACGTCGAGGAACACCGCCAGATCATCGACATGGGCATCAAGGCGCTGGAGAAGGCGCTCGCGCTGCAGGGCAACAGGCCGTCGATGGAGACGCTCTGCTTACATCAACCTGATCTGGCGCGAGAAGGTGAAGGTCGAGATCGACCCCTTCAAGCAGCAGGACTACATCAAGAAAGCCGACGAGTATCGCAATCGCGCCATCGAGCTTCGCCGCCAGGCGCAGGCAGGCCCCGGCGGCGCAGGCTTCGCCGACGCCGGCATCGCAGGGGCAGCAGGGGGGTTGAGCGGCGACCCCTCAGGAGTGACGCGCCATGTTCGAGAACTCCCTGATCGCCTCCCAGAAGCAGCAGCAGTCTCCCAGTCGCCTGTTGATCATCCCCGATCGCGCTGGCGGTGCACATCGTCGTGCATTCACCGGCGTGCTGGTGGCGCAGTACTGGAACATCGACCCGGTCGACGAGCCGCCCATCCAGGTGGTGTTCATCAGCGCCGCCGCGCCGCCACCACCGCCACCGCCGCCGCCGCCGCCGCCGGCGCCCAAGGCGGCCACGCCCGAGACGCCGAAGCCGACGGTGGTCATCCCCAAGGAACCGGTGCAGCCGATCGAGGTGCCGGAGAAGCTGCCCGATCCGGTGCCGGTCGAAGAGGTGGCGGTCGCCTCTGACGAGGGTGTCGAAGGTGGCGTCGAGGGTGGTGTGCCCGGCGGCGTGCCCGGGGGCACCGGGCCTCCGGAGGGCGTACCGGGCGGCACCGGCGACGAGATCCTGCGCGTCGGCGGCGACGTCACGCCGCCGGTGGTGATCGACCGTGTGCAGCCGGTCTACACCGAGACCGCGCGGCGCGCCCGCGTGCAGGGGATCGTCATCGTCGAGGCGATCATCAACCGCACCGGACAGGTGGAGAACGTGCGCGTTCTCAAGGGCCTGCCCATGGGACTCGACCAGGCCGCCGTAGACGCCGTCAAGCGCTGGCGCTTCCGTCCGGCCACCCAGGGGGGCCGGCCGGTGAACGTCTACTTCATTCTCACTGTCAACTTCAAGGTTCAGTAGAGCTCACCGTAACGGCATTCATCGCAAAGGAGCGGGCCATGGAAACGAGTCTTATCGGAGATGATGAAGGAGATGACCGCCGTCGCCAAGGTGGTGGTGATCCTTCTCCTGCTCATGTCGATCTGGTCGCTATACGTGATGATCGAGCGGTTGCTCTTCTACAAGCGCGCCCGGGTGCAGTCGCTCGAGTTCGCCAAGAAGCTGACGCCGCTGCTCGCCAAGGACCAGCCGGCGGAGGCGATCGAGCTGTCGCGCAAGTACAAGGGGAGCCACCTGGCGCGGGTCACCCGAGCCGGCCTGATCGAGTTCCTCTACGACCAGACGACCACCCCCGCCTCGGTCCAGGGGCATGACGTCATCGAGGCCGCCAAGCGCGCCATCGAGCGCGAGACCCTGGTCGTCTATTCGGACTTCAAGAAGGGCGTCGGCGGTCTCGCCACCATCGCCACCACCGCTCCCTTCATCGGCCTGTTCGGCACCGTGATCGGCATCATCCACGCCTTCGAAGGCATGGCGCTCACCGGCTCGGGCGGCATCGGCGCCGTGTCCAAGGGCATCGCCGAGGCGCTCGTCACCACCGCCTTCGGTCTCGGCGTGGCGATCCCGGCGGCCTGGCTCTTCAACTACTTCACCAACGTGCTCGAGCGCTTCCAGGTGGAGATGTCGAACTCGGCCTCGGAGCTGGTCGACTTCTTCATCAAGAAGCAGGGCATCAAGGCAGGAGCCTCTCATGGCGCAGTCGGCGTCCGGGCTTAAGCTCTTCGTCACCGACGAAGCCAGCGCCGTCAAGTCCGACATCAACGTCACCCCGCTGGTCGACGTCTGCCTGGTGCTGCTGATCATCTTCATGGTGGTCACGCCGCTCCTCCAGGCCGGCCGCCCGGTGCAGCTGCCGGAGACCAGTCGGCCCGGAGAAGATGCCCGAGAGCGCCAAGCAGCTCAACGTCGCCATCGAGCACGACGGCAACGTCTTCGTCGGCGACAAGTGGGTGCCGCAGGACCAGCTGCTCGCCACCTTCCAGGACATCCAGGAGCGCACGCCGGACAAGCAGGTAGTCATCAAGGCCGACCGCCGGCTCAAGTACGCCGAGGTGCGCAAGCTGATGAAGGTGATCAACCAAGCCGGCTTCCCGGGGCGTCGGGTTGGAGACGCACAAGAAGGAGCAGGCGGGGGCCTGACGACGTGGCCAGAGGAGACACATCATGGGTATGAACGTCGGTTCAGGCGGCGGCCTCAAGAGCGAGATCAACGTCACGCCGCTGGTCGATGTGGTTCTCGTGCTGCTCATCATCTTCATGGTGGTGATCCCCATCCTGCAGATGGGCTATCCGGTGAACACCCCGCCCGAGAACAAGAGCGCCCAGTTCGTGCCGCCATCGGCGGACCAGCTGATCGTGCGCATGGCCGCCGACGGCCGCACCTACCTCAACAAGGAGGAGGTCGCGCTTGCCGGCTTCGGCCCTCGGCTGAAGCAAGTCACCGCC
>CAWJWP010000007.1:0-23397 GCA_963846495.1 Thermoanaerobaculia bacterium | reverse complement strand
AACGACGTCAGCGCGACCGGCGCGGCTTCAGCATCGACTGCGGCTAGAATCCGCCGCGCTCGAGGGGGCCAGCATGCTCAAGCCGTCGCTCTCCTGGCTGCCGGTCTTCGTGCCGGTCACGATCGGGCTGCACTACCTCGCGCCCGAGCAGCACCTGTGGATCTTCCTCGCCGCCTGCGTGGCGATCATCCCGCTCGCCGGCTGATGGGCCGCGCGACCGAGCACCTCGCCGAGCACACCGGCGAAGGCATCGGCGGTCTGCTCAACGCCACCTTCGGCAACGCCGCCGAGCTGATCATCGCGCTGGCGGCTCTGCGCAAGGGCCTCTATCGGTGGTCAAGGCGTCGCTCACCGGCTCGATCATCGGCAACATCCTGCTCGTGCTCGGGCTCTCGTTGCTCGGCGGCGGCCTCAACGCGAACGAGCAGCGCTTCAACGCCACCGCGGCGCGCATGCAGGCGACGATGCTGCTCTGGCCGCGATCTCGCTGATCATCCCCGCCGCCTTCCACTTCCTCGCCGGCGCCGCGGCCGGTCGCGGAGCCGGTCCCGAGCCTGGAGATCTCCATCGTCCTGCTCGTCATCTACGGCCTCAGCCTGCTCTTCTCGCTGCGCACCCACCTGCCGCTATTCTCCGGCAAGGGCGAGGCCGAAGCGGTGGAGGAGGACCACGCGCACGCCCTGGAGCCTCAAAAGTCGCT
Source organism: Thermoanaerobaculia bacterium (assembly GCA_963846495.1). Lineage (GTDB taxonomy): Bacteria > Acidobacteriota > Thermoanaerobaculia > Multivoradales > JAIOJS01 > DASYQD01. The sequence continues at coordinate 22,697 of CAWJWP010000007.1, read as the reverse complement.
CGGCGTCCTCGCCGGCGCCACCGCCCTCTCGCCTGGATGAGCGAGATCCTCGTCGGCTCCGTCGAGCCCGCGGCCCACGCGCTCGGGATGACCGACCTCTTCGTCGGCGTCGTCGTCGTCGCCATCATCGGCAACGCCGCCGAGCACAGCACCGCCATCCTGGTGGCGATGCGCAACCGCATGGACCTGGCGCTGTCGATCGCCATCGGCTCGAGCATCCAGATCGCGCTCTTCGTGGCGCCGGTGCTGGTGCTGCTGTCGTACGTCATCGCGCCGCGGCCGATGGACCTCGTCTTCTCGCCCGCCGAAGTGCTGGCGGTGCTGGTGGGCGTGTGGCTCTGCGCGCAGGTCGCCGGCGACGGCGAGTCGCACTGGCTCGAAGGGGTGCAGCTGCTCGCGGTCTACGTCCTGCTCGGCATCCTCTTCTACTTCCTCCCGGAGAGCGCCGGCGAGGTGGGGCCGCCGGGTGGCGGTCTCGCTGCGCCGGCGACTCCCGCGCCCGCCGGGCACTAGGTCCCACGGGCAGGTCCCACGACTCGTGGCCGCCGGGCGCGATCCGCTGCTCGCCGCCCGGCTGCGCCTGCTCGGCGCGGCGGCCCTCTTCTCCACCGGCCCGACGGCGATCAAGGCGTGCGGCCTGGCGCCCTGGCAGGTGGCGGGGTTCCGCTCGGGGACCGCGGCGCTGTTCTTGTTGCTGTTGCTGCCCAACCGCCGCCAGCTGCTGCGGCCGCAGCTCTGGATGGTCGGCTCTGCGTACGCGGGCACCCTCATCCTCTACGCGGTGGCGAGCAAGCTGACGACTGCCGCCAACGCCATCTTCCTGCAGTCGACCTTCCCGCTCTACCTGCTGCTGCTCTCGCCGCTGCTCCTGCGCGAGAAGGTGCGGAAGAGCGACCTCGTCTTCCTCGTCGCGGTGATGGCTGGAATGGCGCTGCTGCTGCTCGGCCACGACGAGACGACGGCCGTGGCTGCCGACCCGGTGCGCGGCAACCTGCTGGCGCTGTTGTCGGGAGTGTTCTGGGCGCTGACGCTCGTCGGCCTGCGCTGGCTCGAGCGCGGCACCGCCGAGGGCGGCGAGGGCCTCGCCGCGGCCTCGGTCGTCGCCGGCAACGCGCTCGCCTTCCTCGTCTCCCTGCCGGCGGCTCTGCCGCTCGGCGATACGCAGCCCTTCGACTGGCTCCTCATCGCCTACCTCGGCGTCGTGCAGATCGGCGTCGCCTACTGGCTACTGACCCGCGCCATGGGCCACGTGTCCGCTCTCGAAGCCGGCCTGCTGTTGATGTTCGAACCGGTACTGACCCCACTCTGGGCCTGGGCCGTCCACGCCGAGCGCCCGACGACCTGGGCCCTCGCCGGCGGCGCCGTCATCCTCGCCGCCACCGTCTGGCGCACCGTCCACGCGCAAACCCGCAGCGCCGCCGAAGTCGCACCACCGCCAGAATAATCGCGTCACTCACCACCTGCCGACCTTCCAGCCCAGCGCTGCTCCCTATACTTCGCCCGTGACCTTCCGTGACCGTCTGCTGGCGTCGCTGCGAGCGATACGGCCCGTCCTCGACGTCCCTGGCGTTCTCGTCGGCGGCTCGCAGGTGCCGAACCTGCTCGAACCTGCTCGAGCCGGACGCGGCGTCCACTTTAGTCGTCTCGCAGGACGTCGACATCGTGGTGCCAGTCACCAGCCACTCACAAGTGAAGACGGCGCTCCGCGACGTCGAGGGCTACGCACCGTCTGCCGCGGAGGCATCGGTGTGGATTCCGGCCGACGCCGATGCCATCCTCTCCAGCCTCGGCGTCATCTCGCTTCTCAAGCCGCTGCCACAGATGCCCGACCCGACGACGTCCCGCGAGACAGTCAGCCGCCTGCTGGAGCGCCTGCAAGGCAACCGATGACGGGCTCCGAGCGTCTCGCCGCCCGGTTGCGCGCTATGCGGTCACGCGTCGCGGTCCGCAGATGGGAAGGCCGCCAGCGCGACCACGCGCGCGGCTCGTGGGACCAGCTCACCCGCTGCCGAGCGCTGATGCGATCGGCTTGGGCGATCAACGACGAGGACGCCACCGCGTTGCTCGCTAGTGGGCGTGTTCCGGAGCGGGCGGGACTGGCCTTCGAGCCGCCTCGTCGCCTTTTCGTGGTTACAGAGGCCGAGCTCGCGAAGCTGCCCAGCGCCCGGCCGATTGCGTTGCAGGCGTCGGCGGAGCTGTTGAGCACGCCGAACCTCGCCCTCGTCCGCTTCGGACCGCCCGCCGCCGAAGAGGGAGCCGCCAGCGAGTGAGCTGCGAGCGGCGGCGCACTCGCCAAGGTCCTCGCGACCGCGCCGCTACTCTCTGAACGAACAACGACGCGGCCACGTCAGGGTATCGTCGCCGCGCTCGGACAAGCGATGTCGCGCATTCGACGTCTCTGCGTCTTCCTGTGGGCTCTACTCGCGGCTGCCCCCGCGTTCGCCGACGGCGTGCGCATTCTCGAGACAGATCGTGAGGCGGCGGAGGCGCGGGTGGAGATTGCTCTCGGGGCGCGCGAGGAGTTGCTGGTCTCGGCGTTCATCTTCGGGGACGACCCGTTCACGCTCACCAGTCTGGGGCTGCTGCGTGAGACGGCTCGGCGCGGCGTGCGGGTGAAGGTGATCGCCGATGCGCAGTGGAACGACATCCCGCCGGCTGTGCAGGCGCATCTGCTCGCCGAGGGGATCGAGATCCGCGATTACCATCCGTTCCGGCTCGACCGGCTGGGGTGGGTGTCGCGGCGGATGCACGACAAGCTCGTCGTGGCCGACGGCCGCGTGCTGCTCGCCGGCGGGCGCAACGTCGAGAGCCCTTACTTCGGCTTCGGCCACCAGCAGGCTCGGCGCAATTACGTCGACTGTGACCTCTTGGTCGAAGGGGCCGCGGCGCAAGAGGCGCGGCGCTACTTCCTGGCGTTGTGGGAGAGCCGCGACGTGCGGCCGGTCCGCCCGCGCGCAACGCCCGCCGAGCAGCGCGCCGCGGCCACGGAGGTCGATCGCCGCTTGACGTGGCTGCAGGCGCGCATCGAGGAGGCGCGACGCGACCCCGCGCGCACGCCGCCAGCGCTCGTGGAGAGCGCCACGGTCCGTTTCCTCCACGACCCGATCGACGGCATGCCGGCGGCGCGCAAGGTCGGCGAGGAGCTGCGCGCGCTGCTCGACGGCGCCCACGAGTCGGTGATCGTCGAGTCGCCCTATCTGGTGCCGACGCGCGGGCTGCGCGAAGGGCTGAGTCACGCCATCGCGCGCGGCGTGCGCGTGCGCATCCTCACCAACTCGCTGGGCTCGACCGACAACCTCTGGCCGCAGGCCGGCTACGTCGGCGACAAGGACGACCTGGTGAAGAGCGGCGTCGAGCTGTGGGAGTACGTCGGCCCCGAGTGCCTGCACTCGAAGAACGCGGTGATCGACGGCGAGACGGTGATCGTCGGCTCCTACAACCTCGACCCGCGCTCGCAGCGGCTCAACCGCGAGCTGGCGCTGGTGGTCGAGAGCCGCGAGGTCGCGGCCGAGCTGCGCCGCCGCATGGACCGCCACCTCGAGAACGCGGTTCAAATCGACGCGCGCGGCTATCCGGTGGGCGCCGACGAGCGCTACCCCGGCATCGCGCGCGGCAAGGTGTGGCGGCTGCGGATGCTGCGGCTCCTGGCGCCGCTGGTGCGCGGGCAGCTGTGAACGGCGCGAGCGACGCCCCGCGCCGCTCGCTTGGCCTCACCACTGCCGCCGGGTTGGTGGTGGGCGAGCTCATCGGCGTCGGCATCTTCCTCACCCCGGCGAGCATGGCGAAGGCGCTCGGCTCGTTCGGCCTCGTGCTCGCCGTCTGGCTGGCGATGGGCGGCGCGGCGCTCTGCGGCGCGCTCTGCTTCGGCGAGCTCGCGGCGCGCTTCCCGCAAGCGGGCGGCCTCTACGTCTACTTGCGCGAAGCGTACGGCCGACGGATCGCGTTCCTCTACGGCTGGCAGTGCCTGCTGGTGCTCGATCCCGGGCTCACGGCCGCGCTCGCCACCGGCGTCGCTGCCTACGTCGTCACGCTGGCCCCGGGGCTGCCGGCGAAAGTGGTGGCGATCTCGATCATCGTGCTCTCCGCGGTCGCCAACCTGCTCGGCGTCCGGCTGGCGGCTGGCCTCGCCCGCATCCTCGCTTTCGTCAAGGTCGGGCTGCTGCTCGCCATCGTCGCCTGGGGATTTGCCGCCGGGCTGGGAGACGCGTCGCGCCTCGCGCTGCTGGCGCCGCGCGAAGCGGGCTCGCCGCTGCTGCTGCCGGCGCTCGCCGGCGCGGTGATCGCCGCCTTCTTCTCCTTCGGCGGCTGGTGGGACCTCACCAAGCTCGCCGGCGAGGTGCGCGAGCCGCAGCGCACGCTGCCGCGCGCGCTCGCCGCCGGCGTATTGGTGACGACGGCCGTCTACGCCGCGACGAGCGCCGTGTTCGTCTACCTGGTGCCGCTCGCGGCGATCGACTCGGGCGAGACGTTCGCCGCGCAGGCCGGCGCGGCGCTCTTCGGCGCCGGCGGCGCGCGCGTGCTCTCCGTCGTCGTCATCCTCTGCGTCGGCTCGAGCCTGCTCGCCTACATGACCGCGGCGCCGCGCGTCTACTACGCGATGGCGCGCGACGGTCTCGCCGTGGGCTCGTTCGGCGAGCTGCATCCGCGCACGGGCGTTCCGGTGCGCGCCATCGCCGTGCAGGCGGTGCTCGCGAGCCTGCTCGTGCTGCTCGGCGGCTTCGACCAGATCGTCGGCTACTTCGTGTTCTCCATGGTGCTCTTCCTCGCCGTGTGCGTGGCGGGCCTCTTCCGGCTGCGCCGCCGCGGCGGCGCGCCGGCGTATCTCACCCCCGGCTTCCCGGCGACGGCGATCGTTTTCCTTTTCATGACCGCCATCGTGCTGCTGCTGCTCGGCACCGGCCGGCCGCTGCAGGCAGCGGCGGGCGTCGCGGTGACGGCGCTCGGCCTCCCCGTGTACGCTTGGTTGCAAAGCAGGAGGCGGTAGTCATGGCGTGGATCAAGACCATTCCATTCACTCAGGCCGACGAAGCGCTGCGTGCCGCCATCGAGGGGCAGAAGGACCTCTATCCACCGGAGTACGAGCGCACGCCCGGCGACGACGGCAGCAGCAGCATCGTCTCGACGCACACACTTATTCCCGAGGCGCTCTTCCATGCCTTCGCCACCTTCGGCGTGCTGCTCTCGCCCGACCTGCCGCTCACCCGCCGGCAGCACGAGATGATCACCACGCGGGTGTCGGTGCTCAACCGCTGCCAGTATTGAACGCAGTCTCACGCAGAGTTTCTGCGTGTCGTGAGCCTCGACGAAGAGCTGGTGCGGGCGCTGCAGGAAGACTACGAGAACGCCCCGATCTCGGCCACCGACCGCGCCATGCTCGACTACGCCGGGCAAATGACCGTCGACGCGACGCGCATCAGCCCCGACGACCACGCGCAGCTGCGCGAGCACGGCTTCGACGACCGCGCCATCTTGCAGATGACGCTGATCGCGGCGTGGTTCAACTACATCAACCGCGTCGCCGACGCGTTGGGGGTGGGACGGGGTTGAGACGCGAGCGCAGGTAGGGTGCGCAGCGGCTCAAGAAGCGGGCGTCGCGGCTGGCGCGGCCGCTGGCCGTAACCGTGCCAGCAGCGAACCGACGACGAGGTCGAAGCGCTCGGGCCGGCGGCTCGCTCGCGCGAGCTGCAGCGCACCCTGCACCGTCGAGGAGACGATGAGCGCCTCTTCCTCGGGCGTGCCGGCGAGGTTGAGGACGCCGCGCTCGCGGCCGCGCTCGAGGACACGCGCCAGCCACTTCTGTTGCGCCTCGAGCAGCTCGCCGTAAGCCGTCTGCATGCGCGGCGGCAGGGCGTTGAACTCGGCGCCCAAGACGCCGAAGACGCAGATCTTGTCGTCTTGCTCGAGCAAGCTGCGCATGACGCGGAAGAAGGCGGCGAGCTTCTCCTCCGGCGGCACGTGGCTCTGCTTCAGCTCGCTCGCCCAGCGCGTCATCGTCGCGCCGATGCGCTCGATCAACGCCACGCCGAGGTCTTCCTTGCTCGGGAAGTGGTAGTGGATCGAGGCCTTGCGGATGCCGATGCCGTCGGCGAGGTCTTGGTAGCTGAAGGAGTGGAAGCTCCGCCGCAGCAGGATGTCCTTGGCGAGGTGGAGGATGCGCTCGCGGGTCTCGGCGGCGTCGGAAGCACCGCCAAGGTTGGACGACCCCAGCGTGGCAGCGAGCTCGACCTCGCCCGCGTGGTCGAGGACGGCGGCTGCAGGCGTTGGGGCGTCGGTAGGTCTCGGGTCGGCGGACATCGGGGTGGATTGTAGCTTTGGGCGGTCAGCGCAGAGAGCGGCGGCTCGGGGAGGTCGCTTCGGAAGCCACGTCAACGCAGGGGCTTGACGTGTCTACCTATTGGTAGATAGGTTACCACCAGCGCATCGCCGAAGCGAGAAGGAAGTCAGGATTGCCCCTGCGCCCCACCGCCAGCGCCATCGTCCTCGCGGCCCTCACCGCCGCGGCGCTGGTCGCCCCTCCCGCGCGCGGCCAGGACTCGGCGCCGCCCTCCTCTTCGGCGGTCATCGTTCCGTTCGCCATCGAGAGCGATGCCGCCGGTTGGGTGCGCCGCGCAGTGCCCCCTCACCTCTCGCCCGTCGAGAAGCTCCGCCGCCTCTCCCGCCTCCTTTCCCCTGCCGGCGCTCGGCCGATCGCGGAGGACCTGGAGCGCACGCTCACCGCCGGTGAAGTCTTCCGCGACCGCCGCGCCAACTGCGTCGGCTACGCCAACCTCTTCGTCGCCCTCTCGCGCGAGCTCGGCGTCACCACCTACTTCGCGCTCGTCGAGGAGCTTCCCGGCGCTCGCGCCCGGCTCCGTCCCGACGACGGGCTCGCAGTTCGCGAGGGGCACCTCGCCGCCGCCTGGGGCGCCGCCGGCGACATGCTCGTCTTCGACCTCGGCGGCGAGAGCGACGGCCGCCGCCTGCGGGCGCGGCCGATCGACGACCTCACCGCCATCGCCGTCTATTACTCCAACCGCGGCATCGAGATGCTGCTCGACGGCCGCGCCGCCGACGCCGCCGCGTGGCTGCGCACGGCCGCCGAGCTCGAGCCGCTGGCGCTGCCCTCGACATGGATCAACCTCGGCGTGGCGCTGCGCCGCGCCGGCGACTTCGAGGCCGCCGACGACGCCTACCAGCGCGCGCTCGAGCTCGACCCCGCTGCCGGCGCCGCCTATCGCAACCTCGCCGCCCTCCTCGTGCTGCGCGGACGTGCCCGCGAGGCCGCCGATCTGCTTGCCACCGCCGCGGAGCTCGCCCGCCTCGACTCGCTCGCCGCCCTCCGCCTCGCCCGCGAGCGACTCCTCGCCGGCCAGCTGCAGGAAGCGCGCGGGCTCTACCGCCGCGCGCTCGAGATGTCGCAGCGGCCGCAGCGCTGAGTCGCCGCGCTGCACGTCAGCACACCGCACCGCGCTCATCCAACCTCGCGTCGATCTCGTAGTCGCTGGTGCAGGACACCTGCACCGCCAAACGCCGCGCCGCCGCGCACTCTCACCGCGCGGCGCGGCCGACCGAAAATCGCCGACGCCAGGAGGATGAAAATGTTTCGTTCCAGCCGCTCTCACCCTCGCGCTCTGCGCCGCCGCCCTGCTCGCCGCCGCCGGCGGGCCGCTGCTGGCGTCGAGCCACCGCGAGGCCCCCGGCATCGCCGCCGACCCGGCGATCGACGCCACCGACCTCTACGCCTTTGTCAGCCCCGACCGCACCAACACGGTGACGCTGATCGCCAACTACGTGCCGCTCGAGGCGCCCTACGGCGGGCCGAACTTCTTCGCCTTCGCCGACTGGCCGGCGGCGCAGTACGAGATCCACGTCGACAACAACGGCGATGCCGTCGAGGACCTCACGTTCCTCTTCCAGTTCCGCACCGAGACGGCGAACGAGAAGACGTTCCTCTACAACACCGGCCCGATCACCGTCGACGGCAACGGCGGCAAGAAGCCGTACGCCGGCCTCAACGTCTACCAGTACTATCGCCTCTACCTCGTGCGCGGCCCGCAGAAGGCGGGCGAGAAGCAGGCGCTGCTGCTCGGCGAGTACCTGCCGGTGGCGCCGAACAACGTCGGCCCCAAGTCGATCCCCGACTACGGCCCGCTGGCGGCGGCGGCGGTGCGCGACGTCAAGGAGGGCGTGCGCGTCTTCGCCGGCCCGCGCGACGACCCGTTCTTCATCAACCTCGGCCGCACCTTCGACCTGCTCAACGTCGACCCGGTGCTGCCCGGCGGCCGCGACGAGGACGCCGGCAAGGCTCCCGACCACCTGCGCAACTTCAACGTCCACTCGATCGCGCTGCAGATACCGATTCCGCTGCTCATGGGCGCCGGCGGCAAGGCGTCGACCACCGCCTGGCCGGTGCCGGTCGACGACCCCAGCGCCATGATCGGCGTGTGGACGACGGCGAGCCGCGCCAAGACGTGGACTCTCTCCGCCGGCAAGCGCGAGGCGTCGGGCGACTTCGTGCAGGTCTCGCGTCTCGGCATGCCGCTCGTCAACGAGGTCGTCATCCCGCGCGGGCAGAAGGACATGTTCAACGGGAGCTCGCCCAAGGACGACGGCCAGTTCCTGAGCTACGTGACGACGCCCGAGCTCGCCGGCGTGCTCAACGCGCTGTTCAAGGTCGAGGTGCCCGCCAACCCGCGCAACGACCTGGTGCAGGTGTTCCTGAAGGGCGTGCCCAAGCTCACCGAGAAGGGCGTGCCGTGCGAGTACCTCCGCCTCAACATGGCGGTGCCGCCGAGCGCCAAGCCCAACCGCCTCGGGCTCCTCGCCGGCCAACAGGACGGCTTCCCGAACGGCCGCCGCCTGGGCGACGACGTCGTCGACATCGCCCTACGCGTCGTCGCCGGCGCGCTCGATCCGAAGTTCAACGTGGCGCCCAACAACCAGCTCGGCGACACGGTGGTGAAGAACGACAAGCCGTTCCTTGCCAGCTTCCCCTACCTGGCGCCGCCGACGGACGGCGTAACCGTCGCGTATTGAGCCTCGACTCGCTCGGTCACTGAACGGGCGCGGCCGCTTCGGGAGCGATCCCGGGGCGGCCGCCGCTGTCAGCGGGGTCCGCGCAATGTACGCCGCCGACACACTTTCGGCGTGGTGGCACGGGGATCGCAGCGGCGCGAGGGGGTGATTCTGCGCCGCCTCCGGCGCGGACACCCACGTGCCGCAAAGGAGACCACCATGCGCATAATCCGTATCGGCGGGGACATAGACGATCGGGAAGCAGAAGCGCTCGCCCACTATCGCGCGGCCCAGCAGCAGGTGCAGGCGCAGGAAACGGCGCCGACTTCGTCGCGCCGGCCCGCGCCCTCGCGAGAGGCATCGGCCGAGAGCGATCATGTGGGCTGGCCCGTGCCGCGCGGCTCGCGGCTGCCGGACCGCGAGAACGCCGCCGAGCTCACCTTGGTCCGCTACACCGTGCAGCGCGGCGACACCTTGCGGGGCATCGCCGACTGGTTCTACGGCGACCGCAGCCACTGGCGCACCATCTACGACGCCAATGGCTCGACGATCCGCGACCCGCAGGCGATCGACGCGGGCTTGGTGCTGAGAATCCCCGTGCTGAACATCCCGCGGCAGGACGGCAGCAAGCAGCTGGCCTGAACGCCGTCCGCGCGCGCGAGCTCTACTGCCCGCGACCATCACTCGCAGCCGCCGCCGCCGCGGGTCGAGCACGCGCATGCTAGCGTCCGCGACCACCGCAGAAGCCGTCGATGCAGCGTGACCCTTCGATCGTGCCGCCCCACCGACGACGGCGCCGCTGCCCTCGCCTCTTCGCCGCGACGGCGGCCGCCTGCGTGTCGTGGCACCTCGGACTCGCGGCGCCGTCCGCGGCGCAGGTCATCCTGCCGCGCGTCGACTTCAACTTCTCCAATCCCGGTGCGCGCAGCCTCGCACTGGGCGGCGCCTTCGCCGGGCTGGCCGACGACGCGACGGCGAGCTTCGCCAACCCCGCGGGCCTGGTGCAGCTGGTGCGGCCGGAGGTGTCGCTCGAGGGCCGTGCCTGGCGCGCCTCGACCGGGTTCTTCGCGGGCGGACGCAGCGACGGCAGCCCCACCGGCATCGGCATCGACACCCGCGACGATCTCCTGATCGGCCGCAGCGACGACCGCACGAGCGGGTCCTCGTTCACCTCCCTCGTCTGGCCGCGCGGCCGGTGGACCTTCGCGCTCTACGGACATCGCCTCGCCCGCCTCGAGACGAGCTCGGAGTCGCAGGGCTTCTTCCAGGACGACTTCCTGCCGCGCCTGCCCGCCACCCGCGAGCGCATGGACCTGCAGCTCGACAGCGTCGGCTTTGCCGCCGCCTGGCGCATGGATGACAAGCTCAGCCTCGGTCTCGCCGTGGTGCACACCGACGCATCGTTACAGGCGAGCTCGCAAGCCTTCCTCTGGGACGAGGACACGCTCGACGGTGTCTTCGGGCCGATCACCTTCCGTCCCGACCGCCAGCTCGGCACCTCGACCATCGCCGCCGTCGGGAGCGACCAGACCCTGAGCGCCGGGCTGCTGTGGAGCGCCACCGATCGCGTCTCCGCAGGCGTCTTCTACCGGCAGGGCGCGCAGATCGACGGCATCTTCACCCTCGACTCGACGTTCCCGCCCGGCGAGCCGCCTTTCCACGCCACGCTGCCGGCGGCGCTGCAGGTGCCCGACGTGTTCGGCGCCGGCCTCGCCTTCCGTTCCGGCTCGGGCCGGCTGACGCTCGCCGGCGAGCTCGATCGCGTCGGCTATTCAGGCCTGTTGCGCGTCGACAGCAGCGAGGAGGTCGAGTTCGTCGGGCGCGAGTACGAGGACGCCTGGCAGCTGCGCGCCGGGGCGGAGTACGCGCTGCTGCAGCGGCGCCCGATCGTCGCCTTCCGCGCCGGCGCCTGGGTCGAGACGCACGCCAACGACGTCGAGCACGACCGCGTCGAACACCTGGCGGCGGGCGTGGGCATCGCCGGCGAACGCTTCCAGCTCGACGTCGGTGCCGACTTCTCGTCGATCGTCGACACCGCCTCGGTGTCGGTCGTCTACAGCTTCTGAGGCGCCCGCCGGGCGGCTACGACGGCCCTTCGCCGTGGCGGCGGAGCCAGTCGGCGAGCACCGGGCTGGCGATCTCCACGGTGTCGCCCTCGGCTCGCACGACGCCGAGCCGCCGCAGGTGGAGGAGACTCTTGGCGACATCGTCCCGCGCACCGGCGAAATCGGCCACCGCGAGCCGTGCCGGCGGCGCCGCGGCGAGGCGCGTCAGCAGCTCCTGCTCGCCGCGCGCGAGCAGCGCGAAGTCGGTCGCGAAGAGGTGGTGCAGCCCGGCATCGGCGCGCACGGCCTCGGTCGCCGCCTCGAGGTCGCCGAGCTCGCAGCAGCGCGTGCACAGCAGCTGCAACAGGTAGGGGTGACCGGCGGAGCGGCGCACGATCTCCTCCACCGCGCGCGCGTCGATCCGCGGGCCGGCGGAGGGCTGCCCGTCTCCGCACACCAGGCGGCGGGCGGCAGCGTCGTCGAGCGGGCCGAGGTAGACCGGCGGCGCGAAGCCGTGCAGGAACGGCGAGGTGTCGTCGTCGGCCGCCGCGAGACGCCAGAGGCGGCTGCTCGCCGCCAGCACCGTGCGGACGCCTTCCTGCGCCTGCAGCGTGCTGCGCAGGCGTCGCAACGTCGCCGGCGAGTGGGCCTGCAGCGCGAGGAGCGCTTCTGCCTCGTCGAGCAGCAGCAGCAGGGTGCGGCCGCGCGCTCGCGCCGCCCGCCGCAGCCGGGCCAGCGAGGCGAGGAAGTCAGGCGCCTCGACGTCGGCGAGCGGCAGATCGGCGGCGGCGAGCAGGTCCTCGGCCTCGGCCAGCGCTTCGCGCCAACCGGCGTCGAAGTCGGCCGCACGCTCGCACCCCTGCAGGTCCCAGAACAGCGGCAGGTAGGAGCGCGCGGCGTCGGCCGCGGCGAGCAGGGCGAGCTGCTTGAGCGTCGAGGTCTTGCCGCTCGCCCGCGAGCCCAGCAGCCACACGCCGTTGCGGGGGCCGGAGAGCAGCTCGGCGAGCAGCGCCTCGCGTCCGTAGAAGCGCTCGCCGCGCACCCACTGGCCGGCGGCGTACGGCGATGCCGCCGGCGCACCCGCCTCCTGCCCCGCCGCCGGCCGCGCGCTCGGCGCCGGGGCCGCCGGTGCCCTCATCGCCACCGGCGCGGCGACCAGCCGGTAGCCGCGCTTGGCGATCGTCTCGATGAAGCGTGGCGCGCGAACATCGTCCGCCAGCGCACGACGGAGACCGGCGATGGCGCGGGTGATCACCGACTCGGTGACGAAGAGATTCGGCCACACCGCATCGGCGAGCTCCTGCTTCGACACCACCTGGCCCGGGCGCGCCGCCAGCGTCACCAGCACGTCCATCATCTTCGGCTCGATGCGGACGCTGGTGTCGCCGCGGCGGAGCCGGTTGCGCGACGGCTGCACGTGCCAGCCCTCGAGCTCGAACTCCGCCGTCTCCGCCGTCGGCGGCGCCACGACCATCGCCCGATGATAGGCGAACGCCCTGATCTGCTTCGAACCGGGGCGCTAGAACCGCACGCCGTAGCCGAGCTGCACCAGCAGCGGGTCGACGTTGCCGGCGGAGCTGAAGCCGGCGTCGTCGCGCACCGACAGCGGCATGCGCAGGTAGGTGCCGCTGAGCGAGAGGAAGGAGCCGCGGCGGCCGAGCGGCACGTCGAGGCCGATCTCCACGCCCCAGGCGAGCTGGCTCTCGACGTCGATGTGCTCCTCGATGCTGACCTTCTCGCCGCCGGCCTCCGCGGTCACCTTCAACGTCATCTCGTCCATGCGCACGTAGGCGGCGATCGGGGCGATGCGCAGGTCGGCGCGGGCGTTCGGGGTGAGGTGCAGGTCGAGCTTGGCCATCACCGGCGTCATGCGGAAGCTCGACTCGAAGCGCAGCTCAACGTCGGAGAAGATCTCGACCTCTTCGCTGCCCCGCGGCTCGGCGGTGAGGGCACCGAGCTCGAGCCCCAGGCGCGGCGACAGCCGGTACTCGACGCCGAGCCCGTAGCCATAGACCACGTCCGTGTGTCCCACGCCGGTCGTCGTCGCCGCAACCGGCCCCAGCCGCAGCCGCCAGGGATCGTCGTCGGCCGCCGCCGGGCCCGCCGCGGCCACCACCATCACCACCATCGCCATCAGCGCCATCATCAACGTCGACTTCGCGTGCATCGTGCGATCCATGTCGGTTTCCTCGTCGTTCCGCGTGGCGCGTCGTGCGCCAGCGGTGAGCGCAAGCTAGCGGCGGGCGGCCGCTCGCGTCGCGAGGGATCGCCGAGGTCTCGCTGATGTTTTCGCCAGGGTCGAGCGCGCGTCAGGCAGGATGCCGCGCCAAGAGCCACTCGCGGAGGAAGCGATGGCGCACGACCGGCCGCCCGGCGGCGCCAACCGCGACCAGGCCGAGCGCACGCAAGCGCGCGAGCGCGGCAGGCTGCGGTACGGCAACGCCCACCGGCTCGCCGCTCTCGTCCGCGCGGGCGACGGCCCGCAGGGCGGCGCGTTCGTCATCGCTCAGCAGGGTCCAGTCGGCGGCGAAGAGGTGCTCCAGGGTGTGGTCCGCCGCCAGCTGCCGGCCAGCTTCCTCGACGTCGCCGAGCTCGAGGCTGCGCCGGCCGAGGAGCTGCAGCAACATCGGGTGGTTGCCGCCGAGGCGGCAGACAGCCGTCACGGCGGCCTCGTCGAACGGCGGGCGCGACGCCGGCGGCAGCTGACTCTGTCGCACCAGCGCCCGCGCCTCGTCGTCGGCGAGCAGGCCCAGGTAGCGCGGCGCGTCGACGCCGGCGAGCAGCCCACCACCCGCATCGCCGGTCGCCTGCGCGCCGTGGCCCGCGGCCCGCGGCGAGGCGGCGAGCACGACCCGCGACCGCGAGTCGACGAGCAGGATTTCGCCGAGCTCGGCGATCGATCGCGACGCCGAGTCGTCCGACGTCGCCGCCGCGGCGGCCAAACGCAGCAACTCGTCGGCCTCGTCCACGAGCAGCAGCAGCGGCACGCCGCGCGTAGCGAGCGCGGGCAGCAGGCGCGACAGGGCCGCCGGCGCGTCCTCGCCCTCCTCCGCCGCGAGCGCGATGCCGTGAGCGGCGAGCACCTCCTCGGCCTCGAGCAGCGCATCGGCGAAGGAGAGCGCGAGCTCCTCGGCGCCGTCGACGCCCTGCAAGTCCCAGTACAGCGCCACCCAGCCGCGCTCGCCGGCGTGGAGCTCGAGCTGGCGCAGCAGCGAGGTCTTGCCGATCCGTCGCAGGCCGGCGAGCCACACGCATCGCGGACCGTCGCCGAGCAGGGCGTCGAGCTCGCCGCGACGGCCGTAGAAGCTGCTGCCGCGCACCCACTGCCCGACGACGAAGGGGACGGTGAGGCTCATCGCTCGCCGCCGCCGCTGCCGCTGCCGCCATCGCCGGCCGCCAGCGTCTCGACGTCGGCGCGGGTGAGCGTGCGGCGGCCCTCCTCGTGCAGCCGGTTCACCAGCGTCAGGCAGTAGCGCTGGATGAGATAGGGCCGGCCGCCGGCGAGCTCGGCGATGCGCTCCGCCGCCCCCGGCTCCACCTTGAAGACGCCCCGTAGCGGGCGCAGGACGAGCTCGCGCGCGTCGGCGGCAGCGATGCTCTCGACCCGCACCTCCTCGAAGAAGTTGTACCAGGGGCTGGTCTCCTTCTCCCACTCCTTGCGGATCTGCACCCCGGCCACCACCGCCACCAGGCTCTCTGCGAAGCGCTTCATGAACAGGCCGCGCAGCTTCTGGTTGACGCGCGGGTCGTAGTGGTTGAGCTCGTCCACCTCGTCGATGAGCAGCACGAGCTTGACGCGCTTCGTACTCCGCTCCTGCAGCGCCCGCAGCAGGTCGTGCAGCTCGCGCGCGAGGTCGTGATGGCCGTAGCCGCCGGCGCGGCCGAGCGCGGGCTGCCGGTCCACCACTCGATGGACGGGCGCCAGGGCCTCGATGATCTGGTCGGCGAGGGTGGCGAAGAAGGCATCCTCCGCCGTTCCCTGCAGGTCGACGTAGACAGGGAAGAAGCGGTACTCGGGATCGTCGAGCGTCTCCAGGCGCCGTCGCAGCTGGTGCAGGATGGAGGTCTTGCCGATGCGGCGCTCGCCGTGCAGCAGCAGACTGTTGGTGTGGATCGTCTGCAGGATGCGCTGCAGGAGCGGCTCGCGGCCGAAGAACAGCTCCTCCGAAAAGACGGGGCTGCCGGCGACGTAGGGGTTGAAGCGGCGCCGACGGAGGCGAAGGTGCCGCCGCCGCCGCTGCAGCAGCAGGGCCGCCGCGCCGGCGCCGCCGGCCGCCGCGACGCCGATCGGCAGCCACGGCGAGCGATGCCAGGGGGGCTGGTAGATCACCAGGTACTCGCTCGTCGATGACAGACCGCGGGCGTCGGTGGCGGCGACGCGGAGTCTCGTCGGCCCGCTGGCCAGCCGTGTGTCGACGCGGAACTCGGTGAGGTGCAGGTCGCCGAGGCGCTGACTGCGGCTGCTCGCGGCAAGCGGCCGGCCGGCGGCGTCGCGCACGACGATCGCCGCCGGCGAGCCGTCGATGGCGACGCCGGTGAGGCGGAACGTGGCGTCGCGGACGCGCTCGGCGAGCACGCCGCCGACGTCCTGCCGCAGATCGGCGAAGCGGATGGCTGGCGGCACGTTGCCAGCTGTGGAGCCCGCCAGCACGCGCCGGCTGATGCCGGCGTACGCCTGGCGCACCAGCTCCAGCGCCCGCGGATCGCCGCGCTCTACGGCGAGCACCAGGTTGGCGGCCGAGAGCGCGGCCTCCAGCCGTCCGGCCGCGAGGTGCGCGCGCGCCGCCGCCAGCCGCTCGTCCACGTCGGTACGTCGCTGTGCCTCGCCCTGCGCGGTCAGCAGCTCGGCGCGCAACTCTGCGGCCTCGCGGTGGCGCGGCTCCAGCGCGAGCACCAGCTCGAGCTCGGCGAGGGCGTCGGCGGTGCGGCCGGCGCCGGCGAGCCGCCGGCCGGCGGCGAGCGCGCCGGCGATGCGGTCCGCCCGATCGCCGCTCTCCACGGCGGCGGCGATCGCTTCCTGCGCGCGGGCGAGCAGGTCGCTGGCCTCGGCGTTGGGGCCGGCGGCGAGCACCTGCCGCAGCAGGCTCGCCGCCTGCTCGGGCCGGCCGCCGGCGAGGTGCGCCCGCGCCGCCTGCAACGCCTGCTGCGCCGCCGCCGCCGTCTCGCGGGCGCGATCGCGCGCCAGCACCTGCTCGCGCAGCGAGCGCATCAGCGCCAACGCGGCTGCGTCGTCGGGCGCCACCGCGAGACCGCTGGCGAGGGCTCGCATGGCCTCGTCGAGCTGCCCGCCGGCGGCGAGCGTGCGCGCCTGCTCCAGGCTCTGGCGCAGGACCTCGGCACGCTGGTCCTCCTCGCTGGTCCGACTCCCCGCGCCCGCCGTCTGCTCGCGGGCGGCGCGCGCCAAGCGCCGGTGGCGCTCGAGCTCGGACAGCGCCGCCGGCGACCCGCGCACGACGCCGAGCCGCTCCTCGGTGTCGAACGCCTCGAGCGCCGCGGCGTGCTGCCCGAGGTGATGGTAGGCGATGCCGAGGCGGAGGTACGGGAAGTAGTCAACCACCTTCATGCCGTAGGTGCGCACGCGCGTCCCGGAGTCGGCCCGGCGCTCGGTCGCCTGCAGCAGCTGCTCGACGGCGTCGCGCCAACGCTCCTCGCGCAGCGCCCGCTCCGCGTTCTCGTAGTGCACGTACCAGCGTTCGGCGCGCGCCTCCGAAGCGCCCAAGAAGAGCGCCACCCAGAGCAGCGCCAGCCAGAGGAGAACGGCGCGCCCACGCCGGCGCTGGCGCGGACCGTTTCCTCCTCTGCTGGCGGTCTCCGACAACGATGGTCTCCCGATTCCTGCTAGCCGGCGGCGGAGTGGACGAATTCCTCCATCAGCGCGAACACCGTGAACGCGAGCGCGGCGTCCTCGCGCTGTGCCGCGGGCAGCTCCTGGCGCAGCGCCAGCTCGTAGGATGACACCGTCCCGCGCGGCCGCCGCTTGAGGAAGCGAGCCGCCTCGCTGCCGTCGAGGCGGACCACGAACTCGCCGGCGACGGGGAACGGCGTGAACACCTGCTCCACCACCTGCGCCAGCGGGTGGTGCGGACGGCGCGCCCCCTCGTCCTGCTGTTCGATCTCCACCTGCCGGCCACCGAGCTCGCCGGCAAAGACGATCGGGGAGTGCAGGTCGTAGCGGAGCGTCCCCTGCAGGCGCTCTTCGCTGCCGTCGTAGACGTCGATAGCCGGAGCTCCGGAGCCCAGCGGCAGCGGCACAGTGCCGACACTGCGGCTCCTGGCGTGTGCGCGCAGCACCACGCGCTGATGGGAGAGCGGGTGCTCGAAGCGGAAGCGCCCGCGGTGCGCGCGCTCCTCGTAGACCTTGGGCGGCACGATCACGTTGATCGGCGTGATCCAGGAGACCGGCGTGCCTTTGTACCTCGTCTCCCAGCGCGTTCCGCTCGTCAGGTCGTCCCAGGCGAGACGCTTGGTGAAGCTCGTCCGCCTCACCTCGTAGCGCGCCCAGGCGGCCGGATCGTCGAGCCGCAGCGCGCTGTCGCGCCCGTAATGCTTCGCCGTCGCCCGCGTCGAGGCGCAGCCGGCGGCGACGCAGGCGGCGGCGACCACCGTCAGCAGGACCAGCGTCCGCCGGCTCCCTGAGTTGCGTTTCTCTTCATCGAACAGCGCCATCGGAATCATCGCGTCCTCCTCGCCACCGCGGCCGCTCCGTTGCGAACCGGGCTCGGCGAGGATTCTTCGCGGCGCGGGGACGCTGCGCTTGAGGGATCGCTGATGGCGCGTTGAGGATCGCCGGAGGATCGCGCCGGAACCGCGCCGCGCAGCGGCGCACCTCCCTCAGCGCCGTCCCGCCACCGTCACCCGCAAGCGCCGCAGCCGCTGGTCGAGCTCTTCCGGGGCCATGCCGGCGTACTTTGCGGGCAGTAGCCGCCGGCTGCTGGCCTCGAATACCGCCAGCAGCTCCATGTACTCGAGGAGCTCCACGTCGCGGCTCGGGAAGTAGTCGGCTGCGGCGCTCAGGAAGTTGCCGGCCAGCACCGGCGCGTCCGGGCCCGCGGCGCGTGCGGCGTCGTCGTTGGCCAGCAGGATGACGGCCTCGACGTCGGCGTTGCTGTAGCCGACGAGCTTCCTGCCAAAGCCGTCGCGGATGTCCTTGAAGTCGACCTCGGTGCGCACCTTGTTCTTGCGCACCAGTGCGCGCGCGACCGCTTCCACTTCTTCCGGCGTCTGCGAGTAGAGGAACGGGATCTTGCGATCGAGGCGCCCGGCGCGCTTCAAGTCGAGGTCGAGCTTGTCGGGGCGGTTGGTCATCACCAGGAAGAGGATGCGCCCGCGGTTGCTCGTATCCGACATGAACTCCTTGATGCGCGCGATCACCCGTGACGACGTTCCGCCGTCGCCTTCCCCGTCGGTGTTGCCGAAGGCGCGGTCGCCTTCGTCGATGATCACCACCACCTGGCCGATGGCCTTGATGACGCCGAGGATCTTTTCGAGGTTGCCCTCGGTGGCGCCCACCCACTTGGAGCGGAAGTTCTTGAGCTTGATGGTGGTGAGGCCGCACTCCTTGGCGAACGCCTCGGCGACGAAGGTCTTGCCGGTGCCCATCGGGCCGGTGAAGAGCATGCCCATCGGCACCCGGCTCGTGCGCCCTTCGCGGATGCTCTCGGCGACGAGCAGCAGGTCGCGCACGGGCCAGCAGCACCCAGTATTCGAGTCCGGCCTGGCGGCCGGTCTGAGCGAACTCGCGCTCGGCGGCCGCGGCTGCGTCCTCGGCGGCGGTGAGGTCATTGCGGTGCAACGCGATGATCGAGGCCAGGCTGTGGCTGAACAGGACGCCGCGGCGCGTCCCGATGTCCTCGGCCAGCTCCAGGCATGCCTCGCATTCGGCGCTGGCGTCGTCCCAATCCCCGGACACGAAGCGCGCCAGGGCCGAGGACCACTGGTAGATGGGCAGGCTCCACTTGGCGCCGAGTTCCTCGCTCAGGACGCGGCCGCGTTGGAGCGCCCGCTGCGCCTCCTCCAACCGGTCCACGTCCAGCAGAAAGATGCCCAGGTAGAAGTGCAGGTGAAACCGGTGCGTGCCCCGTCCCTGGCTGCGGTCGGCCAGCCGCACCGCCGTGTCGGCAAGCTCGACCGCTTCGGTGAACCGCCCCCGGAAATGCTGCACGGTCGCCAGCGTGGACATCGCGATACAGCGGGCGAGATCGTCGCCCCTCTCGGCCGCCACGGTCCCGACGAGATCGGCCAGCCGGGCGGCACCGTCGAGATCGCCGACCGACAGTCGACTCATGGATGCCCATGCCCACAGCCGGGCGCGGTCGGCTTCCGGCAGACCGGGCTCGGCCGCGGCGGCGTCGGCCTCCTGGAGGGCCTCCTCGCTTCGTCCCCTGGCCAGCAGCGCCTGCGCCAGGCAGAGTCGCAGCTGCGACTCCACTGCCGGGTCGTGGCCGCGGGCGAGCACCCGCCGGCAGAGCTGCTCGGCCTCCAGGACGCTGCCAGACCACATGAGGCTCATCGCCTGCTCGGCCAGCAGCTGGTCACGGCCAGGATCGTCCGGGTCGGCCAACTCGATGGCCCGGCCCAACAGGTCGGCCGCGACTGCCGGGGCATGCGAGGCCACCTTGGCGGCCGCCTCGCGCAGCCATGACACGGCCTCGGCGTCGCCGGGGACTGCGCCCCGCAGCAGGTGCTCGGCCACTTGCTCGGCCGGTGCGCCGGTCCGGGCCAGGGCGCGGGCTGCGTCCAGGTGCAGGCCGGCGCGCACGGCGCCGGGCAGGTCCTGGTAGAGCGTCTCTCGGAGTAGGTCGTGCCGGAACCTGAGCCGGGTCGGCTCCTCGCCCAGGACGCCTGCGGTGAGCGATTCCCGGAGGGCGGCCAGAAGCTCGAAGGAGGGCGTGCCGGTGACCAGCGACAGCTCCCCGACCGTGAAGCTGATCCCGATGACGGAGGCGACGCGGAGCACGTCGAGGGTGCGTTGGGGCAGGAAGCTGAGCCGGTGCAGGATGGTAATGGTGAGCGAGGGCGGGATCCCGGGCCTGGCGGACGTCGACCCGTCCATCCGCTCCGGCTGGAAGAGATCCGCCGATCAGCCAGGCCACCGAGCAGCTCACTAACAGGAGCAGCGGGTCCCCTTTAGCCCCAGCAGACCCTGCCGCAGCAGCCGCAGCCCAGCACCGCCCCGCCAGCGTCTCGACCAGGCCGGCCACCGGCCTGGTCGTCCAACGGCCCGAGCACGATGCGCCTGCCCGCTGGTCGGTAAGGCTGGTGGCTAGCCGCTCCAGGTCCGGTGGTCGGGCAGGGCCGGCAGCCGCACAGCAGCATCACGGGAAGGCGGCGGGCAGACCGGCCGAGGCGGTGCAGGACCAGCGCGTCGAGGATCGGCCCATTGGAGTCATCGATGACGACGACCAGCGGCGCTGAGTAGACGGCTCATAGGCCAGCGTCAGGACCGCCTCGCCACCCGGAACTCGCCCTGAGCGCCGACCGCTAGCGGCTCCCCGGCCGATGGGGGACGGGACCTCCTCCAGGATCCGCGATCTCGGGCCCCCGGGCGTCGACAGCCGCCCGGTCGATCCCCAGGCGTCGATGATCGCCCCGAAGGGACGGCGCCGTTCCAACTCGTCGGCGTCGCCTTGACACCTCCAGGCCGACCTGCCCGCCGTCCCCAGCGCCTCCTCGAGCAGGCTGGTCGTGCCGATGCCGGCCTCGCCCTCGATCGAAGGGTGCACCCCACCCCGCCGGCGACCGCCTCGATGGCGCTGGTCAGCTCGTCCAGCTGGCCGGAGCGGCCCGGCAGGTGTCTGTCGGTGATCCGCCGGCGCGGCACCACGATCGTTCTGGAGGTCACGACAGCAAGGTGGTGCGGCCGGCTGGACGACTGCCAGCGGCCACGGTGGACGACTGCCCGAAGCAGCGGGTGGCCGGCTTCGACCTGACCCCGGGTCGGGGCGGATGGTCCCGGTGACACGGTTCAGGCGTTCCGCCCTGCGCCGCGCTACCCGCCTAGGAGAACGAGTAGGGCGGGGACAGAGGGGGGCGTGGGGGGAGATTGAGGAACGTCTAGGCCGTGGCTGGCGGGTGAATGATGGGAGAGTCATGGTGCGCCGTCGATGCGGCGCTGGGGCGCCAGCCGTCCGGGGCTCGGCTGGGCGGGCCGGCCCGCGGTACGGTACACTACGGCGCGCGCGCCTTTGCCACCCCCCGCCCCGGACCGGGCCGCCGCTCGATCGATTCTGTGCCGCCGCCTCCCTACCCGGCATGGTCCGCACGCGGAGCGGAATTGCGGCTCCGCCGAGCTGAGGAGATTGAGACGCTCAGCCGCCGCACCTGGTCGAGCTGAATGCCGAGAGCCAGCTGGCCCCGGAGCGGCGGGGGCGACCGTCGGCCGCCGCCTGGACGCGTCCAACGGCTGGCCAGCGAGCGGGCCGGCCGGCCATCGCGCCCGCTCCAGCTCGTCACGCGTACCGAGCGTACCCACCGACCCCAGCAGCCCCGGGAGAGGGAGATGGTTGCCGATGCCCGCTGACCAAGCCGGCGACAACACCGCGATCGTTCGCCCCGCCGAGGTGGGGCCTGCTGCACGTGGCCGCAAGCCTCGACAACTGGCGGTTCGTGCCGACGGTGGCGCTGGCCGCCGGCCGACGGTGCCGCCGAAGGTCGCGACCCAGCCCGGCAGACGACCCTGGTCATCGCGGCCGATTGGCGGGAACCTTGCCATCGAGGGGAGCGACAGGTGGTTAACGGACCAACCCATCTTGCGAGGGAGCCACCGAATGGCCAGCGGAACCCACGTCCGGATCGACGGCGTGCGGAAGTCCTATGGCGGGGTCGCGGCCGTGGCCGACCTGGACCTGGAGCTGACCCCGGGCATCACCGGGCTGCTCGGACCCAACGGGGCCCGCAAGACCACCCTGATCCGGATCCTGGCCACCCTGCTGGCCCCCAGCACCGGCAGGTCTGGGTCAACGGCTGGCAGGCGTCCAGCCCGGGCGACCGGGTCGAGATCCGCCGCCGGCTCGGCTACCTCCCCAGGACCTCGGCCTGTACCCGAGGTTCACGGTGTTCGAGTTCGTCGACTACCTGGCCATCCTCAAGGAGCTGGACGACCCAGCCGACCGCCACCGACGGGTCCGCGCCGCCCTGGCCGCGGTCGAGCTGGACGACCTGGCCGGCCGCAAGATCCGCACCCTCTCGGGCGGGATGCGCCGGCGGGTCGGGATCGCCCAGGCGATCGTGGCCGACCCCCAGCTGCTGCTGCTGGACGAGCCGACCATCGGGCTGGACCCCGAGCAGCGGATGCGCTTCCGCCAGCTGATCGCCGGCCTGGGCGAGCGCCGCACCGTCGTGCTCTCGACCCACTTGGTCGAGGACGTGGCCGCGGTCTGCACCCAGGTCGTAGTGCTCTGGCAGGGCCGGGTGCGGTTCACCGGCACCCCCTCGGAGCTGCGCCAGCTGGCCGACGGCCAGGTCTGGAGCTCCCCGGAGGACGGCCGCGGGGCGTTCGCCTCCTGGCGCACCGAGACCGGCGCCTACCGGGTGCTGGGCCCGCGGCCCTCGCCGGCCGCCGAGCCGGTGGCGCCGACCGTCGAGGACGGCTACCTGCTGGTCTGCGCCCACTCCCGGGAGGACGCGGCGGCGCGACCCGGCGCCGGCTCGCCAGACGAG
>CAWJWP010000006.1:0-189974 GCA_963846495.1 Thermoanaerobaculia bacterium | reverse complement strand
CAGCGCGCCCGCGAGGCGACCTGGATCCGCGTCACCGCGGTCTCGAGCTTCGCCAGCGCCTGGGCCAGCGCTTCGTCGCTGACGGTGCCGAGCACGGCTTCGGCTTCCGCCTGCTCGCGCTCGGCGGCGGCGACGTCGATCTCGTGCGGGAGCTGGGCGAACTCCGCCATCACGGTGACGACGTCGTCGCTGACCTCACAGAAG
This sequence comes from Thermoanaerobaculia bacterium, assembly GCA_963846495.1. GTDB lineage: Bacteria > Acidobacteriota > Thermoanaerobaculia > Multivoradales > JAIOJS01 > DASYQD01. The sequence continues at coordinate 189,770 of CAWJWP010000006.1, read as the reverse complement.
CCGCCCGAGAGCGCGAGGTAGTGCTCGATCTTGCCGATGCGGTACATCAGCTCGCCGACCTTGAGGCTGGCGATCAAGCCGACGTGGCCGGGGAGGATGCCGAAGTAGCCCTTCTTGCCCGGCAGGGTGACCTCGTCGCACTCGATCTCGAGCACCTTCTTTTCGTAGGTGACGAGGACGAGCTGCAGGCGCCCGAGGACGCTCGCTTCGGCCGGCTTGTCAGCCACCGCTCGCCAGCCTCTTGCCGTGCTCGACGACCTCGTCGATGGTGCCCTTGTAGAGGAACGCCTGCTCGGGGTACTCGTCGAGCTCGCCCTTGGCGATCTTGTCGAAGCCCTCGATGGTGTCGGCGATCTTCACGTAGCGGCCCTTCAAGCCGGTGAACTGCTCGGCGACGAAGAAGGGCTGCGAGAGGAAGCGCTGGATCTTGCGCGCGCGCGCCACGGTGAGCTTGTCGTCTTCGGACAGCTCGTCGATGCCGAGGATGGCGATGATGTCCTGCAGGTCCTTGTAGCGCTGGAGGATCGACTGCACGACGCGGGCGACGCGGTAGTGCTCGTCGCCGAGGAGGCGCGGGTCGAGGATCTTCGACGTCGAGCCGAGCGGATCGACGGCGGGGTAGATGCCGAGCTCCGAGATCTGGCGCGACAGCACGGTGGTGGCGTCGAGGTGCGCGAAGGCCGTCGCCGGCGCCGGGTCGGTCAAGTCGTCGGCGGGCACGTAGATCGCCTGCACCGAGGTGATCGAGCCCTTCTTGGTCGAGGTGATGCGCTCCTGGAGCTCGCCCATCTCGGTCGCCAGGTTGGGCTGGTAGCCGACGGCGCTCGGCATGCGGCCGAGCAGCGCCGACACCTCCGAGCCCGCCTGGGTGAAGCGGAAGATGTTGTCGATGAAGAGCAGCACGTCCTGCCCCTCGGTGTCGCGGAAGTACTCCGCCACCGTGAGGCCGGCGAGGCCGACGCGCAGCCGCGCGCCGGGCGGCTCGGTCATCTGCCCGTAGATCAGCGCCACCTTGCTCTTCTCGAGCCCGGCGCGGTCGACCTTCGTCAGGTCGAAGATCCCGGTGTCGTGCCAGTGCTTCATGAAGGCGTCGCCGAAGAAGATGACCTTCGACTCCACCATCTCGCGTAGCAGGTCGTTGCCCTCGCGGGTGCGCTCGCCGACGCCGGCGAAGACCGAGAAGCCGCCGTGCTGGAGGGCGACGTTGTTGATCAGCTCCTGGATGAGCACCGTCTTGCCGACGCCGGCGCCGCCGAAGAGGCCGGTCTTGCCGCCCTTGGTGTAGGGCTCGAGGAGGTCGATGACCTTGATGCCGGTCTCGAACATCTCGGTCTCGGTCGACTGCTCGTCGAAGGGCGGCGCCGCGCGGTGGATGGACCAGCGCTCGGCGGACGGCACCTCGCCCAGCTCGTCGACCGGGTCGCCGACGACGTTGAGGATGCGACCGAGCGTGGCCTTGCCGACAGGCACCGAGATCGGCGCGCCGGTGTCGACCGCCTCCATGCCACGCACGACGCCGTCGGTGGGCTTCATCGAGATGCAGCGCACGCGCGACTCGCCCAGGTGCTGCGCCACCTCGGTGACGATGTCGATCGGCACTCCCGTCTGCAGGCCGGGGTCGGAGAGGCGCACGGCGTTCAAGATCGCCGGCAGCTCGCCCTCGGCGAACTCGACGTCGACGACCGGGCCGATGATCTGCACCACCTTGCCGACGTTGCCGGCGCCGGAGGTCGCGGTTGGGGTCTTTACAGCGGGCTGTGCCATGACTTCTATCCTTTTCGGATGGTGCGCAGAGCGCACCCTACGATTTCGTTGCTCATCCCTCGAGGGCGTTGGCGCCCGACACCACCTCGATCAGCTCGGTGGTGATGGCGGCCTGGCGCGCGCGGTTGTAGCGCAGCGTCAGCCGCTCGATGATCTCGCCGGCGTTCTTGGTCGCCGAGTCGCTGGCGGTCATCCGCGCGGCGTGCTCCGCCGCTTGCGACTCGAGCAGGATGCGGTAGACCTGGAAGGTGACGTAGCGCGGCAGCAGCTCCTCGAGGATCTCCTCGGCGGAGGGCTCGAAGACGTACTCGCGCCCCTGCGGCGTCAAAGCTACGTCGGCGGTACTCTCGGCACCGGTGGGAATGGGCAGCAGGCGCTCGCTGGTGAGCTCCTGCGCGATGATGCTCTTGAACTTGTTGTAGACGACGTGCACGGCGTCGTACTCGCCCGCGGCGTAGGCCTCGCGCACGTCGGCGGCGATCTCCTCGGCGTGGGCATAGGTGACGTTGCTGAACAGCGTCGTGTAGCCCTTGCGTACCTTGAGCGCGCGGCGCCGGAAGAACGCCACGCCTTTGCTGCCGAGGAGCAGCAGCTCGACGTTGGGGAACCCCGGAATGCTCTCGGTGGCGCGGCGCAGGACGTTGGCGTTGAACGAGCCGGCGAGCCCCTTGTCGCCGGTGACGACGACCAGCAGCACGCGGTTCTCCGGCCGCACTTCGAGCAGCGGGTGGGACAACCGGCCGCGGGCGTGCGCCGCCAGGTTGCCCATCACCTTGCGGATCTCCAGCGCGTAGGGGCGCGCCGCGAAGATGCGGTCCTGCGCGCGGCGCAGGCGCGCCGCGGCGACCATCTTCATCGCCTTGGTGATCTGCTGCGTGTTCTTGACGCTGCGGATCCGGCGGCGGATGTCGATCAGGTTGGCCATGGTCGTGTCGGATGCGGAGAGACGGCGGGCGCGGAGCCCGCCCTACGCCGTCTTCGCCTCCGCTGCCTGCACCTCGGCGAGGAACTGTTCGCGCACCTGCTCCATGCCGGCGGTGATCTGCTTGCCGAGGTCGTCGGAGATCGACTTCTTGTCGCGGATCTCGGCGAGGATCTCCGGCTTCTCGTCGCGGAAATAACGGTGCAGCGCCTTCTCGAACGCCTGCACCTGGTTGACCGGCAGCTTGTCGAGGACGCCGCGGGTGCCGGCAAGGATCGACAGCACCTGCAGCTCGACCGGCAGCGGCTCGTACTGCCCTTGCTTGAGGATCTCGACGAGGCGTGCGCCGCGCGCCAGCTGCGCCTGCGTCGCCTTGTCGAGGTCGGAGCCGAACTGCGCGAAGGCCGCGAGCTCGCGGTACTGCGCCAGCTCGAGGCGCAGCGTGCCGGCGTTCTTGCGCATGGCGTTGATCTGTGCGTTGCCGCCGACGCGCGACACCGAGATGCCGACGTTGATGGCGGGGCGCACGCCGGCGTAGAAGAGGTCGCTCTCGAGGTAGATCTGGCCGTCGGTGATCGAGATGACGTTGGTCGGGATGTAGGCCGAGACGTCGCCCGCCTGCGTCTCGATGATCGGCAGCGCCGTCAGCGAGCCGCCGCCGTTGGCCTCGGAGAGCTTGGAGGCGCGCTCGAGGAGGCGCGAGTGCAGGTAGAAGACGTCGCCGGGGTACGCCTCGCGGCCCGGCGGCCGGCGCAGCAGCAGCGACACCTCGCGGTAGGCGGCGGCCTGCTTCGACAGGTCGTCGTAGATCACCAGGGCGTGGCGGCCGTTGTAGAGGAAGTACTCGCCCATGGCGCAGCCGCCGTAGGGCGCCAGGTACTGCAGCGGCGCCGGCTCGGAGGCGGAGGCGGCGACGACGATGGTGTAGGCCATCGCGCCCCGCTCCTCGAGCTGCTTGACCACCTGCGCCACCGTCGAGCGCTTCTGGCCGATGGCGACGTAGATGCAGATGACGCCGGTGTCCTTCTGGTTGAGGATGGCGTCGATGGCCACCGCCGTCTTGCCGGTCTGGCGGTCGCCGATGATCAGCTCGCGCTGGCCGCGGCCGATGGGGATCATGGCGTCGATCGACTTGATGCCGGTCTGCAGCGGCTCCTTCACCGGCTGGCGGTCGACGACGCCGGGAGCGACGCGCTCGAGCGGGTAGAACTCGTTGGTGGCGATCGGGCCCTTGCCGTCGAGGGGCTTGCCGAGCGGGTCGACGACGCGGCCGATCAAGGCATCGCCCACCGGCACCTGCATGATGCGGCCGGTGCGGCGCACCTGGTCGCCCTCCTGCACCTGGCGGGTGTCGCCCATCAGCACGGCGCCGATCTCGTCCTCTTCGAGGTTGAGCGCGAGACCGGAGACGTCGTTGGGGAAGGCGAGCATCTCGTTGGCCATGCACTTCTGCAGGCCGTAGATACGCGCGATGCCGTCGCCGACGGTGACGACGGTGCCCACCTCGGCCAAGTCGACGTCGACCTCGTGGCCGGACAGCTCGCGTTCGAGGATGGCGGTGATTTCGTCGGCGTTCAAGGCCATGGTCGGGCTCCCAGGATTCGGATCGGAACGGTGCGCGACGGCGCACTCGGTTGTCCCAGATGGTTGCTCAGGTTTGCGGCGCGCTCAGGCCCCCGCCAACTCCTTGGCGAGGCGGTCGAGCTGGCCGCGCAGGCTGCCGTCGAAGAGCTGCGACTCGACCTGCGCCACGAAGCCGGCGATGAGGTCCGGGTCGACGCTCTCGCGCATCTCCAGCCGCTTCCCGACGTGCCCCTCGAGGACGCGGCGCAGCTGCGCGCGCTCGTCCTCGCCGAGCGGCTCGGCGGTCGTCACTTCGGCGACGGCGACGCCCTGCCGCTGCTGGATCGCCTGGGCGATGCCGGCGACGACGTCGTCGAGCTGGCCGAGGCGATGGCGCGAGAGCAGCGCCTGCAGCAAGCGGCGCGCGAGCGGCGCCACGGCCAGGCGATCCATCACCTGTCCGAGCACGCGCTGCTTCTGCTCCACCGACAAGGCCGGGTTGGCGAAGAAGCTCTTCAAGTTCTGCGCGCCGTCGAGCGTCGACGCCACCGCGGCGAGCTGTTCGCGCGCCTTGGCCGCCTCGTCGAGCGAGCCGGCGACCGAGAGCAGCGCCTGCGCGTAGGGACGGGCGATGCGGCGCACGGCTTAGGCGCTCCCCTGCTTGCGCTCGAGGCGCGCCAGGTTGTCGCGGAAGAGGCGCTTCCGGTCCTCGCGAGTGAGGCCGGAGGCGAGCCGCTGCTCGGCGAGCTCGGTGGCGAGGCGGGCGGCGTGGGCGGTGAGCTGCTGCTGCGCCTGCTGCAGGCCCTGCGCGATCTCGGTGCGTGCCGATTGCTCGACGCGGGCGGCCTCGCGCGCCGCCTCGGCGAGGATCTCCTCGCGCTCGCGCTGCCCCTCGCGCTCGGCGCGGGCGGAGAGCTCGTCGACCTCGCGCCGCAGCTCGGCGATCTGCGCGGCGAGGCGGCTCTCCATCGTCGCCGCCTCCTCGCGCTGGCGGTCGGCGTCGGCGAGGGCGTGGGCGATGCCGCGCTGCTTGTCTTCGAGGAAGCGCACCAGCGCCGGGCCGGCCGCCCAGGCGAGGACGCCGAAGAAGACGATCAGGTTGAGGGTCCAGAAGACCTCGTAGGGGAGGCCGAGGAAGGTGCCGGAGTGTCCGCCGCCCTCGTGCTCGCCGGACGCGTGCTCGGCTGCGGCGGCGCCGTGGCCCGCCTCACCATGCCCGGCCGGCTCGGCGGCGAAAACCGGCGCGGCGAGCAACGCGACGAGGAGCGCCGCGAAGAGGACGATGGCGAGGGCCTGGAGCAGCCGCCGCGAGCGCACGTCCTGCTCGTCGGCCGAGACGCGGGCGCGGCTCAAACGGCCCTCCCCACGAGCCGCTCGCTGATGCGCGCGGCGAGCGCGGCGGCGCGCGAGGCGAGCGTCTGCTCCTCGCGCTTGCGCTGGGCGGCGAGCTCGGCCTTGGCTTCGTCGAGCTGGCGGCGTGCTGCCGCCTCGGCCTCGCCGAGCATGGTGCCGCGCAGGTCGAGCGCCTCGCGGCGCAGGGCCTCACGCCGCGCGGCGGCCTCGCGGCGGGCGGCGATCAGGCGCTGGCGCTCGGCGTCGAGCGCGGCGTCGACCTCGCTCGTCGCCTGCTGCCAGAGGTTCTTCGCTTCCTCGATGCGCCGCTCGCGCCGCTGCAGGATGCGCAGCATGCGATCGAAGAAGAAGATTTTGAGCAGGAAGTAAGCGACCCCGAAGATCGCCACGACCACCAGCAGGCTGGCATCGAACTTCACGGACCGATCTGCTCCGTCGGCTGGCTACGCCCGGAATTCGAGGGCGGCGTAGCGACGATTTCGTGCTGTTTGTGCAGGTTCCCCATCGCCGGTGAGCGCTGACGACGGGGGTCGCGCCGAAAAGCGCGGGGACTCTAACATGGGGTCCAAAGAGGGGTCAAAGCGGGGAACGAAGGCGGGAATCAGACGGGAGAATGGCGTCCGTGATCGCACACGACCTAGCCGGAGCGGCGCTCACGCTGCTCACCATCGCGCTGCTCGTCGCCGGCGGCTTCGGCGCCGCGTTGCGGCTGCTCGGACGTGACGAGGGCGAGCGCGATCCGCTGGGGCTGGCCGTCGGGACGCTGCTTTGCGCCACCGTCGAGGCCGTCGCGGTGGCGTTGCTGCTCGGCACGCTCGGCTGGCTACGGATCGGGCCGGCGTTGCTGGTGCAGGCGCTCCTCGTCGTGCTGCTCTTCGGCGGGCGCTTCGGGGCCGCGATCGCCGTGGGGCGTGCGCTCGCGGAGCGCGCCTGGACGGTGGTGCGACGGCAGCCGCTGGTGGCGATTCTCGTCGCCCACGCCGTCGCCGGCGAGACGCTGCGCGGCGTTCTGCGTCCGCCGCTCTCGTGGGACGCGCTGATGCAGCACCTTTGGCTCGCCGCCAACTGGCTGCGTCAGGGAGACCTCACACCGCCGCTCGGCTTTGGCCCCCACAGCTATTACAGCCTGATGCCGGCCAACGGCTCGCTCTGGCTCTGGTGGTGGCTGGCGCCTTCGCACGGCGAGCTCTACGTCAACCTCGCCGCGCTGCCGCACTGGGCGCTGCTCGGGATCGCGGCCGGCGGGATCGCGCGCGAGCTCGGGGCGGCGCGCTCGTGGCCGCTGGCGTCAGCGCTCGTGCTGGTGACACCGGTGGTCGTGCGCTTCGCGGCTACGCAATACGTCGACCTGCAGCTGGCCTCGACGCTGCTCGCGGCGACTTATTTCGTGATGCGCTGGCTGAAGGAGCCGCGGTGGGGCTTGGCGCTGCTCGCCGGCTGCGGGATGGGCCTCGCGGCGGGCACCAAGGTGCTCGGTATCGGCTACGCGGCGGCGCTCGCCGGCGCGGCATTGCTTCTCGGTGGACGACCGCTCGTCGCGCGCGCCGGCCAGCTCGTGGCGGCGGCGTTGCCGATGGCGTTGCTCGGCGCCTGGAGCTACGCGCGCAACGTCGCGCTCGGGGTCGGGCCGCTGGCGATGAGCTGCCTCGACGCCGCGAGCCGCGTCGCAACGCCGACGCGCTTCGCGCTGCCGCACCCGGGCTCGGTGCTCGCCCGTCCCGACCGCATGCTGGGTGACGGACTGCTGCTCGACGCGCTCCTCGGCTCGACGAAGCCGCCGCTCCTCGAGCAGGGCTTCGGCCCGCAGCTCTTCGTGCTCGTGCCCGCGGCGCTCTTGCTGCCCTTCGTCCTCTGGCGCCGCGAGCGGCGCGTGGGGCTCCTCGTCGCGGCGCAGATGGCGGCGCAGCTGCTGCTCTGGGTCGCCGTGCCCAGCGTCGGGCGTTGGGAGGTCTACACCAACACCCGCTATCTGCAAGCGACGCTGGGGCTCGCCGCAGCGGCATTCGTCGTCCTCGCCGAGCGCTGGCGGATGCCGGAGATCTGGCGCCTCGGCATCGTCGTCGTGTTGATGGCGCAGAGCCTGCTCCAGCTGCGGCCCGAGCTGCCGTTCGAGGCGCGCCTGGCGCTCGGCATCGTCGACGTCGCCCTCGTCGCCCTCGCGTTGTCGGCGACGCTGCGCGAGCGCGCGGCGCGCCGGCTGCCGGCGCTCGCGGCCTGCACTGCCATTGTCTTGGTGCTGGCGGCGCCGGCGCTCGCGCGCTTCCGGCGCGCCGATCGCGGGCGCGCGTTCGCTGCCGAGTTCACCGTCCACGACACCAAGGCGCGGCTGCTGGCGCGCGCCTGGGGGTGGCTCGATCGCCATGCCGGCAGCGGCGCGGTAGCCACCGTGGGCTCGCCTTTCCCGTACGCGCCGATGGGGCCCGATCTCGAGCGCGACGCGCTCTTCGTCGCCGTCGACCGCGCTGCGCGGCCGCTCGCCAGCGACTACCCGCGTTGCCGGCCGCGTGACGGCGCCGACCGCGAAGCGTGGCTGCGCAACCTCGAGCGACGCCGCATCCGCTGGCTGATGGTGACGCGCGCCACGCCACGCACGGCGTTCCCGCTCGAGGCCGGGTGGGCGACGTCGCTGCCGCAGCGCTTCGCGCGCCGCTACGGCGACGCGCACAGCGTGATCTTCGAGCTGCTCCCTAGCGCGGCGCCGCGCTGAGCGCTTCGAGCAGCGCCGACAGCAGTGTCTCGGGGCACCAGACCTGCGGCATGTGCCCGCAACGCGGCAGCGGCCGGAATCGCGCGTCGGGTAGCAGTGAAGCGAGGCGGCGGCCGTAGTCGGGAACGAGGAGGCCGTCCTCTTCGCCCCACAGCAGGTCGACGGGAACGCGCAACTCGGCCGCGCGCCGCTCGAGGAAGTCCTCGGCGCGGAGGCCGGCGAAGACGCGCGCCGCCGGACCGGCGGCGGCCGCCGCCGACGTGCTCGCCGCGACGAGCGCGTCGAGCTCGGCGTCGCTCGGCTGCGGCGCCGACGGCCCACGCACGGCGAGCGCCAGCGCCCGCGCCTCGTCGCGGTCCTTCGGCCGCAGCGACACCGGCAGCGGCGCAAAGATCCCCGAGCTGCTGATGCCGACGACGCGCTCGACACGCTCGGGGTGCGACGAGGCGTAGAGCAGGCTCGCCCAACCACCAAGGGAGTTGCCGACGAGCGTCACCTTGGCACCGGGGCTCTTGGCATCGACGAGCGCGCCGAGGCCGGCGGCGAGGTCAGCGACCGGCAGCGGCCCCTCGGCCGGCGCGCTCTCGCCGTGGCCAGGGAGATCGGGCACGAGCAGCGTGAAGCGGGCGGCGAGCGCCGGCACAATGCGGTACCAATCGCCGGCCTGGCCGGCGGTGCCGTGTACGAGCACCACCGTCGGCCCGCGGCCGCCGGCGTACACGCGCAGCGGCCCGCGCGGTGCTTCGATCGTCTCGGCGCGCAAGCCGGCGCGCTCGAGTGCGGCGCGGCGCTCGGCCGGCGCCATGACGAGATCGGGAACTGCGACTGGCGGCGACTCCTCCACCGCTACGGCCGCCGCCGCGGTTGTCGTCGCGGGTGTAGCGGTAGGCTGCGAAGCGCAACCGAGCACCACCGACAACGCCATCGACGTCATCAGCACCACGAACGCCCGAGGCGCCGCCACCGCAATCGCACGCATGCGCTGACGGTAGCATCGCCGCCGATGGGCGAGTACGACCCGCTGGTGTCGGCGCCGTCGGCCGGCGAGGACGACCTCGAGCGCGCCCGCGACCTCTTCGCGGCAGCGAGCCGGCCGTTCCTCGTCTCGCCCTGGCCCTGGCTCGGCTGGGCGGTGCTGCTGCCGGCGGCGGCGCTGCTGACGCGGCCGGTGCTCGCCGGCCTCGGCGCCGGCGGCGTGCTGGCGCTCTGGTCGCTGGCGATCCTCCTCGGCGGCGCCGTCGAGCTCACCGGCATCCGGCGCGGCCGCCGCCGTCACGGCCGCACGCCGCTCGGCGGATGGGCGCTGTCGATCCAAGGCAACCTCTCGCTCGTCGCGCTGGTGCTCTCCGCCGCGCTCCTCTGGGCCGACCAGGCCCAGATGCTGCCCGGCTTGTGGCTGCTCGTCCTCGGCCACTCGTTCTTCCTGATGGGCAGCCTCGCCTTCCCCGCGTTCCGCATCTACGGCCTCGTCTATCAGGTGGGCGGCTTCCTGGCGCTCTGGCCGGTGGCGATCGACCCCTTCGTCGTCTTCGCCGTGGTCACCGCCGCCGGCAACCTGTGGATGGCATGGTCGGTGTGGCGCGCCGCGCGCTAGTCGGCGACGAGCATGCTGGCGCTCCAGCGATCGGCGAGCGAGCGGCGCCGGTCGCCGAGCGCGAGGAGGCCGGGCAGCCCGACGAAGAGCACCGTCACCAGCTCGCCCAGCCACCGCCGCAACGCCTCGGCGAAGGTGAGCGGCAGGTCGTCTCCCGCCTGGCAGACGAGCCCGACCGCCGCCATCCCCGGCGTCTTGCCCCAGAACGCCAGCGGCACGACGGTGTAGAAGAGAGAGAAGACGAGAAGCAGCAGCGCGAAAGCCGGCAGCTGCGCGAGCGCCGGCTCGATGCCGAGCCCGCGCGCGCCGCCTACCGCCACGGCAGCCACCGCCACGTGCACGCCGAGGTCGACGAGGCCGGCGAAGAGCCGCGCACGAAACGACGCCACCGCTGGTCCGCGCGCCGCGGCAACAGCAGCCGTCCTCGAAAGGCGCTGGCGCGGCGCGGCCGCCGGCAGCGGATGGAGCTCGAGCGGCAGCTCGATGGATTCCGCGAGCGCCTGTTCCTCCTCCTCGTCGAGCTCGAAGAGGGTCGCCTGCTGCGGAGCGCGGCGCGCGGCGCTCATAGCGGGCGCGGCGTCAGGTATTTGGTGTAGATGCGGAAGAGCAGGTCGGGGTTGCGCTCCTGGTAGGTCTTGGCGAAGCGCAACAGCCGCTCGACGTCGCCGTCGCCCGGCATCAGCCCCGCGGCCTCCTTGAGCATCTCTTCCGCCTCGTCGGGCTTCCCCTGCTGCAGGCTGAGGATGCCCTTGTTGTAGTAGGCCGTGGTGAGCATCAGCCGCGCGTCGGTGTTGCCGCTGTCCTTCTCGAGGATCACCCACAAGTCGCGCAGCGAGCGGTCGTACTCCTCGTTGCGGACGAGCGACAGCAGCGGCTTGAGCGGCTCGAGCGCCGTGCGCGCGCGATCGGCGAGCGCCTTCTCCTCGTCGTTGAGCGGCGTGATCGCCGCCGCTTGCTGCAGCAGCGGCTCGACGGCGAGGAAGTGCCGCTCGAGCTCGGCGTTGCGCGCCTGCTGGAGCAGCTCGTCGCGCCGTGCCAGCTGCTCGGGCGGTGGGCCGGCAGCCGTCTGCGTGCCCGCCTGCTCCTGCTCCCACTGGCCGATGAGCGCCTGCGCCTCTTCGTAATACGGGCTCGCCGGCGGCACCCGCTTGAGCTGCGCGATGGCGACGGCGCGGTTGCCCTGCTTGTAGAGCTCGTTGGCGCGAGTGATCGGCGTCTGCTCGACGGCCGTTCTGGTCGTCGCCGGCGCGTCGGTGTTGGGGAAGAGCGAGCTCCAGCGGGTCTTCAAGAACCAGCCGCCGGCGGCAAGGACGACGAGCACGGCGGCGGCGGCGATGAGCTGCGTCCGCCGCGAGGCCGGCGGCTTCACCGCGCCGGGCACCGGACGCGCCCGCGCCTCGCCAGGCTCGGGCGGCACCAGGATCTCTTCCTTGAGATCCTCCGCGCCCGCCGCGGCGAGCTCGTCGAGCAGCGCCGTCTCGCCGGTCGCGGCGGCGGCCTTGGGAAGGTCGGTCACCTCGCCGCGCTCGAGCTTGGTCAGCGTCTCGCGGGCGGCGAGGTGGTTGGGGTGCAGGTCGAGGACGCGGCGCAACGTCTCCTTGGCGCCCTCGATGTCCTTCGACTGCACCTGCGTGAGCGCGTCCTGGTACGCCTCCTCGATCTGCCGCTCGTGCTCGGCCTTGGCGTTGCGCGCCTGGTCGATGCGGCGCGCCGCCTCGGCGTGGTCGATGTCGATGAGGAAGATGCGCGACCAGGCGTCGATGGCGCCCTGCAGCTCGCCGCGCGAGAACTGCGCCTGCCCCTCGTCGAGCAGCTCGGCGATGCGCGGGTCGGGATCGGAGGGGCCGCCGGCGGCGCCGACCGGATGCTGCGCGGTGTCGCCCCCCTCGGCGGCGAGGCCTTCGAGCGAGAGCTCGTCGGGCATCGCCAGCGCGTCGTCGGGCAGCTCGAGCGGCGGCAAGTCCATCGGCAGCTCGTCGTCGGAGGGGAAGCCGGCGAAGGAGAGCTCGTCGGCGGGAAGCTGGTAGGTGGCTTCGGAGTCGGCGGCGGAAGCGCCGAATTCGGGCGTCGAAGAGACGGGCTCGCTGTAGAGCGGCTCGCTTACCAGCGGCTCGTCAAGGGGTGGCGGCGCCGGAGCGGCGGCGCGCGGCGGAGCGGGGGCGGAAAGCTGCGAGGCGAGCTGGGCGATCGCGGGGTGGCCGGCGTCGAGAGTGCGCGCCTTGTCGACGAGACCGCGCGCCTCGTCGAGCTGGCCCGCGGCGACGGCCTTGCGCGCCTTGTCGAGGAAGCGCTCGACGTAGGGCGCCGCCTCCATCAGCTCCTGTGCCTCACCCATCAAGCGCTGCAGCTCGACGTCGCTGCCGATCGCTGCCTGCTCGCGCTGCGCCAGCGCGGTGAGGGCGCCGAAGTCACGCCGCGCGACGAGCTGTGTCACCTCGAGCCGCAAGTCGGCCGGAGGGGCGGCCGGGCGCGGCGGCGGTTGCGGAACGGGGATCGTACGTCCATCGGATGGCACGACGGCGGCGGCGGGCGCCGGTCGAGGCTGCGGCGCGGGCGCGGGTGCCGCAGCGGCTCTCGGCGCTGACGGAGGCGCGGCGGCTGCGCCGTCGAGCCGCGCCCGCAGATCGTCGACTTGCACCGGCCCGCTGGCGCCACCCAGCCGATCCGACAGCGCCTGCGCGAGAGTGAAGTGCGGATCGAGCTGCATCACGAAATCGCAGCCGAGCCGCGCCTCCTCGAGGCTGCCGCGGGCGGCGACGTCCAGCGTGTGGCGGAACGTCTCGACGATCCGCTGCTTGACGTCGGGCGCCAGGGAGGGATTGCCGGCGTAGCTCATGCGCGTGCAGTTCCTTACGAAGGAAACTAACTGACCTGACGTGTGGGTCGCTCATGTTAGCAGAGGGAAAATGGTCCGATGACCGAGCCCACTGCCGCCGCCGAAGCGCCCGCCCCGCCCGCCGCGCCGCTCCTCGAATGCGTCCCCAACGTCAGCGAAGGCCGCAGCGCCCCCGCCCTCGCCGCCCTCGAGCGCCGCCTCGGCGCCGTGCCCGGCCTGCGCCTCCTCGACCTCGCGCCCGACCCCGACCATCACCGGAGTGTCGTCACCCTAGCCGGCACCGCCGAAGTGCTGCGCGACGGCGTCCTCGCCCTGTTCGATTGGGCCAAGGAACACGTCGACTTGCGCCATCACCACGGCGTCCACCCGCGCGTCGGTGCCGTCGACGTGGTGCCGTTCGTCCCCCTCGCCGGCGCGGCCATGGCAGACGCAGTCGCCGCCGCCGAGACGACGGCGGCGGCGGTCGCCGAGGAACACGACATACCGGTCTATCTGTATGAAGAGGCTGCGCGCCGACCGGAGCGCCGCCTTCTCTCAGACATCCGCCGCGGCCAATTCGAAGGCTTCCCCGAAAAGATCGCACAGCCCGAATGGGCCCCCGACTTCGGGCCGCGGAAAGTCCATCCGCAGATAGGGGTCACGGTCGTCGGCGCACGCTTCTTCCTGCTCGCCGTCAACGCGCGGCTGGCGACGAGCGACGTGACCACGGCGCGCGCCATTGCGCGCGCCGTGCGTGAAGCAAGCGGCGGCCTCCCCGGCGTCCGCGCCCTCGGCCTCTACCTCGAAAGCCGCGCCTGCGCCCAAGTGAGCATGAACCTCGTCGACTTCCGCCGCACCTCGCTCATCGACCTGCTATCGAAGGTCGAGGCCGAAGCACGCTCGCGCGGCACCGAAGTCACCGCCACCGAGCTCGTCGGCTTGGCGCCCGCGGCCGCCCTCCTCGAGCCGCTGCGACTGCTGCTGCGCAGCGACGCCCTCGGCCAACGCCAGATCGTCGAGTGGCGCTTGCTCGAGGAGGAACGCACCGGCCGGTAGGCCGCGATTCAGCCCCTGAGCCACTTCGTCTACGAGGCCTGGGTTGCCTAACAGACTGGCGGCATTTTCGCGTTCACTGCATTCAGCCCACACCCGCCGCTGGGAGGGCTACAGCTGCACGAATAGGAGTTCCAGATCCATCCCATATCCCAGCAGGCCTGCTCCTCTTGCGGATCGCAGGTCGGCGGAGGGGGCGGAGGGTTGCCCGAGGTCTGGCAGATGTAGGCCACCCAGATCGTCGCCCCGAAGGTGCCGCAGTAGGGGTAGACGCCGCTCTGCGAGCCGCCGTTGCAGTTCTGGGCCGAGGCCTGGGCCGAGCTGTTGCCGGAGCCGTTGGAGACCTGCACCGAGGCCCACAGGGTCCCCATCGGATCGTCGCAGCACCAGGGATCGTGCTCCTTGATGTATTCGCTCACATTGACGGTGGCGCCGTCGCAGGAGCCGGCCACCGTGAAATAAGGAGTCGAGACCTGATGCACCCAGAGGCTGTCCGTGAGGTCGCCGCCGTAAAAGGACCCTTGAGGGTTGGAATACTGCGAGTGCCAGGTGTCGCAACTGAAGACGTTGCCCCATTCGCCGAGGTGCTCGGTGCTCGGGCCGTGGAAGCAGGTTACATGGTCGTCCTCGCACTTTTTGTACTGGTGGTAGGAGCCGAAATAGATATTGATATCGCCGGTCATCGCTCCCGAGCCGGGAGTGTGCGGCTGGGACCAATCGACGTCGTTGCTGCAGACGCCGTGGCTCGCGTGCCCGCCGACCTCGAGCCCCCACCAGCGGTTCATCCACCGATTGTGGCTGTAAACCGACAAGGTGCAGGTGCAGGTTTGGGCCTTGGAGGGGAACTGCGGTCCTCCGCGCTTGTCGGCGGGCACGGGCGTGTCCCGGCGGCCGCCCTGGAACTCGCGCGCCGATAGCCCCGCCGCCTCGCGGAAGAGCTTCTCCACGCGGGCGAGCTTCTTCTCCTCGGCGCGGCAGCTTGCGGCGCCGCCGTCCGCCAGCCGGCACTTGTCGAGGCCGATCTCGAGGTGCGCCCGCTGCAAGAGGAGATCGGTGAGCTCCCCGGCCGAAGCCCTGACGTCCATCTCCTGTGCCCGTACCTCCACCTCGGCAAGGACGTCCTCCCGCTGCCGCTCCGCCAGCTCCGCCTCGCGGCGCGGGATCGCCGCGGCGAGCGCCGCCCGCTCCTTGGTTGACATCCTTTCCGCCGCCTGACCGCTCCGCGGCTCCTGACCAAAGCCGCTGGATGGCACGAGGAGAGCTGTCCACAGCAAGAGGACGGTTCGACGAGCGGTGAATCTCTGCGGCATTGCGTGCTCCTCCTATGGGTAACCTTGCAATTTCGGACTCTCGCTTCTGGATGCCCGCGGGCTGTCTACAGGTGAGTACCCGCGCGCCGACAGTTGGGTCTGTCGGCAAAGACTCCGAAACAGACCGCTGGCTCCGGCGGTCGACTTCCGCCGGGCCCTGCCGATCAACCGCCGCTACCGCGACTCGCGGGTGCCGATCAGGGCGCCTTGCTCGCGCAGAGCGCCTACGAGGCGCTGCGGCAGGCCGCCGAAGCTGCCGGAGGACATCGAGACGATGACGTCGCGCGGCTCGGCAGCCGCGACGATCGTGGCGAGCAGCGCGTCGTAGTCGGGCGCGATCGTCGTCTTCGTGCCGGCCTCTCCCAGTCGCACGGCCAGCGCGTCGAGGTCTAGCCGCTCCTCGGGCGGCAGACGCGCGGCGTGGAAGAGAGGCGGCAGGAAGGCGTGGTCGGCGCGACGTAGGGCGTCGAAGTAGCCCTCGGTGAATAGCGAGCGCGCTGCGGACAGCGAGCGCAGCTCGAGGGCCGCGAGCACGCGGCGGCCCGGGTAGCGCCGACGGATGGCGTCGAGGGTCGCAGCCACCGCGGTCGGGTGATGGGCGAAGTCGTCGACGATCGTGACGCCGTCGACGGTGCCCAGCTCCTGCAGGCGGCGGGCGACGCCGCGGAAGCGGCCGAGGGCCGCCGCCACTTGCTGCGTCTCGTAGCCATCGGCGGCGACCGCCGCCCATACGGCGATCGCGTTCTCGAGGTTGTGGCGGCCGCCGAGGCCCGGCGACAGCTCCGCTTCGCCGAACGGACTGGTGACGCGGCAGCGGTAGCGACCCTCCGCCTCCACCCCCAGCTCGCCCAACGGACGCACGTCGTTGTCTTCGCCGAAGCCATAGAACAGCACGCGGCAGGGCGCCTCGTTCGCGATCTCGCGCACCTCGGGCCGATCGCCGCAGGCGACGATC
Organism: Thermoanaerobaculia bacterium; assembly: GCA_963846495.1. Classification (GTDB taxonomy): domain Bacteria; phylum Acidobacteriota; class Thermoanaerobaculia; order Multivoradales; family JAIOJS01; genus DASYQD01. Next base: position 173,734 of record CAWJWP010000006.1, on the reverse strand, counting down.
AACCCGTCCGCCGGCATCTCGGCGACGAGCTTGCGATAAGCAGCGAGCAGCGCCTCGGGCGACGCATACAAATCGGCGTGGTCGAACTCGCCGCTCGTCCAGATCAACGTCTGCGGGCGGTAGTGGAGGAACTTCGGGCCGCGGTCGAAGTAGGCGGCGTTGTACTCGTCGCCTTCGACGACGAAGCGCGGGCCGCGGCCCAGCGCGTAGCTCGCCGGCAGGTCGAGCGGCAGGCCGCCGACGAGGTAGCCGGGCTCGCCGCCGAGCTCGTGGAGGGCGAAGGCCGCCATCGCCGTCGTCGTCGTCTTGCCGTGGGTGCCGGCGACGACGAGCGGCCGGCGGTCGGCGAGGCAGAAGCGGTAGAGCGCCTCCGGCATCGACAGCAGCGGCAGGCCGCGGCGCTCGGCCTCGACCGCCTCGGGGTTGTCGCGGCGCACGGCGTTGCCGACGACGACGAGGTCGGGCGCCGGGTCGAGGTGCGCCGCCTCGTAGCCGAGCAGCGGCGCGATGCCGGCGCGCTCGAGCAGCGTCGACATCGGCGGGTAGAGCGGGCCATCGGAGCCGCGCATGCGGTGCCCGAGGTCCTGCATCAGGCAGGCGAAGGGCGCCATGCCGGTGCCGCCGATGGCGATGACGTGGATGTCGAGGGGGCGGTCGGTCGCGGGCAGCGGCGTTCGGGCAGGCGTGGAGCCCAAGGGCCGGCGAGGATATACCATCGACGACGTGAGCCCCTGCACGAAGGATGCACAGCAAACCATGACTTCATCTCGTTTCGGCCGTGGCCTCGTCACGACTCTCGCGCTGTCGCTCGCGCTCTTCGCGCCGTCGTCGCGCGGGCAGCAGCAATCCGCGCCGGCAGCGCCCACCGCACCGCGCGCCATCGCTCCCGAGCCGATCTGGGACGCCGGCATCGTCGCGCGCGGCGCCAAGGTCGCGCACGAGTTCACGCTGAAGAACGACGGCGTCGAGATGCTGCAGCTGCGCGAGGTGCGGCCGTCGTGCGGCTGCACGGTGGTGAGCTTCGACGCCGCCATCGCGCCGGGCGGCTCCGGCAAGGTGCGCGTCGAGCTCGACAGCGAGGGCCTCTCCGGCGCCGTCGCCAAGGAAGTCACCGTCTTCACCAACGACGCCGCCAACCCGGCGATTCAGCTCACGCTGCGCGCGACGATCCGCGCGGCGCTCGACGCACAGCCGGGCTACTTCCGCTTCGTCCACGTCGCCGGCGCGCCGCCGGAGACCGATCGCCAGGTCGTCTGGTCGAGCGACTTCCCGGAGCTGCAGGTGCTCGCGGTCGAGTCGCCGTCGCCGAGCCTGGCGGTGAGCTTCCGGCCCGCCAAGGCGGAGGAGCGCGAGGCGCTGGGGCGCGGCAACCAGTGGGTGGTCGAGGCGACGCTCGCCTCCGAGCCGCCGACCGGGCCGCTCACCGGCGACGTCCGCATCAAGACCAACCACCCGCGCAAGCCGGTGCTCGAGGTGCCGATCGCCGGCTACGTGCGGCCGGTCGTGATGGTGACGCCGCCCGCCGCCGACTTCGGCTCCTTCACCGGCGGCCAGCCGCGCAAGGGCAGCGTGCTGATCACCAACTACGGCGCGGCGCCGCTGCAGCTGCTCGGCGTCACCACCGACGTGCGCGGCCTCACCGCGCGCATCGACGAGCGCGAGAAGGGGAAGCGCTTCGACCTCGCGCTGACGCTGTCGGCCGACGCGCCGAAGGGGCCCATCGCCGGCGCGCTGCGCGTGCGCACGAGCTCGCCCAAGCAGCCGCTGCTCGAGGTGCTGGTCAAGGGAGAGGTGAAGTGACGCCGCTCGCGGAGTCGGTGGCGCAGCGGCCCAACGGCCGCGCCGCCGACGCGTTGCGGCCGCTCGTGCTCTCGCTCGGCGAGCTCAAGTTCGCCGAGGGCTCGGCGATGCTGGCGCTCGGCGACACGCGGGTGCTCGCCGCGGCGTCGGTCGAGGCGCGGGTGCCGCCCTTCCTCGCCGGCAGCGGCCGCGGCTGGGTGACCGCCGAGTACGCCATGCTGCCGCGCGCCACGCAGACGCGCAACGCACGCGAGGTCGCGAAGGGCCGGCCGTCGGGGCGCACCAGCGAGATCCAGCGGCTGATCGGCCGCAGCCTGCGCGCCGTCGTCGACACCGCGGCGCTCGGCGAGCGCACGGTGACCGTCGACTGCGACGTGCTGCAGGCCGACGGCGGCACGCGCACGGCGAGCGTCACCGCCGGCTACGTGGCGCTCGCCGAGGCGCTCGCCAAGCTGGTGCTCACCGGCGACCTGCCGCGGCTGCCGCTGCTCGAGCCCGTGGCTGCCGTGTCGGTCGGCATCGTGCGCGGCGTGCCGTCGCTCGACCTCGAGTACGTCGAGGACCAGGAGGCCGAGGTCGACATGAACGTCGTCGCCACCGCCTCCGGCCAGCTCGTCGAAGTCCAAGGCACCGGCGAACGCCGCGGCTTCGCGCGGCGCGAGCTCGACGCCCTCATCGACCTCGCGCTCGCCGGCATCGCGCAAATGATCGCGGCGCAACAAGCGACGCTGGCTCCGCTCCTCGCGCAGGTCGAAGAAGTGCAGTCCCGCCCGCGTGCGAGGAAAGAGCCGAAGCGCGAGAAAGATCTCTGGGGTCCGCCGCGCTAGCGGCGGCGCCGAGGGAGCCGCACGCCAGGGCGCGCCGCCGCCCTACCTGTCACGCTCGCGCGGGTCGTGCCTATGGAGGGTAGCGGCCGTCGACGACCGCCGCGAGAAAGGACCTCCATGCGCCCCGCCACCCGCTCCGTCTCCGCCTCCGCCGTCCTCTTCCTCATCACCCTCGCCCTCTCCGGCGGCGGCGCCGCCGGCGCCGGCTCGCACGACGACTGCGTCACGCCGGCGGCGGACAGCGAGCCCACACCCGCCGTGCTGGCCGCCGACGGCCACCTCGCGCCTGTCTCGCTGCCGCACTACGAGCGGCTGGCGCGGCTATCGGCGGACGCGCGGCCCGGCTCGCCGGGGCTCGATCGGCGGCAGTTCGCGCTGTCGGCGATGTCCCCCGCGTACCTCAAGGTCCTCGACGTCGCGTCCGTCTACCTCGACGTGCCGCCCGAGACGATCGCGCTGCCGATGTTCCCCGCCAACAGCTCGGAGCAGACCCGCGCCGAGCTCGACCACCTGCTCGAGCTGCAGGAGAGCCGCACGCCGGCGCAGGTCGAGGCGAGCCAGCAGCTCGCCGGCGTCTACTACCGGCTGAGCGTGCGCCCGGGCGACGCCGACTGGCCGCGCATGCGGCGCAACCTCTTCCACATGGGGCGGCAGCTCGGCGACTGGTTCACGCCGGAGCGGCTGCCGGTGACCGCCGATTTCATGGCCCGTGTCTGGTCCGACGCCAGCTACTACCTGTGGGCGGGGAAATTCCGCTTCAACCGCATCCGTCCGTACGACCTCGAGCCGCGGCTGCAGAACCTGGAGACGCCGAACTTCCCCGCCTATCCCAGCGGTCACTCGGGCAACTCCTACGTCGCCGCGCTCGTATATGCAGAGCTCCTGCCGCAGCACCGGCAGCTGTTCCTGCGCAACGCCGCCGACATGGCCTACTCGCGCGAGATCCTCGGCGTCCATTTCGCCAGCGACTCCACCTCCGGGCGGCAGTTCGCCGAGCAGCTCGTCGAGCGCCTGCGCCGCGAGCCGGCGTTCCAGCGCGACCTGGAGGCGGCGCGGCGCGAGGTCGTGGCCGCGCAGCGGGCGGCGGCTTCCTGAGCCGAGCCGCGGAGAAGCGTCGCTGATGCTCGACGGTGGCGACCGGCAGGCGCTGCAGCGGAACCTGACGCGGCTCGCCGACGGCGACCGCGCGGCGTTCGAGCCGGTATTCGCGCGGCTCTGGCCCCTCCTGCGCGAGATCGCCGCGCGGCAGCTGCCGGCGGGAGACGCCGAGGACGCGGCGCAGCGCGCGCTGCTGCGGCTCTTCGAGCGCGCCGGCGAGTTCGATCCGCGGCGCGACGCGCTGGCGTGGGCGGTGGGCATCGCCCTGTGGGAGGTGCGCACGCTGCGGCGGCGCCGCTGGCGGCGGCGCGAGATGGCGGCCACCGACGACGCCGAGCTGCCGCTCGACGCCGCCACCCCCGAGGAGTCGGCCATCGCCGCCGACCTCGCCGCGGCGCTCCAGGAGACGCTCGCCACACTGCGACCATCCGACGCCGAGGTGCTGTTGCGCGACGCGCACGGCGAGCGTGCGGCCGGCGCCGGCTTCCGCAAGCGGCTGCAGCGCGCCCGCGAGCGCATGCGGGCGGCCTGGAGGCAACACCATGGATGAGGTCCTCCTCGCCGCGGCGGCGCGGCGCGCCTATGAGCTCGGCCGGGTACGACGCGGCCTGCGCCGCGCCGCCTTCACCCTGCCGCTGACGCTGCTGCCGCTGCAGCACTGCGCCGAGGTCGGACGGGTGACGGAGGCGCTCGTCGGCGGGACGGCGCTGCTCCTGCTCGTCGCGCTCTTCACCTGGCGCGGCCAGGGATACGGCCGCGGCGTCGCCCCCGGTCTCGTCGCCGGCCTGGGACCGCTGCTGCTGCCGCTGCTCGCCCGCTGGACCGGCGTGCTCTGCGCCGCCACCGTGTGCGGCGTCCTGCCCCTGGCGTCGGTCGTCGGCGGCCTGGCCGGCGGGCTCGCCCTCGGTGCGGGGTCGTTCGCCCGTCGGCCGCGCGGCCCGAGCTACTGGTTCGCCGCGGTCGCGCTCACCGCCACGCTCGGCACCGTCGGCTGCCTCCACATCGGGCTCGCCGGTTTGGCGGCCATGGGACTCGGCCTGACGGTCGGGACGCTGGCGCCCCTGGCGGTGCGGGCAGCGATGGCGCGCTGAACGGCAAGCTCAGACGTCCACCCACTCGAGCGACAGTTGCTCGGCGCCGAGGAAGCGGGCGCCGATCTTCGCGAAGCGGGTGCCGGCGTCGGTGACGCAGAAGTGGTGCTCGGGCGGAGCGCCGTCGGCGGCGGCGAGGCCGTGGCGCAGGAGGTCGGCGGCGACGACTTCGGCGACCGCGTCGGCGGAGTCGACGAGGGTGACCTCGGGGCCCATGACTTCGGCGATGGTCGCGCGCAGCAGCGGGTAATGAGTGCAGCCGAGCACGAGGGTGTCGACGCCGTGCTCGACGAGTGGCGCGAGGTAGCGGCGCGCCACTTCGGCGGCGACCGGGTCGTCGTGCCAGCCTTCTTCGACGAGGGGCACGAAGAGCGGGCAGGGTTGGCTCACCACCTCGAGGTCGGGGCGCAGGCGGCGAAGCTCGCGGCCGTAGGCGTCGGAGTCGATCGTCGACTCTGTCGCGATGATGCCGACGCGGCCGCGCGAGACGGCGGCGGCGCGCGCGGCGCCCGGCTGCAGCACGCCCCACAGCGGCACCGGCGGCTGCAGCGCGCCGATCGTCACCGCCGAGGCGGTGTTGCAAGCGACGACCACCGCCTTGACGCCGCGGCCGACGAGGAAGTCGACGTTCTTCTTCGAGTAGGCGAGCACCGTCTGAGGCGACTTGGTGCCGTAGGGCAGCCGCGCGGTGTCGCCGAGGTAGAGGATCGACTCGCGCGGCAGCAAGCGCTGCAGCGCGGCGACGACGGTGAGCCCGCCGACGCCGGAGTCGAACACTCCAATCGGAGCGTCGGAGCTCACTTGACCCACGTGCGGTCTTCGAGCAGCGGCGCGGTGGTGTCGACGTGGCCGGCGAAGGTCAGGCGCTGCACGCCGTTCCAGAGCAGCACCACCGAGCGCGCCCGCGGCTCGTTGGCGAGGACGGTGTCGACGACGCTGTAGACGCGCAGCAGCTCGAGGTCGGAGCCCGACGACGGCGGCGCCGGCTGGTCTTTCGCTGCCAGGTCGACGTAGGCGACGCCCTGCGGGTCGACGAAGGCGTCGGCGACGGTGACGCCCGTCGGCAGCGGCGCGACGAGTCCTTTCGTGCGCGGCCCGGCGAGGAGCGCCGCCACCACCGCCGCCACGCGGCCGTCTGCCGTCAGCGGCAGCGCCACCTCGCGGCTCTCGGCGTGGAGGAAGCCGTCGGCGCCCGGAAAGAGCAGCGAGACCGTCGCCTTCTCCGTCGGTCCCGCCGGCGCCGCCGCGACCGCCGCCGGTCGCCGTCGTCTCGCCGCCGCGCTGGCAACCGGCGATCGCCGCAGCCGCAACGACGACCGTCGCCACCATCGCCGCGCCCGCGAACGCGCCCCGTCCCGCGCGCGCCCGGCGCCGCGCCCCGCCGCCCTCGCGCGCCTTCATCGGACGGCGGCCTGGGTCTCGTTGCGACCCTGCGCCTGGTAGCGCGACACCGCGCGCACCAGCGCGTCAACGAGCTGCTGGCGATACTCGACGGTGAGCAGCTTCTTCTCCTCGTCGGGGTTGGAGAGGAAGCCGAGCTCGACGAGCACCGCCGGCATCGCGGCGCCCATCAGCACGCGGAACGGCGCCTGCTTGACGCCGCGGTTGCGCAGCCCGAGCGCGGTGTTGAGCTCGTCCTGCACGATGCTCGCGAAACGCTGGCTCTCGGCGAGGTGCTGGCTCTGCGCCAGGTCCCAGAGGATGAGCTCGAGCCCCGCCACCGCGCTCGCCGGCTCGCCGGGCGCTCCGGCGCCGGCGGCTCCCGGCGGCGGCCGATTCTCCATCCGCGCCGCCGCCGCCGCCCGCGCGTCGCTCGCTTCGAGGCTCAGGAAATACGTCTCGGCGCCGGTCGCTCCCGCACCCACCGACGAGTTCAAGTGGATCGAGATGAAGAGCGCCGCGCGGTGCTGGTTGGCGATGGCGGCGCGGGTGTCGAGCGGCAGCTCGGCGTCCTCGTCGCGGGTGAGCTCGACGTCGACCGGCAGCCGCCGTCCGAGCTCGCGCGCCAGGCCCTGCGCCAGCATCAGCGTGAGCTCCTTCTCCTGCGTGCCGCTGGGGCCGACGGCGCCGGTCTCGACGCCGCCGTGGCCGGGATCGATCACGATCGTCGGCCGCTGCGGCGCCTGGGGCGTCGGCACGCCGGGCGCGGCGGCGACGCGCTGGTAGACGTCGAAGACGAGCCGCGGCGGGTCCTGCTGCTGGTAGTGCTCGACGACGGCGCCGGGCGTCACGACGATGGTGATCTTGTCGTCGGCGAAGCGCAGCGACTGTACGAGCGAATCGACGATCTCCGGCGGCCGCGACGGCTGCGCCACCTGGTCGCCGAGGAGGGCGACCTCCACCTGCGCGCCGCGCTCCTGCACCGAGACGCGCGGCGGCTCGGGGAACTGCAGCACGAGCGTCGTCAGACCCTGCATGTGCACGAGGCTCCACTCGACGGACACCACCTTGCGCTGCTGCGGCGTGGCGACGAAGCGGCGGCCGGCGGAGTCCCACTGGAAGTTCCAATGCAGCGCCTCGCCGAAGCTCTTCTGCAGCAGCTCGATCGGCACCCATGGCCCCTGCTCGCCGCCGACGACCGGCTGCGGCAACTGCACGATCGTGCGGCCGACGGTGGCGACCGCGCTGCCCGGGCCGACGACCGATTCCATGTCGCCGGTGCGCAGCACCCAGCCGGCGCCGCCGGGCCCTTGCCGCAGCTCGCCGCCGAGGAGCGGCGCCAGCGACGAGAGCGCGAAGAGCGGCCCCGCCGAGCCGAGGAGCGCCTGGCCGGTGAGCTCGCGGCCGGCGATCGAGAAGCTCGCCGGCACCGCGGGCAGCGAGCTCGCCGAAGGAATGGGCGTCGGCGTGCCTTCGGCGGTGGGCTCGCCTTCGCCCACCGGCGGCTCGCCGGGCGGCGTCGGCGGCGCGGGCGCGGGCGGCACGGTCGGCGCCGGGCCCGCCTGCGCGAGCTGCATCTCCACCGCCTGCGCCTGTGCTCCGTTCCGTTGCTGCGCGGCGAGCACGGACACCACGACGAGGGTGAAGAGCAGGGCGAGGCGCCGCCGCACGGGCCGGAGGATAGCACCCGCCTCCGCGCGCTCCGGCCCGCGATATCCTGCGTCCCGCTGCGCTCTGCTGCACCGCGCTGCAGCGATCGTCGAGAAGGGAAGGCGCCATGCAGATCCGCCAGTTCCGCGTCGTCTTGAAGGCCAAGAACTTCGACCGCACCTGCAACTTCTACGGCGAGGTGCTGGCGCTGCCGCGGCTGCAGAGCTGGGACGACGAGGACGGGCGCGGCGCGCTCTACCAGGCCGGCACCGGCGCCGTCGAGGTGATCGGCCGCCCGCGCGACTCGCACGGCTACGACGAGGACTTCGACTACCAGGGCCCGCAGCACAAGCTGGTGGTGTCGTGGATCGTCCCCTCCGCCGAGCGCGCCTACGAAGAGCTGCTCTTCCGCGACAAGAACGTGCCCGGCGGCCTGCGTCGCGGCCGCGACGGCTCGCTCACCTTCGAGACGCACGACCCCGACGGCGTCCGCATCCTGCTGCGCGAAGAGAGCTCCTAACGCGCCCCGCGCCGCCTGTCGAATCGCGAGCGGCGCCGGCGAACAAGCTACTGGCGGTGGCGTCCCGCTCGTCCGCCGCACGCTATGGGCACGGCACGCTCTGACGCGGCGCCGCGCGCGCGTCCCGTGTAGCCGGGCAAACCCTAAGGCTGCTACGATTTGCACCAACATCCCATGGAGCAGATCGGCAAGTACGCCATCGTCGGGCAGATCGGCACCGGCGGCTTCGGGGTCGTCTACGAAGGCCGCGATCCCTTCCTCAAGCGGCGGGTGGCGATCAAGACCTGCACCTCGGAAGAGAGCGACATCCGCGACCGCTTCTTCCGCGAGGCGGAGATCGCCGGCAACCTCCAGCATCGCAACATCGTCACCGTCCACGACTTCGGCATCCAGGACGGCGTGCCCTTCCTGGTGCAGGAGTACCTGACCGGCGAGGATCTCGACCGCGTGGTGGCGCGCCGCGAGATGCTGCCGGCGGCGCAGCGCGTCGACATCCTGGTGCAGGCGGCGCGCGGGCTCGACTACGCCCACCAGCACGACGTCATCCACCGCGACGTCAAGCCGGCCAACATCCGGCTGACCGCCGACGGTACGGTGAAGATCATGGACTTCGGCATCGCCAAGCTCTCCAGCGTGGCGAGCCACCTGACGCGCACCGGCATGACGCTCGGCACCGCGGCCTACCTGCCGCCCGAGCAGATCCGCGGCACAGCCGTCGACCACCGCGCCGACGTCTTCTCCTTCGGCGTCACCGCCTACGAGCTGCTGACGTACAAGCGGCCGTTCACCGGCAAGACGATCTCGGCGCTCTTCTGGGAGCTGCTGCAGCGCGACCCCGAGCCGCTCGGCAACCACTGGCCGGGCTGCCCGCCTGCCCTTCAGGACGTGGTGCTGCGCTGCCTGGCGAAGGACCCGGCGAAGCGCTACTCCGGCTTCGGCGAGGTGATCCCCGACCTCGAGCGCGTGCTCGCCGACCTGCAGCGTCCCGGCCGCGGCGAGGAGCCGACGATGACGCAGCTGCCGGCGCAGCCGGCAAAGGCGTCGCCGACTGCAGGAGCCGGCGCTGCGTCGACTCCGCCCGCGCCGCCAACCGGCCGTTCGGTAGCGAGCCCGGACGCCGCGCCGTCGACGCCGGGATCGGCGCGCGGCCGAAGTCCCAACGAGCGCTTCGAGGCGGCGCTCACCACGGTGCGCAAGACGCAGCCGCCGTCGAGCGGCGGTCTGCTCGGCGAGGTCGAGGAGGCGCTCGCCGGCGCGCGCGGCGCCACCGCCGCCCGCAGGGCCCGCGAGCTGCTGGTCAAAGGCGACCTCGACGGAGCCGAGCGCGAGCTCGCCCAGTTGCCCGAGAAGGCCGGCGTCGACGTGGCCGCCGTGCGCCGCGCCATCGCCAAGGCGCGCACCGACCGGCTGCTGGCGCAGGCGGCGGCGCAGTGGCAGCAGGGGCAGCCGCAGCCGGCGCTCGCGGCGATCGACCAGCTGCTCGCATCGGCGCCCGATCACCAGGACGCGCTGCGCCTGCGTCAGACCTGGCGCGCCGAGCTCGCCGAGCGCGAGCGCCTGCGGGCGCAGGCGGCGGCCGAGACGGAAGGGCGCCGCTCGGCGCTCGCCAAGGCAGTCGCAGAGGCCGAGGCGCTGCTCGTGCGCGGCGACGTCGAAGGAGCCGAGGACGCAGTGGCGGCGGCGCAGGCCCAGCTCGGCTCGCATCAACCGCTGCGCGACCTGCGGCGGCGGATCGCGCTGGCGCGCGCGGCGGCTCCCGAGCCGCCGGTGCCGACCGGCGGGCGCAGGGTGCCGAGCGTCGACGCCAGCACGGTGGGCGTTCACGGCAACAGCGTGGCCGCGGCACGGCGGCTGGTGGAGGGCGGTGCCGGTGGCGGACGCGGCGGCGGCGGGGCGCCGCCGATGCCGCCGCCCGGTGGAGGTACACCCGGTGCAGGGCCGTCATGGCCGCGCCCGCAGCTGCGCGAGCCCGCAGCGGCCGCGGCCGCGGGAGGGCCCGCGCCGCCGTCGTTCGGTGTGCCGGAGGCGACGAGCGGTTTCGCCTCGCCACGCGTGCGCTGGCTGCTGCTCGGCATCGGCAGCGCTCGTGCTGCTCCTCGTGCTCGCGCTGCTCGTGCGCTGGCTCGTGAGGCGTCCGGCGGCCGACGATGTCGCCGCACCCACGCCAACTCCGGCGGTCGCCGCAAGCGCAGCCGAGACGGCCTTCGGCGTGGGCGTCCAGCCGTCGCCGGCGCCCACGGCCGGCGCGCCCCGGCCGGCCGACCGCGAAGCCACGATCGTGCTGCAGGCGCCCGCCGCCTGGCCCGCCGGCGTCCCGCGCCGCCCCACCGTCGTCGAGATCGAGGTGCTGGTCGGCCCCGACGGCCGCCCTCTCCAGACGCGACCGCGGGCCGGCGTCACGCACCACCCGCGTCTCGTCGCCGAAGCGCGCCGCGTCGCCGAGCGCAGCCGCTACCTGCCGGCGCTGCGCGGCGGCGTGCCGGCCGAGAGCTGGATGCCGCTGCGCGTCGACTTCCAGCCGCCGCGCTGACCATCCCGCTTCAGGCTGCGTCCGCCGGTCGCGCCCGCGTCCTCATCCACCCCCACCTCGCGACCGCTATCAACAACAGCGTGACGCCGAAGGTGGCGACGATCGTCGCACCCGTCGGCAGGTCGAGCACGAACGACAGCGCCACGCCGCCGGCCGACACCGCGGCCCCCATCGTCCAGCCGATGGCGAGCCGCGGCCCCAGCCGCTGTGCGAAGAGCATCGCCGTCACCGACGGCACGATGAGGAAGCAGAAGACGAGCAGCACGCCGGCGATCGCCACCGACGAGGTGACGACGAAGCCGAACGAGACGTAGAAGAGGAAGTCCCACCGCCGCACGTTCCAGCCGCGCCGCTCGGCCTCCGCCTCGTTCATCGAGATGAGCAGGAAGCGCTCGCGGAAGGCGTAGTGGAAGGCGCCGACGAGCGCGTAGAGCACGGCGGTCTTGCCGAGCTCGGGCCAGGTCACCGACAGGATGTTGCCGACCAGCATCTCCTTCAGGTGCTCGGTCTCCTGCGTCGCCTTCGACATCACCAGGATGGCGAGCGCCGCCGACACCGCGTAGACGATGCCGATGATCGCCTCCTGCGGGATGCGCGTCTGCCGGTGCACGCGGGTGAAGGCGAAGATCGCGGCGCCGAGGAAGGTGAAGCCGAGCGAGAAGAGGTAGGCGGCGGTCGAGTGCAGGTCGTAGCCGGCGAGGTAGGCGGCGGTCGTGCCGAGGGCGGCGATCTGCGCCAGCGACAGGTCGACGAAGATGACGCCGCGCTCGACGACGTGCACGCCGAGGTAGGCGTGGATGCCGGTGAGGATGAGGCCGGCGACGAAGGCCGGCAGCAGCAGCTCGAAGATGCTCATCGCGGCGTCGCTCCCCTACCGGCCTTTCATCGCCGCCACGAAGTTGTCGACGTTGGTGTCGAAGAGGGCGAAGTAGTCCTTGATGGCGGGCGTGCCGCCCACCGACGGATAGAAGACGAGCACCTTCGCGTCCGTCTTGCCGGCGACGTACTTCGGCGTCTTCAAGTCGAAGTACGGCTCGACGAGGATGAGCGGCACCTTCTTCTGCCGGATCAGGTTGATCGTCGCGAGCGTGTGCGACGGCGTCGGCGGGATGCCCGGCTTGGGCTCGACGTGGCCGACGACGTCGAGGCCGAAGCGCTTGGCGAAGTTCGGCCACGAGTCGTGGAAGGTGACGACGTCGAGGCCGCGGTAAGGCGCCATCTTCGCCTGCCACTCCGCTTCCTTCTGCGTCAGCCGCGCCTCGAAGGCGGCGAGGTTCTTGGCGTAGGCGCCTTGGCCGGCGGGATCGACCTGCGAGAGGCGGCGCGCGATCGAGCGCGCGATGATGCGCCCGTTCTCGGGATCGGTCCAGTAGTGCGGGTTGCCGTAGGGGTGCACGTCGCCCATGGCGCGCGTGACCTGGCCTGCCGGCCGGCCGAGCACGTTGCAACCCGCGGAGGCGTCGAGGTAGCCGGGCGAGCCCGGGCGGATCTTGGCGTTGCGGCTCTGGTCGAGCAGCGGCGGCAGGTAGCCGGCCTCGAGGTCGAGGCCGGCGACGACGAGCAGGTCGGCGCGCGTGAGCTTGAGCACGAACGACGGCTTGGCGTCGACGAAGTGCGGGTCCTGGTAGCCCTTGGCGATGGCGAAGCTCTCGACGCGGTCGCCGCCGACCGACTGCGCGATCGAGGCGAGGTCCTGGAGGGTGGTGACGACATTCACCTTCGCCTGCGCGGCGCCGGCGAGGCCGGCGAGAAGCGCGGCGGCGAGGAGGGGTCTCGTTATCTTCATGGTGGCGTTACCTCGGTGGTGGCTGGAGCGCGTAGCGCTCCTCGGAACGGATGGGCGCCGTGCGCGCCTGGTTCTCAAAATGGATGGGCGCCGTGGGCGCCTGGTTCTCAAAACGGATGGGCGCCGTGGGCGCCCATGGAAAATTGCAGTTGCAATAGAAGCTCGTTGGCGGTGGTGTCGAAGCGTGCGAAGTCGGCGTCGAACGCCTCGTAGCGGCGGCGCCGGTACTCGGCGCGCAGCTGCGAGAACTCGCTCGGCCAGAAGGTCAGCGTGAGCGCGGCGCCGCGGTCGCGCAGCGCCTCCTCGTCGGCGTGCTCGGCCGCCTCGACGCGGCCGCCGACGAACCAACGGCGCGCCAGCTGGTAGTCGCCGGAGACGAACCAGCCGAGCGCGGTGGGGTCGTCGCCCGGCTGCTCGCGGCGGCTTCGAATCAGCTCGGCGCGGCCGGTGAACGAGCGGTAGAGCGCCGTCGTGAGCGGCTTCCAGCGCAGCGTCGCATCGAAGCCGGTGAGCCGCGTCTTGCCGCGGAAGAACAGCGGCTCGGTGTCGGGATCGTCGCTCGCCACTTCCGTCGCGTTCGGACCCCAGCCGTAGGAGACGCCGAGGTCGACGTTCGTCGCCTCCGTGAGGTCGCGGAAGACGCGGTAGCGCAGCGCGTAGGCGAGGTCGCTCCGCTCGTCGGCCTCGAAGAGTCCCTCGGCGTCGCCGCGGAAGACCTGCAGCGTCGCCTCCGAGAAGGTGTCGGCCGGCAGCGGCACGAGCCGCGCCACCGAGACGCCGTCGCCCACCCAGCCCTCGTCGCCGCCGAGCAGGTTGACGATCGGCAGCGGCTCGTCCGCCCACGGCAGCGCGTGGAGGTGCAGCGGGTTCGTCTTGCCGAACTGCGCGCGGATGCGGCCGACCTTGGCGAGCAGGCCGGCGGGCAGCGAGGTGAAGGTCACGAAGCCCTCCTCGACATTGCCGCCCTCCTCGCCGAAGGCGACGAAGACGTCGGCGCGCATGTAGGGATCGACGACCGCCTGCAGCCCAAGCTCGGATTCGCGGAGATCGAAGCTCGGCAGGTCTTCGACGGGATTGCGGCCGGCGACGCCGAGGAAGTTGCCGAGCAGCGAGATCGCGGGGTTGAAGTAGTTCGAGGTCGGTCCCGCGGCGGCAGTGGCTTCGCCGCCGGAAGGCATCTCGCTGAGCGCCGGCGCGGGCTCGGTCGTGGCGACGACTTCGCCGGCCGGCGGCTCGGTCGTGGGAGGCGCTGCAGGGACTTCGGTCGGCTGCAGCGCGGCAACCTTCTCTTCGAGCGCCGCGATGCGCTGCTCGTACTCGCTACGCAGGGCGGCGATCTCGGCCCGTAGCGCCTCGACGTCGCCCGAATCGGCAATGGCAACCGGCTGCGCGTGCACGCGCGCCGCCGCGCCCAGAGTCATCACGATCAACAACGAAACACCGGCAGCCCGGCCGAGCCGTGGCCGCCGTTCGAAGCAACTCCGCATGGCGTTCCTCCTCGCAAAACTGCGCATCGCTGCGCGACGCTCGACGTTGGTGAATCGACGGGCGTGCGCGCCGCGACGCGGCCGCACGCCGGCACCACGATGGCGAGGCGTCAGGCGAGCGGCGGGCCGCGCGAAGCGGGGAGGCGAAGCGAAGCGGCGGCGAGCGCGCGCCGCGGCGGCTCGCTCGGCGCGCCGGCGAGCGCGAGCCCGCCGAGCTCCTGCGGCGCCGCGAGCACGGCGCCCTTCCCCTGCAGCTGCAGCAGGCAAGCGACGCAGCGCGGCAGCTCGACCGAGGTCGACGGCTCGAGGTGCCGCGCCGCTCCCGGCGGACAGTGCTCGAGCCACACGCGTGTCGGCCCCTCGAGCGCGCCGTGCCGCTCGAGGTCCGAGTGCAGCGGCAGCGTGCCGGCGAGGAGCGCCACCGCCACCAGCCAAACCGGCCACCGGCGCAGGCTCAGCTGCGACAGCGAAAAGCTACGGACGCGCGGGCGGCGGCGCATCGCCGTGATTGTACCGCCGCGGGCGAGCGTGCTATCTTTCCGCCGCCTTTGCCTGCCTAGGGTTCATTCGAGGCGCATTCGTCTAGGGGTCCAGGACACCGCCCTCTCACGGCGGGAACAGGGGTTCGAATCCCCTATGCGCTACCAGCCCTCACCCTAACGATCCGCTCCCTGCGCCGCCGTAGGTCCGCGATCCGCCGATCGATCGCCCGCCGGCGCTCGACGACGAGCGAGACGACCGGGCATTTGCCGCCACCGGGCGGAGCGTCGCGAGAAACTCGGCGCCATGTCCGTCTAATGAGGTGAGCCCTGACCGGTGCGTGCTGTCGGCGCGCCCACGTCGGGGGCGGGCGGACCTGTCGACGCGAAACAGCTTGCGCGACCGTGACCAACTCCTGAGTCGGCGCTCGCTGAGCGATGGCCTTCCACGCTGAATGCGGAAGAGGAGCTATCGCGCAGCGAGGGAGTCTCTCGGTACTCGACGAGACGGGGATGACTGCGCTCATGCTCGGCACCCACGCCCACCGCGGCGTTGGCTAGGTGCCGACAGCACCGGTGAGACTTTCGACCGTAGGGCTGAACCAGGAGAGTGAATGGCTGCTCGAGCCCTGACCATCCGGCATCGACCCGCAAGCGGCGACCTCCCAGGCTACCTGCTCCAGATCCTCGGACAGCTCAAGGGCAACGTCGGGAGCATCTCCGGCGGCGGCGAATTCACCGCCGAGAGAATTCTCCTGACTTCGCTTGCCTCGGATGGAAAAGAGACCCCGGTCCTGCTCGCCGTCCTCCCTGCCGCGATCGGACTTCCGGCCGGCTTGATGAAGGACGTCGCGGGAACGCTGACGTTGCGTACGCCACAGGAAGTCAACGACGAGCTGAGCACGGTCAGCACGGCGGTCAAGGCCCGCTTCCTGGCCTTGCGCGAAGAGGCCTTCCGGCGTCTTCGCTCGATCGAAGTGGACTGGTCGCAGGGCGCCTTCCTCGATGCGCGCGCGCAGGAGGCAGGCGGCAAGGTGATGTTGAAAGGGGAGGCCAAGCTTCACCTCGCGGTGATCGCCGGCAAAGACCCGAACGTCGTGGCCGGCACGCTCTTCGCGGAGTTTCGCGCCACCGTCGATTTCAAGGTGAACGTGGGCGGCAATCAGATGGAGCGCCGCTGCGGCCTGATCTGCCTGTTGCGCGTCGATGCGGCGGCGCGGATGGCGTTCGACATCGACGACTTCAACATCTCCCTGCCCGAAGTGAGCTTGCCGAGCCTCGACCTTTCCACGGCCGTCCGGCTCGACCTTTCCAGCGGCCTGCTGCTGCGCGTCGCGGGTGCGTTCGCCGATCTGGCGGAAGGCTTCACCGCCACATACACCTTCACCGATGCTGCCGTTCTGGTCGTCGCCCGCAACGGATCGAGCTTCTATTTCGCGGTGATGAAGTCCGGGCTTGCGGATGACAAGTACGACCTGACCCATCTCGACACCGCCAATCTCGCCGGCTTCCAGGCGGTGGTCAAGCACAAGGACGCCACGGTCACCTTGACGGTGACGGTCACGCAGCTCGCCGTCCACTCCGGCGGTCAGCTGCTCGAGGCGACGGCAACGGCCGTGGTGACCGCGAAGGTCCCGCTCCCCGATGGACCGCGCGTCTTCGGCCCGCTGCAGATCGACTGGTCCGGCGCGACGCTCGAGCCGGTGGTGACCGCTACCACGGCGGACGATCCGTTGATGGCTTGCGCTTCATTGCATTTCGAGCGGCTGGAGATCCGTCTGGTCGACGACCCGTCGACCGTGCTGGCGCTGAAGGGAACGATCGAGATCACCCCGTCGGGCACGCGCATCGTGGAGCTCGAGCTGATCGAGCCCTATCCATACGTGCTGGTGGAAAAAGGCTTGCAGGCCTTCGCGCGCGGCGCGCAGAAGATCATCCAGCTCCTCGGGCAGATCAAGCCGCAGGCCGGAGATCTCGACAAGCTGAAACGCCTGCTGGAGGTCCTCGGCAAGATCGCCGCGGCGGTCGCGCGAGCGGCGGTGTTCGTCGCCGAAACGATCGGCGACGTGCTCGCCGCCGCGGCGGAGCTGCTCGCCCAGGCGCTGGTGAAAGTGGCCGAGCTGCTGTTCGCGCTGCTCAAGCAGTTGGCGCGGCTGCTGGAAGGCCTGGCCGATGCGGCCGACGTCGCACTCGACATCGAGCTGCGCATCGCGCTCGATCCGCTCGAGCTGCGCCAGGTGATGATCACGCTCAGCGGGCAGAAGATCGCCAACGCCACCCAGAAGATCGACGTGCTCGGCGTCGCCTTGGCCGTGCCCACCGGCTGGCATCCGGCGTTGCTGATCGATTTCGTCACCGCGCCGGGGACGTATCTCCTCGCGGTCCGCCCGAGCGCAGCGGAGACGGAGTTCGCGTCGCTCTCGACCGATCTCTGGCTCAAGCAACCGCAGATCCCCACCGTCAGCTCCGTCCGCGATGCGGAACCCGCCAAAGGTGCACGCGGCGCCGATCCGCTGATCACCGTGACGCTGAAGCGAAAGGCCAATGGCCCGTTGTTCATCGTCATCGCCGGCATCTCGCGCGGCAAGGCGGTCTTCGTTCAGTACCTCGAGGGCAGCGAGGCGGTGGTCGTGAGGGAGGTGCCGATTCCAGGCGGCACGCAGGCCAAGATCGCAGTCGTCAACGGTCCGTTCCAGCTCGCGCCGATCACCGCGAAGATGATCGACGCCACGATCGACTTCAAGAAGGAGCGTGTGCTCCCGCTCCTCGGCATGGGGGAGCCGGGAAAAGAAACGGACGGCGGCGGCAACACGCCCGACTTCCTGAAGAAACTGAAGGATTCGCTCGGCCAGGTGGTGTGGGTGGAACGCACCAAGTTTTTGCGCCTGACGCCCGACATCAAAACTGCCGTGATCGAGGCTGAGCTCGTCCTCGGCGTAAAGCTGGCCGGAGTGTCGACGCAGGTCACGCTGGAGGTGCACCTCGATCTGACGACGCTCGAGGTGGGGCTCAAGGGCGATACGAGCACCTTCAACCTGAGGTCGCGGCGCATCGAGGAGAAGGCGCTCGGCCTGACCTGGGTGGTCGAACCGCGCAAGGCGGGCGTGCAGGAAGCAAATCTGTTCACGCTCGCCTTCGCCGGCGGCGAGACCGGTCTCGCGCTCACCGACGAGGCGCGCATGGAGCTGCGCTTCGACGAGCTTTCCGGCGACGGTCAGGGCGTCGTGCTGGAGGTGACGAAGTTCTTCGTCGGCCGCGGCGGTCTCGATCTCACCGCCAAAGTCGTCGACCGCGCCGTGCGCATGAACGGTATCAACGTTCCGTTCCGCTTCACCTCCGGCGGCTTCGTGATCCGCGCCGGCAAGCTCGAAGAAGCGACGCTGGCGGGACGCGGACAGCTGCCGCCGGATCTCGTCGGCGAGGCCGATTGCTCGTTCGCGCTGACTTTCGCGCAGACGAGCGCAGGCATCGTCCTGCAGGCCGGCAAGGTGGAGCTGGAGAAGAAGGGCGAGCCGATCGTCTGCCACGCCACGCGTTTCACGCTGACCATCACCGATCTCGACCTCGCGTTCGTCAAGGACGGCGGTTATCACTTCTTCTTCCTGGTCACCGGCACGGTGCGATTCACGCCCAAGCAGGGCGAGTTCGAGGACGGCCTGCTCAAGAACCTCGACGAGCTCGAGATCGCGCTGGAGCGCGTGCCGCTGACCGCAGATCCGCGCGTGCTGGTGCGGCACATTTCCTTTCAGAAGGCGCTCAATCCGAAGAAGACGTTTTCGCTCTTCAACCTCTTCACCTTCGAGATGCGCGGCTTCGGTTTCCATCCGGCGTCGCCGAAGTTCGAGGACAAGCCGCCGGCGATCAATCTGTCGGGACAGATCCGTTTCGCGCAAATCGGCGACGTGATGCAGCCGTCGATCGACTTCCACGGTCTGTGGATGGCGCCGCCGCGCGCCGGTGAAGCGCTGCCGCGCATCAAGGCCGACGGGCTGGGCGTCGATCTGCAGCTCGCCGGCGCGGTGAAAGTGCGCGGGTCCGTGCTGGCCGTCGATCCCGACACCAGGACCGTGGAAGGCGCGCGCTTCGCGCCGCCGGGCTACGACACCTACGGCTTCCTCGGCGAAGGTGCGCTGGCCATCCCCGGATGGGGAGAGATGGAAGCGAGCTTCGGCTTCCTGGAGGTGGAGCAAAGCGACAAGCCGCAGCTCGGCCGCAAGCTGGCCTTCTTCCTCTATCTGCAGAAGAACAAGATGGCGGTGCAGATCCCGACGCCGTTCTGGACCTTCTACATGCGCGAGGCCGGTTTCGGATTCGGCTATCGCTTCACGCTGGCCGGCATCAAAGCGGCGGAGACCGCCACCTCGGCCGCGAGCCTGATTCGCGTGCTCGACGACGTGTCGAAGCGGCAAGGCGATCTGGCGCGCTTTTCCGCCTGGACGCCGGACGTCGAGAAAGACAACTTCACGCTCGCGTTGCGGGCGGCCATCCAGCCGTATCCCGCCGAAGAGACGTTCGACGAAGCTCGCGAGAACGAGGCCGAGAGCCCGTTCTTCTTCGACCTCGTGGCCGCGCTCCGTTCGGATCTGACCTTCCTCATGAGCATGCGCGGCTGGATGGGCGTGAACTACGCAACCTTCCTGAAGAACGCCGACGGTATGCGCGAGAAGCCGGGGCTGCGCGGCTACCTCTACATCTCGGTGCCGCGATCGGAGATCCTGGCGCGCTTCATCGCCGACTCGAAGGGCTTCATCGGCGAGAGCTGGCTGGCGGCGCGGAAGAACACGCAACTGAGGACGGCCCTGGAGTCGACCGACTGGTCGTCGACGCTCTACATCCGGCCGGGACTCTTCCACTTCGAGATGGGATGGCCCGATCAGTTGTCCGTGCGGCTGGTCGACAAGCCCAACATGCGAGTGATCGTGCGCGGCGGGATGATCTTCCGCGCCGCCGAGGATGGATTGCTGTACGGATTCAACATCGGTGCAGAGGCCTTCCTCAAATTCGAAGGCCGCGTCGGCAGCTCCATCGGCGCCGCCATCCGCGCCGAGCTCGATGCGCGCTTCACCGCCCGGCTCATCGCCTTTCTCTCGTGGAGACTCTCCGGCTCGCTGATCTACGGGCTGGTCGCGCTCGATGCGCGCCTCACGTTCGCGGTCGAAGCCTGGATGGAAGTCGATCTCGGATTCAAGAGCTTCACCATCCGCATCGGCTTCTCGTTCACCGTGCAGTTCACGGCCGCGGTCGAGCTGGCGATCACCACGGAAGGAGTGGGCGGGCGAGTGGCGGCGCGGATCGCGGTGCAGGCCTTCGGCTGCACGTTGTCGGTCGGCGTCGGTTTCGCCTTCAACGATCGCCTGCTCGATGCGGCGCGCGCCCGCGTGCAGCGCTTCCTGGCCATGTCCATCACCGCGGAGGAGCCGGATAAGCCGCCCGTATTCGCGGCGAGGACGGGCGACAAGGCGATCGAGAGCGATTCGGTCGCCGCGGAGGCGCCGCTCAAGGCCAAGCCCGAGAAAAGAGAGGACAACAAGAACCCCGTCCTCAAACCGTCGATCACGAAATCGCACGAAGGGCGGGACATCAAGACAACCAATTTCCATCTCGTCCTGCGCGAAGCGACGGTGGGACCGAAGGGAGCGCCGCTGCCGGCCGGGCGTCACGGCTACGCGCTCCTCGTGCCGCGCGATGCAAAGGCCGAGAACGAAGGCGGCTTCTACGCCGCGCCCGCGCAGCGCGTCGCGGACAAGTTGTGGGAGCGCAGCGAAGACGCGCCGGTGCATCGTCTCGAAGACGTCCCGGACTTTGGCGACACCGTCTGGATCTTCAATCCGAAAACGCGCGAATTCGAGCTCCTGAAGCCGGGAACGCGCGACGTCACCGCGCGCTGGAGCGCGCCGATCTCGCTGCCGGGAGACAGCGGCGCCACGTTCACGCTGGCGCACTTCTTCGACGAGTGCTTCCTCACCGATACGGAATGGGTGCTCGACGCCAATAACGTCCCGCAGCGCGTCGCGAAGAAATGGATGGAGCCGAAGGAGCTGCGCATCTACGGACGCGCCGAGGCGGCGCCGTCGGGCTCGCGCGAGGTGCGGGATCAGGAGCGCGAGCGCATGCAGCGCGATCGCGCGGCTGATGCCGCCGTGCGTCCCCTCGACGAGCGCGCCTATCAGGCCCGCGCCACGGTGATGACGCTGTTCCTCGATCAATTCGTGAAGCTCAGTGCGACGGGCGAGCCGGACGGCAAGGACGCGCACGTCACCGACCTCGGCCTCGTCTTCTTCGGACCGGTCGACAGGCTGGTGGAGCTCGGCATGGCGAAAGTGGCGAAGTTCGATGCCACCGTAGACAAAAAGCCGGACCAGCCGCAGCAGACGGCGGGCGTCGTGAAGGTCTTCAATCCGCCGCGCACCTGGTTCGATCAACAGGAGCCGGCGCTGGCCGACGACTGCCAGGACGTCGAGGCGGACGGCATCAAGCTCAACTGGCGGCTGCAGTGGCCGCTCGATGCCGGCGATCCCGAGCAGTTCCTGCACTACTACGAGGTGCTGCGCACGGTCGAAGGAGCCGAATACGTGCGCCAGCCGATGCTGGTGAAGACCGGCGCCACCATCGGGCCGCGCGATAAGGACGGCACAGTGAAGCTGTGCGCCGCCGACTGGCAGTTCACCGACAACCTCGGCGAAGAGAGCGGCGTGCCTGACGATGCACGGCGCGCGCTGCTGCCGAGCGTGGGGGAGGCCGACGCCTTCGAAGCGGGACGCGC
Organism: Thermoanaerobaculia bacterium; assembly: GCA_963846495.1. Lineage (GTDB taxonomy): Bacteria > Acidobacteriota > Thermoanaerobaculia > Multivoradales > JAIOJS01 > DASYQD01. The sequence goes on along the minus strand of CAWJWP010000006.1, from coordinate 152,323 downwards.
GTGGATCAAGGAGTTCGGCAGCCGCGATCGCGTGTCCGTCACCTACTCGGTCACGCCGGTCGACATCGCCGGCGTGCGTGGGCTGCCGCGCGGGTTCCGCGTCGAGGTCGAACGGCCGCAGCCGCCCATCCGTCCCGCGCTCGCCGAGCTGCGCATCGTGCAGAGCATCGCCGGCAGTGCCAACACGCGACAAAACGATCCGCAGCGGCCGGACGACGTGGAGCTCTTCGTGGCCATCAGCGATCCGGCGTGGGACGACGCGGCAGATGTGCTGAAGACGCCGCAGGGCTCGTTCACCGTCGAGCGCATCTATCGGCTCATCGTCGATCCCGACGACATCGAGCCCGCCGGACACTACGGTTCCAACGCCACCACGGCGCGCGTGCGCGGACCCGGTGCGTGGACGCCGACACGAACCGCGGACGAGAAGCACGTCGACATCGCGCGTTCGCGCACGTTCGACGTCGCGAAGAAGAAGCCGGTGCCGCTGGAGATCCAGGGCATCGAGGAGGAGAAGGAGGACCGCGAGCGCCTACCGCTGTGGGCGCGCCTGAGCGACAAGAAGCTGAGTGGCGTCGACAAGGCGGTGTTCCCGAGCAAGAAGGCCTTCACCGATTTCCTGGACCTGTTGTGGAAGCGGCCGGCCGCGAAACCGCCGGACGAGCGCCGCGTGGCCACGCGCTTCTTCCTCGAGACGATCGTCCGCTTGACGGACGGGGCGAACGAATCGCTCGAGTACAGATCGAAACGCACCGCCGTGTCGGTCGAGCACGTCGTTCGCGTCACCGACGTGGAAGACCAGGAGCTCGTTCGCCGCGCGCCGGTGCGCCCTGACGCCTTCGAGTGGTCGGTGCCGCTCACCTTCCAGCCGCTCTCGCCGGGACAAGTATTCGCCGAGAGTGGCTTCGCGCAGTTCCGCGTGCCGGCGGCGGGCGCGCGTCTGGCGGATCTTTGCGCGAACAAAGGCCTGCACATCACGCGCGATCCCGAGCGTCGCGTGCTGACGACGGTGCGCTTCGCGGTCGTGCCGGCGCTGGGCACATCGGCGAGCGGGCTGCACGCGGCGACGATCGCGGGCTTCGATCTGCACGAGCTCGACCTCGACGACCTCGCCGCGCTCGACACCAGCGGCGGCAAGCTGGCGAAGGATGCGAACGCCTGGCGGCGGGCGCGTCGCGTGGCCCGCATCGAGCAGCTCGACGCGCAGACGGCGCAGCTCGAGCCGCAGGGAAACGGCGACTGGCTGGGCTGGCAGGCGCATTATCCGAGCGCCACGAAGCGGCTCGACGCCAGCCGCCGCGGCGCGTTGCGCTCCGCCTGGTACTCCGACCGCGAGACGACACCGCACTTCCCCGAGCGGCGTCCGGGGCTGCGGCTGCTGCCGCTGCCCCTCGATGCGATCCTCGCGGACCTGCTGCACGCCGGTCCGCCGATCCGGGTGGAGGCATCGCTGACCGCGGCGAAGGGGACGCCCGCGCACAAGCTCGTGGACGGCGACTTCAAGAAGTTCCCCGCGATTACGCTCCAGCCTTTTGCGGTGCATCACAGCAATCCGGACACCGGCGAGGTGACGTCGACCGGAGTGACGACTGCGTTCGAGAATCCGCAGGGTTTCACTCCCACCGGCCTGCGCAATCTCCTCCTGCGGCTGGGGTGGACATCATTCAAAGCGGGCGACACCCTGCTGAAGGAGTGGCTCGCATCGCCGGCCGCGTTCGACGGTCTCGCGTTGAAGCTCGTGGCGCACACGAAGTTCGGGAAGCAGACGGAAATGGAGATCCCGCTTCCCGATCTGCGGTCGCCCGTGCACCCGCTACTCCAGGAGGTCCTCGCCGAGCTGGCCTTCGATGCGCGCGACAACGAGGGTGCCGCCGAGCCGGCCATCTATCGCCGCTACGAGGTGATGACGCAGCCGGTGGCGCCTTTCGGATCGAAAGACTTCGAAGGGTTCCTCGCCGCCACCGCCGCCGGCCCCGATCCGTACGGCTGGTCGGTGCTGCAGGGTCTGGGCTGCGCGTCGACCGTGCGCCTCTATGACCGCGAGCGCGACGCGTTCATGGAGCCGCTGCCGCTGATGAAGCGCATCGATGCGGTGATGAAGAAGGTGCTCGCGCGCTGGAGCGCGCCGGCGCCCGAGGGATACAAACCCGAGATCGACGCGATTGCCGGCCAGCCGTTCGTCGAGGTGCACCTGCGCCCGGGCGCCGATCGCCTGGCCGGGCCGTTCGACGCGATGATCGACAAAGACCTGATGCCGGGAGGGACGTTCGATCTCGACGAGCGTGGTCTCGCGTTCGCGCAGATCTCGCTGCGGCCGGCTCCGCGCGCCGTCTGGTGCTATCGGACGCAATCGCTGCGCTGGAACGACGTGGAGACAGCAAAGCCGCACAAGGGACCGGACGGCAATGTGTACGTGCCCGACGAGAAGAAGCCGGTGCGCATGAAGAGCATCTCGCTGAGCGTCGAGCGGCGCCTGCATGACGTCGACGTCGCGCGTGCGGCCGGCGGTCCGCTCGCGCGGTTGACCGAGACCACGCCGGCCGCGCGTCTGCGCCTACCGGGAGTGCCCGCGGCCTCCGATCCCGCCAACGAAGCGAATCCGGAGCTCGAGCTCTTCTTCCGCGTGCGACCGGACGCCGTCGGGGTGGAGGACCGTCCCCGGCTCTTCGTGTTCGTGGAGTGGGAACAGAAGATCAACGAGCAGGGCGACATGCAGCCGTGGACGGACGCGCCGATCGCGCTCACCAGCATCACCTCGCCTCTGGCGTCGTTGGACGACTGGAAGGCGGCCGACGAGCCGGCGGCGCAGAGCGGCGACGCGCCCGATCCGTTCGAGCGCTTCGCCTCGCTCTCGGTGACCGATTGGACGATCGCCTTCGGCGGCAAAGTCGGGAGCCCCGGCAGCGCAACGGAGATCCAAGAGGCGAGCGCTGCCCTCGCAGCGTTGAAGAACGCGCTGCGCGCCGTGGCGCCGTCCGATTTCGCGTTCCCCACCGCAGAAGGCCTGCAGTCGGTCGTGGGCGCGTACCTGCCGTGGACGGAGCGCTTCCTCGAGCTCGGCGCGCCGCGCGGCAAGGCCATCGACGGTCCGTCCTTCGCGCTGGCCGCTCCGATCAAGGCCACGCCGTGGAAGCTCGCCGCGGATGAGGAAGGCTACGTGACGCTCTCGTTCCTGCACTCCGATCGCTGGGCGCACGCACGCGCATACGCAGTGAAGCCGATCGCCCGCTATCACTTCCTCCTCTCCGGGCTCGGCGTCGTCGAACAGGCCGCTGCCGAAGCGCTCGTGAATACCGACAAACCTCAGTTGCCCGAGGAGATCGGATACGCGGTGGCAGTGTCGCCGCGCACCGAGCGCATCGAGCCCCCGGTGATGCTCGGATCGCGGATGACCACCGAGGACGAGAACGGCGAAGTGCAGATCGTGGTCGCGCGCCACGGCGAAGAAGGTCTGGCCATGTCCAACCGGCCGCTGTTCGCGCGCCTCGGCACGCCGACGTCGCTGCTCGCGTTCAGCCGCGCGTATCGCGCGCCGCTCTGGCCGGACCGTCTGAAGAAGGTTCTCGTCGTCAAGCAGGGAGACGACCCGACGGCCATTCAACTGCCCGCACGGATCGCGCCGAACCTCGTCGGGCCGCCCGCCGATACGCCGAACCTCACCGGCACGGTCGTCGGCGAGATTGCACGCGACTATCCGACGCTGTGGAAAGGTGCCGACATCTGGCGTGTTGCGCCGGTGCCGCCGCACTACAAGATCGTCGCCCTGGCCAGCGAGCGCGCGGGCGTGGTGGTGTCGGACGTGACCACCGTCGTGCAGGACGACCTGCCGCGCCGTCCGCTGGCGTCGCGCGAAAGCGACCTCTTCCCGGTCAAACCGGCAGCGACGCTGGTGAAGGCGGGCGAGACGGCGAGGCTGCAGATCTCGCATCGCCTCCTCTCTCATCAGGACCTCACGCCGGCGGGCGCAGCCGGCTGGATCACGAAGAAACCAAACGACGTCGCCTGGTGGCCCGATCCCGACGTGGTGTACGCGCTCTCGCGGCGCGGCAACGCGGAGGGAGAGACGAACACGTACATCGAGGAGGATGCCGAGATCAAGCTCATCCCGATTCCGCCCATCGAGACCAACACGCCCGTTCCCGTGGTGCTGAATGCGCGCGGCACGCGATACGCCGCCGTTGCGGGAAGCCAGCCGATCGTCTCGACGATCAAGACAGACGAGCGCCGCGATTTCACGATGTCGGCGTCGCTCGTGCCGGCGGCCGAAGCGGATGCGACCAAGCTCCCGATCGAGCGATGGAAGCTGACCGCGACGGAGCACGGGACGCTCGACCAGATCAAAGCCTTCAACAAAGACGCGCTGCGTTTCGCGATGATCCTCACTCCGCACCGGTTGACGATCGATCTTCCCGTCGGCGCCGAGACGGCGCAGGAGTACGTCGACCGCTTGACGACGCTGCGCGATCAGTTGCGCGCGGGCGTTACCGATCACCAGGGTGAGTTCGAGGAGCGGCGCTTCCAAAGCGGCCTGCTGCCCGCGCTCGAAGCAATCGTCGGCGCGCTTTCGGCATGGATCACCAACGATTCCGCGGCCGCGATCGCCGCCGGCAAGACGCCGGCCCAGCTGCGCACGCTTGCCGGGCTGCCGTTTCCGACCGATGCCGAACAGCGTTGGTCATGGCCGCTCGATCATCCGTTCCCGTTCAGCGTCAACGTGGGGACGTTGCAGCTCGCGGCGCTGGCGATCGATGCGAAGTTCGAGGCGTACCTCGTCCTGTCGCGCATCGCGTCCGACCAGGAAGTGGCAGCGGTGGCCGCGTCCGGACCTCCGGTTGCCGCCGCAGGCGGGCGTCTGCAGCAGCGACTGGCCGAGCGGATCATGGGCGACAAGAGAACGCTGTACCTGCGCATGATCGACGGACGCGCGCGCATCGTGCCGGGCAAGCCCGAAACTCCCGGCGTGGTCGAGATCGAAGTGAAGCTGCCGGATTGGCTCGAGAAGGCGCTGCCGCCGCGATAGAGCGAAAGGTGAATGCACATGGAGCTCGAGAGCCTCGCCCGCGTCGTTCTGGAAGGGCCGGCAGTCCCTCGCCCGCGCGGTCTGAAAAAAGAAACACCCTGGAGCTTTCCGCCGTTCTGGACGTTCGTCGGCAGCGCGCCGTTCTTCAGCCTCGGCGCCGTCGAGCCGAAGAAGAACGCCGTGCAGGAAGACCGCATTCATCCCATCCGCAGCCTGGCCATCGATCCGCTCCCACGCCTCAAGGACGGCAAGCCATGGCGTGATGCGCACCTGGCCGCGCTGCACGTGATCGCGGGAGAGGAGACGGGGCCGTACAGCTCCGCCGCGTCGTGGGAGAGCGGGTGGGGGAACGGGCCTGTGAAGCTCGAGTTCCTGCACGTCGTTCTTCACCAACAGAAGCCCACGGAGACGCTGGCGCTCCATTTCCGAACCGCCGATCCGGAAACTTCTGCATCCAACGCTCACGCCATCTTTCAGCACTGCTTCGCGGAGCCGCTCACCGACGGCGAGATCGGCTGGCCGCCCGAGTTCTCCCACCTCCGAGCGCCGCGCTACCGCCTGGTGTCCGGCGCCATCGAGCTCGAGGTGGACAAAGGTGAGTTCGACTGGCTGGGACCGTTGCGCATGGCGGACAATCAGCGATTCCGCGTGCGGCTCACTCCCGATGGAATCGAGCTGACCGCCAAGGCTCCCTTCCCGGCGCTGAGCGGCGAGGTCATGGTCGAAGGTCGTTACCTGCTCTTCCGCGATGCTGACGGCTTGCAGTTGCGCCTGTTGCCCGACCGCCTCGACGACACGCAGCGCCGCAAGTGGGCGGAACAATGGAGTGCGTTCGATCAGGCTGCCGACGAGAACCTTCCGGGCTTCCGCATCGAGGCACGCCGCGGAGCTCTCCCGCCCGCGTTTTCGTGGTCGTTGAAGACGACGGATCCGTTGCTCCGAGCGCCACGCGTGGATTCGATCGGCAAGGTGGTCTCGGTTCCCGCGTCGGACATGGATCTGCGCCTGCTCAGTCCGCGCGGTCTGCAAGGCATCGATGGCGAAGTGACGTTGCGGCCCGAGCGCTATCGGCTGGCGCGATTCCAGGACGCGCAGATCCCGGTGCCGTTGCAAGGCAAGTTCACGGCGGCGAAGCATCCCGTGATGCTGCTCGCCGAGCTCGTGGCCACCGTTCCGGAGGGCGCCTCCGTGCCCGCGACGCAGTCGCGATTCGTGCTGCGCGCGGACGGAACAAAGCTTGAGGCGACGCTCGAGAAGGGCGACGGCAGTACGCTCTCGCACCGCTGCGCGCATGACGAGCGCGTTCTCGCGGAGGCCTTGCGCCGCGCGTACGGCTTCGCGGAGCTGCGGCCCGGCGAGCCCGATCGCGAGCGTCCGCTGCTGTCGGCGTTCACGCCGCTCGACGATGGCTGGCTGCAGTTCCCGGTGCCGAATCTTCCGCCGCTCAACCCGGCGAAGGACAGCGATCTGATCAAGCCCGCGGCGGCGCCGCCCGGCAACGTGCTGGCGGGATTTCTGCGCTTCGCGCAGCTCGGCAATCCGCCGCCGGTCCTCTCCGCGTTCGACAAGGCGGCAGCAATCGACGTTCGGGAAGCGCCGTGGGTGGTGACGGTGGAAGGCGCGCGCGCCGTGCTCGTCGCGATCGGATTCGCGCCCCAGCAAGAGAACCCCGCGACGCTCGTTCCGCAGCGCGCCGAAGCATCGCTCGACGATCCCGAGCTGTCCACGCGCGGCCTGTTGTGGATCTCCGACGATCGCCCCGACGCGCTCGAAGCCTTGCCGCGCCTGGGCGCCGGAGCCGCGGCGTTTCTCGACCTGCCGCTCGAGACGCTCGATACGGAGGTGCTGCCGGCGGTGTCGTTCGCGCTGCAGGCGATGAAGATCGCGGTCGAGCGCAAGACTTCAGCGGATGTATTGACACGCCCGGAGCTGCGCATGTCGCTGGCGTTCGATCCTGCCGCGGAAAGCTGGAGCGATCTCGTCACCGACGCCATGAAGACGGCCCTGCAGAAGGAGTGGGAATCCCTCACCCACGTGGAAAATAGGTCGCTCGACGTTCCTCCGGCAAAAGGCGCCGTGAAGAAGCCGGGGCCGCTGCCGCTGCCGCCGGTGGTGTGGCGGCGGCACCCGCGGATGCCGCTGGCTTCCACGATGCCGATGACGCGCGCCGCCTCATCCGCCGTTCGTCCGCTGGAGAGCCGCGACCTGGTGCCGTTCGTCGTCGACACCGGCAAGCTGAAAGAAGGACAACCGATCTCGTTCGCGCGCCTCACCTGGACCGCCGTGGCGAACCAACCGACGCCCGTTTTCCCGACGCTCGACCGCATCGACGACTCGCCGCTGCAACTCTCACCCGCCGCCGGATGGCCATGGCCGAAAGCGCGCGCGGCGGAGCTGGCGAAGGACTCCGACGAGGAGCCGACGTTGCAGAGCGGCATCGCGCTGGCGGCCTTCGGCGTGCCCGGCACGGAGCTGACGTTCGCGCTCGCGCAGGCCGCCGTGCCGAAGCCGCTGTTGTTCGCGCTGCGCTACGACCTGCCGGTGCTCGACGAAGCGTTCGCGTGCAGCACGCTGCCGCCGCAGCCGCCCGAGAAGACGATCGCCGAAGAGCGCGAGCTGCCGCCTGCCGAGCCGCCCGCCACCGCGCTCGACTGGAACACGATGCGGAAGCTGTGGGACGAACAGGACCGCCGCCATCAGAACGCTCGCGTGATGCACAGCTATCTCTTCGACTATCGCGCGCTGCCGGAGGCCGACGCGCTGGTGCGCGATCTCATCGGGCGCGCGAACTGGTCCACGCGCAGTGCGTTCGACATTCCCGCCGGTACCGAGGACGTACCGTACGGCCAGGCTCTGATCGACGGGGAAAAAGTCGACGGCGACAAGGCGCTGCTCGGCGTCAGCGGCGCGTTCTCCGTCAACAATGAAAAGCTGACGAAGGGCGGCAACCAGATCGAAGTCAAAGGCTATGCACCGTCGTCGTTTCTCGAGAACGACTTCCGGATGGACAGCCGGCGCTTCGGCGTGAAGAAAACCGAGACGGACGACGATGAGAAGGTGCTCTATCGCCCGGTGCTCGTCAAGATGCCGCGCCAGGGTCCGTGGAATACGGTCGCCGGGCTGGCCACGTTGCGCGCGCCGATGGGCGTGATCCGCCAGGCGAAGGCGCTGTTCCAGTTCTGGCTCAAGGATCTGCCAATCGACAAGACGGGCAAGTTCGTTCCCGTCTCGCTCGATGCGATCGACTTTCACGCCTGGCAGGACGGGCATCTGCCGCTCTCCGGTTTCGAGTGGCGTCTGGTCACCGACGACGTAGACAGCGACGCCAAATCGGTGCTGAAACGCGGACGCGACCGCATCCCGTTCTTCGGCCTCTCGCTCGAGCCGCTGCGGCTGCGCTCCTGTCAGCTCGTGATGGACGACGACGATCGGCCGACCGGCGAGATCACTACGGTCGACATCGTGTGTCGCCTGCATCTCGGTCCCGATTCAGACGACCCGGAGAGCGGCGGCAACCTCGTGCTGCTCACGCTCACCGGACCGGGTGACTCGTTGCGCGTCACCGGTTTGAAGCTGCTCGATGACGCCTCGCCGCTGCGCTTCGTGCTCACCGCGGGAACGCGGCGCGTGCAGGTCGGTGCGAAATGCGAATGGGCCGCCGATCGGCCGCAGCTCACCGGCGTCGTGCTTGCGGTCTCGATGCTCGGCGGCAGCGTCGATCTCGCGAGCGCCGCGGCAAAGAGCGCGGACACCCCGGCCGGCTCCTTCCAACTCTCCTGGACCGCGCCCCCGTCGAGCGGAAAGTTCAAGCTCGGCAGCGGCACCTTCGCCGTCGACAAGATCACCATCGACGTGAAGGACGAGGTCGAGCTCACCGAGCTGAAGCGAACGATCCGCATCACGCCGGCGGGAGCGGCAGAGACCACAGGCGAGACGACCGCGCCCGCCATCGTTCTGGAGCTCGCGGACGACAAGGTGACGAGCCTGACCATGCTCGAGCTGACGCTGACGGATCTCGCCAAGGCGCGGTTCGAAGAAGCACCCGGCGCCGTGTCCGTCACGCTCAACAACGCGAGCATGGAAAAAGGGCAGGCCTTGCTACACGGACTGCACGGCGGTGCCAAGGCCACGGGCGCGTTCTCGCTCGGGCTGGCGGCGAGAGCTGGCGAATTCAAGAACGGCGTTGCCGAGCTCACGGCGGGGATGCTCGACGGTGCGATCGTCTTCACGCGGCCCCAGGGGCAAGGGAAGGAGCCGCACGGAGCCTCTCTGCAATCGATCCGCTTCGCCGCCGAATGCGGCCGGCGCCCGCAGAGCGCAGGCGCGGAGGCGATCAAGAGTTGGATCGGAGGACTGACGTTTTGCGGGCGGTTGCTGATGGACAACGCCATCGCCTGGCCGGTGGTCACCACCGCCGACTCGAACGTTCCGCAGCCCGACGACGATCCCGACGGCCGCACGACGCTCTCGATCCAGCAAGCCAAAGCGCATGCACATCGGGCCGTCTACTTCCTCGACGGGCAGCGAATGCCGTTCGACGTCGCCGGGCGCATCGCAGCGGACGATGACGCCGGCGCGTGGACTGTGCCGGTGGCGTGCCGGCACGAGCTCACCGATGCGATCACGGCGCAGGAGCATTCGTTCATCGCCGTCGAGACGATCAGCATCGGCCGTGCGAAGGCGCTCGTTCCGAAGATCGACCAGCCGTTCAAGAACGATCCGCTGACCTTCGCCGCCCGCTTCCACAAGACCGTGAAAGACGGCGCGGAGAAGGACAAGGACGTTCCTGGGATGCGCTCCGGCGGCAGCGGCCGCATCGCCACGGTTCTTCGCGGCGCGCTCGGTCTCGCCTTCCGCGTCGGCTTCGCGAGCGAGACGCGCAAGGGGATCTTCGTCGCCGGCGGTTTCGTCGGAGTGCTGGCGGTGAGAGACGGCGACAGCGGTCCGCTGCTGCGTCTTCCGGTTCTGGCCGCGCTCGATCCGGCGGTGTCGCATCTCGCGGCGGGCACGATCGAACAGAACGGCACGGCCAGCGTTCGCGTGGCCTGGGCGGACAGCGGCGCCGCGCGCCAGGTGGTCGCCACGCTGCGCAGCGCGGTCGCTCCGGCGTCGACGGCCGAGGGGGCGCTGCGCGCGGCGTTGATCGCGGGATCGCGGAGGCCGGTGAAAGGAACGCTCGATCCCGGGGACGTGGTGACCGCGATCCTGGTCGAGCAGAGCTTCGTCGTGCCCTCCGATCCAAAGGACGATCACCCCACGGTAGTGCTCGCGAAGGACCCGTTTTTCATCGCCTCCGCGGTGTCGGTGTCCGCGGCGGTGGAGAGCCTGTCGCGATTCGCGGATCGCAAGCAGACGCCGACCGTGCTGTCGCTGCTCGCGGGACGCGGCCTGGTCCGGTTCATCGAGGACAAGAAAAAGAAGACGCGCGAAATGGGACTGGCGGCGGCGGTGGTCACGCGCAAGCTCACCGTTCCGGAAAAACCGGGACAGCCGCTGATCGAACCGCCCATCGCCAACGAGCTGACCACGCTCGGCGATCAGATCGTCACCACCCCCTGGACCGGCGGCAACGTGGCAGACCTGGCCGATGCCATCCCGATCGGCATGGTGGCGGGAGCGGCGTATGCCGATCACGTCGAACCGCGGGTGGCCTTGCTGCGGACGGAGGGCAAGACGAAGGGCAAGAACAAGACGAGCCGTTACGACTGCGTGCCGCTGCCGCGGCGGGCCATACGCTCACGCGTAGCGGAGAAGACGGTGCGGCGCCGATTCGCCGATGCGGGCCGCGGCTACGGCTGGGTCCCGACGGAAACGAGCAACTGGTTGTCCGCTCCGGCAGAGGGGCGAATGATGCCCGTTCGCGACGACGACCCAATCGGCAACCGGAGAGCTAGCGGAATCGCGGGTCTGTCGCGTCCGATGAGGATGCCCGCGCACGCCGTGCCGGTCGACGAAGGCTCGCCAGAGTCGCCGCTGTCCGGCATCGTCTGGACGGCGCAGACGCGCGCGCCGGTCTATCTGCCGCTCGCGTTGACGGAGGTGACGTCGGTGCCCATTCCGTGGCTGTCGCCCGCTGCGCCGCGGCCGCGCCTGCCGATCGACGAAGCGCTGCGCAGCGCGGTGAAGAACCTCGATCTGCGCGTGCAGCCCTTCCTACCGGAGCGGACCACGCTCGCTTCCGTCGGCGATCGTGCGGGCATCTCGCTCGCGCGCATCACGCGTTTCGAGACGGCGCTCAGTCCGGTGCCGATGTTCGATCGGCGGTACGCGCGGTTCGGACGTCCCGCGCAGGGGGGCTCGTGGTCGCTACGCACCGAGCGCACGCCGCGGCCCGGTCCGTTGCCGCCGAACACCGGCGATCCGTTGCGCGACCGCCGGCCGTGTACCTCGCCGATCCTGTCGCAACAGCCGGCCAATGTCTTGGTCGGGCCGGCGGACGTGGTGGGCGGCGAACCGCACACTGACAGCGAGTTCTCGTTCGGAGCATGGACGGTGACGCTGGTGGCGGCTCCGGAATGGGATGGTCGGATCGCTTCCGATTGGGACGGAACGATTCCGGTCTATGCCCAGATCGTCGTCGTTCCCGTGAAAGACAAGGCGTTGCCCAATCCCGCGGAGATGCTCTTTCACGTCATCCTCGACGTGGAATCACCGGGCACGGACGACACCGCGGCGCAGCTGCGAACGCGTGCGGCGCTCGTGATCGGCGCCGTGGTCATTCCGTTCCGGCGCCTGCATCTGCTGGCATTGCCCGAGAACGCCGCCATTCCATGGGAAAACATCGGGCCCGACGGAAAGGAAGGCGATTTCGCGCGCCGCGCGGTGGTCAAGCTCATTCTCGATGCACGCGTCACGGACTCGTCGGACAGCCGCGGCACCGCGTTGCCGGAGATCGCGGCCGCGCTCACCGTCGACGGACCGCTGCCTCCGGTCGAGATCCGCGCCTCGGTGCATCCATCGCCAAAGCATGTGGACCCACCTGTCGTCGCGAAACGGCATCACGACCTCACCATCGACGACGGCGGCGCCGGCACGATTCCCAGCGGCGATTCGCGCGCGCCGGTCACCCTGCGCCTGCCGCTCTCGCCCGTCGTTCCGTCGCGCGGTGCGCTGCCGCTGGCGCCCTCGTCGATTCTCTTCACCGATCCGACGTTCGACGCGGGACTATCCTCGGCGCCCGCCGAGCACCGCGCGCCGATCAAGCCCGACCTTGCGCTGTCCGATGCGCGCGGCGCGCTCGAGCTCGTACTGTATGCCGACCGCAAGCGCGTCAATCGCAAGGCCTCGATCACGTTCATGGTCGACGTCGCGTTCGAGCGGAAGGCCAAGCCGTCGAGCTCTTTCGACGGCGACCTCATCGTCAAGAAGGACAACGGCTTCGATCTCGCCCTGCGCGTCGTAGCGAAGGACGGAAAGACTCGCGATGTCTTCGTCGGCAAGCCGCTGCCGAAACCCGATCCGGCGTTCCAGCCTCCGCAGCAGCCGCAGATTGCGTTGGCCACCGTGTACGAGCTGCCGCTGGCGAACGTGGTCGAGCGCGACGGGATCGCGGCGGTGCTGCTCGCCGGCGACACGTTCGAGCTGGAGATCGCCGAAAAAGCGGCAGGTCAGGTGAAGGTCGGTCTCGCCGATCCGTCCAAGTCGGACGGCCTGCCGGCGCTGGCGATCTCGAAGCTGCATTTGGTCAAAATCGTCAGAACGTTGCGCATCATTCTCACCGATGAGCCGGTTGTCGAGCCGCCGCCTGCGCTCTATGCCGCGCTCGTGCGCAGGACGTTCAAGGACGCGAACGGCATCAAAGACACGTCGCTCTCGCTTCCCTTGTACGCGCAGTCGCCTCTCCCCTGGCGTGTCGACCTGCGGGACGCCAAGGCCGACTTCCGCAGCGCTCTCATGCGCCGCTCAGCCACCTTCGTCTGGTCCCTCAGCCGCCCGCGGTTCGAGCGAGACGCCACGGATGTCTATGTCGTGAAGGTCGATCGCAACGGACAAACCCACTTGCCATCCAGCGCGGAGTTCGAGAAGGCGACGACTCTCAGGCGCCAGCGTGCCTGACGCCGCTTCGGGAATCGTCGAGGATCAGCGCCACCGAGCCGCGGTCGCTTCCCATTCCTCAGCGACAACCAGTCGATTCCGGCCGCCGCGCTTCGCTTGGTAGAGCGCGGCATCGGCTTGCTTCAGCAGGCGCGCGGGATCGTCGTCGACGGCGGGAATGGCGCACCAGACTCCGATGCTGACGCTGAGGCGTGCCTGCAAAGTGTCGCGCGCGACGGGCGTGTGCTCGACTTCGCGCCGGAAGGCTTTCAGCCGCTCGATCGCATCGGCGCTGGTGCCGCCGACGTTGATGACGATCAGCTCTTCGCCGCCGTAGCGAATGGTGGTGTCGGTGTCGCGGCGGAAGGATTTCTGTAGCAGCGCCGCGACGTGGCGTAGGCAGGCGTCGCCGAAGGGGTCCTCGTTGACTTGCTTGAAGTGGTCGAGGTCGATGATGGCGAGGGTCATGGTGAGACCGTTGCGGGCGCAGAGGCGTAGCGTCGGGCCGACGATCTCGTCGAAGTGCATGCGGTTGTGCAGGCCGGTCAGCGCGTCGTGGCGGCTGACCTCGGCGAGCCGCTCGTTGGCGGCGCGCAGTTGCACGTTCAGCCGGCGCAGCTTGGTCGCCCAGAACAACGTCACTGCGCCGACGAGCGCGAAGACGCCGACGATTTGCCAGAACCGCCGGTAGTCGAAGCCGTGCTCGAAGCGGACGGCGAGCCAGCGGTTGGTGATCTCCTGCCGGTCCTTCGCCTGGATCGAGTCGACGAGCCGCTGAAACACCTGCCGCAGCATCGGCTCGTCGTTGCGCGTCGCCACGCTCATCAGGTTGTCGTCGCCGATGCGGCCGGCGATCTTGACGTCGTAAATCTTGTTCTCCTGCAGCACCCGCCCGATGCTCATCATGTTGCCGATGAAGCCGAAGAGCTCGCCGCGCTGGACCTTGCTGAGCCCTTCGTCGTAGCTGTCGACCTCGACGAGGCGGATGCCTGGGTGGCGCATGCGCAGCGACTCGATCCCCGCGAAGCCGCGCATGTGCCCCAACCGTTCGCCCATGACCTGCTCGAGATTGGCGACGAACGGGACCTTGACGGAGGTGGCTATGACGCCGGGGATCTCGAGATAGGGCGTCGTGAAATCGAGGAAGGACCGCCGCGACGGCACCTCCGAGAGCAGCGAGAAGATGTCGCACTCGCGCCGCTGTCCTAGCGCCCACGCTTCGTCCCACGTCTTCGCCGGCACCAGCTCGACATTCAGTCCGCCGCGACGCGTCATCAGGCGGATGTAATCGGCCGCCATGCCGGTGTGCCGACCTTGGCGATCGATCCCTTCGATCGGCATCCAGTCGGGCGCCACGCACATCCGGATCGGTCCGCGGCCCTGCAGATACGCGAGCTCGCGCGGCGACCACTGCACCGTGGCGCGTGCGGGATCGACGGCCGTCTGCGACTGCGCCGGCAGGGCAACGAGCGACAGCGTCAACGCGATCGACCGCAGGCGCGGTTTCACTTCGACGATGCTATCGCGCGTGCGTCGCTGCCCTCGTCGTCGTCACTTCAATCCCACCAGAGGTAGAACGCGGCGGTCGCGGCGAGGTCGGCGGCCAGGGTTTCGAGATCGCCGGCGCCTTGGTGGACGGCGTCGGAGCAGATGCGGTAGATGGACTCGGCGATCGCTTGCGGGTCCGCGGGCGGCGCGAGGAATCGGCCGGCGAGGGTGTCGTAGGTGATCGTCGTGACCTGCCAGGGCTCGTGGAGCGAGGCGAGCCAGGCGATCACGGCGCCGTTGGAGTCCTCGACGCCTGCCTCGCCGACGCCGACGTGCGCCACTGCTTCGAGCGGGTCGGTGGTGGGCAACAGGGCGAGGCGCGACGGACGGCCGACGTGGTCCTGGCAGGCGAAGAGAAAGCAGCCGCGCTCGAGCGCCTCGCGCTGCAGGGCGCCGAGATCGATCGTCAGCGTCGTGGGGAGGTGGAGCTCGACTCGACCGTCTTCGTGGCGCTGGTCGTTGGGCTCGACGCCTAGCCGCCGTCCGAGCTCGCCGGCGAGCGCCAGCAGCTCGGGGCCGGCCGCCTCGCGGCACCGCGCCCTGACCGCTTCGGTGTCGTAGCGGGCGAGGTCGATGGTAGCCGGCGGCGACGGCGTTTCCGACGGCGGGGCGCCGACGTCATTCACCCCTGAGCCGGTGTCGGCCTCGGGCTCCGCTGCTGTCGTCCGCCGGGTGCGCGCCGGACGGCGCCGGGGCCGCTCCTCCGCGGCGCGCTCGATCGTGTTCATCAAGGCCCGGTTCTCGAGCAGCCGGGCCAGGGCCGCGGCGGTGTTGCCCGCGGAATCGCGCAGCTCCGGGTCGGCGCCGGCGCCGACGAGCGCCAGCGCGGCCGCGGTGTGGTTGTCGCCCGCCGCGAGGTGCAGCGCCGTCGCCCGCTCGGCGCCGCGCAGGTCGGGGTCGGCGCCGCCAGCGAGCAGCGCTTCGACGGCGGCGGTGTGACCGTTTCCGGCCGCGAGCATGAGGGCGCTGTGGCGGGTGAAGTCGAGCGGGTCGGTGCGCGCGCCGGCGGCGAGCAACCGTCGCGCGAGGTCGGCGCGGTCGAGCAGCGCGGCGTACATCAGGGCCGTCATGCCGCGACGGTGGCGCTCGCGCTCGAGGTCCTCCGGCCGCGCGATGCCGAGGACCGTCATGCGGTGCTCCTCGTCGCTGTCGCGGCGGTCGACGTCGGCGCCGGCCGCGAGGAGGGCGTCGAGCAGCTCGGGCCAGGCGGCGACGACCGCGGTCGCGAGCGGCGGCCGGCCACTGCTGAGGCCGCGCGGGTCGGGGGTGTCCGGCGAGACGCCGGCGGCGAGCAGCTGCTGCACCGCGGTGAGGTCGCGCGCTTCGATGGCGCCGAACAGCTCTTCGGCGGGCGACAGCCGCGCGCGCTCGCTGGCGCCGCGTTCTTCCAGGAAGGCGGCGACCTCGGCGTGGCTAGCCTGACGCGCGGCAGCGAGCGCGGTGCGGCCGTGGTCGTCGTGCAGGTCGACGTCCGCGCCCGCTTCCACCAGCGCCTCGACGATCTCCCGACGACCGCCGGCGGCGGCGATCACCAGCGCCGGCGCGTCGCCGAAGAGCGTGTACACGGTCTCCATCAACGACCCGGGAAGGTCGGCGGTCTTGCGCAGCAACCCTCGCGTGTTCGGGTCCGCCCCCGCCGCCAGCATCGCGCGCACCGTCTCGACCAGGCCGAGATGGACGGCGCGCAGCAGCAGCGGCTGCCGCGTGACCGGGTTGAGCAGCGGCGCGCCGTGTCGCACCAACAGCGCGCCGAGCGCATCGTTGTGGTGCGCCATGGCGGTGTGGAGCGGCGAGTCGATTGACGGCCCGTGTCCGGGGTCGACGCCGTGCGCGAGCAGCATCTCGACGCCCTCGCGCCAGTTCGCCTTGACGGCCCGGTAGAGCGCGTAGTCGCGGTTGGCGTCGGCACCGGCGGCGAGCAGCGCCGCGAGCACCTCGCGCTGGCGCCCGTCGACGACGAACGACGCGCCGCCGCGCAGCTGCCGCGCCGATAGGCCGGTGCCGAGCAGCTCCAGCGCCTTCGCCCAGCGATGCTCGCGCAGCAGGGTCTCGAGCACTTTGACGGCAGCGGCGGTACCACCCTTCCCGGCCATGACGGCTCCTCTCCGCGGGTCGGCGGAGCTTAGAACGCCCCTGCGCGCCGCAGCGAGAGCGTGAGCGTCACACTCGCTCGCGCGGTCGCGGCCAACTGAAGCCTCGGTTGTCACGGCGCGGCAGGCGCGCTCAGAAGCTGAAGCGCAGCGTGGCGGCCAGGTCGTAGGTCATGAGCGTCGTCGACTCCAGCGCGTCGGGCCGGCGCGGGTCGACGCCGGGCGGGACAGCGAGGTCCCACCAGGCGATGGTGCCGGCGCTGGCGCCGACTTGCCACCGCTCGCCGAGCGCCAGTGTCCACGCCAGCCGCAGGTCGGTCATCGGCACGTCGATGCTGTCGGTCTTCGCCAGCCGTTCGCGCTCCGGGGCCGCGGGCACTTCCTCGGGCGGGCCGGCGAACGGTCCCGGCGGGCCGATGAAGTCGCGCAGCGTGCGCTCGAGCTCGATGTCTCCGAACACCACCGCTTGGCGCAGCTCGGCGCTCAGCGAGTGACGGCCGCGCGCGAGCGTTCCCACGACACCCACCAGCGGCCCGGTCATGCGGCTGTAGTTCGACGAGGCGTCGATGCGCGTGCCGCCGATCGTCTCGAGGCCGGCGATGGCGCGGTAGTCGTTGTCGAAGTCGGCGTTGCGCAAGCCGAGGATCAGCGCCACCGAGCCGCGGTCGTTTCCCCGGAGCCGGCGACGCGCGTAGACGTCGAGCACCCACAGCTCGACGGTCGTGTCCTCGAGCGTCCGGTAATAGAGCACGGCGCCGGGATTGCGGGAGACGAAGCTGCGGTGGGGCAGCGCGAAGGTCCGCTCGTCGCCCCCGCCGCTGCCGGCGGCAGCGACCTGCAGCGGGCCCGCTCCTTGGTCGGTGCGGTGGATGAAGAAGTCGAGACCGTACGCCCACGAGCCGCGGTCGTGGAGTGCGGCCAAGCGATAGCCCAGCGCCGCCTCGGTGTCGAGGGCGACCTGTTCGCTGCCGCCCGCCGAGCGCACGGTGAGCAGCCGCGGATCGTGCCCGCCGATTTCGACGTACGCCGGCGCCACCTCGACGCTCCAAGCGGCCGCCTGCGCTTCGCTCGTGGCCGCTGTCGCGAGCGCCCACAGCCCTATCGCGGCGCCGAGCAGCTGCCACCGACGATCGTGCTTGGTCATGGCCGCCTCCCTGTTGTCAGCCCGTCGGCCCGCCGTGTTCGCGAGCCCGCAACGGTTGGATGCGGCGGCGGGCGACATCCTTCGCACGGTCGCCCCTAAAATGGTCCGCGCGCCGCGATCGCGCTGGGAGCTGTCGGCGCCGTGGCGACAAGGAGACCGAAGCATGGCCCTCATCGACCCGTTGCTGCAGGAGCTCGAGCAGGAAGCGCAGACGACCCGCCGCGTGCTGGAGCGCGTGCCTGCCGACCAGTTGGGCTGGCGGCCTCACGAGAAGGCGCGGACGCTCGGCGAGCTGGCGCTCCACATCGCCATGGTGCCCGGCGGCGTGGCGCAGTTCGCCGTCTCGCCCTCGCCGGCGCAGGCCCCGGACTTCGTCGATTCCAGCCCGGCGAGCGCCGCCGAGCTCGTGCCGATGCTCGATCAAAGCATCGCCACCGCCAAGCAAGTGCTCGGCGGCATGGACGACGCCGTGTTCCTGGAGCCGTGGACGCTGGTGCAAGGCGAGCGCGAGCTGTTCACCCTTCCGCGCGGGGCGTTCCTCCGCTCGATCATGCTGAACCACTGGTACCACCACCGCGGGCAGCTCAGCACCTACCTGCGGATCCTCGGCGTGGCCGTGCCGTCGATCTACGGCCCGACCGCGGACGAGAACCCGTTCGCCTGAGCCCGATCGCGCCGGCTCGGCCTCACGCTGAGAAGCCCGACCCGCTCCGCTAAGCAGCGCCGGCGGCGCGAGAAGGAAGGAACGCCAGCGCGGCGAGCGACGCGGGACGAGGATCGAAGGCGACCGCCGGCTCCCACGTACGGCCGCCATCACTCGAGCGGTGCACGCCGCGCTCGTCGGCGGCCCAGAGCTCGCCGGGCGCCGCGCCGGCGGTGAGCAACGGTGCGATCGTCGCGGGAGGCTCAGGCCAGCCCGCGCGGACGCGCTCCCATCGTCCGCGGCCGGCGCGGCGATAGAGGCGGCCGTCGGCGTGCCCGGCGCGGTATGCCGAGTAAGGGCTGGAGGCGGCCGACACCACCACCACCTCCGAGTCGCCGGGGTCGATGGCGACGCTCACCAGGTAGCCGACGTCGAGCCCCTCTTCCGGCGACGACCACGTCGCGCCGCCGTCGCGGCTCTCGAAGTAGCCGTCGCCGGCCGCCGAACGCAGCCAGTCGGGCCGCTCGGGATGGATGGCGAGCTGGTGCGTGTCGTACGGGCCGCCCGGCACGCGGTCGCGCCAGCTGCGGCCGCCGTCCGGGCTCGTCACCAACGCGCCCGCCTCGATCGCCACCCACAGGCGGCCCGCGTCTACCGGATGGCAGCCGATCCAGCGCACGTGGTGGGTGTCGGGACGAGGCGGGAACGACCATTCCGACGAGGAGGGCAGATCGAGCAGCCCGTCGGCACGCGCCCACGTCGCGCCGCCGTCCTCCGACCTCCAGATCGCGCTCGGCTCGGTGCCCGCGAGGACGAGGTTCCGCCGGGCCGGGCTCGCCGCGATGGCGGTGACGTTCTCGCCCTCGAGCCCAGATCGACGCCACGAGGCGCCGCCGTCTTCGCTCTCCAGCAGGCCGGCATCGGTGCCGCACCAGACACGGCCGGTCGACCACGGATCGGCTGCCAGGCACGTCGGTCGGCCGTCCAGCTCCCGCCGCGACGGCCCCGCGGCCGCACCCGGATCGACAACGAGCACCGTCCGGCCTGTCGCCACGAGGAGCCTGGGCGCACCCGTTGCCGCCTTCACCGCTCGGGTCCTTCCCAGCGAGCATGTCGTCGATCCGGCGCCATGACCACTGGAGATTCTGTCGCATGCGGCCGGTCGTATCCGGCCGAGCGCTACTGCGACCTCACCACTAGCGGCCGACGATGCGGTTCCAGTTGGTGATCAGGTGGATCGTCGGCTGTCGGTTCCCGACGGGTTGCGTGGTGATGAAGCGGCCGTCGGAGGTCACCGCGTAGGCCGCGTTCGAGTTGACGAAGATGCGATCGGAGGCGACGGTCACGGGAAGCGCCATCGCCGAACCGAACCGGGGCACCGCGTCCTCCCAAAAATCGACCGCCATGAGGCGATCGTCTCGCACGTAGAAGAGCTGTCTTCCGTCGCGAGACCAGCGCGGTGTGCTGCCGCCGTCCTGCGTCGCCTGCCACTTCCCTTCGCCCGACGGGAACGCCGTCAGGTAAACCTCCGGCGCGCCCGAGTCCGCCGACACGTAGGCGAGCCATTTCCCGTCCGGCGACAGCGCCGGCGCCACCTCGTCGCCGGGGCCGTGAACGACCGGCGTCATCGTTTTCGTCGCGAGGTCGATCTTCTGCACGTCGAAGCCGGTCTTCGGGTCCTGGGTGTCGACGACGAGGTACCTGCCGTCGCGCGACCAGCCGGTGACGATGCACGCACCGCGGGTGTCGACGATCTTCTGCGTGTCGTTGCTGACCAGGGAACGCACGGCGACCGCGATCGCCTGGCCGTAGAAGCCGGACGTCATCGCGAAACGGGTGCCGTCCGGTGAGAAGGCGCCGCTGAGCGCCCCCGTGTCGAGGAACGAGAGCCGCGACTTCGTGCCACCCTCGAGCTGGACGAGCCACACGTCACCCTCCTCGAAGTGCTCGTCGATCGCCACGGCCAGCGTGCGGCCGTCGGGCGCGACGTCGAGGATGCGGTAGGCGGCGGCGTTGGCGGGGACCTCGCTCGGGCGGCCGTTGCGGTCGTGCGCGACGATCCTGCTCGACCCCGACGCCTCGCTGACGTACACCATCCTCGTGTCGGTGACGGAGAAGTTCCCCATCGACCGCACCTTGAAGTACTCGACATGGTCCGCGACCGGCGTCAGCGTGCCGCTCAGTGCCAGCTTCGCCGGATCGAACGGTTGCGACACCAGGTTGCCGTCACGGACGAAGAACAGGCGTCCGCGAGCGAACGCGGCGCGCGTCGCGTTGGTGACGATGCGCTGGCGCAGGCGGCCGTCGACGGACCCGGCGTACAGCGTCTGTCCGTCTCCCCTTGCGCGCGCCACGAAGAGGAATCGCTTGCCGTCGGGCAGGAACGTCGGCTGGCGGTGCACCTTCGCCGCCCTCGGCGAGTTGCGTCACCGGCACGGGGGCGCCGCCGCTCTCACTGACGGTGCAGATCGGCGACCCGATCGCAGGGGAGAGGACGATGACGCCGTCGCGGCTCCACGACCCTCCCCGTCCCTGCTTCGCGTCGCAGACGGTCTGGATCGAGCCGCCGCGGGCGCCGATCGTCTTCAGCTTGCCGCCGGCGAAGAAGGCGACCTGCTGCGAGTCGGGCGCCCAGAAAGGAAACATCGCCCCTTCCGTTGCCGCGAGCTTCTTCGTCTCGCCCGTGGCGAGGTTGCGGATGGCGAGCGAAGGACTTGCCGGTCGGCCCGACGAGCATGAGCAGCTGGTTGCCGTCGGGCGACAGCGCCACGGTGCCGAAGAGCGACGGCACCAAGCGCTCGTCCACCAGCAGCTCGGAGCGCACCGGCTGCTCCGCGAGCCGCAAGCGGCGCATCAAATAAAAGCCGCTGGCCGTCGCCGCCAGGATCACTATCGTGGCGACCACGAACGGCAGCAGGACCGCCGTTCGCCGCCACGGCTTGTCTACGTCGGCGCGATGGGCAACCGGCGGGCCGCTGGCGACCGAGCCGCGTACGAGGTGCGCGATGTCGAAGGCCAGGTCGCGCGCCGACTGGAAGCGCTCCTCCGGCTTCTTCTCGAGGCAGTGGCGCGACGATGCGGCTCCAGCGCCGGCGGACAGCGTCCGCGGCCGTCGCGAGGTCCGGCGGCTCCTCCTTGAGGATCGCGGTCATCGTCTCGACCGCGGTGCTCGCGCCTGGAACGCGCGCCGGCCCGGTCAGCATCTCGTAGAGCACGGCGCCGAACGAGAAGATGTCGGAGCGGTGATCCGCCGGCCGCGCCGCGCACCTGCTCGGGCGACATGTAGCCGACGGTGCCGAGGACGTGCCGGGCTCGGTGTGCGCCTGCGGTCGCCGTGGCGTCGCTCGCCGCGGCGGCGCGCGTCGACGCTGACAGCGCGCCAGGCCGAAGTCGAGGATCTTGACGCGGCCGTCGCGCGTGAGGAAGACGTTCTCGGGCTTGAGGTCGCGGTGGACGATGCCCTTGTCGTGCGCCGCGGCCAGGCCGCTGCGCGATCTGCAGCGCGATGCTCGACGGCCTTGCGCGCCGGGCAGCGGCGCCGGCGCCGAGCCGCTCGCGCAGCGTCTCGCCCTCGAGCAGCTCCGTCACGGCGTAGGCGACGCGGCCGTCGTGCTCGCCGAAGTCGTAGATGGCGAGGATGTTCGGATGGGAGAGCGCCGCGACGGCGCGCGCCTCGCGCTCGAAGCGCGCGCAGCGCATCCGGGTCGCTCGGCGAGCGTGCTCGGGCAGCACCTTGATCGCGACGTCGCGGCCGAGCCGCGTGTCGCGCGCGCGGTAGACCTCGCCCATCCCGCCCGCGCCGAGCGGCGCCACGACCTCGTAGGGTCCGAGCCGAGCCCCGGGAGACAGGCTCACGCGCAGGGCATCCACACCGCTGCCCCGCCGGGGCGCCGGTCGTCGGACCGCTTGGCCATGGCTGGTGCGCCGATTGTGCCACGCCCGCAGCGGCGAGCGCGCGCGCGAACGGCGCGGGAAGGCGAGGCCTGGCGCGCGCGGTCAGCGCCCGGCGCTGGCGGGCGCGGCGTTCTTCACTGCCGGCAGGACGAACCGCGGAATGTAGTCCTTGATCATCACCCAGCCGCCGCGGTCGTTGTAGCTGCCGCCGTAGGTGGCGATCACCAGGTCGAGCTCGGGGACGACGACGACTTCCTGGCCGCCGTTGCCGCTGGCGAAGTAGGCATGCACCTTCTTGCCGCCGACGTCGTAGTCGATCGTCCACCAGAGATAGCCGTAGTGCATGGTCTCGGGCTGGTCGCGCAGCGTAACGAGGGAGGAGCCGGCGCGCCGCGCGAACTCCTCGCCGACGATCCGCTTGCCGTTCCACCGCCCACCGTCGAGCAGCAGCTGACCGAACTTCATGAAGTCGCGCGCCAGCAGGAACATGCCGCCGCCCAGGTAAGGCTCCCCCGTCGGCTGCGGGCCGAGGTGGTAGCGGCCCATCTGCAGCGGCGCCGCGAGGAGCTCGTCGAACAGCTCCGTCACCGCCTTGCCGGTGGCGGCCCGCAACACCGCTCCCAGCAGGTTGGGGTTCACCGAGCAATACGCCGGACGGTCGCCGGGCTTCGACTCCATGGGGAGCTGCAGCGTGAAGCGGTAGAAGTCGCGCTCCGGCTGGTCGTATAAGCCGTCTTCGCTGCCGGGCCGCGGCGAGTCCGCCCAGTCGTTGCAGTCGTAGCCGGAGGCCATCGTCAGCAGATGCTCGACCGTCATCTCCGCCTTCCGCGGGTCGAGCCCGGAAGGCAGGTTCCCGCCGTAGATCAGGTCGTAGACGTGGTCCGAGACCGCGAGCTTCGGCCCCTTCTCGATGGCAGCGCCGACCAGTACCGCCGCGATCCCCTTCGTCGCCGAGCGCGTGTCGTGCGGCTTGTGGCGGTGGTAGCCGTGGAAGTACTCCTCGAAGACGAGCTTGCCGTGCCTGGCGATCAGCACGGCGTGGATGTCGGGATCGTGGATCGACGCCGGCGGCTGGCTGATCGTGCGTACGAGCTCGGCGAGCGGCTCGCTCGCCATGCCGACCTCCGCGAGCGTGCCTATTCGCCAGCCGTCGTCGCCCGGTATCGGAGGCGCGTACCGCCAGGGCGGCGCGTTCTTGCCGCGGGCGTAGAACCCGGGCACTTCCTCGTCGCCCGCTGGCAACAGGTCGTAGGTTCCGCCGCGGCTCGGGAAGTCGATCGAGATCCGTCTGCGCTCGGCGTCGAAGGTGCCGGCGAAGCGGCGGTTCCCCTGGCAGGGAGGCTTGCACGCAAGGCTCAAGCGGTCGCCCTGCAGCTCGATGCCTTCGAGCGGCCAGAACATGCCGATGTTGCGGTCCGGGTTCCTGAGGAAGGCGCCCAGCGAGCCGTCCGGCTGCGGCGCGACCGCGAGGTACACGGTCCACTCGTCGTCCATCGGCACGACCTCGCCGACCCAACGGTCCTTCGCCCGCGCCGGCAGCACGACCGGCGACATCACGGTCCCGCTGTTGACCGTCGGCGGTTGGGTCCAGTAACCGCGGATGAGGGTGCCGTCCTTCGCCAACCTGCCGGCGAAGCTGCCCTGCTCCTGCGGCAGCGCGAAGGCGAGCCGGCCGTCCTCCTCCGTGGGCTGCACGTCGTAGGGACCGATCTGCGCGCGCCACCGCCCATTTGTACGCGTGATCTCCAGCGGGCCGCGCACCGCCGGCCCGAAGAGCCGCTTCCTCCCCACACGCCGGCGAGCGGCGAGCCCGCCGGTGGGGCATCGGACGATGCGAGAGCGGCCACCAGCACCAGCATCGCCATCAGCGACGTCGCGCGCACCAAGGGTCTAGCGTTCACGGGCACCTCCGCTGTCTGCGTCGCTAGACTAGGCAGCACGACGACGTCGAATCTAGAAGGCAAACGAATCTTGGAACGCCGACAACCGCTGTGAACGGCTACTACGGAGAGCCCGGCAGGCGACTGCACGGCCGCAACGTCACGGTCGGCGAGTACTTCTACCCGAGCCGCTACGAGATCAGCCGCCACTCCCACGACCGCGCCTATCTGTCGGTCGTCTCGAGGGGCGAGTATCGAGAGACGGTGGGTGCGACGGCGAGCGAGATCGCCGGACCGACCGTCATCGTCCACCTGGCCGGCGAGTCGCACCACGAAGTCTTCGGCAACCGCGGCGCCACCATCTTCAGCGTCGACATGCCGGGCGACTGGTTCGAGCCGGTGCTCGACCGCGCGCGGACGATCTACACCGGCGCCGACGTGACGACCGCGATCGCCAAGCTCGCGCGCGAGATGACGACCGGCGGCACCGCCTCGGAATGGTTCGTCGAGTCCGCGGTCCTGCACCTGGTGGGTGTCGTCGTCCGCCAGGACGAACGCCGTCGCCCCGACGCTTCATGGCTCCGCCAGGTCACCACCTACTTGCACGACACCTACGCCCGCAACACGCCGCTGGCCGAGCTCGCGACGCTCGCCGGCGTCCATCCCGTCTGCCTCGCGCGTCACTTCCGTCGCCTGCACCGTTGCACTGTCGGCGAGTACGTGCGCGCTCTCCGCATCGAGCGCGCGCTCGCCGATCTCGCGCGCAGCAAGAAGCCCATCGCCGAGATCGCCGCCGAGCACGGCTTCGCCGACCAGAGCCACCTCACGCGCCAGGTGCGGCTGGCAACCGGCATGACGCCGCGGAAGTGGCGGGCGAACGCCGCTCTCCGTTAGGCGTAAGCTTGTTTGGTGTCTACCAACGACGAATCGCCGACCGTCACGTTGAGCACTGAAGTGCCCGTAGCTCTCTTCGAAGAGCTGCATGCCCTCGTGGCGAAGGGTTGGTCGCGCGACCTCGATGACCTCGTCCTGGATGCGCTGCGGCGATACGCAGAGTCACACCGCGACTCGCTGATGGAAGAGCTCGTTCGCGAGGACGTCCAGTGGGGTCTGCACGGAGGTGACTGAGAGCCCGCCCGAGGAAGTCGTCTGCGACGCCGGGCCCCTCATCCATCTCGACGAGCTGAGCTGTCTCGATCTTCTCCGCGACTTCCCTCGGGTACTCGTGCCGGAAGACGTCTTACGAGAGGTCGAACGGCATCGGCCGTCCGCTCTCACCCGGCGGATTCTCGAC
This sequence comes from Thermoanaerobaculia bacterium, assembly GCA_963846495.1. Lineage (GTDB taxonomy): Bacteria > Acidobacteriota > Thermoanaerobaculia > Multivoradales > JAIOJS01 > DASYQD01. The sequence goes on along the minus strand of CAWJWP010000006.1, from coordinate 126,776 downwards.
TTCGAGGTGCGTCCGGTGGTGGTTTCCACGACCCCGGCTTTCGCCGCGCTGGCGCAAGCGCTGGCACTCGACCGCGGAGAGCAGGCCGCACTATCCCTCTGCCTGCAGCGACCCGGTTCACTCCTCTTGACCGATGACTCGGCAGCGCGGCTCGCCTCGCGTGCTCTGGGCGTCCGTGCGCAGGGCACGATCGGCGTGCTCGTACGCGCCATCCGGCGGCAGCAGCGAAGCCGTGAACAAGTGGTCAGCTTGTTACGCGAGCTCGCCGACCCGGTCGACGCTTCACGTTCGACCTAGCCTCCTCGCAGAGGTCATTCGCGAAGTCGAACACCAGGAGTAAGGCGACCACGCAGCTTTCCTCATCACCGCCGCAGCAGCTTGAAGGCGTGCGTCCACTCGTTGCGCGAGGAAGCCGGGGATGCACCAGAGCATGCAGAGCGGCTCGATGGCGCGGGCGCCTCGACGCCGCCCATGTCGCGGCCTCCCAGCCGAACTGGTCGAGCATGCGCGGCGACCTCGCGCTTGGCTTCGTCGTCGTCGCCGCAGATGAACATCGTCGGCTGCGCGCCGCCGAGGTCGGGATTCACCATCAGCGCGTTGCCGACGCAGGAGAACGCCTTGACGAAGCGCGCCGTCGGGCGCCCGGCGCTGCAGCCGCTCCATCAGCGACTCGTCGAGGTTGGTGAAGAAGCGCAGCACGCCGTTGACGGGCGGCGCGTCGACGATGGGGTTGGTGGCGTCGATCACCGTCTTGCCGGCGAGGCGGCGGGGCCGCAGAGCTCGACCGCCTGCTCGGCGGCGGTGCCCTTGACCGCCAGGACCACGAGGTCGCCGAACGCGGCCGCCTCGGCAATGCTGCCGAGCGAGGCGCGCTCGCCGCCGCGGCTTTGCCAGTCGGCGAGCTTCTCGGGCTCGCGCCTGCCGCTCATCACCTCGTAGCCGTGCTTCAGAAAGCCGTCCGCCAGCACGCGGCCGACGACGCCCGAACCGATCACTCCGACGCGCTTCGCCATTGCTCGAGTCCTCCTCGCCGGCCATCGTAGCGCCGCGTTCGGCGAGTGCGCTCGCACCCCGCGGTCGGGCACCATCGTCTCGTCGTCGGCCACGCCGCGTTCACGGGTCTCGCAGTAGGCGCGCATGGCCGTCGGCGCGCCGGCACCCGGCCGGCCCGCGATACTATCGGCCGGTTCCGATGAGCCGACCCCAATCGGCTTGCTTGCGCTGATCACCAACTAGCGATGAGCTCGCGTCGTCGATCCGGTGGCGCGCCACCGGGAGTGGCGTTCTCCAAGTACTCCTCGTTCGGCAACCATTTCGTGCTGGTCGACGAGATCGGTCAGCCGGCGCTGAGCGAGCGGCGGAAGCGAGCCTTCGCTCGGCGCGCCACCGACGCATTTGCCGGCATCGGCGCCGACAATGTCATCTTCCTGCAGCGCTGCGACGCCAGCTCGCTCGCCGGCATCCGCGGCGCACACCGTCGATCGACTCTCCCCGATGTCGCCGCGGCGGCGGCGGTGTCTCCTTGCTTCATCGCCCGCTTTTTCGAGCCCAACGGTGACGAGTTCCTCACCTGCGGCAATGGCTTGACGTGCATTGCCAACCACCTGGTGCGGACCTACGGCATCGCCAGCGCCCGCGTGCTCGTCGAAGTGCCCTCGCAGCAGCCGCGGTTCTGCGGCGTCGAATACCCCGAGCCGAACGGGCGGGGTGAGGTCCACTTGCAATGGGACCTGTCGCGCATCGAGGACTTCGTCCGAGGCTCCTTCGTCGGCCATCGCGAGCGCGGCTTGCTCTTCTTCTCGCGCCAGCCCATGGTGGCCGGCGCCTCGCCGTGGATGGCCTCCGGGCTCCTCGTCTACTCGGGCGAGCCTTATGGTGCTCTTCCAGCGTGACTCGACTTCGTCGTTCGCCTGGCCGGCAGCGCTCGACTGGGAATGGACCTTGCCGACCTCTTCGCCGATGCGGCATTCGCCAACGGCGCCAGCGGCGTCGACCCCCTGGCCGCGATCGGCATGCACGCCAATCGGCCCCGCGGTCGCGACTTTCCGGCCGGCATCAACGTCAGCGCGGCGCGCCTCGTCGACGGCGGCCACGCGATCGAGTACCGCACGTTCGAGCGCGGCATCTTGCGCGAGACGCTGGCGTGCGGGACCGCCGCGCTGGCGATCGCCGTCGCTGCCCGCCGGCTGGGGCTCGTCGACGGCGAGCGGGTGCGCCTGATGCCCGCCCTCGGGCGAAGGCACCCCCGCTATCGGCACGCGGAGATCGTCGTCCGCCATCGCGACGACGGCACGAGCTCGATGAGCAGCCAGGCCGAGCACGTGTTCTCCGGCACCATGCCGGAGTAGACCGCCTCGCCCTAGCTCTGCGGCGCCGGCATCGCTCGGCCGCGGTGTCACACGCGAGCCGCCCGCGTGAAACTTCCGGCTCTCGGCTGCGTACCCTAGACAACCGAGACCTAGGTAACCGATATGAGCGACCGCAAACCGACATGAGCAAACCCAACGACCTCGTCCTCGGCACGCTCGACCTGCTGCTGCTGAAGATCCTCGCCCTGCAGCCGCTGCACGGCTGGGCCATCGGCCTGCGCCTGCGCTCGATCTCGAACGAGGTGCTGCAGGTGAGCGAAGGCTCGCTCTACCCCGCCCTCCACAAGCTCGAGCAGGAGGGGTGGATCAGCTCGGAGTGGAAGCAGACGGAGAACAACCGGCGGGCGAAGTTCTACTCGCTCACCCGCCTGGGCAGGAAGCAGCTCGCGACGGAGACCGCCAACTGGCAGCGGCTCTCCGCCGCCATCACCCACGTCGTCCAACTCTCAGAGGCCTGAGTCATGCGCTTCGAGCACTGGTGGTTCACGACGCCCTTGCGCCTGCGGTCGATCTTCCGCCGCCGCCACGTCGAGCAGGAGCTCGACGAGGAGCTGCAATTCCACCTCGAGCACAAGATCGAGGAGGGGATCGCCGCCGGTCTCTCGCCCGCGGAGGCGCGCCGCCGCGCCCTCCTCGCCATGGGCGGCATCGAGCAGCGCAAGGAGGAGGTGCGCGACACGCGGCGCGTCAACTGGCTGACCGACTTCGTCGGCGACGTGCAGTTCGCCCTGCGCAGCCTGCGCCGCACGCCCGCGCTCGCCGGCTTCGTCGTCCTCACGCTGGCGCTGGGGATCGGCATGACCGCGGCGCCGTTCAGCATGCTCGACGGGCTGATCTTCCGCCCCTACCCGGTGCCGCGGCCGGGCGAGGTGGTGTCGCTGGTCAGCACCTCGCGCGACAAGAGCGTCGACTTCTTCTCGTATCGCGAGTACCTCGACCTGCGCGACTACACCAAGAGCTACGACGGCGTCGTCGCGCACACCGGCACGACGGCGGTCGGCTTCAGCGCCGCGGCGGGCTCGACGCCGCGCGTCAAGGGCGGCATGCTCGTCTCCGGCAACTTCTTCTCCGCCCTCGAGGTGGAGCCGCGGGTGGGGCGCGGCTTCCGTCCCGACGAGGACGTCGTGCCCGGCCGCGACGCGGTGACCGTGCTGGGGCCGAACGTGTGGAAGCAGGAGTTCGCCAGCGACCCGGCCGTGGTGGGTAAGAAGGTCCTCCTCAACGGCCGCGAATTCACCGTCGTCGGCGTGGCGCCGGAGTCGTTCCCCAGCATCCAGATCTTCTCGCGGCCCGACTTCTACGTGCCGCTGGCGATGGCGGAGTCGTTCTCGACCAACCCGCAGAAGCGCTTCCTCGAGGACCGCGACGACCGCGAGCTGATGGTCAAGGCGCGCCTGCGCGCCGAGGTCGGCCTCGACAAGGCGCGCGCCGAGATGGCCGCGCTCCAGCGCGACTTCACGCGCGCCCACCCGACGCTCTACCGCGACCGCGGCGCCGACGTGCTCACCCTCTTCGAGGTGCGCACGCGCGGCGATGCCGACGAGTGGAAGTTCAGCGTCATCTTCACCGTCCTCGCCGTCGCCGTGCTGCTCGTCGCCTGCACCAACGTGGCGGGGCTGCTGCTGAGCCGCGGGCGGACGCGCACGCGCGAGATCGCCATCCGGCTGGCCCTCGGCGCCCGGCGCTTCCGGCTCATCCGGCTGCTGCTCACCGAGACCCTGGTGCTGGCGCTCCTCGGCGGTCTCGGCGGCGTCGGCGTCGGCTATGCCGCCATCGAGTTCCTCACCACCTTCAAGATCCCCGCCCAGCTGCCGATCACCATCCCCTTCCGCATGGACGTGCGGGTGCTGGTGGCGAGCCTGGTGATCGCCGCGCTGAGCGCTCTCCTCTGCGGCCTCGCCCCGGCGCTGCAGAGCACGCGCACCGACCTCGTCGCCGGGCTCAAGTCGGCCGACGTCGACGCGCCCGGGCGCAAGCGCTTGTGGGGCCGCAACGTGCTGGTCGTGGCACAGGTCGCCACCTCGCTGATGCTGCTCACCGCCTGCTTCCTGATGGCGCGCGCCTTCGAGGCCAGCGCCCTCCAGGCGACCGGCTTCGCCAAGGACCGCCTGCTGATGGCGCGCTTCGACCCGCGCCTCGTGCAGTACGACGCCGCGCACACGAAGCAGTTCTACGAGCTGCTCACCGCGCGCATGCGCGAGATGCCGGGAGTGGTGAGCGCGGCGCTGACGCAGAACCCGCCGCTCTCGCTCGAGGGCTTCGAGGCGCTGTCGTTCGTGCCCGACGGCTACCAGATGCCGCGCGACCGCGAAGCCTTCACCGCTGCCGTCGACGCCGTCGACGAAGCGTACTTCGCGACCATGGAGATCCCGCTCCTGCGCGGCCGCGGCGTCCTCGAGTCCGACGCCGCGGACAGCCCGCGCGTGGCGGTGGTCAACGAGGAGTTCGCCAAGCGCTACTGGCCCAACGCCGAGGCGGTGGGCCGGCGCATCCGCCTCGACCACCGCGGCGGCACGCCGGTAGAGGTCGTCGGCGTGGCGCGGACGATCAAGTATCGGACGCCCGGCGAGCGGCCGCTGCCGTTCGTGTACCTGCCGCTCGACCAGCACCCGCGCGCCGAGATGGTCGTGCTCCTGCGCACCGCCGGCGACCCGCTGCAGCTCGTCGAGCCGGTGCGTGACGTCGTGCGCTCGCTCGACGCCAACATGCCGGTGGTGGAGATGCGGACCTACGAGGACCTCTACCGCTACCACACCGTCGAGGGCCCGGGGGTGGCGATCGGGATGATCGGCGCCATGGGCGCGGTCGGCGTCCTGCTCGCCGTCGCCGGCCTCTACGGGCTGATCTCCTACAACGTCAGCCGCCGCACGCACGAGCTCGGCATCCGCATGGCGATCGGCGCCGGGCGGCCGGCGGTGCTGCGGCTGGTGATCGGCAAGGGCCTGGCGCTGGTGGCGACGGGCACCGCGATCGGCCTCGCCATGGGCCTCGCCGTCGAGCGCCTCATGAACTCGATGCTGTTCGACTCCGGGCGCGTCGACGTCGCCGTCTACCTGGCGGTCGTGCCGTCGATGGTGCTCGTCACCCTGCTCGCCGCCTACGTGCCGGCGCGACGAGCGTCGCGGATCGCGCCGACGCTGGCGCTGCGTTACGAGTAGTCAGGGGCGGCTAGGAACCGTTGGTTCGCTGGTCGCGGAACCGGTCCTTGATCTTGCCGCGGGCAGTGCGTTCGAGCGAGCCCATCGCGGCGAACTCGATCTCCGGTGCGCGCACGAGCCGCGCGTCGTAGAGCTCGCGGAAATCGACCGAGGAGCCGATGAACGCCTCGGCGACCCGCGGCGTCAGCGCCTGCTGGCAGTGCGCGGGATCGGCCACCTCGATGGTCACCCGGATGGCATCGGCGTCGCCGTCATCGCGGACGACGACGTTGTAGTCGGGAGTGAGGTCCGCGAAGCCCGCGAGCGCATCGTCCACCTGGTAGGCATAGAGCTTCACGCCCGTCCGCAAGATGAAGCGATCGTCGGCGCGGCCCATGAACCAGATCCGCGGCGTGGCGACGCCGCAGGGGCAAGGCGCGTGCGTCACCTTGACGATGTCCTTCATGTCGTAGCGGATCAGCGGCAAACCGAGGTTGAGGAGAGTGGTCGCGTAGAGGCGTCCCAGCCCTTCCTCGACGGGCGTGCGCTGTTCCAGATCGAGCACCTCGAAGTAGGCGCTGTCGGCGGCCAGGTGGTGACCGTCGTGCTGCCGGCATTCGGCGCCGATCATGCCCAGCTCGGAGGAGCCGCTGGTGTCGAACACCTCGCAGCCCCACTCGCCTTCGATCTGGCGCCGCGTTCGCTCGGCGAGCACTTCCGATCCCAGCAGCATCTTGCGGATCCCGAAGTCCTGCGGCTCGTAACCGAGCGCCCTCACGTCCCGCGCCAGCCTGAGCACTGTCGAAGGCTGGCTCACGATGACGTTGGCCTCGAGGCGTTGCATCAGCCGCGCGGTGACCTCCGGCGCCGTGGTCAGACCGAGAGGGATGGTGCTGCAGCCGATCAGCTCGAGCAGCTCGGTGATGAGGATCCCGGAGGCGAGGGGCAGCGGACAGAGGACAGCGACCATGTCCTCTGGCTGGAGACCGATGCAGGCTCGCCATGTCTCCGCCCACACGCGGAGGACCTCGTCGAGGTTGTCGCCGAAGAAGCAGATCTTGGGATTGCCGGTGGTGCCGCCCGACACGATGACTCGCCGCAGGCGTGATTTCGGAAGCGCGGGAAAGTCCGCGCCGCGGGTCAACAGCGTGCCGGTGTCCAGGGTCGGCAGCTTGTCGAGGTCGCGGAAGGAGCGGATGTCGTCGAGAGCGAGCCCCGAGAGGGACTCCGCGTAGTACCTGGACCCGGTCGACGCTTCGCGCAGCAGCTTGGCGAAGCGTTGGAACTGCCGATCCTCGACGGCTGCCGCGGCCGCCGGCGGCGCGAGGTGCCGGGTGACTCCGTACTGCTTGCTGACCTTTTCGAAATAATTTTTCTTCTGCAGGGGGCGGGCGGCCTCGACGAAGAGGCTCAGCCGCTGCATGCCGACGAAAACGTATTTGCCGTTGGCGCTCGTCACCTTGTACTTCGGATCGACGCTGCGTGGATGGTCGAAGAAACAGACCAGGTCCGCCGCCTCGAGACGGGCGTTCGACTCGGCGATGCCGGCGGCGAGCGCCTCCGGCTCGATGCTGTCCGGCTCGGCCGCCCACAGCACCAGCTCATAGCGGTCGTCCCAGGAGCGTGCCGTCTCCGCCACGCGAGCGAGCAGCTCGGACCCGTCGGCGCAACGGATGTCGACCTTGTTCTTGAGCAGGGCCGGCTTGCTGTAGGGGCACGGCGGCAGGTTCTGAAACGCCGGCGAAGGAACGCTCAGCGTGTCGTCGACCCAGCGCTGGACGTGCGACTTGACCTCTTCGAGATTCATCGCGCCTCTCGCTTCGATTCTCGCACCTTGGAAGCGAGGATCGTGAAATACCTGGGCTCGCGTGGGCGCTGCTCGCCGGGATGGATGGCGCACGACACGATCTCGAAGCCCGCCGCGTGGAGGTCGCGGATCACCTCCTGCGCGTCGAAGAGGTACGAGTAGCCCACGACTTGCCGTGAGCCATCCGGGCGCTCGAAGCCGTGGATCATGCGACACGACTCCGGCTCATAGCGCGAGGAATAGGTCGAATCCGGGTGATCGGCCTGCAGGCGCATGAACTTCTCGCCTGGCAGGTAGTCGGCCTGTAACAGGCTCAGCTCGCCCGCATCGCACGGGCCTTTTTGGGGCTGCAGCCCCACGCCGAGCAGGAACAGCTCGCCGGGTGTCGTCCCCTCCGCCAAGCGGACCAGGAAGGCCTCCCGTTTCTCGGCCGGGTAGTTGCCCAGCGTGTTGCCCAGCAGGCAGAAGACGTTCAGGCGTTCTCCGCCGAGCCGCCGGGCGGCGCTCACCACGCGAGGAAGATCCTCGATGAAATCGATCTCGAGCCCCTTCACCGGCAAGATCAGGCTGCCGTCCTGAATCACCAGGTCACTGTTGCTGCCGAGCGACCACCGGCGCACCAGCATCTCGGTGGTCGAGGGTTCGCCGGCGCGTATCTCGCCGGACGCGTCCAGTGGACCGACGAGACGCTCCACTTCTTCGTGGCTCCACGCCCGCCTTCCACCGCGCAGCAGCGTGAGGATCGCGTAGCGCGAGATGAAAGGGTTCTTGTCGACGGGAACGTAGCGGACGGTGCGCACGCCTGCCGCCTGCAGCGCTTCGACGAGCAGGCACGTCTTCTGCCCATCGCCCGTGCCGAGGTCGATGAGGTTGACGTTTCTTTCCGCGAGGACGGCGCGGAGATCCGCCTGCAACGCTTGCTCGAGGCAGCGCAGCTCCTTCGCCATCTTGGTGCCGGGCTGAGTGGACAGCCACTCCGTCAAGCGGCAGAACGCCATCGCCGCTTCGTAGCTGCCGTACCAGGCGTTGTCGCCGCCGGTCGATGGGTCCGAAGGCTCCCGCCGCGCCGTCACCGTCTCACCCAAATCAGAAGTGGCCAGCTGCCTCATATTCGAAATCTCGCTCGCAGTAGCGCAGCGGGCCGGACTCGGGGTCGGCCAGGGTCGCAGCCGCCAGCGCGGTCATCGGTGCGTTCTTGAAGCCGTGGCCGGAGCAGGCGGAAAGAACGACGGTATTTCCCTTGCGGTACACGAGGTACTGCTCGCTGACGGTGTTGGTGTAGTGACAAACCTTTCTGTCCACCTCGGTGGAGTCGAGGAGGCCGGGCACGTGCGCCTGCAGGAAGGCCATGGCGTCGGCGCGGAACCCGTCGTCGGCGTCGCGGTCGAGCCGCTCTCCCGGCTCGACGATGCGCTCGGCGCAGGTGTTGTCGTCGTCGCAGATCTTGGTGATGCCCGGGCCGTGGACCGGGAAGACGTAGCGCCGTACGTTGACGTCGACGACGATGGGGAAGACCTCCGGCGCGTAGGCGGCGGGATGCTTCGGCGCGAGGAAGAGGAGCCGCTGCCGGGTCACCCGCGTCTTCGCACGCAGCTCGGGCGCCAGGGTGGCGTTCATGTAGCCGGCCGCGAAGATGACGGCGCGCCGCGGCTCGACGTCGCCCCGCGACGTCACCAGCCGAACGACGTCCTCGCCCTCGCGAACCACCTCTTCGACGTTGGCGAGCTCCCACAGCGCCGCACCCGCCCGCTGGGCGAGCGCGCCGATCGCCCGCACGGCGGTGCGCGCGCGCAGGTAGCCCGCCGTGTGGTCGAGGATCCCGTGGTCGTAAGTGTCGTTCGGCCCCAGTTGAGGAAACCGTTCGAGCAGCTCGGCTTGGCTCAGCAGCTCGTGGGGCAGCCCTTCTTCGCTCAGCGTGGCGGCGGAGTCGAGCGCGAACCGTGCGGCCTCGGGGTGCGGCCAGTGCGCCAGCGCCCGCGCCTCCTGCGCGCCGAACACCAGCATGCCGCAGGGCACGAACAGCGCCTCTCCGGTCTCCTCCTCGAGCTGCCGCCAGAGCGCGAAGGACTGCGTGCAGAGCCGCGTCATCTTGCGGTCGCGTCCGTAGGCGCTGCGAAAGGCCTTGGCGTGCTCGCCCGAGCTCGAGATGGGCGCCTCCGGACCGATCTCGTCGCGCTCGAGGAGCAGCACGTCGGCGCCCGCGCCGGGCGAGGTGATAGGCGGCGCAGACGCCGGTGATGCCGCCGCCGACGATGACGTAATCCGCTTGCATCACCTCACGTACCGAAAGCCATCGAGTGGAGCACGCCCTGCGGGTCGTACGTCTCCTTGGCGGCGCGCCAGGCGTCGTACCGGAGGCCGTAGTGACGGCGCCATTCGGCTGTCGTCCATCGGCCCGAACCAACCGATCAGGTACGCCTTCCCGCCCAGGCCCCAGAGCATCCGCCGCAGCTCGTCGAGCGCGGCCTGGGTCTGCTCGTACACCGACTCCTCGATGGCCACCGGCAGGATGGCGATGGCGATCGCCCACTCGCCGTCCGGCACCGAGAAGAGTCCGGGCAGCGCTCGCGTCGGGAACCAGGCGAGGCGGTGGCCGTCTCCCGCCGCCCGCGGCAGCATGGCGAGGATCCGCGGCAGGTTCTCCCGCACCATGGCGGGCGACAGCAGGCAGTCGACCCAGGGATGCCGCCTTTCCCACGCGCCGCTGCGGCGCATCTGGACGAAGCGATCGCGGTAGAGGTCGATGAATTGACGCGTGTCGGCGTCGTCGACGGTCAGGATGGCGGTGGGCTCGAGGCCCGCGAGCACCCGCGCTTCGTCCGGCCCTTCGCCGTCGTGCTCGCAGCCGATGGACAGCCCGAAGAACCACTGCGGCTCGGGGAGGAAGCCGTCCCCGGCGGGCCTCAGCACCTGGGGACCGGCCCAGAAGAACCCCTGCATGTAATCGACCCGGTCGGAGCGCGCCAGGAGCTCCTGGGCGTCGAGCCAGTCCTGGTGACGGTGATAGAGGAGGTTCCAGAGGCGCACCCGCGGCCGGATGCGCCGCAGCGCCAGGGTCGCGCGCGCGATCACGCCGCAGCGCCCGAGGCCGCCGAGGACCGCGTCGAACAGCGGGCGCTCGTTCTCGCGCGAGCAACGGATCCGCTCGCCGGCGCCGGTCACCACGTCCACCATCGGGACGTTGGCGATCATCGGACCGAAGCGGTGGCAGTTGGCGCCGAAGCCGCCCGCGGACAGCACGCCACCCACGGTGAGGTCCAGGTTGAAGGACAGGATCCGCGGCACCATGTCGTGCCGCAGGGTCGCCTCGCTGACGGCGCGCAAGGTGGCGCCCGCGTCGCACTCGATCGTTCCCGCCTCGACGTCGATCGGGCCCACTCCGTTCAGGGTCGTCATGTCCAGCGACAAGCCGCCGTTGGGCAGGGATTGCCCGCCGCAGCTCGCGCGCTTGCCGCATGGGGTCAGCGTCACTCCCGTCGCGAGGGCGTGGCGGACCGCGGCGACGACGTCGTCGGGCGTTCGCGGCCGCACCACGCCTTCGGCGCGGCCGGCGATCAGGTGCCCGAAGTCGCGCGACGCCTCGGCGATGGCGCTCGGGCTGCGGTCGATCTCGAGCCCGGCCACGGCGGGGCGCTCGTGGCCTTCGGCAACGCTCGAGTCCGACAACACCATCGCGCCGTTTCCCTTCTTCATGAGCGGGACGCCACTGGCTACGCGGAGCAGGCGTGCACGCGTCCCAACCGGGCCGTTGTGGGCCTCGGGCGTATTAGACGGACACCGCCGCCCGAATTCCCCCTCGACCGCTGTGGAGCGCCAGCAGTCTATCGCTAGGAAGTCGCGAGCCGCGGCAACGCTTCGAGCGCCACTACCTCCGGCTCGGGGAGCTGCTCGGGCGGCCGGTCCTCCTCCGGAGGGGCGCGCGGCGACTCGGCCGGGGCAGCCTGGTCGCTCGGGAGCTCCTTCCGCCGCACGTAGAACGCCTTGGTCACCCCGAGCGCTCCGGTGACGCTGTTGAGGATCAGTGCGGTGAGCACGTTGAAGTGGAAGACGAACGCGCCGAGCAGGTTGAGGACCGAGGGGATCAGGCAGATCGTCAGGCTGCGGCGCAGGTTGACGTCCAGGCGCTGCGCCAGCTCCACCATCGGGCCGACGTGAGTGAGCGTGCCGTCCATCAGGATGATTTCCGCCTGATCCTTGGCGATCGAAGAGGCGCCGGCGATCGAGATCGAGACGTTGGCCTTCTTGAGAGCGATGCTGTCGTTGATGCCATCGCCGATGAAGCCGACCGTCCGGCCTTGCGCCTGCAGGGCTTCGACGAGCGCGGCCTTTCGCTCGGGGAGCGTGTTGAAGTAGACCTCGTCGATGCCGAGCGCTTCGGCGAGCCGCCGCGTCGGCAGCTCGTCGTCTCCCGACACGATGGCGAGGTGCTGGATGCCGAGGGCGCGCAGCTGGGCGATCGTCTCCCGCGCCTCGGGACGGATCTGCGGCCGCAGCTCGAGAGTGCCTTCGACCCGCTCGTCGATGCCGACGAGGATGAAGGTGTTGCCGGCGGCGTGCGAGCGCCGTTGCGTCGCCCGTACGGCGGCCGGGATGCTGATCCCTTCCTGCTCGAAGAAGCGCAGGCTGCCGACGCGCACGAACCTCCCACCCACGTCGACCGACAGGCCGAAGCCGATCGCGTAGTTGGAGTCCAGCGTCTCGTGCGGCGTCACTCCTTCTTCCTCGGCCTTGCGCAGGATCGCCCTGGCGATGGGATGAGACAGCCGGCGCTGCGCCGTCGCCGCGTAGGCCAGGATCTCCCGTGCCGGGTACTTGCCCACCGTCGTCACCGTGGCGACCTCGGGCTGGTCGGTGGTCAGCGTCCCGGTCTTGTCGAACAGCATGGTGTCGACCTTGGACAGCTCCTCGAGGGCCCGCCCGTCCTTGACCAGCACGCCGAGCTGCGACGCCTCGCTGATGTGCCGCAGCGTCGCCAGCGGGGCGAAGAGCCGGATCCTGGCCCCGATGTGCGCGTTGATGAAGACGGCCGTCGGCACCGGGCCTGCGAAGGGCAGGATCGCGCCGGCGGCGAGGAGCATCGGGTGCGACATCTCGTCCGCCCAGCGTTCGCCGGTGAGCTGGACACCCGTCTTGTAGCTCACCGAATTCAGCAGCACGTCGGCGATCTGGGCGGAGGTGGTGTCCTTGCCGGAGCGCGTGACGCGGACCTGGATCCGGCCGGCGGTGACGACGGTATTGGCGAACACCTCGTCGCCCGGCTCCTTCTCCGCCGGCTGCGCCTCGCCGGTGAGCGAGCTCTGATCGACCATCGCGCTTCCCTGCTCGATCACACCGTCCACCGGAATCACGCTGCTCGGGTCGACGACCAGCAGGTCGCCCACCGCCACGTCGGCGAGGGGGACTTCCACCTCGACGCCGTTGACCCGCATCCAGACCCTCTGCGGCAGCTCCTGGAACAGGTTCGTCACCTGCTTCTTCGTTTCGTCCTTGGCCTTCTTGACGGTCAGCTTCCCGCTGTGGATCAGCAGCATCCCGAAGGCCGCCGCGATGTACTGCCTCGCCCCGAGGGTCAACGCATCGGCGACGAAGAAGAGGACGTCGACGTTGACCTTGCGGTCGCGCTTGAGCGCCGTCTCGACGTTCTTCATGTACGGAATGGCGGCGTAGAGATACGCAGCAAAAGCGAGAGGCAACGCGGCGGGAACGAAGGGGCTGACGGCGAAGAGCGCCAGTGAGGCCAGCGACACCTTCACCGGGAGGGCGTCGTCCTTCGGGACGAGCGCGAGCGCGGCGTTCTCTTCGCCTTCCTGTTCGGCCTGGCGCGACTCGTAGAGCTTCGACCCGAGATAGGTGGCGAGCAGCAGCCCGAGCTCGACGATCACGCGTCGAGGATATCGCGGGCGGCTCAGGGCGGTTGCCAGCCGACGACGACGTGCAGCGGCTCGCGCGCCGGGCTCTGGACGTGCTCGAGGGCGAGGAAGCGCGAGCCGTCGTGCGACGGCGCCACACCTTCCCACCAGACGCGCGGACGCTCGCCGGTCTCGAGGTCGAAGAGGACCTCGGGCTCGCCCGGCGTCAGCGCCGGCCCCATGCCCATGAGCGGCACGACGACGAGCTCGCGGCCCCACGAGACGTAGTAGAGCTCGCGGCCGTCGCCGCTCCACGCCGGAATGCCACCGCCCGAGCGCGAGACCTGCATCACCGGCTCGCCTTCGGGGAAGCGCCGCACGTAGACCTCGCGCCGACCCGAGGGATCGGCGGCGTAGGCGATCCAGCTGCCGTCGGGCGAGAACGCCGGGTGCATCTCGTTGCCGGGGTCGTGGGTGAAGCGCGTGGCGCTGCCGTCGGCGAGCGAGGCGACCCACACGTCGTTCTCGCCGCCGGGCCGCTCGCTGCGCACGAAGGCGAGCCAGCGGCCGTCGGGCGACCACGACGTCGGCAGGTCGTCGACGGCGGCGCGCAGCAGCGGCCGCGGTGGCGAGGGATTGCCGAGGCGTACGAGGCCGGGCGACCAGGCGCCGGTGTTGACGACGCCCAGCGCCAGCTGCTCCGCGTCCGGCGACCACACCGGGTAGCCGACGATGCCGCGTTCGCCCGAGGCGGCGACGCGCGAGGCGATGCCGCGTCCGAGGTCGCGCCACCACACGCCTTCGATGCGGCCGTCGGCGTCGAGCCGCGTGTAGGCGAGCCGCCGTTCGTCGTGCGACAGCTCGAAGGAGCCGTAGCTGCCCGGCTCGCCGATCTCCTCGAGCGTGCGGCCGCGGCGGTCGATCCACACGAACTGCATCGACGGGTCCACCGAGCGGTAGGCCAGCAACCCCGGAACGGCGGTGACCTCGAAGTGGTGGTTGGGGGCGTTCTCCTCGACCTTCTCGGCGAGCGCTACCGGCTCGCCCTCGAGCCGGCCGCTCGCGACGTCGAGGCGTTGCGCCAGCAAGGTGCCGGCGCTGACGTAGAGAAGATGGCCGTCGCCGCAAACGGGGTTGCCGACCGCCGGCACCACCAGCCGCGGCTTCTCGCCGGCGAGCGAGCCGAGGCGGATCTGGTGATGCTCCGGCCGCGCGCTGTCGGCGAGGAAGGCGAAGCGCTCGACTTGATCGTTTTCTTGGGCCAGGAAGCAGGGCCAGCGGTGCGCCTCGTCCTGGGCCTCGAGCTTGGTGAGCGGCGATACCGCGCCGCCGTCGGCCGACACCTTGTAGAGGCGATCGGCGAGACCGGGCGCGAAGACGATGACGCCGCGCCGGCTCCAGGCGCCGCCGTAGGGTGCCGCCGCCGGCGCCAGCACCTGCGCCGGTCCGCCGGCGACGGGCACCTTCTTGAGCTTGCCGTCGGCGAAGAAGCCGAGCCAGCGCCCGTCGGGCGACCAGAAGGGCTGCGCCGCCCCCGCGGTGCCCGGCAGCTGGCGCTCCTGCCACTCGCCCAACCGGCGCACCCACAGGCTGGAGACGCCGTCCGCCGACCAGCCGACCCAGGCGAGCTGACGGCCGTCGGGCGCGAGCTGGAACCACTCGCTGCGGGTGCTCGTCGGCGGCAGCGGCAGGGAGAGGTGCAACGGCTTGGCCTCGGGGGCGCGCGTCCGCCAGCCGAGCCAGCCGAGAGTGAGCGCGGCGCCGCCGAGCGCGAGGATCGCGACGGCGAGCGCCGCCGCCCACGCGAACCGCTCGCGCGAGGCGAGCCGCGGCCGACGCGCCGGCGACGAGACGCCGCTCGCCAGGTCGGCGCTGCTCGCTGCCGACGCCGGCCCGCCATCCGCCAGCCAGCGCAGCGCCTCGGCCACGTCCGCCGCGCTCTGCCAGCGCGCCTCCGGCTCCTTCTCGAGACAGCGCCGCACCAGCCGGTCGAGAGCCGGCGGGCTCACCGGCACCAGCTCGCGCAGCGGCCGCGGCTGCGCCTGCAGGATGGCGACGGCGATCGAGGTCGCCGACGAGCCGGGGAAGGCGCGGTGGCCCGACACCATCTCGTAGACGATGGCGCCGAAGGCGAAGAGGTCCGAGCGCGCGTCGGCCTCCTGCCCCACCAACTGCTCGGGCGCCATGTACTGCAGCGTGCCCAGCAGCGAGCCCGCGGCGGTGAGCATCGGCGTCGTCACCGACGGCCGCGTCGCACGTCCGCCACCACCGCCGCGGGTCACCTCGCGCGTCACCTCGCGAGCCGCTTCGCTGGCGCGCCGCTTCGCCAGGCCGAAGTCGAGCAGCTTGACGCCGCTGCCACGCGTCAGCATCACGTTGGCGGGCTTCAAGTCGCGGTGGACGATGCCGAGCCGGTGCGCCGCGGCGAGCGCGTCGGCGATCTGGATCGCCACCGCCAGCGCCTCCTGGAGCGGCATGGCGCCGCGCTCGAGCCGCGAGGCCAGCGTCTCGCCGGCGAGCAGCTCCATGACCAGGAACGCCTTGCCGTCGTCGTGGCCGACGTCGTGGAGGACGCAGATGTGTGGATGCGACAGGACCGCGAGCGCCCGCGCCTCGCGCTCGAACCTCTCGAGCGCGTCGCCGTCGGCGGCCAGCGGCTCGGGCAGCACCTTCAGCGCCACTTGGCGGCCGAGCCGCGAGTCGCGCGCCCGCCACACCTCGCCCATGCCGCCGGCGCCGAGCGGAGCGACGATCTCGTAGGGGCCGAGGCGATTGCCTGGCTGCACGGCCGTGCGCCTCCCGCGGTTCCCTCGATTATGTCGCGCGAGCGTAATGGCGCAGTGACCTGCGCCGCAGCGGATCGGCGCAGCCGGCTACGGCCGCGGTTGCGGTTGCGCCGTCACCTGCCGCGCGAGCAACGCCAGGAACGTGTCGACGACATGCGGATCGAACTGCGTGCCGGAGGACGAGCGCAAGTATTCGATCACCGCCTCGTCGGGCAGCGCCGGCCGATAGGGGCGGTCGGAGCGCAGCGCGTCCCACACGTCGACGACGGCGAAGATGCGGGCGACGAGCGGGATCTCCTCGCCGCGCAGCCCTTGCGGATAGCCGGTGCCGTCCCAGCGCTCGTGGTGGTTGAGCGGGATGTCGAGCGCCGGCGCCAGGAAGTCGATCGGCGCCAAGAGGTCACGCGCGTACTGCGGGTGGCGCCGCATGATCGCCCACTCCTCGGGGGAGAGCGGCGCCGGCTTGAGCAGCACGTCGTCGGGCACGCCGAGCTTGCCGATGTCGTGCAGCAACGCGCCGCGCCGCACGTGCACGAGCTCGCTCTCGGCGATGCCCATCTCGCGCGCCAGCTCGATCGTCATCTCGGTGACGCGAACCGTGTGTCCCTCGGTCTCCTTGTCGCGCAGGTCGAGCGCCCGCGACCATCCTTCGATGGTCGCGTTGTAGGCGCGCAGCAGGTCGGCGTTCACCTGCTGCAGGTCGGCGAGCAGCTCGACCGTGCGCGCCTGCGCGCGGCGGCTCTCTTCCTCCAGCCGCCGCTTCTCGAGCGCGGCCTGGATGGTGAGCGGCAGTCGCTGGATGTGCTGCGGCGTCTTGATCACGTAGTCGGCGGCACCCTGCTTCATCGCCTGGACGGCGACCTCCTCCGAGCCCGTACCGGTGACGATCACCACCGGCACCGGGTACGGAAGCGACTGCACCGCCGCCAGCACGTCGAGCCCCTGGAAGCCGAGGATGTTGAAGTCGGAGAGCACGACGTCGAAGCTGCCGTCGTGGAGCGCCGCCTCGAACTCGGTGCGCGAGGCGGCCTCGACGAGCGTGAACCCGTCGTCCTCGACCTCGAGCGCGTGCCGCACCAGCTCGCGGTCGAGCGGGTAGTCGTCGACGTAGAGGACGCGGACCCGCTTCACTACATCTTCACTTGCCGACCGGCGGCGCCACGTTGAGCGCCAGCCAGTAGCGCTCGATCTGCTGCACGACGTCGAGGAAGCCGGAGAACGACACCGGCTTGACGAGATAGCTGTTGGCGCCGCTGTCGTAGGTGGTGGCGCGGTCGCGGTCCTCGCGCGAGGAGGTGAGGATGACGACCGGCAGCCGCTTGAGGATGGGCGCCGCCTTGAGCTCGCGCAGCACGGTGAAGCCGTCGACGCCGGGCAGCCCGAGGTCGAGCAGCACGAGGTCGGGCAGCGGGAAGGCGCGGCGGTCGGCGTAGCGGCCGCGGCCGAAGAGGTAGTCGAGCGCGTCGTTGCCGTTGGGCGAGACGTGGACGGTGTCGAGCAGGCGCGCCTCGCGGAAGGCGTCGAGCACCAGCTCGACGTCCATGCGGTTGTCCTCGACGAGGAGGATGTGCGCCGGTCTGGTACTCATGGAGTTGCGCTCATCGCGCCGCGCTCCGCAGGGGCTCGGGTTGCGCCGGCGGCGGCGGCGTCAGCGGCCGGCAGCGCGACGTGGAAGGTGGCGCCGGCGCCGGGCTCGGACTCCACCATCACCGCGCCGCCGAGCAGGTCGGCCGCCTTGCGCACGGTGGCGAGACCGACACCGGTGCCGGGGTAAGCGTCCTCGGAGTGCAGGCGCTGGAAGATATCGAAGATCTTTTCCTGGTGCTCGCGCGGGATGCCGATGCCGCGGTCGCGCACCCGCACGACGACGTCATCCCCCTCGCGGCTCCAGCTCACCGTGACCTCCGGCGGCGTGCCCGGCAGGTGGTAGGTGAGCGCGTTGTCGAGCAGGTTGCCGAAGAGCTGCTCGAGCAGCACGCGGTCGCCGCAGACGGCGGGCAGGTCGTCGGCGACGCCCAGCCGCCCGCCCGACTGCTGCACCCGCGGCGCGAAGTCGGCCTGCAGCGAGGCGAACACGTCGTGGAGCGCGATCGTCTCGCGGCGCACGGCCCAGTGCCCGAGGCGCGAGTAGCCGAGGAGCGCGTCGATGAGCTGGTTCATCCGCTCGCTCGCCTGCAGGATGTTGGCGAAGTAGCGCTGCCCCTCGGCAGGGAGGCTCGCGGCGTAGCGGCGGGCGATGATCTCGGCGAAGCCGCCGATGGCGCGCAGCGGCGCCCGCAGGTCGTGCGACACCGAGTAGGAGAACGCCTCGAGCTCCTTGTTGGCGGCCTGCAGGCGCGCCGTGCGCTCGGCGACGCGGCGCTCGAGCTCGACGTTGAGCTGCCGCATCGCCGCTTCGGCGCGCTTCCTGTCGGTGATCTCGGTGAAGAAGATCGCCAGCCCGTCGGCCGAGGGGTAGACGCGGTTCTCGAACCAGCGGTCCCACGGCACGAAGTGGTTCTCGAACTGGATCGGCTCGCCGGTCTCGAGGGCGCGCACGTAGGCCTCGGCGAAGTACGTGCCGCGCGCCTCCGGAAACTCCTGCCAGTAGTTGCGCCCGACGAGGTCGGCGGCCTTGCGGCCGAAGAGGGCGGCGGCCTTCTCGTTGACGTAGGTGTAGTTGAAGTCGGCGTCGAAGGCGACGAAGGCGTCGCCGATCATCTCCAGCACGCTGGCGAGCCGCGCGTTGGCCGCCGCCGAGCGCATCGTCCCGGTGGGCGTGCGCCGCGGCAGCTCGCGGGGTACCGCGGGCGGCTGGACGAGCGACGTTTCCGCGCGCGAGACAGGCTCGGCGGACGGCGGATCGACGGAAGGGCGATCGGGGCCCGGCTTCATGATGCCGGCTTCTCCACAAGAGATCTGAATGGTGCGCCAATGCTAGCAGCCGGGCTCGCGGTTGCAGGAGCTGCGAGCCCGACGCGTGATCGGCGGGCGCTGTCGATTTCGTGCCGGCCCGTTCGACTAGGGGCAGACGGTGGACGTAATGTCGGCCACGCGACGGGGCCGACGAACAAGGAGGTTTGCGATGGCTGATTCTCTGCTGGGCCGGGTGCTCTGGTACGAGCTGCTGACGACGGACAAGGAGGCGGCGGAAGCGTTCTACACCAAGGTCGTGGGCTGGACGGTGCAGCCGTTCCGCGGCGGCGAGGAGCCCTACGACATGTTCGCGCGCGGCGGCGACGTGCCGATCGGCGGCGTGATGAAGATCCCGCAGGGGATGAATTTCCCGCCGTTCTGGGCGATGTACGTCGGCGTGCCGAAGCTCGAGGAAGGCGTCGCGGCCGTCGAGCGGCTCGGCGGCAGCGCCATGTCGCCGGTGATCGAGGTTCCCGAGGTCGGCCGCATGCGCGGCATGAAGGACCCGCAGGGCGCCTACTTCTCGGTCTACGAACCGGCGTCACCGCCGAAGCAGCCGGAGGCCGAGGCCGAGCTCGGCGACGTCGCCTGGCACGAGCTCTACACCACCGACGCCGAGGCGGCGCTCCAGTTCTACACCGAGCTCTTCGGCTGGCAGCCGACGGAAGCGATGGACATGGGGCCGATGGGCAAGTACCACATGTTCGGCCGCTCGTTCCCGCTCGGCGGCATGATGAACAAGCCGCCGGGCATGGAGCAGGTGCCGCCGAACTGGGGCTTCTACTTCCAGGTCCCCGACGTCAACGCCGGCGCCGACCGCATCAAGGCCAACGGCGGCCAGATCACCAACGGCCCGATGGAAGTGCCGGGCGGCGGCTGGATCGTCAACGGCGTCGATCCGCAGGGCGCGCACTTCTCGCTGTACCACAAGCCGGCGTGAGGGCCGATCGGCGCGAGCCGACGAGTCACGGGTGCGCCGTCCGCGCGCGCGCCCGCTCGAACCTGCGTCACTTCAGCGCGGCGCGGTCTCCTGACCGCGCCGCATCATCCACGCGCCCGCCACGCAGACCGCGCCGCCGAGGACCGACAGCGCCGCCACCCGCTCGTCGCGCACCAGCACGCCGAGCACGAGCGCGACGCCGGGGATGAGGAAGGTCGTCGCCGAGGCGCGCGTCGGCCCGAAGCGGCCGGCGGCGGTGGCCATGACGACGTGCGCCACCGCGGTGCCGAGGACACCGAGGGCGATCACCGCGAGCAGCGGTCCGACCTGCCAGCGTGCGGCGAGCAGCTCGGGGATCCCGAGCGGTGCGGTGAGCGCGAGCGCGATGGCCTGCGCACGCCAGATCACCGGCAGCGCGCCGTGGCGCCGCTGCAGCGGGTGCGCCACGTTGATGGCGAAGCCGTAGCAGACGAGCGCGACGACGATGAGCAGCACGCCGACCGCGCTGCTCCTCCCTTCGCCGAAGCTCGGCAGCGCGATGAGGACCGTGCCGGCGAGTCCCACCGCGAGGCCGCCGGCGATGCCGCGCGACGGCGCGCGGCGGGTGAGCAGCGCGGCGACGACGGCGGTGAACAGTGGGTTGGCGCCGTTGAGCATGCCGGTGAGCGCCGACGAGACCCGCAGCTCGGCGAACGGGAAGAGGGTGAGCGGCAGCGCCAGCCAGAGGACGCCGAGCGCCGCGAGCCCTCCCCACTCGCCGCGCGGCACGGCGCGGCGGGCGCCCGGCACCAGCGACAAGGTGACGAAGCCGACGAGGATGCGCGCAAAGGTGAGCCCGTTGGGGCCCACCGAGCGCAGCCCTTCGGCGATGAAGAGGAACGAGGCGCCCCAGAGGACGCCGGGCGTCGCGAGCAGCAGCCAGTCGGAGAGCGCTCCGCGGCGGGACTCGCCAGCCGGGCTCAACTCGCCGGCGCCGACGCGCGGCTCGGCGACGGCGCCGGCGCTCACCGATCCACCTCGTCGCAGCTGGCCGACGATTCATCGGCGTGCGCGCTCGCGGAGGGCGGCGCCCATCCGCCATCGATCGGCACGGCGCCGGCGAGGAAGAAGGAGAACAGGCTGGCGAACCCGCCGGCGCGGCGGCCTTCGGGCTTGGTGACAGCGGCAACCTTCGGCAGCGAGCGAACGGAGCGGAGAGTGTCGGTGGTCATGATTCATCTCCTCGTGTACGAAGCGCACGATAGCGACCAGTTGACCAGCCGCGAAGGTCCATTTACAGTGTTTCGACTAGTCCACTTTCACCACGAACACCGATGAGCAAACACGCCACTTCCCTTCCCCTCGTGCTGCCGCCGCGGCCGCGCGGCACCGCCGCCTACCGCTGGCTCTACGGTGCGTTGCGCGAGCAAATCCTCGCCGGCGGCCTGCGTCCCGGCGCCCGCCTGCCCGGCACGCGCGAGCTCGCCGCGCAGTACGCGCTGTCGCGCGGCACCGTCGTCGCCGCCTTCGACCAGCTGACCGCCGAGGGCTACGTCGAAGGCAGCGTCGGCTCCGGCACCCGCGTCAGCTCCGTGCTGCCCGAAGAGCTGCTGCAGGTGCCGCGCGCGACACCGCGGCGACCCGCCGCCGCGCCGCGCCCGCCGCAACGCACTCCGGCGCGACACATCTCGACCTACGCGCGGCGTCTCGAGACGCTGCCCTGGATGGAGGTGCGGCCGACGCGCGCCTTCCGCGCCAACCTACCGGCGCTCGACCTCTTTCCCGTCGACTTGTGGGCGCAGCTCGCCGCCCGCCGCCTGCGGCGCGCCACCATGAGCGACCTCCTCGGCTGCGATCCGCTCGGCTACGGGCCGCTGCGCGCCGCGATCGCCGAGTACCTCGCCGCCTCGCGCGGCGTGCGCTGCACGCCCGAGCAAGTGATCGTCGTCTCCGGCGTGCAGGAGGCGCTCGATCTCGCGGCGCGCATGCTGCTCGACCCCGGCGACCGGGTGGCGATGGAAGACCCCGGCTACGACGGCGCCGCCTCGGTGTTCTGCGCGCTCGGCGCCCGCATCACCTGCCTGCCGCTCGACGACGAAGGCGTGCGCGTGCCGGCGCGCACGCGCCACGGCGTGCGCCTCGTCTACGTCACGCCGGCGCACCAGTTCCCGCTCTGCACGACGATGACGCTCGGCCGGCGCCTGCAGCTGCTCGAGTGGGCGCGCACGAGCGGCGCGCTCGTCTTCGAGGACGACTACGACAGCGAGTTCCGCTACTCGGGGCGGCCGGTGCCGGCGCTGCAAGGCCTCGACCGCAGCGGCTCGGTGCTCTTCGCCGGCAGCTTCAGCAAGGTCCTCTTCCCGTCGTTACGGCTCGGCTACCTCGTCGTTCCCGAAGACCTGCTGCCCGGCTTCCTGGCCGCGAAGTCGGTGGCGGCCCGCGCGCCGCTCCTCGAGCAGGCGGTGCTCGCCGACTTCATGGCCGCCGGCCACTTCGCGCGCCACCTGCGCCGGATGCGCCAGGTCTACGCGGAGCGTCTCGGCGTCCTGCTCGACGAGGCGGCGCGCCGGCTCGCCGGGCTGCTCGAGATCTGCGACGTCGAGGCGGGGCTGCAGACCGCCGGCTGGCTCGACGACGGCCTCTCGGCCGATGCGGCGGCTGCTGCCGCGGCCGCGCGCGGCGTCGAGGTCACGCCGCTGAGCCGCTACAACCGCACCTGCGGCTGCCGCGAAGGGCTGCAGCTCGGCTTCGCCGCCCTCGACTGCGACGAGATCCGTCGCGGGGTGCGCGAGCTCGCGGCGGCGCTCGAGGCGGAGTCGCAGCCGCGGCGACGCGAGCACCGCTGAGTCACCCGGCTCCCCAGCACATTCATCTCCGTCGACGACGCTACGGCTGCTCGGGCTCGGGCTCGAGCTCGGGCTCGGCCTCGGCCGGCGCAAAGGTCGGATCGTCGGGCGGCGCGTTCGCCGCCGCGGCCTTGCGATCGTGCTTGCGTTGCAGCTTCGCCTGCCGCTGCTCCTTCTTCGCGATCTCCCGCTGGCGCTTGACGAACGACGCTCGGCTCTTCGGCATAGGACTCCTCTCGGCCCGCCGCGAGGGTGGGCCGTGATCGTGGAAGCGAGGGCCGCCGCCGCGTCCCGAGTCGCGGCGGCGGCGGGGACTCGACTCTAGTAGCGGTCGCGGCCGCGACCGCCGCCGCCGCCGCCACGGCCACCACCGCCGCCGCCGCCGCGATCCTCGCGGGGACGGGCTTCGTTCACCTTGAGGGTGCGGCCGCCGACTTCCTTGCCGTCGAGGGCGCTGATGGCAGCCTCGGCGCCGCTTTCCATCTCGACGAAGCCGAAGCCGCGCGGCTGCCCGGTCTCACGGTCGCTGATGAGGTTGACGCTCGAGACCGTGCCGTGCTTGCCGAACAGCTCGCGCAGCTCGGCCTCGGTGGCGTTGAAGGAGAGGTTTCCGACGTAGATCTTTTTCATCGCTGTGACCGTCTTTCCTGGCTGGGCGCCGCTTTGGTGTCGGCGTCCCCGTGGATCTGGGTGGTCCCGTGCTTCGGGACCTCTGACGGGAGCTGGCTCGGTGAGGAGTCGGGAAGCGGCGGCAGGAAAAACTCGGGATTCTTCAGGTCGCAGCGGTCCCCACGCGGGGTCCCTCGCTCTCGCTGTCGTGCACTTTAGCAGACCTCCCGGCAGCAATTCTCATTCCGGGGTAAGGTGTAGCTGGTCAACCGCAGAACCGGGGACGAACATGAACAAGCAATCGTCGGTCGCATTTGCCTCCACGGCCGGCGCTCGCTGGAGCTCAGACGTCTCCTCCAACGCCGTCATCACGTCGCTCGACGAGACCTCGCGCACGGCGCGGCACGTGATCGTGCGCTACGTCGGGTTCCGCTCCACCAGCAAGGGTCGCGAGTACACGATGCGGGTCGCCGACGGCCTGTCGTCGCGCGAGTTCGTGCTGCTCATCACCCACCAAGCCTTCGCCGCCCGCGAAGCCAGGTTCCAGGACGCGCCCGACGTCTGCTCCGGCAAGCTGCGCCGCGCGCTCGCCGCCGAGCCCGACCTGGTGCCCGGCGACTGCATGACGGTGACGGCGCAGGACCTCCTCGACTACCGCGGCGACCATTTGTCGTCCGTCGAGAAGCGGGCGCGCGTCAAGCCCTAGCCGCGGCGCTCGCAAAAGAAGCGAGGCCGCACCGGCGGTGAGAGAGGAGCGCTTCCCCACCGCCGGCCGGCCTCGGCCAAAGATTCGGTCGTGCGTCAGACGGGCTTGCTGATGCAGAGGCTGTAGCTGCCCGAGCCGCTGTACGAGTAGATCCGCCAGTAGTAGTAGCCGGCGGTGCCGCTGTAGTTGATCGACTCCGACGAGGTCGCGCCTTCCGACCGCGCCACGATCACCCACGTGCTGCCGTTCCACTTGTAGAGGTAGAGGTCGAAGTCGGCGCCGCCCGGCCCGGTGAGCGTGCCCGAGTGGGTGCCGCTCGTCGTGCTCTGGTAGTAGGTGCCGTTGGGCTGGATCTGCGCCGAGCCGGTGCCGCTCAGCGAGCCGTTGTAGGTGGTGCAGCCGCCTCCGCCGCCGCCGGTGTCGCAGGTCCCGAGGCAGCTCGCGGCGTTGAAGCGCGAACGGATGGTGTTGCCCGGCTGCGGGCCGAAGCCGTTGTTGAAGTTGATGCCGGGGTTCCCGGACAGGTGGCAGTAGCTCATGATCGTGCCGCCGCCCGCCGGCAGGCCCACCTTCGGGCAGGTGCCCTCGGGGTTGTAGCAGCCGTCGATCTGCGTGTTGTTGCCGTTCCACACGCAGGCGTGGGTGTGGCGCGAGCCGAAGAGGTGCCCCATCTCGTGGGTGAACACCTGCACCGTCCACGAGTAGGTGGGCACGTTGGAGTAGCTCGTGTTGACGCCGCTGAAGCACTGGCGGTTGTCGATGTTGCTGTTGCAGAAGGCGCTGAAGCCGGCGGCGATGCCGCCGCCGCCGTGGAAGGCGACCAGGTGGCCGACGTCGCCGTTGAACGAGTTGCGGTAGGACTGGAACCCCGACAGCATGGTGCTCGAGCTGCCGGTGTCGCTGTAGGGGTCGTTGCTGCTCCACACGAAGACCTGCGACAGCGCGATGGGGATCGACTCGTTGGAGTAGAGCACCGCCGACTGGTTGAAGAAGCCGGTGACGTAGTTGGTCACCGCCGAGACGCTGCCCTTGTTCTGGTACATGTCGTAGGCGGTCTCGACGTAGACCTTCACGCACTTGACGATCGCCTTGTCGATGACGGCGCCGGTGGGCGCCGGGCTCACGCCGAGGCTGCGCAGGAACTCGCGCTCGGAGGCGTTGGCGGCGGCGGGCTCGCCGATGCCGCCGGCCGGCTCGAAGTCGTCGCCGCCGTCGTCGCGGGTGGCGCACGAGAACTCGTTGTGGGCGTCGATGACGCGCGACGGGTAGACGATGTGCTCGCCCTGCGGGTTCTGGCCGAGCAGGCGGCCGATGACGACGGTGCCGTCGCCGGCGGTGAAGAAGGAGCCCATCACCTCGTCGCGGAAGACGGAGACCGCCGCGTGCGAGCCGTCGTCGCCCTTGACCTTGCCGCGGTAGTGCACGCCCGGCTCGTAGGGCACCGCCTGGCCGTTGCTCTCGCTGGTCGTCACCTTGAAGTCTGCCGTCGTGACGTCGACGCGCACGAGCTCGAGGTCGACGCCGCCGGCTGAGAGCTCGACCGGCAGCGTGAAGGTGTCCGGCGCGTGGCGCAGGAAGCGCTCGACGGCGCGGAGGTTGGGGCGGTGGAGGATGCTCTCGCGCGCCAGCTCGTCGGCGACGCCGCGCGCCTTGGGGTTGGTCTGCCGGTCGGCGATCAGCAGGTTCGCCGCGGCGAAGCCGGCGCCGGCGGCGCGCTTGGCCTCGACGAGGCTCGCCGGCTTCATGGCGCGGGCGGCGCAGCTGTCGGCCGACGGCGCGGTCGGCGCGGCGGCCGCCGCGGGCGCGACGAGCACCACGACGAGCGCGGCGAGGAACAGGGCGGTGGCGAGGCGACGCAGGACGGGATGGCTCATGCCTGTCTTCTCCTCTCGAAAGATAGGTTTCGATTTCCCCGACCGCGGCTTTGGCAAGAGTCGCGCCGACTCTGCTCGTCGGCACAAGTGGCGGCGCAGCAACGACTTGAAGAAATTTCCGTCGCGGCCGTCGCCGGCAGATGGATCAGCCGCTAACCCTGCGCCGGGTCAGCGGGTCAGCAGCGAGCCCGCCGAGGCGAGGGGAGGGTTCGCGGTGTTAGCGATCGGCTGCAGCCGTGCGCAGCGGCGACGCGAGACGATCGAGGCCGAGGTCGGCGCTCGCCCAGGCAGCGTCGAGCCGAGCTCGCACCGCTGCCGCCTCGCCCGCCTTGCCCTGCCGCTCGAGCGCCGCCTGCAAGCCGGCGAGCGCCCAACCGTTCTCGCGGTTGCGCGCGAGGTCGGCGCGGAAGACCACCTCGGCCTCGGCGTCGCGGCCGAGGCGCAGCAGCGCCGGCCCGAGGAGCTGGCGAACGGGGAAATGCCAGTCGGAGGGCTCGTTGTACTTGAGCCGGTCCTCCGCCGCCACCGCCGCGGCGAGGAGGCGCAGGCCGCCATCGGCATCCCCCTTCGCGATCGCCAGCTCGCCGGCGAGCAGGTCGCGCGGGATCGCGACGAGCTGCGCCGCGTCGTTGAGGCCTTCGGTCGCGCCAACGGCGATCTTCGCGATGGCCAGGCGCATCGCCGACACCTCGACCTCCGCCTCCGCCTCCGCCGCGCGGCCGAGGCGCAGCAGCGCGAGCCCGCGCGCCGCGTGCGCCGTCGCCACTGCGTAGGGGAAGCCGTCGGGAGGCAGCGGCTCGGCGAGGACATCGGCGTAGCGCCCGAAGCGCAGCAGCGTCCAGGCGACGCGGCCGAGCATGAAGTCGAAGCCCGGCATCTGCTCGAGCATCGCCGGATCGAGAGAGCCGTGCACGCTGCGCGCGGCGAGCAGGGTGGCGGCGCTGCGCCCCTGCATGCCGGTCGCGGCAGCGAGGAAGTCGTAGTTGTGCGGCGCGTAGGCCATGCGGTAGAAGGCGACGTTCGGGCTCGCCTGCGGCAGGTACTCGCCGTCGACCGCCACCGCGCGCTCGTTGGCGAGCGCGGCGTCGCCGTAGCGGCCCATGCGCTGGTAGACGTGCCCCGGCATGTGGACCATGTGCGCCGCCTGCGGCATGGCGCGGCGCAGGAAGTCGGCCGAGGCCTCGGCGCGCTCGGGCGTCGTCGACGCCTCGACGGCGTGCACGTGCAGGTGATGGAGGCCGGGATGCGCAGGGTCGAGCCGCAGGCCGGCGGTGATGGTGTCGACGATCTCCGCCGTCCACGGCCGCGGCGTGCCGTCGGCGGGCGCGTAGAGGTCCCACGGGTGGAGGTCCATGAGCGCCTCGGCGAGCAGGAAGCGGACCTCGGCATCGGTAGGGAAGCGCTGGGCGACGCGCCGCATCGCTTCGGCATACGTGGCGTCGAGCGCCGCCTGCGCCTCGGGCGTTGCGGGAGCGGGATCGCTGTAGCGCTTCGCCATCGCTTCGACGAGCGCGCGTTCGCGCTCGGTCGCCGCCGCCGGGCCGGCGCCGGCCAGATGCGCGGACTGCGCGATCGCTTTCGCCGCGGCGACCGTGCGCTCCGGCACCGCCGGCAAGTTGATGTGGGGCCCGAGCGCGAAGGCGACGCCCCAGGCGCACATCGCGCAGCTGGGATCGCGGCGGAGCGCTTCGCGGAACGAGGCCTCGGCCTCCTCGAGGTTGAAGGCGTGCATCCAGCGCAGCCCCTGGTCGAAGTACTGCTGCGCGTCGGGGCGATAGGTCGTGACGGCGAGGCTCGCTGCGCCCAAGCCGGAGTAGAGCGGCACGGGACGCGGCGCGGGGTCCGCCGCAGCTGGCGGCGCCTGCTCGCCCGCGGCCGCTCCGCCGTGCCCTTCGTGCTGGGCGCGCAAGGGAACCGGCGCGAGGATGACGAAGACGGCGAGCGCCGCCAGCCACCGAGCCGTACGCATGATCGCGCAGTCTACTGCCGCGGCGGCTTGACGCCGGGACGGCTTCCTCCGCGGTCTTGGCTAGCGAGCATCGAGATCGCTTCGTCGCTGCGCTCCTCGCGATGACAGCTGGAACGTCATCGCGAGCGAAGCGAAGCGATCTCGATCACGCGCGCGCCTCGGGCACCAGCACGGCCGCACCTTCCAGCCGTCCGCCACGCAGGTCGTCGAGCGCGCCGCTCGCCTGCGCCAGCTCGTACGTCTTCACCACCGTCCGCACCGGGTGCCGCTCGAGCTCCGCGAAGAGCTCGTCGCCGTCCTGGCGCGTGAGATTGGCGACGCTCTTCACGCTGCGCTCGCCCCACAGCAGCTCGTAGGGGAAGCTCGGCACGTCGCTCATGTGGATGCCGGCGCACACCACGACGCCCCCGCGGTCGACGGCGCGCAGCGCCGCGGGCACGAGGGCGCCTACCGGCGCAAAGAGCAGCGCCGCGTCGAGCGGCGCCGGCGGCAACCCGTCGGAGCCGCCGCACCACGTGGCGCCGAGCTCGCGCGCGAAAGCGCAGCCGCGCTCGTCGCCCGGCCGCACGAAGGCGTAGACCTCGCGCCCCTGCTGCACGCAGAGCTGCGCGAGCAAGTGCGCCGCGGCGCCGAAGCCGTAGAGGCCGACGCGCTGCGCCTCGCCCGCCATGCGCAGCGCGCGATAGCCGACGAGCCCGGCGCAGAGGAGCGGCGCCGCGTGCACGTCGTCGTAAGCGGCCGGCAGCCGGAAGCAGTAGCGCGCATCGGCGACCGCATGCTCGGCGTAGCCGCCGTCGAGGGTGTAGCCGGTGAAGCGCGCCGACTCGCAGAGGTTCTCGGCGCCGCGGCGGCAGAAGCGACACTCGCCACAGGTCCATCCCAGCCACGGGATGCCAACGCGCTCGCCGAGCGCGAAGCCGTCGACGCCTTCGCCCAGCGCTTCGACGTAGCCGACGATCTCGTGGCCCGGCACGACGCGCGGCTTCGGCTGCGTCAGCTCGCCGTCGACGACGTGCAGGTCGGTGCGGCAGACGCCGCAGGCGGCGACGCGCACGCGCAGCTGGCCGCGCCCCGGCTCGGGCAGCGGGCGCTCCTCCGCCATCAGGCCGCGGCCGGAGGGCGCGAGCGCCTGGACGCGCATCGACGCGCTCACAGTTCGAGGGTATCGCGACCGCCTGCGCGACGCCGGACCGCTAGCGGCTTTCCGGCCGGCGGGTGGCGGCGGGGCCGGGGGCCGCCGCGGCCGGGCACGCGGCGCGCTCTGCTGTTACTCGAGAGTGGCGCGCCGCTCGGGAGGAATGCGCCGGTACAGACGCTGCCCCTCACCTGCTCACGAAGCGCGGATGTTGCTCGCGCCCGTCGGCGAGCGCGCCATCTTCGTTTGCATCCCTCGAGTGGCGCGCGTGCCCACGCCGCAGCGCCTCCGAGACCCGCAGCGAACGCCGGCCGGAAAGCCGCACACGCTCGCCCACCACCATCGACGACTCGGCCTCGCCGCCTGTGGATGGCTCGCCCATGAGCAGCGCGTAGGATGCGCGCATGGCGGCGCGCTCCGCACGCCCGAGCATCGACGACGACATCCGCGCGATCTACCACGGCGCGCTCGGCGATTTCGTGGCCGCACGGCAGGCGCTCGCCAAGCGGTTGAAGCAAGAGGGTGACGCGCGCGCGGCGGCGGTCAAGGAGCTGAAGAAGCCGTCGCTCTCCGCCTGGGCGGTCAACCAGCTCTTCGCGCACGAGGGCAAGGCGATGGCGGCGTTCGTCGCCTGGGGCGAGAAAGCGCGCGCGGCGCAGCGGAAGGCGGAAGCGGGCGGCGACGCCAAGCCGCTGCGCGAGGCGCTCGCCGCGATCGGCAACGAGACCGCGCGCCTCCACGTGCGCGGCGTCGAATTCCTCGCCGCCGCCGAGCGTGCGCCCGGCGAGGCGATCGTCGAGCGTGTGCGCACCAACCTCGAGGCGCTCGCCCTCGATCCGGAGACCGCGGAGGTCGCGGCGCGCGGCTGGCTCGACGACGACCTGGAGGCGCCCGGCTTCGAGGTGATGGCGGCGCTGCAGGTGGCAGCGGCAGGAGCGCGGCCGGCGAAGGGCGCTGCGGCGCCGACGCGCTCCGGCAAGGCGGCGGCCGCGACGCCACCCGCCGGCAAGCCCGTCGCAGCAGCGCTCCCGCGAATGGGCGCCGGCGCCAGCGGCAGAACCGGCATCGCTTTGCCGGCCGGCTCGGCCGGCCGCAAGTCGTCGGCCGGCGCCCCGGCGAAGCCGGCCGCGCCGCCCGCACCGTCGCGGCCCCCCGCCACCGTGCACTCCTTCGCCGACGCGCGAGCCGCTGCCGCCGAGCGCCGCGAACGCGAGGCGCGCGAGCGCCAGGAGCGCGAGCGCGGCGAGCGCGTCGAGAAGCTGCGCGCCGAGCTCGAACGCGCGGAAGCCGCCGCGAAGGAGCAGCGCCGCGAGGCCGACGAGGCCGCGAAGGCAGCCGAGCGCACGGCGCGCGAAGCCGCCGAGGCCGCCAAGCGCGCCCGCGAGACGCGCCAGTCCGCGATCAGCGCCGAGGCCATCGCCGCCCGCCTGCGCGAATCGCTGCGCCGCGCCGAGCACGGCGCGCCGTAGCACGAGCTCGCGCCACGCTGCGCGGCGCGTTAGGACTCGGCGTCTCGCATCGCCGCCGTGCGCGTCGCGCTACGGGTGCTCGGCTTCGACGTGCTCGCGCTCGCGGCGGATGAGATAGAGCCCCGCGGCGACGATGATCGCCGCGCCGGCGAGCGTGCCGCGGTCGGGCCGCGTCGACCACAGGATGCGGTCGAGCGCCACGCCCCAGGCGAGCGCGGTGTACTCGAACGGCGCCACCACCGACGCCTCGCCGCGCCGGAACGCCTCGGTGATCGCGTACTGCCCGGTGACGCCGGTCACCGCGAGCGTGACGATCCACGGCCAGTGCGCCGCCTGGAGCGGCACCCAGCGCGGCGCCGCGAGCGCGCCGGCGCCGAGCGTCACCATGACGACGAACCAGAACACCATGCTCAGGGTCGAGTCGGTGCGGCCGAGCACGCGGACGGCGACGACCGACAGCGCATAGCAGGCCGCCGAGAGGACGGCGACGATGCCCGCCAGGCTGAGCGCGGCGCCGCTCGTGGGGCGGAGCACCACCAGCACGCCGAGGAGACCGACGGCGATCGCCGCCCAGCGCTTGCCGTCGACGTGCTCGCCGAGCAGCGGCACCGACAGCGCGGTGACGAAGAGCGGCGCGACGAAGAAGATCGAGTAGGCCTCGGACAGCGGCAGCGAGCGCACCGTGTAGATGAAGCCGGTGAGCATGAAGATCCCGAGCACGCCGCGGGCGACCTGCAAGCGCCACCGTTTGGTGAACACCTGCCCGAAACCGCCGGCGAGCGCGATCCAGAGCAGCACCAGCGGCAGCGACACCATGCCGCGCAGCGCCGTCACCTGCACCGGCGGGTAGTGCGCCGCCAGCGTCTTCATCGCCGCGTCCATCACCGACAGGATGCCGACGGCGGCGACCATCCAGAGAATCCCCGCCAGGTTATGGCGCCGCTGCTCGGTCGACATGGAGGCGGCGATTCTAGGCGCGGTGGCGCGTCGCTCCGCGTTCGTTCGCGGCCTGCGGGCGGTGCGGCCGGCGCCATTGCTGGCGCACGATTCATCGGCGCACGTGCCGACGCTGCCTCGCGCGGCGCTCGGCTACCATGGCCCCATGCGGCCTTGGCGTTCCCTCCGTCGCGGCCTGGCGCTACTGCGTGCGCGGCCACTACTGGTTGCTTGGCTCCTGCTGGCGGCAGTCGCGGCCGCGGCGATGGTTGGCGTGCTCGTCCGGCGGCAGACGGCGCCGCGAGCGGCAGCAGCCATCACGCCGGACCCATCCGCGCCTCGCCTCGTGTTCGAGGCGCCGCCCTCGCTGTCCGGCGCCGCATCCGAGCTGCGCTGGCTGCCGGCGTCGCGCTGGCAGCCGATCCTCGACCTCGTCGGGCTGCGCGACGCCGGCGCGCCGATCCGCGTGCTGCTCGCGCCCGAGGACTCGCCGCTGGCGCGCCGCACGCCGCGCTGGATCACCGGCTTCGCGGTGCCCGATGAGGACACCGTCGTGCTCCTCCCCGAGCGCGTGCTCTCCTACCCGCACGACTCGCTGGCGGCGCTGTTGAGCCACGAAGTCGCCCACGTGCTGCTGGCGCGCGCGGCGAACGACGGCGCCGCGGATGACGGCGCCACGACCAGCGGCGAGCTGCCGCGCTGGTTCCAGGAAGGCGTCGCCCTCCTCGCCGGCCGCGATCTCGCGTTCGCCGACCGCGAGCGGCTGCTGCTCGGCGGCGTCACCGGCGTGCCGCCGTCGATGCGCCAGCTCCAACGCGCCTTCGACGGCGAGGGCTACTCGATCGACACCGCCTACGCCCTCGCCGGCGCGCTCGCCGAGGAGCTGGTGCGCGAGCACGGCCGCGGCGCCGTCCCGCGCATCGCCGCCGAGGTGGCGCGCGGCCGCTCGTTCGCGCAAGCGTTCGCCGCCGCCACCGGCGAACCGCTGGCGAGCTTTCGAAGCCGACTTCTGGCGCGGCTTCCGCTGGCGCTACCGCTGGGTGCCGTTCCTCACCAGCGGCGCCACCCTCTGGCTCGGCGTCACGGCACTCGCGTTCGTCGCCATCGCGCGACGCCGCGCGCGCGACGCGGCCATCCGTCGACGCTGGGATGACGAGGAGCGCGGAGGAGCCGCGGATCTCGACGAAGAGCCGCACGACTCGGAGGACGACCAAGACGAGCCCGAGCGCCACCGCGATTCGGGCGCCGCGCGCATCGCCCCGACGCGCACCAACGCTGCCGCCCCGCCTACGACGCCGCCGCCAGCCGCAACAACGACCGGCAGCCCAGGCCGTCGTCGCGGTTCCCCGGCGTCCGAGTGCCGCCACGCGCCTCGGCGATCTGCCGCGACAGGGCGAGACCGCTGCCGGTCCCGTCCCGTCGGGTGGTGAAGAAGGCCACAGTGCGCGCCGAGCATGACGAAGGTGACGCCCGGGCTCGGCGCCGCCTTCTGTTGAGCCCATCGCAGCAGCCTGCACGCGCTCTCCATAGGATGCCGCTCGCGTGCCTCGCATCCCAACTTCGAGAGGAGACCCCCCATGACCCAGAGGCTTCGTGGTTCCTTCCCTTCGCGCCGACTCGCGCTGCCGCTGTTCGCAACTCTGCTGCTGACGCTCCTTGCCGCCGGGGCGGCGCAGGCGCAACCCTTCGGCAGCTGGTTGGTGCTCACCGGCTATCCGACCACCAACGGCTTCGTGAACGTTCCCGACAGCGGATCGCTCGACATCAGCGGCAGCTTCACCATCGAGGCCTGGGTGGCGATCACCAACAGCGCCGCTTCCGAGGACTGCCGCAGCATCGCCGGCAAGGGCTACATAACGACTTGGTGGATCGGCCAGTGCACCGTCGGCGGTCAGCCGGTGCTGCGCTCCTACGTGAGGGCCGGTGGCACCGCGCTCCGCAACGGCGGCGTCATCCCGCGCGGCGTGCTGACGCACGTCGCCCTCGTCTACAACGGCGCGCAACGGCTGCACTACATCAACGGCGAGCTGGCCGCCACCTTCGACCAGACCGGGCCGGTAGCCACCAACAACAGCCCGATCCAGATCGGCAGCGACGTCGACTGGTTGCGCAGCCCCAGCGGCCTCCTCGACGAGGTGCGGCTGTGGAACGTCGCCCGCACCATCGACCAGATCCGCGCCAACCTCAACAAGCGCATCACCACCGCGCAGGCCGGGCTGGTGGCGGTGTGGGCGCTCGACGGCAACGGCAACGACGTCGTCGGTCCTCACGACGGCTCGGTGCAGGGCACCGGCACCGGCTTCCTCTCCTTCCCCGCCGGTCCGCCGTGCACGGCCAGCACCGCCTCGACGTTGTGCCTCCAGGACCGCTTCCTGATCACCTCCAGGTGGCGCACCAACCCGACGCCGGGGACGCCCACCGACGGCAGCGGCGCGGTCTCCGTCGCCGGCGACAACTCGGGCATCTTCTGGTTCTTCTCCCCCGACAACTGGGAGGTCATGATCAAGGCGTTGAACGGCTGCGGGCTCAACGCCCGCTACTGGATCTTCTCGGCGGCGACGACCAACGTCTTCTACCGCATCGAGGTCTTCGACAGCGCCCGCTTCGAGCAGAAGATCTACTTCAACTACCCCGGTCCGCCGGCGCCGGCGGTGGTCGACACCGACGCCTTCGCCACCTGCCCGTAGCGTGCGCTAACGGGTGGCGTGCCGCGGCGCGGAGGACATCCGCGCCGCGGCGACGCGTCGGCGCTGACGGTCAGCCCGCCGCCGGCAGCCGTAGCAGCGCCCGGCAGCCCTGTCCATCGTCGCGGTTGCCCAGCGTCAGCGTGCCGCCGTGCGCCTCGGCGATCTGACGCGAAAGGGCGAGGCCGATGCCGGTCCCGCCCGGCTTGGTGGTGAAGAACGGCACGAAGAGGTTCGCCGAGGCCGGCAGCCCCGGCCCCTCGTCCTCCACCCACAGCTCGACGCCGTCGCCGCGCGCCTCCCACCCCAGCCGCACGCCGCCGCCCGTCTCGAGGGCCGCGTCGGCGGCATTGCGCACCAGATTGATGAGCAGCTGCTCGAGCTGCCCGGGATCGGCCTCCACCGGCACCTCCGGCCCCGGCACGACGATGACCGGCAGCCGCGTCTCCAGCGCTGCCGCGCGCGCGCACAGCTCGCGGAGGCCGACCCGCTCGAGTCGCGGCGGCGGCAGCTGCGCGAGCCGCGAGTAGCCGGCGAGGAAGCGCGACAGGCTCGCCGCCCGCTGCTCGATGACGGCGAGGCCACGCTGCAGGTCCTCGTCGCGATCCTCGGGCGGCGGCCGGCGCTCGAGGATCCGCTGCAGCGTCGCGGCCATCGACTTGATGGGCGCCAGCGAGTTGTTGAGCTCGTGGCCGAGCACGCGGATGAGCCGCTGCCACGCCTTACGCTCCTCCTCGCGCAGCGCGTGCGAGAGGTCGGCGACGACGAGCAGCCGGTGCGGCAGGCCTTCTTCGCGGAAGACGCTGCGGCGCACGCCCCACGTCCCCCAGCCGCCGGGGAAGAGCCGCTCGAAGGTCTGGTTCGGCGCTCCCTGCAGCGCCTCGCCGAGCCCGAGCTCCGCGGCCGGCCGCCCGATGAGACGCCGGCTCGGCTGCGCCAGCAGCAGCTCGCCGGCGCGGTTGACGAGCCGCAGCCGCCCCTCGGGATCGAAGGCGAAGACGGCGACGTCGATGCTCGCCATCACGCGACGAAGCAGAGCGCTCGCCTCGAGCGCGCCGAGCCGCTGCGTCTTCAGCGTCTCGGCAAGGTCGTTGAGCTCGCGAAAGACGGCGTCGAGCGCGTCGCCCGGCGGCCCCCGCCGCGCGCGGATGGCGAAGTCCTCCCGCCGCAGCGCCTCCAGCAAGTTCGCCACCGTGCGTAGCGTGTACGCGACGCGCTCGCGCAGCACCCAAGCCAGCGCGCCCCACCCGCCGAGCAGCAGCGCCGACACCGAAAGCTGCGACGCAAGCGTGAACGGCCCGCTCCACAGCAGCCACAGCGCAGCGACGATCCCCGGCAGCCCCACACCGAGGGCAAAGAGGAAGAGCCGGTTCTCGTAGCGCAGGCGCCTCACGGCGGCGTGAATCTGATCACGGCGCGTCGTCGCGCGAACGCTTTCTACGGCGACTCGCGCTGAAGGGAATGCTTCACGCGCGCGGGCGGCGGAGCCAGCCGAGCAGCTCCTCGCCCGGCAGCGCGCCGGTGGGATCGCGCTCGTGCTCGGCGAGCGCCTCGGCGACGAGAGGCCAGTGCCAATCGGGGACGCTCGCCGGCGTGACCTCGCCGCTGCTCTCCCACAGCTCTGCGGCCAGCTCGCGCCGCTCTTCGGGCGATAGCTCGGATAGCGCGCGGGTCTTGATCTCAGCCTTGGTCACGAACGCAGTGTACGCGTCCGCCGACTGGCGTCAAGGAACGACTGCGGCGGTCGTGCCAGACCAGAGCGCACAGGTTCTCGCGCAGACCGAGTTCGCCGGCGATGGTGCGAGGCAGGCGGTAGCGTCGTAGCTTGGCGCCGTGAGTGGGGACGGGCGGTTGGTCGGCTACTCGGAGGATCGCCAGCTGGTCGTCGAGTGTCGCGCTTGCGGCCAGCGCGCTCACCTGTTCCTGTACATGATGTGCGGCGAGCTGCGCGCCAACGTCAGCTGCGGCTGTCCGTGCGGTCGCACTTACTGCCTGCACGGCCGGATCACGAGCGGCGCAACGCTCGGGGATGGTGGGCCGCGGGCAATCTAGGACGGTAACCGGCGTTCTACGCCTTACCCCAGCAACTCCTGCAGATACTGGTTGTAGAAGAGGCCCGTCGGGTCCTGGCTCTGGCGATAGGCGTTGAATGCCTGCTGGCGTTGACCGCGGCGCACGCCGAGGGCGGCGAGGAAGCTCGGGTTGAAGGGCGCGGTGTAGCTGCCCGGCGCCGCGTTCGGATCGTAGAAGCCGTACATCTTTCCATTGTGCGGAAAACCGCCCATGGCGACCCAATCGCGCTCGACGTCGGCGAAGAACTGCAGCAGCGCGGCAGGATAGTCGGCCGCCGATGTCGGCTCGATGAATCCGATCAGGTCGAGATTGACGAGGTACGCCCCGGCGTTCGTGGAATAGGCGCTCGACATCGCGGAGTTGCCGGCCTTGACGAAGCGGAACTCCATCGGCGCGGCGATGTGGAAGGGGCCCTTCGGGACGGTCCTGCTGGCCACCGCATCGAGGCCGGCCCATACCTTGCCGAGCCCCGCGGCGTCGAGGTTGGGCAGCTCGATGAAGTACGACATGAACATCACCTGCGAAGCCTCGGTGAGCCACAGCTCCGAATAGGAGTTGTTGGCGGCGGCGACTTGCGTTGCGATCGCAAGGAGCGCAAAGTCGGTATACCCGCGCGTCGACACCGGCGGGAAGTGAAGCGGATTGTTGGGGTCGTTGAAGTATTGGGACGCCCGCACGTACTGCGCGGCGTCATTGCCGATGCCGGTGAGGACCGGCGCGCCAAATTTCCCCTGCTGCGCGAGGGCGCATGCCGTTGGCGGAGCGGGAGGAGAATTCGGGATGGGCGGGCTCGGATTCGCGACGGTGTCCCACCACAAGACCAGGAAATTCGCGTAGCCGTACGCCGCGTTGTACGGCGAGTAGAAAACCTCGACACGGTCGTGTTTCGTCGACCCGGTGAGCAGGGGTTGAAGACCCGCAACGAATGATGCCTGGTCGGCCCACAGGGGCTTCTCCGTGCCACCCTGGAGCGAGTTCGCGTAGGGCCGCGGCAGCACGTCGAGCGTGATCCTGGTCACTACCCCGAGCCCGCCCAGGGAGACCCGCGCGAACTGCAACGGCGACCAGCCGTTGACGGGCGGCGTCGAGGCGTCGATCGTGGTCTGGTTCCCATCCGCCCCGAGGATGGTGAACGACGAGGCCGTCTCCGCGAAGATCGGCGCCTCCACCGTGGCGCCGTGCACGTCGACCGCCGTCATGCCGCCGATGCTGAAGAACCCGCCGGCGGTGACCGTCTTGAACATCAGGTTGTTTTGCTGCAGGAAGGCGTCGACGTCGTCCTCGCGGACGCCGGGGTTCACCGTGATCTGCTGCGGGCCGGGCCCCAGCTCGATGCCGTTGGGTTGGATGTCCACGTAGCACGACATGTCGACGAGAAACGTCGTCGGTTGCGCCGGGGCCGCGGCGCGGTTGTCGTCCGCCACCAGAGGCGGCTGCGAGTGCCGCTGGCCGGAGACGCGGACCGTGACTCCCGGCTTGGCCTTGACCTGCGACAGCACGGCCTGCAGCTCGGCCAGGTTCGTCGGCGTGAAGTAGTACGCCTCGCCGTCGGTCGGCGGCAGGTGCTCGATGTTTCCACTCCAGTTCCACCACGTAGGTGCAGTACCGCCGGCCATCGCTCACCTTCCTTTGTTACGCAAGGGCGAGGACCGCACGAGCGCCAACCGGATCTCGGCGAGCTCACCCGTTAAAGGCTCAATGCAGCAAGGCTCAATGCAGCGAATTGAGGCGAGCGTAATCCGACCCGCACGGCGCGTCAACCCTACGCCGGCATGGATGTACGTCGCAGCGGGCTGCCAGCCCGCCGTCGGCGAGTCAGTCGGCGTCCGCCCCCGACTCCGGCTCCCCCGGCCGTCCATGCTTCTCGAGCCGGCGGTAGAGCGCGCTTCTCGACAAGCCCAGCGCGTTGGCGGCTTGACTGACGTTGCCGCCGTAGCGGTCGAGGGCTTTCTTGATGAGGTGCTCCTCGACTTCCTCCAGCGTCATCTCGTCGAGGCCGCGTGACGCCGGCGTGCCTTCGAGGCCGAGGTCGGTGCCGGTGATGCGCGGACCGCGCGCCAGCAGCACCGCGCGTTCGACGGCGTGGTCGAGCTCGCGGACGTTGCCGGGCCAGGAGTGGCGCTCGATGGCGCGGACCGCGCCGCCATCGAAGCCGGTGATTTCCTTCCGATAGCGGCGCGCGTGAGCGGCGCGGAAGCGCTCGGCGAGGGGCAGCAAATCCTCGCGGCGGTCGCGCAGCGGCGGCAGGTGGATCTCGACCGTGCGGACGCGGAAGTAGAGGTCGCGCCGGAAGCGCGTCTCGGCCACCTCGGCAGCCAAGTCCGCGTTCGTTGCCGTCAGCAGCCGTACGTCCGCAGAGCGCGTGCGCGAGCTGCCCACCGGCTCGAACTCGCCGCTCTCGAGGACGCGCAGGAGCTTGCTCTGCTGCGGCAGCGGCACGTTGGCGATCTCGTCCAGGAACAATGTGCCGCCGTCGGCGAGCTCGAAGCGACCGACGCGGTCGGTCTTGGCGTCGGTGAAGGCGCCGCGCACGTGGCCGAAGAGCTCGCTCTCGAAGACCGTCGCCGCAAGACCGCCGACGTTGACGGTGACGAGCGGCTTCCCCGCCCGCGGCGAGGCGACGTGGAGCAGCCGCGCCACGAGACCCTTGCCGGTGCCGTTCTCGCCGGTGATCAGCACGTTGGCGTCCGACGGTCCGACGCGCTCGATCATCTCGAGCACCGGCCCCATGGCGCGCGACTGCGCCACGAAGTCGGTGGCGCCCTCGCCGCGCAGCAGCCGGTTCTCGGCCTCGAGGCCGCGGCTCTTGCGCAGCGCCGCCGCCAGCTGCAGCTGGTTGGAGACGATCGACACCAGGCGGTCGTTGTCCCACGGCTTCTCGACGAAGTCGCGGGCGCCGCGCCGCACCGCCTCGACCGCCAGCTCGATCGAGCCCCACGCCGTCATCGCCACGACCGGCAGCTCGGGCGCCTTCTCGCGCACGCGCTCGAGCAGCTCGAGCCCTTCCTGGCCCGAGGTCGTGTCGCGCGCGTAGTTGAGGTCCATGAGCAGCAGGTCGGGCTCCTGCTGCGCGATCGACTGCACGACCTCCTCCGGCGAGCGCGCGGTACGCGTCGCATACCCCTCTGCCTTGAGCAGCAGGCGCAACGCCTCCAACACGTCGGGCTGGTCGTCGGCGAGGAGGATGGTGCGATGGGGGTTGGTCATGATGATGGCGCCGCCGAAGTCGCGCGCCGAGCGTAGCCTGCCTAGTGGGTCACCTGGCGCAGGTCGCTGCCGTCGACGGCGACCGTCCAGATCTCCATGCGGCCGGTGCGGTCGCTCTGGAACGCGAGCCGCTTGCCGTCGGGGAACCAGCGCGGCGCCTCGTCGAGGAAGTCGCCGTGCGGCTCTCCCACGCGCACCGCGGCGCCCATCTCGACCTCGGCGATCCAGAGGTGGCTGCGGCGCTCGGCGTCCTCGAGCATCAGCGCCAGCCGGCGGCCGTCGGGCGACCACGAGGCGAGCTGAGCCCGGCCCTTCGGCGGTGCTGAAACGGGTGACCTGGCGCGGCGCGCTCTTCCCGTCGGCGGCGACGACGAAGAGCTGCAGGTTGCGGGCGGCGTCGTGGCCGGTAAAGACGACCCACTGCCCGTCCGGCGACCACAGAGGTCCCCACGCCGCCGAGCGGCCGTCGGTGAGCCGCCGCGGCGCGCCGCCCGCAAGGGGTTGCACCAGCAGCTCGACGGCGGTCCAGGTGCCGCGCCAGTAGAGGAGGCTCTGCCCGTCGGGCGAAAGACGCGGCGTCCGCCCGGGAGCGGCCGCGATCTCCTTGCGGTCGCCGCCGCCGGCAGCGACGGAGACGACGCGGCTCGTCTCACCCTCGGTGAGGGCGAAGAGGATGCGGCCGTCGCGCGTCCATTCGGGACGCTCCTCGGCCTCCGTCGTGGCGGTCACCCGCGTGGGCGTGCCGCCGGTCGCGGGGACGGTGTAGACGTCCGTCACGCCGCCTTCCTCCGCGAGGTAGACGATGCGGCTGCCGTCGAACGAGACTGCCGGCAGCTGGCGCGCGATGGGCGGCGGCGTGGGGGCCGGGGTCGGCGCCGGCGGACGGCGACTCCGCACCCTGAAGGACGCTGACCGCCGAGACGAGGAGGACGAGTTGACCGATCACGCTCATGATGCCCTCAGCACGCTGGCGGGATCGGTGGCGGCGGCGCGGCGGGCCGGCAGCAGGCAGGCGAGAAGGCCCAGCGCGAGCAGCAGCGCCGTCGCGGCGGCGAAGGTGAGCGGGTCGCCGGGAGCGACACCATGCAGCAGGCCGCGCAGCGCGCGGGTGGCGAGGAGCGCCGCTGCCGTGCCCAGCCCGAGGCCGGCGAGCAGCGTGCGCAACCCTTCGCCGAGCACCAGCCGCAGCAGGTCGCCGCGCCGGGCACCCACCGCCGCTCGTACGGCCAGCTCGGCGCCGCGGCGCGCCACGGCGTTGGCCATCACGCCGTAGACGCCGAGCAGCGCCAGCAGAGCGGCACTCATCGAGTAGAGCGCCGTCAGCCGGCCGTAGAAGCGGGCGCCGGCGAGCTGCGCCGCGAGCTCCTCGTCCATGGTGGAGATCCAGTGCATGGGCGACGCCGGCGACAACCGCCCGATCGCGCGCTGGAGCGGCGGCGCCAGCGATGCCGGCGGCACGCTGCTGTGGATGGCGAAGGAGACGACGTGGCTCGGCATCTGCTCGAAGGGCACCCACAGGTCGTACGGCGGGCGCGCGCTGCCGAGCGGCCCGTGATAGCGGACGTCCTCGACGATGCCCACCACCTCGCGCGGCGGCGACAGCTCGCCGCTCATCGGGTCGAGCACGACCTGGAACGTACGCGCGAGCGCGCGCTCGAGCGGCGCCTCCGCGCTACCGCCCGTGAGCCGCCGCGCCAGGGAGGCGCTGACGAGGGCGACCGGCGCTGCGTCGGCGCGCCGGTCAGCAGGCCCGAACGGCCGACCGGCGACGAGCGCGACGTCGAGGACGCGCAGCAGCTCGCCGTCGACGGCGTGGCGCGCCACCTCGGCGAGCTCGGGTTCGTGCCGGCCGCCCGCGACGACGGCGAAGGTGTCGTCGAAGAACGGCGGCAACACCTCCGACATCAGCCCCACCGCGCGCACTCCCGGTTGGCTGCGCACCACCTCGCGGGCGCGCTCGGCGAAGGCGAGCACGCTCTGCGGGTCGGGGTGCACCGCGGGGTCGAGCGTGATCGCCATGCGCAGCACGTTGCTGGTGCGGAAGCCGACGTCGGTGCGGGCGAGCGCCAGGTAGCTGCGCAAGAGCAGCGCGCCGGCGACGACGAGCACCAGGGTGACCGCGAGCTCGCTCACCACCAGCAGCTGGTTGGAGCGTCGCTGCCGCGCGGCGAGGGTGACGCCGCGCGCGCCTTCGCGCAGCCGCTGCGCCGGATCGACGCGCGCCGAGAGGGCCGCCGGCAGCACGCCGAAGAGGAGAGCGGTCGCGAGCACCAGCAGCAGCGCCAGCGCGGCCAGCCGCGCGTCGAGCCCGACCGGCACGTAGCTCGGCAGCTCGAGAGCCGACTCGCCGGCGAGCACGACGAGCGCGCGCTGGGCGAGCACCGTGCCGAGAACACCGCCGGCGGTGGCGAGCAGCAGCGTCTCGATCGCGAGCTGGCGCACCACCGAGGCGCGCGAGGCGCCGAGGCTGAGACGCAGCGACAGCTCGCTCTCGCGGCGGACGAGCCGCGCCAGCAGCAGGTGCGCGACGTTGGCGCAGGCGATGAGGAGGAGCAGCGCCGCCGCGCCGAGAAGAGCGCGCAATCCGTTGCGCAACGGCTGCCGCCAGGTCTCGCCAAAGGGCTCGGCGACGAGCGCGCTCGTGGCGTAGAGCGCTGGCAGGCTGGCTGTCAGCCGCCGGCCGAGCGCCGCGACCTCGGCCTGCGCCCCCGCGAGCGAGCGGCCGTCGGCGAGCCGCGCCAGCACCCACACGTTGCGCGCCTCGCGGTTCTCGAACATCCCGCGCAGCGGGCTGGCCTCGAGCGGCAGCCAGAACTCGGAGACGTCGGGATCCACGGTGCCGACGAAGCGCGGCGGCAGCACGCCGACGATGGTGTAGCTCGTCTCCGCATCGCCGGCCCGCCGGCCGCGCACGACGAGCGGGCGCCCGAGCACTCCCGGATCGCCGGCGAAGCGCCGCTGCCAGAGGTCGTGGCCGATGAGGACGACCGGCGGCCCTCCCGCCCGCTGCTCGGCGGCGGTGAAGAGACGGCCCAACGCGGGCCGCATCCCGATCAGCTCGAAGTAGCCCGGCGTCACCGCTTCGCCGCGCAGCCGCTCGCTGCCCGCTTCGCTGCGGATGGCGATGCGGGTGCGCGCCACCGCCTCGACGCGGTCGAAGGAGGCGAGCGACAGGAGGTCGCGATACTCGAGATACGAGATGCCGCCCTGCTCGATCCGCTCGGTGCCGACGCGGAGCCAGACGCGGGCGAGCCGCTCCGGCTCCGGTAGCGCCGGCGAACGCAGCAGCACGGCGTCGGCGAGCGCCGCGACGAGCAGCGCCGAGCCGACGCCGAGGGCGATGCAGCAGAGCGCCGGCACCGTGAGCCGCGGCGTCGCCGCGAGGCTGCGGACGGCGGTGCGCAGCGAGCTCACCGGGCGCCTCGTGCCGTCGCCCTACACGTCATCGCGCAACACCGCGCATCACGCTTCCTCCCGTAGAACGCGGGCGGGGTCGACCGCCGCCGCCCGGCGCGCCGGCAGCCATCCGGCGGCGAGCGACACCAGGAGCACCAGCACCGCCATCGCCGCGAACGGCAGTGGATCGTGCGGGCTCACTTCGTAAAGGAGACTGCGCAGGAAGCGCGTCGTCGCGAGCGTGGTGACGACGCCGACCGCGATGCCGGCCGCCGCCAAGCCCGCGCTCTCGCGCAGCACCACCCGCCGGATGTCGGCGCCGCGCGCGCCCAGGGCGACGCGGATGCCCATCTCGCGCGTGCGCCGCCGCGCCGCGTAGGAGACGACGCCGTAGAGCCCGACGGTGCCGAGGGCGAGCGCGGCGGCGGCGGCGACGCTCAACAGGA
This sequence comes from Thermoanaerobaculia bacterium, assembly GCA_963846495.1. Classification (GTDB taxonomy): domain Bacteria; phylum Acidobacteriota; class Thermoanaerobaculia; order Multivoradales; family JAIOJS01; genus DASYQD01. The sequence continues at coordinate 83,664 of CAWJWP010000006.1, read as the reverse complement.
GCGTCACGAAGGCCGTCCGCGCGGACGAGCGCGTCACCACTTCCTCCATGCTGCGCACGGCGGCGAGCGGCAGGTGCGGGTCGAGCTCGCGCACCACTTGGCGAACGGCGGGCGCCAGCGTCGCCGGAGGCACGCGCCCGCGCACCACCAGCGTGCCGTAGCTCGGCCGCAGCCCCGGGTCGGCCGCTGCGGAGAGGGTGGGCAGGTAGACGATCTCCGCCGGCGCGCCGCCGATGCGCTCGCGCGGCACGTCGCCGACGACGCCGGCGACGGTCGCCCACGGCTGCTCGCCATCCGCGGCGCCGACGCTCCGACGGATGCGCTGGCCGACGGCGCTCCTCCCCGGGAACAGGCGCCGCGCCGCCGCTGCCGACAGCAGCACCGGCCGTTCCACCTCGCCGGCAGCGCCGATGCCCGCGCCCGCAACCACCGGGATCCGCATCGCCGCGAAGTAGCTCGGGCTGGCGTGGTAGACGCTGAGGGCGCGCCGCGACTCGTGTGGCCGGTCCTCGACGTCGATGGCGAGGTCGTGGAAGGCCGCCTGCGGCACGAGCGGCAGACCACTGACCATGCCGGCGCGTCTCGACGCCCGGCAGCGCCTCGACGCGTTCCAACACGGTGTCCCAGAACCGCTGCGCGGCGTCGTACGACCCGTAGGCCGAGCGCGGCAGCGCCAGCTCGGCGGTGAGGACGCCGCTGGCGTCGAAGCCGGGCGTCGCCTGCGCCAGCCGGCGGAAGCTCTGCGCCAAGAGCGCCGCACCGACGAGCAGCGTCAGCGCGAGCGCGACCTGGGCCGTCACCAGCAGCCGGCGCGCCCGCTGATGGTCGCGGCCGGCGCTCGAGGCGCCGGCCCTCGCGAGCGCCGCACCGGCGTCGCGGCGCCGCCCGCGCACGAGCGGCAGCAGCGCGAGGAGGAGCGCGATGGCGAACGAGAGGGCGCCGGCGAACGCGGCGACGGTGCCGTCGACGCGCACCTCGTGCAACCGCGGCAGCGCCAGGACGTCGCGCGCGGCGAGCGCCCGCACGACGGCGCCGGCGCCGGCGACACCGGCGGCGCCGCCGGCGGCCGCGAGGATCGACGCCTCGGCGACGAACGCCCGCACCAGGTGAAGCCGCTTCGCCCCCAGCGCCGTGCGCACCGCGAGCTCCTTCTGCCGGTGCTCGCCGCGGACGAGGAAGAGGTTGGCGACGTTGGCGCAGGCGATGAGCAGCAGCAGCGCCATGGCGGCCAGCAGCAGCCAGAGCGCGCCCCCCGCTTCGCCGACCACGGCATCGCGGAGCGGCGTCACCACCGCGCGCAGCCGGGAGTCGGCGAGGACCTGCCGGCGTGAGGTCGGGGAACGCCTCCGGCAGCGTCGGGATCAGCCGGTCGAGGTCGCGCTCGGCGGCCGCGACGTCGAAGCCCGGGGCGAGCCGCGCGATGCCCTGGCTGTAGAGGTCGGCGGCGCGGGCGCTCGCCGCATCGGGATCGGAGGGGAAGAAGATGCCGACCTCGCGGCGCGGAAAGGCGAAGCCCGGCGCGAGCACGCCGATGACTCGCCGCGGCACGCGGTTGGGAGCGATGGTCGAGCCGAGGATCGCCCGGTCGCCGCCGTAGCGCCGCTGCCAGAGGTCGTGGCTGATGACGACGACCCGCTCGCCGCTGCCGTCGGCATCGGCGGCGGCAGGCAGGCGTCCGAGCTGCGTCCGCGCCCCGAGCACGGTGAAGAAGTCGTGGGTGACCGAGGCGACCGCGACCCGCTCGGGCTCCTCGCCGCCGTCGCCGCTCAGGTTGACGACGCTCTCGTGGTAGACGGCGATGGCGTCGAAGGCCCGGGCGTGCTCGCGGTAATGGAGGTACGTGCCGTCGGACATGCCGGTGCCCTCGAGCTCGAGCCCCGGCGCGGCGTGGCCGACGGCGACCAGCCGCTCGGCCTCGGCGTAGGGCAGCGGCGCCAGCAGAATGCCGTTGGCGAGCGCGAACACCGCCGTCACCGCGCCGATGCCGAGCGCGAGCGTGAGCACGGTGACGACGGCGAACCCGGGCGTGCGCGCGAGCGTGCGCGCCGCGTAACGCAGGTCGAGCCAGAGGGTCCTCATCGCTCGGTCTCCTTCCGCTTCACAAGGTCTTTCCGCTCAGAGGCTGTCGACGATCCAGCCGTCCTTGAGCAGCACCGTGCGCTGGCTGTAGCCGGCGACGCGCTCGTCGTGGGTGACCTGCACGATGGTGACGCCCTCCTCGTTGAGCCGCGACAGCAGCTCCATGATCATCGTGCCCTGGCTGCTGTGCAGGCTGCCCGTCGGCTCGTCGGCGAGGATCAGCTTGGGCTCGGCGATCACCGCGCGGGCCACCGCCACCAGCTGCTGCTGGCCGCCGGAGAGCTGGTTGGGGTAGAGGTCCTTCTTGGCGACGATGCCGAAGCGGTCGAGCGCCTCGGCCACCTTCCCCTGCCGCTCCTTGCGCGGCACGTCGCGGTACGACAGCGGCAGCTCGAGGTTCTCGTACACCGTCAGGTCGTCGAGCAGGTGGTAGTGCTGGAAGACGAAGCCGATGTGCTTCTTGTGCAGCTCCTGCCGCGCCCGCGGCTTGAGCTCGTGCACCGGCTCGCCGGCGAACCAGTACTCGCCCTGGTGCTCGCCGTCGAGCATGCCGAGGATCGACAACAGCGTCGTCTTGCCGGCGCCGGACGGTCCCATCAAGCGTGACGAAATCGCCGGGCCCGACCGCGAGGTCGACCTGGCGCAGCACCCACGTGCGGGTCGGGCCCGTGGGGTAGGACTTCTCGACTTTCTTCAGCTCGATCAGCGACATCCTCACTCCTCTCGCAACGCCAGCGCGGGGTCGACCCGGCCGGCGCGCAGGGCGGGAAGGGCTCCCGCCGCCGCGGTGGTCAGAAGCAGCACGCCGCCCACGGCGACGAGCAGCGCCGCGAGCATGCCCAAGTCGACGGCGCTCCCGGCAACGCCCGCACGGCGGCGAGCACCGGCGCGGCGCCGAGCGCGTAGCCGCCGGCGACCAGCGCGAGCGCGCGGCCGAGGACGGCGCGCAGCAGCGCCCGCGGGCGGGCGCCGAGCGCGGCGCGCACGGCGAGGTCGCGGCGTCCTTGCGCGATGAGCAGCGCGAGCAGGGCGTAGAGGCCGACCGCGGCGACGAGCAGGCCGGTGGTGCCGAAAAGCGAACCGGCGCCGGCGGCGAGACGCTGCGGCAGCAGCGCGACGCGGCGCAGCTCGACGAGCGGCAACAGGTCGACGGGGCCGAGGCCCGGCGCGGCGCGATCGAGCGCGGCGCGTACGCCGGCGCGCACCGCTGCGAGGTCGGCGCCGGTGCCGCGCACGAGCAGCGCGAAGCGCACCGGCGGCTCGCGCAGCAGCGGACGGTAGAGCGTCGGCCGCGGCTCCCCGCTGGGGCCGGGGAGATCGGCGACGACGCCGACGATGGTCAGCGCTTCGTCGCCGATGCGGAGCTGGCGACCGAGCGGCGGCTGCCCCGGCCACAGCTTCGCGGCGAGCGCGGCGTCGAGCACCGCTTCCGCGGGCGCGTCGGGACGCTCGTTCGCCCAGCGTCCTTGGCGCCAGGCGACGCCGAGGGTCGGGAAGTAGCTCTCGTTGACGGTGGCCTGGTGAACCGGCAAGCCCTGCTGCTGCGGCGTCGACTGTAGCAGCATCGGCGAAGACGTCGACGCGCACGCCGCCGGGGAGCGGCGCGCGAGCGGCGATCGTCGCCGCGGCGACGCCGGGCAGCGACGCCACGCGCGCCTCGACGTCGCGCAGCAGCGCCCGCGCCGCCGCGTCGTCGAGCCGCAGGCTGGTGCGGTCGAGCAGCGGCGCCGCGAGCACTTGCTGCAGCCGTTCGCCGCGTCCGGCGACGCGCAGCGTGGCGACGAAGGCGCCGGCGAGGAGCAGCAGCGCGCTCGCGGCCGCCACCTGCCCGACGACGAGCGCCGAGCGCAGCCGCTGGCGCGCGGCGCCGCCACCTGTCGCGGCGCGCAGCGTCAGCGCGGGCGAGCGTCCAGCCCCGCGCGCCGCCACGGCGGCGAGGAGCAGCCCCGCGCCGACGGCCGACGCAGCGAGCACGGCGAGCGCCCGCGGCCCGAGCGCGAGATCGAGGGCGATGCGGACCGGCAGCGCCGGCAGCGCGGCGAGCAGCGCGCGGCCGAGCGCCGCGGCGCCGAGCGCGCCGAGGAGCGCTCCCATCGCCGCGACGAGCAGCGCCTCCCAGAAGAGCAGCCGCACCAACTCCGAGCGCGACGCGCCGAGCGCGACGCGCACCGCGAGCTCGCGCCGGCGCACCAGCGTGCGCGCCACCAGCACGCCGGCGACGTTGGCGACGGTCGTGGCGAGCACCAGCGCGGCGACGGCGAGCAGCACGCCGACGAGCGCCAGCGCCGGCTTGCGCACCTCCTCGTCGAAGCCGGTGAGCGGCAACGCCTCGGCTCGCCGAGTCTCGTCCGGCCGCAGCCGCTGCGCGAGCGTGCGCAGCTCGGCGCCCGCCGCCGCCCGCGACGCGCCGGGCACCAGACGCGCCACCAACTCCAGCCGACGCAGCGCGGGATCCGCGAGGTCGAGCGCCGGCGCCACCTGCGGCGCCGAAGCGAGCGGCAGCCAGAGGTCGAAGCCGAAGCCGCGGAAGGTGCCGGCGAAGCCGGGCGGGGCCACGCCAACGACGGTGAACGGCACGCCTTGCACCTGCAGCACGCGGCCGAGCACGCGCGTGTCGCCGCCCAGCCGCCGCTGCCAGAAGTCGTGGCCGACGACGACGACGGGCGCGGCCGCCGCCGCTTCGGCATCGCTCCACGCCCGCCCGCGCGCCATGCGCACGCCGAGCACGTCGAAGTAGCGCTCGGAGACGAGCAGCGCGAGCAGCCGGTCGCCGCTCGTCGCCGCCGTGCGCACCGTCACCAGCTGGTCCGCGAAGCCGGCGACGTCGCGCATCGTCCGCGCGTCGCGTGCGAGCCCTTGCAGCTCCGGATACGACGCGCCGTCCGGCAGCGCCACCCGCACCAGCTCCTGCGGCCGCGCGATGCCCGGCATGGCGGCGAGGAAGAGCGCCTCCCCCACCGCAGCCGCGGCCGCCAGCGCCGCCATGCCGACGCCGAGCGTCGAGGCGGCGAGCAGCGCCCACAGCGGCCGCCGCAGCAGCAGCCGCACTGCTTCGCGCGGCCCGCGCGACCAGCTGCGGAGCGCTCGCGCGATCCTCGATCGCGGCGGCTGGGGCTCGCGACGCACTCGAGTCACTCCTCGCGCAGCGCGTGCATGGGGTCGACCCCGGCCGCGCGGCGCGCCGGTCCGAGGGTGGCGGCGAGCGCGGCGACGAAGGTCACTGCCAGCGCGACGACCAACGTCATCGGGTCCGCCGGCCGCACGCCGAACAGCAGATTGCCAAGCCCGCGCGAGAGCACCAGCGCCGCCGCCGCGCCGATGGCGGCGCCGAGGGCGGCGAGCAGCGCGCTCTCGCGCAGCACCAGCGCGAGCACCTCGCGCGGCCGCGCGCCGAGGGCGAGCCGCACGCCCACCTCGCGGCGGCGCTGCGCCACCAGGAACGCCATCACGCCGTAGACGCCGACGAGCGCCAGCAGGAGCGCCACCACCGCGAAGCCGCCGATCAGCACGCCGACGAAGCGCGGCATGGCGAGCTGGCCGGCGAGCAGCTCGTCGCCGGTGCGCAGCCGCATCACCGGCAGCTCGGCGTCGAGCTCGCGGACGCCGCGGCGCACCGCTTCGTAGAGCCGCTCGGGATCGCCACTCGCGCGCACCACCAGCTGCATGGCGCGCGAGGGCACCTGCGTGTGCGGCATGTAGATCTGCGGCTCGACGGCGCTGGCGAGGCCGCCGTGGTGCACCGGCGCCGACGACGCCGACGACCTCGCGCCACGGCGCGTCGGGCGCGCCGCCGAGCTTGATCCGCCGGCCGAGCGGACGATCGCCGAGGTAGCGGCGCGCGTACGGCTGGTTGACGATCACCGTGCGCGCCGCCTCGAGGTGGTCGCGGTTGTCGAAGGTGCGGCCGGCCAGGAGGGGCACGCCGAAGGCGGCGAAGAAGCCGCCGGTCACCGCCGAGTACTGGATCCCCGGCGGCTCCTCGTCCTCGACTCCCTCGACGCGCACGCCGACGTCGCTGAAGTAGTCGGTGAGCGGCAGCGCCGAGGTGGCGGCGACGCGCTGCACGCCGGGCAGGGCGGCGAGCCGCTCCTCGATCGACTGCACGCCGCGCACGACGTCGGCGCTTTCCGCGTAGCGCGACTCGGGCAGCACCACCTGCGCGGCGACGAGCCGCTCCGCGGCGAAGCCGGGGTCCACCGCGCCGAGCGCGAGCAGCGTGCGCACCAGGAGGCCGGCGCCGACGAGCAGCGCCAGGCTGATGGCGATCTCGGCGACGATGAGCCCGCGCCGCACGCCGGCACCCTCGCGCACCACGCCGCGGCTCTCGCGGCGCAGCGCCGCTCCCGTATCGCCGCGCGCCATGCGCAGCGCCGGCAGCAGGCCGAAGAGGAGGCCGACGACGAGCGTCGTCGCCGCCGCGAAGAGCAGCACCGGCCCGTGCAGCGCCACCTCCTCGAGCCGCGGCGTGCCGGCGGGAGCGAGCCGCACCAGGAGCCGCAGCAGCGCGGCGCCGGCGAGCACGCCGAGCAGGCCGCCGCCGCCCGCGAGCACCAGGCTCTCGGTGACGAGCTGCACCACGAGCTCGCGCTTGCCGGCGCCCATCGCCGTGCGCACGGCGATCTCGCGCCCGCGCTCGGTCGAGCGCGCGAGCAGCAGGTTGGCGAGGTTGACGCAGGCGATGAGCAGCACCAGCAGCACGGCGGCGAAGAGCGCCGTCCCCGCCGGCCGCACGTTGCCCACCAGCACCTCTTGCAGCGGCGCCACCGACCCCGAGGCGCCCTTGCCGTAGGCGTCGGGATAGCGCGCCGCGAGGCCGTGCATCACCGCCGCGAGCTCGGCGTTCGCCTGCTCGACGCTCACCCCGTCGCGCAGCCGGCCGACGGCGCGGACGTAGAAGCCGCCGCGGTCGTCGTCGCCTGCCGCGAGCGAGAGCGGCAGCCAGAGCGACGCCTGCGGCACCAGCGGATCGCGGAAGCGTTGCGGCATGACGCCGACGATCGTGCGCGGCGCGCCATCGACGCGCACTTGCTTGCCGAGCACGCCGGGATCGCCGGCGAAGACGCGCTGCCAGAGCTGGTGCGAGATGACGGCGACGTTGTCCTGCCCCTCGACCTCCTCGTTCGCCTGGAACTCGCGACCGCGCGCGGGCGGCGCGCCGAGGACGTCGAAGTAGCCGTGAGTGACGCGGCCGATGACGACCGCCTCCGCCCCCTCGGCGCCGGCGAGGGCGACGCGCGCATCGTCGTTGTTGAGCGAGCCGGCGATGCCGGCGAACGAGCGCGTCTGCCGCTGCCAGTCGCGGATCGTCGTCACGCCGGTGACGTCCTGCGCCGAGCCGCCTTCGGTGCTCAAGTCGACGAACAGCATCACCAGCCGCTCGGGCGCGCGCAGGTCGAGCGGCCGCAGCAGCACGCTGTAGACGAGCGAGAAGACCGCCGTCGTGGCGCCGATGGCGAGCGCCAGGGTGAGCAGCGCCGCCGCCGCGAAGCCGGGCCGGCGGCGCAGGTAGCGGAGGGCGAAGCGGACGTCGTCGCGGAGGTTCTTCATGGCTGTCCTTCTCACTCTTCGCGCAGGGCGCGCACCGGGTCGACGCTCGCCGCCCGCCGCGCCGGCAGCCAGGCGGCGAGGAGCGCGATCGCGGCGAGGAGCGCCGTGGCGGCAGCGAAGCTCGCGACGTCGAGCGGCTCGACGCCGAAGAGCAGCTGGCGCAGAGCGCGCGCGGCGGCGACCGCGCCGGCGCCGCCGACGAGCACGCCGGCGGCGGTGAGCCGGGCGCCTTCGCTCATCACGAGTCGAACGATTTGCGGCTTCCCGGCGCCGACGGCCATGCGCACCGACAGCTCGCGCCGCCGCGCGCCGACGGCGTGGGCGAGCGAGCCGTAGAGGCCGGCGGTGGCGAGGAGCAGCGCCAGCGCCGCGAAGCCGCCGAGCGTCCAGGTGCGGAGGCGACGCGCCGCGGTGGAGTCGGCGAGCAGCTCGTCCATCGCGCGCGGCCGCGCCAGCGGGATCTGCGGGTCGAGCTCGGCGACGGCGCGGCGCAGCGCCGGCAGCAGCGCCTCGGCCGGCGTGCTCGAGCGCACGACGACGTCGAGACCGGAGTAGGTCTGCTGCGCTTCCGGCATGTAGATCTCGGGCTTGATGGGCGCGTCGAAGCCGAAGTGGCGGACGTCGCGCACCACGCCGACGACGGTGCGCCAGGGAGCGCTCGAGCTCGGATCGTCGCCCCACTTGAGGCGGCGGCCGAGCGGCGAGCGGCCGGGCCAGTGGCGCTGCGCGAAGCTCTCGCTCACCACCACGACCGGCGTCGCGCGCTCGTCGTCGGCCGCGGTGAAGGTGCGGCCGGCGAGACGCGTGAGGCCGATGGCGGCGAAGTAGCCGGGCGTCGCCACCCGCTCCTCGGCGCAGGGCTCGACGGCAGGATCGACGGCGACGCCGCCCTCGGCGACGAGCGAGCTGCACGAGTAGCCGCCGCCGAGCGGCAGGTTGCTCACCCCCCCCACCGCCTCGACGCCGGGCAGCCGCGCCAGGCGCTCCTCGACGCGCGCGAAGAAGGTGCGCGACGCGGCGTCGTCGGGGTAGCGGTCGCCGGACAGGTAGAGGCCGAAGGTGAGCGCCGAGTCGGTGCGGAAGCCGGGGTCGACGCGGTAGAGGCGGTCGAGGCTGCGCGCGAGGAGCGCCGCGCCGACGAGCAGCGTCAGGCAGAGCGCGAGCTGCGCCGCGACCAGCACGCGCTCGAGCCGCCGCCGCTCGCGCGAGGCGGTGGTGCGGCGGCCGTCGGAGGGCAGCGCCGCGCGCACGGCGTGGAGCGACGGCGCGGCGCCGGCGACGGCCACCGTCAGCAGCGTCGCGGCGAGCCCGACGAGCAGCGCGCGGTTGTCGATCGCAGCACGCTCGAGAAGCGGCAGCTGACCGGCAGCGAGCAGCGCCAGCCCGCGCAGCAGCGCGCGGCCGACGAGCACGCCGCCGGCGCCGGCGAGCAACCCGAGCGCCAGCACCTCGAGCAGCAGCTGGCGCACCAGCGCGCCGCGGCTCGCGCCGAGGGCGCCGCGCACGGCGAGCTCGGAGCCGCGGCTCGTCGCCCGCGCCAAGAGCAGCGCCGCTACGTTGCCGCAGGCGAGGAGGAGCAGCAGCGCGGTCGCGGCGACGAGCAGCACCAGCGCCTGCCGCGAGCCGCCGGCGAGCGCCTGGTGGAGCGGCTCGACGTACGCCTCCCAATCGGCGTTGTCCGGGTGCTCGGCGTGGAGCTGCTTGCTGATGGCATCCATCTCGGCCTGCGCCGCCTCGACGGTGACGCCCGGCTTCAACCGCGCGAAGACGTTCACCCAGTGACCGCCGCGGCCGACGGTCTCGCGGTCGATGGCGAGCGGCCGGTAGAGCGCCGCTGCGCGCATCAGGTCGGGCACCGGGTGCGTGAAGCCGCGCGGCGCGACGCCGACGATGGTGTACGGCTTGCCGTCGATCTGGATGCCCCGTCCGAGCACGTCGGGCGAGCCGGCGAAGTGGCTCTGCCAGCGCTCCCACGACAGCACCGCGACCTGGTGCTGGCCGATCGTCTCCTCGCGCGCGGTGAAGAAGCGGCCGAGCGCCGGCTCGGCGCCGAGCACGTGGAAGAGCTCGCCCGTGACGCGCGCCACCGGCACGTACTCGGGTGGTGACCCGCCGCCGCTGACGGTGTCCGAGTTGGAGTTGAACACCCCCATCGACTCGAAGGACCGCGCCCGCGCCTTCCAGTCGTAGGCGTCGAGCGGATTGGCGTTGTTGCGCCGCTCGCCGTTGCCGTTCCCCCACACCCGCACGAGACCGTCGGGGTCGCGGTAGGGCAGCGGCCGCCAGAGCACCGCGTCGGCGGCGCTCCACAGCGCCAGGAAGCCGCCGAGGCCGACGGCGAGGATGGCGACGGCGAGCGCCGGCACCGCGGGGTGGCGGCGGATCGAGCGAATGGCGTAGCCCAGGCTGGTCATGACGATCACTCCTCGCGCAGCACGCGAACGGGGTCGCCGCCTGCCGCGCGGCGCGCCGGCAGCCACGCGGCAGCAGCGGCGACCGCGGCGAGCAGCAGCGGCGCCGCGGCGAAGGTCCAGGGATCGGCGGCGGCGACGCCGTAGAGCGACGCCGCGAGGCCGCGCGTCAAGGCGGCGGCGGCGAGCAGGCCGCAGAGCGCGCCGGCAGCGACCGGCAGCAGCCCCTCGCCCACCACCCGACCGACCAGCCGGTGGCGGCGGGCGCCGAGCGCGGAGCGGATGGCGAGCTCGCGGCCGCGGGCGGTGACGGACGCCGCGACGAGCCCGTAGACGCCGACCGCGGCGAGCAGCAGCGCCATCGCCGCGAAGGCGGCGAGGAGCGCTGCCTGGAGACGGGCGCGCGCCGCGGTGGCGGCGACGACGCGCGACAGCGGCCGCACGTCGGCGACGACGAGATCGGGATCGATCTCGCGCAGCGCTTGGCGAGCCGCGGCCGCGAGCGCGGCGGGGTCGCTCGGACCACGCAGCAGCAGCCAGCCGCCGGAGTCGGCGAACGACTGCGCCTGCGCGCGCGGCAGGTAGAAAGTGGCGCCGGGTGGCTCGGCGAGCGCGAACTGGCGCACCGCGCCGACGACGCCGACGACTTCCCAGCTGGTGTCGTCGAACATGCGGATGCGGCGGCCGATCGGGTCCTCGCCGCGGAAGTGCTGGCGCGCCATCGCCTCGTCGACGAGCGCGACGTGCGCGCCGGCGGCGTCGGCGGGCGTGAGCAGCCGGCCGCGCAGCAGCCGGATGCCGGCGGCCGGGAAGTAGCCGGGCGTGACGACGCGCGTCTCCACCGACGGCTCCTGCGCCGGCGGCAGCGGCGGCCGGCCCTCGACGGTGAAGCCCATGCCGTTGAAGTCGCCGATCATCGGCAGCAGGTCGATGCCGCCCACCGCTTCGACGCCCGGCAGCGCCGCGAGCCGCTCCTGCATGCGCCCCCACAGCGCCAGCACCTGCGCTTCGTCCTGATACTCGGGATAGGGCGGCTCCACCTTCAGCGCCAGCACGCCGGCGGGGCGGAAGCCGGGATCGGTGGCGCGCAGCGCCAAGAGCGTGCGCAGCATCAGGCCGGCGCCGACGAGGAGCACCAGCGACAGCGCCACCTGCACGGCGAGGAGACCGCGGCGCAGTCGCGCCGTGCCGGGGTCGGCGCTGTGCCGCGCGCCCGCCTTGGCGAGCGCGGCGCCGGGATCGGTGGCGCTCATGCGCAGAGCAGGGAGCCAGCCGACGAGCGCGCCGACGAGCAGCGACAGCGCGACGGCAGCGAGCGCGACGCCCGAGTCGAGCCGCACCTGCGCCGCGCGCGGCAGCTCGGGGCCGGCGAGCCGCAGCAGCGCGCCGATGGCGGCGTTGGCGAGCAGCAGTCCGAGCACGCCGCCGGCGGCGGCGAGCAGCAGCGACTCGACGAGCGCCTGCCGCACCACGCGGCCGGTGCCGGCGCCGAGCGCCTGCCGCACCGCCACCTCGTAGCGGCGGTCGAGCGCCCGCGCCACCATCAGGCTGGCGACGTTGGCGCCGGCGACGAGCAGCAGCAATGCGGTGCCGGCGAGCAGCGCCAGCAGCGCCGGCTGCGCGCGCGCCACGATCTGCTGCTGCAGCGGCACCACGCGCACGCCGCGGTCGGCGTTGGCGTCCGGGTACTGCGCGCGCAGCGACGCCATGACGCGATCGAGCTCGGCCTGCGCCGTCTCGACGCTGGTACCCGGACGCAGCCGCGCCAGCGCGGTGAAGGCGAAGCCGTCGCGGCTCGATCCCTTGGCGAAGTACTCGGGCGCCACGCGCCAGAGCTCGGGCGCCGCGAAGTCGGGCCCGGAGAGCGCCGGATCCTCGAGCCCGGCCGGCGCCACGCCCACGACTTCGTAACTGCGGCCCGAGAACGTCAGCTGGCGGCCGACGATTGTCTCGTCGCTGCCGAAGCGGCGCTGCCAGAGGCCGTGCGAGAGCACCACCGCATGCGAGCTGCCGGGCGTCGCCTCGTCGGCCCTGAAGAAGCGGCCGAGCCGCGGCTGGATGCCGAGCACGTCGAAGAACGGCGCGTCCACCGAAGCGCCCGACACGCGCTCCGCCTCGCCGCCGCCGAGCAGGAACGGCTGCCACTCGTCGTAGGCCGAGACGGCGCTGAACGAGCGCGCCTGCCGGCGCCAGTCGTCGACGTTGGGATACGACACCGTGTCGTACCCCTCGTCGACCGAGAGGCGCGTGCCGAGCAGGCGCACGATGCGCTCCGGCTGCGGATACGGCAGCGGCTGCAGCAGGACGCCGCGCACGAGCGTGTAGATGGCGGCGGTCGCGCCGAGGCCGATGGCGAGCGTGGCGATCACCACCGCGGCGAAGCCAGGCCGACGACGCAGCGAACGCAGCGTGTGGCGGAGCTCGTCGAAGGTGTTTCTCATGTGGTGGCTCCCGGTGTTCGCTGGTCGCCGCGCGGCTACTCCGCGCGCAAGCTGCGCATGGGATCGATGGCGGCGGCGCGGCGCGCCGGCACCCAAGCGGCGAAGGTGGCGGCGGCGCCGAGCAGCAGCAGCGCGACCAGCCAGCTCGCCGGGTCCCACGGCTTCACCTCGTAGAGCATCGCGGCGAGCCCGCGCACGAGCGGTGCGGCCAGCACCAGCCCGGCGACGGCGCCGATCCCCACCGGCACCAGCGCGCCGCGCACGAGCAGCGAGCGCGCCTGCGACGGCGCGGCGCCGAGCGCCAGCCGGACGCCCAGCTCGCGCGTGCGCCGGCTCACCGCGTAGGCGACGACGCCGTAGATGCCCACCGCGGCGAGCAGCAGCGCCAGCGCCGCAAACACGCCCAACAAAAGCAGCGCGAAGCGCTTCTGCGCCCGCGCCTGCACCAGCACGTTGGTGAGCGGCTCGGGCTCGTCGGCCGGCACGTCGCCGGCGACCGACGCGAGCGCCTGCTGCAGCACCGGGAAGAGCGACGCGGCGGTGGTACGCGATCGTGCTACCAGCGAGACCTCGGCGACCGGCCGCTGCGACAGCGCGAAGTAGACGCTGGGCCGCGCCCCGACCTCGAGCGCGCGGTGGCGCACGCCGCCGACGACGCCGACGACCGTCGCCCACTGCTTGGGCACGGCTTGGCCGACCTCGCTGATCCCCCACTCGTCCATGCCCTCCGACGAGATCCGCTTGCCGATCGGGTCCTCGCCGGGCCAGAACAGCTCGGCAGCGGCGCGGTCGACGATCGCCGCGTGCGGCGCGTCGAGACGGTCGCGGTCATCGAACAGGCGACCCTGGAGGAGCGGGATGCGCAGGGCGCGGAAGTAGCCGCCGGTGACGACGCGATACGACGCGTCGCCCAGGCGATCGGGCGCCGCCTTCATCTGCCCGCCCTGGTCGCCGCCGTCGAGCGGCAGCTCGGAGACGAAGCCGGCGGCCTCCACCTGCGGCGAGCCGGCGACGGCGTCCAGGAGCCGCCGCTCGAGGCCGGCGACGGCGGCGTGGTCGGCGTAGCGCGAGCCCGGCGGCGCGATGCCCATCGTCGCCACGCGCTCGTCGTCGAAACCGGGAGCGATGGCGAGCACCGAACCGAAGCTGCGCAGCAGCAAACCGGCGCCGCCGAGCAGCAGCAGCGCCAGGCACACCTGCACGGCGACCAGCGCGCTCCAGGTGCGACGCTGCGCCGGCGAGACGCCCTCGCTGCGTCCACCGCGCAGCCCGCTGGCGGGCGCACGGGTGACGAGCAGCGCCGGCAGCAAACCGGAGAGCAGCACGGCGACCACCGCCGCCGCCACCGTGTAGCCGCCGACCCGGCCGTCGAGCCGCAAGCCGACGTCGGCAAGGAGCGGCGGCGCCGCCTGCACGAGCGCGCGTCCCAGCGACAGCGCCAGCGCGACGCCGGCGACCGCGCCGAGCGCGGCGAGCACCGTCGCCTCGGCCACCAGCTGCCGCAGCAGCGCGCGCCGCGAGGCGCCGAGCGCCAAGCGCACCGCCAGCTCGCGCTCGCGCTCGAGGCCGCGGGCGAGGAAGCTGCTCGCCAGGTTGAGCGAGGCGACGAGCAGCACGAACGCCGCGGCGCCGAGCAGCAACAGCAGCGGCCCACGCACCGGCAGCGCCTGGTCGACCTGCAGCGTGCGCACGCGCGCACCGACCGGCAGGTAGTCGGTCGAGCCGGCGTCAGGGCCGGTGTTCGCCACCTGGCGGGTGAGCAGGTCGATGCGCTGCCCCGCCTCCTCGACGCCGATGCCCGGCGCAAGCCGCGCCACCACGCGATAGTTGTGCGCGCTCCGGTAAGGCGGCGGCTCCGGGAAGGAGCCCTCGCCCAAAACCCACACGTCGGAGCCGTGCGGGAAGTCGAACGCCGGCGGCAGCACGCCGACGACGTCGAAGCTCATCCCCTCGAGCTCGAGGTGCCGGCCGGCGAGCGGCTTCGCGCCCAGCGACTGGCGCCAGTAGCGGTCGCTGACGACGGCGATCGGCGCGCCCTCGCCGCTCTTGGGCAGCCGCCCGAGCGCGGCCTCGGCGCGGAAGACGTCGAAGAACCCCTTGCTGGTGAAGGTGGCGAGCGCGAGCTCCGGCTTCGCGCCGCCGAGCACCGAGGTGTGCCACGCGCTGTAGGCGGCCGCGGCGTCGAACACTCCCGACGTCCGCCAGTCGCGGAAGGTCGGCCACGACGTGTTCATCTCCTGGCCGCGGGTGCCGACCTCGCGCACGACGACGAGCCGCTCGGGCTCCGGGTAGACCGGCCGGCGCAGCACCGTCGCCGACACCAGCGCGAAGATCGTCGTGTTGGCGGCGATGCCGAGGGCGAGCGTCGCCACCGTCGTGGCGGTGAACCACGGGCGACGACGCAGCACCAACGTCGCCTGTCGCAGGTCGAACAACAAGCGACGCACGTCAGTCCTCCTTGAGCGCTCGCATCGGATCGACGGCGCCGGCGCGCCGCGCCGGCAGCCAGCAGGCGAGGAGCGCCGCGAACAGGAGCGCGGCGGCGGCGGCGATCAGCGCTGCGGGATCGCTCGGCTGCACCTCGAAGAGGACGCCCTGCGCGGCGCGGCCGAGCGCCAAGCCGCCGAGCACGCCGAGCGCGGCACCCAACACGGCGAGCCGCATGCCGCGGCCGAGCACGAGGCGACGGACTTCCTGCGCGCGGGCGCCGAGCGCCAGCCGCACTGCCATGTCGCGCCGCTGCTGCAGCACGAACCAGGAGAGCAGGCCGTAGAGCCCCGCCGCGGCGACCAGCAGCGAGAAGAGGCCGAAGGCGCTGCCGAGGGTGGCGAGGAGCCGCTCGATCGCGCTCGCCGCCTCGATGTGCTCGGCGAGGCTCTGCACGCCGAAGAGCGGCAGCGCCGGGTCGAGCGCCGCCACCGCGCGCCGCAGCTGCGGCACGAGCCGCGCCGGATCTTCGGCCGAGCGCACGAGGAGCGCCATGCGCCACGACGGCCGCTGCAGGAGCGGCAGGTAGAGCATCCGCTCGTCGCGCTCGCGCAGGCCGCGCGCCGGCGCGTCCGCAGCGACGCCGACGATCGTCACCACCTCGACGCCCGGCTCGTCGGGCGGGCCGAGGAACACGCGGCCCCCAATCGGGTTGCGACCGGCGAAATAGCGGCGCGCGAAGGACTCGTTGATCACGACCGCGCGCAATGCCTCGGCGCCGTCGCGCCCGTCCAGCCCGCGGCCGGCGACGAGCGGCACGCGCAACGCCGCGAACCAGCCGGCGGAGACGACGTTGACGTCGGCGTCGATGCTCTCGTCGGCGCCGAGGCGGTAGCCCTCGACGCGCAGGCCGCCGAAGCTCATGCCGGCCGGGCTCGGCGCCACCGTGCTGGCGAGCGCCGCCGCGCGCACGCCGGGTAGCGCTTCGACGCGGCGCAGCAGCTCGTTCCAGAACGGCGTCCGCTGCTGCGGTGCGTAGCCGGCGGCGCTGAGGTCGACGCGGGCAACGACGACGTCGCGCGGCTCGTAGCCGAGCCCGATGCGGCCGAGCTGCTGCAGCGTACGGGCGAAGAGGCCGGCGCCGGCAAGGAGCGTCAGCGCCAGCGCCACCTGCGCCACGACGAGCGCACTGCGCAGCCGCGGCGCGCCGTTATTGCCGTCGAGCCCGCGCAGCGCCGGCGCGAGTGACCGCCGCGAGGCGCGCCACGCCGGCAGCAGCGCGACGGCAAGGCCGGCGAGAAGCGCCAGCCCGACGTCGATCGCCAACAGGCGCGCATCGGGGCGCGTCGGCAGCCTCACCGTCTCGCCGAACGCACCGGGAAGGGCGCCGAAGAAGCGCAGCGCGGCGAGCGCCACCGGCACCGCGAGCAGCGCGCCGGCTGCCGTGAGCGCCAGGGCTTCGACGACGAGCAGGCGCAGCAGCCGCGCGCGCGCCGCGCCCAGGCTGGCGCGCACGGCGAGCTCGCGCCGCCGCGCCACGGCGCGCGTGGCGAGCAGCCCGGCGAAGTTGGCGGCGACGAGCAGCAGCAGCAGCGCCGCGAGCAGGTTGAGCAGCAGCAACGGCCGCGACAGCGGCTCAACCATGTGCGTCAAGCCGCGCTCGCCGGGCAGCGTGATCAGCCGCTCGCTCGCAGCCAGTGCGCCGGCCGCCTGGAAGCTCTTCGTCGACGCCCCGAGCCGCGCAGCGAATGCCTGCTCGCTGCCCGGCGCGGTGCGCGCGAAGACGTTGAGCCAGGACATGCGGGCGTCCTCGAGGTCGCCGGCGGCAGCCGGGAAAAGCGTCGCGTACGCCGGCAGCGCCACCCACAACGCCGCCTCGCCGCCGCGCGCGAGGCCGCGGAAGGCGCGTGGCGCGACGCCGACGACGGTGAAGGCGCGGCCGTTGAGCCTCACCTCGCGGCCGAGCACGCCGCGGTCGCCGTCGAAGCGGCGGCGCCAGAGCTCCTCGCCGAGCACCACGGCGTGCTCGCCTGCGGCGCCGCGCAAGTCACGCCCGAAGGCGAGCGGCACGCCGAGCACCGCGAAGGCGTCGGGCGTCACCGCCTCGGCGTCGACGCGCTCCGGCGGGCCGCCGGTGGAGAAAGCGAGCTGGAGCGCCGCGTGCCCGACGACGGCGGGCAGCGGCCCGCCCGCGCCCTCGCGCAGCTGCGCCAGCAGCGGGTAGGAAAGGTTGTAGTTGATCCCGTCCTCGCCGCGGTCGACCACAACGTGCACCAGCTCCTGGGGCGCGCGCACCGGCAGCCGGTCGAGCACCGCTCGCTGCAGCAAGGTGAGCAGGCCGGTCGACACGCCGACGCCGACGGCGAGGAGGGCCACCGCACCGGCGACGAGGGCGGGCGAACGGCGGAAGGAACGCAGCATCGACCGGAGGTCGAACAGCAGCCCGCGCATGCGTGCCTCCTTCTGCGTGATGCGGTGGCGGCGATCGTGGCGATCGCCGAGTGGATCAGACGTCGCGGAAGCCCATCTCCTCGAGCTCGCGATTCATCTCCTCGCTTCCCTGCTCCTCGACGACGCGGCCGTCGAAGAGGTGGAGCGTGCGCGTCGCGTGGCGGGCCCAGCGCGGGTCGTGGGTGACCATGCAGATGGTGGCGCCCTCGCGGTGCAGCTCGTCGAGCAAGTGCATCACCGCTTCGGCGTTCTTGCTGTCGAGGTTGCCGGTGGGCTCGTCGGCGAGCAGGATCGAGGGCTTGCCGACGACGGCGCGGGCCACCGCCACGCGCTGCTGCTGACCGCCGGAGAGCTGCGCCGGGTAGTGGCGCATGCGGTGCGACATGCCCACCTTCTCGAGCGCCTCCTGCACGCGCTGCTTACGCTCGCTGCCGGGCATGCCGCGGTAGGTGAGCGGCAGCTCGACGTTTTCGAACACGTTGAGGTCGCCGATCAGGTTGAAGGCCTGGAAGATGAAGCCGACCTCGCGGTTGCGCACGCGGGCGCGCTCGGCGGCGGTCAAGCCCGCCGTCTCGCGGCCGTTCAGCCAGTAGTGCCCCTCGGTCGGCGTGTCGAGCAGGCCGAGCAGCGACAGCAGCGTCGTCTTGCCGCAGCCCGAAGGGCCGCCGATGGACAGGTAATCGCCGCGATCGACCTCGAAGTGGATGTCGGCGAGGGCGTGGGTCTCCACCTCGTCGGTGAAGAACACCTTCTTCACGCCGTCGAGCTTGATCAGCTTGCCGTTGCTACCGCTGGCCATGTGATGCGCTCCTCAATGAAGGCGGAGTCGGGAGTAACCGTCCCATTCGTTGGTGTCGGAGAGGATGACCTTGTCGCCCTTGTCGAGGCCGCCCAGGATCTCGATCGTGTGGGTCGAGGCGCGGCCGAGCTCGACGGTGACGCGCTGCGCCTCGTCGCCGTCGGGGCTGACGCGGAAGAGACCCACCTTCTCGCCGGGCTGGCCGAAGGCCGGGCGGCTGACGAAGAGCACGTCGGCGAGCCGCTCGATCTCGATCGTGCCGTCGACCGAGAGGTCGGGGCGGGCGCCCGGCGGCAGCGCGCCGACGAGCGTGACGTCGACCGCCACCGTGCCCTGGCGGGCCGCGGGGTCGACGCGCGCCACGCGACCTTCGACGATGCCGTTGCGAGTATCGACTTTGGCCATGAGACCGACGGTGACGTCCTTCGCCTGTGTCTCGGGAATACGGAGCTCCGCCTTCAGGGTTTCGGGCTGGGCCACTTTCGCCAGGATGGTGCCGGGGGCAACGCGCTGCCCGGCCTCGACGGCGACCTCCTGCAGGATGCCGTTGATGCCGGCCTTCACGGCAAGCGCGACCATCTGCTGCGCGCGCAGGCGCTGCAGCGTGCGCAGCTGCTCGAGCTGCGAGCGGCGGCCCTGGATCTGCGCCGCGTTCGACTCGCGCAGGCGCGCCAGGCGCCGGCCCTCGAGCTCCTGGCGCTTGATCAGCTCGTCGGCGCGCAGCCGCGACACCTTGAGCGTGATGTCGGGGATGAGCTTCTCGGCGTGGAGGCGCTCGTTGGCTTCCACTTGCAGCCGCGCCTCGGCGAGCTGCGCCTCGAGGCCGGCCGACTCGGCTTCCTGGTCGAGCAGCTGGCTCGCGAGCTGCGCCGTGAGCACCTGCAGGTCGGACTCGGCGGTGATCACCTGCGACTGCGCTTCCTGCGCCTGCTGCACCAGCTCGGGGTTGGTCATCTGCAGGATGACGCTGTCGGCGGTGACGTTGGCGCCGGGCCGCAGCACGACCTGCACGACCTGGCCGGCGTTCTCGGCGGAGATCCACTGCTCGCGCTCGGGCACCAGCGTGCCCTGGCCGCGCACCTCGCGCAGCATCTCGCCGCGTTTGACGGTGTCGATCCAGAGGGTGCCGCCCTCGATCGAGGGAGCGGCGGGCTCGAGCCGGGCGAGCGCCAGGCTGCCGGCGCCGAGGACGACGACTGCCACCGCTCCCCAAAGGATGCGGCGGCGGCGGAGCTGTTGTGCGCGTTCGGGGCGGGCGATGTCCATGGTGTTCCTCAGCTGCCGGAATAGCAGGGGGTGTGCCAGAGGATGCGGAGTGACCTAAACCGCTTAGCTGCTGCGGCTTAGGTCTCTTACCGAGTTTGCGACGGGCTGCGGCGCGCTGCGCTGCCGCGACCCGCGCGTCCCACAACCGAACACCGGACAGGAAGCAGCGATGTTTGCCGGGTTCACCCGAGAAAGGGTGAGGGGGCCCCGCGGCCCCCTCTCCGACTCACACGCGCGCGGGCGCGACCCGCGCTCAGTTGGACGCTACTTGCAGGTCTGGTTGCCCGGCTTGCCCTTGCAGTTGCCGGAGCAGCACTGGCTGCCGCTGGTGCAGCTCGTGCCGGCCGCCTGACAGGAGCCGCCGCCGCCCGGGTTCAGGAAGGCGGCGACGCTCGGGTAGGTGTTGGCAAAGGCGCCGTCCACCGTCCCGTTGTTGTTGGCGTCGCAGACGTTGTTGAGGTTGGTGCCGCAGGCGCCGTAGAGCTGGCCGACGATCTGGCCGGCGCCGTTGACCACCGCCGAGCCGCTGCTGCCGCCCTCGGTGGCGCCGAGCGTGTCGCGACTGTAGATGAACCGCCCGCGCGGTAGCGTGCCGCACGTGGGCTTGCCGGTGTCGACCACGCCGGTGGAGTAAGCCTGCGGCGCGCCCTTCGGGTGGCTGATGCGGAAGAGCTGGTAGTTGTTGGTGTTGGCGACCGCCGTCGACAGCCAGCCCAGGTAGCTCGCAGTGCCGTCAGGCGTCGTCGGCGCCGAGGAGAGCTGGAGCAGCGAGAAGTCGCTCGAGGAGCCGGTGGCCTTGATCGTCGCGCCGACCGTCTCGCCGGTGTTGTTGTAGGGCTGCGTGCAGTTCGCGCTGCTGCAGGTCGTCTGGTAGTCGAAGTAGGTCTCGAGGCTCGAGGCTTCGTTGCTGCTGCTGATGCAGTGATGGGCGGTCAAGAAGTACGGGATCACCGTGCTGGCCACGTTGTCGGCGATGAGCTGGCCGGTGCAGATGTACTGGCCGCCGCCCGAGCCGAACAGCATCCCCGCCACCGCGTCCTGGGCGGTGTTGACCGCGGCGCTCGACTGGCAGGCCGCGTTGACGACGCAGGAGGCGTTGTAGGAGCAGAAGGCCTTGGCGGTGGCGACGCTCTCGAGGTCGTTGGGATCGAAGACGCCCTCGGGCTTGTAGCGCGGCGCCAGGAAACGCTGGCCCATGACGCCGAGCTCGACGACGCGCAGCGACGGCACGCGGGTGCCGGCCGGCGCCTGGAGCTGAAGGAACAGCTGCTCGCCGAAGACGGTGTTGGTCCACAGCTCGCCGTCGCCCAGCGGGCCGCGGCCGGTGTAGGGACCGAACGCCTGTCCCTTCTCGTTGTAGACGTAGAGGCCGGCGCCCTCGGGCAGGTCGAGCCCGGTGAGGTGGGCGCGCACGGCAGCGGCGCCCGGCGAGCGCAGCGCGGCGCTCCACACGAAGCCGCCGTCATCGTTGCGGACGGCGCCCAGCGACGGACGGCGGCGGCCGAAGTCGACGCCGGCGCCGACGGCCTTGTTGAGGCCGACCAGGAACTTGCCGCCCGTGTGTCCCAGCCCCGGCTCGTCGACGCTCTTGCGCTCGGCGGCCGTGAGGCTCACGACCCGCTCGGCGCGCACGCCACGGTCCACTTGCTGTCCGGCGAGGGACCTCTGCAGCGCTGCCATCTCCGCCATCCGTTCACCTGGATCGCGCGGGGTGCCGACCTTCTCCAGCTGCGCCTCCGGATCCCACGTGAACGGTTCGATCGCCAGCGAGGCACTCACCATGCCGAACGCACCGAGGACGCCGAGACAGAGCACCGCGAGCAGCAGACGACTCTTCGACATCAGGACGTCTCCTTTCGACTGCGGTTGAAGGACGCGAGGGCGGAGTCGACCACCATTGCGCGACGACGGACCCGCCCTCCACTGAGACACGATTCGCTGGCGCGGGCGGCGTGCACGCAACGTGCCGCTGCGGGCTTTTGGACCTAACGTTCAGATCCTTCGAGGCTTACGTAGCCGAGGCCGGTCGCCCGACTAGGGTCAAACAGGGTGCAGCCATCCCTTTCTTGCTCAACCTCTGACCCGCACTTTGCAGCCTTGGACGAAAGGGCCCGCCGGCGTCACCACCGGCGGGCCCGACTTCAAACGGCGAAGAGCAGCGAAGCGCTAATAGAGGTTGTCGATGCCCGCCTCGTCGTCGGCCTCGGTTGACGCCGGGCCGTTGTTGCAGGCGGAGACGCTGGGATACATGGTGGCGCCCGAGACGCTGGTGTGGCCGAGGCCGAGGGCATGACCGATCTCGTGCACCATCACGCCCTCGATGCGAAACTCCTGACCCGAGCAGGGATCCGCGGAGTCAGCCCAGTTGTGCGCGGTGTTGGTGACGATGTCGGCGTCGGTGATCCGGTAGGTGCCGTTGCCGCGGCTCTGGTAGTAGCCGGTGAAGGTGGCGGCGAGGCAGTTGCCGGCGCAGGCGCCGGTGGGATCGGTGAAGTTGAGCATCGGGATGCTGTCGCCGAGACGGAAGCCGGAGATCGAGGTGACGGTGGCGTTGACGACCGGCACCCGCTCGGTCGGCGCGCCGTTCCAGGCGGCGGAGGAGGTGATGGCGTTGCGGGTGGCGTTGCGGCCCTTGTCGGTGCCGGTGATCGAGGCCTGGCCGCGGTTGTCGACGCGGTAGGTGGGTGCCGCGTCCCAGGTGCGCCGCGGCGACAGCAGGACGTAGGCGTTGGCGCCGGCCACGGCGGCGAGACCGACGACGACGGCGAGGGCGCCGAGGCGGATGATGCGAGCTTTGCTCATGGTTCAGGCTCCTCGCGGTCTCAGTTGACGGGGCGCCCGGCCTGGCGGGCGTGCTCGCGGACCTCGGTGCGCAGGTCGTCGAGCAGGATGGGACGCGGCGTCGGCGCCGGCTTGCCGTCGGCGGTGAGGAGGCGCGCGTTGCCGTCGACCGTCGGGAAGGCGACCTCGCGTCCCGCCTTGTCGAACCGCACGCGGTACTGCCCCTCCTGGTAGCCCAGGACGCGCGTCGCGCCGGGGTCGGCCTGGTCCTTCTCGAGGTAGAGCAGGAGCCGCTCACCCTCGTTGAAGGTCGGGAAGCCGTGCGCCTCGACCGTGTAGCCGTTCACCGTGCCGCCGAAGGTGCGCACGATGACGACCGACGGCGCCTCGCCGAGGATCATGTCCTCGACCTCGACCATCGCCTCGGTGACGATGATGCGCCCCGACTTGGTCCAGAACGACTCGACCGACAGCACGTTGCCGACCACCACCGCGCTCGCCTTCTGCGCGAGCTCCGCCCGGCTCATGTGGAGGAAGGTCGAGCCGCTCGCCGGCGCTGCCAGAAGCAGCAGACCGGCTCCGAGGAATGACTGCCATCGCTTCATCAGGCTCCTCCTCTTCTCCCGGTGCGGGCCGTCATGACCCGCCCGTGCGCCCCCGCCCGGAGCAAGGGGTGTACCGCCACCCTCTCAGAGCCGCAACTCGTTGTCTGTGAGCTGCTTGACTCCGCTGACGAGAGCCTGCAGCGCTCCCCGAGACGGGTCAAGTGACCCGCCGCTCGGGTCAACGGCTGAGCCGGCCTCGCGAGCGGGCCGGTTGACCGATCGCTGGCGCACGCCCTACGCTGTCGGCGCGCCATGAGCCACCGCGTTCGCGCCGTCGCCGTCTTCGCGCTGCTCTTGCTGGGCATCGCGCACTTCGCGGTTGCCGCCTTTCAGCCCGATCCGTGCGACGAAGGCTGCGGCGCCGCCTGCGGTGACTGCGCATCCTGTCCTCTGTTGGCCAGCCTGACGGCGCTGCCCGCGGTGGCGCCTCGCCTCCCGCACGTCGACTCGCTCGCGATGACCTCCCTCGGCTCGGCGACGAGCCCGGCGCGCGCCATCGAGCACGTGCCGCTCGCCACGCGCGCCTAGCGCCGCGTCGCCGGCGACTCCGTCGCCACCGCTCATCAGAGCTCGCCTCACGCGAGGTCGAGCCGCATGGACTGGGAGGTCCGATGCAGGCATTCCGCACTGCTGCGCTCGTTGCCGTGCTTCTATCGATCGATGCCTCGGCCCTCGCCGCGGCTCCACTCACTTTCGCCGATGCGCTCTCGCGCCGGCGGCCGCATCGCGAGGAGATCGATCTGGAGCGATTCCTCGCCGAAGCGCAGCGCGCCGCGGCCGGAGGCGGCACGCGAGCCGCCGAAGGTCCGACGACGTCGGTGGCAGCCGGCCCACGCGACGTTCCCGAAGGACGCGAGGCCGACGTCGCGCTCGAGGTCGAGCTGCCGCTGCTCGCTGCGCGCGGCGAGCGGCAGGCGCTCGCGCAGATGCTGCCGGAAGACGCAGCGGCCATGCGGGCGAGCATCCGCGCGCTCGCCGAGGCGGAGCTGGCCGACGCCTTCGTCGCTGCGTGGCTCGCGCAGGTGGTGGCCGGGCTTCGCGCCGAGGACGTCGCCGCTGTCGAGACGTGGCTTGCCGCCGCCACGCGGCGAGCCGAGGCCGGCGCCGATCCGCCGTTCGAGCCCACGCTCGTCGCCGGCGAGCGAGACCGCGCCCTCGTCGAGCTGATCGAGGCCCGCCGCGAAGTGGAGCTCGCCTGGGGCGAGCTGCAGGCGCTGTCGGACATGCCGCCGCGACCCGCGCCGATCGATCTCGCCGGCTTGCCAGGTACGGAGCGGGCGGCAGGAACGCCGGCGCCCGCCGCGGCCACGAACGTACGCGCCGGGATCGAAGCCAGGCGTCGCGTTTCCGTCGCTCTCGCGCGCGCCTCGGCCGCCAGCGCGAGCAGCCGCTGGGGGCTCGCCGGCACGGTGGCGCGCGAGGGTGACGAGCGCCTCGCGCACGTCGGCGTCGCCTACCGGCTGCCGCTGCGCGGCGAGCGATCGGCAATCGCCGCCGAGCAGTCGGCTGCCGAAGCGCAGGCGGCGCGCGACGGCGAGCTGCGCTTGGCGGAGCTCGAGGCGCGACTCGCCGCGGCCGCGTCCACGCTGGCGTCGGCGAGACCGACGCTCGACGCCGCCGAGCTCGACCGCGCCCAAGCCGCCCTCGTCGTGCGTGTCGAGGAAGGCAAAGAGCGGCCGTCGGAGGTGCTGCCGCTTCGGCGCCAGCTGCTCGAGGCTCGCGTGGCGGCGCTGCGAGCGCGTGCCGCGCGGCTCGCCGCCGCAGCGCAGTTGCACTTTCTCGGCGGGGAGGCACGGCGATGAAGCGGATCCTGAACCTGATGACGATCACGCTGCTCGCGGTGGCGTTGACGGCAACTGCATGCCGGCAACAACCCGAAGATGCGCACGAGCACGAAGAGGCAGCCGCCGAGAACCGACGGCGTAGCCGCCGAGCATGACGAGAAGCCCGGCGTCGTCCACCTCGAAGGCGTGCGCGGCGTCGCCTTCGCCACCGTCGGCGCGCCGATCGAAGAAGGCGTGTGGTACCCGGCCGAGGCGACCGCCGACGAGTCGGAGCGCGAGATGCTGTCGGCTCCCATCGGCGGCGTGGTGGTGGTGTTGACCGTCCCGCCGGGACGCGAGGTCGCGCGCGGCACGCCGTTGCTCACCATCCGCAGCCCCGAGCTCGCGCAGCTGAGCGCCGCCTGGCTGGCGCGCCGCGCGACGCGACAGCAGGCGGCGGCGGAGGTGGCGCGCGAAGAGCGCCTCGCGAAAGCGGGCGCGGGCGCCGCGCGCGAGCTCGAAGCGGCGCGCGCCGCGCTGGCCGTCGCCGACGCCGAAGAAGCGGCGGCGCGGCTGGCGCTGGAGGCGCACGGTGTGACGCCGGGCCGCGCCGGAGCGACGGTATCGATCCGCGCGCCGCGCGGCGGCCGGGTGGCTAAGTACAGCGTGTTGGCGGGCCAAGGCGTGCAGACAGGCCAGGAGCTCGGCGTCTTCGAGACCGGCCGCGGCACGCTCGTCGCTGTCGAGCTGGCGCTGCCGGGGCCCACGAGCTGGGTGGCGGGCGCCGAGACGGCCGTGCGGCGCAGCGACGGGAAGACCTGGACCGCTCGCGTCGAAGGCATGCCGACGAGCCTCTCGGCCGAGACGCGCCGCTTGAGCTATCGCCTCCGGCTCGTGGGCGACGAGCCGCCGTATCCGGGCACGCCGCTGGAGGTCCGCGTGCCGTTGCCACGCGGCATCGTCGTGCCGCAGGGAGCGGTGCAGCAGATCGAGGGCAACTGGGGAGTCTTCGTCGCCACCGGCGACGAAGCTGCGTTCCGACCCGTGCGCCGCGGTCCCGAGCTCGGCGGCGACGTGGTCGTGCTCGAAGGCCTCGTCGCTGGCGAACGCATCGCCACCGACGGCGCCTACCTGCTGAAGGCGCTCCTGCTCAAGCAGTCGGGCGAGGGCGAGACCCATGCCCACTGAGGACACGGCTCGTCGACCGCGCCTGCAGCGAGCGTTCGAGTGGGTGCTCGCGCGTGGCCGCGTCGTGCTGGCGCTCTCTCTCGTGCTCGGCGCCGCCGGCTTGCTCGCCTTCTTCAACCTGCGGCGCGATCTCTTCCCGGACTTGGCGCTGCCGGCGGTGCAAGTGCTCATCCAGAGCGCCGGGCGCGACGCCACCGAGCTCGAGCTCGCCATCGCGCAGCCGCTCGAGCAGGCGCTGCAGGGGCTTCCTCACGTCAGGCGCGTCGTCACCACCGTGCAGCCCGGCGTGGTGCAGATCGTCGTCGCCTTCGAGAGCCATGCCGACCCGTTCCGCAGCCGGCTGATGGTGGCCGAGAAGATCGCCAGCGTGGCAGCGGAGTTCCCCGACGGAACGTCGGCCCCGCTGCTCACCAGCGCCGCCGGCCGCTTGCAGGAGATCCAGGAGCTCGTCCTCGAGGGCCCGGCCGTCGATCCGATGAAGCTGCGCGACGCGGCGGTGCGCATCGTCATCCCGCGACTGCAGTCGGTTCCCGGCGTCGCCCGCATCGAGCTGCTCGGCGGCGAGGAACGGCAGCTGCAGATCAACCTCATCCCCGAGCGCATGCGCCTCATGGCGGTGAGCCTCGAGCAGGTCCTCGCCGCCGTCGAGGGAAGCGAGCGCGAGCGCGGCGCCGGCATCCTCGAGGTGCGCGACAAGCTCGCCTTCGTCACCTACGCCAGCCTCGCCGCCACGCCCGAGCAGGCGCGGCGGCTGCCCGTGCACACGGCGCACGGCCTGGTGGCGCTCGGCGACGTGGCCGAAGTGCGCGAGGCGCCCGGCTTCCGCATGGGGCTGGCGCGCTACCAGGGCTTCGAGGTGGTGTCGCTGCGCGTCATCAAGCAGCCCAACGCGGACACGCTGAGAGTCGCGCGCGGCGTGAGGTCGGTGCTGCCGGACCTCGAGCGCGCGCTGCCGCCGGGCATGACGCTCACGCTCTTCTACGACCAGGGCGAGCTGGTGTCGCACGCGCTCGGCGGCGTCGGCCAAGCGCTCGCGATCGGTGGCGTCCTCGTCGCCCTCGTGCTGATCGTGCTGCTGGGCAGCCTGCGCGCCGCTTCGATCGTGCTGCTGTTGCTGCCGCTCGCCATCCTCGGCACCGCGCTGCCGCTGCTGGCGCTCGGCGAGGGCCTCAACGCGATGACGCTCGGCGGGCTCGCCATCGCGGTCGGCCTGCTCGTCGACGCCGGCGTGATCATGGTCGAGAACGTCACGCACCGGCTGTCGGAGCTGAGCGGCGCCAGCTCGCGGCGCGCCGCGATCGCCGCAGCTGCCGCGGAGGTCGCCTCGCCCATCGCGACCGCCGTGCTGGTGATCCTCGCGGTCTTCATCCCGCTGCTCGCCATCGGCGGCGTCGCCGGCAGGCTCTACGCGCCGCTCGCGGTGTCGGTGGCGTCGGCGATGGCGATCTCGCTGGTGTTGTCGGTCACCCTCGTGCCCGCGCTCGCCGAGCGATTCCTGCCGCCGGGGACCTCGCTTGCCGAGCCGCGGCTGGTGGTCGCGCTCAAGCGCGTCTACCGTCCCGTGCTCGCGTGGGCGTTGCGGCGGGGCTCGGTCGTTCAGGTGGCGGCCCTCGCGCTCGCCGCGCCCGCCATCTATCTCGCCGTCGGCCTCGGGACCGATTTCCTGCCGGCGCTCAACGAGGGCGCGGTGCTGGTGCAGACGCTGCTGCCCTCCGACACCAGCCTCGAAGCCATCGACCGCGCCAATCGGCAGTTCGAGGAGGCGATCGCCGACCTGCCGGGAGCGAAAGCGTCGTATCGGCGCACCGGTAGGGGCGAGCTCACCGAAGACCCGATGCCGCACTACGTCTCCGACGTGCTGGTCGTGCTCGAGGAAGGGGCGCGACCCGGACCCATCGCTCACGAGATCGGCGAGATCGTCGAACGGCTCCCCTACGCCGCCGAGCTCACGACGCCGATGGGGATGCGGATCGCCGAAGGCATCGGCGGCACGCCCGCCGACGTTCAGGTCGAGGTCTTCCATCCCGACCTGGCCGCGGTGGCGGCGCACGAAGCCGAGATCCGCGCCGCCATCGGCGCGCGTCGAAGGCGTGGCGTCGGTGAGCCCCGACACCGGCGCGCCGCTGCCGCGCTGGCGGGTCGTGCCCGACGACGACGCCCTGCGCCGGCTCGACGTCCCGCGCGAGCTGCTCTACGACACCATCTCGGCCGCGCTGCACGGCCTCGAGCTGCCGCCGCGCTTCGAAGGAGTGCAGCGCATCGAGCGCGTCGTCCGCTTCCCCAACGACGGCCGGCTCACCGCCGCCGCGCTGACGCGGCTGCCACTGGTCGTCGAGGAAGGCCGCATCGTCGAGCTCGGGCAGGTGGCGCGCATCGAGGAGGCGCCGACGCCGTCGATGATCCGCCGCAAGAACGGGCAGCGTCGCCTCGGCTTCAACGTGCGGGTGGCGGAGGACCTCGGCGGCACCGCGCGCCGCATCGAGACCGCGATGCGGGAGCTCGAGCTGCCGGCGGGCGCCACCTTCGCGCTCTCGGGCAAGGTCGAGGAAGCGCGCGAGACGCAGCGGCGTTTGACGGTCGCGAGTGCGGTGGCTCTCGCCCTCGTCGTGCTGCTGCTCGGCGCGGCGCTCGGCCGCGCCCGCGAGGTCGCGGTGGTGATCGCCACGCTGCCGGTCGCCTTCGCCGGCGGCCTCTACGCGCTCTGGCTCGCGGGCGAGACCTGGAACGCCAGCTCGATCGTCGGCCTCATCGGCCTCTTCGGCGTCGCCGTGCAGAACAGCCTCGTGCTCATCGCGCAGACGCGCGGCTTGATCGCGGCCGGCGAGCCCTTCGACGTCGCCTTGCGCGAAGCCTCGGTGGGACGCGTCCGCCCCAAGCTGATGACCGCGGGCGCGGCGATCCTCGGCCTCCTGCCCATGCTCTTCGGCTTCGCCGGCTCCGAGCTCGAGCGGCCGCTCGCCATCGTCATGGTCGGCGGTCTCGTGACCTCGACGCTGTTCACGCTCCTCGTGCTGCCCAGCGTCTACGCGCGCTTTGCGCGGCCAGCGGTCTGATGAGCGCCCACGAGGGCGAAGGGTGGGCATTCCCCAATTTGGTTGGTATTGACAACAGTCCGGATTGGTGCCTATAGTTGGCACTGCCAACCGATTGCCTTCCAGGGAGCTCTTCGATGAGAAACGCGAACGCCACGGTCTCCGACACCCACTCGCTACCTGTCGCTGTCATCGGCGCCGGCCCGATCGGCGTCGCCGCCGCCGTTCATCTGCTCGCGCACGGCGAGCGCCCAGTGCTGCTCGAGGCCGGCAGCGCGGTGGCCGCCAGCATCCGCGAGTGGGGGCACGTGCGTCTCTTCTCGCCCTGGAAGTATCTGGTCGACGCCGAGGCACGCCGCCGGCTCGAAGCCCAAGGCTGGGCGATGCCCGACGAGGAGGAGCTGCCGACCGGTCGCCAGCTGGTGGAGCGCTACCTCGAGCCGCTCGCGGCGTTGCCCGACGTGGCTGCCGGCCTGCGCCTCGGTCGACGCGTCGTGGCGGTGTCGCGGCGCGGCTTCGACAAGGTGAAGAGCGCCGGCCGCGACGAGGCGCCCTTCGAGCTCGTGCTCGCCGATGCGGAGGGACGCGAGGAGCGCTTGCTCGCGCGCGCCGTGATCGATGCGTCGGGCACGTGGGCGAACCCGAACCCGCTCGGCGCCAGCGGCCTGCCGATTCCGGGCGAGCGCGCGCTCAGCCACCGCATCACCCATCGCATTCCCGACGTGCTGGGCGCCGATCGCTCGCGCTACGCGGGCAAGCGCGTCCTCGTGGTGGGCAGCGGCCACTCGGCGTTCAACGCGCTCCTCGATCTCGCGCAGCTCGCCGACGAGGTCCCGGCGACCGAGGTGGTGTGGGCGATCCGCCGGCCCGAGATCGGGCTGATGTTCGGCGGCGGCCGGCGCGACGCGTTGGCGGCGCGCGGCAGCCTCGGCAGCCGGCTGCAGCAGCTGGTCGAGAGCCGCGCGCTGACGTTGGTGCGCGGCTTCCGCGCCGTAGCGCTGGTCGAACACGAAGGGCAAGTGATCGTCGAAGGCGACGACGGAACGGTGCTCGGTCCGTTCGACGAGCTGGTGGTCACCACCGGCTTCCGGCCCGACCTCGCCCTCACTCGCGAGCTGCGGCTCGAGCTCGACCCGTGGCTGGAGAGCCCGGTGCGCCTGGCGCCGCTCATCGATCCCAACGTGCACAGCTGCGGCACCGTCTATCCGCACGGCGCGGCGGAGCTGGCGCACCCGGAGACGGGTTACTACGTCGTCGGCATGAAGAGCTACGGCCGCGCGCCGACGTTCCTGCTGCTCACCGGCTACGAGCAGGTGCGCTCCGTCGTCTGCAAGCTCGTCGGCGACGAGGAGGGTGCCCGCGAGGTGCGGCTGGTACTGCCGGAGACGGGCGTCTGCTCCACCGACCTGCTGGCGAAGGGCGCCTGCTGCGGCAGCGGCGACGCCAAGTCGGCCGGTCCGATCGCCGGCTCCTGCGGCGTGGCCGCCGCCTGCGCCTCGCCGGCGGCCGCGGCGGCGCCCGGCGGCGCCTCGGCTTGTTGCGGATGAGCGGTCGCGTCGGGGCGCCGCCGGCCTCGGCGGTCTCGAGCCGGCGGCAGCTCCCCGGCCCGATCTACTGGGGCTGGGTGATGGTGGCCGCGCTCGGCGTCACCGAGTGCGTCTCGTACGGCGTGCTGTCGTACGCGTTCGCGATCTTCCTTCATCCAATGGAGCGCGATCTCGGCTGGAGCCGCGCGCAGCTCACCGGCGCCTTTTCTGTGGCTTGGTTGGTGGCCGGTCTCGCCGCCGTTCCGCTCGGCCGCTGGATCGATCGCCACGGTGCGCGGCTGGTGATGACCGCCGGCTCGTTGCTGGCCGCGCTCCTACTCGTGGCGTGGTCGCGCGTCGACCGCCTCGCCAGCTTCTACGCCATTTGGTTGGGGCTCGGACTGGCGTGCGCCGCGGTGCTTTACGAGCCCGCCTTTGCGGTGGTCGCCACTTGGTTCGACCGCCGGCGCACGAGCGCGCTGACGCTGCTCACCTTCCTCGGCGGCCTCGCCAGCGTCGTCTTCGTACCCTTGGCGAGCTGGCTCGTGCAGCGCCACGGCTGGCGCGGCGCGTTGGTATGGCTTGCCGCGATCCTGGCAGCGGTCACCGTTCCCGCCCACGCCCTGCTGCTGCGTCGGCGCCCGCAGGACCACGGCTTGCTGCCGGACGGTGCGCTCGTCTGCCGCAACCGACGATCGCGAGCCTCCACCACGTACCAACCCAAGCCGAGCCTCGCGACATCGCAAGCGCTCGGCAGCCGATCGTTCGCCTACCTCTCCGTCGCCTTCGCGCTCTCGACCATGGCATCGACCGCGATGACCGTGCACCTCGTGCCGCTGCTCCTCGACCGCGGTCAGCCGCCGGCCTTCGCTGCTGCCGCGATGGCGGGCGTCGGGCTCATGGCGCTGCCCGGGCGTCTCGTCTTCACGCCACTCGGCGGCCGCTGGCCGCGCGCGGCGGTGACGGCTTCGATCTTCGCCGCGCAGGCGCTCGCGATGGCAGCGCTGCTCGGCAGCGGAAGCACCACCGCGGTGTGGGTGTTCGTCGCTCTCTTCGGCGCCGGCTTCGGCGCGATCACTCCCGCTCGCGCCGCCCTGGTGGCGGAGCTCTACGGCGCGTCGTCGTATGCCAGCATCAGCGGCGTGATGGCGCTCGTGCTCGCCGCCGCGCGCGCCGTCGCACCGCTCGGGGCTAGCCTGCTCGAGAGGGCGGGTGGCTACGGAGCGGTGCTGCTCGTGGTGCTGGCGATGAGCCTCGCCTCCGGCGTGCTGACCCTGCTCGCGGGGCGAAGCGAGCCGGCTGGCGCGCTCGTGGAGCGCGCGGCGTGAAAGTTGCCGTAGGCGGTCGGGCTCGGCCGCGCTGCCGACCCGCGCGGTGACGCCGGGGCCAGGACCTACTAAGCCCGAGCGATGTCCCGGACGGCGCTCTCCAGTTTGAGCCGGTCGAGCTTGGCGAGTGGAAGGTTGCGGAGAAGATCGAGGCGCCGCTGGAGAAGACGGGCCGTCTCGCGAAACGCCTTTCGCTTGTCCGCCTCCGTACCCTCGACCGCCGCGGGGTCAGGCATGCCCCAATGGGCGGTGATCGGCTGCCCCGGCCACACCGGGCACGTCTCCCGCGCGCTGTCGCAGAGGGTGATCACGAAGTCGAATCGCGTGCCCTCGAACTCCTCCCACGACTTGCTGCGCGCCGTGCTGGTGTCGAGGTGGTACAGGTCGCGCAACACTTCCAGGGCGTAGGGGTTGACCTCGCCGCGCGGGAACGAGCCGGCGCTCACCACGTCGAAAACCTCTCCGGCGTCGCGGCGCAGGATGAGCTCCGCCAGGATGCTCCGGGCGGAGTTGCCGGTGCAGAGGAACAGGATCTTGCGGCGCTCCATAGGGCTCCTCGCTGTCGGCCCGCAACCTTAGCGAGGAGCTGTGGCGGCCGTGTTACAGGCGGCGGCGAAAGGCAGCGGTGCTTCAGGCAATCGTTCACCGACCCGGCGCTTCCCTGGTGCCTGCAGCCTTCCAGATCGCGAAGATCGCCGGATAGACCGTCAGCTCGAGCAGGAACGACGTGACGAGTCCGCCCACCATGGGCGCCGCGATCCGCTTCATCACGTCCGCGCCGGTACCGTGCGACCACATCACTGGCAGCAGCCCGACCATCGCCGCCAGCACGGTCATCAGCTTCGGGCGGATGCGTTGCGCCGCGCCCTCGACGATCGACTTCGCGCAGGTCGGCGAAGCTGCGCAGGCGTCCGTCGTCGCGCCATCGCCGCCACGACAGCGTCAGGTAGAGCAGCATCACCACGCCGGTCTCGGCGTCGAGCCCGGCGAGGGCGATGAGCCCCACCCAAACGGCCACGCTCATGTTGTAGTCGAGCAGCCAAAGCAGCCAGATGGCGCCGACGAGCGAGAACGGTACGGCGAGGAGCACGATCCCCGACTTCCACCGCCGAGCCAGTGTTGAGGTAGAGCAGCAGCGCGATGAGCAATAGCGTCACCGGCACCACCACCTTCAACCTGGCTTTGGCACGCTCGAAGTAGCGGAACTGTCCGGCCCACTCGAGGCGCGTGCCGGCGGGCAGCCGGACCGAGCGGTCGACGCGCTCCCGCGCCTCCTCGACGTAATCGGCGATGGCCCGCTCGCCGGGATCGACGAAGACGTAGCCGACGAGGCTGCCGTCCTCGCTGCGTATCATCGGCGGCCCGCTCCTGAACGAGAGCCGCGCCACCTGGCGCAGCGGCACCTGCTGCCCGCCGGCAGTCGGCACGAGCACCCGCTCGAGAGCCGCCGGGTCGTCGCGGAACTCGCGCGCGTAGCGCACGCTGATCGGATAGCGCTCGCGCCCCTCGATTGCCTGCGAGACCTCCATGCCGCCGACGGCCGACGTCACGACCTGGTTGACGTCGGCGACGCGCAGCCCGTAGCGCGCCGCGGCGGCGCGGTCGACGTCGACGTCGAGGTAGAAGCCGCCGGTGGAGCGGTCGGCGAAGGCGCTGCGGGTGCCGGGCACCGCGGCGACCGCCTTCTCGACGTCGATCGCCGCTCGCTCGATGTCGTCGAGGTCCTTGCCGAAGATCTTGATGCCGAGCGGTGCTGCGGATGCCGGTCGAGAGCATCTCGGTGCGGGTCTGGATCGGCATCCACCAGATGTTGGGCATGCCTGGATAGGCGAGCGAGCGGTCCATCTCGGCGATCAAGCCGTCCCAGGTGAGGCCGTCGCGCCACTCGTCGCGCGGCTTGAGCATCACCACCGTCTCCACCATGCCGATGCGGCGCTGGATCGGTGGGAGTCTCGGCGCGGCCGATCTTGCCGAAGACGCTCACCACCTCGGGGAAGGCGCGCAGGCGCGCGGTCCATGTCCTGCAGCACGCGCATCGCCTCGCCGATAGACATGCCGGGCGGCGCCGTGGGCATGTAGAGGAGCGCTCCTTCGTTGAGCGGCGGCATGAACTCGCTGCCGAGCGCCAGCAGCACCGGGATGGAGGCGAGGACCAGCACGACAGCGCCGACGACGACCGCCCAGCGGAAGCGCACCACGAAGCGCACGACCGGCGTGTAGAGCGCGATCAGCCAGCGGTTGAGCGGGTTGCGTTCCTCGGGGCGGATGCGGCCGCGGACGACCAGCGCGGCGAGCGCCGGCGTCAGGGTCACGGCGAGCAGCGCGGCGAAGCGCCATCGAGTACGTCTTGGTGAAGGCGAGCGGCTTGAAGAGGCGCCCCTCGCGCCTTCGAGCGCGAATACCGGCAGGAACGAGACGGCGATCACGAGCAGCGAGAAGAAGATCGACGGGCCGACCTCCTGCATCGCATCGACGAGCGACCCCGCGCCGGCTACCGGGGCGGCCGTCGGCCTCCCAGTGCTCCAGCTTCTTGTGCATGTTCTCGACGATGATGATCGAGGCGTCGACCATGGCGCCGATCGCGACCGCGATGCCGCCGAGCGACATGATGTTGACGGTGAGCCCCTGGTAGAGCATCGGGATGAACGAGAGCAGCACGGCGATCGGCAGCGTGAGGATCGGCACCAGCGCGCTGCGCACGTGCAAGAGGAAGAGGAAGATGACGAGCGTGACGACGAGCATCTCCTCGATGAGCGTGCGGCGGCAGGGTGGCGATCGAGTCGCTCGATCAGCTCGGAGCGGTCGTAGACGGGGACGACCTCGCACACCCTCGGGAAAGCGTCTTGGCGACCTCGGCGAAGCGCTTCTTCACCGCCTCGATCACCCGCAGGGCGTTCTCGCCGTAGCGCATGACGACGATGCCGCCGACCGCCTCGCCCTTGCCGTCGAGGTCGGCGAAGCCGCGGCGCGGCGCCGGGCCGAGCTGCACGCGGCCGACATCGCGCGACGTAGACCGGCGTCCCCGCGCCGACGTGCGCAGCGGCGATCTGCGCGAGGTCCTCGATCGACCTGACGTAGCCGCGGCCGCGGACGATGTACTCGTGCTCGGCGAGCTCGAGAACCTGCCCGCCGACGTCGTCGTTGGACGCGCGGATGGCGTCGACGACCTCGGGCAGCGGTGACGCCGAGGCGCCTGCAGCCGCTCCGGGATCGAGGGTGACCTGGTACTGCTTGACGAAGCCGCCGACCGCGGCGACCTCGGCCACGCCCGGCACGCTCTCGAGCGCGTAGCGCAGCGTCCAGTCCTGGAGGCGTGCGCAGCTCCTGCGAGGCTCGTGCTTGCCGCTCTCGTCGACGAGCGCGTACTGGTAAGACCCAGCCGACGCCGGTGGCGTCGGGGCCGAGCGTCGGCGTCACGCCCTCGGGCAGCTTGCCTTGCACCCCGAGCAGGTACTCGAGGACGCGCTGCGCGCCCAGTAGATGTCGGTGCCGTCCTCGAAGATGACGTAGATGAACGACATGCCGAACATCGACTGGCCGCGCACGTACTCGACGCGCGGCGCGGCGAGCAGCGAGGCCGAGATCGGGTAGGTGATCTGGTCCTCGACGAGGTCGGGGCTCTGGCCCGGCCACTCGGTGAAGACGATGACCTGCACGTCGGAGAGGTCGGGGATGGCGTCGAGCGGCGAGCGCAGCATCGCGTAGCCGCCCCACACCGCGAGCGCCGCGACGAGCAACAGCGTAGCCAGGGGTGGGCCGCGGAACTGGCGATAGTGCGCACGACCCAGCCGCGGCTGGCCGTCGCGGGCGGTGCCGTCGGCTGGTCGCTCATCGCCACTGCTCCATAGGCAGCTTGAGGCGCGCCTCGGCGGCGACGAGGAACGTCCCCGAAGTGACGACGACCTCGCCGGGCTGCAAGCCGGAAAGGACCTCGACCCAATCGCCGGCGCGCTGCCCGAGGTCGACCCGCCGCGGCGCGAGCCGCCCCTCGCCGAGGTCGACGAAGACGAACTGCCGCTCGCCGGTGTAGAGCACGGCCTGCTCCGGCACCGCCACGCGCTCGCCGAGCGCCTTGCCCAGCGAGACGTTGGCGAACATGTCGGGCTTGAGCTCGCCGCCGGGATTGGGGAGCTTCACGCGCACGCGGCCGGTGCGGCTCGCCGGGTCGAGGTAGGGATAGACGAAGGCGATGGTGCCTGCGAAGGAGCGACCAGGCAGATACGGGAACGTCACCAGCGCGTTGTCGCCGACCTTCAACAGCGGAATCTCCGACTCGTAGACGTCCGCCTCGACCCAGATCTCGTCGAGCCCGGCGAGCCGGAAGAGCCGCATCCCAGGCTCGACGGCGCTGCCCTCGACGACGTCCTTCTCCACCACGTAGCCCGAGACGGTGGAGAGGATCGGGATGCTGGCGACCGGTTGCCGCGTGCGCGCGAGCCGCTCGATCTGGGCCGGCGCGAGGTCCCAGAGCCGCAGCTTCTGGCGCGCCGCGGCAACGAGATAGTCCGCGCGATCGGGCGCGCCGCTGTCATGCGCCTCCGCCTGGCTTCCGAGCGCCGCCAGGTACTCGTGCTGCGCGGCGAGCAGCTCCGGGCTGTAGAGCGCGAAGAGCGGCTGGCCGCGGCGCACCAGCTGTCCGGGCTCGTCGACGTAGAGCCGCTCGATCCAGCCCCGATACTTGACGGTGACGTCGGCGAGCTTGGTCTCGTCGAACACCACCTTGCCGACCGCGCGCACCGGCACTACGAGGCCGCGCCGCTCCACCTTCGCGGTGACGACGCCGATCTGCTGGCGCCGCTCGCCTTCTATGCGGATGACGCCTGTCGTCGCCTCCTGCCGCGTCACCGGCACGAGATCCATCGAGCAGAGCGGGCAGGTGCCGGGCTTGTCGCTACGCACCGAGGTGTGCATCGAACAGGTGTAGTAGGCGACGTCGCCCTCCTGACCAAGAGAGTGCGCGGCGTCGGCGTGCGCCTGCACCTCGGCGAGGCGCGCGGGCGCCGGCACCGTCCAATCGGAACGGTCGCCGCAGGTGCTCATCGCCTTGCCCATGTAGGGATTGACGAGCTGCGGCGAGCGCTGCATCCATTTTGGGAAGGTCTCCGTCATCGGGCACGCGAAGACGTGCCAGCCGGCGCGCAGCTCGTCGTCCGCCGCAGCAATGGCGATGAGGAATCGGCTCACCTCACCGAAGGCGCGGCGCGCGGCGGCGAGGTCCTTCGCGGCGCCCATGGCGCGCGCCGCCGCCACGCCTTCGGCGAGGCAGCGGGCGAGCTCGGATGCGGGGTCGGCGCTCATCGCCTGCTGGACCGCCGCGAGCGCCTGCGCGATGCGCTGGGCGCGCGGCGCGAGGCCGTCGAGGCGATCGGCCGCGAGCCGCTCGTGCGCGCCGGCGTAGGCGTCGAGGGCCGTCCGCAACGATTCGCGCGCGGCGTCCGAGAGCTGCAATGGCGCGAGCTTCAGCTCCACGACTCGCTCGGGCTCCGCCTTGCCGCTCGCCGCCGCGCCGCCTTTGCCTCCCGCGCTGGTGCTCGTCTGGCGCAGCCCCTTCGCGCCGGTCGTGATGGCGTACTCCGCCTCGCCGAGTGCACCGGCTGCCTCGACGGCGACGCTGACGGTCCACGTGCCCTTCATCGGGAAGTCGAGCCGCACCTCGTACCAGCCGTCGCCGCGGTCGGCGACTTTCCCCTGACCGCGCATCTCGGCCATCTGGCCCATGGGCGGCATCAGGTACTCGACGCCGACCTTGGCGTCGGAGATCAACTGATCGCGCGCGTCGCGGACCCGCAGCCACAGGTGGTTCCCCTTCTCCTGCGGCGGGTCGGGCGCGAGCCACACCTGCCAGGTGAAGCTGCCCGCGTCGGTGGTGAGCAGCGGCTCGCCCTGCGGCGGGCGCGCGCTTCGACACGCGGCGGCGATGAGCGCGGCAAACAGCACGAGCGAGAAAACGAACAGCCGGCGAGACAGCGGTCGCGTCACGGCGTCACCTCCGAGCGGGCGGAGCAGGAGCAGAGGGATGGGTTGGATGCAGCGGCTGCGGTGAGCCAGCCAGCCGGCCGAGCGCGCTCGCGAGCTCGGCGCGGCGGCTCGCGTGCGCGGCCACGGTCGCGTAGTAGTCGACCTGCGCCGAGCGCAGCCCGCGCTCGGCCTCGATGACGCCGAGCATGTCGGCGGCGCCGCTCTCGAACGAGGCGCGCGCCGCCGCGAGCTGGTCGCGCGCCGCGGGCAGCACGCGATCGCGATGCAGGCGCAGCAGCGCGGCGGTCTCGGCGACGCTCGCGCGGGCGGACGCGATCTCCTGGCGGATGTGGTCCTCGAAAGCCGCGCGCTCCGCTTCGCCGGCAGCGAGCTCGGCCTCCGCTTCGGCCACCGCCGCCTTTCGACGCTGCCGCCAGACGGGCAGATTGACGCCGACGCCGACCATCCAGCGGTGCTCGCCCATGTCCCACATCGAGTTGTAGGAAGTCATCAGCTCGAGGTCGGGCAGGTAAGCGCGGCGCGCCAGCTCGAGATCGGAGCGGCGAGCCTCGACTTCTGCTTCGCGCGCCTGAAGGTGCGGGTGCACGAGGTCGGCCGCAGCAGCGTCGACGCCCGCCTCGGAGTCGACATCGGCCACTGCGAGCTGCGACGGCGGCGGCGGCAGCGCGCCGTCCGGCGGGCGATGGAGCATCGCGTTGAGGTGCGCGATGACGCGGGCTCGCTCGGCGCCGATCGCCACCAGCTCCTGCTCGACGCGTGCGCCCTCGAGCTCGGCCTGCAGCGGCGCCTGCTGCGGCGCCAAGCCGGCAGCGTAGCGGCCGGTCGCAACCTGCTGGAACGTGGCGAGCAGCCGCAGGTGCTCGTCGCCGATCTCGCGCCGGCGATCGAGCAGCCAGAGCTCGTCATACAGCAGCGTCGCCATGGTCGCCAGCCGCAGGCGCGTCTCGGCGAGCTGCTGCTCGCTCGCCTTCGCTTCGGCGGCGGCCCCCGCGCGCCGTAGCTGTCGCTTGCCGGGGAACGGCAGTCGCTGCGACAGCCGCAGCTCCTGACCGAACGACACCTCCGACGACCCGATCGAGAGCGGTGCGATCGCATAGCTCGCCATCGGATCGTCGAGGCCCGCGGCCTGAGGGACGCGCGCGAGCGCCGCGCGCCACGCACTCTCGGCAGCGCTGACTTCGGGATTGCGGGCCAGCACCTCCGCCACCAGCGCCTCGCGCGTGAGCGACGCGGCGGCTGGAGGCGCGGTGGCCGTATCGGCAGCCGGCGGCTGTGCCGGTTCAGGCGCCTGCTGCGCAGCACTGGCCGTCACGGCCATCGCCACGAGCAGCGCCCCCAAGACAAGGGGCTTCTCGACCTTCATTGAGTCCTCCGCAGGTTTCGTGGCGCGGCCGGGCACACGCCAGCCGCAGATGGGCACACTTACCCTGCGAAAGAGCTCAAATCAGCAGCGTGGCGAGGAGCGTGTAGAGCGGGACGGCGGCCGGCAATCGGACCGGCAGTCGCGGATCGGCGGGACGGAAGCCCGCGTCGAGGATCGGCACCGGCGCGATCGGCGCCGCCATCGTGGCGACGAATGCGACGGCGCGCGCCTGACCGGCGTCGTCGCGCGCCGGAGCGCCGGCAGGAGCTTCACCCTCGCGACAGCAATCGCCGCCCATCCCCGGCATGCACGCGGGCGCCGCTTCGTCGACGCTCGCTCCGGCCATCACGCAGCGCTCGGCTTCGGGGCACAACGCCGCCAAGCTCGGCGCGGCCAGAGAGACGAACGAGAGCACGGCGACCAAGGTGCGGAGCGGGCGAAACCTTCGCATCAGCAACGAAATCGTACACCCATCCGCGGCGCCGGCCGTTAACTACCCGAAGACCAGTGCACGTGGACGATCCGCCAGTGCCCGTCGTCGCGCCGGAGCACCATCGTCTCGACGCCGTTGGCGTCGATGTCGCGCCCCCGGAAGCGGCCTTTCGTATGGGTGCGCGTCAGCACCCAAGCCGCGTCGCCGGACTCGTAGGATTCGCGATGCACGATCTCGCTCGACACGGCGCGCGAGAACTGCATGTCGGCGTCGAGGTGGTGAGATGCGTACTCGTCGCGGGACATCTCGGCGCCGCCCGACTCGAAGATCACGACTTTCGGATCGAGCAGCGACAAAGCGGCTTGCCGATCGCCACTGGCGAGAGCCGCATGGAACCGCTCGATGGCAGCCGCGGGCGTCGCTGCTGCGTCGACAGCTGCGGGCGGCGCGCCGGCCGCAGCTGGAGCCACGGGCGGCGTGGCGGTCATGGCTGGTTTGGGCTCGTGGGCGAGGACACCGGTGGTACCGGTAACGCCGATCAAGAGGAATCCCAGGCAACAGGCGGTCTTCATGCTTCTTGCTCCGACGCGACTCTACTGTCTCCGCGAGATGCAAATTGACGCGTCTTCTATTGGAAATGCCATGAAGCAACGGCCCGGCTCGTCAGTTGGGCTGGACCGCGTACAGCGCTCCCGCTCGTGCCGCTGCTGCGCACGCAGGACAATTGCGTGCATGCCTCCAGTCTCCAGGTACCAACTCATACCGACGCACAGGAAGGCTACGCAATCGGGCTCCCTATTCTCGGCCGCATGGCGACGAGGAAGGCGAAGGCACCGGCAAGGGAGCCGGCCACCGGTCGCGGCCTGTACCGCGAGAGCATCTATCTGCACGCTGACGAGCTGGCCGCCGTGGAGGAATACGCGAGGCGGAAGCGGTGCTCGAAAGCCGAGGCGATCCGGCGAGCCGTGCGCAGCTTCTTCGGCATCGAGGATTGACGGGAAGAGACAGAGGCGCGGAGAGTACCCGTTGAGCGCCCGTTTGCGGCACAGCCGCGCGCGTCGCTAGGATGGTGACGATGAGTCGCCGGCGCGCGGTCGTGCTCGGGTGGTTGTTGGCGAGCAGCGTGCCGGTGGTGCTCGCGATCGTCGTCTTCGGTTGCTGCGCGCTGCCGTTCCACGCGCTCGTGCACCGGGTCATGCCGCTGTGCGCGATGGCCGAGGCGGCGCTCACCGCGCACCATCACGGCGAGCACGGCGGGCACGAGCAGCCGGCCACGCCGCCGCAAAAGCAGGACGACCACGCGCGGACGCGGCCGGCAGTCAAGCCCGAGTCGCGAGCGACGCTGCTCGCCGCGCTGCCGTCGGGCTCGTTGAGCTCGTTGCCGCCGTCGGTCGTGCTGCGCAGTCAGCTCTCCCCGGGCGCCTTCCGCTGCGACGACGACGTGGGAACGCGCTTGGCCCGGCTCGACACCCTCCGCATTTGATCTTCGCCTGCCCCTAGCGGCTCCCCCACGTTCGACAGGAGCTCGGCGGCGGCGACGCCGCCCGGCCAGGAGGCAGGCGATGGCGAAGAGCTGTCTGCCCCTGGCAGTCCTCGCCGGCACGATGGTGCTCGGCGTGGGCTGCGGGGGCGAGGATTCGGTGGCGAGCAAGAGCGCGCGCGCCTTTCGCGAAGCGCAGGCGCGCGGTGAGACCCCGAGCGGTGGCGGGCACGGTCACGGCGGCGGCGCGCCGACGACTGCGGGCGACGCGTCGAGCGGCGAGCACGCGGATCACGAAGGCGCCGCAGCTGCGCCGACGCACGGCACGGCGGAGACTCACGACGCGACGGCAACCGATCACGCCGCTGCCGCTGACGGCACCGCTAAGGGCGACGACGCACACGCGCACCACGCGCCGGCGAGCCGCACCGGCGGCACGCAGCACGGCGCGGCGACGCACGGCTCCGCTCGGCAAGCTCGCGCTCGGCCCGAGGACCATGCCCACGCCGGTCATGGCGCCGGCACCCCCGCTCCCGCTCCTACACCGCAAGCGGCAGCGCAGGTCGACCACGCGGCGATGGGACATGGCGCGGCCGACCACGCGCACGCGCCGCCCTCGCTTGCCGCCATCGAGACGCAAACGGCGCTGCCTCCGGCGACGCCGGTGCCTCCGGGCGCGCCTGCCAGGACCTTGGCTCCCGATGCGCTCGACGCACCGGCGTACGAGCCGACTCCCGACTCCCACGCCGCCGCACGCCACCCATCCGGGCGGCACCGGCCTCGAGAGGAGGCAGCCGTGATGCGCCCGACCTTGCGCGTGCTCGTGTGCAGCGCACCGTTGCTGTTCGCGCTCTTGGTGACCTCGGGCTGCGCGTCGGTGCCGCGCGACGCCGGCGTCGGCGAGGTCAACCGCCTCGTCGAGGAGCGCACCGGCAAGCGCCTCGACTGGCAGCCCGGCCAGCCGATCGCGCCGCCCGACGACGCGCAGCTCGCGGCGCGCCTCGAAGGCGAGCTCAGCGTCGACGCGGCGCTGGAGATCGCGCTCGCCAACAACCGCGACCTCCTCGCCGCGCTCGAAGAGCTCGGCCTCGCCCGCGCCGACCTGATCGCTGCGCGTACCGTGCGCAACCCGATCGCCGACGGCGAGCTCCACTTCCCCGGCGAGAGATTCACCCCCTACGAGCTCGCCATCACGCAGACCCTCGTCGACCTCCTCCAGCTGCGCCAGCGGCGCGCCCTCGGCGAGGCGGAGTTCCAGAGCGCGCGCCTGCGCGTCGGCGCCTCGGTCGTCGGCTTCGCCGGCGAGGTGCGCGCCCACTACTACACGCTGCAAGCGGCGCAGGCAGCGCTGGCGCAGCAACAGGCCATTGCCGCGGCCGCCGTAGCTGCGGTCGAGCTGACCAAGCGCCAGCACGACGTCGGCAACGTCTCCGACCTCGATCTCGAGTCCGAGCAGGCGCGCTACGAGCAGGCCAAGCTCGACCTCGCCCGCGCCGAGCTCGACGAGCTGCAGGCGCGCGAGCGAGCTGCTCGCCGACCTCGGCTCGCTGCGCGCGCTGCCGCTGCGCCTGCCACCGCTCGCCGCGCCACCGGCGGAGCCCGAGCGAACGGCCGAGCAGATCGAGGCGGCGCAACCCGAGCGGCTCGACCTGCAGCTCGCGCGCGCCGAGATCGACGCGGCGCGGCGGGCGCGGCCGCTGGCGCGCGCGCAGCCGTTCGAGGACCTCGCCGCCGGCGTCCACTTCGACCGCGAGGCGGGCGGCGAGCACGCGCGCGGCCCGACGGCCACCATCCCCATCCCGCTCTTCGACCGCGGCCTCGCCGCCCGCGCCCGCGCCGGCGCGACGCTGCGCATGGCCGAGCAGCGCCTCCACGCCCTGGAGGTGACGGCGCGCTCGGAAGCCCGCGCCGCGCGCGAGCGGCTGGCCGAGGCGCGCGCGCGCGCCGAGTACATCGCCTCCGTCGTCGTGCCGCGGCGGCAGCGCATCCTCTACCTCACGCAGGTCGAGTACGACGCCATGCTGCGCGGCGCCTTCGACGTGCTGCGCGCCCGCCAAGGGCTCGCCGAGGCCGAGCGCGAGCGGGTCGTCGCGCTGCGCGATTACTGGCTGGCGCGCACCGAGCTCGACACGGTGCTCGCCGGCGTCACCGGCTTCACCGTGCGCCCCGAGCGGCCGCGGCTCGAGCGCATGACGCTGTTCGCGCCGGCGGGACAGCAGGAAGCGGAGGAGGACGAGTGATGTCGACGCTGTCGCGACGCAACGTGTTGGTCTCGGGGCTCGCTTCCCTCGCCGCCGGCGCGGCCGGTCTCGTCGGCGCGCGCCCGGCGCGAGCGCAGAGTCGTGCCGCGCGCGAACGCACCGGCGCCGGCGAGCCCGGCCGCGTGATCACGCCCGACGTCTCCTCGCTCCCCTGGCGGTGGGAGGACGGCCGCAAGACGTTCCACTTGATCGCCGAGCCCGTGGTGCGCGAGTTCGCGCCCGGCTTGAAGGTCAACTGCTGGGGCTACAACGGCGAGACGCCCGGGCCGACGATCGAAGCGGTCGAGGGCGACCACCTGCGCATCTACGTCGAGAACCGGCTGCCCGAGCCGACGTCGGTGCACTGGCACGGCGTGCTTTTGCCCAACGGCATGGACGGCGTCGCCGGCCTGAACCAGCGCCGCATCGAGCCGGGCGAGACCTTCAAATATGAGTTCACCGTGCGGCAGCACGGCACCTGCATGTACCACCCGCACTTCGACGAGATGGTGCAGCAGTCGATGGGGATGATGGGCTTCCTCATCTTCCACCCGCAGCGGCCGCGGCGCCGCATCGACCGCGACTTCGCCATCTTCCTCAACGAATGGTTCATCAAGCCGGGTACCGCGATCCCCGACCCGACGATGATGCTCGACTTCAACGTCTTCACCTTCAACAGCCGCGTCTTCCCGGGCA
Organism: Thermoanaerobaculia bacterium; assembly: GCA_963846495.1. Lineage (GTDB taxonomy): Bacteria > Acidobacteriota > Thermoanaerobaculia > Multivoradales > JAIOJS01 > DASYQD01. The sequence goes on along the minus strand of CAWJWP010000006.1, from coordinate 39,829 downwards.
CCGCGCCGCTCCTCGTCCGCCGCGGCGACCGCGTGCGGCTGCGCATCGCCAACATCAGCATGGACAGCCACCCCATCCACGTGCACGGCCACCACTTCCACTGGACGGGCAGCGACGCCGGCCCGCTGCAGGAGTCGGCGTGGGTCCCGGAGACGAGCATCAACGTGCCGCCGGGCACGACGCGAGACGTCGAGTTCGTCGCCGACAACCCCGGCGACTGGGCGCTGCACTGCCACAAGGTGCACCACACCATGAACCAGATGGGGCACGGCCTGCCGATCATGACCGGCGTCGACCAGTCGGGCGTGGCGGAGAAGATCGAGGCGCTGGTGCCCGGCTTCATGCCGATGGGCACGACCGGCATGGGCGAGATGACGCACGACGTCGCGCCGCGCAACACCCTGCCGATGGGCGACGGGCACGGGCCGTTCGGGCGCATCTTCATGGGCGGCATGTTCACCGTCCTCAAGGTGCGCGAGGGATTGGCGAGCTACGACGTGGATCCCGGCTGGTACCAGCACCCGCCGGGCACCGTTGCGGAAGCTATCGGGCCGCGGCAAGCGGTGGCGCCGACGACGACGATGCCGCGGCGGCGCGTGCCGCTGCCGGAGGAACCGCACGCTGGGCATGGTGAAGCGGGTCGGGGAGGAACAGCGCACGGCGAGACGACCGGCGACATCGGCGCGCTGACGACTGCGCCCGCGGCGACGAGCGGTGCTCGGTTCGCGCCGGGCAGCGAGCTCTTTGCGGTCAAAGCGGGCAGCTGCGCGGCGCCGCGCTCGCGGAGGTAGCCGTGCGTCGGACGCTGCGCATCCGCCTCGTCGCGCTCGTCGGGCTGCTGCTGCTGCTCGCGCTGGTCCTCGTCTACCGCGCGCTGCGCTCCGGTTTCAGCACGCACGAGGAGCCGTCGGTCGTCGAAGTCCTCCTCTCCCGCACCATGCGCAGCTTCGCGGCGCCGGCGGACCTGCGCGGCGTGAAGAACGAGCTGCCGTTCTCGCCGGCGGTGCTCGCCGACGGCCGCGCCCACTGGGCCGACCACTGCGCCGTCTGCCACGGCAACGACGGCAAGGGCGACACGGCCATCGGGCAGCACCTCTACCCGAAGGCCCCGGACATGACCTTGCCGGCGACGCAGCAGCTCTCCGACGGCGAGCTCTTCGCCATCATCGAGAACGGCGTCCGTCTCACCGGCATGCCGGGCTGGGGCAACGGCACCGCGCAGTCGGCCTACGGCTCGTGGGCGCTCGTCCACTTGGTCCGCCGCCTGCCGCAGCTCACGCCCGAGGAGATCGCCGAAATGGAAGCACTCAACCCGAAGTCGGCTGCGGAGTGGGAAGCGCTGCGGGCGGAGCAGGAGTTCCTCGAGGGCGGCGATGCGCCGGAGGCCGCGACGAGTCATGATGCAGCGCACGCTCACCACTGAGGCACCACTGAGGAGACGAGATGACGGCACACGGACACGCGGCGGATTCGTCGGTTCGTCACGAGCATTCGGCACCGCGGCGCCGGCTGGCCTGCGCAGCGATGACGGCTCTCGCCCTTCTCGCTTTTTCGGCACGGCCGGCGCAGGCGCACGACACCTGGCTCCTGCCGGCGCAGTCGCACGTCGAGTCGGGCAAGCCGTTTTCTCTCGCCATGACGAGCGGCATGGCCTTCCCGCAGAACGAGTCGCCGATCGCCGTGGACCGCATCGCGCGCGGCGGCGCGCGCATCGGCGGCAAGGACAGCGCATTCGCCGGCCGGCAGGAGGACGAGCATTCGCTCCAGCTCACCGCCGACCTGGGACGGTGGGCCGGCCTCTCGACCGTCTGGATCGTGCTCAAGCCGCGCACCCTCGAGCTCACCGCGGAGGACGTGCAGCACTACCTCGAGGAGATCGGCTCACCGCCGGCCGTCGTCGCGCGCTGGCAGGCCATGCCCGAGCCGCGCCGCTGGCGCGAGTCCTACCGCAAGAACGTGAAGACCTACGTGCGCGTCGGCGACATCATCGACGACGCCACGTGGGCGCAGCCGGTCAGCGCGCCGCTCGAGCTCATGCCGGAAAGCAACCCGACGTCGCTGCGCGCAGGCGACGAGCTGACGCTGCTCCTGCTCCGCGACGGCAAGCCCGCACCCGGCGTCACCATCGGTCTCGTGCGTGCCGGCGAGACGGCAGCCACCAACCGCGAGACCGACGCCCGTGGCCGCGCCACCTTCACCCTCGAGCGCGGCGGCTGGTACCTGGCGCGAGTGACGGACCTGCGCCCGGCGACCGGCAAGGACCTCGATTGGGAATCCGACTTCGCTACCCTGACGTTCGAAGTGATGGAGGCTGCGAAGCCACCAGCTCCCGGCTCACGCTGAGCCCGCACCAGGAAGGACTACACCGATGCGCAAGCTCGCCGCCACGCTGCTCCTCTTCGTCGCCTTCGCCGCAACCGCGCTCGCCCACGGCGGCAAGACCCATCGATTGATGGGCACCGTCAAGGCGCTGCACGAGAACCACCTCACCATCACCACCACCGAAGGCAAGGAAGCCTCGGCCCACCTCACCGCCGAAACGAAATACGAAAAGGCGGGCAAGCCCGCCGACCGCTCGGCGCTCGTCGAAGGTGCCCGCGTCTCCATCCAGCTCGACGAAGACGACAAGACCGCCCTCAAGATCAAGATCGGCAGCGGCGGTTAGCAGCGCTGAATCGCGAGAGCGCGTGCACCGCGTACCGTCCATGTCGCCACCGCGGGAGTAGGATCATTCCGATGCGACGGGCTGTCACCGTTCTCCTGCTGTTCCTCGGGCTGGCGGGCTTGGCGAGCTCGGGCGGCGCGCTGCGCTGCGCCTGCTGCTCGCCGGCCGAATCGCCGGCCGTCGACGCCGCCGACCTCTGCTGCCCCGGCGGCGACGCCACCCGCTGCGGCTTCCGAGCCTCCGAGTCTCCACCGGCGCCATCGTGGGGGACCACCGCCGAAGCACCGCGTGCCCTTCCGCCGCTCGACATCGCCGTCTCGCTCCGCAGCGTCGAGCTGCACGCGCTGGCGGCGAGGCCCTCGAGCCGAGACGGGCTCGCGATGCGGTCGATCCTGAGGATCTGAGCCTCGCTCTGCGTCGTCTCGACGAACAATCAACCAACGAAGGAGACACGCAATGAGCGCGAAGATTCGCGCGGCGATCCTCTACGCCGTGCTCACCAGCCTCGCCGTCGTCGGCGCCGCCTCGGCAGGATGTTGCGGCGGCCCCTGCTGCCCCGGCCCCTGCTGCGGCACGTTCCTGACATAGCCGCGGCCGGCTGACGGCCATCCCATCGGGCGCGCCGGACCGCCGGCGCGCCCGTTTTCGTTCGTTGCCCGTGCCGTCGTGACGCGGCAGCAGCCTTCGTTCAGAGATCCCACCTCGATCGCGAGCCGTACACACGAGTGATGTCCCGGCGCGCTGCCCGGCTCGCCTCGCTCGTCCTCGTTGCGACCCTCGCCGGCGCCGGCACCGGCACGGCCGCTAGCCGCGCGGACCGGCCGCCGGCGCAATCGGCGGCGGCCGAGCGCTACGTCGCCATCTCCACGCTCGCTTCGTCCGACGCCGCGGTGCGCCAGAGCGCCGCCGACCGCCTGCTCGCCGGTCCGCGCGACCGCGCGCTGCTGCCGCCGCTCGTCGACCAGCTCTTCTTCGTCGCGCCGCGCCATCGCGCCGACATCCTGCGCGTCCTCGCGGGTTTCACGGGCGAGCGCCACGATCGTTATCTCGACTGGGTGCAGTGGCTCGCCGACCATCCGGAAGTGGCGGCGCCGGCCGACTACCTCGACTGGAAGGGCGGCCTCTTCGCCCGTATCCACCCGCGCTTCGGCGACCTGCTGCGCGAGGGCACGCCGCTGCGCATCCGCGCCGAGGAGATCGTCTGCGGCGGCGTTCCCTTCGACGGCATCCCCAGCCTCGAGCGCCCGCCGCACGTCGCCGCCGCAGCCGCCGGTCTCGCCGACGCCGACCTCGTCTTCGCCGCCGAGGTCGGCGGCGAGGCGCGCGCCTGGCCGCTCGCCATCCTCTCCTGGCACGAGATGCTCAACGACCGCCTCGGCGGCGAGCCGGTGACGCTCTCCTTCTGCACGCTCTGCCGCTCGGCGGCGCTCTACCTCGGCCGCCTGCCGACCGGCGAAGAGACGACCTTCGGCACCTCCGGCCTCCTCTACCGCAGCAACAAGCTGATGTTCGACCGCAGCACGCGCACGCTGTGGAGCAACCTCACCGGCGAGCCCGTGATGGGCCCGCTCGCCGCCGGCGCGACGCCGCCGTCGCTCACCGCGCTGCCGCTCGTCACCACCACTTGGCGCGACTGGCGCACGCGCCATCCGAACACGACCGTGATGGTCGGCGATCCGGCGGTCGCCAAGCGCTACGGCTACGACTACCGTCCCGGCAAGGCAGACGCCCGCCGCGCCGGCGTCTCCTTCCCCGTTCCGCGCACCGACGCGCGGCTGCCCGCGAACGAAGAGGTGTGGGGCCTGCGGCTCGGCACCGCGGCGAAGGCCTACGTCGTACGCGCGCTGCTCGCCGCCGGCGTGCTCAACGATGCCGTCGGCAACGAGAACATCGTGCTGATCGCCGACGCCGCGTCTGGCGCGCTGCGCGCTTACCGCCGCGGCCCGCAGCGCTTCCGCGCTGGCAGGGCCGGCGAGCTCGTCGACGAGCTAGGCACGCGCTGGAAGGTCGGTGAAGGCGCCCTCGTCCCGGTCACCGGCAAAGACGACCCGCTGCCTCGCGTTCCCGGCGTCCCCTCCTTCTGGTTCGGCTGGCAAGCCTTCTACCCGGGCAGCGAGCTGTGGACGGGAGGCGGCTGACACCGCACGACACTCTCATCCACCGCCAATTTCCAGCTCCGTGCCGCGCCGCGTTCAGCAAGTACGCCCGGCCGTGCCGCTCGACCCTCGAGATTCGTGTTACAAAATCGCGAAACCTCTTGACAACATTTTCTGGCGAGCTCGCCTAGTTGTCTCAGCTCCGAGATGAAGGGGCCTGCGCCGGGCCGCAATGGGCGGTGGCGGACCGATCTGCATCCCGACCACGAAAAGCAACCTGGATCGCCACTTCGTCGCTCACGGTCGCTTCTAAAGCGCCAGAAATCATGGGCTTACAATCGCTCGACCCGTCTGGAGAAGCCCATGAGCATGCCCGCCGAAGACGCTCCCGTTCCCCGCGTTACCACCGGTGACCTCGCCTTTGCTGGCGGCGATCTCGATGCGCTCGGCGAGCGCATCGCGCGCCTTTCCGCCCAGCTCCAGGCGGCCACGTACCAGCTTCTCGTCATGCTCCGCGACTTCGACCAACGCGGCGGTTGGAACGGCGGCTTTCGCTCATGCGCCCACTGGCTCAACTGGCGCACCGGGCTCGAGCTGGGCGCGGCGCGCGAGAAGGTGCGTGTCGCCCATGCGCTTGCGACGCTGCCGCTGCTCTCGTCAGCGATGTCACGCGGCGAGATCTCGTTCTCCAAAGTGCGGGCGCTCACTCGCGTGGCGACGTCCGGCAACGAAGAAGAGCTGTTGACATTCGCCAAGGCCGGCACCGCGGCTCACGTGGAGAAGGTGGTGCGCGCCTGGCGGCGCGTCGACCGCCTCGCCGAGCAGGAGCACGAGCAGCTGCGCTATACCTCACGCTACCTGCGCGCCTACACCGACGAGGACGGCATGGTGGTCGTGCAGGCTCGACTCGCGCCCGAAGCGGGAGCGGCGCTCCTGCGGGCCCTCGACGCTGCCGCGGTGAAGCTGCATGGCGCCGACGTTTCCGCGGAAACGTCCGGCCGCGCGAACGGTGAAGCGCCAACCGCCGAGCAAAGCCGCGCTGACGCCCTCGGCCTTGTCGCCGAGAGCGCGCTCGCCGGCGGCCTCGACCCCGGGACTCGCGGCGACCGCTATCAGGTGGTCGTGCACGTTGATGCCGAGGCTCTCACTGCCAGTGGCGAGGGCGCCGCCCTGCTCGACGACGGCTCGCGCATTTCCGCGGAAACGTCGCGTCGCCTCGCCTGCGACGCCGCCTTGGTGGTAATGCGGCACGCCGCTGACGGCTCTGTCCTCGACGTCGGGCGCCGCACGCGGGCCATTTCGACTCCGCTACGTCGCGCGCTCGCCCGCCGCGACGGCGGCTGCCGCTTCCCCGGCTGCACGTCGAAGCTCTGCGACGCCCACCACCTCGAGCACTGGGCGGATGGCGGCGAGACGAAGCTCGACAACCTGGTGCAGCTCTGCCGCTACCACCATCGCGCCGTGCACGAGGAAGGCTTCCGCGTCCGCTTGCTGCCAGGAGGCGAGCTCCGCTTCTTCCGGCCCGATGGCCGTCCGCTCGCCGACGCTCCCAGCCTGCCGACTATCGGCGCCGACCCCCTGATCTTGCTGAACACCCAGCTCGCGGCGCGTAACGTCGTCGTCGACCGCGAAGCGGCTCTCCCGAGTTGGGACGGCACGCCACTCGACCTCGCGTGGGCAGTAGACCGCCTGCGGCCGGTAGGCGCGGCAACTCAGCACGCCTAGAGAGCGCCTAGGCGAGCCAATCAAATGCCAATTTCGCTACGAAGGATCACCATCGCCCTCCAGGCCGATCTCCTAGCTGAGGTCGACCAACTCGCACGCGAACGCGGCGAATCGAGAAGCCGGTTCGTACGTCGCCTTCTTCGTCAGGCCGTCCAAGCCCGACGCGACGCCGAGATCACGCAACGCCTGGACGAGCTGTTCGCCGACCCAGTGCTCGCCGAGGCGCAACGCCAAGGCGCCGTCGCTCTCGACCACCTCGGAACGGCGTGGCGCGACGAACGATGGTGAAACGTTGATGCCGCTGCGCGTCGCGCGCTAGTGCCGCTTCAGCACCACCAGCGTCGTGTCGTCCGCCGCCGCGGCGCCCGCCAGGTGGCGGCGCCAGTCGAACATCAGGCGTTCGAGGATCTCGGCGGCGTTCCAGGCGACGGCTTCGGCGAGGATTTTGCGCGGGCGGTCGAAGCCGTACGGTGTGCCCGCCGGGTCGAGCGCTTCGTACAAGCCGTCGGAATAGAGCAGCAGCACGCCGCCACGCGGGATCGTCACTTCCAGATCGCGGTAGCGGCGCGACGGACCTTGACCGAGCGGCAGGCCGGGCACGTCGAGCTCGCGCGGCGGCTCGTGCGGCGACGCCAGCATCGGGAAGGGGTGGCCGGCGTTCGACAGCAGCATGCGGCCGGTCGCCTCTTCGAGGCAGATCAGGCACATCGTCGCGAATTGCCGGTTGCCGACGCTGGTGCCGCGGATGACGCGGTCGACGCGCTCGAGGATGCGCGCCGGCGTGGCGTTGCCGTCGACGAGCGAGAGGAGCGACGCCTTGACGCTCGCCTGGCCGATGGCGCAGGAGTAGCCGTGGCCGGAGACGTCGCCGGCGGCGATCCACAGCCGGCCGCGCTCGTCGCGCAGGAAGTCGTAGAGGTCGCCGCCTGCTTCGGTGGCGAGGATCGAGCGCGCCGTCACCTCGTAGCCGGGCAGCCGCGGCAGGCTCTGCGGCAGGAGGCCGGTCTGCATGCGCGCCAGAAGGTCCATCTCGTAGGTGAGCCGCCGCTGCTTCTCCTCGCGGCGCACGAACTCCGGCACCGCGCCGGGGAAGCGCTCGATCGCCTCGCCGCGCGCGAGACCGATGAAGCCGAGGACGAGCGGCAGCAGCGCCAGCACGCCGGCGGCGATCGCCGTGGTCGGCAGCCACTCGAAGTAGCGCAGCGCCAGCACCAGCGTCGGCAGCAGGTAGGCGAGGAAGGCGGCGACCAGCGCGGCGGTGAGCCCGGCGCGCTGCAGCACCAGCAGCAGGGCGGCGGTGAGCAGGATGCCGGCGCCGTACTTGCCCAGCCAGGGCGTCAGGAGCAGCGGCGCGACCGCCAGCGGCACCAGCAGCAGCACGAGCGGCACGCGGCCGCGCGGCAACAGCTTGCGCGCCAGCGTCAGCGCGAGCAGCAGCGCCGCCACCCAGATGACGGCGCGCCGCAGCGGATGGCCGGCGAGGCCGAAGAGCGGCAGCGCGGAGGCGGTCCCCGCGGGCTGGAGGCCCGGCGCCACCGCGGCCCCGGCGAGCAGCGCCACGCGCAACCCGGCCAGCGCGGCGCCCGCCGACCAGCCGCTGAGCAGCTCGCGGCCGGCGCGCGCGCCCAGCCGGCCGCGGCGCAGCGTGTCGAGCGTGGTGGTGAAGTCGGGCAGGTGCGAGCGCGCCCACGACTCGGCGGCCGACCACAACAGCAGCAGCCAGGTCGTCGCCGCGGGCACGATGACACCGTGCGCGAAGATCGCCGGCAGCGTCGTCGGCCAGTTGCCGAGCGCCGAGGTGACGAGGAAGAGACCGGCGAGCAGCGCGCCGTTCCACAGGTCGACGCGGCCGCGAAGCGCGAGGACGGCGAAGAGGAACACCGAGAAGACGACGAGCACGAGCGACGGCAAGACGCCGAGCAGCCAGGTGGCGAAGCGGCGGACGTCGAGGTCGACGGTGGCCGCGTCGAGCGTGCCCGGCCGTCGCCCGCACTCCACCGTGGCGCCGCTGGGGTCGACCTCGTAGACGTGCTCGCGCTCGGCGGCGCCGACGATCGGCATCAAGCGTGCCGACTTCCATCCGGCCGCCGGCGACCTCGCTGCGCTTCCCCAGCGTTTCCCCCCGCCGCAGGAGGAGCTCGCAGAGGCGCTCCGGTTGCGGCGCCTGCGGCGACACGATGGCGAGGACGCTGCTCGGCAGCCAACGCACCGCATAGGGCTCGCGCGTGGCCGAGAACGAGATCAACAACTGCCCCTGCGCCGTGCCCACCTGCGCGGCTTGCGACACTTCGACCTCGAGACCGCGCCCGCGGCGGGCGATCCACTCGTCGGCGCGGTCGCCGAGGAAGCGGCGGACGGCGCGGTTCTCGTCGTTGGGGGTGAGGAGGCGCACCCGCGGCGCGCCGGCGGTGAGCGTCACCGCGTGATTTCGCGCCGCCTCGCGGAAAGCGTTGACGAAGGCGGTGCGCGGCGGCAGGTCGCCGATCTTGCCGGCGGGCAGGAGTGCCTTGCCGAGGAGCAAGCCGACGACGAGCGCCACCGCGCCGGCGAGCAGGCGGAGGAGCAGCGCGGTGCGCGTTATCGTCGTCTCGCTCATCGACGGTTTCTCATCGACCCGCTCTCATCGACCGAAGGTGAGCGCGGCGAACGCCGCGAGTAGCGGCGCGCCGACGAGCGGTATCAGCAGCACGACGAGGCAGGCACGGTGCCGGCTGGCGCGGTATAGAGCCCAGGCGGCGATGAGTGATACGACGACGAGCACGGGATAGCTGAGGACGCCGCCTACGTAGGCCCACACGGCCGGCGAGTCGCTGTCGAAGACGACCGGCGACACCAGCGCGGAGACGAGCGCGAACGGGAGGGTGACCGCGTAGATCGCGGTGGCAACGACCAGCACCACCAGCGTCCACGGCCGCCGCGTCCCACCTTCTGCCGCCGGCTGCGCCATGCGCTCCGTCCTCCCGGCGGGCACGCTACCGCAGCGCCGGCACGGGGGCAAAAGGCCGCTCGCCGCGGCGATACCATGCGCGCGATGCGGCACGTGGTGTTGGTGCTCGCGATGACCATGGCGGTTGCTACGGCGAGCGGCGCACGAGCCAGCGCTGCCGCGGAGCACGTCGCGAGCTCGGCAGCTCCACGCCAGATCGACTGGGCGACCGGCGGCTGGTCGCCTGCGGCCGACTGGCGCACGCTCGAGGTCCCCGGCTATCGCCTCTACTTCCCGGCGCCCGCCGAGCCGTGGGCGCGCCACCTCGCGGCGCGCTTGCCGGCGCTGCGCGAGCGCGTCGCGAAGAGCGTCGGCTGGGACGCCGACGAGGTCGTCGAGATCGTGCTCGTCGATCCCATCGCGCAGCCCAACGGCGCCGCCTGGCCGCTGCTCGGGCGGCCGCGGCTCGTGCTGCTGCTGACGCCGCCCGGCGCGTCGTCGCAGCTGGGCGAGTACGCCGACTGGCCGGAGCTCCTCGTCATCCACGAGCAGGCGCACCTGTCGCACCTGCTGCGGCCGTCGCGCAATCCGCTCCTGCGGATGTTGCGGCTGCCGTTGGGACCGATCTCGCTGCGCGCGCCGCGGTGGACGGTCGAGGGCTACGCCACCGTCGTCGAGGGGCAATTGACCGGCAGCGGACGGCCGTCGAACCCGTTCCGCGCCGCGGTGCTGCGGCGCTGGGCGCAGCGTGGCCGGCTGCCGAGCTACGGCGCGCTCGCCGGCGACTCGCGCCGCTACCTCGGGCAGTCGATGGCGTATCTCGGCGGCTCGGCGTTCCTCGAGTGGCTCGAGCGGAGGAGCGGCGAGGAGAGCCTCGACCGTCTCTGGCGGCGGCTCACCGCGCGCCGTCTGCGCAACTTCGACGATGCGTTCCGCGGCGTCTTCGGCGAAAAGCCGGCGGCGCTCTGGGACCGCTTCAGCGCCGAGCTCACCTGGCAGGCGCTCGAGGCCGAGCGCCGCCTCGCCGGCTCGCTGCGCGAAGGCGAGCCGTGGCTCGACCGCTCCTGGGGCACCGGGCGGCCGGCGCTGTCGCGCGACGGCGCGCGGCTCGTGCTGACGCTCTACGAGCGCGATCAGCCGCCGCGGCTCGCGGTCTACGCGACGGCCGACGATGCGGAAGCGGCGCAACGCCGCGAGGAGGAACGGCGCCGCCTGCTCGAGCGCGATCCCGAGGACATGCCGGCGGTTGCGAGCGGCGCGCCAGAGCGCGAGCCGCTGGCGACGCTCGAGCTCGACGGCACGACGGTCGATCCGTCGCCGCGCTTCCTCGCCGACGGCTCGGTGCTCTTCGCGCGCACCCTGCCCGACGGCGACGGGACTTTCCACGCCGACCTCTATCGCTGGCGGCCGGAGAGCGGCGAGGTCGAGCGGCTGACGCACGACGCCGACCTGCGCGATGCCGATCCGTCGCCCGATGGCGCGTGGGCGGTGGCCGTCGAGTCTCGGTGGGGGCAGACGCGGCTCGTGCGCGTGGACCTCGCGACGGCGGAGGTCATGGAGCTGACACCTGCGAGCGTCGAGGTGGTGGTCGACGCGCCGCGCGTGTCGCCCGACGGCGAGCGCGTCGCTTTCCTGCGTCACCGCGGCGAGGGCTGGGAGCTCGTCGTGCGCGAGCTCGCCAGCGGCGCGGAGCGGATCGTGCCGACGCCGGCGGGCGCGGCGGTGCAGGATCCGGCGTGGACGCCGGACGGCGAGGCGCTGCTTGCGGTGGTGAGCGAAGACGGGCTGCTCGACGTGCAGCGGTTGCCGATCGACGGCGCGAGCGGCGAGAGGATCACGCGCACCCTGGGCGCCGCGCTGGCGCCGGAGCCGTCGCCGGACGGCGGGGCCGTCTACTTCCTCGCGCTCGAGCCCGAAGGGTTGCAGGTGCGGCGGATCGCGCTCGACGGGAGAGTGCAGTCGGCCGCGGGCAACTCCGCGTCGACTCCGACAGAAGCATCGGCTCCTGCGCGAGCGCCACCGCAAACGGCGACCACGCCGGCGCCCGAAGGTGCAGCGGCCGCACTGACTGACGGCGAGGCCGCGCAGCGACAGACACTGTCTCCATCGTCGCTGCCTCTCGATGCAGCCGAGCTCTACCCTGCCTTGCCGCCGTCGACTTCGTCACCACTGCCGCCGCTCGCGCGCATCGAGGTGCCGCCGAGCCGCGACTACGGCGCAGGCCGCGCGCAGTGGTCACTGCTCTCCGGCGGCAGCGCAGGACCGGGCGCGTCGTCCGCCGAGGTGGGAGTGCGCGGCGGCGACATCGTCGGTCGTTGGGACTTGCTGGCCGTTGGTGCGCTCGCGGCCGCGGGCGGCACTGAAGGCGGCGCGGTCGCCGGCGCGTGGCGTCGCTGGCCCGTCGAGCTCTCGGCTCACGGCTATCACGTCCGCGAGCGGCCGTCCGCGCATCGCGAAGCGGCGCGCGAGGCCGGCACGGCCTTCGACGTCGCGACGAGCGGCGTCGAGCTCGCGGCGGCGTGGCAGCGCGCGCTGCTCGGCGGCCACTACGGAGCGCGCCTCGCCATCGGCGAGGAGCGGCTCGATCCCGACGATCCCGACGGCGGCGACGAGCTCACTCGCCGCGGCGCGCTCGTCGACGTTTTCGCCGCGAAGGAAGTGCGACACGGGCTCTGGCGCGCCGGCGGCGAGCTCGCGCTCGCGTGGCAATCGGGCAGCACCGGTGGCGACGCGTGGGATCGCCGCGGTGGTCGCCTCGCGCTCGACCTCGCCCACAACCGCAGCGCGCTCGCCCTCACGCTGTCGAAGCAGGAGCTGACCGGCGACCCCACGCCGGTCGACCTGCTGCGCGTCGGCGGCCTGCCGACGACGCTCCTACCTCCGTTCGCCACCGGCAACCGCATCGAGGCGCCGGCGCTGCCCGCCGCCGCGCTCGTCGGCAGCGGCTACGAAGGGCAGCGCGTAACTCTCACCATGCCCGGCCTACCGATGCGGCCGTTCTGGGAACGCCACCGCGTCGAGCGCAGCGCCGAGTGGAGCGACTGGCTGGCGCTCGCGGGTCTCGCCTTCGAGCTGCGGCTGCCGCCGCTGCCGCTGCTCGAGCTGCCGGCGGCACGCCTCCACCTCGGCGCCGCCTACGGCCTCGACGAGCCCTACCGCGGCGACGTCCACGGCTGGATCGCCATCGCCTGGCGGCCCTGAGCGGGCCACTTCCTCGCACCGCGGCATGCATCCGGCAGCGCGGCGGGAAGGCGTACGGCGGCGCGACGTCAGGGCGTCGCCGCGTTGCCCGCCGGCCGGCACGGCGGCCCGGCGGCCCACTGCTTGGCGATCGTTTCGAGCCCGCGCTTCCTCCGCCGGCACTTGCTTCGCCAGCTCGGCGCCAGCTTCGCGGCGTCGGCGCAGCGGCCGGCTTCGGCGAGGGCGAGCGCCAGCGTGCGGCCGTGGTCGGCGGTGGGCTGGGCGGTCCACACCTGCTGCGCCAGCTCGACGGCGCGGTTGCCGTCGCGCAGCGCGAGGTCGGGCGCGGCGGCGAGCAGGCGGGCGAAGAGGTGCAGCGTCCGCCCCTGCTCCGGCATCACCTTCTGCGCCTCCTCGAGCCGCTCGCGCGCCTCGGCGAACTTCGCCAGCCGTACGAGCGCCACCGCCTCGCCGAAGCGCGACGGCTCGTCGAACGGCGCGGCGGCGATGCCGGCGCGGAAGCGCGGCAGCGCGTCCGCCGGACGGCCGAGCGCCAGCAGCGCTTCGCCCAGCGAGCGCTGCGCTTCGGCGTCGCCCGGGTGCGCGGCGACCGCCATCTCGAGGTGCGGCAACGCGCCCGCGGCGTCGCCGGCGCCGAGCCGCAGCACGCCGAGGTTGAAGCGGGCGGTGAAGTTCTGCGGGTCGCGCATGAGCGCCGCCTCGAGCTCGCGGCGTGCGCCGGGGACGTCGCCGCTCGAGGCCAGCGCGGCGCCGAGGTCGACGCGGGCGGCGACGCTCTCCGGGTTGGCGGCGAGAGCGCGGCGGAACTCCTCGGCCGCCGCCTTCCAGTCGCCGGCGGAAGCGGCGCGGCGGCCGCGCAGCAGCGGCGCCAGCTCGCCGCGGCGCGCCGCGTCGATCTCGTCGAGCAGCGGGTCGGCGGCGCGCACGCCGGCCTTGCCGACCTGGGCGAGCTGCTCCTTGGCGCGCTCCTCGTCGCCCTTCCCGCGGTAGGCGAGCGCCAGCGGATAGCGCAGCCGGCTCGCCGCCGGCGCCTTGGCGAGCGCCGACTCGAGCGCCTCGACGGCCGCCTCGTAGTCGCGCTGCGACAGCTTCGCCTGGCCGAGCACGCCAAGCGCCGCAGCGTCGCCGGGCGCCAGGGTGAGCGCTTTCCACGCGGCGGTCTCCGCCCCCGCCGAGTCCCCTTCGGCGAGCGCGATCTCGGCGAGCGCGATGTGGGCGGGAGCGTAGGGGGCGCGCGCGAGGGCGTCGATGAACGCCGCACGCGCCGCGGCGAGGTCGCTGCGCCCGCGCTCGGCGTGGCCGAGCAGGTAGAACCACTGCATCTCGGCCGGCGCGAGGCGCGTTGCCTCGCGATAGCAGACGGCGGCGGCGTCGAAGAGGCCGTAGGCGTGGTAGAGCTGGCCGAGCGTGCCCCACTCGGAAGAGCGCGCGGCCGGCGTCGACTTGGCGTCGGCGAGCAGGGCAACGAGCGCCGCGCGAGCTTCGGCGAGTTGTGAGGCGACGGCGGGCTCCAGACCGCGCAGGTCGGGTGAAGGCGGCGGCGCGGCGGGCTCCGCCGGAGATACGGGCGGCGTCGCCGTCGACTGCGCGGCGATGGCCGAGACGACGCCGACGATCGCCACCGCGACGAGTAGCGCAACGCGCACTGAAGCGCTTCGACCGACTCTCACTCTCATCGTGACTCCTGGGGACACCACAGCAAGTAGACGCGTGAGGGCGGCGCTTGCCAGCGCATCGCGCCGGCGCTGCCACGAATCTCGACGGTGGCGGCCGACGCCGCGCCGAGCCCGACGACGACTCGTGGATCGCGCGCGGACGCGTAACTGGCATCGCGATGTGGGCGGCGCACTTGGCGCGCGCTCGACGTGCCGGCTGCTGCCGCTGCCTCGACGGCGACGCGGCGCGCCAGCCATGGCGCGTCTGCCACTCCCGGACACGAACCGACTCCTAGCCAGCTCGCCGCGGTCGGCGCCTCGGCGAGGAGCAGCGCCGGCGGACCGTCGTTGACCGCGATGACCGCATCGACGTCGCCGTCGTCGTCGAGGTCGCCGGTCGCGAGTCCGCGCGAGACGCGGCGCGCGCTCACCGCGTCGCCGCTCTCCGCTGCCGGGACGAGCGCGAAACGTCCGCGGCCGAGATTTCGATACAGGTGACCGGGCTGCACGAGCTGCGCTTCCGGCCGCGCCGTCGCGGCCGCCGCCTCCGCCGCCGGCGCCTCGCCGTGCACGAGCCGCACGGCGCCGTTGACCACCAGCACGTCGAGCCAGCCGTCGAGGTCGGCATCGACGAACGCAGTGCCGAAGCCGGTCCACGGCCGGCTCGGCGCCGAGAGGCCTACCTCGGCGGTGCGGTCCTCGAATAGCGCCCCGCCGTCGTTGACGTAGAGCGTGTTGCCCTCGCCGCTCAGGTTGGTGACGAACAGCTCTTCGTCGCCGTCGCCGTCGAGGTCGCCGGCGTCGACGCCCATGCCGGCGCGCGCCAGCCCCTCGCGCGACAATGCCACGCCGGCGAGCAGCGCGTCTTCCTTGAACACCGCAGCCCCACCATTGCGCCAGAGGAAGTTCGGCTGCCCGTCGTTGGCGACGAAGAGGTCGAAGCGGCCGTCGCTTTCGACGTCGCTCGCCACCACGCCGAGGCCGGGCCCGCCGGCGCGCGCGATGTTGCCGCTGACGCTCAAGTCGGTCCACGTGGTCGCCGCGCCGCCGCCGTCGTTGCGTAACAGCCGGTCGGGCAGCGGGCGGTACGCCGCCGGCCCGCAGTAGTCGGGCCGGCTGCTCTCGGCGAAGCAGCGCACGGCGGCGACCGGCTCGACGTACTCGACGACGTAGAGGTCGAGGTCGCCGTCGGAGTCGGCGTCGAAGAACGACGCGCCGCTCGTCCAACCCGGCCGCTGCAGCGCCGCCGGCGTCGCCTCGACGAAGGTGCCGTCGCCGCGGTTGCGCCACAGCCGCGGCGCGCCGATCGTGCCCAGCAGCAGGTCGGCCGCGCCGTCGCCGTCGTAGTCGCCTACGGCAGCCGCCACGCCGTAACCGCGAGCGTCGAGACCGGCGCGGGCGGTAACGTCGACGAAGCGCGCGGCGAGCTTGCCGTGGTCGGCGTCCGCGCGCAGGTCGTTGCGCAGCAGACGCCCGCCGCCGTTCGCGGACGCGCCGTCGCCATCGCTCGGCAACACGCCGCCTTGTGGCAGGTAGAGGTCGAGATCGCCGTCGCCGTCGTAGTCCAGGAACGCGGCGCCCGGACCCATGATCGCCAGCAGCTCGAGCCGGCCCTTGGCGCCGTTGTCGTACGCGAACGACGTGAGACCCGCAGCCTCGGTGCCGTCGCGAAAGAGCGGCGCGGCCGCGTACGCGACGCGCGGCGCCGCCACGCACGTCGTCGCCAGCACGCAGGCGCCGAGCGCGGCCTTGAGCAGCATCGCGTCCACGATTCCCGACGCGCACGACAGTGTCAAGCCGATGGAGATTGCCCGTCATCGCGAGGGCGCGCAGCGCCCGCGGCGATCTCGATATCGAGATTGCTTCGTCGCTTCGCTCCTCGCAATGACGGGGAGAGGTAGTCCCACGGTGTCGGCAAAGGTCGAAGAGACACGCAGCCGACGTCCGCGGCTGCGAAACGCGCCATGTCTGCCGCCCTGCTACGCTGCCTCGATGGCCGCGCTGCGCGACGACTCTCAGCTCTTCCTCCTCCGCCTCGCCGGCGAGATCGCCGTCAAGGGGCGCGGTACGCGCGTGCAATTCCTCCGTCGCCTGCAGGGCAACCTCGAGAGCGCCCTCGCGACGACCGGCGTCCCCTACCGAGTCGAGCGCGAATGGAGCCGCTTCCTCGTCGAAGCGCCGAAGGGCGCCGCCCTCGAGGTGCTGCCCAACGTCTTCGGCATCTCCTCGCTGTCGGCAGTCGAGCGCCGCCCCTGGCGCACGCTCGACGACGTCGTCGCCGCCGGCGCCGCGCTCTTCGCCGACAAGGTCGCCGGCAAGTCGTTCGCCGTGCGCGCGCGGCGCGGCGGCGACAAGCGCTTCATTCCCTTTCGCTCCGTCGACGTCGACCGCGCGCTCGGCGCCCGCCTGCTGCCGCGCGCCGCGCGCGTCGACCTCGACCATCCCGAGGTCACCGTGCAGCTGGAGATCCGCTCCGGCGAGGCGCTCTTCTTCGCCGACTCGATCGCCGCGCCCGGCGGCCTGCCGCTCGGCACCGAGGGGCGCGCCCTCGCCCTCGTCTCCGGCGGCTTCGACTCGGCGGTGGCGGCGTGGCTGATCCTCAAGCGCGGCGTGCGGCTCGACTACCTCTTCTGCAACCTCGGCGGCGGCGCCCACCGCGACGGCGTGCTCGGCGTCATGAAGCTCGTCGCCGAGCGCTGGAGCTTCGGCTACCGCCCCAAGCTCCACGCCGTCGACCTGCAGCCGATGGTCGAGCGGCTGCAGACGGAGACCGACCCGCGCTACTGGCAGGTGGTGTTGAAGCGCCTCATGCTGCACGCCGCCAACCTGGTGGCGCGCCAGACGCGCGCCGAGGCGCTCGTCACCGGCGAGGCGGTGGGGCAAGTCTCGTCGCAGACGCTGCGCAACCTGCGCGCCATCGACGAGGTCGCCGAGCTGCCGGTGCTGCGCCCGCTCGCCGCCGCCGACAAGGAAGAGATCGTCGCCCTGGCGCGGAAGATCGGCACCTACGAGCTGTCCGCTGCCGTCGCCGAGTACTGCGCGCTGCAGGCGAAGCGTCCGGCGACGCACGCCAAGGTCGGCGCGGTGCGCGCCGAGGAAGCCAAGCTCGACCTCGACGAGATCGCCGCCGCGGTCGCCGCACGCGAGGTGATCGACCTGAAAGGGCTCGACCTCGCGACGTTGGGCGATCCGGCGCTGGCCGTCGAGACCATTCCGGAAGGCGCCGCGGTCGTCGACCTGCGCTCGCGCGAGGCGTTCGCCGGCTGGCACTGGCCGGGCGCCGAGCACCGCGACTACTTCTCGGCGCTGCGCGAGTGGAGCAAGCTCGACCGCTCGCGCCGCTGGGTCTTCTATTGCGAGGTGGGGCTCAAGAGCGCCCACCTCGCCGAGCTGATGCGCGCCGCCGGCTACCAGGCCTGGCACGTCCAAGGCGGCGTGCGGCCGCTGCTGCGGCAAGTCACCGCCGAGGATCCAGCGCTCAAGGCGCTGCTCTCGCCGGCTCTTCTCGAGTAGGGCGCGCTCTGCGCGCCAATCAGCTTCGCAATCGCGCTCGGATGGTGCGCAGAGCGCACCCTACCGAGCTGCCACGCGCGGTTCAGTCCCTTGCGCTCGCGCGCACCGCGGCGAGCACTTCTTCGACGTCGCGGTGCATCGCTGCGGCGGCGCGCTCGAGCAACGCGCGGTCTTTGTCGGCGTCGAGGCGTAGGAAGAGCGCCCGCGCGTCGGCGTAGAGCGTGCCGTCGTCGCCGCGCAGGTTGCCCGCGGTCCACACCTTGCGGCCTTCGCGGCGCTCGACCCACGCTTCGAGCGTGGCGTCGGTGCCGAGCGGCAGCATGGCGCGGAACTCGGTCTCCAAGTGGACGGCGACGGCGATGTGCCCGGCCATCCACGCCGCGGCGCCCATCGCTTCGTCGAGCACGGCCGCCATGCTGCCGCCGTGCGCATGTCCTGGCGGGCCGGCGGTGCCGGGGCCGAACCAGGCGCGGCCGACGAGGCGGCCGTCGGACTCGCGGCGGAAGTAGGCGACGCGCAGCGTGTCGCCCTCCGGATCGCCGGAGACGAAGGAGCCGCGGCCGCCTTCGATGCGGAAGGGATCGAGCGGCTGCCATCCCGGCTCGGCGCGCACGGGAGGCGGCGTCGTGCGCTCGTGCTGGCTCGTTGCGACGTCGCTCATAGGCGGCGCCGATCCTAGCAACGGCCTGCAGAGCGTCGGCGCCGAGGCCGCCAGGGGCCGGCGGTACAATCGGCCCTCACCCATGGCCGATCTCCTCGCTCCGGGCGAGCTGCTGCCGCTCTCAGCGGACTGGTTCCGCGCCCTCGCCGAGACGACCGCGGTCGCCATCTTCGTCTACGACAGCGAGAACCTGCTCTACGTCAACCCGGCGGCCGAGGAGCTCAGCGGCTACACCGAAGAAGAGCTGCAGCGCCTCGGCGTCGACAACCTGATCGTCCCCGAGCACCGCGGCTGGTCGCGCGCCTCGCGCCTGCGCCGCATGGGCGGCGATCCCACGCCGGCGCGCTTCGAGCTGCAGATCCAGAGGAAGGACGGCGAGCGCCGCTGGCTGCTCTTCACCGGCGCCTTGATCCAGTGGGCCGGCGCCCCCGCCGGTCTCGGCACCGGCATCGACATCACCGACCGCATGCGCGCCGAGGCGGCGCTGCGCAAGCAGGTGCGCTTCGAGCAGGCGATGGCGGAGGTGACGCGCCTCTTCCTGCAGCTGCCGGTGGCGCAGCTGCTCCACGGCGTCGGCTACGCCTTCGAGCGCTTCGGGCCGCTCGTCGAGGTCGAACGCGCGCAGCTCTTCCTCTTCGCCGACGACGTGGCGCGCTGCGCCTGCCGTTGGAGCGCGGTGAGCGGCGTCGCCGACGACATCGAGCCGCTCACGCTGGCGGCCGCCGAGTATCCCGTCGCGATGGCCGCCTTCGCCCGCCGCGAGCCGCTGCGCATCGTCGACGCGGAGGCGCTGTCCGCCAACGCCGCCGCCGAGAAGGCGCTCTGCGAGCGCGCCGGCATCCGCGCCGCGGTGCTGGTGCCGCTCTCCAGCGCCGATCGCCTCATCGGCTTCCTTTCGTTCGAGCTGCTCTCCGGCCCGCGCGCGTGGACGGGCGAGGTGCTCGGCATGCTCGCCATCCTCGCCGAGGTGTTGACCGGCGCCTTCGAGCGCCAGAGCTCGGAGCTCGAGCTGCACGCCAACCGCGAGCGCCTCGAGCTGGCGCAGAAGGCGGGGCGCAGCGTGGTGTGGGAGTGGGACATCGACAACGACGCCATCGTGCTGCCGCCGGTGGCGACCGAGCTCTTCGACATCCCGCCCGACGCCTTCCCGAAGAGCGGCGTCGAGCTGATGCGCATCATCCCGGAGGCCGACCAGGAGGTCATCCACGAGGCGCTGCGCCGCACCATCCACAAGGGCGACCCTTACTTCATCGAGCACCGCATCGTGGCGCCGAGCGGCAACCTGCGCTGGGTGTCGGTGCGCGGCCAGCTCATCGACGACGAGCGCGGCCGCCGCATCCTCGGCGTCTCGGCCGACGTCACCGAGCACAAGCTCGCCGAGGAGGCGCTGCTCGCCGAGCAGGAGCGCGCCGCCGTCACCCTCGCCTCGATCGGCGACGGCGTCGTGCGCACCGACGCGCAGGGACGGGTCGACTACCTGAACCCGATGGCCGAGCAGCTGCTCGGCTGCCGTCTCGCCGAGGCGATCGGCCGGCCGCTGGGCGAGGTCTACCACGTGGTCGAGGAGGCGACCGGCCAGCCGCGGCCCAACCCGGTCGAGCGCTGCCTCGCCGAGGGCTACGTCGTCGTCCACACCGGCCACAGCCTGCTGCTGCGCGGCGACGGCGAGCAGTTCGCCGTGCGCGACACCGCGGCGCCGGTGCGCGATCGCAGCGGCTCGATCTCCGGCGCCGTGCTGGTGGTGCAGGACGTCAGCCAGCTGCGCGGGCTCGAGCGCGAGATGCTCTACCTGGCGCGCCACGACTCGCTGACCGGGCTCATCAACCGCCGCGAGCTCGAACGCCAGCTCGAGGCGGCCATCCACAGCGCCGGCAGCGGCCGCCAGCACTGCCTCTGCTACCTCGACCTCGACGAGTTCAAGCTGGTCAACGACAGCTGCGGCCACATCGCCGGCGACGAGCTGCTGCGCCAGCTCACCGCGCTGCTGGCGACGCACATCCGCGAAGGCGACGTGCTGGCGCGGCTGGGCGGCGACGAGTTCGGCGTGCTGCTGCGCGACTGCTCGCTCCAGGGCGCGGCGGCGGCGGCCGAGAACCTCTGCCGCACCGTGCGCACCTTCCGCTTCTGCTGGGAGGACCGCGTCTTCGAGATCGGCGTCTCGATCGGCGTGGTGCCGATCACCGCCCACTCGGGGACGCTGTCGCAGGTGCTGTCGGCGGCCGACGCGGCCTGCTACGTGGCGAAGGAGCACGGGCGCAACCGCGTCCACCTCTACCAGCCCGACGACCGCGCCATGGCCGAGCGCTACGGCGAGATGCAGTGGGTGCACCGCATCCAGCGCGGCTTCGAGGACCGCCGCTTCCTCCTCTACCAGCAGCCGATCAAGCCGTTCATGGACGGCGAGGAGATGTCGGAGATCCTCCTCCGCCTGCGCGGCGAGGACGGCGAGCTCTTGCCGACGCCGAGCTTCATCGCCGCCGCCGAGCGCTACCACCTGATCCGCACCATCGACCGCTGGGTGGTCGAGGAGGCGCTGCAGGCGATCGCGCGGCTCGGCGGCGAGCGCGTCTACGCCATCAACCTCTCCGGGCAGTCGCTCGGCGACCCGGCGTTCCTCGAGTTCGTGCTGTCGCGCGTGCGGCGCGGCGGCGTGCCGGCGCGGCGGCTCTGCTTCGAGATCACCGAGACGGCGTCGATCGCCAACCTCGGCCGCGCGCGCCAGTTCATCGCCGCGCTCAAGGAGATCGGCTGCCGCTTCGTCCTCGACGACTTCGGCAGCGGCCTGTCGTCGTTCTCCTACCTGCGCAGCCTGCCGGTCGACTTCCTCAAGATCGACGGCGAGCTCGTCCAGCACCTGACGACCGACCCGGTGCAGTGCGCGCTGGTGTCCTCGATCCACCAGGTCGGCCACCTGATGGGCCTGACGACGATCGCCGAGTGCGTCGAGGACGAAGCGACCTACGAAGCGCTGCGCGAAGTCGGCGTCGACTACGCGCAAGGCTACTGGCTCGGGATGCCCGAGCCACTCTAGCGATCGCACCCGGGCGCGCTCGCTCGGATCAGAACGCCGAGGTGTCGGCGACGCTGGCGAGTCGGCCGCTGGGGTTGGTGTAGGTGCGCGTGGCGCCCGTCTGCGTGTCGGTGATGGTGAGGGTGTAGCCGACGCTCGACAGCGCGCCGTAGAAGAGCCAGAACTTGCCGTTGACGCCGCGGCCGTCGAGCACTTTCACCACCAGCTCGACGTTGCTAGGCGAGAAGAACCAGAAGTGGCCGGTGTCGCTGGTCAGCGCCGTCGCGGTGCCGACGCCGGTGTTGCCGGCGAAGTCGGTCCATGCCACCTCGAGGGCGAAGCGGCCGCCGGCGAGGCAGAGGCGCGTCGGGCTCGTCTCGCACAACGCCTTCGCCGCCGCGTCACGGCGCTCGGCGACGAGCGGCGGCGGCGAGGCCTCACGCGCGAGGCTTGCTTGCTTGCGCGCGGCGGCGGCGCCGCGCGGGCCGAAGGCATCGGTGTCGCCGACGCTGGCGAGCCGGCCCATGGCGTTGAAGTAGCGGCGCACGGCGCCGGTCTGGGTGTCGGTGACGGTGAGCGTGTACTCGACGCTCGACAGCGCGCCGTAGAACACCCACTGGTGGCCGTTGACGCCGCGGCCGTCGAGGACCTTGACGATCACCTCGACGTTGCTGGGCGCGAAGAACCAGAAGGTGCCGGTGTCGGCGGTGAGCGCCGCGGCGTGGCCGATCCCGGTGTTGCGCGCGAAGTCGCGCCACACGGCTTCGACGCGGAATCGCCCGCCGCCGAGGCACAGCACGGTGTCGGAGGCGACGCAGGTCCCCGGCCCGGCGAGCGGCAGCATCCAGGGCTCGCGCCCCGTCAACCCGTCGTCGGCGGCGAAGAAGAGGGACGAGCCGGCGACGGTGAGGCCCGTGGGCTCGCCGGGAAGCGCATCGGGTGCGATGTCGTGCACCAGCCGCGTGCCGGCCTCGGTGCCGTCGCTCTGCCACAGCTCGCGGCCGTGCGTCGTGTCGCCGGCGGTGAAGAAGACGCGGCCGCCGGCCGCGGTGAGCTCGGTCGGCGACGAGCTGCCGGCGCCGGGGAAGACGTCGCGCAGCAGCCGCGTTCCCTGCGGCGTGCCGTCCGTCGACCACGGCTCGCGGCCGTGCGCCGGATCGTCGCCGACGAAGAGCACCTCGCCATCGATGGCCGCGAGGCCGAAGGGCGGCAAGGGTTCTTGTACGTCCCGCGAGCTGAACGTGCCCAGCGCGGTCGTCGCCGCCGCGGAGCCGTCGGTGCGCCAGAGCTGATACGAGGTGGCCGAGGAGCGGGTGTGGAAGTAGAGCGCGCCGGCGACGCTGCTCATGCTCAGCACCTCGTGACCGGCGGCGGCGGGTAGGTCGAAGCGTGCCGTCGTGCCCGCGGTGGTGCCGTCGGTGCGCCAGAGCGCCGGGCGCTGGCCGAGGGAGCTGCACCCAGAAGTAGACGTGGCTCCCCAGCTTGGTGAACCACCGCGCGGCGACGAGCTGCGAGTCGGCGCCGAAAGCCGTGAGCGGCACCACGGTGCCGCTGCCCAGGTTGGCGCGCCAGAGCTGCCGGCTCGGCGCGTCGGGCTCGGCGGCGACGAAGTAGATGCTCTGCCCGTCGGCGAGCCAGTCCTCCGGAAAGCCCGGCAGGTCGAGCTTCTTCGCCGTGCCGGCGACGGTGCCGTCGCTCGTCCACAGGCCGTAGGGGTCACCCTCGACGAAGAACGCCACGCCGCCGTCGACGGCGAACAGCGGCGGCGCGTAAGAACAGGTCGGGAATCGTCGCCAGCGCGATGGTGCCGCCGGGCGTGCCGTCGGTCCGCCACAGCGTCACCTCGAATTCGTCGTCCCAGAAGTATCCGTAGGCGCCGCTCGTGACGATGGGCAGCTCGGGGTTGAGGCCGCCGAAGCAATCGGGAAGGAAGGCCGACAACCGCTGCGTCGAGGCGCCGCCGTCGCTGACCCAAAGGTCGTAGCCGCCGTCGGCGAAGCAGCGGGCGGCGAGGAAGAGCACGCGGTCGCCGAACGCCGTGACGCTCACCGGAGCGGAGCCGAGGGCACCGCGGTTGACGTCGGCGGCGAGCTCGGTCGTCTCCGGCGTGCCCGCGCTCGACCACAGCTCCACGCCGTAGGGAAATTGCTCGGCGGGGAACCAGACCCGGCCGGCGGCGGAGACGACCTCCGGGGTGTGCTCGGGGAAGGGGTCGAACGGCTCCGGATCCTCGAAGCCGCTCACCTGGTGAGTCCCGGCCGCGGTGCCGTCCGAGGACCACAGCTCCTA
This sequence comes from Thermoanaerobaculia bacterium, assembly GCA_963846495.1. GTDB lineage: Bacteria > Acidobacteriota > Thermoanaerobaculia > Multivoradales > JAIOJS01 > DASYQD01. The sequence goes on along the minus strand of CAWJWP010000006.1, from coordinate 16,088 downwards.
GCCGCGCTGCGTTCTCGGCCAGGAAGTAAAGCCGCCCGCCCGACTCCCTCGGCTTGGAGACGTGATCGACGCAAGCTGTCGGAGCAGGGGCCGAGCAGCGGACCCGAGCCGGCCGCCGTGCCGTCGGTGGACCAGAGCTCGGGGGCGAAGTTGGGAGGCGAGTAGGCCGCGAAGTAGAGCCGGTTGCCGAACCGGCGAAGCCACGGCTCGTCGGCGAGCGAACAGGGGTCGGTGCACACTCCGGACAAGCGCCTGGTCGAGGCCGGCGCCCCCGTGCTCGTCCACAACGCCGGCGGGCTGACCGCGTCGCTGGCGACGAAGACGATCTTGCCGTCGAGCTCCTCGACCTGCGCGTCGTTGGCGAGGTTGTCGAACCCAGCGCCGGCGCCGAGGTCGGTGGTGCGCGTCGTTCCCTGCGGCGTGCCGTCGCTGCGCCAGAGCTCGATGCCGTGCGTGACGTCGTCGGCGAAGAAGTAGACGTGCTTGCCGATCGGCTTGAGCCAGTTCGTGTTCAGGAACGGCTGCGCGGCCGCGAACGACGACACCACGCGGGTGCCGGCGACGGTGCCGTCGCTCGCCCACAGCTTCTCGCTGGCGCCGGTGGTGACGAGGAAGAAGACGTGCGTCGCGGTCACGGCGTGGAGCCGCCCCGACGGGAAGCCCCCTGCGATCTCCACCAGCTTGCGCGTGCCGGCAGCGGTGCCGTCGGTCACCCAGAGCTGGAGCGTCCCCAGCTCCCGCACCAGCAGGAACGCACGGTTGCCGCTGACCGGGAAGCCGAGGACGTCGTCCACCGCCACCGGGAGCGTGGCGACTTCCGTCGCGCCGGCCGCGGTGGCATCGGTACTCCACAGCTCGAGCTGCGAGCCCTGTTTGGCGAGGAAGACGAGCCGGCCCGGGAGCAGGGCGTAGGCCATCACGTCGGCGCCCTCGAGCACCGGGCGCGTGCCCCGTACCGTGCCGTCGGAGGCATAGAGAAGCCGCTCGAAGCCCGCCGCGCCCTCGACGAAGAAGAGCGTCGGGCCGAGGGTGCCGGCGATCGCCGGTGGGTTGCAGAACCCGACGCGACACCTGTCGCCCAGCGAGTAGGTACGACCGGTCTCGCTGTCGCTGATCCACACCTCGTCGCCGGTCGCTTCCTGCGTCGCGACGAACGCGACCTTGCTGCCGAAGGCGGTCAGCTGGTGGGGATAGGAGCTGCCGCCGAAACGGTCGAGGCCCGGCGCGATGTCGCGCACCAGGTGCGCGGGCTGGGCGCGCGGCGAGCGGCGATGCGAGCAGGCGAACAGTTGAAGTGCCCGTTGCATGACGAAGTTCCCGACACCGATCGTGACCTTGGAAGGCGCCTGCGGCGTTGCCGTCAGAACGCCGAGGTGTCGGCGACGCTGGCGAGGCGGCCGCTGGGGTTGGTGTAGGTGCGGGTTGTGCCCGTCTGCGTGTCGGTGACGGTGAGCGTGTAGCCGACGCTCGACAGCGCGCCGTAGAAGAGCCAGAACTTGCCGTTGAGCGGGCGGCCGTCGAGCACCTTCACCACCAGCTCGACGTTGATCGGCGAGAAGAACCAGAAGTGGCCGGTGTCGTTCGATCAGCGCCGTCGCGGTGCCGACGCCGCTGTTGCCGCTGAAGTCGCGTCCACGCCACCTCGACGGCGAAGCGGCCGCCGGCGAGACAGAGGCGCGTCGGGCTCGTCTCGCACAACGCCTTCGCCGCCGCGTCGCGACGCTCGGCGACGAGCGGCGGCGGCGAGGCCTCACGCGCGAGGCGTGCCTGCCTGCGCGCCGCCGCGGCGCCGCGCGGGCCGAAGGCGTCGGTGTCGCCGACGCTGGCGAGGCGGCCCGTGGGGTTGAAGTAGCGGCGCACGGCGCCGGTCTCGGTGTCGGTGACGGTGAGCGTGTACTCGACGCTCGACAGCGCGCCGTAGAAGACCCACTGGTGTCCGTTGACGCCGCGGCCGTCGAGCACCTTGAGGATCGACCTCGACGTTGCTCGGCGAGAAGAACCAGAAGGTGCCGGTGTTCGAGGTCAACGGGGCGGCATGGCCCACTCCGGTGTTGCCCGCGAAGTCGTTCCACACCGCCTCGACGCGGAAGCGGCCGCCGCCCAGGCACAGCGCGGTGTCGGATGCCGCGCAGCCCGCCGGCCCGGCGAGCGGCAGGACCCAAGGCTCGCGGCCGACGACCCCGTCGTCGGCATCGAAGAAGAGTCCCGTCGCCGGTGGCGACGAGCTCGGCGGGAGCCGAGGAGAGCGCGCCGGGGGCGATGTCGTGCACGAGCCGGGTGCCGGCGGCCGTGCCGTCGGTCTGCCACAGCTCGCGCCCGTGCGCCTGGTCGGTGGCGGCGAAGTAGAGGCGGCCGCCGGCGACCACGAACTCGCCAGGATCGGCGCCGTGAGGGCCCGGGTAGAGGTCGCGGAAGAGCTGGGTGCCGGCCGGCGTGCCATCGGTCGACCACAGCTCGCGGCCGTGCACGCTGTCGTTGTCGGTGTAGAAGACGCGGCCGCCGAGCGCGATGAAGCCCGTCGGCGCGGCGGCGGTGAAGCTCTCGCGAATTCCCAAGGTGACGAGGTGGACGGTGCCCTGCTGCGTGCCGTCGCTCTTCCAGATCTGGTGGGTGCCTTGCACGTCGTGGGCGGAGTGGAGGTAGAGCGCGCCGCCGCTGCTCACCATCGCGGAGATGTAGTCGCCGCCGGTCGGCGGCAAGGTGAAGGCCACGCTAGTGCCGCCAGGGGTCCCGTCGGTCTTCCACACCGCGACGGAGCGCGGCACGCGAAAGTAGACCAGGTTGCCGAGCTTGACGAAGCGGACGCCCGACAGGTAGAGCGGGCTGTGCCCGAACGCGGTCAACTGGCGGAGCGAGCCGTCCGCGAGGTCGGCGCGCCAGAGCTGCTCGCTGGGTCCGCTCGTACCGGGCGCATCGAAGTAGAGGCTGGTGCCGTCGGGCCAGAGCTCGCCTGCACCGCTCGGCAGGTCGAGACGTTTGCCCGTACCGGCCGCGGTGCCATCGCTGCGCCAGAGGCCGCGCGTGCTCGCCTCCTGGAGCACGAAGGCGACGCCGCCGTCGACCGGGAGCAGCGGCGACACGATGTCCTCGAAGGAGAACGTTGCCGCCGCGGTCACGCCGCCGGGCATCCCGTCGGTGCTGAAGAGCGTTTCATCGCCGCTGCCCGCGGTGATGAAGAACACCCGGCCTCCGCTCGCCACCAGCGGGACCTCGGCGCCGCCGAAGTTACAGCTGCGCTGGAAGGCGGTGATCGGGAGCGCCGTCGCCGGGTCGGCGGTCCCCGCCCACAGGTCGCTCCTCCGCTCGTCGCAGGCGTGGAACAGCACCCGCTCGCCGAGTGCCGTCAGGCTGCGCGGGTTCGAGGTCGCCGCACCGGGTGCGGCGTCGACGGCAAGCTCCACGATGCCCGGCGCCGGGCTCGACCACAGCTCGCGGCCGTACGGTGCCTCCGCGGCCGCGAACCAGGCGCGATCGCCGGCAACGACGACCTGCACCTCGAAGCCGAAGGCGTAGGGGCTTGCGAAATCGGCGATCAGATAGGTCCCGGCCGCGCTGCCGTCGGTCGACCACAGCTCCTGCTCGAGGGCGGTCTCGCGCCCGGCGGCGACGAAGTACAACCGCGACCCCGCAAGCGACGCACTCTTCGGCAACGAGCGGCACGGTCCGGGGCAGATGTCGCGCACCAGCTTGGTGCCGGCGGTGGTGCCGTCGGTCGACCACAGCTCCGTACCGCTTTCCGCGGCGTAGGCGGCGAAGAAGAGACGATTCCCCATCCGCCGGAGCCACCCTCCGTCGCCGCCCGTGCATTCGGCGGTACACCGCCCGCGGAGCTTCCTCACCGAGGTCGGCGAGCCGTCGCTCGTCCACAGCTGCGGCGGCCCGAACCCGTCGGTGGCGTAGAACACCACCTTGCCGCCGACCTCTTCGAGCCAGTCCTGGTTCGCCGGGCTCCAGTCCTCGAAGGCTTCGGAGTAGCCGAAGTCGGTGATGCGCGTCGTCCCCTGCGGCGTGCCGTCGCTGCGCCACAGCTCGCCGCCGTGCGTGATGTCGTCGGCCAGGAAGTAGAGGTACTTGCCGAGCGGCTTCTTCCAGGCGTTGAGCGAAAACGGGTTCGGCGCCGCGAACGAGCTGACGGCGCGCGTGCCGGCGGCCGTGCCGTCGCTCGCCCACAGCTCCTCTCCCTGGCCGCCGGTGACGGCGGTGAAGAAAAGGTGCGTTGCCGTCGCGCGCCAGACCTGCTCGGAGCTGCCCTGGATGACGAGCGGGGGGATCGCGCGCGTGCCCGCGGCCGTGCCGTCGCTCGACCACAGCTCGAGCGTCGACGTCGACTGCCGGTGGAGGACGAACACGGCGCGCGATCCCAACGCCCGCGCCGCGCGGAAGCTCGGCGGCTCGCCGGCGGCGGCGAGGGTGGCGATCTCGGCGGTGCCCTCGGGCGTGCCGTCGGTGCGCCAGAGTCGGAAGCTGCCGTCGGGGTGCCCCGCCGCGAAGAGCAACGCCTGAGGGAGGTTGGCGACGAAGTCTGCAAACTCGAGGAAGGCGGCCCGCGCCCCGACGCTCGGGTCGGGCAGTGCGAACGTGCCGGCGGCGGTGCCGTCGGACGCCCACATCGAGCCGTTGGCGTAGAAGAACAACCGGCCGGCCCGCGTCGCCAGGATCATCGGCGCGAGATGGCACTGCTGCGGGCACAGATCGGCGACGGGAGCGGCACGGCCCGTCGTCGCGTCGGCGAACCAGATCTCTTCGCCGTTGGCGACGAATGCGACCTTGTCGCCCATGGCGGTGAGCTGCGACGGAGAGGAGGCGCCGTTGGCCGCACCCTCCGACAGGCCTGGGTCGATGTCGCGCAGCAGCCGGGCGACTTGGCCGCTTGCCGGCGCAGCGGAGGCGAGAAGGAAGAGCGCGAGCGCGAGCGGCCGCGATCGTGGCGCATCGATGACTCCGTTGCAAACGGCTAGAGACGGACTGTAGCACCCGCCTCGAAGCGCGCCTTGCGACGCGAGTGCACGACGGCCGGGCGTGCGCCTCGATCTCGGGCGACGCGGAGCCGGCGCTCAGCGCCGGCGCGGCTTCAGGTGCGCACCGCGCGCGGCCCCGCCTCGACCACCTCGGCGCCCACCTGCGACTCGTACTCGGCGAAGTTCTTGACGAACATGTCGGCGAGCTTCGTGGCCTGCGCGTCGTAGGCGGCGCCGTCGGCCCAGGTGCGGCGCGGGTCGAGCAGCTCCGCCGGCACGCCCTCGATGCGCTCCGGCACCTCGACGCCGAAGACGGGGTCGGTGCGCGTCGGCACGCCCTCGAGCTCGCCGCCCAGCGCCGCGTGCACCATCCGCCGCGTGTAGCGCAGCTTGATGCGGCTGCCGGTGCCGGGGGGGCCGCCCGTCCAGCCGGTGTTGACGAGCCACACCTGCGACTGATGCTTGGCGAGGCGCTGGCCCAGCATGCGCGCGTAGACCGACGGGTGGAGCGGCAGGAACGGCGCGCCGAAGCAGGTGCTGAAGGTCACCGAGGGCTCGGTGACGCCGCGCTCGGTGCCCGCCACCTTCGCCGTGTAGCCGGAGAGGAAGTGGTACATCGCCTGCTCGGGGGTGAGCTTGGCGACGGGCGGCAGCACGCCGAAAGCGTCGCAGGTCAGGAAGACGACGTGCTTCGGGTGCCCGGCCTGGCCGCCCAGGTCGACGTTGTCGAGCAGCGTCCAGCGGGTAGCTGCTGCGCGTGTTCTCGGTGTACTTCGCCGATTCGAAGTTCACCTCGCGAGTCACCTCGTCGAGCTCCACGTTCTCGAGCAACGCGCCGAAGCGGTGCGAGGCGGACCAGATCTCGGGCTCCCCTTCCTGCGAGAGGCGGATCACCTTGGCATAGCAGCCGCCCTCGACGTTGAAGACGCCGCGCTCGCTCCAGCCGTGCTCGTCGTCGCCGATCAGCGTGCGCTCGGGGTCGGCGGAGAGCGTCGTCTTGCCGGTGCCGGAGAGGCCGAAGAAGAGCGCCACGTCGTCCTTGTCGCGCCCGTAGTTGCAGCTGCAGTGCATGGGAAAGACGTCCTGCTTGGGCAGCAGGTAGTTCATCACCGAGAAGATGCCCTTCTTGATCTCGCCCGCGTACTGCGTCCCGCCGACGAGCGACATCCGGCGGCCGAAGTCGAGGACGATGAAGGTGGCCGAGCGGGTGCCGTCGGTGGCGGGATCGGCGGTGCAGCCCGGCGCGTCGATGACCGTGAAGCCGGGCTCGAAGGCCGCGAGCGCCGCCGGATCCTTCTCGCGGATGAACATGTTCTGCGCGAAGAGGCTGTGCCACGCGTATTCGGTGATCACGCGCACCGGCAGCCGGTGAGCGGGATCCGCACCCGCGTAGCCCTGGAAGACGAAGACGTCCTTGCCGGCGAGGTAGGACGTGAGCTTGTGGTGGAGACGGTCGACCTGGACGCCTTCGAGCGGGCGGTTGACTTTGCCCCACCAGATGTCCTGCTCGCTGCCCGGCTCCTTGGCGAGGAACTTGTCGTTCGGCGACCGCCCGGTGTGGCTGCCGGTGAGCGCCACGAGCGTGCCGGAGGCACACAGGCGCCCCTCGCCGCGGGCGATGGCGTACTCGTGCAGCTGCGCCGGCGAGAGGTTCCAGTACACCCGCCGCAGGTCGTGGAGGCCGTGCTCCTCGAGGCCGTGGCGGCTGGGAAAGGCGCCGTGTGCTTCCATGGAAAGTCCCTCGCGGCGATCGGTTAGGCGTCGAAGGTCCCTGCCGGGATGCGAAGGGCTGGGATTCTAACCGGCCCCGGACGGCTCACGGTAGACGCGGGATCTTGAGGAGATAGTCGCCCGAGTGCCAGACCTGGTAGCGACCGTCGGCGTCCATGATGTACGACTCGCCGGGCTCGCCGTATTCGGACCAGGTGTAGAGCTTGAGGTCCTCGTCCCAACGGGGCATCGAGGGGGCGCTCCAGGTGCGGCGCAGGAGGCGCCGGCCGAACCGGATGTCCCAGTGGCTTCGCGCGTCCTCGAAGTCGAACAGCGGCTCGGCGTTGTGGTACGAGTCGAGGACCACGTCGCGCGGGCCGTTCGGCACGGGACCTCCGAGGTCGAGGTAGAGCGCGTCGAAGACCTCCTTCTCCTCGCGCGTGGCGTCACGGAAGCCCGCGGCGTCGAAGACGTGGATGGTCCAGCTGTTCGTGGGCTCGTCCGACCTGCCCCAGAGGAACTTCGTGGTGCCGGGTACCTGGTAGATGACGGGCTCGCGGTCCCCGAAGCCGGTGACCGCGCGCGGGGAGGAGAGGTCGGCGAGGTCGTAGTCGTAGAACTTCTTCCGGACCCCGCCACCGTTCGGGTAGTGCGAGAACGAGACGACGAAACGGTGGGGCGTGAGCCAGTGGCAGAGCTCGCCGGCGTAATGCGACCCATCGAGCTCGAAGCCCTCGTCCTGCGGCAGCGGCACGAGGCGCACTGCGCGCGAATGAACGTCGAGGAGCAGGAGCTGCCGGTCGTATTGGTGGGGCCAATCGGCGACGAAGTACGGAACGAGCAGCCAACGGCCGTCGGGGGAGAGCGGCAAGTCGCCCGAGATCCTCACTTCGGGTGAGCGCTCGGGCCAGCCCAGGACAGTCAGCGCAGCCGAGCGCTTTCGCTGCTCGAGGTCGAGCAAGACGGTTTCCTCCTCGCCGCGCATCCGCGCTTCGAAGATGCGGTCGGAGTCGGAGAAGAGGAACCTGTAGCGGGTGTCGAGCTCCGCCAGGCGCCGCTCGAAGGCGGGGTCGGCGCCGGCTGCGAGCGGCGGCGGGCCGGGCCCCGCCTTGCACCCCCAGGACGCGAGGACCGCGACGACGAGGAGGGAGATTCGACGCGACATCCTGCGTCCGATCTTCTCTCCCGATTCATGACGACGAGGACCAGGAAATGGGGCAGAAATGAGGCACGGCGCTCCTCCGCTAATCTCCGCGGCATGAGCCACCACCTCGCCGAGACCCTCGAAGTCCTCGCCCGCACGCCGGCTACCCTGCAGTCGCTTCTCGGCGGCACCAGCCCGCGCTGGCACGCCCGCGACGAGGGCGCCGGCACCTGGAGCCCCTGGGACGTGGTCGGCCACCTCATCTACGCCGACGAGGCCGTCTGGCTACCGCGGGCTGCCACCATCCGCGAGCACGGCGAGGAGCGGCCCTTCCCGCCCGGTAACCCCGAGGCGCACGGCACGCTGTTCGCCGGCTGGTCGCTGGCGGCGGTGCTCGCACGTCTCGCCGCCACCCGCGCCGCAAGCCTCGCCACGATCGAGGCTTGGGCGCTCACCGCCGACGACCTCGAGCGGCGCGGGCGCCACACCGTCTTCGGCAGCGTCACCCTCGGGCAGCTCCTCGCCGCGTGGGCCGTGCACGACCTCAACCACGTCGCCCAGGCCGTGCGCGTGATGGCGCGGCAGTACACCGACGAGGTCGGCGTCTGGCACGACCAGATGGCGATCCTCGGGTGGCGCCGCTGAGCTGCGCCGTCGATCAGCCCGGCTCACTGTAGAAGCTGCGCCAGGCGGCGGTCGGCCAGGACGCGGTCCTTCGCCCGCGGCGAGGCGGCGATCGCTTCCTCGACGGCTCGCCGGGCGGCCGCGAGGTTGCCGGCTTCGAGCTCCAGGGTCGCCAGGCGCAGGCGCGCTTCGGAGAACTCCGGCTCGCGCGGCCGGCTCCGCGCCAGCCATGGTCTCGCCTCGCGGGTCTTCCCGGCGTCGAAGAGCAGGACGCCGAGCGCGCCGGCGTGCGGGAAGTCGCCGTCCTTCCAGGCCCTGGCGGCGTCGGCCAGGTGGCGAGCCGCGGCCGTCGAGTCGCCCGCGGCGTGAGCGGCGAAGGCGAGTCGGACGCGTAGCGCGGGATCGGCAGGCTCGAGCTCGACGGCCCGGGCGAGAACCTCTGCCGCCTCCCGTGCTCGGCCGGCGACGCCGAGTGCATTGCCGAGGGTGGCCCACGCTTCCGCTCGCCGCGGCTGCAGCCGGACCCACTCGCGCAGCTGCGCCACTGCCTCGTCGTGGCGCGCCGCCCGTGCCAGCGCCGCGGCCAGTGAAGCGCGCGCTTCGACGCGCGTGGGATCGAGACGTACGGCGAGCGTCAGCTGCTCGACAGCCTCTGCGGTCCGTCCCAGCTCGAGCCGCGCCGCGCCGCCGCGCAGGGCGGCGAAGCGATTGCTTGGGTCGCTGGCGAGCGCGAGGTCGAACCGCCGTGCGGCGGCGGCGAACTCGCCGGCCATCATCAGCTCTTCGCCTTCGGTCAACAGGTCGCGCACCGCGAGCCGGTCCTTGGGGTCGGCGAGACCCGGCGGCGGCTCGCCGGGAGACGAGCCCGCGCCGAGGTAGCCCAGCGCGCGCAAGCGAGCCGTCGAGGTCTCGTCGTGAACGACCGCGGCGGCGGCTCTTGGAGGGCGAGCGGTGACGGCGCGCAGACGTCGCTCGAGGTCCCTCGCCTTGGGTCTTTCCCGATCGACGAGGTTCGTCTGCTCCTGCGGATCGCGGCCGAGGTCGTAAAGCTCCGGGCGCGGTGCGGCGATGAGCTTCCAGCCGCCGTGCCGAACGGCGCGCAGCGGCGACCAGCCGTAGGAGGTCCAGGGCTGGTAGGTCTCGGAGTAGGCGGGCGGCAGCTCGGCCGCCTTCCCCGCGAGGATCGGGACCAGGCTCACCCCGTCGACGCCGGGGACGGGTGAGGAGCCGACCAATTGAAGGAGGGTCGGCAGCACGTCGACGAGACGCGCGGCCGCGTGGCTCTCGCGCGGGGCGAGGTGCCCGGGCCAGTGCACGACGAGGGGGACGAGCACCGTGCTGTCGTAGACGAAGAAGCCGTGGGTGGCCTCGCCGTGCTCGCCCAGGCTCTCGCCATGATCGGCGGTCAAGACGGTCAGCAGCTCGCCACCGGCGAGCTTCGTCGCGGCGCGCCACAGCTCGCCAACGGCGCCGTCGACGGCGCGCACCTCGCCGTCGTAGTCGCCACGTTTCCCCGCCGCGCGCAAGGCCCGCGGCGGCTCGTAGGGGTAATGCGGGTCGTAGTAGTGCACCCAGACGAACCACGGGCGCGGCGCCGAGCGTAGCCAGGCGAGAGCGGCGGCGGTGGTCGCGGGGGCGGCGCGTTCCGCGTGACTCCGCTCGCCCTGGGGTAGGCGATCGTCGTAGACCGCGAAGCCGCGATCGAGGCCGAAAGCGGAATCCAGCGGAAAGCCGCTGACGAAGGCGGCCGTGGCGTAGCCGCTGCGGCGAAGAGTCTCCGCGAGCGTCGGCACGCCCGCAGCGAGAGCTTGGCCGTTGTCGCGCACTCCGTGCCGCGGCGGCTCGAGGCCGGTGAGCAACGAAGCGTGGGAAGGCAGCGTGAGCGGCACCGGAGCGACCGCGGCCGGAAAACGCACACCCTCCCTCGCCAGCGCGTCGATCGCCGGCGTCGCGTTGCGCCCGGCGACCCAGCCCAGCGCGTCGGGGCGCAGAGTGTCGACGGTCACCAGCAGGACGCTCGGCGGCGAAGCGCCGAAGGCCGCGCTCGTCGCCAGCGCCAAGGCGCAGAGTGAGGCGGCGATCGAGCTGCCTGCCCGCATACGCGTCCTCGCGCTCGTCGCCGCTTCCTCCTAGGCCGCGCCTCTCCCACGCCGGATCATGGGAAGACGACACACCAGCCGGAGAAATCTCCCAACTCGAAGCCGTCCGCGAACGGCAGGTCCTGAGCGAGGTTCACGGTCACGGTGGCGGTCGCCGGCAGTTGGTTGGCGTCGGCGATCGTGTACTGGAAGATCGCTGCCTGGGGACAGTTGCTGCTCCCGGTGTAGGTGTACACCAGGGTGTCTGGCGTCCCCTGCATGATCGTCACCGTGCCGTTCGCGGGCTGGGTGACGCTCTGGATCTCCAGTCCCGTTCCGGCGTCGTTCGCGAGCACGGCGAGAGCGACCCCGTCCTGGGCGTCGGGGATGGTCACGTTGAAGACGTCGTTCACCGCGTTGGGAAGCGCCGCGCAGCTATTGCCGACGACGTCCGGCACCTGGACCTCGGCGTTGGTGATGACGACCTCGTCGAATTGGAAGCCCTGGCCCGAGACCAGCGGGTCGGTGCCGTACGCCACGTCGATCCGCGTGCGCTGGCCGGTGTGCTGGCCGCCGGGGTTCAAGGCGGTCGCCGACCAGGTGCTCTGGGTGAACGCTCCTTCGCCCGCCCAGCCGGCCTGGCCGGCGGTGACGCAGACGCCGTTGGGCCCCGAAGCGTTGTACAGGCGGCCGCCATCGGGCACGAGCGTCGTCCGCGCCCCGCTGCCGCGGTCGAAGATGCCCACGTTGGCGCGGTCGTAGGTGCCTAAGGGCGACGGCGGCTCGGTGTTGAACTGGTTGAAGAGCGAGAGCGTCGAGGTCGCAGTGAGCTTCACCTCCGGGGACTGGATGCGATCGCACTGGCTGACCGTGAGAGCGGCGGAGGCGAGGTGGAAGAGAGTGCCGTTCGCCCCCGGGTTCGTGGGGGTGTAGGTCCCGCTCACCACGCGCCAGCTCTGGAGATCTCCCGCCGCTCCGTTCTCGAAGCTCCACGCCTTGGTGTTGAAGAACTGGAAGTCGCTCTCCGTTCCGTCCAACGTGAAGATGCCGACGAGGCTGGGGTTGGGCAGCCCGGTGGCGACGCCCGAGACCGCGATCTCCAGCTGCAGCGGCTCGTCGAAGCTCATCCCCTGCGGGCGGAACGTGACGGTGATCGGCACGATCGTCGACGCGTTGCCGCAGGCGCCGCCGGGGATCTCGCCGAGCTCGATGGGCAGCGGCGTCAGGACCTCGACTCCCGGGTGCGAGAGCGGGGTGATCGTCACCTCGACGTCCGCGATGTTCACGCTGCCGGCGTTCTCGAGCTCGAAGGAGAACCTCGCCAGCTCGCAGTTGTCGAGGTAGACGTCGCCGTCGCCGGTCAGGATGGTGAACGGATTGGCGACTTCCCGAAACGCGAAGGTCGCCTCGGCCGGCGGCGCAGCCGGCGGCAACGGGGTCGCCGCCACGCAGGCGGTCATCGGACCCATGCAGCTGTCGTGGCTGCCGACCGCCAGCACCGAGTAGAGGTACTGGAAGCCGTCGAGCAGGCCGGTGTCGGTGAAGTTGGTGCTCGTCGTCTCGGCGATCTTGACCTTGCCGAAGTCGCAGCCGCGCACGCCCTCGGTGCGGAAGATCCAGTACTCGCTGGCGCCGGCGACCGCGCTCCACGAGAGATGCGCGCTCTGCACCAAGGGAGTGACCGAGAGGTTCGCCGGCGCCGCGGCCGGCGCGCCGGCGCAGCCGGAGTTGGTGACCGGCGGCCCGACGCCCACCGGCGGCGGCGCGCAGGCGATCTGGTGGCGGGCGAAGGCATTGAAGATGGCCTCCACGTGGGGAGTGCCGTCGGTGAGGTCGCCGTTGTCGTCGTCCACCGCCACCAGATTGAGGTAGCCGCTGTCCGCGTTGCAGCCGGCGGTCTGCAGGGCGGGCGTCGGCACGCACTGATACCAATCGCCGATGTTGTCCGCTCCGAGGTAGACGAGCCGCGTGGCGGTCTCGAGCGCGGTGTTGGCGTCGTAGTTGAAAGGCGCGTCTTGGAAGTCGCGCGCGTAGAGGTCCCATCCCGCCTCGGCGGGGACCATCCCCTCGCAATGCGTCTCCTGGCCGCAGGGGCCCTGCTGGGTGCCGACCACCCCGACGCACCCCCCATTGATCAGGTCGCCGGGCAGATCAGTGGTGGGCGAGGAGATCCAGTCCAGGTCGTGCGGCTCGCCCCCTTCGTGGCTGGCGAAGTCCAGATCGCGCACGCCCGTGCAAGCGGTGCAAGGATCGCCGTAGCCGCCGCAGGCGATGCCGGGCCGGAAACCGCGTCCCATGCAGTGCTCCGCCAGCCGGTAGATGGCGTAGATGTCGGCGATGGCTTCACCGGGAGCGGAGATCGACGGATCGGTACCGTTGTTGTCGAGGCCGTGCCCCCACTCGTGATCGAAGACGGCGGCGATCTCCCCGGTGTTCGCGCACGATCCTCCCGACTTGAAGAAGTTGATCGTCGAGCCGTCCCAGAAGGCGTTGCAGGTGTCGTCGATGTTCATGTTGGCGGTGAGCTGGCTCTGCACCCAGGTATTCCCCGGCAGCCAGGCCTGGGCGGTCTCCACGAGGCGGTTGACCTCGTAGAACCCCGAGCGCGCGGCGTGGGTGTCGCCCGGCGAGTGCCCTGGCGGCACGTCGCAGTCGGTCCCCGACCCGAAGCCCAGGTCGAGGTTGCTGCACTGGTTGACCTCGCTGATCGGGCCGCAGTTGTCGTTGATGCGGACGAACTCGCCGGCGAGTGTCGTGCGCAGTCTGCTGCCGATGCCGTCGACGAGCCCGGAGCTGTTGGTGAAGACGGAGGTGCCGAAGGGCTGCACCACATCGGCGTGCGGCATGGGGAAGCCGGGCTGCTCGATGCCGTCGGGGTTCTGCCCGTCGTTCGACACCGGATAGATGCCGCCGGTGATCTTGCGGGCCGCGTACTGATTCTCGTCGGTGAAGGAGAGGAGCTCGCCGCTGTGGGCGTCCACCAGGGCCTCCCAGGAGCCGCGATCCTCGCCCACCTCCGGGCTCACGACCCACGCCAGCCGATAGGCGTAGCCGCGTCCCGGCTCGACCGCCTCGAGGTCGGCGCCGCGAGCGAGCGGCACGAAGCTCAACGCGGGAGCGCGCCAGGCGCCGGTGATGGCGTGCGGGCGCAGGTGGGCGGCCACCTTCGCCAACGCCGCCTCGGCGGCGAGCGTGGGCGCCGAGCCGGCCTCGACGTCACCCCACCTCTGAGTGCCCAGCAGCACCAGGTTGCCGTTGTTGATCGTCGCCTTCAGCGAGCTGCCGCGAACCGGGACGCCGCCGACGGTCCGCGACAGATAGACCTGGACGATGCGGCCGCCCTCGTGGACAGCGATGCGCGGCTCGAGCTCGGAGACGTCGATGCGCAACTGTGCTTGATGCGTTACGAGGAAGCGGCGCAGGAGGGTCCACGCCGCCTGCTTGAGCTCCTTGTCCGCCGTCGGCGGCGACAGACCGACGCCCTCCCAGGTGAGTTTGTTGCCGCTGCCGGCGCCCGGCAGCAGCGGCTGGCGCAGGACGAGCGTGCCCCAGCGGTCGCTGCGGACGTCGAGCAGCGCGCGGTCCGGCGATACCCCGAGCGCGTCGAGGTCGCCGGCCCGAGCTGCGGCCGCAGCTCCCGGCACTTCGCCGAGGCGGCGGTAGACGTTGGGAACGAACAGCTCCGGGCGACGGAACGCGCGCTCCCGCAGCGGCGACGGCTCGGGTCGGACGACTGCGAGCAGCGGCCCGGCGGCAGCGGCAGCGAGCATCGCGGCGGCGATGAACGGCCGAAACAGATGGCGCATGGAAGGCCCTCCTGTATCGGCTCGAGCGGCGCAGCGATGGGATGACGGCGCTGAGCCGACTCGACAGCAAGCTACGGCGGCAGATTCACGGTCGCGATGAGGGCAAGACCCCAAGAAGCCGGAGGGAATTCGTTCAGGCGGAGCAGAGCGTCGGAGCTACCGCTGCGCCGCGCGGGTGCGCAGCAAAAAACGCGCCGCGGCGGGCGCAGCGTCCGCCCTACTTCGGGGCGCTGAGGTAGTCGACGATCACCCGGCTCATCGCCCGCATCCCCGCCTCGACGGCGCTGTCGGCAGCGCGGAAGTCGGGGGTGTGCAGGCCGCCCGACTTGCCGCCGGGCTCGCGGGTGCCGAGGTTGAAGTAGACGGCCGGCATGGTGTTGGCGAAGTAGGCGAAGTCCTCACCGCCCATGACCGGCGCCGCCGTCGTGATCCGCTCCTTGCCGAGCGCGGCTTCCAGCGAGCGGCGCACGGAGGGCTCGAGGCCGGCATCGTTGAGGGTGGCCGGCGTCGTCTGCTCGTAGGCCAGCTCGTAGCTGCCGCCCATCGCCTTGGTGATGCCGTCGAGGATCTCGCGCATCCGCCGCTCGACGGTCGCCTGCGCATCGCCGCCGTAGGTGCGCACGGTGCCCTCGAGGTAGGCATCGCCGGGGATGATGTTGAAGCGTTCGCCGCTGCGGAAGATGCCGACGGTGACGACGCTCGGCTCGAGAGGATCGAGGGTGCGCGAGCGGATGGTCTGCAGCGCCAGCACCGTCTGCGACGCCATGACGATGGGATCGACGCCCTGGTGCGGGTAGGCGCCGTGCGACTGCTTGCCGCGCAGCGTGATGCGGAAGCGGTCGACCGCGGCGTACACCGGCCCCGGCGCGATGCTCGCCTCGCCGGCGTCGAGCTCGGGCTTGCTGTGGAGGCCGAAGATCGCCGCCGGCCGGTGATCGCCGAACAGCTTCTCGTCGAGCATCAACCTGGCGCCCGTCGGCTCGCCCGGCGGCGCGCCTTCTTCGGCAGGCTGGAAGACGAAGACGACGGTGCCCGGCAGCTCGTTGCGCGCGTCGGCGAGCATCGCCGCCACGCCCAGCTGCACCGAGGTGTGGATGTCGTGGCCGCAGGCGTGGGCGACGCCGACGTCCTGCCCCTGGTAGGTGGTGCGCACCGTCGACTTGAACGGAAAGTCGGTCTGCTCGACGACGGGCAACGCGTCCATGTCGGCGCGCACCGCCACCGTCGGGCCCATGCGGCCGCCGCGCAGCACGCCGACGACGCCGGTCTTGGCGATGCCCGTGCGCACCTCGAGACCGAGCTTCTGGAGCTCGGCGGCGACGCGCTTCGACGTCTCCACTTCCTGGTAGGAGAGCTCCGGGTGCTGGTGGATGTCGTGGCGGCAGGCGATGGCGAAGGGCGCGTGCTTCTTGGCCAGCTCGGGCAGCCGCTCGCCGAGCGCGGCGGGATCGATCTCGACCGCGGCGAAGAGCTGCACCGGCGCCGCGAGCGCGATCGCCGAGACGAAGAGCGTGCGAAGAGCGCTAGGTGTACGCATGACGGCCGCCGATCCTACCTTGGTGCCGGCATTGGCACCGACCCAGCCCAGCCGCTACAGTAGTCGCCGTCGCGCGGCGCCTGGGTTGGGAGACTTGGGTTTGGAGACTTGGCGCCGCGACCTTCGAGCGCCTCCGCCCGCCGGCCCGGCTAGCCCGCCGCTGGCGTGCCGCGGCGACCCCACCCAGTATTTGCGCGGCGTGACTGCGGCGCGACCCGAGGAGGAGCGAGC
>CAWJWP010000005.1:0-30119 GCA_963846495.1 Thermoanaerobaculia bacterium | reverse complement strand
CGGCCGCCGAGGAGCTGGAGGCCCGCCTCGGCGGGCAGCAACGCATCGTAGACGCGCAGGTCGGGCAACTCGCCGTCGGGCAGGTCGATGGTGGCGTCGAAGTCCTGCACCGGGTTGGTGAGGTCGACGGCTGCCGGCGCGATGGCGGTGATCTGTAATCCGCTGCCGCGCAAGTACGGCGCCTGCTTCGGCCGGCGGCGGTCGGCGAGGCCGAAGCGGTCGAAGCGCACGCGCATCGCCGTGCGTGGCTGTTGCGGTCCCGGTTCGACGACGACCTCGACCGTGCCGCGGCCGGTGGCCTCGCTGGCGAGGAGCGTGGCCGAGACCGGCGCGCCGCGCACGAGGAGACGCGAGCCGGCGGCGAAGCGGCCGCCGGCGAGGGTGAGGTCGGCGGTGAAGCCGCCTTGGCCGCGGACGTCGAGCCAGGGCGTGCGCTGCAGGTAGGGGCGCAGGAAGCCGAGCGAGGCGATCTCGCCGCGCAGCGTCGCGGTGCCGTGGGTCGAGCGCAGCAGCTCGCCGGCGCGACCGGGGCCGCTCTTCACCGGTGCGACGCGCGCCTCGAGGTCGACGGCGAGCGCGCGAGCGGCGGTCTCGCCGGCGACGTCGAGCCGGCCGGCGGGGAGCGCGAGGTGCGCGTGCGGCACGTGCAGCGTGCCGTCGCGGGCGAGCGACAGCGAGCCGCCGGCGGTCGCCGCGCCGGCGAGCAGCAGTTCGCCGAACGCCACTTCGCGGATGCCGGTGAGCCGCGCGCCGTCGAGTCTGACCGCCCATGGCTCGCCGTGCTTCTTCGCCGGCATACCGTTCCGGTCAACAGGTCGAAGCGCAGCCCGGCGCCGTCGATGGCGAGGTCGGCGACGGCCACCTCGCGGCCAGCAGCGCTCCGAGGTCGATGCGGCCGTCGAGGCGGTCGAGCTTGGCGTGCAGCACGAGGCGCGAGCTCGGCGCGTCCACGCGCACGCCGGCGGCGCGGGCATCCGCGACCAGCGGCAGCGGCCCGAGCGGGCGCCGCTCAGGCCGGCGCGCACCGCCTCGACGAGCTCGCGCACGGCGACCTGCGGCGTCGCGGTGTCGAGCGCCAGCGACTCGATCTGCACCACCGGCCGGCCGTCGCGGCCGCGACCGCCGGCGAAGCCGCTCCCTTCGAGGCCGAAGTGCAGCCGCAGCGGATGCGGCTCGACGGCGGCGGTGAGGGTGAGCGCGAGCGCGGCGTCGCGCTCGGCGCGGTGAGCCGCAGCCGGCTGCCCGGAGTGAGCCGCCCGCGCGCGACGCGCAGCTCGGCGACGAGGGCGCCGGGTGTCGCGGGCCGCGGGCCGGTCACCTTGGCGAGCAGCGGCAGCTCGTCGACGCGGCCGCGCGCCGCGAGCCGCGCGTCGACGAAGTCCCAAGCGGCGAGCCCGCGATGCTGCCGCGGCGCGTACGGACCGAGCGTCGCCTCGGCGTCGAGGTCGAGTCCGCTCACCAACACGCGCGTGCCGCGCAGCAGCTGCGCGCCGGCCATGCGCAGGCGGGTGGGGGAGAGCCGCACCTCGCGGCCGCTGACGATGCGCAGCGCGCCGTCGAGGCGGCCGTCGCCGACGAGCCGCAAGCCGGCGAAGCGGAGCTGGCGCACGTGCTCGAGCTCGATGCGCGCAAGCTCGAACGTCCACGGCGGCTTGCCGCTCGACGGCCGGCGCGGCGGCCGCGGCGGCACCTCGCCTTGCCGCCGCCGCAGCTCGGAGCGCACGCCGTCGCCGCGTAGCGTGCGGATGCGCACGATGCGGCGGCGCAGCGCCCGCAAGTCGAGCTCGATCGCGGCGCGGTCGGCGGAGATCGTCCACTCCGTACTCGACGAGCGGGTCGCGAGGCGCAGCCCGCGCACGTGGATGCGGCCGGGCACCACGCTCCAGGCGGCGGTCCACTCGACGTGGAAGCGGTCGGGCCGGCGGTCGAGCGCGGCGGCGAGCGGCGGCGTGTTGAGCGCCAGGTTGACGCCGAGCGAGCCACGCTCCCACCAGCAGGAGGAGCGCGAGGACGAGCCGCTTCAGCCAGCGGCGCAGACGCAAGGCAGCGCCCCGACGGCGCGGATTGGTTGCGGTCGCGCGGGCGCCGACGAGAAGCGCCGGTCTCACGGCCCGACGTGCACCACCACCTTGCGCTTGCTGCGGAAGCGGCGGTGCTCCCAGAGGAAGATCCCCTGCCAGGTGCCGAGCGCGAGCTTGCCGTCGACGATCGGAATCGACACCGACACGCCGGTGAGCATGGCGCGGATGTGCGACGGCATGTCGTCCGGCCCCTCGTCGTTGTGGGTGTAGAGGTCGTCGCCTTCCGGCACCAGCCGCGCCAGCCACGCCTCGAGGTCGCGCCGCACGCCCGGGTCGGCGCCCTCGTTGATGATCACGCCGGCGGAGGTGTGCTGCACGAACACCGTGCAGAGGCCGTCCTCGATGCCGCTCTTCTCGACGACGGCGGCGACCTTCTTGGTGATGTCGTGCAGCCCGGGGCGGTCGATGTGGATCTCGAGGCGGCGGTTCATCGCCGCGGAGTCTAACGGCGAACGTTCGGTAGGCGTGGGCTAGAGTCGCCGCCACCCTCCCGTGCCGCTCTACCCACTGCTGCGCCCGCTGCTCTTCCGGCTCGAGCCCGAGCGCGCGCACGCGCTGTCGATCGCGGCGTTGCGGCTGATGGGCGCGGTGCCTCCGCTGCAGGCCATGCAACTGAGGCTGCTGCCACGCGTCGAGGATGCGGTCGAGGTGCTCGCCCTGCGCTTCCCGAACCGCGTCGGCCTCGCCGCCGGCTACGACAAGGACGCGCGGGCACTGTTCGGCCTCGCCGCCCTCGGCTTCGGCCACCTCGAGATCGGCACAGTAACGCCGCGACCGCAACCGGGCAACCTGCGGCCGCGACTCTTCCGGTTGGTCGCGGAGCGGTCGGTGATCAACCGCCTCGGCTTCCCCAGCCAGGGCGCCGAACGGGTGGCGGCACGGCTGCAACGGCGGCCGGCGGGAGTGGTCGTCGGCGTCAACATCGGCAAGCAGCGCGACACGCCGGTGGAGCGCGCGGGCGACGACTACCTCGCTCTGCTCGAGCTGTTCGCGCCGCTCGCCGACTATCTGACGATCAACGTCAGCTCTCCCAACACGCCCGGGTTGCGTCGATTGGAAACTGCTGAGGAGCTAAGCAGGCTGCTCGCGCCGCTGGTCCGCCGGCGCGATGAGCTCGCCGCGACGTGCCGCGGCGACGAGTCATCATCGGCAAGTGCGGCCGCTACGGCGATCGGCGCAGTGCGTCGCCGCGTGCCGCTGCTCGTCAAGCTCTCGCCCGACCTCGCCGCCGAAGACCTCGACGCCGCCGTCGACGCGGCGCTCGACGCCGGCATCGATGGCATCGTCGCCACCAACACGACCCTCTCGCGCGCCGGCGCGCGCTCGCGCCACGCCGGCGAAGCAGGCGGCCTCTCCGGCGCGTTGCTGATGGACGCCTCGACGGCAGCGCTCGAACGGGTGGCGCGCCGCAGCGGCGGCCGCGTGGTGGTGATCGGCGCCGGTGGCGTCCTCACGGGCGAGGACGCGCGCCGCAAGCGCGACGCGGGCGCTGACCTCGTGCAGCTCTACAGCGGCCTCGTCTACCGCGGACCGGGGCTCGTGCGCGAGGCCGCGCGGGCGCTCGCCGGCGCCGGCTAGCCGCTCGCCGGCCGCGCGATCTCGCGCAGCGTCACGTTGTCGAGCAGCACGCTCTGCACGTCGTCGTCGGTCTCGCCGTAGCAGGCGAAGGCGGCACGCACAGCGACCGTGTTGCGACGCAACACCGTGCTACCGCGCACTTCCTTGAAGCTGCCGCGAACGAGCGGCTCTTGGGCCACGGTGTGGAAAGCGGTGGCGCCTTTCGCGCAGTCGACGGTGGCGTGCTCCTCGACCAATGCCAGGCACTCGCCCGGGCCGTCGAGCCGCTGCAGCCAGCCGGCGAGCTCGTAGGTCGCGCCGCCCCTCACGGCGACGCAGGTGCCGGCGCCCGCTTCGCTCGCTGGCTGGTTGGTCATGCGCAGGGCGCCGGGAGCGGGGACGCCGCGGCGGGCGTCGAAAGCGAGCGTCGTGACCGCCTGCTTCGTCCAGCCTTCGAGCCCTTTGGCGAAGCCGCAGTTGCGCACCAGGTTGCCGGCGACCTGCTCGCAGCTCGGCGGCGCGCCGGCGGCCCGCCCCGCGGCGAGCAGGAGCGCGAGCGCCGCGGCTTTCGCACCGAGCGCCGCAGCTTTCGGAGCTCGTCCCGCCGTCAGCCGCACGTCCTCAGCTCGGCTGCAGCGCCATCCAGCGGTCGATCAGGTCGACGACGCGATTGCTGTAGCCCCACTCGTTGTCGTACCAGGAGACGACCCGCACCCAGCCGTCGCCTTGGGCGTCGGTCGACAGCGCGTCGAACACCGACGAGTGCGGGTTGCCGATGACGTCGCTCGACACCAGCGGGACCTCGCTGTACTCGACGATGCGCAGCAGCGGCCCCGCCGCTGCCTCCTTCACCGCGGCGTTGACGTCGTCGCGCTTCGGCTTCTCGCGCAGCCGCGCCACCAGGTCGACGATCGAGCCGTCGGGCACCGGGACGCGCATCGCCAGGCCGTCGAGCTTGCCCTTGAGCTTCGGCAGCACCTTGCCGACCGCGCGGGCGGCGCCGGTCGTCGTCGGGATGATGTTCTCGGCGGCGGCGCGGCTGCGCCGCAGGTCCTTGTGCGGCACGTCGGCGAGCCGCTGGTCGTTGGTGTAGGCGTGCACCGTGGTCATGAAGCCTTCCTCGATGCCGAAGCTCTCGTCGAGGATCTTGGCGATGGGCGCGAGACAGTTCGTCGTGCAGGAGGCGTTGGAGATCAGCTTGTGCTCAGGCCGCAGCACCTCGTCGTTGACACCAATCACCAGCATGGCGTCGATCTCGTCCTTGGGCGGCACGGTGAGGATCACGCGTGGAGCGCCGCCTTCGAGGTGCTTCTCGAGCTTGGCGCGGGAGGTGAAGACGCCCGTAGATTCGACGACCACGTCGACCTTCGCATCACCCCAAGGAATGCTCGCCGGCTCCTTCTCGGCGGTCATCCGCACCGCCTTGCCGTCGACGTACATGTTCTCGTCGTCGGCGCTGACCTCCTTGGGGAAGACGCGCATCACGGTGTCGTACTTGAGCAGGTAGGCGAGCTGATCGTTGGGGAAGAGGTCGTTGATCAGCACCACCTCGACGTCGTCGCGGTCGGCGAGGACGCGGAAGACGGTGCGGCCGATGCGGCCGAAGCCGTTGATGCCGACGCGGATTTTCTTGGCGCCGTTGCCGCCGCCGTTGCCGCCGCCGTTGCCGTTGCTCGCGCCGGCCATCACGCGGCCCTCCGCTCGAGCTCGGCGAAGCGGCGGATCAAGTCGACGGCGCGGTGGGCGTAGCCCCAGCCGTTGTCGAACCAGCTGAGCGTCTTCGACAGCTTGTCGCCGATCGTCATCGTCGCCAGCGAGTCGAAGGTGGCGGAGTAGGACGACAGCCGGATATCGCCGGAAACGATCGGCCCGTCTTCGTAGGCGACGATGCCTTGCCAGTCGGGGTCGCCCGCCGCCGTGCGCATCACCTCGTTGATGGCTTCCTTGGTGACCGGCCGCTCGTGCCAGCAGACGAGGTCGGCGACCGAGCCGTTGGGCACCGGCACGTTGAGCGCCATGGCGTTGACGCGACCCTGGAGCTCCGGAATCAACTCCATCAGCATGCTTGCGACGTGAGTGGGCTGCGGGATGATGTTCTCGGCGGCGGCGCGGCCGGTGCGCATGTCCTCCGCCGGTACGTCGGCGAGGCGCAGCTGGCTGCTGTAGGCGTGGACGGCGGACAGCCACGCGCGCTCGATGCCGAAGGCGCGGTGGAGGATGGCGAGGATCGGCGCTGCCGCATTCGCCGTCACCGAGGCGTTGGAGACGATGCGGTGCTCGGCGCGCAGCAGCTGATCGTTGACGCCCATGACCACGGTGAGGTCGGGCGGGTCGAGTGGCGGCGCGCAGAGGATGACGCGCCCGGCGCCCGCCTGCAGGTGGCGCTCGAGCTCCTGCCGCGTGCGGTGGCGGCGCGTCGCCTCGATGACGACGTCGACGCCGAGCTCGCCCCACGGCACCTCGCCGGGCTCGCTCGCCGAGAGCATCTTGATCTGCCGCCCGGCGATGTGGAGGTGGCCGTCCTTCAAGCTCACCGGGCCGGGGAAGCGCCCCAGGATGGTGTCGTAGCGCAGCAGGTACTCGAGCGCCACGTGGTCGGCGGGGTCGGCGATCGCCCCCAGCCGCACGTCGTCGCGCTCGTGGAGGATGCGCACCAGGTTGCGCCCGATCCTCCCCAGCCCCATCAAGCCCACCACCGTTTCCGCCATCCCGCCCACCTCCTTCTCGCGCGGCGACCTTCGCGCGGGCAACGTTAGCAGGGCGCGTGCCGGCGATTCGGGACGACGGGGTGCCGTCTAGCAGAGCGCTGCCGTTGGCGTGGGCCGCCTGCCGCCGGTGCTACACTCGCCCTCGATCCAGGCTGTAAGAGGCGCGATGACCGCAGGTTCCCGCGTCGGCAAGCTCTCGCGCGCGGACCGCTTCGACTACGCGGTGCAGCGGAACCGCGCCCTGGTCTTCGCGATGGCGACGACGGTGGCGTCGACCTTCCGCGTCCTCGGCCTCATCGAGACGTCGTGGTGGTACATCCTCGGCATCGGCGGCGGCGCCACGCTGAGCGCGGTGCTGTTCTGGCAGCTGGTGCGCTTCGGCGTCCACCGGCGGGTGTTCGGCCGGCTCTTCAACCCGCTCTGGATCCTGGTCGACGTGGGCTTCATCTCCGCCACCGTCGCCAAGACCGGCGGCAACGACAGCCCGTGGCTGCCGTGGTACGTGGCGATCCTCTCCGCCGCCGCCTTCGTCGGCGGCCAGCTCGCCGTCTTCTACACCTTCGTCGCCAGCACCGCCGGCTACCTGCTCGCCCTCGGCTACGCCGGCGACCTGGCGGCACCCGGCCAGCCGGTGCTGCGCGCCCTCGCCTTGATGGTCAGCCTCTACGCCGCGACGTTCTTCTTCCTGCGCGGCGTCAGCCTGCTGCAGCACCGGGGCGAGACGATCCTCGGCATGCGCGACGAGAGCCGGCGCAAGATCGACGAGCTGACGCGACTCACCGACGCGCTCGAGGAGCGCACCCGCGAGCTCGGCGAGGCCAACCTGCGGCTGCGCGAGGCCGACCGCCTGAAGTCGCAGTTCCTCGCCAACGTCAGTCACGAGCTGCGCACGCCGCTCAACTCGATCATCGGCTTCTCGGACATCCTGCAGACGCGCCTGGCGCCGCAGCTCGACGAGCGGCAGGCCCGCTTCCTCGGCTACATCAACTCGGCGGGCGAGCAACTCCTCGGCATCATCAACGACATCCTCGACCTGTCGAAGATCGAGGCCGGGCAGGCCGAGCTGGTGGTCGAGCGGATGCCGCTGCGCGCCGCCGTCGACGGCGTCTGCACGGTGCTGCGCAGCACGGCGGAGAAGAAGGGCATCCGCGTGCGCGTCGATGCGCCGGCCGATGTGCCGCTGCTCGAGGCCGACCCGTCACGGTTGAAGCAGGTGCTCTACCACCTGCTCGCCAACGCCATCAAGTTCTCCTACCCGGAGTCGGAGGTGTGGGTGCGGCTGCGGCGCGAGGCGGCGAACGAGTCGCCGCTGCGGCGGCCGAGCGCGGCGGTGGCGATCGTCGACGACGGGATCGGCATCGACCCGCGCGACCGCGACCTCATCTTCGAGGCCTTCCGCCAGGCCGACGGCAGCGCCAGCCGCGAGTTCCAGGGCGCCGGTCTCGGGCTCGCCCTCGTCAAGCGCTTCGTCGAGCTGCACGGCGGGCTCGTCACCGTCGAGTCGGCGCTGGGGCAGGGAAGCACGTTCACGGTGCACCTGCCGCTGCAGCAGCGCGACGGCGGCGATGCGGCGCTCCCGGAGGGCGAGGAATCGCTTCCGACTCCCGGTGAGGACCGCGTGCTCGTCGTCGAGGACGATCCGACGGTCTACGAAGTGATCGCGCGGCACCTCGGCCAGGGCGGCTGGGTGCCGGTGCGCGCGCGCACCGGCGACGATGCGCTGAAGCTGGCGCGCGGGGTGCGGCCGGCGGCGGTGACGCTCGACCTCGTGCTGCCGGGCATCGACGGCCTCGGCGTGCTGCGCCAGCTGCGCGCCGATCCGGAGACGCGGCACGTGCCCGTCATCATCATCTCGGTGCTCGACAACCGCGAGCTCGGCCTGACGCTCGGCGCCGACGACTACTTCGTCAAACCGGTCGACCGCGACGCGCTGCTCGAACGGCTGGCGACGCTGGTACCGCGCGAGGTCGGCGGCCGCGTGCTGGTGATCGACGACGACCCGGCACTGCACGAGCTCGTCGCCGCGGGCTTGCCGGAGCGCTACCGGCTGCTGCACGCCCACACCGGCCGCGACGGCGTCGAGCTGGCGCGCAACGAGCGCCCCGACGTCGTGCTGCTCGACCTGATGATGGAGGGGATGGACGGCTTCGAGGTCGCCGCGGTGCTCAAGGGCGACGAGCGCACCCGCCAGCTGCCGATCGTGGTGCTCACCGCCAAGGAGATGGACCGCGAGGACCGCGAGCGGCTGCACGGCAAGATCGAGGCGCTGGTGCACAAGACCGACTGCAACCCGGCGCGCCTCGAGGCAGTACTGCGCGACGTCGTGCGCCGCCAGCTGCGAACGGCGAGGAACGTCGATGCCTGAGGCCCAAATCCCGGGGGACCAGGCCAGCGCCGGCCGCAACGTCCTCATCGTCGAGGACAACCGGCAGAACCTCGAGCTCGTGCAGTTCCTGCTCGAGGAGGTCGGCTACCACGTGCGCTCCGCCTCCGACGCCCGCGGCGCCCGCGCCGAGCTCGAACGCGAGATGCCCGACCTCGTGCTCATGGACATGCAGCTGCCGGGCACCGACGGTCTCGAGCTGGTGGCCGAGCTGCGGCAGGAGCCGCGCTTCCGCCACCTGCCCATCGTGGCGCTCACCGCGCACGCGCTGCGCGGCGACCGCGAGCGCTTCCTCGCCGGCGGCTGCGACGGCTACATCCCCAAGCCGATCGACGTCTCGACCTTCGCCGCGCAGGTCGAGGCGGTGATGCGCCAGCACGACGGCGCCGCGTCGGAGGCCAAGTGAGGGAGACGTGAGCCGGCGCTACGCCAGTCTGCCCGAGGGCGGCATCGTGCTGGTCGTCGACGACCAGCCGGAGAACCTCGAGCTGGTGGCGGAGATCCTCTCCGAGGAGGGGTACCGCATCCAGCTCGTGCCCGACGGCGAGGCGGCGCTCGAGGCGGTGGCGGCGGAGCAGCCCGACTGCATCGTGCTCGACGTGATGATGCCGCGCCTGGACGGCTTCGAGGTCTGCCGGCGCTTGAAGGGCAGCCGCGCGACGCGCTTCATCCCGGTGGTGATGCTCACCGCCCTGTCGGCCGTCGACGACAAGGTGCACGCCTTCGACGCCGGCGCCGACGACTTCCTCAACAAGCCGGTGCACGCCCACGAGCTGCGGGCGCGGGTGCGCTCGCTGGTGCGCATCAAGCGGCTGCGCGACGAGCTCGACACGGCAGAGGACATCGTGGTGTCGATGATCCAGGCCCTCGAGCGCAAGGACCCGCGCAACGCCGGCCATTCGCAGCGCGTCGCCTGGCGGGCGATGGGGCTGGCGCGCCGGCTCGGCCTCAGCGGCAGCGAGCTCGAGGTGGTGGGCCGCGGAGCGCTGCTCCACGACCTCGGCAAGATCGGCGTCAGCGAGCGGCTGCTCGGCAGCGACGCGCTCGCCGGTGCCGACCTCGAGGAGTACCAGCGGCATCCGTTGCTCGGCGAGCAGATCCTCGCGCCGCTGCATTCGTTCGCCAACGTGCGGGCGCTCATCCGCCATCACCACGAGCGGCTGGACGGCCGCGGCTACCCCGACCGCATCGGCGGCAGCGAGCTCGACCTGGCGACGCAGGTGGTGTCGCTGGCCAACCTCTACGACCACGTGCGCACGCGCCACGGCGACGGCGCCGCGGCGCTGCTGCGCGAGGCGGCGCGGCGCGGCGAGCTGCAGCACGACCTCGTCGAGGAGGTGCTGACGCTCGACGGCGACGGCCATGCCGGCAGCAACGGCGGGCCCATCCTCGGCGTGCGCGAGTGGATGGAGCGGCTGCCGGTCAAGGAGCCGGCGCGGACCGGCCGCATCCTCGTCGTCGACGATACCGAAGCCAACCGCGAAGTGCTGCTCGACGTGCTGACCGGCGCCGGCCACCAGGTGCTCGCCGTTTCGACCGGCGCGGCGGTGCTGCCGGCGCTCGCCGACTTCCAGCCCGACCTCGTGCTGCTCGACGTCATGCTCCCCGACGTCAACGGCTTCGACCTCTGCCGGCAGCTCAAGCAGCGCCCCGGCACCGAGTACCTGCCGGTCATCCTGGTCACCGCGCACTACGAGCTGCGCGACCGCACGCTGTCGGCCAAGGCGGGGGCGGACGACTTCCTCACCTATCCGATCCACCGTCTCGAGCTGACGGCGCGCGTGCGCTCGCTGCTGCGGCTGCGGCTCTACTTCCAGGACCTCGAGGAATACCAGAGCGTCATCCTGTCGCTGGCGTCGGCGCTGGAGGCGAAGGACCCGTACACGCACGGGCACTCCGAGCGCGTCGGCTTCCTCGCCTCGCGGATCGCCGGTTGGCTGGGGCTGCCGGAAGACGAGTGCGAGAACCTGCTGACGGCGGGCCTGCTGCACGACATCGGCAAGATCGGCGTCCCCGAGACGCTGCTCAACAAGCCCGGCCGGCTGAGCGAGGAGGAGCTGCTGGCGGTGATGGCGCACCCGGTGCTGGGCGAGGAGATCTGCCGCCCGTTACGCAGCGCGCGATTGGCGCTGCCGATGATCCGCCACCACCACGAGCGCTACGACGGCACCGGCTACCCCGACCGGCTGGCGGGGGAGTCGATCCCCTTCGGCGCGCGGATCATGGGCGTCGCCGATGCGTACGACGCGCTGACCAGCAGCCGCTCGTATCGCGACAGCCTGACGTCGCCGGAGGCGCTGCAGGTGCTCGATCATGAGACCCGGGTGGGGCGGTGGGACCCGCGGGTGATGGCGGCGCTGCGCAGCGTCGTCGACGGGGTCGCCTGAGCGGCGAACGGTCGCGGCGGACGACCTCGGATCAGCGCGTCGGTTGCGCGGGTTGCGGCGCGCCCTTCCCCTTGAGTAGCTGAACGCCGTGCTCGCCGAGGTAGCGGAGCACCAACTGGTAGAAGGAGCGGCCGTTGCGCGTCGAGGCGAGGAAGGCGTTGAGCGCGCCTCTGAGGTCGCTCCCCGGCGGCACCGCCATGCCGTACTGCTCGACCTCGGGCAGCGTGGCGACGAGCTCGAGCCGCGGCTCGCGCGCCAGCACCGGCAGCGCCAGGCTGCTCTCCATGAGCACCACGTCGACCTCGTCGTTCAGAAGCACTTGCAGCGCCTCGGAGGCAAAGCGAGCGTTGCCGGTAACCGACGCGAAGCCCATCTTGCCGGCGCGCGCTTCGAGGGTCGTGCCCGGCGGCACGCCGGCGCGCTTGCCCGCGAGCGACGCGAGGCCGGAGAGGCCGCTGCCCTGGCGCGCCAACACCATGGCGACGACAGGGAAATAGGGGCCGGTGAAGTCGACCTGCCGCTCGCGCTCGGTGGTGATGCTCATCGTGCTGGCGATGAGGTCGCCCTCGCCGGCGAGCAGCGCCGGGATGAGCTCGACGAAGCGCGGCTTGGTGGCGACGCGCAGGCGCACGCCGAGCGTGCGCGCGAAGCCGGCGACGAGCTCGTAGTCGAGGCCGTCGTAGCCGCCGCCGGGAGCGGCGCGCAGGAAGCTCTCGTTGGCGCCGAGGTAGGAGAGCATCACCAGCTCGCCGCTGGCCTTGATCTCGGCGACGCTGCGGGCAGCGGCAGGCGGGGTGGCGGCGGCCAGGGCTGAGAGGACGACGAGGCCGAAAGCTGCGGTGCGAGCGAGCTGCCTCATCGCGTGTCTCCTCAACGTGCGGACGGTGCCGGCGACGCACAGCGGGCGTCGAGCGGCTGCGTCGCCAGGTGATCGATGCGGTCGGGCGGCGTCTGGGCGAGGAACGGCGTCTTGCGATAGACGGCGGCCAGGAACTGCCGGTGCCGCTGCGCCGTCAGCGGCCGCAGCGCGGCGGCGAGGTCGGGCCCGGGAGTCTCGAGGTCGACGGCGCGCACGCCGGTGCCGCAACTGAA
The DNA here is from genome assembly GCA_963846495.1 of Thermoanaerobaculia bacterium. Lineage (GTDB taxonomy): Bacteria > Acidobacteriota > Thermoanaerobaculia > Multivoradales > JAIOJS01 > DASYQD01. The sequence goes on along the minus strand of CAWJWP010000005.1, from coordinate 17,911 downwards.
GTCGAGCGTGGCGACGGCCAGGCGGCGGATCGCGTCGCGGCCGCGCGTACGGAAGAACAGCTCGCCGGCGCGCAGGTCGTAGACGATGCTCCATTGCGTCGCATCCTGGGCGACGTTGCGCAGCGTCGTGAAGGCGTAGTCGAGCGACTTGGCACGCTCGCCGGAGGCGTGGAAGTCGAGCGCCCGCCGGCCGGCGCGCGCGAACCGCGAGCGCGAATCGGCGCCGCGCTGCCAGCTCGCCAGCTCGTCCGCGTACGGATCGTTGGCGAGCGCGGGCACCGGCACCTCGCTCCCGCGCCGCGCCCGCATCCGCCCGTCGAGAAACTCGACGACCGCCACCTCGCCGCGCCGGTCGGCGACGAGGTAGTGGAGCGGCGCATTGTCGGCGATGCGCACCTCGCCGTCGCTCGCGATCACCTCGTCGACGGTGGCGTAGCGGTCGAGCTGGTACTGGATCCACTCCAGGTTGCCGACCACTGGCCGCTCGTCGGCCTCCGGATACCGCGCCTCGTCGAGCCACATCAGCTCGATGGCGAGCCCTGCCTCGTTGATCCCGCCCGAAGGCGAGCCGACGCCGTACTGATTGAACGTCGCGCTGCCGTAGCGCGAAGTCCACGTCGCCGCCCGCACCCCGGGCCCCACGAGAGCCGTGCGCGTCAACCCACGCGGATTGACGACGAGCAGCCCGTCGGCAACCGACCAGTCGTAGTTCTTCCCGAACAACACCATCCCGCCGTCGCGCAACACGAACGTCGTGCAGGCGAAGGCAGGAGCGACACCGAGCAGCAGCGCAGCCCCGCCGGCAATCCACCGTCTCGCTGAGGAGGTCATGCCTACACGATACGGACGCCGCCCTGCCGGGTTGCGAGGCATGGTGCGAACGGCGGCGGCGTCGCTCCGACCGCGCCTAACTTGGTCGCCAGCGGCGACTCGTTAGAGCAGGACCGGGACCCAGACCTCGCGCACGTGAGCGCCGCGGACGGTCTCGTCGATCACGCTGAGGTGCTGACGGATGGCGTCCTCGATGTTGGCGAGCGCCTCTTCTTCGGTTCCGCCCTGCGACCAACAGCCTGGCAGTCCCGGCACCCAAACGCTCACCCCTTCGTCGGTGTGCTTGAGGGCTACTTTGTATCGCACGGTGGATTTCCTGCGCGACATCAGAATAGCCCGAGTTGTTGCCCCGGCCTGCGGAATGACTCCGTCGATAGCTCGGGTCCCGAACGCGGCAAGTCGAGGCGTTTGCACGTAGCTTCGAAGAGAAGCGCGAGCTGCTCGGCGAAGACGCCTTGAGGCTGGAAGCGCTTGCCGAACTGGCTTTCGTTGAGCTTGCCGCCGCGGAGGGCGCGGATGCGGGCGAGGACTTTGTCCTTGCGCTCGGGGTAGTGCTCGTCGAGCCAGTCCTGGAAGAGGTCCTTCACCGCGTGCGGCAGGCGCACGAACATGAAGTTGGCCCACAGGGCGCCGGCTTCCTTGGCGGCGGCGAGGATGGCGGGCAGCTCGTGGTCGGTGATGCCCGGCACCACGGGGGCGACGTTGACGCCGCAGGGGATACCCGCTTCGCGCAGGCGGGTGAGCGCCTCCAGCCGCTCGCGCGGCGCCGAGGCGCGCGGCTCCATGCGGCGGCCGACCTCGGGGTCGAGGGTGGTGATCGAGAGGGTGACCGCCGCAGCCTGGTGTTTCGCCAGCTCGCCGAGGTGGTCGACGTCGCGGGTCACGAGGTGGTTCTTGGTGATGATCGCCACCGGGTTGCGGAACTCGGCGAGCACGGCGAGGCAGCGGCGGGTGATCTCGAGCTTGCGCTCGGCGGGCTGGTAGGAGTCGGTAACGCCCGACATCACCAGCAGCTGCGGCTGCCACGACGGCGACATCAGCTCGCGGCGGAGCAGCTCGGGCGCCGACTGCTTGACGAGGATCTTGGTCTCGAAGTCGAGGCCTGATGAGAAGCCGAGGTACTCGTGGAACGGACGGGCGAAGCAGTTGTGGCTCACCACGCCGTCGGCGATGAAGTCGCCGGTGCCGGTGGTGATGTCGAAGAGCTGCACGCCATCGCCGAGCGGCTCGATCGATCGCACGTCGAGTGCCGCGTCCGACTTGAGGGCGGCGCCCTCGACGTTGCGTTTGCGGGCGATGGCGTTGCCGGTCAGGTGCCAGAGGCGGAGACAGGCGGCGAGGCCGCCGGTGAGCCGGACGATCTGCACGGGGCGGCGGTCGCCGAGCTGCCTCTGCTCGCGGACGAAGCGGAAGTCGAAGGCGGCGAGCGACTCGGCGATGCGATCGACGATCTCCGAATCGGTGTTGCGGATGCGCAGGATGCCGGCGCTGTAGCCGCCCTCGGCGTCGTAGATGCCGGCGAGGAAGCCGAGCCGCCATGCCGGCGAGGGATGGGTTGGCCAGGCGATGAGCTCGCGGATGCGATCGACGGTCGCGTCATCGCTGCTGCTGATCGTCGTCGGCTGTCTGCCGCCGGCGGTCGCTTTCTCGACGGTTCGCTCGAGGCCGGTAACGTCGAAATCCGCCAAGTAACGAGTAACGCGCTCGAGCGGCTCCACGTCGACGAGCGCGAGCCGAAAGGCGGTGGACGTCGAGGCCGGTCGCTCCGGCCGCTGCTCCAACGGCGGTGCAAGATAAGCGTCGCCGCGGATCATGCCGGTGAGATAGCCGCGGCGATAGTCGCGGTCGTCGAGGTCGGGCGGTGACGCGAAGCGGCCGGTGCCCATCAACGAGTTGTGGACGGTGAGGTGGGCGCGCGGCGGTCTTCCCTGCGCGGCCGGCTTGACGAACTTCCAGCCGCGATCGGTGAGGAAGCGATGGTCGCCGCCGGCGATCAACCGGGTGCCGTCGGCGAGCTCGATGGCATACGCGGGCTTGCGCGTCTCCCAGTGCGCCAGCACGCGCGTCCGTACGTAGCGGCGATAGCGGCCGTCTCTGCGCGTGCCGTAGATCTCGTCGCCCACGCGCACCGCGCGCAGCGGGCGAGTCGTGCCGTCGCCCATCAGGATCGGCGTGTCGCCGGACAGGCAATATACGCATCCGTGCTCGCAGCCGCGATACGGGTTGATCGAGGTCTCGAAGCCGATGTCAGGGCTGTCGTTGCGGGCGATGATCGATTTCGAGTTGTCGGCGAGCAGCTGCGTCGGCACCTTGTCGGGGCCGGGCTCCTCGCGCTCGACGAGCAGCGGCTCGAAGCGGTTGACGGGGTTGCTGGCGGCGCCGCGACCGCGAGGAGCGTGCGCGTGAGGGGCTTTGGCGGCCATGCTGGCAAGGTAGCGTAAAGAAGGCGTAAATACAAGACAATCGACCGCACCGCTCTGTCTGCAAAGTTGCTCCTGCGCGGAGACCAGCCGTTCTAGTCGGGGAAGGGCAGAGCCAACTGCTGACGGGGCGCGGCTTTCGCGGTCGCGGCTGCCGCTGCGGGCCGGGGCTTGTCCGGCGCGAGCGCCTCGGCGATTCCCGACCAGCGCTCCACGGCGCGGGTGATTGCCTGGTCGAGCCGCTCGCTGGTGCCGATGACGACGACCGAACGGCGCGCTCGCGTCACCGCCGTGTAAAGCAGCTCGCGGGTGAGGAGCCGCGTCTCCGCGGTCGGCATGATCAGCGCCACCGAGTCGTGCTCTGACCCTTGGGCTTTGTGGACGGTACTCGCCCACGCGGGCTCGAGGTGAGCGCGCAGGGCGCCGAGCGGAACGGCGCGAAACGCGCCAGCTCCGCCGGACGCGCCGGATGCGCGTAGCACCGCCATCGGCGCCGGCGCGCCGCCTTCCGCGGCGACGGCGAGGACGATCCCCTGGTCGCCGTTGTAGAGGTTGCGGCGGTAGTCGTTGCGCATCACCAGGACCGGCTCGCCGACGAGTGGCTGATCGGCGTCGCGAGCGCTACCTCGCATCGACGCGCGGCCGAGCGCCTGCATCAGCATGGCGCGGAACCATTCGTTGAGCGCTGCCACTCCCGTGCCGCCGGACCAGCCGCGGGTCGGGGTGAGGAGACGCGAGGACTCCTGGTGCGCGAAGAGAGCTTCGAGGTCAGTTCCCTGCGCTGCGTCGATGAAGCCGTCGCGCGCTTCCCACGTGCGCGCGACGAGCTCGGGCCAGCGCGGCAGCTGCTCCAGTCGGCGCTGCCACCAACGGTGGAGGAACGTCGACAGCGTTGCCGGTGGCGAGAGCAGGAGCTCGGCGCCGGTGAAGGCGAGCTCGTCGGTCGAGCTGCGCACGACGAGCGACGGCGCCGCCATGGACACGCCAGCCGCTGGCATGCGAGCCGCGGAGCGAGCAGTGGGATGAGCTCGAGCATCTCGCGCGGCCCCGTCGTCGCCGGTGGCAATCGTCTTCGCGAACGCGAGGATCGCGCTGCCCGCGGGATCGCTGGGATCCATGCGCCAGCTGCGCGTGAGCCGCGCCACGCGGTCGGTTCCCTCGGCCGCCTGCACGAGGTCGCGAAACACGGCGCCCGCTTCGACCGACGGCAGCTGCTGCGCGTCGCCGAGGAGCACCAGCCGGCCGCCGGCGGGCAGCGAGCGGAGGAGGCGCTCGGCGAGGACGAGGTCGAGCATCGAGCTTTCGTCCACGAGCACCAGCCGCTCGGCGAGCGGATTACGCTCGTGACGCAGGAAGCGCTCGCCGGTGGGGGAGTAGGAGAGCAGGCGGTGCAACGTCGAGGCGGCGAGCGGCTCGGCGAGCAGGCGCCGGTCGGCGTCCGCAGGATCGGCGACGCCGACGATCGCGGCGCGTAGTGAGCCTTGCAGGCGATCGGCCGCTTTGCCTGTCGGCGCCGCCAGCGCGATCTCGCCCAGGGCCGGCTCGCCGAGCCGCGCGACGACGCGCAGCAGCGCGGCGACGATCCAGGTCTTGCCGGTGCCCGGGCCGCCGGTGACCGCGGTGATACGGCCACTGAGCGCGGCGCGCACAGCGCCTTCCTGCTCCTCCGTTAGCTGCACCGGACGGCCCGCGCGATCGTGCGCCGGGCGTTCACGCAGATCCGCGAGCGCCGCGTCGAGGGCACACGAGTCGACGACGGCGGGCGCGGCGAGCAGCTCGCGCAGGCGAGTTACGACCCGGCGTTCGAGCTGCCAGAGACGGTGCGCGTAGAGATGGCCGTCGACGCAGAGCAGCGGCCGGTAATCGCCTCGCGCTGGTTCCCCGTCGAGCTGGACCGGGCTTCCTGCACTCGGCATGGTGTCGAGGCCGGCGACGCCGTCTGTGCGCAGCGCTCCATTCGACTCGCGCTTCGCGCTGCCTTCGATCCCGCCGATGAGCGAGCCCAGCCGTGGCTCATCTGCGATCGCCGCCGCGAGCAGTGAGCTTGCCGTCCGCTGGTCCTCCGCCTTGGCGCCCAAGGCGGCGAGCAACCGCGGCAGCGGGCCTTCCGCCGTGAGCGGCGCGAGCGGCACGCGTGTGCTGCCGTCGCGCTGCGCCGCCAGCACCGCGAGCGCCACCAGCAGCAGCGCTCGCCTTTCCGTTGCCGTGGCGTCCGGCAACAACTGCGCGATCTCCCACGCCAAGTGCACGAGCTCGGGGCCGAGGTCTTGCGCCGCAGCGGCGTCGACGACGTCAGGTGGAAACGGCGCCGCCACGCCGCTCTCTCCGCGGCGATCGACCGCGAGCGCGACGCCCAGCGCGCCGTAAGGGCTCCACCCTCCGCTCACGCCGCACCCCAATCGGTGCGCTCGTGGAGCTCGCGCTCCCAGCGGCGCAGCTCGTCCCAGCTCGGGCGCGCGAAGTAGACGCCGGCGCCGCCCGGCCCATGTTCTCGCTGCGCTCGACCGTCGCGCTCCCGCGCGCCCGCCGCCATGGGTCCCTCCATGCCGCGCAGGAAGCAGTAGAGGAGCCCGCCGAAGCGCTCCGCGTGGTCGCCGGCGCCGCCGAGCGCCAGCAGCCGCAGCACGCCGAGCGAGTAGAGCTGCGCCTGCAGCTCGTAGTGCGCCGCGACGTGGCGGCGGATCGAGTCGGCGTCCCATGCCGCCAGGCGATCGCTCTTCCAGTCGACGAAGTAGGTGCGCCCCTCGTGCTCGAACACCAGGTCGACGACGCCCTGCACGAAGCCGCGGCCGGCTCTGAAGGCGAGCGCCGCGTCGTCATCCACGACCGCGCCGAGCCGGGGGTGCGCACTCTCGGGGATCGGAAAGACCAGCTCCATCTCGACCGCGCGCCGCTCGACGTCGCAAAGGCCATGCGGCAGCGCTAGGCCGTCCGCGTGAAGCGGCGTGCGCAGCGCGTTCCACACCAGCCGCGCGGCAAGAGGCACGGCATCCTCGTCGAACGCCAGTTGGTCGGCGATGTGGCGCATCGTCTCGACGACGTCGCGGCGCGACAGCCACTCCTCCATGTCGCCGCTCGCGCGCACCGTCGTCGGATCGAGCTCTTCGAGTAAGCGATGGAGGAAGATGCCGGTGCCGCGACCGCCCGGCAGCTCATCGCCACTCGCCGGACTCGGCACAACCAGCGCGGGCTCCGCTGCCACTTCTTCCGCAGCGGCCGCGACGGCCACCTCGACTTCGGCGACTTCTGCCGCCACGTCTTCGAGCGCTCCCGCCGCCCCCACCTCCACCTCGACGTCCGCGGCCGCCGCCGCCTCCTGCCCACGCTTGATCCGCGTGTATGAGGTCAAGATCCGCCCCGCGTGCGCGCGCCGCAGCGCCGCCAGTCGCGGCCCGACGTCATTCCGCGCCGCCAGCAGCGCCGCATCGGGCCGCCACCGCAGCGGCGGCTCCTCGTCCTCGAGCTCCTCGGCCGCGCACTCCACCTCGCGCCGCTCGAACAGGTCGGGCCGCTCCGCCGTAGCCAGTGCCAGGCGATCCTGCACCAGCCGCCACGGGCTCCTGCCGCCCTTCGCGGCGCCCGCATCCGGCAGGTACAACCGGCACCGCGCCCGCGTCAGCGCCACGTAGTAGAGCCGCTCCGACTCCTGCCGTTCCTCCTCGGCGATGGCGGCGGCGATCTCGCCCATCGGCTCCTTGCCGAGGTGGAGGCGGCGCTCGTCGTCGCGGTGGTAGACGCGCAGCGACTCGCCGACGACGGGCGGCGAGCCGCCGAGCCCGGCGACGAAGACGACCGGCGCCTGCAGCCCCTTCGCCTTGTGCATGGTGAGCAGCTGCACGGCGTCGCGCGCCGCCTCGAGGCGCTGCACGTCGGCCTCCATCCCCGGCGGCGCGCTGCGCTCGCCGATCCACGAGCGCAACCGCATCGCCAGCTCGCCGGCGTCCGACGGCGAGCGGTGCGCCTCGGCGAGCAGCAGGTCGAAGACGTGCTGGTAGTCGGTGAGCTCGCGCTCCCCCTGGTGGGTGGCGAGGAGCCGGCGCACGAGGCCGCTCTCGCGCAGCACGGCACGGAAGAGGGCCGGGTAGCGGCGCCGCTCCGCCAGCTCCGCCCAGCCGAGGAGCCGCGCCACCAGCGGATGCGTCTCCGGCAGCTCGCGGCAGGCGGCGAGGTCGGCGAGCGGCACGCCGAAGAACGGGGTGAGGAAGGCGGCGAGCCGCGCCGCGGCGTCCTCAGGCGCCGCCAGCGCCGAGAGCAGCCGCCGCACGTGCTCGGCCTCGGGCGTGGCGAGCAGCCCCTCCTGGCCGAAGAGCACGTGCGGCACGCCGGCGGCGCGCAGCGCGTCGGCGATCTCCTTGGCGCCGGAACGGGCGCGCGCCAGCACCATCAGATCCGCGTAGCACAGCGGCCGCTCACCGTGGCCGTCGTCGAAGCGCGCGCCGCTGGCGATGAGGAGCTGCGCTTCCTCGGCGACGAAGGCGGCGAAGCCGGCGCGCGATTCCGCCGCCCGCGGCGGCGCACCGCGCCGGCGCAGCTGCACGACGACGACCGGCGCGAGCGGTTGCCCCTCGTCGTCGCGAAAGGCCAGCCGCGGGTTCCCCGCCACCGCCGGCGTCGGGTGCGCCAGCTCGCCGCTGAAGAAGTCGCCGGCGAAGATGCGGTTGCAAGCTTCGACCAGCGGCGCCGTCGAGCGGTAGTTGGCGCGCAGCTCGACGCGCGCGCCGCCGGCTTCCTGTACGCGCCGCCGCGCCTGCAGGTAGGTGTGCACGTCGGCGTTGCGGAAGCCGTAGATCGCCTGCTTCGGATCGCCGATGAGGAACAAGCGGTGCTCGCCGCCGCTCTCGAAGAAGCCTCCGGATTCAAAAAACAAAGTGCGGAAAACGTCCCACTGCACCTCGTCGGTGTCCTGGAACTCGTCGATGAGCGCCACCTGCCAGCGCTCGCGCAGCGCCGCCACCAGGCCCGGGTCGGCGTGCGGGCCGCACACCGCCTCGCGCACGTGCAGCAACATGTCGTCGAAGTCGTAGAGGCCGAGGCTGCGCTTCTGGTCGTGGAGCCACGCGCCCACCGCCTCGCGCAGCCCGCCGACGAGAGCGGCGAGAGGCGGGGCGGCGCGGTCGGCGAGGTCGTCGAGCGCTTGCAGCGCGTCGGCCGCTTGCGGATCGCCGGCGACGAGCGTGGCGCCGGCACCTTCGACGAGCGGACGCGAACCCGCACTGCCGCGCTTCGTATCGCCGCCACTGGCGAGCGCCGCCAGTCCCTTGCGCAGAGCCTCCCATCGCGTCGGCCGCTCGCCTCTCCCCTTCGGCTTGTCGCGCCCCCACGCGCGCAACGCATCGCCGAACGCGACGGGGTCGCCGCCGGCTAGGAAGGCGGCAATCATCGGCCGCGGGTCGTGCTCGGCGCGGGCGCCCAACGCGACGTCGGCAGCGTGCAGCGCTCGCGACAGCAGCGCATCGCCGCAAGCCACGGCGAACGCAATCGCCGCGTCGCGCAGCGCCTCCGGGTCCCAACGCGGCGTCAGCTCGCCGCGCTGGCGCAGCGACTCCGCCACCAGCTCCTGCAGCTTGTCGAGGCTGTTGCCTTCGCGCAGCCAGGCGAGCAGCGGCTCGCGCAGCGCGCCGCCGCTGCCCAGCTCGCGCGCCAGCACGACCCGGAAGCCGCGCGCGAAGGTCTCCCGGCCGTCGACGAGCCGCTGCTCGAAGAGCCGCTTGTGGGCGAAAGAGTGCTCGGTGAGCACTCGCTGGCAGAAGCCGTGGATGGTCGACAGCGTGGCGGCGTCGAAGCGCGCCACCGCCGAGGCCAGAGTGCGGCGCGCCTCCTCGTCGAGGCGCCAGCCGGGCTCGCCATCGACCGCCGCAGTCACCTCGCCGGCGGCGAGCTGGCGCAGCTTGCCGCGCACGCGCTCGCGCAGCTCCTCGGTGGCCTTCTCGGTGAAGGTGACGACGAGCATGCGCTCGACCGGGATGCCGCGTTCGAGCAGCAGGTCGACGACGAGGTGCTCGAGCACGAAGGTCTTGCCGGTGCCGGCGCTCGCCTCGAGCACCACGTGACCGTGGCGCGGGATCTCGCCGAGCACCGCCGGCCGCGCGGCGAGCAGCGGCGGCGCGAGCAGCGGCGCGGTCACGCCGCGGCCCCGGGACCTGCGAACGCGGGCGTGGCGGAGCGGTTCCCCGCGAGCTCCCACCGCGTGCCCAGGACGGCGAAGAAGAGCCCGAAGCGGCGGGCCAGGATCTCGTTGACGCGAGCGGCCGGCGGTGGCGCGTAGCGCGACGGATCGGGTACCGGCCCCCAGCGCGAGGAGCAGGCGACGCGGTCGGTGGTGATGCGCCGCACGGCTTCGGCGCGCACCTTGCGCGCGTCGAGCGGCGGCCGCCAGCCACCGTCGCGGAAGACGTGGAAGATCGCCTCGCATGGCAGCAGGTAGTCATGGACGCCGGCGAGGAGATCGCTCACGAGCGTCGCGAGGTAGGCGAGCGCGTCCTCGCGCCGCAGCGGGTGGAGGTCGTAGCGCACCTGGCTCGTGCCGCCGGCGTCGCGGCGCAGCAACACCACCTGCCGCTTCATGCCGGCGAGGGTGCCGCTGGCGGCGAGCAGCAGGTGATCACAGAAGCCGCGCAACGCCAGGCGCAGCTCGCGCACCGGCGATTCCTGCGGGTCGTCCTTGGGTCCGCCGGGGTCGCAGACGACGCTGGCGCGGCGGCCGTCGAGGAGCAGCTCGCTGCGGCCGTCGAGCTCGCACAGGACGGCGCCGTCGGCGGCGGCTAGGCGCAGCGCCGGCAGCAGCTCGTCGACGTCCTCGAGCTCGTGGGCGCGGCCGAGACGCAGCCGCTCGCCGCGGCCGCGCGCGGCGAGGTCGGCGATCGAGGCGTGCCAGCCGGCGAGCAACTCGCCGTGGAGAGCGCGCTCGACCTCGCCCAGCGCGCCGGTGGGCACCTTGCCGCCGAGCTCGCGCGGGCGCGCCAGCGCGGCGTAGGCGGCGCGCGGGTCCTCGCCGCGGCGGAGCGAGCGGGCGAAGGCATCGCGCAGGAGAATCGTCTCGACGAGCCGCGAGCTGCGCAGGCTCTCGTCCTCGACCTCGGCCGGGTCCTCGTCGTCGTCGCGCTCGAGGCCGAGGAGCGCCTTCGCCGAGCCCTGCATGGGGCATTCGAGGAAGCTGCGCAGGGTGCTGAGAGTGAGGTGGCGTGGCGCCACCTTGACGCCGCCGTAGGGTGCGCTCTGCGGACCATCCGGACGGTGCGCAGAGCGCACCCTACCCGTTGGGGAGGGCGCGTTCGTAGCGAGCGCGTCCGTGACGAGCGCCTCGGTGCTCGCGCCCGCCGTCGCGAGGCTCGGCACTCCGAGAAACCGCGCCAGCGGCTCCCAGCTCACCGCCGGCAGCTCGCGCCGCAGCGTTGCCAGCACGTCGCTCGTCGTCTCCGGCAGCGCTGCGCGCAGCTGCTCGCCGAGCTGCCGCGCCGCGGCCTCTTCGCGCGCGCCGGGCGCCACCGTGAACGCCGCTTCGTCCCACCGCCGCGCCGGCACCTCCTCGATCAGCCGCTCGATGCCGTCGCGTCCGACGTAGCCGCGCTCGAGCACGTCGAGCAGCTCCTGGACGACGCTCGACGGCCGCAGCCGCTCTCCCGTGCGCTCGTCGCGGCTGACGTAGGACAGCACCAGCCGCTCGCGCGCCGACAGCAGAGTCTCCAAGAACAGATAGCGGTCACGCTCCGCCGGTGTCACGTCGCCGGCGCGCCGCGCCGCCGCCCGCAGGTCGAGGGCGTCGCGCCGGTTGGCGGCCGGGAACTCGCCCTCGCCGAGGCCGACGACGAAGACGACGCGAAACGGGATGGCGCGCATCGGCAGCAGCGTCGACACCGCGACTCCCTCGCCGAGCCCGCGGCCGCGCCCGACGGTGAGCTCCGCAAGCGCCGCCGAGGCGAGCTCGCAGGCGACGCGGCCGGCCATCGGCACGCCGCCGACGTCGGCGCGCTCGAGCACCTCGAGCGCCGCGAGGCAGCGCAGGAGGTCGGCCTCCTCGTCCTCGCCAGGGCTGAGGTACGCCTTGAACAGCTCGCGCAGCACTGCGGCCCACTCGGCGAGCGGGCGCTGCTCGTCGCGCAGCCGGCGGCAGTCGGCGATCAGCGACCGCCCGAGCAGCGCGAAGCGCGCCGCCGACTCGAGCTGCCCCGCGGCCACGTCGGCAACCAGCACCTCGCCGCCGTCGGCCGCATGCCACAGCCGCTCCTCGCCGGTGCGCGGGCCCGCCATGAACGCGCCGAGCGCGAGACGCCGCAGCCCCTGGTCCCACGACAGCAAATCCTCGCCGACGTAAGTGCCGGCGAGATCCTCGCGCGAGGCGCCGTGGAAGATGCCGAGCTCGGCGGCGAGCCGCGCCCACGCCGCGGGATCGACGTCGGAGTAACGGCCGCGCACGGCCGGGTGGAGCATCACGCGCAGCATCTCGGCGCGCGAGAAGCGGCCGAAGGGCAGCGCGAGCAGCAGCCGCGCCGCCTCGGCGACGCGGCGCTCGCCCGCGAACGGCAGGTCGGCGACGTTGCAGGGGATGCCGTGGTACTCGGCGAAGGTCGCCTGCACCTGCGGCAGGTAGAGGTCGCGCGCGCCGGCGTTGACGATGACGGCGATGTCGCTCCAGCGCAGGGGCTCGGCGGTCGCCTTCGCTCGCGGCCACCAGCTCCCAGATGGCGTCGGCGACGGCCTCGACCTCGCGCCGCGCGTCGGGGCAGGCGAGGAGGCGGATGCTGCCGTCGCCCACCCCGTCGGCGCGCGGCGCGCGCTCGCCGGTGGCGGCGCGCCGCAGCACATCGCCCTGGACGGCGGCGAGCAGCGTCGCGCCGGCCGTCTCGTCGGGCTCGGCGAAGCGGCCGTCGAAGTCGCACTCGGTCAAGTCGTCGAGCAGCCGCACGTGCTCGCGGCCGGGCCGTCCCCAGTAGCGCAGCGGCAGGTTCTCGGTGTCCTGGAAGAGGCCGTAGGGATCTTCTTCGGGCGGCGGCAGCGGCCCGGGATACTGCTGCTGGCGCCGCCGCAGCTCGCGCGTCGTCTCGACGTCATCCCACAGCTCGCGGCAGGGATTCAGGGTGAAGAGCCAGAGCTCGCGTGTCTCGGCGAGCCGGTGGAAGAGCTGCTGGAAGGCGCGGGCGACGTAGGAGACGCCGAAGACGTGCAGCGGGGGCAGTGGCCTGCCGTCGTGCTCGCTCGGCAGCTGCAGCGAGCCGTCGACGAGCTCCGCCAGCGACACCCACCGCCCGCGCTGCTCGCCGTCCGCCGGCGGATGCCGCTCCAGCCAGCCGCCGCGGCCGGCGACGGCGAGCCAGAGCGCCCGCTGCCAGGTCTCGAGCGCTTTGAGGTGTCCCTCGCGCAGCGTCGGACCCGCGGCCCACGCCGCCAGCATCTCCGGCCGCGAGTAGGTGTACTCCTCGAAGAGCCGCGCCAGCCGGCCGGCGAGCTGCACCCGCCGCAGCGCCACGCCGTCGGCGTCGGGCGCCTCGAGGTAGTCGCGGACCGGTTGCAGCGCCGGCGCCGCGAGCACGCGCTCGTCGTGGAGCAGCGCCAGGAGGCCGCCGCGCAGCGCCTCGGCGTCGACGAGCCGGCTGCCGGGCGCCGCCTCGCGCACCAGCTCGCCGACGAAGCGCTCCAGCCGCCGGAAGCGCAGGTTGGCGGCGACGCCCAGCCGCTCGGCGAGCCCGAGCCGCACCACCTGCTCGAGGTTGCGGTTGGGCACCACCAGCTCGACCGGCTCGAGCGGATGGGCACCGGCGCGGCGCCGCGCGCGCATCGCCTCGGCCAGTCCCCCGAGCAGCTCCTCGGTGCGGTTGGAATAGACCAGCCGGATCATCGCGAGCAGTGGAGCGATGGTAGCAGCCGGCTCGTCGCCAGCCGGAACAACTACGAGGCCGAGCCAGAGGCGAGGGCTCATGTCGCTAGCTGAGGCCGGACTCTCGGCCTCAGCCATGCAACTGGCTGTTCGGGTAGAGTTTGCGGTTACCGAGCCGCCGCGCGATGGCCGCCCACGTCTCTCCTCACGCCGAGTCGTCGCTGCCGATCAGCGACTTCGTCGACTTCCCGTCCAAGGAGGAGATCGTCGACCGCCTGCTCACCGTCGACGAGTCGCCACGCCTCGTCCGCCTCTACGAGACGATCGGCGAGCGGCTGGCGGGCAAGAACTACGAGCGCTCGGCGTCCGCCTTCATCCTCATCGAGATGCTCTACGACTTCGAGGAGGTGGTGGGCGGCGACATGAGCTACCTGCTGCCGCGCTCGATCTTCACCCTGACCGGCGACCGCGACCTCGCCCTGTCGGCGCTCGGCGCCTTCAACGAGATCAAGGACGCCATCGTCCTCCACGGGCCGGCGCTCGAGCCCAAGGCCGAGACCAAGGCAGAGGCCAGGCCGGCCGTGCCGTCCGCTCCGTCGCCGGCTCCCGCAGCCGCGCCGTCGGCTCACGCCCGCAAACCCACCGAAACGGACCAGATGATGCACAAGCTCCAGCTCGCCCAGAAGGCGCTCGTCGACCTCGGTCTCAACACCCGGGTCTCCATCGACCTGGCGATGCGGCGGCCGAGCCGCGACCGGGTGAGCCGCACGCTGCAGGACATCACCGCGCTCCGCGGCGCCATGCGCCGCTTCGAGGAGCTGCTGTCGCAGGCCGAGCTGCAGGTGCTCGAGGCCGCCGGCGTGCTGTGGGAAGGCACCGCCGAGCCGGCGGACGAAGAAGACGCCTAAGGCGAGCCGCGTAGCTCGCCGAGCTGCTCCGGGCGCGGCCAGCCCCAGATCATTGCCACCACCGCCAGCGCCGCCAGCGCGTAGCACCAGTTCGGCTCGTTGGTGAGCAAGGTCAGCATCAGGCCGACGATCGCCGCGCCCTCGCGCAGCATGAAGGCGAGGAGGGTGGCGAGGCGGAAGTTCTCGAGCACGGTGGCGCTGCGCTCGGCGGAGCGCACGGCCACCGTGCCGCGCTCGACCATCTTGCGGTGGACGATCGGCGCCGCGAAGAGCAGCGCGATCCCCACCGCGGCACCGAGGTAGACGAGCACCTGCGGCAGCGGCGGGCCCACCTGTCCGAACGCTCCGGGGCCGGCGGCGACGAACCAGGCGACGGCCGCCAGCGCGACGACGCTCGCCACCATGCCGGTGCAGACGACGTTGAGGAACCGCAGCGCCTCCTCGGCGCCACCACGGGTCTCGTCCACCGCGACCATCGCCACCTCCTGCTGATTGTCGAGGCTCGATTTGTGCGCCGCGTAGTCTACCCGCAAGGGCTTCATCCTGTGCCGCCGCGGCAGGTTTGTTGACGCAGCGTCTAGAGCTGGCCGGTGGGCGGGCTCGCGATCGGTGCGGGCTCTTCGGCGAGTGGCGTGAGGGCGGACGCCTTCGTCCGGCGCTGCCACCAGCGCACGGCCGCCTCGATCATCCAGAGCAGGCTCACGGCGCCAAGCAGGAGAAGCGCCGCCGGCACGGCGGTGCCGAGGAGGGCCTGAGTTTCGAGCCGGTCGATCCACGTCGCCGTGAAGGCGGGGAGCATCGTGCGCTCGACCTCGGTCGCGAGAGCGCCGAGGGCGATGCCGTCGCCGGTCAGGCCCTCGGCCATCTCTTCCATCGCATCGAACAACCCGGCGGCGTCGAGCATCGACTCGGTGCGATCGCCGGCCAACGTCTCGCCGAGGAAGGCCAGGACGGCGCCGCCGGCGCGCGAAGTCGCGATGCCTTGCAGCTGGGGCACTCGCCGCAGGCCGGCGACCACCGTCGTGCCCGTCGGCTCGACGAGCGCGGCGCGCAGTGGGGCGATGGGGATCGCCGCCGTGCCGGCGACGAGCGGCGTGGGATCGACCTCGGTCTGAATCGCCACCGTGTGGGCCAGACCCGTGGCAATAGGACCGGCGGCAGGACGGAACGCGGACGCGGCGAAAGCGGGCGAGCGAACGACGCCTTCGAGCCGTTCCGCCCCGCCGTGGATCGCGCCCAGCGTCGCGCCGGCGGCGAAGCCGACGATCGCGAAGAGCCCGTACGTTACGGCGCGGGCGAAGCGGGCGCCCGTGAACGACACCCGCAGCGCACCGAGCTTGGCGAGACCCACGGCGAGCGCGATGGCGAGCACGGCCCCCGCGATGCCGCCCAGCGCCGCCCACAGCAGTGAGGCGCCGAGCAGCGTCGCCGCCTCCAGGCCGAAGGCCTCCCAAGGAAACGCGTTCACGATCGCCGAGGATTGTACGAGGCTCGGCTCGACTAACATCGCGCGCCATGCTGGCCTCCGTCGGAGAGCAGCCGTCGAGTGGCGAAGAGGCAGCGCGCGAAGTCGGCGTCGGTCCGCACCCGCGGCCCTGGCCCGACGACCCGCGGTTCGACCCGGAGCTGCTCGCCGGCGGCGATCGGCGCAACGTCGCCGACCGCTATCGCTATTGGCGGCTGGAGGCGATCGTCGCCGACCTCGACCGGCGCCGCCACCCGTTCCACGTCGCCATCGAGAACTGGCGGCACGACTTCAACATCGGCGCCGTGGTGAGGAACGCCAATGCCTTCCTCGCCCGCGCCGTGCACGTGGTGGGGGAGCGGCGCTGGAACCGCCGCGGCGCGATGATGACCGAGGCCTACCAGCACGTGCACCTGCACGCCACGGTGGAGGAGCTCGCCGCGTGGGCGGCGGCGGCGCGGCTGCCGCTGGTGGGCGTCGACAACCTGCCCGGCGCGCAGCCGATCGACCGCGCGCCGCTGCCGCGCGAGTGCGTGCTGCTCTTCGGCCAGGAGGGCGAAGGACTGTCGGCGGCGGCGCGCGAGGTGGTGTCGTCGCTGCTGTCGATTCCGCAGTGGGGCTCGACGCGCTCGATCAACGCCGGCGCGGCGTCGGCGGTGGCGATGTACGAGTGGTGCCGGCGCTACGCCGTGGATGGAGAGGCGCGCGACGCGGACGACGAACTGGACCTTCCCGCCGCGGGCGACGACGTGCCGGCGTCGCGAACTTCGCGGTGAGCGAGGTCTTCTGCAGCGAAGAGGCGCGGCGGGAGAGCGCGCCGCTCGGCGGCACCGCCACGCGTGCCGACGCCTGGCTGCTCGTCGAGCACCACGGGCCGTGGGGCGAGCGGGCGGTGGAGGAGAACGACCTTCCGCCTGCGGTGCAGGAGTGGATGCAGTCGCAGCTCTCGGCCCTGAAGCCGCTCGTCGGCAAGACGCGGCCGCTGCTCGTCCGTCGCGAGGGCGAGAGCGGTCGCGGCTCGGTGGCGTGCTTCCTCGCCATCGCGCGCGAGGAGCGGCAGGAGCTCTACCGCTTCGAGGTCCATCGTCACGAGGAGCTGACGGCGCTCGATCTCGCCTCGATGCTCGGCGAAGGCGACAACGGCGCGCTCGCGCGCGCGCGGCGCGAGCAGGGCCTCGTGCTGATCTGCGGCAACGCCCGCCGCGACCGCTGCTGCGCCCGCTTCGGCCTGCCCACCTGGCGTGCGCTCGCCGAGACGATCGGCGAGGAAGCGTGGCTCTCTACCCACCAAGGCGGCCACCGCTACGCGTCGACAGGGCTCTGCCTCCCTGAAGGCGTGGCGTACGGCTTCCTCTCCGCGGACGAAGCGGAACCGCTGATCGACGCGCGCCGCCGTGGCGCCATCCACCTGCGCTGCTTCCGCGGCTGCACTTTCCACGACGCTCCCGTGCAGGCGGCCGATGCGCTGCTGCGCGAGCGCCTCGGCGAGGACCGTCTCGCCGCATGGCGGCTGGCAGATGCTGCGGAGGAGTCGCCCGGCGCCTGGCGCGTCGTCTTCGCCGCCGTCGATCGACGGCTCGTCGTGCGCCTCCTCCGCGGCACCGAGGATGCGCTGGTGAGCTGCACGCCGCTCAAGCGCAAGCCGATCGACCGCTTCACCCTCACTTCGATCGACAGCGAGGCCATCCCATGAGCGTCCGCTTCACCCACGTCGATTCCTTCACCAGCGAGCCCTTCCGCGGCAACCCCGCGGGGGTCGTCGTGCTCGCCGCCTGGCCGAGCGCCGACTGGATGCAACGCGTCGCCGCCGAGCTGAATCTCTCGGCGACGGCCTTCCTGGTGCGCCGGGACGACGGTTTCGGCTTGCGCTGGTTCACGCGAACGGTGGAGCTCGCGCTGTGCGGCCACGCCACGCTCGCCAGCGCACGGGTGCTGTTGGACGAAGCGCTGGCGCCGGCGAGCGCGCCGATCACTCTCCACACCACCCAGAGCGGCGCGCTACGCGCGATCCCCAGCGGCGACTGGATCGAGCTCGATTTCCCGGCGACGCCGCCGGAGGAGACGCCGGCACCGTTAGGCCTCGCCGAAGCGCTCGGCGCCACTCCGACCTGGGTCGGCCGCAGCCGCTTCGACCTGGTGGCGGTGGTCGACGACGAGGCGGAGGTGCGCGCGGCGCGGCCCGACCAAGGCGCGCTGCGCGGCATCGACGCCCGCGGCATCATGCTCACCGCTCCGGCCGCCGCCGGCAGCGAGCACGACTTCGTGTCGCGTTTCTTCGCCCCCAGCGTCGGCATCGACGAGGATCCGGTGACCGGCTCGGCGCACTGCTGCCTCGCGCCCTACTGGGCGCAGCGGCTCGGCCGCGACGAGCTCGTCGGCTACCAGGCCTCCGCGCGCGGCGGCGTCGTGCGCGTGCGCGTCGCCGGCGACCGCGTCGTCATCGGCGGCCAGACGGCGGTCGTCGCGCGCGGCGAGC
>CAWJWP010000004.1:0-106468 GCA_963846495.1 Thermoanaerobaculia bacterium | reverse complement strand
ACATGATATTCGAAATCGAAACCGTATTTCTTGAGGAAATTATCAATAACGATAATAGCCTGCTCTTTCAAATGTTCCTAAAGTGAAATTATCGAAATCTGAATAATAAGTGAAATAATTATCTGAGCGGACTTTCCATTATTGCTCCCCGTCAGTAATTATGTAATCTGTTGTTCCAGCTATATCGCCTGGTCCTTGATATGCTTCACCTTCAATCCCCAAATCGTTGCGCTCCACCGCGGGCTTCATCAACTGTAGCGCCTGACGGTCTTCCTTCAACAAATACACATTTGCCTCCCCCCGCACGAATCAGGCAATCGTTAGCGCGAGATAAAGTTTTGTGCCGCGCCAATCGTAGCCTTCACCATATTGAGCAGGAGTTGTGAACTCATTCGGGATAGGGGAAGGCAGGGGAGTTGGGTATGGAATTTAAAATACCTGGTTCCCGCAATGAGGCGCGTCATCGGCAGATTCTTAATGATGATAATACTGTGGACTGAGACGCCGAACACGGCACAATCCCACCACATGTATCACCAGAGCGAACTGTGTAATCGAAGGTCGCCATGGGTGTTTCAGTTGGGATAGGGGAGGGTGTCTCTTGTGCTGACGAAATTAAAGTCTCCTGCGCCGCCGGAATCGGAGGCGGAGCTATGGAGCGGAACATCCAATTTAGGACCAGCGCCATTAACGCCAGCGCGAACACCCAGCCGAATGCGGGCATGGCTCGATTAAAAGCAGACTGACCGAAGCCAGACTCGCAGGTTGATGAGCCTCGGTCAGTTGCTTTCCAGTTCGGCTTTGAAACTCGCGTTCACTTCGATCTTTTGCACAACAGATTAAAGCGTCTCTGAAAAACTTCTTCCGGTTCAGCGTGATTTTTAATTTGATCTTTCATGTTCCACTTCCAATGCCAGTGCGGTGCGTTCGCGCAGGTCTTGCAGTCCCGCGAGATGAGCATCTTGACCGCGGCTTCACTTTTGTTCATGATGCGGCTTGCTTCAAGGTTCGATAACCCGCCAAAATAAGACAGGATGATCGCTTCAGCGCGGTCCGGGGGGATTGTTTCAGGGCGCGCGAAACGGATTCAAGCTGCAGACGTTGAGTTGCGGCTTTATCGGTGGGCAGGCCCGGGCTTGGATAATGAAGCGCCGCATCCAACGGGATCTCCTGCCTGCTACCGTTTCGACTCCTTCGGAAGAACATCAGCCTCTTCTTGGACGCGATCCCCAAAATCCAGGCGCCGAATGAACCACTGCCGCGAAACGAACGAATGCTTTCCAGTGCTGCAATAAAAGTTTGGGAGGTGAGATCTTCCGCATCTTTCACATTACCTGTGTGCGCCATGTGATAGCGATAGACGCGCGTCACATTGCGCTGATACAGTTCGGCGAATGCGTCCGCGTCTGAAACCGCCTGACGCGCCAGGAGAATTTCATCTTCCTGCTGTTTTTGTATTTCTGTTGCCATAAGGCTGGTCATGGACATCCTTTGGTCTTGCACATGTTAATATGTTGCAGGAGGTGAGAAAAAGTAACAGGGAGTTTTCCCTCTTCCGAAGGAGAGTGTTATTCGGGATATACCTTCCAGCCAAGTTCGTTCAACTTTGAACTATCGAATTGTTGCGTGCGTACATCGATCAACAATACCTTTTCCTCGGCCAGCAGTTCATCTGTTTCAGATCATAAATACCTGCCCATCCCTCTGCAGAATTTGATTTTGATCTGCCAGCTTTCCCGATGACCTTTAATAATTTTCCAATGGGCACATTTTTGCGATCTTTCACTTCCATTTTGGCTGTGAACATAAAACGCGGATTCGACAGGTCACTGCCCATCAAAGAACAGCCTGCCATCTCGTCAACGATCGCGGCGACAATGCCTCCGTGTGAAACCCAGGGTAACCCTGAAAGTGATCGGGTGCCAAATATGTCGATTCCGCTACGCCGGGCGCGGTTTCATAAATGTGAAGGTGCAACCCAATTGGGTTTTCAAGCCCGCAAATAGAGCACATTTGGAGTTAGGTTGTTTGATTGTCATGTTGAAATTATATTCCATGCGACCTATGGATATAAATTTGACGTTTACGGAAATCTGTTTTGCGGCTAAGATTATCTTTATGAAGTACGGAGACTTCCACGGGCATAAGGCGGTTGTCCTTGAAAACGAACATTTTCGGCTGGAATGTCTCGCCCAGGCGGGACCACGCATGGTACGTCTGATCCCACATTCGACGGGGGAAAGCCTTTTCGCCGAAGTCCCTAATTTTTCCAGAAAACTGCTGCTGGAGAATTTCAGTTCTTTGGGGGGCATCGTCTGTGGTATGCACCCGAGTCCATATCCTATTCATATATCTCTGATAGTTTTGGGATCACGCTCAAAGAGATACCGGATGGTCTTCGCTTGATGGGTATGGATGAGCCCCGAACCGGCATCAGAAAAACCATCACCATTCAGTCAGCCCACCCGTCCGTTCATCATCCTAAACATAAACTTCAAAATAATGGACCCGTTTCAGTGCGGCTTGCGCCGTGGGCACTCACCATGATGCGTCCACTGGTACCGCCATCCTGCCACAGCAACAGGGAAATGTGGATTCAGATGGTCTCCTGCCAAATCGGCGCTTTCACTTCGGGCCTTTCCGCTGGGATGACTCGCGCCTGCAACTTGGGGATGAATTTGTTATTGTTCGATCAGACAACAACGATCAGCCTTGAAATTTAGATATTTTAACCCGCATGGCTGGCTTGGATATTTATATGATGATGTGTTTTTCGTGAAGAGGTTTGGTGTACGGCGCGATGAAGAATACGAGGATTTTGGCTGCAACTCGGAACTATATACCGATCATCGCTTTACTGAACTTGAAAGCCTTGGGCCGGTCATCGACCTCCGGCCGCGTGAAGATATGTCCACACCGAAACGTGGGAAGTCTATAAAGATACCGAAATTCCAAAGGATTTGTTGGGGAGCAAGACCTGCAGGAGGTGCTGAGTAGGTAAATTAATTTATGGGGTGGGGATATGTTGCTCAGCCGCGAAGATCGACATATCTGCCATGTAATAGGCATGTTCATGAGCTGTCCTTGCGCCGCCCTCGCCCGGGATCGGCTCGATATTTTCGTTGCCGTCTACATCGATCCCGTTTCGATCTGGTTTGCCCGCGACACACCTGGCGAATCGGTGCTTCCATGTGAGCGCTAAATGCGGAGCCAAGAATCGTTGTCAATTGATCGCCAGTTGCGGAGTCCATGTGTTGATATTGTCTGTTGCGACCTGCACATGATTACCGTGGACTTGCATATTCTCGGTGGCATCTCTGCTTCAGCCGCAAAGCCAGCGTGCGAAATAGTTCCCTGAATGTAGCCTTCATTTTCCCCGTTCAATAGGAGTCCGAAGCCGTCACTCAAATCATTAATCGTCCCGTCATTGTTCCAGTCTTTGTGATCATCACTCTGATTTCCGATAATCGCATTTAACATTTTCTTCAGCGCGCAGCCGAACGCCTGCTTCATCGCCAGCCTCGAAGGCCGTCAGCATCCCCTCAGCAGATTGATTAATAAGCTCACTATTTGTATCCAAACCATGGATCAGACCCACTTCGTTGGGCGTGAGTCAATATGAAAATAATAGGTGCCGCACATGCGTAAATCCGTTGCGAGGCAGGATAACAGAAAATGCAACCTTGTTGGAAGGAGTTGTGTTATTGTCCGGGTTTGGCTCAACCGTGACTTCGAGCACGTGATACCGCCAATCAAGTTCGCCATCGCCGTCGACGAACGGTCAGTGACCTATGTTTCCACGTCAAAACAATCGTCCCAATGCTAAAGCGTTGTTCTTCGTCATCCTGGATCAGCAGGCTTGTGTCGCTCTCTGGTGGAGGCAGCGCCATACTTGATGTTGAAATTGTGACCTGGTCTGCCAATGCGGTTAGGTCTGGAAAACGCCAAACAAGCCAACCGGCTCTGGATCAACAATCGGCGGAACCACATTTGCTTCCGAGGTCGAAACTTGTGTCGTAAGGGGAATATCCGTTGGAGAAATGGACTTCCGACATCGAAAATCCGATGGCCGCGAGCGCAATCAGGAGCAGGCCCGCACCTGCAATTGGAAGTATGCGCTGCAGGGCGGGGACGGTCGGCGGTTCCGGACTTTCGCGGGGCTCAAGGAGCAGACCGACGGCGTGCTGCGCACGCTGACGCAGCGCGAGGAAGAAGTCCTCCGCATGCGCTTCGGCGTCGGCGACGGCGCCGAGCACACCCTCGAAGAGGTCGGCCGCTACTTCAACGTCACCCGCGAGCGCATCCGGCAGATCGAGAGCAAGGCGCTGCGGAAGCTGCGCCACCCGACGCGCGCCACGCGGCTGCGTCCGTTCCTCGACAGCACGTCGACCAATTAACTCCGGCGGCTCGACGACGCATGGGCCAAGGAAGTGGGCGGCGCACTTGGCTTATCAAGGCTGGCCTGGATGCGACGGCGTGTTTGCGTGGTCCTTCTACAGCCAGGGCACGCGGGAGCAGACGGCGGCTTCCTCGGACGTGTTTCTCAAGGAAGCCCTCGCCTTCTTCGGCGACGCGGAGATGGCGGGCAGCGCAAAAGGCGCGTTCGACAAGGGACGGCGGCTGGCGCAGCTCGTCGGCGAACGGCGGGCGCTGCTTATCCTTGACGGCCTGGAGCCGCTGCAGTACTCGCCAACGTCACCCACGCCGGGCGAGCTGAAAGACCAGGGAGTTGCCTCCCTGCTCAAAGCGCTGGCTAGCAACAGCAACGGCTTGTGTGTCGTTACCACGCGCTATGCGATTGCCGACTTGCGGGCGTACCGGCAAACCACTGCGCCGATGCACGAGCTGTTACGTCTGTCGACGGCCGCAGGTGTGAGGCTGCTGCGGACGACGGGCGTGCAGACCGGTTCTCAGGCGGATTTCGAAGAGCTGGTGGAGGACATGGACGGCCATGCCCTGACCCTGCAGATCCTCGGACAGTTCCTCGTGCGCGCCCACCACGGCGACGTCCGCCGCCGCGATCGCACCGATTTCGGCAGAGCGAACGCGAGGATCCAAGGCGGCCACGCCTTCCGGGCGATGGATGCCTATGTCAAGTGGCTAGAGGACGACAGCGAGGAGGCGCGTCGCGAGCTGGCGGTGCTAAAGCTCCTAGGCCTCTTCGACCGCCCGGCGACGGCGGATTGCGTGGACGCCCTGCGCAAGGCGCCTGTCATCGCCGGGCTGACCGAGCCTCTCGTGGGATTGGCGGAGGAGGACTGGGGGTTCAGCCTTACTTCCCTGCGCGACGCGAAGCTCCTGACGGTGAACTGGGAGACAGGTTCCGGCGAGCTGGTCGCCCTCGATGCCCATCCGCTGCTGCGTGAGTACTTCGCTCAGCGCGTGAGCCAGCAGCAGCCAGACACCTGGCGCGCAGCGCACCGGCGGCTCTACGAACATCTTCCGCCAGGCCGAAGCAGAGGCACGCTTCCGCGAGGCCGAGAGAATGCAGGCCGAGCGCCAGCCAACCTACCCGCTGCTGTACTCCCTGCCGGGCTTCCAGTATTGCGACCTGCTCTTGACGGAGGCGGAGCTCGCCGCGTGGCAGCGAATGCTGGAGAGTCCCAGCTTTTCGCGGGCCGGTTCGGTGTCTGCGCGCAGTTCGAGGGAACCGTCCGCGACTGCGCAAATGCGCCCCGCGGGCGATTTCCGCCAGGAGGTTCGCTTCGGCGACAGCGCCGGAGCCTGCGCGCGAGACGCGTGCACACGTCAGCTCTTATCCTGCCGAGCAGTCTCCGAGCGCGCGGCGCAGGTGCTCAAATGGGAGGGACGAATGCGCGGTGCACCTATTCTCGACTTCGCGCTGCACCACCTCACCCTGGGCCGCGCCGCGCTCTTTGCGGCGATGCTAGAAGGCACGACGGGCGGTCCCGAGCCCGCCGCCGAGCCCCCTAGCGTCGCGCAGCGCCATGAAAGTACCGCGTCCCACCTTGACATTGCTTGGGCCGAGTTGGACGCTGCCGTGGCCGACCTCCGCCGCGCCGGCGACCTAGACGTCCTCCCTGACGGCCTCCTCACCCGCGCCTGGCTACGTAGTCTCACTGGTCCCCGCACTGGCCCTGAGAGCGCGCAGCGCGACCTGGACGAAGCGTGGGAGATCGCCGAACGCGGCCCGATGCCGCTCTTCCTCGCCGACATCCACCTGCACCGGGCGCGGCTCTTCGGGCCGCCGAACGACGACGGTCATCCTGCGAAGTACCCGTGGACATCGCCGCAAGCCGACCTCGCCGAAGCCCGGCGGCTGATCGAGAAGCACGGCTACTTGCGTCGGATGCCGGAGCTCGAAGACACCGAGTCGGCAGCATCACGGTGGTAGACAAGCACGCGCCACGAGATCAAGGGCACGATCAAGAAGATCCGCCAGGGCGAGGCCGAGGTCGAGCGCGCCAAGGAGGAGCTGATCGTCGCCAACCTGCGACTGGTGGTGTCGATCGCCAAGAAGTACACCAACCCATCGCCCAGGAGCCGATCTCCCTCGAGACCCCCATCGGCGAGGAGGAAGACTCGCACCTCGGCGACTTCATCGAGGACAAGAGCGGCACCTCGCCCATCGAGTCGGTGATCTTCGCCGGCTTGAAGGAGCAGACCGACGGCGTGCTCAGGACGCTCACGCAGCGCGAGGAGGAAGTCCTGCGCATGCGCTTCGGCGTCGGCGACGGCGCCGAGCACACTCTCGAAGAGGTCGGCCGCTACTTCAACGTCACCCGCGAGCGCATCCGCCAGATCGAGAGCAAGGCGCTGCGCAAGCTGCGCCACCCGACGCGCGCCACGCGGCTGCGGCCGTTTCTCGATAGCACTTCGAGCAACTGAGGATCCGCCACCGGCGAGCGCCCGGAAGGGCGCATCGGCCACCGCCCGCGGAAAGCGCCGACTCATCGGCGGGGTACGCCGTCGGGACCGGCCAGCCGCCCGGCGGCTAGAGCCGTCTGTCTGACTGGGCACGCGGCGTGCTTCCGCGGCGGGCAGCAGCCCGTGATGAGCAATTCTCCCTAGGCCATCTGGGGTAATTCCCCACCGACTCCCGTGCCGATAGCTGATCCACTCGACATCGGCAGGAGGAACCCATGAGTCTTCGAAGCGCAGCCGTTCGGGTGGCGTCGGTTGGTGTCTTGGTGGCGACCGCCGCGCTGCAGGCGCAGCGGATGCCCGACGCGGAGCCGATGCACGGCTTCGTCCGCGCTCCGGCTGGGTTCGTCGCCACGCCGGCGCCGGCAGCCCTGGCCAGCCTCCAGGGCGAGATCGATCCGGCGGTGGTCGCCGAAGCCGAGGCCTTCCGCGCCACCCACGGCGACTGGCGTTTCTACGTCGACCGGCGGTCGGGCGCGATCGCGCTGGCGGAAGGCGCGGGCATCCCGTGGCTCGCTGCCGAGGAGCGCGGCGATCTTCGGCGACTGGAGTCGCACGCGCGCGCCCTGGTGGCGGCGTACCCCAGCCTGCTGCCGTTCGCCGCTGCCGACCTGGTGCTCGATCACGGCCGCCTCGCGGCAGCTCGGCGAGCGGGGGCAGCTGTGGAACCTGGCTTTCCACCAGCGGCTCGATGGCGTCGAGGTCGCCGACTCCCAGCTGGTCTTCCGCATCTCCCACGGCCGGCTGGTTCAGTTCGGCGCCACGCGCCTGGTGGCGACGCGGAATCTCCGTAGCGCCCCGCGCGCCAGCGCCACCGTCTCGCCCGCCGGAGCTCGCGCCGCGCTTGCCAGCTACGTGGGAGGCCTCGAGGCGACAGACACGTTCACCGAACCGGAACGCTTGCTGTGGGTGCTGCGCGGCGCCGAGGACAGGGTCGGCTACGGCGGCCCCGTCGGTGAAGGCTGGCAGCTGCACCTCGTCTATCGCTCGACCTTCCAGCGCGCCGGCTCGAGCGGCAGCTGGCGCAGCCTGGTCGACGCGCGCAGCGGCGAGGTCCTGCGCTTCGTCGACGCCACCGACTACGCGGCGGTGCTGCGGGCCTCGGTGTATCCCAACGTCAACTGCTCGAATCCCAGCAGCTGCGTGCCGGGCGACGTCGCCGAGGTGGCGGTGACCATGCCCAACGCCCGGCTCACCTTCGTCGGCGGCAGCTGCACCGGCGACGGCTGCTTCACCAATTCCGCCGGCGGCTTCGAGTACCCGCCGGGAGCGGCCTCGGCGGCCACCGCGCTGGACGGCAAGTACTTCACGCTGGTGGATGGCTGCGGCGCCGTCGCCGCCTCGGGAGTGGCGCCCGGCAACCTCGACCTTGGCACCACGGACCCCAACGGCACCGGCACCAACAGCGACTGCCAGCCGGCGACGCGCGAGAGCCCGCCCGACAGCGATCCCATCAGTGGCGGCCCTGGCGATACCCACGCCGCGCGCAGCGCTTACTACCACCTCAACCTGATCAACCAGAAGTCGCGCTTCTACCTGCCGGACAACGACTGGCTCCAGGGGATCGACGGCAGCTCGGGACCGACCTCGCTGCTCACCAACGGGGCACCGGTGTGCAACGCCTTCTGGCAGGGCGGCACCGGGACGCTGGCGTTCTTCAAGCAGGTGCAGGCGCAGTTCTGCAACAACACCGGCGAGCTCGCCGGCGTCTTCCTGCACGAGTTCGGGCACGGCCTGGATCAGAACGACGGCACCGGCACGGCGCCCGAATCGGCCACCGGCGAGGCGATGGGCGACACCTTCGCCACCCTGCAGACGCTGTCGAGCTGCATCGGGCTCGGCTTCCGGCTGCCGGATCCCACGGATCCGAACTGGGGGACCTCCGCCGGCTACGGCAGCCGCTCGCGCCGCTGCTCGGGCGTGCGCGACACCGACTACACCCGCTTCTGCCGTTTCAACAACACCTTTCCTCTGCCCTCGCCCGATGGCTGCGTGGCTCCCGGCGACCCCGACGAGATCAACGGCTCGCGGTCGGGCCCCAGCCCGCCGCCCGAGCCACGGCCGCAGATCGGCACGCCGGCGCGCTGGAACCACATGATCGCGGGCGCCCCCATAGTTGCCGACGGCAAGTCGAACTTTTACAACTGCGGCGGACCGGAGACCACCGGCTGCGCCGGACCGCTCGATCACGGCTGCCACTGCGAATCGCTGATCGCGTCGCAGGCCAACTGGGACCTGGCACGCCTGCTCGTCGCCCAGGAGTTCGGCGGCAGCGTCTATGCGAGCGTCCAGGGTCCCGCCGAGCACTCCGGCTGGCAGACGATGGACCGGCTCTGGTACTCTGTCGCGGGACCTCGCGGTGTCGGGCTACTCGGTGACCGGCCCGGCGCCCGAGGGCACCACCAACGGCTGCAGTGCCACCGACTGGTTCTCCGCCTACCGCTTCGTCGACGACAACGACGGCAACCTCGCCAACGGCACGCCGCACGCGGCGCAGATCTTCGCCGCCTTCGACTTGCACGCCATCGCCTGCGGCGGCGCCGCCGATCCGGCGAACCAGGACGGCGGGTGCCCGGCGCCGCTCGCGGCGCCCACGCTGTCGGCGCTGTGCACCACGGCGCCGATCCAGCTGAGCTGGAACACCACGCCCGCGGCGGGGGGCTATCGGGTCCTGCGCAACACCCTGGGCTGCGGCTTCGGCTTCACCCCGATCGCCGAGGTGAGTGGAAACCGCGACTACTTCGAGGACCCGGAAGTGGCGCCCGGCATCCCCTACTTCTACTCGGTGCAGGGGGTGGGCGCCCACCCGAGCTGCCTCGGCCAGGCGTCGAGCTGCCTGCAGGTCGTCCCCCAGGTCTGCGCCGACGTGAATCTGGATGCGCCGGCCAATCCGACCCTCGACACCAGCGTCGCCAACCAGATCTCGGTGGCCTGGAACGCCGTGACCGGCGCCCTCTCCTACAAAGTCTTCCGCCGCGAGGGCGGCTGCGCGGCGAGCGAGGAGGAAGAGGTCGCGGTGGGCGTCGTCACGGCTCCGACGACGACCTTCCTCGACGACGACGAGATCACGGGCGGCATCACCTACGGTTATCGCATCGCCGCCTCCGATACCGCCTGCCCGTCGTGCATCGGCGACTTCTCGGTCTGCGTGCAGGCCACCGCTACCGGGGACTGCGCGCTGGCGCCGATCTTCGCCGGCGCCGACGGGGTGTCGAGCACCACCAGCGGCACCTGCCGCCTCAATGTGAGCTGGGACCCCGGCACCGCGCGCTGCGGCGCCGCCCTCACCTACGACGTCTATCGCTCGACGGACCCGACCTTCCTGCCGGCGCCGGTCAACCAGATCGCCGCCGGGGTCGTCGGCACCAGCCTGGACGACTATGGCGTGCTGCCGGGCGAGCGCAACTTCTACATCGTGCGCGCCCGCGACAGCTTCGGCAACAGCGACGCCAACGTGGTGCGCCGCTACGAGGTGGCCACCGGTGCGCTCACCGCGGGGAGCTTCAGCGACGACGCCGGCGACCTCGCGCCGGCCAAGCTCTACCCGGCCTTCTTCACCCCCAGCACCTGGGCGGTGCGCAACAGCGACACCGGCCACGACAGCAGGGTCTATGCGACGACCGCGAGCGGCAACTACCCCGACAACACCTGCTCGCCGCTCGAGTCGCCCACCATCCGCCTGGGGGCGGCGCCGACGCTCTCCTTCGCGTCGCGCTACGCGATCGAGGCCGGCTGGGACGGCGGAATCGTGCAGGTGGCCACCGAAGCCGGCGGCTTCCACGACTGGACACGCCTGGGCACCGTCGGTGACTATCCCGCCGTCATGGGCGGCCCGGCCGGCGCGCCGGCCTGCAACATCCCCGAGTTCGACGATGGGCAGCCGGCCTTCACCGGGCCGAGCGGCGGCTACTCGGCCTTCTCCTTCTCGCTTTCGGCCTACGCCAACCAGGCGGTGCGGCTGCGCTTCCTCTTCAGCTCGGACTCTTCGTCGAACGACGAGGGCTGGTTCCTCGACAACCTGGGGATCGACGCCGTCAACAACGCCGGCACCTGCCAGTCCGCGGCGCCCGACGCCGTCGACGACGCGTTCTCGATCCCCAGAGGATCGCCGCCGGTGACTCTCGACGTGCTCGCCAACGACGTCGACCACTCGGAGACCGGGCTCGACATCGTCTCGGTGTCCCAGCCGCCGGTGGGCACCGTCACCATCAACGACCTACCGGCAGGCGACACGCTGACCTACACGCGCGGCCCCAACCCCTGCCCGGTGCCCAACGTGACCTTCACCTACACCATCGAGAACGGCCTGGGCATCCCCGCCAGCGCCACGGTGACGCTCCAGCTGCTCGGCGACCTGCCGTTCGTCGACGGCTTCGAAAGCGGTGACACCTCGCAGCTGGTGCGGGGGGAGGAGCCCCTCGGCGCTTCGTGCCTCGGGCCCGGTGCTTGGTGCTCGGCGGAGGGAGTGACTAGGGCGGCAGCGCGGCGAGCCGGCGGGCGGCCTCCCTGCCCGCCGGCGTGCCGCGTCCGACGGCAATCGCCCGTTGGAATTGCAGCCGTGCGTCGGCCAGCTCGCCCTGCGCGGCCAGCAACCGGCCGGCGGCCAGGAACGCCTCCGGGGCGGCGGGGGCCAAGCGGGCCGCCCGGCCGTAGCGGCGCATGGCTTCGCTCGCGTCGCCGCGGCGCTCCGCGATCTCGCCCTTGAGCAGCCAACCCGCCGCCAGGTCCGGCGCCGACTCGAGCAGCCGGTCGGCCTCGCCTTCGGCCTCCGCGAAGCGGCCCGCCGAGAGCAGCAGGCGCGCCAGCGCGGTGCGCACCGCAACACTCTCCAGGCCGTCGCCGAGGGCCTGGCGCAGCGCCCCTTCGGCCGCCGGCGCGCGACCGCCGTCGACGAGGAGCTGGGCAAGCCCGAGAGTCCCGCGCAGCGAGCGCGGGTCGAGCGCCAGCGCCGCTCGATACTCCGCCTCCGCCTCCGCCGGCCGTCCCACTTCGCGCAGCGCGTCGGCCAGGTTGAGATGCGGAAAGTCGAGAACGGGGTTGGCGCGCGCCGCCTCGCGAAAGGCGGCGATCGCGCTGTCCGGTTCCCCTGCCAGCAGCCGCGCGCGGCCGAGCTGGGTGAGGAAGGGGACGTTGTCCGGGCTCTTGCGCACGAGCCGTTCGAGGGACTCCCGCGCGGGAGCGACATCGCCGCGATCCAGGGCCTCCTGCGCGGCGTCGAGCTCGCGCAGAAGCACCTGGCCATCTTTGGGATCGAGGCCTGCGGGAGCGCCGTCGCCAGCCCGGCGGCTGGCGCCCGAGAGATAGCCGAGCTGGGCGAGCTCGGCGGCGAGTCGGGCGTCGGCGGCGACGGATGAAGGCTGCCGTACCGCGAGCGAGCGCTCGTAGCGGGCGAGCTCGCCGGCGAGGGCACGGGCGAGCCGGCGCTCGTCGGCGATCCGGTTGTGGACCTCGCCGGGATCGCGCGCCAGGTCGAAGAGCTCGGGGCGCGGCGCGCGCACGAGGCGCCAGGACCCCCGGGTCCAAGCGACGAGCGGGCTCCAGCCGTAGGCGGTCTGGGGCAGGAAGGTCTCGCTGCGGACGCCGAGCTCGCTCCGCGCGCCGGCGGCGACCGCCGGCAGGCCCGGCAACGGCGACCCGCAGGCAAGCTCGTCCTTGCGGCCGAGGAGCCGGAGCACGGTGGGGGCGAGCCGCCAGGCGGCCACGGCGCCTGGAATGACCTTGCCGCGCGGCACGCCGGGGCCGGCGACGAAGAGCGGCACCTCGAGCACGCCGCGGTAGAGCAGCACGCCGTGCGTATCCTCGCCGTGCTCGCCGAGGGCCTCGCCGTGATCGCCGGCCACCGCGACGAGTGTCTGCTCGGCCGCGGCGCCGAGGCCGGCGAGCAGACGCCCCACCTGGCGATCGACCAACGCCACCTCCGCGCGGTAGCGCTCCTTCGCCGAGCCTGCGCTGGCGCCGCCGGACGCCTCGGCCATATAGGGAAAGTGCGGGTCGTAGAAGTGCACCCAGAGAAAGAAGCCGCCCTTGCCCCGCCGCGCCGCGAGCCAGTGGAGCGCCCGATCCACGACCTCCGGGGCGGCGCGCTCGGGATAGCCGTATTCACCCGTTCGCTCCGCCAGCATGCGGTCGTCGTAGAGCGCGAAGCCGCGCGCCAGACCGAAACGCCGGTCGAGGACCCGCGAGCCGACGATCGCGGCGGTGTCGAGCTCGCTCGCCAGCAGGGTCGCGAGCGTCGGCAGATCGCTTGGCAGAGCTCCCGCGCCGTTGTCGTGGAGGCCGTGCTCCGGCGGTTCGCATCCGGTGAGCAGGGAGGCATGGGCGGGCAAGGTGAGCGGCGCCGGGGCCAGCGCACCGCTCCATCTCGTGCCGCGGGCGGCCAGGGCGTCGAGCACCGGCGTCCGGCCGCCACCCAGGGCGTCGGCGCGGGTGGTGTCGAGGGTGATGAGCAGCAAGCTCGGCCGCGGCTGCGGTCGCTGCTGCGGCGCCGGCGCCGCGGGACGGCCGGCGGCGGCGGGGATCACCAGGGCGAGCAGCGCGAGACCGGCGAGCGCCGAGCGGCGGCGACCCATGTGCGATCGAGGTTAGCATCGGCCTGCTTTTGCCTGCCCTGCCTGGCGCGCCAGCCTTGGAGCCCACCGCGATGCTCTCGACCCACGCTCTCCTCCTGCTGCCGTCGGCGCTGGCGCTGGCGCTGCTCGTCGCGCATTCGCTCGCGGCGCTCGAGCGGCGGCGAGCGCTCGTCTTCTGGGCGGCGATCGCCGGCTACGGATGGGTCCGCCACCTCGCCATCCGGGCGATCACCGAGGAGGCGCTCGACGGTCGCTTTCCGTACCGCCTGCAGGGGCCGCGGCTGGCGATCTTCGACGTGCCTCTGCAGGAGCTCGCCGGGTGGGCGATCGCCACCTACCTCGCCTGGTGGCTCGCCGAGCGGCTGGCTGGCGAGGGGAGCGCGCCGGCCTCCCTGGGAGTGGTAATCGCCGCCGCGGCGCTGGCGCTCGCCGCGACGAGCTGGCTGGTGGAGACGGCCGCCGGCGCCGCGGGCTGGTGGCGCTGGACGGTGGCGGTGGGGCCCGACTGGCTGCACGGCGTGCCGCCGATCGGCCTCGTCGACTGGTCGTGCGTGGCGGCCGACTTCCTGCTGCCCTTTCTCGCCTGGACTTCGCGCCCCCCGCTCGCCGGCCGCTGGCGGTGGGCCACGCTCGCCGTCTTCCCGCTTCATTTCGCCGCCCACGCCGCGCCGCAAGCTCTGTCACCCGGATGGGCACCCGGATGGGGCTTCGCGGATCTCGCGCACTGGCTTCTGCTCGCCGGCGCGATGGTCATCGCCGCCGCGTGGCGAGGCGGGCAGCGGGCGTTCGCGCCGGCGACCTCGCGCGTGGTCGCGGCGCTGCCGTGGGCCGCGCTGGCGGCGATCGGGGCGGTGGCTCTGGGAGTCGAGCTCGGGGTGGCTCGCGATCCGCGGCTGCTGACCTCTGTCGTTCCTCTCGCCGGCCTCGGCCTGGCGACTCGCTCCCGCCGGGCTGCCCTCGCCGCCGCCGCCCTCGCCCTCCTCCTCGGCCTCGCCCACCATCCGAGCTGGTTGCCGGGCGCGGTCGTCCTCTGCACAGCGGCGACTTTGTCGCGCCCTCGCGCGCCGCGCCCCCGCCGCGCGGCGAGGACGCAAGCGGCCGCCATCGCCATCGGCGTCGCCGCGTTGGCGATCGCCGTTCAAGCCGCCGCCGCGGAGCGCGAAGGGGAGCTCCGTCGCGGGCTCGACGCGGCGCTCGCCTCGCGCGACCGAGGCGAGCTCGAGGTCGCACTGGCGCAGCTGCTGGCTCTCGAGATGGAGTTTCCTCGCGCTCCCGCCCCCGCTTCCTTCGCGGGTGAGATCCTCTATCGCCAGGATCTGCTCGCCGAAGCGGCGTACGCTTTCACCCGTTCGATGCAGCGTCACGCGCATCCGCGCGCCGCGCGCTATCTCGCGGTCGTGGCGCTGCGCCGCGGCGAGCGGGCGCGCGCGGCGGAGTGGGCGGCGATCGGGCTCGACGTCGAGCCGCGCGATGCCGAGCTCGAGTATCTCGCCGGGCGGGCCCGCGGCGAGGCGCTCGAGCTGCCAGCGGCAGCCGACGCCGAGCTGGCGTCGCGGCTCGCCGCTCTTGCCTTCGAGGTCGGCGATCGCGACGGAGCGCGTCGCTGCCTGGCGACCGCCCTCGGGCGCTGGCCGGCGGCTCGGCGACTCCACGAGCAGGCGGTCCGGGTCGCGCTGGCGAGCGGCGACACCGAAGCGGCCCGCGCCGCCGCTTCCGCCTGGCAGCGCGCGCTGCCAGGCGATCGCGAGCCTGCCCGCTTGCTCGCCCGCTCCTGGCCATTGCTCGACAGCACGTCGAGCAACTAGGAAACTAGGAGAGAGGTCCCGTGTCGTCGAGCGGGCGGGGGGCCGTAAGGCCGCCCGCCGCGCTTGACGAACGAGTGAACGGACCGCTAGCGGCCGGCGCCGCTCTTGTCGGTGAGGTTGAAGGTCTGCTGGTTGACCTTCTCGTCGCCGATCCAGATCTCGGCCCGGTAGTCGCCCTTCTGCCACGACGAGGTGTCGGGCGCCTGGAAGGCCAGGGTCGTACCGCCGCTGACGACGGACTTGGCGTCCTCGCCGATCTTGGCCTCGCCGGGGCCGTACCAGATCACCTTCACTTCCGACCCGGCCGGCGCATCGCCGACTTTCATCGTCAGGTGGACAGGATCGCCGGGGGCGAAGTCGTCCCCCTGGTCCTCGGGGGAGATGATGCCGTCGGTCACCTTGTGGCCGATGGTGACGTCGTCGATCATCGTCTGCGCCTCGGCCGGGCTGAGGTCGCCGGGAGCATCGGTGCCCGGCACCTCGGCGGGGGTGGCCTGCGCCGCGGTGTCGCTCGTGTCGTCGCTTTCCGCTTGCTCCGTGGGCTTGCAGGCCAACGTCAACGGTAATACGGCCGCCAGCATCCACGCGAGAGTCTTCGTTCGCATACTCCCTCCCTTGCTGGATAGACGATCCGAAGGAGCCGCTCATCGGCTCCAACGTGACCCCCATCCCCATTAGCACCCCTCAGCAACGAGGGTGCCAACGGCCGTGCACTGGTTTCCCCCTTGGGCTCTCGCGGGTCCAATTACCAGGCCGAGCATCTCCGCGAGCGGAGGGCACCCCGGAGGGATCGCAATGGCGACGCGCAGCGAGCGGTTGAATCGGCTGGTGATCGGGTCTCCGTGCACGACGTCGTGGGAGACGATGGATGGCGAGGGCGCGCGACGTTTCTGCGCCGAGTGCCAGCGCGAGGTCTACGACTTCGCACAGATGACGGCGGCGAGCATCCATGCCGAGCTGCACGCGCGCCGCGGCAGGATGTGCGCGCGGATGACGCGGCACGGTGGCCGACTGTTGACGGCGCCGGCGGTCGAGCCGCCGCAAGCCGCAGCCCCGCCCGCTCGGTGGCGGGGCGCGACGGTTGCCGCCACGCTGGTGACGGCCTGGCTGGCAGCCGCCAACGCCGCGGCGCAGCCGAGCGAGGCCACGCCTGCCGCGGTCGATACGTCGACGGCCGAACCGGAGGCGGAGCGGTCGCCGGCGCGGCGCGCTCACGACGGCGCGTCGGGAGCGGTGCTCGGGCGTGTGATTGACGAGAAAGGCACGCCTGTCGCCGGTGCCGAGGTCAGCGCCGCCAACGCGCTCGACGGCAGCGTGCAGACGGTGGCGACCGGTAGCGACGGCTCCTTCCGCTTCGCCGCGCTCTCCGCCGGCATGTATGACCTCACCGGCTACCTCGAAGGCCATGACCTCGACTTCTACGCAGGGATCGTCGTCCAGCCCGGGGAGCAGCTGCGCGCCGACTTCACCGCGCGCCCGGAAGTCGTCACCTCAGGCGGCATCAGCGTGGGGGAGTCGCCGCTGCGCCAGCTCTTCGAACGGAGCGAGCTCGTCGTCTCCGCCGTCCTCGGGCCGTCGACGGTCGTCGAGCGCGAGGACGAACGGCTCACCGTGCTGACCGAGCTCCGCGTCGGGGTGCTCTTCAAAGGAACGATCTCGTCCGACCGCGCGGTCGTGTATCGCCATTGGGAGTACGACGAGGAGGGGCGAGATTGGGCCGCCGAGTACGAGCCCGGCACGCGCATCGTGGCCTTCCTCGAGCCGGACGAGGGCGCGGCCGAGAACGATGGGCGGGTGATCCTCGAGGCTGCCGAGTGGGGTGCCGGCATGAAGCGGCTGAGCGATGCCGAACGCACCGCCTACGAGTCGCGACTGGAGGCGCTGGCTCGCCTCGGGCGCCGCGCCGAGCGTCGCGGCGAGAAGGACCCCGACGAGATCGTCGAGTGGCTGGTCTCGACGACGGAGGAGCCGCTGACCCGCGGCGACGCCGTCGACGAGCTCGCCTACGCCGCCGCTGCGCTCGCCGATCGCGCCGCGGCGGCCCAGGCGAGCGTCGAGGTGACGGCCGCCGACCTGCAGCGCCTCGTCGACCGCTTTCGCGGCAGCGGCGGGATGCTCAGCGCCGAGCCGCGGCCCGCCTTCCTCGGCGCCGCGTTGACCGTGGACCACCGACAGCGCCTCACCGCGGCGCTGGTCGCGACAGAAGGGTTGTCAGACTCGTCCTTCACGCTCTTCCAGCTGGTGAGGCGGTGGGACGCGGATCTCGCCAAGGAGTGGCTGGTGCGCCAGCTCGGTGCCGCCGAGTCGAAGTGGGATGCGGAAGAGGACGCGTCGTGGTGGCTCGAGAGCCTGGCCGAGCAGCTGGGCGACGAGGGCCTGCAGGCGTTGGTGACGGAGAGCATCGAACGGGAGGAAGAGGTCGAGGACCTCTGGCCCGGCGACGATTCCGAAGAGACGCGAAAGCTTCGCCAGGAGCGGCAGCTGGAGCTCCGCCGCGAGCTGCGACAGCGGTTCGCGGTGACGCTCGCCGCGTCACCTGATCGCGGGGCGAGGAGGTAGGCGATGGCGACGCGCAGCGAGCGGTTGAATCGGCTGGTGATCGGGTCTCCGTGCACGACGTCGTGGGAGACGATGGACGGCGAGGGCGCGCGGCGGTTCTGCGCCGAGTGCCAGCGCGAGGTCTACGACTTCGCGCAGATGACGGCGGCGAGCATCCACGCCGAGCTGCACGCGCGCCGCGGCAGGATGTGCGCGCGGATGACACGGCAGGGCGGCCGGCTGGTGACGGCGCCGGCGTTCGAGCCGCCGCCCGCCGCGACGCTGCTGCCGCGCCGCCGGCCGTCCGCCGTCGCCGCCACGTTGATGACGGCGTGGCTCGCCGCCGCCAGCGCGCCGGCGCAGCGCAGCGCGCCTGCCGCGGCCGCGGTCGACGCCTCGACCGATGAAGGCGATCGCGACCGCGAACGCCAGCCGGCGCGCCCCGCCTACGACGGTGCGCCCGGCGGGCTGCTCGGCCGCGTCGCCGGCGAGGACGGCTCGCCGGTCGCCGGCGTCGAGGTCATCGCCATCAACGTCTTCGACGGCAGCATGCAGACCGCGGCGACCGGCAGCGACGGCGTCTTCCGCTTCGCCGCGCTCGCGGCCGGCATCTACGACCTCGGCGGCCGCGCCGAGAACCTCGAGGTCAGCATGCGCCGAGGCGTCGCCGTGCAGCCCGGCGAGCAGCAGCGCGCGGACCTCACGGCGAGCCCGCCGGTCATCGTCGCCGGCGGCATCGCCGGCGGCATCGGCCAGGCGCCGCTGCGGCAGCTCTTCGCCGGCAGCGACCTCGTCGTCTCGGCCGTCGCCGGGCCCTCCACGGTCGTCGAGCGCCACGACAAACGCGTCACCGTGATCACCGAGCTGCGTGTCGAAACCGTTTTCAAGGGAACGTTTCCCGACCGCCCGCTCGCCTATCGTCACTGGGAGTACGACTGGGACGGCACCGGTTGGAAAGCCGAGAGCGAGCCCGGAACACGCCTGCTGGCGTTCCTCGACCGCTCGGAGGACGAGAGCGAAGACGGCGCAGGACCGCTCTACGAAGGCGCCGACTACGGCATCGGCATCAAGCAGTTGAGCGACGCCGAGCGCGCCGCCTACGAGACGCGGCTCGCCGCTCTCGCCCGCATCGAGCGCCGCGCCGAGCGGCGCGGCGAGAAGGACGTCGACGAGATCGTCGAGTGGCTGGTCGGGACGGCGGAAGAGCCCTCCGTGCACGCCGAGGTGATCGACGAGCTGGTGAGTCGCGGTCGCGGCGCTGGACGAGCGCGCGGCTGAGGCTCACGTGAGCGCCGACGTTGCCGCCGCCGACCTGCTGCTCCTCGTCGACCGCTTCCGCGGCAGCGGCGGCCTGCTGAGCGCCGAGCCGCGGCCGGCCCTCCTCGGCGCCGCGTTGACGGCGGATCATCGCCAGCGCCTCAGCGCGGCGCTGCTCGCCACCGACGGTTTGTCGCACGAGTCGTTCCGGTTCTACAAGCTCGTCGCGGGCTGGAACGCCGCGGCCGCGAGGGAGTGGCTGGTGCGCGCGCTGGGCGCGCCGGAGTCGTCCTGGGACGAGAGCGACAACGGCATGTGGTGGCTCGGCCAGCCTGGCCGACGAGCTGGGCGACGAGACCCTGCAGGCCCAGGTGTCGGACGCCACCGGCCGCGCGGAAGAGATCGACGAGCTGTGGGCCGACGACGATTCCGAGGCGGCGCGCCAGCAGCGGGAGGAGCGGAAAGTGGCGGTGCGGCGCGAGCTGCGCCACCGGTTCGCGGAGGGGCTCGCCGGCTCGAACTGAGGCGGCTCGCGGCGCCCGCGGCTCGCATTGACAGGCCGCAGGGCGGCTCCTAAGATCGGTCGCCTTCTCGGATGTCCCGCATCCAACCCTGCTCCTGGGTAGCTCAGCGGTAGAGCGATCGGCTGTTAACCGATTGGTCGGGGGTTCGATTCCCTCCCCAGGAGCCATCTCCTCCTCTCCAGCGGTAGCAATTGCAAGCAGCGGGTCCCGAACCCGCGCCAGTTTCTACAAACGTCTCCAGCGCCAGGGCTTGTGTCGCACGACCGAGCGTCGGCATCGCCGACGCTGCGTGACGGCCTGGGTCCTACAACGAGCCCCGAGCCGGCACAAAACGTTGCGATCCGCGCCCTCACCCGCGCCCGCGGTCGGTCCACACCGTTGCCGGGCATCACCCTTGCTCTAGCGAACCGACCCCGATGGAAGTGATAGCCACTGCGACCCCTCTAGCCTCGACGGTCGAAGCGCCGGAGCACCTCGTCCAGTTCTACGACGAGGAGATCGACGCCGAGCCGATCGCGCGCTTTCTCGCCGACGGGCTCGCCGCCGGCGAGGCCGCCGTCGTGATCGCCACCGCCGAGCACCGGCAGCGCATCGCCGAGGCGTTCGCCGCCCTGGGCGACGCTGCCGCGGCTGACGAGCGCCGAGCGGTTCGTCATCCTCGACGCCGCCGACACGCTCGCCGCGCTCTCCGACGAGGATGGCAAGCCGACGCTCGCCGGGCTTCGCCTCCACGTCGGCGCTCTGCTCACCGACCTCGCGTCCCGCTACGGCCGCGTGCGCGCCTACGGCGAGATGGTGGACCTGTTGGCGCGCGCCGGCCGTATCGACGCCGCCATCGCGCTCGAGACGGCGTGGAACGAGCTGCTCGCCACCCTGCCGGTGCGGCTCCTCTGCGGCTACGAGCTCGGCGCCTTCGACCACGACGTCCAGGGGCACGGCTTCCGCCGTGTCTGCGCGCTGCACTCGCACGTCGCGGTGAGCGAGCCCGATCCGGCCGCCGCGCTCGACCGCGACCGGCTGATCGCCGAGCTCCATCACCAGACGCGCCTCGCCCGTCTCGGCGCCGAGCAGGCCGAGCGCGCCAGCCGCGCCAAGGACGAGTTCCTCGCCATGCTCGGCCACGAGCTGCGCAACCCGCTGTCGCCGATCGTCACCGCGCTCCACCTGATGAAGCTGCGCGGCAGCGGCGAGCTGGAGCGCGAGCGGGCGCTCATCGAGCGCCAGGTGAGCCACCTGCTGCGGCTCGTCGAGGACCTGCTCGACGTCTCGCGCATCACCCGCGGCAAGCTGCAGCTCGAGCGCCGCACGGTCGAGCTCGCCGAGGTCATCGCGCAGGCGATCGAGACAGTGGGGCCGCTGGTGGCGCAGCGCTCGCATCGGCTGGTCGTCGACGTCAGGGGCGACGGCCTGGTCGTCGAAGGCGACCCGGTGCGGCTGGCGCAGGTGATGACCAACCTGCTGAGCAACGCCGCCAAGTACACGCCGAGCGAAGGGCGGATCGAGGTGCGCGCCACGATCGACCGCGACGACGCGGTGGTGACGATCCGCGACAACGGGCTCGGCATCGCGCCCGAGCTTTTGGCGACGGTGTTCGACCTCTTCGTGCAGGGGCCGCGGGCCCACGACCGTGCCGAGGGCGGGCTCGGCCTCGGGCTCGCCATCGTCAACAGCCTGGTGCAGCTGCACGGCGGCTCGGTGTCGGTGGTGAGCGAAGGGATCGGCAAGGGCGCGGAGTTCCGCGTGCGCTTGCCGCTGGCGAGCCGCGGACCTCGCGCGCGCGGCGCGTCAGCCACGGCGATGCACCGCGCGAACGGCCGCGGCCTGCGCGTGCTGGTGGTCGACGACAACCTCGACGCCGCCGAGACGCTCGCCGAGCTGCTCGGCGCGATGGGCTGCGAGACGCGCGTCGCCCATGACGGGCCGGCCGCCCTGCTCGCCGCCGTCGAGCAGCGGCCGCAGCTCGTCGTCCTCGACCTCGGGCTGCCGATCATGGACGGCTACGAGGTCGCGTCGCGGCTGCGCGCGAGCGGCTTCGACCGCCTGCACGTCGTCGCGTTGACCGGCTACGGCCAGCCCGAGGACCGCGAGCGCTCGCGGCGCGCCGGCTTCGACGCGCACTTCGTCAAGCCGCTGGCGCCCGAGGCGCTGCAGGCGCTCATCGCCTCGGTCGAGGCGAGCGAGCGCGCCGACGGCCAAGCGTAGCCGTCAGCTACCCCGGTAGCCGCCGGCGCACCTCGTCAGCGAGCGTTCACGGTCAGAACAGCCGCAGCGGCTGCGCGGCGAGCCACGACTCGAGCGCCGGGCTCGAGCCGCCCTTCTTCTTCTTCGCCTGCCACGCCTCGCGGGTGAGCGGCGCCAGCGGGTCGAGCTTCTTCGCCGCGAGGTCGCGGTTGAGCGCCGCGAGCGACACGGCGATCACCTTCTCGTAGCTCGCCCGCACGTCGGCGAGCTCCTTCTCGAGCGCCGGGACCCGCGCAAGCTGCGAAGCCGTCGGCCGCCCGAGGTAGCCGGTCACCGCGCCGTAGAGCTCGGCCATGCGCTCGCGCAACAGCTCCTGGCCCGAGATCGCCGTCGAGTCGCTGGAGGTGAGCTGCCGGCGCAGCTCTTCGAGGTGACCGCCGAAAGCGTCGAGCCGCTTGCCGAGCGGCTGCTTGCTGCCCGCCGCCTCGGCCCGCGCGCGCGCCTGATCGCGCAGGTCGACGACGGACTCGGTCAAGTAGGTGAGGTCGGCGAGGTCGTCGTGGAGCTGCAGCGCCGTCTTCTGCTGCAGCGCGCGGTCCTCGGTCGAGTACGGCGAGCGCGGGTCGGCGACGAGCTTCACCTTGCCCGCGTAGGTCTCCGCACCCTTCGTCACCTTGAAGGTGTAGGTGCCCTCGGGCACGAAGGGCCCGACGAAGGCGGGCTGGATCTCGTTGCCGGCGGGGATCTGCGGCGCGTCGAGCCGCATCGGCCACGGCACGTGGTTGACGCCGACGCGGCCGCTGGCGGGAATGGTGGTGATGAGCTTCCCCTGCGCGTCGAAGACCTCGACCTTGAAGTCGCCGATGACGTGACGCTTCTTCAGGTAGTAGAAGATCGCCGCCGCCTCCGGCGGGTTGCCGGCGAAGAACTCGTCGTTGCCGGGGAACTCCTGCAAGCTCCCCGAGATCGTCTGCACGCCGTCCTCGGCGGGCAGCAGCGTGAAGTCGGCTTCCATCACCTCCGGCGTCAAGGCGCGCAGCGGCGAGAGGTCGTCGACGATCCACACGCCGCGGCCGTGGGTGCCGACGATGAGGTCGCCGTCGCGCGGGTGGACCTTCAGGTCCATCACCGGCACGCGCGGCAGCCCGCCGTCGAAGCGCGCCCAGTGCGCGCCGCCGTCGATCGACAGCCAGAGGCCGTGCTCGGTGCCGAGGTAGAGCAGCTCCGCGCGCGCCGGGTCCTGGCGCAGCACGTGGGCGTAGCCGTCGACGCTGTCGGTCGCCAAGCGCCGCCAGGTCGCGCCGAAATCAGAGGTGACGTAGGCGTAGGTCTCCATGTCGCCCATGCGGTGGCCGTCGAAGGTGACGAACGCCGTCGCCTCGTCGTGCGGGCTCGCCTCCACCTGCGACACCCACGTGCTCTTCGGCACGCCGGGCACCTTGGCGACGAGGTTCGTCCACGTGCCGCCGCCGTCGCGCGACAGCTGCAGGTTGCCGTCGTCGGTCCCCACCCAGAGCACCTGCGCGTTCTTCGGCGACTCGGCGATGGCGTAGATGGTGGTGTGGTTCTCCGCGGCCGAGGCGTCGACGGTGATGCCGCCCGACTCGAGCTGCCTCTGCTTCTGCGGGTCGTTGGTCGTCAGGTCGGGCGAGATGCGCTGCCACGACTCGCCCTTGTCGCGCGAACGGAAGAGGTGCTGGGCGCCGACGTAGAGGGCGCCGCTCGGACCCTGCAGGTAAGGCGAGTTCCAGTTGAAGCGCAGCTTCTTCTCGCCAGCCTCCGGGAAGGGAGCGATCTGCTTGATCTCCCCGGTCCTGCGGCTGAAGCGGAAGAGGCCGCCGCCCTGCATCTCGGAGTAGACGGTGTCGCCGTCCTGCAGGTCGGCGAAGGTCCAGAAGCCGTCGCCGAAGCCGACGTTGCTCCAGTGCCGGTTCTGCACGCCGCCCGGGGCGGCGGACGGCCCCATCCAGGAGCCGTTGTCCTGCAGGCCGACGTAGACGTTGTACGGGCGCTGGAGGTCGTAGCCGACGCGGTAGACCTGCGACAGCGGCAGGTTGCGGAAGTGCCGCCAGCTGCCGCCGCGGTCGGTCGACTCGTAGACGCCGCCGTCGGTGCCGAGGATCAGGTGGTACGGGTTGCGCGGATCGATCCACAGCGCGTGGAGGTCGCCGTGGAAGCCGCCGCCCATGCCGGTGAAGGGGGAGGTGAACGAGTCGCCGCCGTCGCGCGAGATCGACAGCGTGAGCCCGGGCTTGTAGACGCGCTGCCAATCGGTGGGATCGACCACCAGCCGCGCGAAGTAGAACGGGCGTATCGCGACGTTGAGGTTGGTGGCTTTCGGCTGCCACGTGGCGCCCATGTCGTCGGAGCGGTAGAGCCGGGTGTCGTCCTTGGCCTCGACGACGGCGTAGACGACGCTGGTGCGCGAGGGCGCCACCGCCACCGCGATGCGGCCGACGTTGCCCTTCGGCAATCCCTCGCTCAACCGCGTCCAGGTCTTGCCGCCGTCCATCGTGCGGTAGAGGCCGCTCCCCTTGCCGCCGCTGCTGAAGCTCCACGGGTAGCGGCGGAACTCCCACATGCCGGCGTAGGCGATGCGCCCGTCGCCGGGGTCGAGCGAGAGGTCGCCGCAGCCGGTGTCCTGGTCGACGTAGAGCACCTTCTGCCAGGTCTTGCCGCCGTCGCTCGTCTTGAAGACGCCGCGCTCCTCGTTGGCGCTCCACAGCTGCCCGAGGGCGCACACCCACGCCGTCTTGCTGTCCTTGGGGTCGACGGTGACGCTCTCGATGCGCTCGGTCTTCTCGAGGCCGAGGTGCTGCCAGCTGTCGCCGCCGTCGGTCGACTTGTAGACGCCGTTGCCCACCGAGGTGCTGTTGCGCGTCCACGGCTCGCCGGTGCCCACCCAGATGGTCTTCGCGTCGTTGGGGTCGAGGCCGACGGCGCCGATCGACTGCACCGCCTCCTGGTCGAAGACGGGCTCGAAGGTGAGGCCGGCGTCCTTGCTGCGCCAGAGGCCGCCGGAGGCGGAGCCCACCCAGATCATCGAAGGATCGGTCGGGGTGGCGACGAGGTCGGCGATGCGGCCGCTCATCACCGCCGGGCCGATGGGACGGGCGTAGAGGCCGCCGAAGGTGGAGGTCTTGAGCTCGGCGGCGGAAGCGGCGCCGGCGGCGAAGGCGAGAGCAGCGAGGGCGGCAAGACGGACGCGCAGCGAGGTCGAGGCAGGCATGGGAAGTCTCCTCTCGAAGGACACCCGGCAGTCGGCATCTGTAGGGTGCGCTCTGCGCACCAGCGAACGGGCGTCGCGGAGTCGGACGGTGCGCAGAGCGCACCCTACGTTCCGACCCCGCGTTGCCGCGAGCTCGCGAAAACGGCGTCAGCGGCCGGGCGGCTTCGTCGCCGCCGGCTTGTCCGCGGCGGCAGCGCCCGGGAAGGCGAAGCGGCTGTCGTCGATCGCGCTGCCGAACTCGTACTTCTCGATGGTGATGTTCTGGCCGCCGGCGCCCGGCGGCGCGCCCTTGATCGTGCTGCTGATCGAGAAGGGCAGCGTCAGGCCGTCCACCTGCTGGTAGTTGCCGACCGCGGTGACGACCTCGAGCTCCTGGTCGCCCTGCTTGTGCTTGCTCTCCTGCTTGATGGTGAGGAAGGTCTCGGCGTCGAGGTAGTCGTGCGTCACGTCGCCGTTCTTCATCGTCACCTCGAGCTCGTAGGCCTCGGTGCCCTCGATCTCCTT
Source organism: Thermoanaerobaculia bacterium (assembly GCA_963846495.1). Lineage (GTDB taxonomy): Bacteria > Acidobacteriota > Thermoanaerobaculia > Multivoradales > JAIOJS01 > DASYQD01. Next base: position 80,976 of record CAWJWP010000004.1, on the reverse strand, counting down.
CTTGCCGACGAGGCGCACCTGGTGCCCCTTCTGCTGGTAGTTCACGAGCGGGCCCTCGATGAGGTCGGCCTCCTGCGCCATGTCGGCGGTGTCTTCCTCCGCCATCTTCTCGGGGTCGGCCTTGCCCATGAACGGCATGTGCATCCAGGCGGTCGTGCCGTCGTAGGCGCGCACGCCCGCCTTGCCCTGCACGGTGAACTCCTGGCGCACGCGGTTGGGCGCCTTCCACTCCATGACGAACGGCACCTCCATCGGGCCCATCGACATCTTGCCGGTGGCGCGGGCGCTCTGCACGGCGGCGAGCTTCTCCTTGCCGCCGCGGGCCTCGATGTGCTTGGCGATCACTTCCTCGACGGTCTGGGCGTGGGCGGCCGGGGTCTGTACGAACCCGGGCAGGGCGAGCAGGACGCCGGCGGCCGCCGCGAGCAGGGCTCTGGAGCGCATGCGGATCATCTCCTTCGGGGAAAGGTCAGCGGTTGGAGCTGTTCGGGGGTTGGGAAGCGCGCGTCGCGCGCGGTTCGTCCCCAAAGGATACGCGATCCGTTCCCCGATGTTTCTTCCGCGGTCGCCCGGTCCGGGCGACCACGGAAGAACTCGTAAGGAATCGCTCCGTACAATGGACCGTAGTCATCAGCTGCCCGGCCGCGCCGTGGCCCACTCCGACAAGGAGCCTCATGGAACCCACTGTCGACCTACGCGGTCTGCGCAAGACCTTCGACGGCGCCAAGGCCGTCGAAGACGTGTCGCTGACCGTTCCCGCCGGCACCGTCTTCGGCCTGCTGGGCCCCAACGGCGCCGGCAAGACGACCACCATCCGCATGCTGATGGACATCATCGGCCCCGACGAGGGGGAGGTGCGGGTCTTCGGCCACCCGCGCACGCGCGCCGACCTCGACCGCATCGGCTACCTGCCCGAGGAGCGCGGCCTCTACCGCAAGATGACGGTCAAGGAGCAGCTGGTCTTCCTGGGCGAGCTCCACGGCCTGCCCAAGGCGCCTCTCGGCAAGCGCGCCGACGAGTGGCTCGAGCGCGTCGGCCTCGCCGCGCGCAGCAAGTCGAAGGTCGAGGAGCTCTCCAAGGGCATGCAGCAGAAGATCCAGCTCGCCGGCACCTTGATCCACGAGCCCGAGCTGCTGGTGCTCGACGAGCCCTTCTCCGGCCTCGACCCCATCAACCAGGGCCTGTTCAAGGACCTGCTGTCGGCGCACAAGGCGGCGGGCAAGACGATCCTCTTCTCGACCCACGTCATGGAGCAGGCCGAGAGGCTGTGCGACCACATCGCCCTCATCGCCCGCGGGCGGGTGGTGCTCGCGGGCGAGCTGCAGGCGCTGCGGCGCGCGCGCGGCGCCGACCGCTATCGCCTGGTCGCCGACGGCGACGTCGAGAAGGTGTCGAGCGTCCCCGGCGTCGTCGCGGTGGCGGCGCGCAATGGCCATTTAGAGGTCACGGCCTCGCCCGGCGTCGACGCCGCCGAGCTGCTGCGGCAGCTGGTGTCCTTCCTCTCCGTCCGTGAGTTCCGCTCCGCCGAGCCGACGCTCGAGGAGATCTTCGTGGAGGCGGTGAACGATGCCCACGTTTGATTCGCGCATGCTGGTGATCGCCAAGCGCGACTACCTGTCGCGGGTGCGCACGCCCGCCTTCTGGATCACCACCGTCATCCTGCCGCTCCTCATGGGCGCGTGGATCGTGTTGCCGAGCCTCATCATGTCGAAGAGCCGCGGCGGTCTGCGGCTGACGGTCGTCGACGAGACCGGCAAGGTGGCCTCGCGTCTCGAGAAGGAGATCGCGGGCGGCGGCCAAGCCGACGGCGGCCCGCAGGTCGACTTCACGCTCCGCGTCGAGCCGCCGGCCGCCGACGAGGCGGTGCAGAAAAAGGAGCTCGACCGCCGCGTCCTCGCCGACGAGATCGACGCCTGGCTGTGGATCGACCCGCAGGTCTTCGCCGACAACAAGGTCGAGTACCACGGCCGCACGCTGTCGAACGTCATCACCCTCGGCCGCGTCGAGCGCGTGCTGTCGCGCGTCGTGCGCGAGCAGCGGCTGGCGGCGGCCGGCTACGACCCCGAGCAGATCGCCGACCTCGTCGAGGGGGTCGACCTCGAGAAGATCCGCGTCACCGAGGAGGGGGGCAAGGCCGACGCCGGCATCGGCGACCTCATCCTCGCCATCGGTTTGTTCACCATCCTCTACATGGCGATCATGATCTACGGCCAGATGGTGATGCACGGCGTGCTCGAGGAGAAGGCCAACCGCGTCGTCGAGGTGATCGCCTCGACCACCACGCCGACGCAGCTGATGGCGGGCAAGCTGGTCGGCATCTGCGCGCGTGGCGCTCACCCAGATCGGCATCTGGCTCGGCTCGGCGGCGGTGCTCACCGCGCCGGCGGTCATCGCCGGTCTCGCCATGCCGTCGGGCTTCAACATGCCGACGCTGTCCCTGGCGGTGGTGGCGCACTTCATCGCCCTCTTCCTGCTCGGCTTCGTCTTCTACGCCTCGTTCTACGCCCTCATCGGAGCGGCGTTCAACAGCCCGCAGGAAGCGCAGCAGCTGGCGAGCATCGGCGTCTTCTTCGTCGTCGTGCCGTGGATGGTCTTCATGCCGGTGCTCAACGACCCCGACTCGACGATGGCGGTGACCTTCTCGCTGATCCCGCTCTTCACGCCGATGATCATGATGTTGCGCATCGCGGTGAAGATGCCGCCGGCGTGGCAGCTGGCGCTCGCCTACGCGCTCACGATCCTCGCCGACATCGTCATGGTGTGGATCTGCGCGCGGGTCTACCGCGTCGGCATCTTGATGTACGGCAAGAAGCCGTCGCTGAAGGAAATCTGGCGCTGGACGAAGTACGCCTAGCGCGGGGTGCGGAGCTCAGCTGAGCTTCCCGTCATTGCGAGGAGCGGAGCGACGAAGCAATCTCGATGATCGAGATCGCCACGGGCGCTACGCGCCCTCGCGATGACGAGGGGAGGATCAGCGCGGCGTCGTGACGGTCGCCACGTTGCTGTAAGCCGAGGCGCGCCGCCGCGGACCGCCCGCACGCGGAAGCTGTACGGCGTGCCCGGCTGCAGGCCGGTGACCACGGTCGAGTTGCTGTTCGTCCCGAGCGCCTTGACCTGCTGCCAGCCGCGCCGGCGCACCCGCACCTCGACGACGTAGCCGTCCTCGCCGGCGGCGCGGTCGCGCCAGCTGAGCAGCACCGCCGTCGGCGACTGCGCGCGCGCCGCGAGCCGTGCCGGCGAGCGCAGCGCGCCGCCGCCACCGTTGCCCGCACCGCCGCCGTAGAGCGCAGCCACCGCCGCGCAGATCGTCGTCGGTGAGGCGCGCGCCGCGACCGTCGTCGTGCGCGTTGGCGTACATCAGCGCGTCGCGATTCGACGAATGGCCGAGGCCGAGGGTGTGGCCGAGCTCGTGCGCGAACACCTCCTCGGCGACGCGCGGGTTGTTCTGGAAGAAGCAGGCGGTGCCGTCGTTGGTGACGATGTCGGCCTCCGCCGCTTCGTGGTAGCGCTTGCCCTGGAAGTTGCGCGTGATGGTGTAGAAGAACGGCCCGCCCATGGCGATGACGCCGCCGCTCGAGCAGGAGAAGGTGCCCTCGACCGCCTCGCGCGGATCGTCGCGGTAAGGATCGTCGAAGAGGATGGCGTTGGTGCGGTCGGACTTGGCGAGGCCGCCGCCGGCGGCGGTCGTGCCCGCGAAGAGGTAGCGGATGTTGGTGGCCGCGTCGTCGGTCCACGCCGCGAGCGCGGTCTCGAATGCCGCCACGCTGGCGCCGAGGCCGAGGCCGGACTGACCGGCCTGGTGCACGCGCCAGGCGACCGACTGGCCGCTGTCGAAGCCGAACCAGCGGATGGGCACGCCGTCGTCGGGAGTGAGGAAGGTGAAGCCCGAGCTCACCGAGCCGAGCTCCGCCGCTGCCTTGCCGAGCACGTAGTCGCGCGGGCGCGCGGCACCCGCGGCGCGTTCCTCGATCCAGTTGGAGAAAGCGTCGAAGTCGCGCAGGTCGTCGCCTTCCGCGGGGCGGCCGGGCAGCTCGATCTCGTGCGCCTCGGAGAGGTCGCGCACGGCGACCTTGCGCCCGGCCTGCGCGCGCAGATGGAAGGCGCCGAGCATCAGGTGGAGGACGCTGTAGGTGCCGTCGCCGGCGGGGCGGAGGAAGAGCAGCGTGCGCTCGTTGGCCGCGAACTCGGGCGCGCCGAAGGCCTTGAAGCCGATGCCGGTGACCGGATCGACGCCGCCGGGCACGCGCACGACGAGGACGCCCCCGGGCACGTCGCCCTTGAGCACGCGGTCGACCTCGATGCGGTAGTCGGTGGCGGGCGCGCGGTCGTAGACGGCGGCGGGCTCGGCGGCGACGACACGCGCGTCGACGACCACCGCTGCCTGATCGGCGAGCGCGGCGTCGGACATCATCACGTAGCTGGTGGCGAGCGCGGGCCGCGCCGCGGCGGCGGCGCCGAGTGCCAGAGCAACGAAAAGCGAACGGCGGAGGAGTCGATCCATCGTGGCCTCCTGGGCGTCGAGCTGTGCGTCGAAGGTGGTGGGCCGGGCCGGCCGCCGAAACTGCAAAGCGGTCAGCCTCTGCTAACCAACAACGGCGAAGCGGCATTCCGCAGGCCACGGCGCGCGCGACGCTGCCCGGCGCGCGGTGGCGGCCTTCACATGAAACGTTTCACAACGGGATGCCGAGCGCCTCGAGCCGCTGGCGCATGCGGGCGGCGTGCGTCGCCGGCCAGAAGATGCGCCGGCAGGCCGGGCACTCACGGAACTGCTGCTGTGTGCGGGCGACGAAGGGCGGCACGCGCTGGAGCGCGACCTCGGTGTCGAGCTCGACGAGCGGCACGTTGCAGCGTAGGCAACGCGACAGCACGCGAGCAGGATCGATCGCGATGTCGAACGCGGCGAGCACCTGGCGGAGCTGCTCGCCCACCTGGTCGGACGTGATGAGCAGGTGACGGCGCGCCAGACGCCGCTCGACGAGCTTGCGGTCGCGAGTGAGGATCACGCGCCCCTCGCGCGCCGACAGCTCGACGAGCGCGGCGTCGTCGAGGGCGGGATCGGAGGCGACGTCGAGCCCGAGCGTACGCAGCCAGCGGCCGAGGCCGCCGAGCATGGCGTCGGCGAAGAAGCTCGGCTCACGCTCCACGTCCGCTACCGCGTTCGCCGCTGGGTCGCTCATGACGCGGGCGGTGCGAGCGGCGCTGTCGATGGTGAAGCGCTGGATGGCGCACCGCGCATCACGGCAGGCCCGGCGAGCCGCGGCGAAAGGGCTCGCGCCCCGACCCACATCGCGACGCCGAGCAAGCCGCAGCCGGCGAAGAGGATGCCAGGACCGAAGCGCTGGTAGATCCAGCCGCCGAGCGCCGGCGCGCCGGCGAACGCCAGCGCGTAGGCGAAGTTGAAGGCGCCGAGGTAGCGGCCGCGGCTGTGCTCGCCGGCGCGCGCGGCGGCTACCGTTTCGAAGAACGGCATGGTGAGCATCTCGCCGAAGGTCCAGACGACGACCGTCGCGGCGACGAACGCGTAGCCGCGGCCGACCGGCAGCAGGGCCATGCCGCCGCCGAAGAGGAGGCCGCCCCACGCCGCCACGCGCAGCGGCGCGCTCCCGGCGAGCCGCCGCACCAACACCATCTCGACGATCACGATGAGCACGGTGTTGATGGCGTAGACGCTGCCGATCTGCGGCTCGCTCATGCGATGCAGCTCGCGCAGCCCCAGCGGGTAGGTGGAGACGAGCTGGAAGAGCACCGCGGCCTGACAGGACGCGAGACCGAGCAGGGCGAGGAACGGCCCGTCGCGCCACGGCGAGCCGCCGGCGACGGGCTCGCTCTCATGCGCGCGCACGGGCGGCCGCGAGCGGTCGAGCACCGCGAGCAGCGCCGCGGCGAGCAGGCAAGTGCCGCCGTCGACGACGAAGAGCAACGAGTAGTCGCGCGCCGCGAGCACGCCCCCGAGCGCCGGGCCGCACGTCATCCCCAGGTTGAGGCCCAGCCGCCGCACCGCGAACGCCTGCGCCAGCCGCTCGGGCGGCACGGCGGCCGCGACGGCGGTGCTGTTGGCGGGGCGAAAGGCCTCGTTGATCAGGCCGAGCAGCAACGCGCCGGCGTAGAGCGCGAGCCCGGCGCGCAGCCGCCCGTAAAGCAGGAAGCCGCCGCCGGCGAGCGCCAACGATGCCACCTGGATGCGCTGCGCGCCGAAACGATCGGCGAGCTCCCCGCCGACGAAGGCGCCGATGCACGCGCCGGCGCCGTAGAGCGTAACCACGACACTCGCGGCAAAGACGGAGAGCCCGCGCTGCGTCGTCAGATAGAGCATGAGAAACAGCAACACCATCGTGCCGCAGCGATTGACGAAGCACACCGCCGCCAACACCCAAGCCGCGCGCGGCAGGCCCGAATACGCCTCGCGATAAGCGGCGAAGACGCGACGCATGCCGGCGATTCTCGCATCGCCGCGAAAGGGAGACGATCGCTCTCTTCTGAGCCCCGATATGCTGATCGCTATGGCGACATCCGCGATGCGGCGTGCGCCCACTCATCCAGGCGAGATCCTGCGCGAGGAGTTCCTCGAGCCGCTGGGTATGACGCAGAAGCAGCTGGCCGACCATCTGGGCTGCGACGTCAAGGTCATCAATCGGCTAGTCAACGGCCGCACCTCGCTGAGCGCGGAGATGGCGCTCAAGCTGAGCGCCGCCTTCGCCACGACGCCAGGGTTCTGGCTCAACGCGCAGAAGGCGGTCGACCTCCATCGCGCTACGCGGCAGGTGCGGAAGCTGCCGAAACCGTTGCGGCGCGCCAGCTGACGTTCGCGGCCGACCGTCAGCGGCCGCTTGCGGGCCGCTTCACGACAGAAACGTTTCCACTGCGCTCGAGCCAGGCGCCTTCGACTTCGTCGAGGTTGGCGATGCCGTGCTCGCGGAGGGCTTCTTCGAGGTCGTGCTGGCTGATGCTGGTGTGGCGCATCTCGGCCTCGATCGGTGCGCCGTCACGTATCAGCTGGTGCGGGTTGCCCTTGACGAGGATGCCGAAGCGGTGGGAGCGGTAGCCGAGGGCGGCGATGACGCGATGGAGCAGCACCAGTGTGAGGCTCGCGACCAGCGTCGGCACGAGCGGCGAGGTGCCGGTGACGGCCCGGCTCGCGACCGAGCCGAGGACGATGGCGAGGACGAGGTCGAAGGCCGTGCTGCGGCTGACGAAGCGCTTGTGGCCGAAGCGGACGAAGAGCAGCAGGACGCCGTAGACGAGGATCGCGCGCAGCGCCATCTGGCCGGCAGACAACGTCGCGGCGGTTTCGTGCAGCCCCAGCGCGCTTTCGATCGATAAGCCTTCCATCGCGAGCCTCGCGACAGCGCTGAGCAAGCCGCGTGCCCCGTCCGGCGATTGGCTACCATGCGACGCGGATGAAGGCGCCTACCGGAGCAGCGCGCGCGGCGCTCGCGCTCGTCCTCGCCGTTGCCGCCGTCCTGGCGACGAGCGGCTGCCGCGCACGCGACCAGCAGGCGGCGCCGGCCGCGGGGTGGAACCTGCTGCTGGTCACGCTCGACACGCTGCGCGCCGATCGTCTCGGCTGCTACGGGCGCGACGGCGCCGAGACGCCGGCGCTCGACGCCATCGCTGCCGGCGGGTTGCGCTTCGAGCAGGCGCAGAGCGCGGTGCCGCTGACGCTGCCTTCGCACGCCACCATCCTTTCGGGTCTCTTGCCGCCGCGGCACGGGCTGCGCGACAACGGGCAGGGGACGCTGCCCGCCGACGTCACCACGCTCGCCACTCGGCTCGCCGACGCCGGCTACCGCACCGGCGCCTTCGTCGGCGCCTTCGTGCTCGACCACCGCTACGGCCTTGCGCGCGGCTTCGAGCGCTACGACGACGAGATCTTGCGCCGCGGCAGCGCGCTCGAGGCCGAGCGGCCGGGGAGCGAGGTCGTCGACCGCGCGCTCGCGTGGCTCGACGAGCGACCCGCTGTCGAAGGCGCCGGCGTGCGCGTGCCCTTCTTCGCCTGGGTCCACCTCTACGACCCGCACGCGCCCTACGAGCCGCCCGAGCCGTTCCGCAGCCGCCACGCTGGCGACCCTTACGGCGGCGAGATCGCGTCCACTGACGCGCAAGTGGCGCGGCTCACCGCATGGCTCGCGCGCCGCCGCGAGACGGCGCGCACGATCGTCGTCGTCGTCGCCGACCATGGCGAGTCGCTCGGCGAGCACGGCGAGCTCACGCACGGGCTGCTGCTCTACCAGCCGACGCTGCGCGTGCCGCTCCTCCTCTCCGCGCCCGGCGTGCTCGCGCCGCGCGTCGTGCGCGAGCCGGTGGGGCTCGCCGATCTCGCTCCGACGCTAGCGGCGCTCCTCGGCCAGCCGCTCGCCGGTGCGCGCGACGGCCGCGACCTCTCCGCCGCGCTCCTCGCCGGCGGCGAGCCGCCCGCCGCCGACCTCTACGCCGAGTCGCACTACCCGGCGACCTTCGGCTGGAGCCCGCTCGTCGCGCTCCGTCGCGGCGCGCTCAAGCTCATCGAGGCGCCGTCCGTCAAACCGGTGAAAAGCACCGAGCTCTACGACCTCGCGGCCGACCCCGGCGAGGCGCGCGACCTCCGCGCCGAGCGCCGCCGCGACGCCGCCGCTCTCACGCAGGCCCTCGCCGCGCTCGCCAAGGACGAGCGCCGCGCCGCTCCCGCCGCCGCCGACGCGGAGAGCCGCGCCCGCCTCGCTGCGCTCGGCTACGCCGCACCTTCGGCTGCTGCCGCGACGCAAGCCGGCACGCGCGATCCCAAGAGCGCCGTCGCCCTCTTCCGCGCTTACGAAGAAGCGCACGCCGCCGAGCAGCAGGGACGCTTGGCCGAAGCCGCCGCGCTGCTGCGTCCGCTCGTCGCAGCCGACCCCACCAAACCCCGTCTTCCGCATGAGCTACGCACGCGCGCTCCGCGACCAAGGACGCATCGAAGAAGCGCTCCCGTTCTATCGCGAGGCCGCCGCGCTCGCGCCCGCCGACCCGCAGGTCTGGTACGAGCTGGCGACGACGCTCCAGCGCGCCGGCCACGCCGACGAAGCGCGCGCCGCGCTCGAGGAAGCGTTGCGCCACGACCCCGGCCGCCCGCAGGCGCACAACGCGCTCGCCATCGCGCTCGCCAACGCCGGCCGCCTCGCCGACGCGCGAACGCACCTCGAAGCCGCGCTCGCGGTCGACGCGCGCGACGCGCAGGTCTGGAACAACCTCGGCAACGTCGAGCGCGGCCTCGGCCGCCCCGATGAAGCGGCGCGTGCCTACGAGCGCGCCATCGCCCTCGATCCGCGCTATCCGGATCCGTCTGAACGGCATGGGCGCGCTCGAAGTCGCGCGCCAGCGCCCGGCGGCGGCTCTCCCCTGGTTCGACCGCGCCCTCGCCATCGCGCCGCTCCAGCACGAAGCGCGGCTCAACCGCGGCATCGCGCTCGAGCTGATGGGCGACCGCGCCGGCGCCGCCGCCGCCTACCGCGACTTCCTCGCCCGCGTCGAAGGCAAGCCCGAGTACGCGTCCCAGCGCCAAGCCGCGCGCCAGCTGCTCGCGCGCCTCTCGACCGGCGCCTGACGCGCACCGTTCGCGCCACGGAAAGGGCCTCCCGCACCGTCGCCGTGCCGTTTGGTACCCCGCCCTTGCCCCCCGACTTTTTGCGGATATGCTTGTGTCAGTACAGGTAACAGGCCGAGTCAAGGAGGATTTCCGAATGAGTCTCAGGAATTTGACCCTGGGCGTGCGCGCCCTCGCGGCGACGCTCGTCCTCGCGCTCGCCTTCGGCTTCGCGTTCGCTCCGGCGGCGCAGGCGCAGGCGGCGAGCTCGACCCTCAGCGGTAAGGCGACGGACGCCGACGGCTCGGCGCTGCCGGGCGTCACCGTCACCGCCAGCGAAAAGAACACCGGCCTGACCCGCGTCGCGGTCACCGGCGCCGACGGCACCTTCCGCATCGCCGCCCTGCCGGTGGGCGACTACGCCGTCACCGCCGAGCTCCAGGGCTTCGCCACGGTGAGCGTCGAGAACGTTCACTTGAACGTCGCCACCGAGCGCTCGATCGAGGTCAGCATGCGTGCCGCCTCCGTCGAGGAGACGATCACGGTGACGACCGAGGCGCCGCTCATCGAGACCACTCCGGCCATCGGCACGGTGGTCAGCGCGCAGCAGCTCGAGACGCTGCCGCTCAACGGCCGGCAGTTCGCCAACGTCGCCGTGCTCGCCCCCGGCACCCAGCTGGCCTACAACACGGATCCCACCAAGCCGGGCCAGCTGACGATCGCGCTCAACGGCGGCATCGGTCGCAACGTCAACTACATCGTCGACGGCGGCGACAACACCGACGACACGATCGGCGGCGCGCTGCAGAACTTCAACCTCGACGCCGTCGAGGAGTTCAAGATCCAGACCTCGCAGTACAAGGCCGAGTACGGCCGCAGCAGCGGCGGCGTGCTGACGGTGGTCACCAAGACCGGCACCAACGAGTTCCACGGCAGCGCCTACGAATACGCGCGCCGCGACGAGTGGAACGGCAAGACGGAGAGCGAGCGGCGTGCCGGCAACGACAAGGCGCCCTACAAGCGCGACCAGTACGGCGCCACCCTCGGCGGGCCGATCGTCAGGGACCGCGCGCACTTCTTCGCCACCTACGAGAAGACGGAGCGCTCCGGGCGAGTACACCATCGACACCGGCGGCTCGTTCCCGACCTTCGACGGTGACTCGATCGCCGTTCCCTTCGAGGACGAGCTGGGCACCGCCAAGGCGACGGTGAACCTCACCGCCAGCCAGTACCTGCAGGTCCGCTACGGCTTCCAGAAGAACGCCGACTTCTACGGCGCCAGCCCGCTGACCCTGCCCTCGGCCCTCGGCGCGCTCCTCAACGACTACGAGTCGATCCTCGCCAGCCACACGGCGCAGATCGGCGGCGAGAGCCTGAACGAGTTCATCTTCCAGTACACGACCTTCGAGAACGGGATCCTCGCGCTGTCGAACGACCCGGCGCTGGTCTTCCCGTCCGGTGTGCAGACCGGGCAGAACCAGAACACGCCCCAGACCACCCTGCAGACGAAGTATCAGTACCGGGACGACTTCAGCTTCTCGCGCACGCTCGGCGGACGGCGCCACGACTTCAAGACCGGCGTCCAGTACGTGCGACGAGCCGACGCTCGGCGGCTCCTTCACCAGCGGCACCGCCGGCGTCTTCACCATGCTGACGGACGATCCCAACGGGCCGGTGCGGGACATCGCGCAGAACGCCGGCGCGTCGAACTTCGACACCCCCGTCAAGCAGTACTCGGCCTATTTCCAGGACGACTGGGCCTTCTCGGACCGGGTGACCCTCAACGTCGGCCTCCGCTACGACCTCAACGAGGGCGTCGGCGGCCTCGAGCTCGACCAGAGCGGCAACCGCCTCTGCCAGTTCCTCTCCACCCAGACCACCTACAACGAGTACTACCTCAACGACTTCAAGGGCTGGGACTGCAAGGGCGAGAAGGACGACGACAACTGGGCGCCGCGGCTCGGCTTCAGCTGGGACATGAGCGGCGACGGTCACCGCATCCTCCGCGGCGGCATCGGCCGCTTCTACGACTTCCCGTACACCAACGCCACGGTGCTCTTCCCGGGCATCGAGGTGCAGTCGAACTTCGGCCAGGTCTACTTCCTCAGCAACCCGAACGGCATCCGCAACCCCGACGGCAGCTTCTTCCACCCCGGCCAGCCTCTGCCGGCGGCCGGTAACCTGCCCCCCGGGGCCCCTGCCGCCGTCGTCAACGTGGCGTCGCCGAAGCAGGCCACCCCGTACTCGGACCAGATCTCGCTCGGCTACTCCTGGCAGGTCAGCGACCGGCTGGGCGTGGCGGTGGACGCCATCTCGGCCCGGTACCGGGACATCCCGTACCGCTTCCGCTTCAACTCGCGGCTCGACGCCAACGGCAATCCGACGGGGACGGTGCGCTTCCCCAGCAGCGTTGCCGCCGGCACCGCGCGGATGTGGATGGGCGATGGCGAGGCCGATTACAAGGGCGTCAACTTCAGCTTCCGGTTCCGCGAAGCGAAGTTCGAGCTGCAGGGCTTCTACACGCTGTCCGAGGCGGAGGGCAACGTGCTCGCCGGCGCCGACGAGTTCCGGTTGGGCGCCGCCAGCTTCCAGTCCGACTACCAGAGCGACCGCAGCATCGACTCGCGCAACCCGCTGTGCGGGCGCTGCATCGGCCCGCTCTACACCGACGCCCGCCACAAGCTGACCTTCGGTGGCATCTACAACGCCCCGTGGGACATCAAGGCCGCCGCCTTCCTCCGCTACCGGTCGGCCCAGCCCTACAACAAGCTGGCCACCAACCCGGCCACCGGCGGCTTCCTCGACGTCAACGGCGACGGCTTCACCGGCGACATCGATCCGGGTGCGCCGCACGTCAACAGCGAGCGCGGCGCGTCGTTCTCGCAGCTCGACCTCCGCGTGTCGAAGGACTTCGTCTTCGGCGGCGACTTCGGCATCGAGATCCTCGCCGAGGTGTTCAACCTTCTCGACGAGGACAACCCGTCCGCCTTCGACCGCTTCGGCGAGCCCCACGTCTTCGCCGGCGATCCGGGCCAGGGCGAGCAGCGCCTCTGGCAGTTCGGCGCGCGGGTCCACTTCTAGTCCGCGCTAGCATTCGCTAGATGAAGAAGGGCGCCGGATGGCCGGCGCCCTTCTTTTATCTACGCGAGGCGCCACCGAGGCAGAGCAGCGTAAGCTCAACTCCGTGAAGATCAAGAAGCGCTCCGGCTCGCCCATCGGCAAGGCGGCTCGCAAGGGCTTCCGCGGTTATCCCGTCGCCACGGTGGCCTTCTATGGACCCGATGATCGGCGTGCCAGCAAGGTGGCGGTTGGCATCGTGCCGTCAGAGGGTGCCGAGCCGGACGTTCTCGAGCGCTGGTTCTCCGAGACCGCGGACGTTCGCTTCGACAAAGGCATCGCTGCAGAGATCCAGGCGTTCCTTAAGCAGAACGAAGTCAAAACGGTCGTCACGACGGGGGAGATCAACGGCTGCCCACACGAAGAGGGCGTCGACTATCCGGAGGGGCAGGTCTGTCCCCAGTGTCCCTTCTGGGCCACCGTCGACCGTTGGACTCATGAGCGGGTTCCTCAGCAGTGACTCAGCTCCCCGACCCAGAGCTTACGAGGCACTGGCGGACGGCCATGAAACGACCGGTGGTAGCTGTTGCGCTGCTGGGAACGATCACGAGCATTGCCTTCGCAGGCAGTTGGGTCATCCAGGTTGATCTGCCCCGTCCCCACGGGCCTGCCCGCGCAGAGGTGGCCCTCTTCGGCCGAGGCCTGTGCATGCAGTCGGTACCATCCGGCCGCTCCGCCATTCAGCTCGATGTCGACAAGCTCGCGGCCAGCTGTAACTTTGGTCACGATTTCCGGCCCATCACAGAAGTGAAGGTTCTGGTCATCGCTGACGGACACGCGATCGCCGCTCTCGAACCTCCCGCGGCCGCGATCAGCCGCTTCCGACCGTCGATGCCACGGCTGCGCCGCGTCGTCGTCAGAGGCTGGATCGATCCACCACCAGCCGTCCCCTCGAGGCTCTCGTTCAACTACTCCCTTCTCGAGGCCATGCAGCACTTCGGTTACACCGATGGCCCCGTCCCGCTGCTCGCGCTCGGCACGACGACAACCGACGCTTCGGGTGGTTTCACGATCGAGGTGCCGGACCTGACGGCCGATCCGTTCATCGACCAAGGACGATCGGTCGATGTGGGGCTCGAACCGACTGAAAAGCGCGAGCCCGACTCGCCACCCACGGATCTGCAGTTGCCGATCCACGAGCTCTACTCGGGCGCTCGGATCATCCTCCGGCCCGATCGCGACTGGCTTGACCCCTCGCCGCCGCCGACTTCACCCGGGCGTTCGCCCGGGTACGGCCGCTGAACGCCTGGACCGCTGCCGGAGGGTTGTGCGCTGCCCACTGACGGGCTGAGGGGCTTGCTCAGCTCGACGTCGTCACCACGGTGACGAGCATCGCCGGCCCCGATGCGGGCAGCCGCACTTCGAGCTCGCTGCCGCGGCCGGGGCCGTCGCTCTTTGCTTGCACGCGGCCGCCGTGGAGCTCGACGAAGCTCTTGACCAGGGTGAGGCCGATGCCGAGGCCGCCCTGGCCCGGCGCCCGCTGCCCTTGCAGGAAGGGCTCGAAGATGCGCGGCAGGATGTCGCCGGGGATGCCGATGCCGTCGTCGCGCACGCGAATGACCGCCTCGCCTTCCTCGCTCGTCGCCTCGACGTCGATGCGGCCGCCCTGCGCCGTGTAGTCGGAGGCGTTGCGCAGCAGGTTGCAGACGACCTGCTCGAGCCGCGCGCCGTCGCCGTGGAGCGGCAGCGGCCCGTCCGGCAGCGCCACGTGCACTTGCTGCTGCTTGCGGTCGAAGAGCGGCCGCGTCGTCTCGACGGCCTGCCGCACGATCTCGCCGAGCTCGACGTCGCCCGGCCGTAGGGTCACCTTGCCGCGGGTGATGCGCGAGACGTCGAGCAGGTCCTCGAGCAGCCGGATGAGGTGGTTCACCTGCCGCAGGATGAGCGCCGTCGTGCGCTGCACGCGCGGGTCGTCGGGCGGCAGCTGCTGGAGCAGGTGGGCGCCGTTGGCGATGGCGCCCACCGGGTTGCGCAGCTCGTGGCTCAGCATGGCGAGGAACTCGTCCTTGCGGCGGTCGAGCTCCTCCAGCGTCTGCGCGCGCGCGACGAGCTCGGCCGCGAGCTGCGCGCTCTCGGCGCTGCGCTCGGCGAGCCGATCGTGGAGCGCGGTGAAAGCCGCGGCGAGCCCGCTCAGCTCGGCGATGCCGCTCTCCTCGAGCGCCGGCGCTGGACGCTCGACCGGGCGCTCGACGTTCATCTCGCCGACTGCATGCGAGAGCTCGGCGAGCGGCTGGGCGATGCGGCGAGCGAGCAGCACGCCGGCGGCGATCGCCAGCGGCGCGAGGAGGAGGAGCAACAGCATCGCCACGTCGCGCCCGCGCTGCAGCTCGAGAAGAAGCTCGCGGTCGGCCGCGCCTTCGAGCCCGGCGGGGGAGCGCGCGAGGTGGGCGAGCACCAACTGCTCCTGGTGCGCCGTCGCCACCGCGATGGTGACGATGAGCGCCAGCGAGTTGGTGGCGGCGAGCGCGAAGGCGAGCCGCGTCCACAGCGGCGAGGCGCGCAGGCGCGCCAGCGTCGGCCCCGACCAGGGCAGGAAGGCCAGCGCCGAGGCGTAGACGAGGTTGACGGCTAGCGCGGTCCACGCGTGCTGCCGCGCCGAGACGAGCACGCCGAAAGCGACGAACGGAAGCGCGGCGAAGAGGTGCGCGCCGACGACGAGCGGCCGCCCTGGCCTTCGCCGCAGCTGTGCCGTGGCAAGCGCCAAGCCGCCGGCGAGGAAGAGCACGCCGAGCCACGGCAGCAGCGCCCGCGCCGGTCCGAAGTAGGGCGCGCGGGTAGCGCCGGGGACGAGCAGGAAGACGACACCGTTGACCGTCGCCACGGCGGCGATGACGAGGGCGAAGAGGTCGTGCGGCCGCCCGGGCTCGTCCATCGACGGCAGCGCGCCGAGCGCGGCGCCGGCGGCGAGCAGCAGGTAGGCGACGGCGCCGATCCAGATGGCGGAGGAGGCGAAGGCGGCGCCGAGCGCCAGCAGCGTGCCGGCGGCGAACACGTGGGTGGCGACGAGGAGCGGCCGGCGCGGGCGCAGCGCCGCGGCGGCGAGGAGCGCCGCGCCGCCGAGGAGGGCGGCGGTCCCCCAGACCTGGCGCAGCCCGGTGGCCGTGGCGAGAAGCGGAGAGCTGAAGCGATGCGGCGCGACGAGGATGAGCGCGCCGAGGCCGGCGCAGAGCGAGCCCAGCACCCAGCGCAAGCTGTCCGCCCGGCCGGCGGGAACACCGGGCTCGCCGGCGCGGGAAAGGTGGGCGGTCATCGCGAAATGCCTGCGGGGAGCATAATCCCCGCCATGGCCGAGTACGACCGGCAGACGGCGCTCATCGTCGTCGACATGCAGAACGACTTCGCCGACCCCAAGGGCGCGCTCTACGTGCGCGGCGGCGAGGACGTGGTGCCATTTGCCAACGCCGAGATCCGCAAGGCGCGCGAAGCGGGCGCGCTCGTCGTCTACACGCAGGACTGGCATCCGCCGTCGACGCCGCACTTCGCCAAGGACGGCGGCACCTGGCCGGTGCACTGCGTGCGCGACAGCTGGGGCGCCGAGCTGCATCCGGGTTTAGACGTCGGCGCCGTCACAGACGAGGGTGACGGCGGCGCCGGCGATGGCGGCGTCACCTTGCGCAAAGTGGTGCGCACCGGCACCGGCGACGAGGACGGCTATTCGGCGTTCGAGGCGAGCACCGATCCGGCGGAGCCGTCGCGCCTCGAGCAGCTGCTGCGCGAACAGGACATCGAGCGCATCGTCGTGCTCGGACTCGCCACCGACTACTGCGTGCGCGCCACCGCGCTCGACGCGCGGGGGCTGGGCTTCCCGACCACCGTGCTGCGCGAGGGCGTGCGCGCCGTCGACCTGCAGCCTGGCGACGGCGAGCGTGCCTTCGCCGAGCTCGAGCGCGCCGGCGCCAAGGTCGAGTGAGCGCGGGCGACGGCAGCGAGCGCGGCAGCGTGGCCGACGCGCGCGCCGACGAGGACGGCGCGCCGAGCGGCGCCGTCTCGCACGCGCTGCTCACCGACCTCTACGAGCTCACCATGGCGGCGGCCTACGACGCCGCCGGCATGGAGGGCGAGGCGACCTTCGAGCTCTTCGTGCGCCGGCTGCCGGCGGAGCGCAGCTTCCTCGTCGCCTGCGGGCTCGCCGGCGCGCTCGACTACCTCGCCGGGCTGCGCTTCAGCGCGCGCGACCTCGACTACCTGCGCACGCTCGACCTCTTCGAGGAGCGCTTCCTCGCCCGCCTCGCGTCGCTGCGCTTCACCGGCGACGTGTGGGCGATGCCCGAGGGGCGCGTCGCCTTCGCCGGCGAGCCGCTCCTCGCCGTGCGCGCACCGATGATCGAGGCGCAGCTCGTCGAGACCTTCCTCCTCAACGCCCTCACCTTCCCGACCCTCGTCGCCAGCAAGGCGGCACGCGTCGCGATCGCCTGCGCCGGGCGGCCGTTCGTCGACTTCTCGGCGCGGCGCGACCACGGGCCCGACGCGGCGCTGCTCGCCGCCCGCGCCTCGTTCGTCGGCGGCGCGGCGGCCACCGCCACCGTCGAGGCGGGCGCGCGCTGGGGCATCCCGCTCTCCGGCACCATGGCGCACAGCTACGTCATGGCCGTGGGCGACGAGGAGGAGGCGTTCCGCCGCTTCGCCCGGCAGTTTCGCGACAAGAGCGTGCTCCTCGTCGACACTTGGGACACGCTCGCCGGCGCGCGACACGCGGCGCGGGCGGCGCGCGAGCTCGCCGCCGAAGGCATCCGCGTGCGCGCGGTGCGGCTCGACAGCGGCGACCTCGCGGCGCTGGCGAAGGAGGTGCGCCGCATCCTCGACGAGGCGGGCTGCGAGTGGGTACAGATCTTCGCCTCCGGCGATCTCGACGAGCAGCGCATCGCGGCGCTGCTCGCCGCCGGCGCGCCGATCGACGGCTTCGGCGTCGGCACGCAGCTCGGCACCGGCGGCGACGCGCCGACGCTGTCGACCGTCTACAAGCTGGTCGAGGACGAGAGCGGGCCGAAGATGAAGCTCTCCACCGGCAAAGCGACGCTGCCCGGCAGGAAGCAGGTCTACCGACAGAGCCGCGACGGCGTTCTCGCGCGCGACGTGCTGGCGCTCGCCGACGAGGCTGTGGACGGCGAGCCGCTGCTCCAGCAGGTGATGGCCGGCGGTCAGCGGTTGGCGCCGGAGGAGCCGCTCGCCGCAGCCCAGCACCGATGCCGCGAGGAGGTGGCGCGGCTGCCGGCGCCGTTGCGTGAGCTCGCCGGGCAGCAGCCGTACGCGGTTGAGCTGTCACCGGGGCTGCGCGAGCTCGTCGAGCGCCTCGGCGGCGAGCGCCGCTGAAACGCGTCGCACCCGCCCGCGCGGGTGGTGCGCGGAGGGAGGCGGTAAACTATCGTCCTCCCGCCGGCCTCGACCGAACCCTGGAGACGACTATGACGCACCGCACCCGCTCGCTCGCCACCGCTCCGCTCGCGCTCGCCTGCGCCCTCGCGCTGGCGACTGTCTTCGCCGTCGCCGCGCGCGCCGAGGCGCCGGCCGCCGCGCCGCCGGACGACCACCACGCAGCGATGGCGTCGCGTCATCACGAGATGATGGCGAGGGTCGCCGCCATGGACGCCCGCATCGACGAGCTCGTTGCGGTGATGAACGACGCGCCGCGTGGCCCGGCCAAGGTCGACGCCACCGCCGCCGCCGTCACCGAGCTCGCCGCCCAGCGCAAAGAGCTGCGCGACATGCTCGTCACCGGCATCCACGCCGCGATGGAAGAAGCGCACGGCGGCGGCCACCACGAGGCGGCGAAGGGTCACGCCTGCATGGAGCACCACGGCAAGACCGCCGGTGCGAGCTGCTGCGCCGCGGGCGCTGCCTGCTGCGGCGAAGGTGCGAGCTGCTGCGCGCATCACGGCACCAAGGCCTCGGGAGAGAGCTGCTGCGCCGAGGGCGCTGCCTGCTGCGTCGCCGGCGCGGATTGCTGCGCGCACCACGTCGGGAAGCCCGCGGCCACGAGCGCGAGCTGCTGCGCGCCAGGCGCCGCTTGCTGCAGCGCCGGTGCGGCCTGTTGCGCGAGCCACGGCAAGGCGGCGGCGGCGAGCTGCTGCGCCGAAGGCGCCGAGTGCTGCGGCGAGGGTGCGAGCTGTTGCGCGCATCATGCCGCGAAGGGCGAGAGCGCGGACGACGGCACTTGCCACTCTCCGGGCGATGCGGTTGGCGCCGCGGGGACCTGCGGCGACGCGAGCGCGCCGGCCGGCGGGCCGTCGCACCACTAACGGTCGGGCGCGCGTATCCGCGATCGGAACCGGAACCGTCGCGGAGCCGGTCAGTGACTTCCGCCGTAAGCGCGCTGTCCAACCGCCGTCATCGCGAGCGAAGCGAAGCGATCTCGATGTCGCGAGGTCGAGATTGCTTCGTCGCTGCGCTCCTCGCAATGACAGGGTAAGAACCAGCGCCTTCGGGTGAGCCAGTGCGACGTCGCACGGGGCTCAGCCCGCGGTCGCGCGCAGACCGAGGCTCGTCATCAGCCGGTGCAGGTAGTTGGGGTGGAGCCCCAGCTCCTTCGCCGCGGCGGTGACGTTGCCTTCGTTTGCGGCGAGCGCCTGCGCGATCAGCTCCTTCTTCCGCGCCCGCAGCTCGGCGTGGAACGAGCCCTCGCGCTCCGCTTCCTCGTCGGCGCCGCGGCTCGCGCCGTCGCTGCCCGCCGGTGCCGCCGCTTCGCGCACGCTTTCCGGCAGGTCCTCGGGCAGCACGGTGTCGCCGTTGCCGAGCACCACGGCGTGCTCGATGGCGTTTCGCAGCTCGCGCACGTTGCCGGGCCAGGAGTGGGCGACGAGCAGCCGGCGCGCCGTCGGCGAGATGGCGGCGACCGGCCGCTTGCACGCCGCCGCGACCTCGGCGAGGAACCAGCGGGCGAGCAGCGGCACGTCCTCGCGTCGCTCGCGTAGCGGCGGCAGCTTCACGGTGACGACGTTCAACCGGTAGTAGAGGTCTTCGCGGAAGGCGCCGGCGGCGACGGCCGCGGCGAGGTCGCGGTGGCTCGCCGCCACCACCCGCACGTCGACGCGGAGGGCTCGCGTGCCGCCGACGCGTTCGACCTCGCGCTCCTGCAGCACGCGCAGCAGCTTCGCCTGCAGCGGCAGCGCCAGCTCGCCGATCTCGTCGAGGAAGAGTGTGCCGCCGTGTGCGAGCTCGACGCGCCCCTTCTTCTGCGCGATGGCGCCGGTGAAGGCGCCCTTCTCGTGGCCGAAGAGCTCGCTCTCGAGGAGCGTCTCCTGGAGCGCCGCGCAGTTGACGGCGACGAAGGGGCCGCTCGCCCGCGCGCTGCCGGCGTGGAGGGCGCGCGCCACCAGCTCCTTGCCGGTGCCGCTCTCGCCGGCGAGCAGCACGGTGGCGTCGCTCGGCGCGAGCCGCTCGACGCGCTCGAGCACGCGACGCATCGCCGCGCTCTCGCCGATGAGACCGTGGCGGGCACTCTCGGCGAGCCGCTCGCGGCGGTCGGCGAGCAGCTCGTCGATGGTGCCGCGGTCGCGCAGCGCCGCCGCCAGCAGGCGCGCCGCAGCTGCGAGCACTTCGAGCAGCTCGCGGTCGACGCGCACGCCGCCGCCGGCGAGCCAGAGGATGCCGAGCGTGCGGCCGCGCACGGCGAGCGGCAGGCAGACCGCCGGCGGCGACTCGGCGGCGACGGCGGCGCCTTCGTTCCACGCCGCATCGACGAGCTCGCGGCTCGGTGTGAGGAGACGGTCCTCGGTGTCGTCCTCGGCGCCATCGCCACCGCTATCGCCGTCGCTGGCCGCGGCGGAACGCTTCGACTCTCGAGCGCCCTCACCGTAGCGACTCAGCAACACGAGGTCGGCGGGATCGTCGCCGGCGAGCAGCGCGCCGACAGCAAATCCCAGCGGCGCGACGAGCCGCGCGAGCGCTCCTTCGGCGAGCGCCGCGCGGTCGCCTTCCTCGTCGAGCGCAACACCGAGGCCGAGCAGCAGCTGCAGGTGCTCACCCGCGCGGCGGCTCGCGCTCGCCGCGGCTTCGGCGACGAGGCGTTCGGGATGAAGGTACAGCGACTCGGCGAGCGTCAGTCGCACCGTCGACGCCGCGACGGGCGCGGCGAACGACGTGCGATCGGCGTCCGCCGTCTCCTCGCCGGTGAGGAACAGAAAGACCGAGTCGCCGACCTGCACTCGGTCGCCGGAGCGCAGCTCGCGCTCGCCCACCGGCACGCCATTGACGAGCGTGCCGTTCAGGCTGTCGAGGTCGCGCACCCACACGCGGCCGCCGGCGCTGCGCAGCTCGGCGTGGCGCCGCGACACGCCGGCGCCGGCGAGGACGACGAAGGCCGCGGCGTCGCGCCCGAGCACGCCCTCGGCGCGGTCGATCTCCACCGTGCGGCCCTGCAGCGGACCGGAGAGCGCGACGAGCCGCGGTGTCATCGGTGCGGCGAGCCTATCCGAGTGGTTTGGCGGCGAGCTGCGAGTCTCACCGAAAGGTGAGACCGGAGCCGCGTTCGAGCGCTGCGGAGAAGCCAGCAAGTCGTTACTGTTCAGTCGGTTCACCGTGATTCCGCGGCGTTCATCGCGAGTGGTCCGGCCGTTGCTCTCCGACACCTGCACAACCCGGCCGCTCACACGGCCAACAACCCGAACCAGGAGACCGTCATGAAGCTTCGTCACTCTCTGCTGCTCGCCTCCGTGCTGCTCCTCGCCCCGACGACCCTCGCCGCCGCCGACCGGGCCGACGCGCCCGCCAAGGGCACCAACCTCGTCGGCACCTGGGTGCTCGACGTGAGCTTCGACCCCGAGCTCGCCATTCCGCCCTTCCGCGCCATCCAGACCTTCCACGCCGGCGGCACGATGACCGAGACGAGCGACCTGCTCGCTTCGCTCGTCGAAGGTCCCGGCGCCGGCGCCTGGCGCGGCCAGGGCAGCGACTACGAGAGCACCTTCCAGCTCTTCATCTTCGACGAGAACAAGGCGCCGGCGGGGATCATCGAGGTGCGTTCGCGCATCCACCTCGAAACCAGCCGCCGCTTCAGCGGCCGCGCCGAGGCGTTCCTCTACCCGCCCGGCGAGACCGAGCCGATCGAGCTCGGCGGCGGGCCGATCGTCGGCAACCGCGTGCGCGTCACCTCGCTCGCCAACTGACGCCACGAGCACGATCGTCGACGCGGGCACAGCGCTCTTTGTCGCACGTCACGCACGCCGCACTGCCGAGCCTCCGTCGCGCCGGCGCGAAGCGATCCTTCGCGCCGGCGCTCACTCGTCGATGTGCAGTGCGCGGGTGATCGCCACGAACCGCGGGTGCGCGCGCAGCGGATCGAGTGTCGGCGACACCTTCGCCCACACCAGCCAGCCGTCGTGCTCCTCGACCGCGCGCTCGAGCTCGGCGAGCGCGGCCTCGCGCTCGTCCATCCCGAGGTGGGCGATCGCGAAGTGGTAGGCGGGCACGTAGCCGCGCCGGCGGCGCGCCGCGAGCTCGGCGAGCGCCGCGGCGGCGCCGGCGCGATCGCCCGCCTTGCCGCGCGCGTAGCCCAGCCAGGCGACGTTCATCGGCGAGTCGTCGAGCTGGTGCGCCCGCTCGAACGATGAAACGGCGCCCGCGGCATCGCCGCGCAGCACCGCTTGCCACCCCAGCGTGTAGTGGGGGAGGAAGAAGCGGTCGTCCATCTCGAGCACGGCGCGAGAGCGCGCGGCCGCCTCGTCGAAACGTCCTTCGAGCGTGAGGGGCGCGTTGAGGTCGGTGACGATGACGAGCGACAGCGGGTCGAGGGCGAGCGCGCGCTCGAATTCGCGGCGCGCCTCCTCGAAGCGCCCCATGTAGAGGAGGAACCAGCCGTACTGGTGGTGCGCCAGCGCGTAGCTCGGCTCGAGCTCGATGGCGCGACGGATACGGCGCTCGCCTTCGCGCCAGTCCCAGTCGTAGTAAACGCTGGTGAAGGCGAGCAGGGTGTGCGCCTCGGCGAGCTCGGGGTCGAGCCGCAGCGCCTGCTCGGCTGCCGCGACGGCGCGCGGCGTCCACTCGCGCGGCGGCCGGTACCAGTCGGCGAGGACGAGGCCGTACGCATCGGCGAGACCGGCGTGGGCGAGGGCGTAGCCGGGGTCGCGGGCGATGGCCTGGCGGAAGAGGTCCGCGGCGCGCTCGTTGCCTTCGCGCGTGGCGCGGTTCCAAAACCAGCGCCCCATGAGGTAGAGGCGCTGCGCCTCGGGGTCGTCGGTGTGCCGCTTGCCGAGCCGTTGCCGCTCGGCGGTCGAGAGCGCGGGGCGCACCGTCTCGCCCAGCTCGACGCCGATCTGCTGCGGCAGGATGAGGAGCGCGCCCGTCGCGTGCGCGTAACGGCCGCCCCACAGCCGCCGGCCGCTCTTCGCCTCGACGAGCTCGGCGCGCACGCGCAACGCGCCCGCCTCGTCCGCGACCTCGCCGGCGACGACCGCGTCGACGTCGAGCTCGCGCGCGGCGGCGAGCGGGTCGACCGGCCGATCGCGGTAGCGCGCAACCGAGCTGGTGGCGATGACCTCGAGGTCGCGTAGCGCCGAGAGTTGGTCGACGAGGCCTTCGGAGACGGCGTCGGCCACCATCGCGGCGCCGCTCGCGGCGCTGCGGTTGGCGAATGGCAGAACGGCGAGCGAGCGCACTTGCGCGGCCGGCAGCCCAGGCGCGGCGCGAGTCGCCGGCGCGGCGCTGCGTCGCCATTGGAGCACCGCAAAGACCACGGCGGCGAGGGCAGCAATGACGAGCGACGCGGCGATGAGAATGCGGCGTGATGGCATCGCTCGCGAGGCGCGCCGCCGCGAGGACGAAGCCGTCGCCGGCGCGAATGGGCGCGAGAGCAACGGCGCGAGCTCGTCGCGCAGCTCCGCGGCGGAGGCGAAGCGCCGCTGCGGATCCTTCTCCAGGCAGCGATGCGACGGCGGCGCAGAACGCCGGCGGCAAAGAGCAGGCGCGAGCTCGCGAGCGGCTCGGGCTCGACCTTGAGCACGTTGGCGATCGTCATCGCCGGCGTCGCGGCGCTTGCAGCGGATGGCGTCCGCTCGCCAGCTCGTAGAGCACGACGCCGAGGCTCCAGAGGTCGCTCCGCGCGTCGACCGTGCGCCCTTCGAGCTGCTCCGGGCTCATGTAGGCGACGGTGCCCATCACCGAGCCGGTGGCAGTGCGCAGCTGCGTCTCCTCGTCGGGTCCCGGCGGCTCCGCCGGCTGCAGCTTGGCGATGCCGAAGTCGAGCACCTTGACGCGTCCGCTCTTGTCGACGAGCACGTTGGCCGGCTTCAAGTCGCGGTGCACGACGCCGCGCGCGTGCGCCTCCGCCAGCGCGTCGGCGAGCTGCACGGCGACGGCGAGCACCTGCTCGACCGCCGGCGGCGTGTCGCGCCAGCGGTCGAGCGGCTGGCCCTCGACGTACTCCATGGCGATGAACGGGCGGCCGCCCTCCTCGCCGATCTCGTAGACGTGGGCGACGTTGGGGTGCGAAATGGCCGACGCGGCGCGCGCCTCGCGCGCGAGGCGCGCCGCCTGCGCGCGCGTCGCCGCGACGTCGGCAGGCAGCACCTTGAGTGCCACCGGCCGGCCGAGCTGCGTGTCCTCGGCGAAGTAGACCTCGCCCATGCCGCCGCTGCCGAGGAGCCGCACGAGCCGGTAACGGCCGAGGCGATGGCCGGCCGGCAGGCTCATGCGACACCACGGCCGCGTGCGGTCGCGATGCGGCTGCGCGTCTGGAGAGAGGACACGGGGTCGCGACGATCCTAGCAATGGCGCTCGGCGCTCGCGCTCGGCGCGTGTCCGGAGAGACGAGTGGGAGAGCGCGCGTACGAGTACGGCGCCGGCGCCGCGTTGGCTGACTGCGCCGGTCGCGCTCGGCGCGCGCCGCTCAGTCGAAGACCCGCGACTGGCCGTCACGGTCGATGCGGCGGACGCGGGCGCGGCCCGGCAGCCCGCCTTCGAGGATCCACAGCGAGCCGTCAGGTGCGAGGAGACCACCGGTCGGCCCCCAGCGCGGCGGCGAGCGCAGCACGACCTTCACCTTGCCGTCGGCGCCGACGTGGACGACCTGCCGCTCGTCGAGGATGGTGACGTAGGCGCCGCCGTGCCGGTCGGGCCAGAGGCCGAAGGTGTGGTGGCGCGGGTCGAAGACGCGGTCCAGCGGCCCGCGCTTCGCCAGGTCGCGCGCGAGGCGCACCACCTGGCCATCGCGCGAAACACGATAGAGGTCGTGCATACGGTCGGCGAGAGCGGTGAAGAACAGCGAGCCGTCGCCATCGGCGGCCATCCAGCGGAGATCGCCGAAGCGGCCGCGCGCGACGGTGGCGATCCGTCCGTCGCGTCCCTTGCGGCGGATCTCGACGCGGCCGCCGTCCTCCTCGACCGCCCAGTAGCCGTTCTCCGCCGCGTCGCGCACGAAGCTCCACTCGCGGCGAAAGCCCTCGCGCGCCGGGTACACGCGGCTGACGCGGCCGTCGGGCGCGCGCTTCCACACGTAGTGCCCCCACTTGTCGGTCTTCTCGCCTTCGTACCAGAGGTGCTCGCCGTAGAGGTTCCCCGCCGCGTCGAGCCACAGCTCGTGCGAGTGGACTCCGGAGACGACGACGTGCTTGCGGCCGTCGGGCGCAAGCTGCCACACGCGCTCCAAGTCGGAGTAGTAGACGTTGCCGCTGCGGTCGCGGACGATGCCCGCCGAGGGGTGCGCGTGAGCCGGCGCCGCCCCGAGGCCGAAGGCGATCGGCGCGACGAGGGCGGTTACCAGGACGAGACGTTGGTGGTGTCGCATCAGAAGTCCTGTCATCGCGAGGGCGCGAAGCGCCCGTGGCGCTCGATGATCGAGGTTGCTTCGTCGCTGCGCTCCTCGCCACGACGGGGACAACCCGATTGAAAGGACGGCTGGCGACGGCAAACCGTGAACCGCAACTCGAAACCGGGAGGGGCCCGTCCCGTCGGGACGCCTGGGTAAACCTTGCCGGCGATAGACTCGCGCCGCGTGTCCACGCCCCCGTCGCCGCTGGAGCAGCGAGCTCGCCTCCTCGCCGTCGCCCGCGGCGACGAGCCGGCGGACGTCGTGCTCGCCGGCGGGCGCGTGCTCGACGTCTTCACCGGCGACGTCGTCGAGGCGAGCGTCGCCCTCTGCGGCGACCGCATCGCCGGCGTCGGCGCCTACCGCGGCCGCGAGGTCGTCGACCTCGACGGCGCCTGGGTGCTGCCGGGCCTCATCGACGCCCACGTCCACGTCGAGAGCAGCATGGTGCCGCCGGCGGAGATGGCGCGCGCGGTGGTGCCGCGCGGCACCACGACGATCGTCGCCGACCCGCACGAGATCGCCAACGTGCTCGGCGTCGAAGGCGTGCGCTGGATGCTCCAGGACGCCGACGGCGCGCCGTTCGACATGGTGGTGATGGCGCCCTCCTGCGTGCCGGCGACGCCGCTCGCCACGAGCGGCGCCACGCTCGGCGTCGCCGAGCTCGCCTGGCTCGCCGCCGAGCCGCGCGTGCGCGGCCTGGCCGAGGTGATGAGCTTCCCCGCCGTCGTCGCGGGCGACGCCGAGGTGCTCGCCAAGATCGACGTCTTCAAAGGCCGCCCCGTCGACGGCCACGCGCCCGGGCTCGCCGGCGCCGCGCTCGCCGCCTACGTCGCCGCCGGCCCGCGCTCCGACCACGAGTGCACGACGGTGGAGGAAGCGCGCGAAAAGTTGCGCGCCGGCCTCGTCGTCTTCATCCGCCAGGCGACCAACGCCCAGAACCTGCGCGACCTGCTGCCGCTCGTCGACGCGCGGACTGAGCGGCGGCTCTGCCTCTGCACCGACGACCGCCAGCCCGCCGACCTGCTCGACGAAGGGCACATGGACGCGCTGGTGCGGATGGCGATCGCGGGCGGTGTCGACCCGCTCATCGCCCTCCGCATGGCGACGCTCAACGTTGCCGAGCACTTCGGCCTCGCCGACCGCGGCGCGGTCGCGCCCGGCCGGCGCGCCGACTTGATCGCGTGCCGCGACCTCGCCGACCTGCGCCCGCACCTGGTCTGGCAGGGCGGAGCGCTCGTCGCCCGCAACGGCGCACTCGTCGACGACGACGCGCCGCGCCTGCGGCCGCCGCTGCCGCCCAGCGTGCGCGTCGACTGGGAACGCGTCACCTTCCGCCTCGCCGCCAGCGGCCGGCGCGCGCGTGTGCTCGGCCTCGTCCCCGACCAGCTGGTGACGCACCACCTCGTCGAGGAGATGACGGTGCGCGACGGCGAGGCGGTCGCCGATCCTTCGCGCGACCTCCTGCGCATGGCGGTCGTCGAGCGTCACGTCGGCAGCGGCCGCGTCGGGCAGGGCTTCGTGCGCGGCCTCGGCCTCTTGCGCGGCGCCATCGCCTCGACGGTGGCGCACGACCACCACAACCTCGTCGTCGCCGGCGCTGACGCGACGTCGATGATGACGGCGGCGCGGCGGGCGGCGGCGCTCGGCGGCGGCCTCGTGGCGGCGGCGGGCGAGGAGGTGCTCGCCGAGGTGCCGCTGCCCTACGCGGGGCTGATGAGCGACCGCCCGATCGAGGAAGTGCGCCGCGAGCTCGACCGCGCGATCGCCGCCGCGCACGCTCTCGGCTCGCCGCTGCGCGACCCCTTCATGGCGCTCTCCTTCGCCGCGCTCGAGGTGATCCCGAGCTTGAAGCTCACCGACCGCGGCCTCGTCGACGTCGACCGCTTCGAGCTGGTGCCGCTCTGGGTGGATTGAGGCGGAACGCGCGGCGCGGAATCCGCTCGGCCGCGCCGCCCGTACACTGGAGCACACGCCCGCTCGCGCCCGCGCCGCCACCGCGCGCGGAAGCTGACGAGCGTTGCGGAGGTTCCACCATGCCCACCACGCGCTCTCTCTACCGTCGTCTTCTCGCCTCGCCGCTGATGCTGTCCGTGCTCGTCCTCGCCGCCGCTTGCGGCCCGGCGAACGGCCAAGGCGACAACACCGCGGCGGGCAAGCCCGCGCCTGCCAAGCCCGCGGCTGCTGCAGCCGCCGCGTCCCCGGGTCGCGCCGTCGCTACTTTCGCCATGGGCTGCTTCTGGTGCGCCGAGGACGCCTTCGAGGGCCAGCCCGGAGTGCTCTCGGTCGTCTCCGGCTACACCGGCGGCAAGGAGAAGAACCCGACCTACGAGCAGGTGTCCGCCCACCGCACCGGCCACCTCGAGGCGATCGAGGTCGCCTTCGACCCGAGCAAGACGAGCTACGAGCAGCTGCTCGACGTCTTCTGGCACAACGTCGACCCCAAGGACGGCAGCGGCCAGTTCTGCGACAAGGGCGACCAGTACCGTTCGGCCGTCTTCGTGCACGGCGATGCGCAGAAGCGCGCCGCCGAGGCGAGCCTCCAGCGCGTGAGCGGCAAGCTCGGCAAGGTGGCGACGCTCATCCTGCCCGCGTCGACGTTCTACAACGCCGAGGGCTACCACCAGGACTACGCCAAGAAAAACCCACTGCGCTACGGCTTCTACAGCAAGAGCTGCGGCCGCGCCGCGCGGCTGCGCGAAGTGTGGGGCGCGGAGGCGGGCGGCCAGCACTGATGATCGCGCGTGCGGCCGCGCAGTGTTTCGCTGCGCGGTCCGACCGCGCGTGACCGACCGCGCACGCGCTTGGGCCTCGCGCATCGCCACGCGCCACTTCCGTATTCCCCCTGACTCGGCCCGACTCCGCGGTGAGCTAGGCTTTCCGCATCTTGGCCATCGTTGCCGGTGCTCCCGCGGCTGCGGTGGGGGCCTCTCCATCGCGCCTCGCCTCGCTGCCCGGCGGCCGTCGCAGCAGGCTCGCCGGCTTCGGCGTGCGGCTCGTCGTCGCCGCGGTGTGGGTGGCGATAGCGAAGCTCCTCGCCCTGTGGTTCCTCGAGCTGCCGGTGCTGTCGCTGCTCGGCTCGACGTCGGTGGCCTTCGTCACCGCCGCGGCGCTCTTCGGCTGGGCCGGTCTGCTCGCCGCGGTTGCCCTGCAGCTCGGCTTCCTGGCGCTCGTCGAGGTCGAAAGGCTCAACACCGTGTACTCATGGGCGACGACCGGCGCCTACGCGCTCGGCGGCGCCCTCGCCTGGCTCGTCCTCCGCTACGTGCCGCGGCTCGGCCGCGGCTTCCCGAACCTGCGCAGCCTCGGCTGGTATCTCGTCGCCTCCGGCATCGGTGGCTTGCTGACGCCGTGGGTGATCACGATCGCCTCTCACCATGAGGACGTGCTCGGCGCGGTGGCGGTGTGGTCGCGCAGCACGGTGGTGACGCTCTGGGTGCTGGCGCCGGCGTTGCTCGTCGTCGGCGACCGCTGGCTGCGTCCGCTCTTGGCGCCGATCCCGGGCGAGGCGATGGTGCGGCCGCCCAAGCGCGTCGCCCTCGTTCGCGAGGGGATCGGCGGCGAGCCGCTGCAGGTCGTCGGCGTCGAGGCGCACGAGGAATCCTTCGGCCGCATCGTCGCGCTCGGCCTGCTGATGGTGGGGGCGATCACGCTGCTGCGTGTCGGCCTGACGCGCGACTCCGCGCACGGCATCGTCTGGTTGAACATGCTCTACTTTTTCCCCATCTGGTGGGTGGCCCAGCGGCTGCGGCTGCCGGGTGCCTTGGTGGCGTCGGCGTTGGTCAGCGTCGGCCTGCTCGCCGGCTACGCGGCCGTCGGCGCGCGCGAGCAGTTTCCGGCCACGGTGGCGGTGTCGCTCTACGCGCAGTTGCTGTCGTTCTGGTTGGTCGGCGTGCTGCTGGCGCGCAGCGCCGAGCGCGAGGGACGGCTGCTCGAAGGCGTGGCAGATCTGCACGGCCGCCTCGAGCAGGACCTGCAGCGCGTGGTGTGGGCGCTCACCGGCGCGGTGGAGACGAAGGACGCCTACACCGGCGGCCACCTGCAGCGCGTCAACGCCTTCGCGCTCGAGGTGGGACGGCGCCTCGGCCTCGGAGAGCGCGACCTCGAGCTGCTGCAGATCGCCAGCACGCTGCACGACATCGGCAAGATCGGCATCCCCGAGTCGATCCTCAACAAGCCCGGGCCGCTCGACGACGACGAGCGCGTCGTCATGCAGCGGCACCCGGAGATCGGCGCGCGGCTGCTGATGCGTATCGAAGGGCTGCGCGAAGCGGCGCCGCTCGTCATGCACCACCAGGAGCGCTGGGACGGCCGCGTCGGCGTCGACTTCCCGGGCTATCCGCACCAGCTCGCCGGCGAAGCGATCCCGCTCGGCGCCCGCATCATCGCCGTCGTCGACAGCTTCGACGCGATGACTACCGACCGTCCCTACCGCAAGGCGCTGCCGCCCGGCGAGGCGCGGCGCGTCCTCGGCGCCGAGCGCGGCGCGCAGTTCGATCCCGCGGTCGTCGACGCCTTTCCTGCGCGTGCTCGACGAGCTGCCCTGGGAGTAGCGGCGCGCGAGCGATCGAGATCGGCGGCAGCGATAAATCGCTCGCAGCCTCTAGCAGGACTATCGTGAACTTCGGGGAGTTTGAATCTTGAGTGTATTGACAACCTTCGCTGTCCGTCTTGGCGCCGCACTGAGCAAGTCAATGCTTAGACAATGGCTCGGGAAGGGAGTGCTCCTATCGGACGCTGCCACCGAGCTTGTGAGTCTTGCTCAAGATGGCATTCTGCGAGGGAAGGCGGCAGCCGACCCCGCTAAGAGAATCGGTGAGATAGCCGACGGCGTGATCGCCAAATTACAGCCGTTTTTGGACGCTGAGGCAAAAAGCCTCGATCCTGGTTCGAGGACAGCGATAGTGACGGAAGCGGCGACGACGCTGGAGAATGCCGAAATAACAGCTGACTTGCTCGTTGCTTGCAATCTTGACCCAAGCCTTCTGGGTCGCCATCTGTCCAGCGTCCGTCCCGAACTTCGCGCGCTGTTGTCAATAGATGAGCTGCATATTTATGACCGACTCCTGGCAGAGATTGCTTCTGAGGTGGTTAGCCTTTCGGCGACCCTGTCAGGTTTCAGCGCAGCGCTTTCGCCGCGACGCTGGACGGTCAAGACAGAATCCTTCAGGTCTTATATCGAGTGGAGGACCGGTCGTCGATAAACGCGGCGGAATTCGAGGTCCGCTATCGCACAGTGGTCGAACAGCACCTGAACCGGCTGGAGCTGTTCGGTCTTCCGAGGCTTGACGCCGTATCTCGCCTCCAAGATCTGAGTCTCGCGTACGTCATGCTGCACGCGGAGCACGCAGTGCGTGGGGCCTCGTCGCACGATGAGGCCACGTTCTTGATGCAAGTACTCGCACCGGCCGGAACGGTCCAAGCCGCGAGGCCTGCCGGTCTGAGAGTCGATGAGCTGCTAGGGAGGGTGAGGCGGGTTGTCATTACTGGCGAGCCGGGCTCCGGGAAGACGACGCTCGCGCAGTGGTTAGCGGTACGGTCCGCCAAGCGCGACTTTGGACCAACCCTGACCGCCTGGAATCATACCGTCCCCTTTTTCATTCGGCTCCGCCAGCGCGTCGATAAAGGATTCCCAAAGCCCGAGGAGTTCCCGGAGATGGTCGCTCGGCGATAGCCGGCAGCATGCCGGCAGGTTGGGTGCACCAGCAATTGGATAAGGGGCGGGCATTAGTAATCGTGGACGGAGTTGACGAGGTGCCGGCGAAGCAGCGGCAGGGGATGCTTGATCAACTCGCCGAGATAGTTCGCATCTACCCTTTGCCATTCTACATATTGACATCGCGTCCGACGGCCATTCGAAGTGATCGATGGCCTCAATGGGAGGACTGGCGCAGCGAAGAGGGCTTCGTCGAGGCAAGCCTTAGGTCTATGGATGCTGAGGAGGTGGAGCGCTTTGTAGAGCATTGGCATCGCGCTCTGGCAGGGGTGTCTAGCAGCGAGGAATCCGATGAGATTGACGCTTTGGCGGCTGGGCTGCGACGTCTGTTGCGAGACCGGCTGCCGCTTCGCGGCTGGCCTCCACCCCCCTTCTGTGCGCAATGATCTGTGCCCTTCATCGCGAGCGGCGCCAGCAGCTGCCGTCAGAGCGGCTATCGCTGTACCGCGAATGCTGCGAGATGCTACTCGGAAGGGATCGAGGCCGGTTCATCAGGCATGATCCTGGCTATCCCGATCTCGCAGACGCTCAAAAATTGTCGATTCTGCAGGATTTAGCATACTGGATGATGCGAAATGGGTATGCGGACGTTCCCACCCGAACCGCTGCTTGGCGAATAGGCGCCAAACTCGCGCCTTTTGACCGCCCCGACATCCCAGCCGATGGTGTAACGCAACACCTCGTGGAACGCAGCGGATTAATTCGTGAACCGATCGAAGGTCGTGTTGATTTCACGCACAGAACCTTTCAGGAATTCCTTGCTGCGATGGAGGTCGTGAAGCAGGAGGACCTAGGATACTTGGTTCAGCAGGCTGACGCGGATCAATGGCGCGAAACGACGGTGCTCGCAGTCGGCCTTGCGCGGCCGAAGGAGGCTGAGGCCATATTGAATGCATTGATTAGCCGCCGGCGCCCGGGCGGCAGACTCGATGGCGCTCAAGGGTCCTCGCGTTGGCTTGTTTGGAGACATGTCTGGAGCTGCCGGCAGAGGTGCGACAACGGGTGATGGCCGAAGTCGCTCAGCTTTTCCCGCCGGCCGATCTCGAGGAAGTGAGACTAGCGGCGGCTGCCGGTGATGCGGCTGTCGCACTGCTCACGTGGGAACCGACACGTCCATCAACGCAAGCGGCTATGTGCGTGGCAACACTGGGACTGATCGGAAGCTCCAAAGCCAAGGCCGAGCTCGCCACATACGCTCGCGATGAGCGACCCGAGGTTTGCCTCGCGATCGGGAGGGCCTGGGATCGATTTGATCGCGATGACTACGCCTCTGAAGTTTTGAGCGCGAGCCCAAGGCTTTGGCTCGACGAACTGAAGTCGTGGGATGGTTTCCCTCGCCTCGGCCGCTTGGAGGAGCTAGTTCTATTCGAGATTGCCGTTAAGGACCTCTCGCCATTAAGCGAGTTGCGATCCTTGAGGACCCTAAGACTCAAGGGCTTTCGGACAACCCAGCAGCTGCTGGAGACCCTGGCGCCACTGGAGAGCGCGCTTGATGTGAGCGTTCGTGTCCTTTGGATAGAGTCGCTGGCGTTCGTGAAGAATTTTCCTAATGCCGAGGTTCTGGAGATCCAGGGCCGAGCGGGGAATCCAGATTTTTCTGCAGTGGGGAGTTTGCTCCGGCTGCGCTCCTTGACACTCGCGCGCATGCCTGTCAATGACATCGGGTTTCTCGCGAGTCTTCACGACCTCGAGGTACTCAGTATTGCGCATACGCGAGTCCGCGATGTGACGGTCCTTAGCACTCTCCCAAGGCTTCGTGAACTCGATTTGACAGGATTGCGACCGGGCTCGTTGACTGGTCTTGAGAGCGTGCCGGGCTTGAGGACGCTTAGAATCCATCGGGAAGGGATGGGCGAGATTCCTGCGTGCTTGGCAGATCGAGTTGCTGTCACCGCCACTGACGGACTGATTGGCGAGACTCCCTTCATGGACTAAGGCCAGCGGGTTATCGTGGGGTAGAAAGCTCCCGTGTCGGTTCGGCACTGGGTCGTTTTGGATCGGGCGTCATTTCAAAATGACGCAGTGCCGTCGGTTCGGCCCGCGCCGACGATCTCTCTTCGCGGCGTCAACGTGCACGCACCTGGCGGTGCGCAGCTCGTGGCGCAATTGGATGGGCATCCCTGAGTCGATCCTCAACAAACCCGGGCCGCTCGACGAGGACGAGTGCATCCTCATGCAGCGGCACCCCGAGATCGGCGCGCGCCTCTTGATGCGCATCGAAGAGCTGCGCGAGGCGGCGCCGCTCGTCATGCACCATCAGGAGCGCTGGGACGGCCGCGTCGGCGTCGACTTCCCCGGCTACCCGCATCAGCTCGCCGGCGAAGCGATCCCGCTCGGCGCCCGCATCATCGCCGTCGTCGACAGCTTCGACGCCATGACGACCGACCGTCCCTACCGCAAGGCGCTGCCGCCCGGCGAGGCGCGGCGCGTCCTCGGCGCCGAGCGCGGCGCGCAGTTCGATCCGGCTGTCGTGGACGCGTTTCCTGCGCGTGCTCGACGAGCTGCCCTGGGAGTAGCGGCGCGCGAGCGATCGAGATCGCTTCGCTGCGCTCGCGATGACAAGTCAACCATCACCGCGAGGAGCGCAGCGACGGGTCGACCGGTTCATCGCGAGGAGCGTCAGCCCTCGTCCCAAGAAGCGAGCGGCGCGTTAACTGTCATCGCGAGGAGCGGAGCGACGAAGCGATCTCGATGCGTCACGCCTCGCCTGTGGCGGGATCCACAGCGATCCGCATCCGATCGCCCGATGTGCCGCCTTCGCACTTCTCGTTGGCTCGCCCTGCTTTCGCGCTCGCGTCCGCGCGCCGCGGCCGCCGACGACCTCTCGCCCTACGGCGTCAACGTGCACGCACCCGGCGGCTCGCAGCTCGTCTCGCAATTCGACCGCGTCGAGCGCGCCGGGATCGGCTGGGTGCGCATCGACTTCATCTGGGCCGCCATCCAGCCGCAGCGCGGCGTCTACGAGTGGCAGCACTACGACGCGCTGGTCGCGGCGGCGCAGCAGCGCGGCCTGTCGATCCTCGCCATCATCGCCTACACGCCGGGGTGGGCGACCGACGGCGCCGAGATCTCCGGCGTGCCGCGCGACGTCGAGGACTGGAAGGCGTTCTGCAACAAGGCGGCGAAGCGCTACCGCGGCAAGATCGCCGCCTGGGAGCTGTGGAACGAGCCCAACCTGACGAAGTTCTGGGCCGGCTCGCGGCAGCAGTACTGGCAGCAGATCCTCATCCCCGGCGCCGACGCCATCAAGGCCGCCGATCCGCAGGCGCTGATCGCCGGCCCGGCGCTCGCGCACCTGCAGTCGCGCGACTGGCACCACTGGCTGCTCGAGACGCTGCAGACGGCGGGCGACCGCCTCGACGTCGTCACCCACCACCTCTACGACGGCGACAGCTACCGCGACGTGACGACGAAGCTCGACGGCTCGACGCAGTTCGCCAACAATCCGAGCTTGTGGGGCCTCGTCGCGCCGTCGGTGCGCGAGGTGCTCAAGTACGCCAACGCGCGCGACAAGCCGTTCTGGCTGACCGAGACGGGATGGGAGAGCGGCGACGTCGGCGAGTCGCGGCAGGCGAGCGAGTATCGCGGCCTGCTCGGCGACTGGCTCACCGGCGCCGGCACGCGCGATTGGGTGGACAAGATCTTCTTCTACGAGCTGCAGGACGGCAGCGCCGACTTCAGCTGGGGCGTGCTGCGCGCCGACGGCTCGACGAAGCCGGCCTACGGCGCCTTCCGCGACTTCACCGCCGAGCATCCCGCGTCGCCGCCGCTCATGCTCCACAGCGAGCGGTTCTCGGTGCAGGCGACGTGGCGCACGGCCGACGGCCGCCGCGGCGTCGGCACGCCGATCGGCTTTTCGCGCGAGAGCGGGCGCTTCTGGTTCTTCGCCGCCGGCAACACCGAGCTGACGGTGAAGGTGCTCGACGCGGCGCCGGTGAACGGACACGTGTGGGTGTTCTGGGGCGCGCTCTCCGACGTCGAGTACTGGCTGACGGTGACCGACCGCTCGACGGGCGCCATCCGCCGCTACCACAACGCGCCGGGGACGCTCTGCGGCGGCGCCGACACCCGGGCGTTCCCGAGCCCGCCGCCGCCTGCGAGTCTCGCGAACGCGAGCGCCGCGACCACCTCGTTCGCCGTCTCCGCTATCGCAGGCTTGGAGCTTCCTCGGCGCGCCGGCGACGGCCGCCGCCTCGACGCCGACGAACCCCATCCCACCCGTCCAGGGATGCGTGAGCGGCCCCTACGCGCTCTGCCTCGCCGGCAACCGCTTCCGTGTCGAGGCACTTGGCGCCTGCCCAGCGGCACCTTCGGCTCGGCGCACGCCGTCGCCGCCGACGCGGAGTCCGGCTCGTTCTGGTTCTTCGGCCCCGACAACCTCGAGCTGACGGTGAAGGTCCTCGACGGCCGGCCGTTGAACGGCAAGTTCTGGGTCTTCTTCGGCGCCCTCTCCGACGTCGAGTACATGGTCACCGTCACCGACACCGCGACGAACGCCATGCGCAGCTACCGCAACGCGCCCGGCACGCTCTGCGGCCAGGCCGACACGGCGGCGTTCTAGCCGGCCGCCGCGAAGCCCGTCGCTGCGCTGCTCCGCGCGGCGAGCGCGGTGTTAGGCTGCCGCGCGTCGCATCCCTACATTCCGGGAGAGGAGGAGCCGCATGACTTCCGTGCTGTCGCTCTGGCTGCCGATCGTCGCCGCCGCCATCGCCGTCTTCGTCGTCAGCGCCATCGCGCACATGGTGCTCACCTACCACCGCAGCGACTACCGCCAGCTGCCGCGCGAGGACGACACCATGGCGGCGCTGCGCCTCGCCGGCCTGTCGCCGGGCCTCTACCACTTCCCGTGGTGCGCCGAGCCCGAAGGAGATGAGCAAGCCGGAGGTGCAGGCGAAGTTCGCGCAGGGGCCGGTGGGGATGCTGACGGTGATGCCCACCGGGCAGCCGAAGATGGGCAAGTACCTCGGCGTCTGGTTCGTCTACACGCTGCTCGTCAGCCTCGGCATCGCCTTCGTCGCCGGCGCCGTGCTGGCGCCGGGTGCGGACCGCGGCACCGTCGCTTGCGTCACCGGCGGCATCGCGTTCCTCGTCTACGCCCTCGCCAACATGGTCGACTCGATCTGGAAGGGCTTCCCGTGGGGGATGACGGCGAAGAACATCCTCGACGGCACGCTCTACGCGGTGGCCACGGCGGCGGTGTTCGCGTGGCTGTGGCCGCATTGAGCGCGCGGTAGCGTCGGCAGTCGCGACAGCTCGCCGTTCGGCGCACGGCGGGCGCGACCGCTACGGCGCGGCGCGCCGTCGCCGGCTCGAGCTTGCTCAGCAGCATCGCCGCCATCGTGTCGTGCTCGTCGAGCGCCAGCGCCTTGCGCACGGCGGCCGCGGCGCCGGCGAGGTCGCCGTTGACCGCCCGCGCCCGCGCCAGGTCGACCCAGACGCGCGTCGACTGCGGATAGGCCTCGGCGTTGAGCGCCAGCATCGCCAGCCCCTCGGCCGGGCGCCGCGACTGCAGCAGGCGATGACCGAGCAAGCTCAAGCTGCCCTCGGGGAAGATCCACTTGTCCGCCTCCTCGCGCTTGAGGCGGTGGTACTCGGCGACCGCCGCCTCGGCGCCCTTGGCGTCGAGCACCGGCTGCAGCGCGCGCACCACCGACTTCTCGTCGGTCGTCCAGCGTGCGACGTTCCACAGCACGGCCTGGATGCGCAGCGTCACCTCGACGTCGGGACCGATGGCGAAGTCGGCGAGCTCGGAGAAGCGGCCGTTGCCGGCGATGCCGAAGTCGGCGCGGTGGATGGTGAAGCCGCCCTCGAACCCAGCGCGGAGATTGCCCCACGGATCGCCGAGCCCCTCCTTGCCGACGCGCCGCATCGGGAACGTGATCTCGCGCGTCACACCGTGGAGCGTCAACGGCCCGGTGACGATCCAGCTGTCGCCGCGCCGTTCGACGCGGCTGCTGCGTGAAGTCGATGCGCGGGTAGCGCTCGACGTCGAAGAACTGCGCCGAGCGCAAGTCCTCGTCGCGGGCCTCGTTCTCGGTGTCGAGGCTCTTGGCGAGGATGCTCACCCGCACCGCCGCGCTCGCCGGGTCGTCGGGGTCGAACCAGAGCGCGCCTTCGAAGGTGGTGAAGCGGCCGTCGGTCTTCGACAGCGCCATGAACGGCACCGCGAAGGCGATCGTCGAGTGCGCGGCGTCGATCTGGAGCAGCGGGCGGTAGTAGCGGTCGAAGGCGGTGGCGGGCGCGCCCGGCTCGCGTTCGAGCGGGCTCTTCGTCGGACCCGTGGGCGCCGGCGTGGCGCCGGCTTCGCTGGCGGCGGGCTCGGCGGCGCGCGCGGCGCTGCCGGTGGCGGCGACGAGAGCGACGAGGAGCGAGGTCAGCAAGGCCGGCGCGAGAGTGCGGGGAGTCGCTGTCCGCATGGTGCGTTCCTCCATTGGTTAGGATGCCGAGCGGCGCTCGGCCGCTGGTCTCCGCATGGTCGCGCCGCGGCGCCTGAAGGTCGTGAACGTTCCCTGCACCACTGCTGAAGGTTCGCCGAGCGGCGGCTGAACGGCGCCGATGGCCGAGAGCGAGCCGCTCGTCAACCACCCCGCGCGCGCCGCCGCGCTCGCCTTCGGCCCCTTCCGCTTCGACCTCGTCGAGAAGACGCTCTGGCGCGGCGGCGAGGAGATGGCGCTGGCGCCGCGCGCGCTGGCGCTGCTCGCGCGCCTGCTCGAGCAGCCCGGGCGGCTGGTGTCGAAGGAGGCGCTGGTGCAGGCCGTGTGGCCGGGCACCTTCGTCGGCGATGACGCGCTCGCCGAGGCGGTGAGCGTGTTGCGCGAGGCGCTGGGCGACGACGCGCAGCGCCCCGTCTACGTGCAGACGGTGCATCGGCGCGGCTACCGCTTCGTGGCGCCGGTCGTCGTCGAGCACCCGGCGGGGCCGATGGCGGTGGAGCGCGGCGGCTTCGCGGGCGGCGATGCGAGTCGAGCGTCGGGTGAGGCGGCGCTCGCGAATGCGGCGCCGCAGTCGACGGCGAGCGGCGCTCGTGGCTGCGGCGATCGCGCTCGTGCTCGTCCTCGGCGGCCTCGTCGTGTTCCTCGCCTACCGCGCCGGGTCGCGCCAAGGCGCGGCGCCCGCGCTTCGCCGCTCCACCTTGCTGCTCCCCGCCGACGTGCGGCTCGACGTGCCGGTGGCGCCGGCGCTGGCGCTCGCGCCGGCGGGCGACCTGCTCGTCTACGGCGCGCGGCGCGGCGACGCGCAGCAGCTCTGGCAGCGCGGCCTCGACCGCGCCGCCGCCGCGCCCATCCCGGGCACCGAAGGCGCGGCGGTGCCCTTCCTCTCGCCCGACGGCGCCTGGATCGGCTTCTTCGCCGGCGGCCGCATGGCGAAGGTGGCGGCGGGCGGCGGCGAGCCGGTGACGCTGGCGCGCTCGCCCTACCCGTTCGGCGCCAGCTGGGGCGAGGACGGCCGCATCCTCTACGCGCCCGATGCGACGAGCGGCCTCTGGCGCGTGCCGGCGGCGGGCGGCGATCCCGTCGAGGTGACGCGTCCCGACGCCGCGGCCGGCGAGCTCGGCCACTGGTGGCCGCAGGTGCTCCCCGGCGGCCGCGCGGCGCTGTTCACCGCCTGGCGCGGCAGCGTGCGCGAGTCGCGCATCGAGCTGCTCGACCTCGCGAGCGGCGAGCGCCGCGTGCTGCTCGAAGGCGCCAGCTTCCCGCGCTACGCCGCCGGCTACCTCGTCTGCGTGCGTGGCGACGGCGTGGCGGCGGCGCCGTTCGACGTCGCGAAGACGAAGCTCCTCGGCGAGCCGGCGGCGGCGCTCGACGGCGTGGCGATCGACCCGCGGCGCGGCAGCGCGCAGCTCGCGCTGGCGCCGAACGGCACGCTCGTCTACCTGCCGGCCGAAGGGCTCGACTCCTGGTCGCTGCTGCGCGTCGCTCCCGACGGCGCCGTGGCCGCGCTGCCGCACCCGCCCGGCGCCTATCGCAACGTCGCCGCCTCGCCCGACGGCGCGCGGTTGGCGTTCACCGTCGCCGAGGAGGGTGGCTCGGCGTTGTGGATCGCCGAGCGCGACGGCGCCAACCGGCGGCGCGTCGCCGGCGGCGGCGCCATCGAGCCGGTGTGGAGCGCCGACGGCCGGCGGCTGTTCTTCGCCGGACCCGCGAACGGCGTGCTGGGCGTTCTCGTCGTCGCCGCCGACGGCAGCGCGCCGCCGCGGCCGCTGCTACCGCCGCCTTCGACGAACACAGGCGAGCCCGAGCGCTACCCGGGCGCGGCGAGCGCCGACGGGCGCGCGCTCCTCTACGTCGAGGAGGACGCGGCGACCGGCGCCGATGTCTGGCTGCTGCCGCTCGCCGACGGCGAGCCGAGCGGCGCGCCGCAGCCGCTGCTGCGCACGCCGGCGATGGAGCGCGGCCCGTCGATCTCGCCCGACGGCCGCTGGCTCGCCTGGTCGTCGAACGAGAGCGGCCGCTTCGAGGTCTACCTGCGCGGCTTCCACGGCGAGCGCCTGCAACTGTCGCGCGACGGCGGCCGCCAGTCGCGCTGGTCGCCCGACGGCCGGCGCCTCTGGTACCGCAGCGGCGAGCGGCTGCTCGTCGTCGACGTCGGCGGCGAAGCGGGCGCCGACGCCGGCGAGACGGGCACCGACGCCGGCGCGCCGGTGGGAGAACCGCGCGTCGCCTACCGCGATCCCGACCTCGACCGCTTCGCCGTCCTCCCCGACGGCAGCCTCGTCGTCGTCGGCCGCGACCCGCGCACCGCCCAACCGCCGCGCCTCGAGCTCGTCCTCGGCTGGCCCCAGGAGCTCGCGCGGCTCACCGGCCGGTGAGGTGGCACGCACCGGTGACGACGCCCGGCGCGCATCCGCCGCACGCTCCGATGACGACAGGAAGCGCGCATCCGCCCGGCTACTTCGACCGCGAGTACTTCCGCCTCCACCCGGGGCGCGAGCGCTACCTCGAATGGCTGCTCGCGCTACTGCGCCGGCACGGCGTGCGCTGTCGACCGGGCGCGTGCTCGACCTCGGCGCCGGCTACGGCTTCTGGCTCGCAGCGCTGGCGCAAGCCGGCTACGAGCCGGCGGGCGTCGAGCTCTCGCCCGAGGCCGCGGCGATCGCCCGCGAGCGCAGCGGCGCGCCGGTCGAGACCGGCAGCGCCGACGACCCGCTGCCATTCGCCGACGCGAGCTTCGACGCCGTGACCATGCTCGACGTCATCGAGCACCTGCCCGCGCTACCCGCAAGCCCTCGCCGAATGCGCCCGCGTGCTGAAGAGCGGCGGCAAGCTCTTCGTCATCACCCTCAACGCCCACAGCCTCGCCCGCCCCCTCCTCGGCCGCCGCTGGAGCTTCTGGCTCGACCCCACCCACGTCCACATGTTCTCGAAGCGCCGCATGCGCGACGCGTTCGCCGATGCGGGGCTCGTCACCGAGCGCATGACAACGATGTCGAACTTCGCGCTGGTCGGCGAAGGCAACCCATTCCTCAAGCCGCTGCGCAAGCTGATCGGCCGCGTAGTGGTGACGCCGTGGCTAGGCGATTCATTGCTCGCCGTAGCGCGCAAGCCCGCCGCCTCGCAGCCTAGAATGTAGCCCTTGTTGTCGCGGACTGTGAGTCAGGCGACCGTGATACACCGTGATTAGCCCAGGTCAGTACAGCGTCCGGACCGATCGCCGAAGCTCTCGTTGCCGCGGGCCGCTGAACTCGACTGCCGTTAGAGAGGCGTTCGGTGCGTAATCGCGAATCAAGTATCGTGGAACAGAAATACAAGACCAGGCAAGCGACGCTTCGCCACGGCGACCCCTCCTCGCAGGAGTGGGACGTCTTTATCAGCTATGCCTGGGAGGACAAGGCTGTGGCGGCGCCTCTAGCTGAGGCTCTGCAGGATGCCGGTCTTAGCGTCTGGTATGACGAATTCAGCCTCAAGGTGGGTGACAACCTTCGGCGCGCAATCGAGTCAGGACTTTCACGTTCGAAGCGAGGGGTCGTCATTATCAGTCCGGCGTTCTTGCGCAAGGCTTGGCCCCAGAGAGAGCTTGACACGTTAATAGCCCGCGAATCGCGCGATGAGCAGATCATTTTCCCGGTCTGGCATGGGATCACTGCAGAAGAAGTAATCAAGCGCTCTCCGCTATTAGCTACCCGCGTCGCTACCATGACGTCGAAGGGGTTGGATGTCGTAATCCACGACCTCTTGCGGGCGCTGGGTCTCACTCCTAGGCCGGCACACGTTATTAACCGCAAACTGCGTCGGGCCCGCATACAGTACGAGGCTTCCCGCCACCTTGCCATCAAACTCGAATCCTCGGGCAGCGTGCTGTTCGATCACGCCTTGGCGGACTGGGAGCTTGGCGAGGATCCTTCGCTTGGCGATCTTACCACCCAAGAAAAGTTCGAACTTCAAGAGATGCTCGACGTGCTGCGACTTGCCCTCATGACCGCAATGCCACTGGCCCTGGCGCAAGCGGCGGTCACGGGAGTATTCGCTGAAGCCGTCCGTGCCGTCGCGCCAGAACACGAGAAAGATCTTGCGCTCGATGAACTTGGTGTAGAAAAACTATGCAGGAGCATCTACGAGCGTCATCTTGAAATCCTCAGACGCAGCCGTAGGGATCCCCCCGCCATGCTTGTCTGGGATCTCATTGCAACCCTGACCTCTTCGTACGTTGGCGCTGCAGTCCGAAATCCTGAGTGCTTACCCGATGAGCTGCCAACTGCCGCCCAACACCACATAGCGACTCTGACGCGGCGCGCAAGCCGTCGCCTCGCGTCAGTCGAAGGCCCATTTGCGACCGTCCGGCCT
This sequence comes from Thermoanaerobaculia bacterium, assembly GCA_963846495.1. Taxonomy (GTDB): domain Bacteria; phylum Acidobacteriota; class Thermoanaerobaculia; order Multivoradales; family JAIOJS01; genus DASYQD01. Next base: position 39,091 of record CAWJWP010000004.1, on the reverse strand, counting down.
CGTCTCCTGTCTCTGCTCAAACAGTGGCGAGTTGGACAGAAGCCCGCACTCTTCACAACTGTTTTGGAGGCTCTCCTTAGTACCCATGTCGCGCAGGGCGCACCGTGAGGTGGCGTCAGCCCTCGTTGCAGCGGACACCGCTTGGGCGTTTGGCCTGGGGACGGTGCCGCTGAACCCATACATCGTTGAGTGTCATCCGGAAAGACTGTGTCGCGTTACCAAAGAGTCGTCCGCGCGTTTGTCGCCTCGCCTGGCGACACCGCTGAGGAGCGCTCCAAGCTTGGGGCGGTAATAACGGAACTCAACAACACGTGGTCTGACTTCATTGGGGTGAGAATCGACCTCGTTGGATGGGAAACCCACACCTGGCCGATGGTGGCCTCGGATCCACAACAAGCGATTAACTGTCAGATCGCTGATGACTACGACATCTTTATCGGTATCCTCGGCGGGCGCATTGGCTCTCCGACACCACGTGCAGAGTCTGGGACCATAGAGGAGTTTGAACGCGCGTACGCACGCCAGAAAGAAACACCCGACACTCCGGCGATCATGCTGTACTTTCGCGATGGACAAGTCGACGCAGGCGTCGGAAGCTTCCGCACTCGCACGCGAGAACTCGGCATCTACGACTGGACCTACAACGATCTGCGGAACTTCGAACAGGCTACCCGCATCCATCTGAGTCGACAGATCCAGCGTATCGCTAGGTCGGCTGCCAGCACCGCGTCACCGTTCCCGTCGCCCGATGCCAGTGACATCGACTCGGCTCTTGCGAGCGCACATGTCTTACTGGATAGCTCGGCGGAGGCGTCCGGGAAGTACATGGCTACCACCCGCGTGTTAATCGACCTTACTCATCAGCTAGCCGAAAACATGCGTGACACGGCCTCCAAGCTGAATCGTCTAAAGCGACCGGGCTTTCGCAGGCGGCCCGGAGCAAGAGAGTCCATCGTGCGCGCCTTTGCTGGCCGCATGCTGGTGTTCGCTGACGAAACGACGCGACTTACGCCCCTTATGACGGGGGCGTACCACGAGATGGTTGGCAACGTCACACGATCGCTCCAAATCATCTCCCCGCTCTTTCCACTCCCTTTCCTACTCCGAGCAGCTGTCGAGGAGAGCGCACCCACAGTCGCCGAGATGCAGCGCGCAGTTACGACTCTTCGCTCTTCAGCCGACGGCGCTCGGCAGGTACTCGCGGGTTGGAGCAAACAGGATTCGGAGTTCAATCGTTCCCATCGAGCGGTTCTTACGGCGCTCGACGGGCTCGACGAGGAACTCACATCTAGCATCCACCTTACGCGTGAGCTCGAGCGCACTATTCACGAGTTCCTTGACCAGCCGGCGACGTGACGCCTGCCGGCCAGGCTGAAGCGGCTGGTGATACATGCCGTATTCGAAGTCGGGCTCTTCGTATGGGCATTCGGCCCGCGCTATGTGCTGAGGCTGCTTGGCTGACGGTAGGTAGCTCCGCGCGTCCCTCTGCCCGTCCAGGGGGCCGACGCTGCGCCGCTACCGCGCTGTTAACCGACTGCACACGCGCTCGAACTGCGCGGCGATGTGGCCGTAGTCGTACTCGGCGGCGCGCGCGCGGGCGGCGGCGGCGAGGCGGGCGCGGCGCGGCTCGTCGGCGAGGAGCGCGGCGAGCGCGGCGGCGAGGCCTTCCGCATCGGCGGGCGCCGCGATGCCGTCGATGCCGTCGCGCACGAGCTCGGCGACGGCGCTCTCGCTCGACTCGCAGTGGACGACCGGCAGGCCGGCCGCCATCGCTTCGAGCGGGAAGAGGCCGAAGCCTTCGCGCGCCGAGGGCTGCACGGCGACCTTGGCGCGGCCGAGCTCGCTCCACACCTCTTCGCTCGTCGCGACGTGACCGCGGAACTCCACGCGATGGGCGACGCCGAGCTCGCTCGCCAGCGCTTCGAGCCGCGGGCGGTCGGGGCCTTCGCCGAAGACGGTGAGTAGCGGCCCGCGCACGTCGACCGCGGCGGCGACGCGCGGCAGCGCGGCGAGCAGCAGGTCGAGCCGCTTGTGCTCGAGCAGGCGGCCGGCGAAGACGAGCGGCGGCGCGGGCTCCGTCAGCCCCGCTTCGCTGGAGCCGCCGCGGCCGCCGGCGCCGCAGCGCTCGCCTCGTCACGCTCTTGTTTGCGCGCTCGCGCGCGCGGCCCGCCTCCGCCGCCGCGACGACGCGATCGACCTCGATCCCGCACGGCACCAGTTCGACGCTGCCGCTCCGATGTCGGCGCGCCGCCAGCCGCTCCTGCGTCAGCCGGCTGCTGGCGATCGCCGCGCTGCCGAGTTGCGCCGTCAGCCATTCGACGGCGCGGTAGATCGGCGCCTTCGCCGCGCCGACGTAGCCGCGCCAGTAGCCGGCCCAGTACTCGTACCAGCTGACGAGCAGCGGCTTCCTCGCCAGCCGGCAGCGCAGCGCTAGCGGCAGCAGGTGCACGTAGGGCATGTTGGCGCTCTCGACGACGTCGTAGGGCGACAAGTCGAGCCGCGCCACCGCCGCCGCGAAGCGCAGCGCCGCCCGCGTGCTGCGCCGTCCGCCGGCGTTGTAGAGGCGCGGGCTGGGGCCGAGCGGCAGCACGCGCAGGTTGGGCGGCTCGCCCGGCAGCGGCGCGCAGAAGCCGGCGAGCGTCACCTCGTGCCCGCGCCGCGCCAGCGCGCGGCCGAGCTCGAAGTTGCGCGTCTCCACCCCGCCGATGTTGTCGGGGTAGACGGCCTCGTAGAGGAGGAGGATTCGCAAGCGGCGCGGTCGTCAGCGCGAACGCGCGCTCATCGCCACGGGATGAGCGCCGCGAGCTCCGCCGCCCGCCGGTTGATCGACGACAGCAGCACGCCGCAGGTGAACGACAGCGCGGCGAGGATGAAGAGCGCCGCCGACAGCACCGCCAGCGGCAGCCGCGGCACGAGGCCGGTGCGCAGGAACTCGGCCACCACGACCGAGCCGCCGAGGAGCGACAGCGCGAGCAGCACGAGCGCCAGGGTGCCGAAGAACATCAGCGGCCGGTAGTCGCGGAAGAAGGTGAGGATGGCGAGCAGGATGCGGGTGCCGTCGCGGTAGGTCTGCAGCTTCGACGGCGAGCTCGCCGGCCGCGCGCGGTAGCGGATCGGCACTTCGGCGATGGGGAAGCCGCGCGCCGCCGCCTGCAGCGACAGCTCGGCCTCGACCTCGAAGCCGCGGGCGATGAGCGGCGCGGTGGCGAGGAAGCGCCGCGACAGCACGCGGTAGCCCGAGAAGAGGTCGCGCGTCTTGACGCCGAAGAGGCCGCGCACGAGGAGGATGAAGAGCCGGTTGCCCAGCGAGTGGCCGGCGCGGAAGGCGCCCGCCTCGAACTCCTTGAGCCGCGTGCCCACCACCATGTCCGCTCCCGCCTCGGCGGCGGCGAGCAGCTGGTGCACGTCCTCGGCGGGGTAGGTGTCGTCGCCGTCGACCATCACGAAGTAGTCGGCGTCGCGCGCGGCGCGGAAGCCGCTGAGCAGCGCGAAGCCTTTGCCCGGCCGCGGCTCGGAGACGACCCGCGCGCCCGCCGCGCGCGCCAGCTCGGCGGTGCCGTCGGTCGAGGCGTTGTCGACGACCAGCACCTCGGCGGCGGGCAGCGCGGCGCGGAAGTCCGCCACCACCTTGCCGACCGTCTCCGCCTCGTCGTGACAGGGCACGACGACGACGACGCGCGGCGGCGCGAGCGGAGCCGGCGGCCGTCGCCGCTGCTGCGCGGCCGCCGGCGCTGAAGAAATGGCGCGCATCGCGCGTAACTGTAAGCCGAGGGCGGAGCCGTTCCAAGCGGCGTTCCAAGCGTCGTTTGCGGCGGGCGAGTCGGCCGGCGAGAATCGCGGGTGCGCGCGACGGCGCGCCGGAGGTAAGCAAGATGACCAGGCGTTCGAAGGTGGTGTTGGCGTTCTTCGTGATCGCGGTGGCGATCGTCGCCGTCTCGCTCGTGGTGCTGGCGTTCACGTGGGGCGGCGGCAAGCGCCGCGTCGCGGGCGGCACGGTGCTCGAGCTTGACCTCACGGTGCCGCTCCTCGAGCAGGCGCCGGAGGGGCCGTTCGGCTCGCTGCTCATGCAGAAGCGGCTGCGGCTGCGCGACGCGGTCGAGGCGCTGCAGGCGGCTTCGCAGGACGACAAGGTCGTCGGCCTCGTCGCCAAGGTGACGCCGGAGGGGATCGGCATCGCCGGCATCGAGGAGCTGCGCGACGCGGTGGCGGCGTTCCGCGCCTCGGGCAAGCGCACCATCGCCTGGGCCGACACCTTCGGCGAGGTGCTGCCCGCCAACGGCGCCTACTACCTGGCTTCCGCCTTCGACGAGGTCTACATCCAGCCGAGCGGCGACGTCGGGTTGACCGGCCTGCAGCTCACCGCGCCGTTCGTGCGCGGCACGTTCGACAAGATCGGCGTGCAGCCGCAGTTCAGCCAGCGCTACGAGTACAAGAACGCGCCGAACACTTTCACCGACACCGCCTTCACCGAGCCGCACCGGCGGGCGATGGACGAGCTCGCCGCCTCGATCTACGACCACATGGTGAGCGAGATCGCGCGCGCGCGGAAGCTCAACGTCGGCGAGCTGCGCGCCGCCATCGACCGCGGGCCGTTCCTCGGCGAGGAGGCGAAGAAGGCGGGGCTCGTCGACGGCCTGCTCTATCGCGACGAGGTCTACACGCGGGCCGAGAAGCTCGCCGAGGGGCGTGACGCGAGCTTCCTCTACCTGCGCCGGTACTGGGAGCGCATCGACAAGCCGTGGAGCCGTGGCGACAAGACGATCGCGCTCGTCTACGGCGTCGGCGACGTGATGCGCGGCAGGAGCGAGTCGGACCCGCTCTTCGGCACCGTGATCATGGGCGGCGACACGGTGGCGGCGGCGCTGCGCGCGGCCTCGGAGGCCGACGACGTGGCGGCCATCATCTTGCGCGTCGACAGCCCGGGCGGCTCCTACGTCGCCTCCGACACCGTCTGGCGCGAGGTGGTGCGCGCGCGCAAGCGCGGCAAGCCGGTGATCGCCTCGATGGGCAACGTCGCCGCCTCGGGCGGCTACTTCGTCGCCATGGCGGCGGACAAGATCGTCGCCCAACCGAGCACCATCACCGGCTCGATCGGCGTCTACGGCGGCAAGATGGTGACGACCGACCTGTGGAAGAAGCTCGGCATCACCTTCGACAGCGTGCAGCGCGGCGAGCACGCCGACATGTGGAGCACCGTCGAGCCGTTCGACGAGGACGAGTGGGCGAAGTTCAACCAGTGGCTCGACCGCGTCTACGTCGACTTCACGACCAAGGCGGCCGACGGGCGGCGGATGAAGCTCGAGCGGCTGCAGGAGCTCGCCAAGGGGCGCGTGTGGTCGGGGCTCGACGCCAAGCGCCACGGTCTCGTCGACGAGCTGGGCGGCTACCCGACGGCGCTGCGGCTGGCGCGGCAGGCGGCGCACCTGGCGCCCGACGCCGACGTCGAGGTGCGCGAGTACCCGCGGCCGCGCAACGCCTTCGAGGAGATCTTCGCAGCAGGACCGCGACAACAGCGACGAGGAGGGCGCGGGCGTCGTGCGCGCGCTCGCCGCGCTGCAGCCGCTGCTGCGCGCGCTGCGCGACGCGGGAGTGCTCGGCGAGGAGCCGCCGCCGCAGGTGTTGCGGGCGCCGGACGTGTCGGTGCGGTGAGCGCGGCGAGCGGCTCGACCACGGGCGGCTGCGCAAGGTACGCTCGCGGACGAGGACGGGCGAGGAAGAGGAGGAGCTGCATGGCGAGCACGGGACGCACGGTCGTAGGGTTGCTGGTGGCGTTCGTCGCCGGCGCCGCGGTTGGTTTGCTGTGGGCGCCGGCCGCGGGCGAGCGCACGCGCAAGAGGCTGGCGAAGAAGAGCGAGGCGCTCGGCGGCGCCATCGGCGATCGCGCCACCACCGCGTGGCGGAGCGCCGGCGCGCTGGTCGCCAAGGGTCGGCGCAAGATCACCGCTTGACGATTCGCGAGCGCGGGCGCCCGACGGCGCCACGCGCTCGATGCGGGCTCGGTGTTAGGCTGAGCGCGATGCGGCGCGGCGCTTGGTGGCTGGCGCTCGGTTTGTGGCTCGCAGCGGTCCCGCTCGCCGCCTGGACCGCTCCCGACCCGGCCGCCGCGCCGCCCGAGCCGGCATCTCTCGAGCCCGAGGCGAGCTTCGAGGACGCGATCGACGTCTCGCTGTTGACGGTCGTCGTGCGCGCCGTCGACACCTGGGGCAACCCGATCCTCGGCTTGCAGCCCGACGACTTCCGCGTGCGGGTGGGGAAGCGCGACGTGCCGGTCGTCGCGCTCGACTGGATCTCGTCGACGGCGGCGGGGCCGCGGGCGGACGAGGCGGCGGTCGCCGATCCGCTGGCGCTCTCCGAGATGCCGACGGCTCGCGGCGACGAGCCAGCAGACGACCTCGGCGTCGAGCCGCCCCCCGATCGCGCCGCGGCGGCATCCACGGGCCGGCTCGTCGTCGTCTTCGTCCAAGCCGACTTCCACCCGGGCCGCATCAGCGGCCAGATGCGGCTCCGCCCGCACACGCGCGAGCTGCTCGGGACGTTGCACCCGAGCGATCGCGTGGCGGTCGTCTCCTTCGACTCGCACCTCAAGCTCTGGCAGGACTTCACCCGCGACGTCGAAGCGACGGTCGCCGCCATCGACACCGGCGTGCTGTGGAGCCTCGAGCGTCCCGTCGACCCGGCCGAGCCGCTCTCGCTCGCACGGAACTTCGACAGCGCGGCGGCGCGCGACGCCGCCACGCCCGAGCGCGCCCTCGAGCTCGTCGCCCGCGCGCTCGCGCCGCTGCCGGGCGAGAAGACGATCCTCTTCCTCGGCTGGGGCTTGGGCCGCTACACCCGCGACGGCGTGCGCATGCGGCCGGACTACAAGCCGGCGCTGCACGCCCTCCACGCAGCGCAGGCCTCGGTGTTCGTGCTCGACACGAGCAGCGCCGACTCGCACTCGCTCGAGGTGGGGCTACAGCAGGTCGCCGCGGCGACCGGCGGCGCGTACTTCAGCACCTTCCGGCTCCCGGCCCTCGCCACGCGCACGCTGGCGCGCGCCATCTCCGGCTATTACGTGCTGACCCTCGACCGCGCCGCCGTCGGCGACGACCAGGGTCGCGTCGACGTCGAGCTGCGCGGCAAGCGCGGCACCGTGCTGGCACGGCCGGTGGCGCTCCACACGCCGCCGAGCTGAGCGCCGTCGTCGCCGCGGTTTGACGGGCGCGGCGCCGGCCCAAGGGGAAAACCCTGCGCTGCGGCCGTCTAAGCAAGCAATGACAGCGGATCGGACAGCGCGTTGGCGTCTGTCGCGTCTCCCCGTCGTCGCTTCTGTTGGCGGCAGCCGTCCTTCCCGGATGCAGCTCCGGCGGGGCGAATCCTCCGCGATCTCCGATTGCTGTCGCCGCCGGGCCCGCGGCGCCGGAGGCCATCTGCACGAGCCCGGTCCGCCCGGCCGGGGCGATCGACGTCCGCCAGCGCTTCGGGCAGTGGGTGCAGGGCACCCTGTCTGTGCCCGCCGGGAAGGATCCGCAGAGCGCGTTCAAAGCGGTGACGGCGTCCAACCTCCAGAACACCAACGTCTACGTCGTCACTCACGGCTGGGCGCCGGGCTGGGACCCGGCGGTCCAGCGCGCCGGCTCCAACATCCTCTGGTGGAGCACCGCCGCGGGGGTCGATCCGAAGACCTACGGCCCGTGCACGACGTCAACCTGCCTGTGGCCCTCGGACTGGGCCTGGACCGCCAACAGCACGACCTACAACGGAATGCCGTTCGTGGTCTCGAACGGCGGTCTGCTGGCCGCCATCTCCCTCAACGATCCCGACGCGCTGGTGCTCGCCTACAGCTGGCTCGACGACTCGGGGACCGACGGAGGGACCGTCGCCAACCTGACGTGTGCGTACATCTCCCAGGGTTACACCAATCTCAACGGCCTCCGTCTGGCCGCGGGCCTGCGGACGATCCTCGGCGACAGCTTCTGGCAGCCGTCCAACAACAACTCGCTACACCTCATCGGTCACAGCCACGGCTCGAAGGTCGTCACCACCGCCGCCTGGGCCCTGCAGAAGAACGGACTGCGGGTCGACCAGCTCACCCTCCTCGACTCGCCGGAAAACTTCGACACCCGGGAAGACGGCGCCGCCAACTTCAACTGGCTTTACCTGGGCGACATGACGATCGGCACCCAGCCGACGAAGACGGACCCCAAGTCGGTCTTCGTCGACAACTACGTCTCGGAGTTCAGCTTCCCGTACACCGACTTTGCGAGCCTGAGCGGCGTGGTCGACGTCACGCTCAATCCCCAGAAGGTCTTCGGTCACCTGGACCCCGGCGACGATCACACCTACGCGGCGACGTGGTACGCGGGCTCCGCCGCCGTGGGGCACACCCAACGACCACCTGTCCTCGTGGCGCTCGCCTGGTCCCCGGTGCTCGAGCCGGACGCGACGGCCAAGCTGGCTCATCTCTACAACCAGACCTGGCCGGCGGTAACGCCGGTGGGACAGATCCAGCTCGCTTCTGCGAGCCCCTCGCCCAGTTCGAGCTTCAGTCTTTCGGGGGCCCAGCTCTACGACGCCAGCGCTTCCGGGACGGCGCAATGGGACGGAACGCACCAGGTGCTGACCTTCCTGCCGGGCGGCGACGGCGCCTTGTCGTCTTACTTCTCGTGCTCGGGGAGCTCCATCGACTACGAAGGCGTTGCCTTCGACGTCGAGCTGCAGTCCACGGCCACTGCCAAGAGCCAGCTCGTCGTCGAGCTCGGCGGGTCGCGCTACCTGGTGATCGACGGCGATTACGGCCTCGACGGCGCCTACCGAGTGTCCTTCAACGCCGGCAGCAGGTCATCCAGCCTGACCTTCGAGTCCCAGGCGCCCGGCACGTCGGGCCCTGCGCCCTGGATCCGCATCGACAACTTCGCCTGCATCGAGCTCGACTGACTTAGAGCCGGCCTGGCCCGGCCTACGCGCGGGCGGCGGCGCGCGCTTCGGCAGCCGCGGCGGCGAGCACGTCGCGCGCGGCGCGGGCGGCGGCGCCGACCTTCGCCTTGGCGACTTCCTTCGTCCCTTTCGCCGCCGCGGCAGTGCGCTCGGCATCGAGGTCGGCGTGGATCGCCACCGCCGCCTTCACCCCTTCAGCAGCCGCCACGACGGCGAGGTTCACGTCGCGGTCGGCGTCGCCGGCGACGTAGAGGCCCGGCACGCCGGTGTCCTGCTTGCGGTTCGCGCGCGCCATGCCCTGCTTGGTGAAACGGACGCCGAGCTTGGCCAGGAGGTCGCTCGTCTGCCGCGGCTTGCTGGCGAAGAAGAGCGCCGCGCGCGGCAGCGTCTCGCCGTCGGCGAAGCGCACGCGCGCGAGCTTGCCGTGCGCCGCCTCGAGCGCGGCGATGCGCTTCGTGCGGACGTCGATGCCCGCGGCCGCGAGCGTCTCGCGGTCGGCGGCGCTCAAGCGCGCGGGCCCGTCAGTGAGCAGCACGAGGTCGGCGCTCCAGCGTTGGAGCTTCAACGCGAAGGCGACCGCGGCGTGGCCGCGGCAGTAGAGCGCGATCGGCTTGTCGCGCACTTCCCAGCCATCGCAGAACGGGCAGTGATGGACCGAGATGCCGTAGAGCTCGGCGAGCCCGGGCACCTCGGGCAACGGGTCCTCGACGCCGGTCGCCACGAGCAGGCGGCGGCAGCGCAATCGCGCGCCGCCGCCGGCAAGCCGCAGCTCGAAGCCGTCGCCGCGACGCGCCGCGGAGGTGACCTCGCCGCGGCGCAGCTCGACGCCGTAGCGGCGCACCTCGCGCTGGCCGGCGCGCAGCAGCTCGCCCGGCGGCGTGCCGTCGCGGCCGAGGAAGGCGTGGATCTCCTTCGCCGCGCGATTGCGCGGCCGCCCGGCGTCGACGACCAGCACGCGGAAGCGGCAGCGCCCGAGCACCAGCGCGGCGGAGAGCCCCGCCGGGCCGCCGCCCACGACGATCACGTCGTAAGAGCTGTCCTTGCCCATCCGCGCGCCGGCTCGCAAGCGCCGTGCCGCCAGGCTCGCGGTTTGCACGACGGCCGGCGTGCTTCGCGTGCGCCGCTTCCTGCTCTGGGTCATCGCCATCAGCCTCGTCGTCATCGCCGTCGTCAGCGCGGCGCTCCTCTGGCTGCGGGTCGCCGGAAACGACGTCGAGACCGCGAGCGGCAAACCCACGGTCGACACGGGGGAGGATTCGCCGCTCGCCGAGCTCGCCACCGCGGTCGGCATCGACGAGGATGACTGTGGCCGCGACATCCTCTACGCCGCGAAGGGTGGCATCACCGGCAACGCCGAGGGCGAGAGCCCCGTCGCCGCCGCGCCGCGCGCGCCGTTCTCGCTCAAGTTCAAGGACGAGGTGAGCCCCTATCGCCTCATGTCGACCTTCGTGCTGCCCGGCGAGCAGCTCGAGCTCGAGGCGGTGTTCACCGACCAGCCCATCACGCTCGAGGCGGCCGTCGAGACCGGCGAGCTCGTGCAGCTGCGCCCCGACCGCTGGCGCTGGACCGCGCCGCAGGAGCCCGGCGTGCACTGCCTGTCGGTGCGCGAGAAGGGCGCCAAAGAAGGCACCTGCCTCAACGCCTTCGTGATGGCCCCCTACAAGGGCGAGGAGGAGCTCAACGGCTACCGCATCGGGCAGTACCAGAGCACGCCGCTCAAGGGGCAGGCGGTGTACAGCATGCCCGCCGGGCTCGTCGAGGTGACGCGCGCCAACCTCGGCACCTGGGTGTCGCCGCACTTCCGGCTGGCGCAGTTCGTCGGCAAGCAGGAGAGCGGCTACCCGAAGTACGTCGTGCTGCGCACGCGCCTCCTGCTCAAGCTCGAGAGCGTGCTCGAGGAGCTCGGGCAGCGCGGCATCCACAGCGACACGCTCTACGTGATGAGCGGCTACCGCACGCCGTTCTACAACGCCTCGATCGGCAACCGCACCAAGTACAGCCGCCACTCCTACGGCGACGCCGCCGACGTCTTCGTCGACCGCGACAGGAACGGCCGCATGGACGACATCAACGGCGACGGCAAGTCGAACCTTGAGCGACGCGCTCCTCATCTACGGCATGGTGGAGACGCTGTCGGCGGAGACCTGGTTCGGGCCCTTCGAGGGCGGCCTCGGCATCTACCCGCCCAACCCGCGCTTCGGGCCGATGGTGCACATGGACACGCGCGGCACGAAGACGCGCTGGAAGGGGTAGCAGCGTGCGTGCGCGCGCTATCGCGACGGCTTGAAATATAACTAGTTGGTTGTTAGGTTATAGCCGTCGATGCCGAAGCGCTCCCTTCTCGGCCGGCCCTCGGTCCGATGCCCTCGCCCGCATCGCCCAGCGCCTCAAGGCGTTGGCCGACCCGACGCGGCTGCACCTCGTGCAGCTGCTCGGCGAAGGCGAGCTGTGCGTGGGCGACCTCGTCGAGCAGGTGGGCGGCACCCAGGCCAACGTCAGCAAGCACCTGTCGGTGCTGCGCGGCGCCGGCCTGGTGCGGCCGCGGCGCGACGGCATGAACGTCTACTACGCCATCGAGGACGACGCGGCGCTCGAGGTCTGCCGGCTGATGTGCGGCTGCGTCGAGCGCGACGCCTCGCGGGCGATGGCGGAGGTTGCCGGGAGATAATCGCGGCGCCGCGTCGTGCCCGAGGTGGCACGGGCGCTGCTGCAAGACGGTCCGATGGAGCGCGGAAACACGGCAGACGGAAGGAGATACAGATGAGCAAGCCAGTCGAGGTCACCGATCAGGAGTTCCAGAGCAAGGTGCTCGATGCCGAGGGACCGGTCCTGGTCGATTTCTGGGCGCCTTGGTGCGGCCCCTGCCGCATGGTCGCGCCCGTGCTCGAGGAGCTCGCCGGCCAGTATGGCGAGCGCCTCACCATCGCCAAGGTCAACACCGACGAGAACCAGCTCCACGCCGGGCGGCTGGGCGTGCGCGGCATCCCGACCCTGATCCTCTTCCAGGGCGGGCGCGAGGTCGACCGCATCGTCGGCGCGCTGCCCAAGCCGGCACTGCAGGCGCGGCTCGATTCGCGTCTCGGCGCGCAGGTTTCGTAGGGAGCGCGCCGCGTATGCCGCTCTACGAGTACCGCTGCCGCGGCTGCGGCGAGCGCTTCGAGGTGCTGCAGCAGCTCGGCGCCTCGGGCGACGACGTGCTCTGCCCGCGCTGCGGCGGCGAGCGTCCCGAGCGCCTGCTGTCGACCTTCGCGGCCGGCAGCGGCGGGCGCGAGGGCGCGTCGTCGATGGCGGACGCCGGTGGCGCCTGCTGCCGCGGCCCCGGCTTCTCCTGCGGCAACTGATCGCGCGGCCTGATCGCGCGGCCCGACGGCCGCGTCGCAGATAGGATTTCGATTCTCGTCACTGCGGCCCGCCATCGTGCGGGCCGCAGCGTCTTTGCGAGCGGAGGTGTCTCGATGATCAGCGGCGCTCACGTCATCGTCTACAGCCGCGACGCCGAGGCCGACCGCGCCTTCCTGCGCGACGTGCTCGGCTTCCCCTCCGTCGACGCCGGCGGCGGCTGGCTGATCTTCGGGCTGCCGGCGGCCGAGATGGCGGTGCACCCCGACGAAGAGAACGACCGTCACGAGCTCTACTTCATGTGCGACGACCTGCAGGTGCTGATGAAGACGCTCGGCGAGCGCGGCGTCGCCTTCGGGCCGGTGCAGGAGCAGCCGTGGGGCGTCCTCACCGAGCTCACCTTGCCCGGCGGCGGCAAGCTCGGCGTGTATCAGCCGCGGCATCCGACGGCGCTGGGATTGGCGAAGGCCGGCGGCTTCGTAGCGCGGCGCGCAGCGCGGTTCGCGATGCGTCGTGCGCGCGACGTGCGCGACGTCCGAGCGCAGCATGACGCCCGTGGGATGATGCCGCGCATGGCGGCCGAGCCGGTGCGGTCGAGCCCGCCGCGATGGCGGCGGTGGCTGCTGCTCGCGCTCGTCGCCGAGGCGGCGCTGCTCGGCGGCCTCGTCAAGGACGAGGTGACGCGCTCGGGCAACGAGGCGACGCGGCTCGCCACCGTCGAGCGGCTGGTCGAGGCTGGCACCTTCAGCATCGAGGGCTCGCGTTTCGAGACGGTCGACAGGGTGCGCATTGGCGACCGCTTCTACTCCGACAAGCCGGTGCTGCTGCCGGTCTTCCTCGCCAGCGTCTACTGGCCGTTCCACCACGGGCTCGGCTGGTCGTTCGGCGAGCAGCGGCAGGCGGCGATCCTCGCCGTCACCTTCCTCGGCGTGACGCTGTGGTCGGTCGTGCTGTCGGCGCTCTTCGCGCTGCGGCTGCGCCGTCACGGCGTCGGCGAAGGAACGGCGATCGCGCTCGGGCTCGCCGTCGTGCTCACCACTTGGGTGCTGTCGTTCGGCACCACGGTCAACAACCACACGCCCGCGGCGGCGGCGCTCTTCGCGCTGCTCATGACGCTCGAGCTCGCGGTCGAGCGGCCGGGCGCGCGCTGGCCGCTCGTCGCGGGGTTGCTCGCCGGCGCGTTGGCGGCGATCGACATCCCCACCGGCGGCGCGTTCGCGTTGGCCGGTGCGGGTCTGCTCGTCACAACGCGGCACGGCAGCGAGCGGTGGCGCGGGCTGCTGCCGTACGTCGCCGGCGGGCTCGACCGTCGCCGCGGTGGTAGCGGGCTTCGACTATCTCCGCTTACGGCAATCCGCTGCCGGCCTACCTCGTGCCGGGCGCGTACGACTACCCGGGCGCCATCCACCCTGCGAGCGGGATGTATCGGCCCGACGCCGTGCTGCCCAACGCGTTCCACCAGCTGCTCGGCGCGCGCGGCGTCTTCTCCTACCAGCCGGCGCTGCTGCTCGCCGTTCCGTTCCTGCTGCGCTGGCGGCGGCTGTCCGCGATCGAGCGGTGGAGCGCCGCCGCGGCGGTCCTCGTCGTCGTCTACTACGCCACCTTCGTCGGCAACTTCGGCGGCTGGTCGTATGGCTTCCGCTTCTTGATTCCGCTGGTGCCGCTCTTCTTCTGGTGGGCGGCGCGCTGGGCGCTCGCGCAGCGGCCGGCGTGGCAGTTCGCCTTCGCCGGCCTGTGCGGCGTCGGTCTACTTGACGTCGGCGATCGGCGCGCTCAATCCCTGGCCGGTCGTCTACGAAGGCGCCGCGACCGCGCCCGCGGCTGTCGAGCACCACGTGCGCTCGCCGCTGCTCGCCAACCTGCTCGTCGAAAGCTTCGAGCGCGATCCGCACTCGGCGCTCTTCCGCCGGCTCGCGGCGCACTACGGACCACGTGTCACCGCGGGCTATCTGCAGAAGGCGGCGGTCAACCTCCGCCGCGACGACCTGCTGCGCGCGGCTACGGCGTGGGCGCGGGAGGCGGGGTTGGCGAGGCCGCGCTCGGTTGCGCGGGCACTACCTGAGCCGGAACCGGCTGCGTCGCCAACCTCCGAGCCAGTCGCTGCGCCGGTTGGTGATCGGGCCGCGCGCGGAGCACCCGCTGGTTCCACTCTCGCGCCTCCGCCCACGCCCCACGGCGGGTGAGCAGCAGCGCCAGGTTGTGCGCCGCCTGCACGTCGTCGGGGTCGAGCGCCAGCGCGCGGCGCAGGTCGCGCTCCGCGTCGTCGAGACGTCCCAGCGCGAGCTCGGCTGCGCCGATGTTCGCTAACGCCTCGGGCGAGCTCGGCTGCGCGGCAGCCGCACGGCGATAGAGCGCGAGCGCGTCGTCGTAGCGGCGCTCGCGTGCGGCGAGGTTGCCAAGGCCGAGCAGCGCCAGCAGGTCATCCGGTGAAGCATCGAGTGCGGCGCGGTAGTGCGCGGCCGCGCCCCCGGCATCGCCATGCTGTTGGGCGAGCAAACCGAGGTTGCCGTGCACGAGGTCGAGCCGCGGCGGCGGCATGAGGAGGTGCGGCAGCACCAGTGCCGCCGCGACGGCGGCGCCGCCGGCGAGCGCGACGCGTGTGCGGCCTGCGCGCGCCGCGGCGACGAGCTGGGCGATTGGCACCGCCGCGAGCAGCGCCAGCGGCGGCACCGCCGGCAAGCGGTAGCGCGAGAAGAGGAAGAAGGCGACGGTCACCGCCATCCAGCCGAAGAGCAACAACAGCACCGGCGCCCAGCACAGGAGCCGCCGTCGCCGCTCCTCGCGGCGGCGCAGCAACAGCACGAGCCCGGCGAGCGCGAGCAGCGACAGCGCGCCGCGCTCGACGAACGCGAGCCGCAGGAACGGCGACTGCTGCCGCACCCAGGCGTAGTCGACGGCGTCGGGCCACTCGTAGGCGCTCCAGAAGAGCGCCAGCTTGCGCAGCTGCAGACGCGCGAAGGCGGCGGGATCGCTCGCCGCCCAGGCGAGCGCGCGGCGCAGCCAGTAGCGCGACACCTCGCGCGGTGAGAGTCGCTGGCCGGCTGCCTCTTCGGCGAGCCGCACCGCCTCGGCCCTCTCGCGCTCGGGCACCTGCCGGCCGGCCACGAGCGGCCGGTAGGTGCCGTCGGCCTCGGGGTTGTTGCCGATCCAGAAGTTGACGCCACCTTGGAAGGTGGTGAGCAACGGCTCGCCGGTCGCGACGAGGTTGCGCAGCGCGAACGGCGCCAGCGCGAGCACGACGCCGAGCAGCAGCAGCGCCGATGCGGTCAAAGCTCGACGCCGCCGGCCGGTGCGCGCCGACGCTGCGGCTGCGTTTTCGGTTGGCGTGGCGCGCGGGTCCGTCGACGACGAAGGCGACGGAGGCACCGGCGCAGCATCGTCGACCGGCAACCACGGCAGCACGAGCACCAGCGGCACGAGCAGCAGCGCGTTCTCGCGTAGCTCGGCAATCGTGCCGAGCAACGCGCCGGCGACGAGCCACCACCAGCGCGGCGCACTGGCCTCGCGCGCGGCGACGAGCGCGAGCAGCAGGAACGCCATGCCGCTCGTCGCCAGCGATTCCTTGAGCAGCAGCGCGTCGTGGAAGACGAGCACGCCCGAGAAGGCGACGAGCGCCGCCGCCGTGAGGCCCAGTTGCCAGCCACCGAGCCGCACGCCGCAGCGCCAGAGCGCCCAGACCGCCGCGACGGCGACGGCGATCTGCAGCAGGTAGACCGCGCTCGGCCGCGCGCCGGCGATCGCGTACACGGCAGCGACGAGATACGGATAGAACGGCGCCTGGAAGAACGCCTCGCCGCCTCGCCCGCCGGCCAGCAGCTCGCGCGCCCAACGGTCGTACTCGGCGCTGTCGAGCACCGGCTGGCCGACGAACGGCTCGTCGCGCATCGTCCACCAATGCCCGAGCCGCACCAGCGCCGCCAGCACCAGCACGGCGAGCAAGGCAACGCGAGCGTGGCGGGGTAGAGGCGACGACACCTCGCTGGCGACTCTACTCGCGACGCGGATACCTCGCGCTCGCGACCTGTCGACCGTTGTCATCGCGAGGAGCGCAGCGACGAAGCGATCTCGATGCGACGCGTCTCGCTGCCGCCGAGCGGCGCGTCGGTCGCTTGGCTACGCGAGCGTCGCTGCCAAACGCGCCACGCCTTCGCGGATCGCTTCCTCCGACGAGGCGAAGGTGAGCCGCAGCCAGCCCTTCGCATCGGGCCCGAACGCTTCGCCGGGCACGACCAGCACTTCGCCGCGCCGCGCCAGGTCGAAGGCGAGCGCCGTCGTGTCGCTCGAGCGGGCGCGAAAGTCAGCGAGGCAGTAGAAGGCGCCGTCGGGCTCGCGCCAGCTGATGTCGCGGATGCCGGCGAGCGCCGAGCGCATGGCGGCCCAACGGCGGCGGTACTCGTCGCGCACCGCCTCGAGCTCGGCGGCCGGCATGGCGAAGCCGGCGAGCGCCGCCACCTGCGCCAGCGACGGCGCGCAGGTGACGAGGTTTTGGTGTAGCCCCTGGAGCTGTGCGATCGCGTCCGGCGGCGCCACCAGCCAACCCAGTCGCATGCCGGTCAACGCCAGCGACTTCGAGATGCCGCCGACGTGCAGCACGCGCGGGCCGCGCGGATATTGCGGCGGCGCCTCGAGCCACAGCTCCTCGTAGACCTCGTCGGAGACGAGCCAGAAATCGCGCTCCTCGGCGAGCTCCGCGAGCGCGGCGAAGTGCTCCGCCGCCAGCACTTCGCCGGTCGGGTTTCCCGGCGAGCCGACGATCAGCATGCGCGTGCGCGGCGTCAGCGCGCGCTCCACCTCATCTAGGTCGAGCCGCGTGCGCACCGGCACCGCCCCGGCGAGGCGGGGCAGCGTGTCGTAGGCCGGGTAGCCGATGTCGGGGATGAGCACTTCCTCGCCGGCGCCGACGAGGCCGAAGACGGCGAGCGCCAGCGCCTCCTGGCTGCCGACGGTGACGATCGAGGAGCGCTCGTCGCCGCCGTGCTCGGGCCGCCGCGCGCCGAGCGCGCGTCGCAAGTCGGTGCGGCCGGCGTTGGGCGTGTAGCCGAGCTCGCCGCGCTCGACCGCCTCGGCGATGGCGCGCCGCACCGGCAGCGGCACCGCGTGCGACGGCTCGCCGACGGCGAGGCTGATGGCGCCCGGCGCCGCGGCGAGCGCCACCTGGCGGATCAGCGACAGCGGGACGCTGGGACGGGGGCTGCTCACCAAGGTGGGCACCACCGACCGAGTGCCGCGGAGCGCCCGCGGCTCACCAACGAAGAAGGGGCAGGGCGCAAGGTCGCCGGCATCTTAGTGCCGGCAGACCGTGACCGGTCGCCGCCGCACGCCCCCGGCGGCTCTCAGCGGCCCAGGCGAACGCCAGGTGGGCGCAAGGCCAGTGGCCCCGAACGGGGTCGGCTTTCGTAACGGTGGCCACAAGGAGACCTTCCATGCGCCACCGCACGCCCTTCGCGCTTCCCCTCACCGTCGCTCTCCTCGTGGCCCTTGCCGCGGCGTGGCCGGCGCCGACCCTCGCCTCGCCCATCGAGGAGGAGGACGCCTCCTGGATCGACCTCCACCCGCCGGCGGACGACGCGCTCGAGGTCGATGCCACCGGCCGTTACCTGGTCTACCTCGAGGAGACGGAGACGCGCGGTCTCGCGGAGCTGTGGAGCGTCCCAGCCGTGGGCGGCACGCCGATCCGCCTGTCGGGCGCGCTGGCGCCCGGTGATCGAGTGGGGGCGTTCACCGTCAGTCCCGATGGCAGGTGGGTGGTCTTCACCGTCTCGGCGGGCGAGGCGCCGCCACGGCTCTATCGCGCGCCGATCGCCGGCGGCGCCACGAGCCGGCTCGACGACGACCGCTTCCCGCTCGCGGCGGCCGACGCGTTCGCCATCCGCGCCGACTCGCGCGCCGTCGCCTACCTGACCGCTCCCGAGCGGATGGCGCGAGTGGTCGCGATCGACAACGTCATCTTCGCGACCGGCTTCGAGAGCGGCGATTGGCCCGACTGGTCGGACGGCACGACGACCCCGTGCCCCATCCCCACCGGCGGCCCGACGCTGCACAGCTCGGTGACGACGAATCAGGTCTGGACGGCGAACGCCAGCCCGCACATCGTCACCACCAACATCCTGGTGCCGCCGGGCGTCACCCTCCAGCTGGACCCGTGCGCCGACGTGCGCATCCGCCCCGGGTTCGACATCACCGTGCAGGGCACCCTGCTCGCCGTCGGCACGCCCTCGCGGCGCATCGCCTTCCGGCGCGACAACCCTGCCTTGGCCTGGGATTCGATCTGGGCGAAGGCGCCCGGCGTGGCCTGGCTCGCCTTCGTCGACGTCTCCGGCGGCGGCGCCGCGGGCGCCTCGGTGATCGCCGAGGGGCTCGACACGTTGCCGCCCGCGCTACCCCTCGTGGCCGACCACCTCAAGGTCACCGGCTCGGCCGGCTACGGCATCCGCCTCTTTCGCCGCGCCGGCTTCGGCGCCGGCTCGCGCGACCTCGTCGTCCGCGGCTCGGGGGCGACTGATCCCTCGGCCCCGTTCCCGGTGCGCATGTCGCTCAACACCGTGGGAACGCTGCCGACGGGGGTCTACACCGGCAATGCCAGCGACCACATCCAGGTCGTCGGCGAAGGCAACACGTCCGTCCAGATCGACGACACCTTCCACCATCGCGGCGTCCCTTACCAGATCGGCGGCCCCGCCGGCGCCTTCGGCCTCATCGTCGTCGACGGCACGCCGAGCCCGGCGACGCTCACCATCGATCCCGGTGTCGAGATGCGCTTCTACAGCGCCGGCTCGAACTACGGCGGCCTGTTCGTCGGCACCAGCGGCAGCCCCACCGCCACCGGTCGTCTGGTCGCCGCCGGCACGGCCGCGGCGCCGATCGTCTTCACCGGCGCCGGCGGCGCGCCGGTGGCGGGGAGCTGGGAGGGCATCACCTTCTTCGGCGCGCTGGCCACCGGCAACGTGCTCGACCACGTGCGCATCGACGCCGCGGGCCGAAACGGCGGCGACGCCGGCTTCGGCTGCCCGCCGGCTTCCTTCGCCGAGACCTCGGGCGCGCTGAAGATCTTCAGCCCGCCCAGCGCCTCCTTCCTCACCAACTCCACCATCTCGCGCTCGAGCACCCACGGCGTCTTCCGCGCCTGGACCGGCGCGCAGGTGGACTTCATGGCCGGCAACACCTTCGACCAGGTCGCCTTCTGCAAGCAGGTGCTTCCCAAGCCGACCCCACCCTCCACCTGCCCTGCGATGCCGCCGTGCCCGTGACGGCGCTGCGCTCGCTGCCGCACGTCCACATCTCCAGGAGACCCGCCATGCCGACCCATGCGCAGACCCACCGCTCGCGGTTACTCCGTTCCGGCTCGGCGGCCTGGGTCCTGGCCGTCCTGCTCGGCCTGCAGGCGCAGGCGCTCTCTGCTCAGGACGGCCTCGACGATGAGCCCGGCGCCTTCGGCTCCGTCGCCTTCGACCTCGACAGCCAGAGGGTCGACCGCGCCCAAGCGTGTGTCGTCCAGCCGGACGGCGCGCTCGTCCTCGCCGGGGGGGCCTCGGACGATGACGGTGAGGAGTACAAGATTGCTCTCGCACGTATCGGCCCCGACGGCGTCCGCGATTCGAGCTTCGGCATCGACGGCAGGGTCGTCATCGACTTCACGGCGCTCGGGTATGCCTTGAAGGACGCCATCGCCCGGGCGGTGGTCGTCGATCCGCAGGGTCGACTGTTCGTCGCGGGAATCGCGCGTCTCGCCAGCAACGGCGCCCCTCGCGTCTTCGTCACCCGGCTGCTCGCCGACGGCACGATCGACCAGACCTTCCTCTTCAACGGGATCTCCGGCGGCTGGTACTTCTCGACCTTCATGCAAGGGGTGACGGCGGCGGCTCTCGATCTCGACGGCAACCTCTGGATCGTCGGTCCGGAGCTCGAGGACTTCACCGGCGACTGGTCGTACCTGCGTCTGAGCCCGAACGGCGCCGAGCTCACCGCCCAGCGCATCCCGATCAACAGCAACTCCAGCCCCACGGCGTTGCTCTTCGCGCCGGACGGCAAGACGTTGATCGGCGGCTGGGGAGTGGCCCCTCCGACCTTTCGCTTCTCGTTCCTGGTCCACCGGCTGCTCGGTGCAGGAACGGGCTACCTCAGCGACCCGACGTTCGGCTTCGAGAGCAACGGCTGGGTCCTTCTCGACTATCCGCAGCATGCCTGGCTGCGATCGATGGCGTTCCTGCCCGACCTCGGGCTGGTCGTCGCCGGCGAGACAGGGACGATCGCCGAGGAGCGCGTGGTGGTACAGCGGCTGACACGGAACGGGATCAGCGACGGCAGCTTCGAGGAGTACGTGACCTTCGACGTCGGCGACCCGGGCGGCGACGGCGGCTTCGGCCAAGTGCGGATGGTGGCGCAGTCGGACGGCAAGGTGGTCCTCGCCGCCCGCGCCCTGACCGGCGACAGCAACAACTTCTCCGACACCGGCGTCGCCCGGCTGCTGCCCGGCGGCGGGCTGGATCCCACCTTCGGCGGCGTGGGCACCGGCAAGCGGCTGTTCGGCCTGGCGAGCCCGCCGCCCGGCAACGGCGACGAAGGGCTCGGCTGCCTGGTGCTGGCGGCCGGCAAGGTGGTCGTCGGCGGCTCCCGCGAGTACATCAGCCCCGACTACGACTTCGCGTTCCGCCGGCTGCGCAACGACCTGATCTTCACCGACGGCTTCGAGT
This sequence comes from Thermoanaerobaculia bacterium, assembly GCA_963846495.1. Lineage (GTDB taxonomy): Bacteria > Acidobacteriota > Thermoanaerobaculia > Multivoradales > JAIOJS01 > DASYQD01. The sequence goes on along the minus strand of CAWJWP010000004.1, from coordinate 18,146 downwards.
CCGGCACGACGTTCTTCTGGTGAGGGTGGTCTCTCGCGCCAGCAAGTGCTCAACCGTCCGCCGAACTGTCCGGCCAACCCAGAAGGCCCCTGAAATGAGAACGACCCTCGCAGCCTCGTCCATCGGCCTCGTCGCCCTACTGAGCCTTCCCGCCGCCGGCGTTGCCGGCACCGGCCGCCTGATTTCGTCCTGGATGAGCCGTCCGCCCACCATCGACGGCCGCATCGAGGCGGCGGAGTGGGCGGCTGCCACCACGGTCGCCGTCGGTCGCGGCGTCACCGCGCGCATCGCCAACGACGGCGGCGCTCTTTACCTCGCCGTCCTCGACGCCAACATCCATACTCTCCGCCCCGACCACAACGTCTACCTGCATTTCGACGACGAAGGCGGCATGGCGCCGATTCTCGACGACGGCGCCTTCACGCATCGGTTCTGCGGCGATGAGCCGCAGCGAGGCGAAGGAGTCCTCGTCTTCGGCAACGACGGCAGGGTCACGTTCCAGGAGTGGACCTGGAGCGACGGGGAGTGCAGGTTGTCCCATGACGTCACGGATCGGCTGACCTTCGCCGTGGCGGCCCGCCCCGAAGGGCTCAGCTACGAGACCACGATCCCGCTCGCCGGGTCGATGCCGCTGGTGGCAGGCGCTGGCCAGAGGCTCGGCGTCTGGTTACGCGTGCAACGGCTCGACGGAACGTTCAAGTCCTGCCTGCCGGCGGCCTGCGGGGGGCTCGCGCCGATCGACTGGCAGAACCTCGTCCTCGCCTCGGGCGGCTGCAACACGGGGACCCGGGACTTCTCGGCGGGCCTGCCCCTGGATTGGACCAGCTCGATCGCTGTCGGTAGCGGCTGGGCATGGGCGCAGTCAGGGATCGGCGGCTCTGCGGCGCATTGCGAAGGCAACATCACCGGTGCCTCCGGTGCCGCGGCGTGCGTCGCCAGCTCGGGCTACACCTCGGCCCAGAGTGCGGCGCGGCTCGTCATCCCGCTGCCGCGGGACATCCCGCTGCCGCTGGCCGGGCAGGCCGACGCGAGGGCCTTCTTCTGGATGAACTTCCAATCGGCCGTGCCGGGCACGGACTTCATGTCGTTCGACGTGGAGTATGTAAACGGAGGGGTGATCGGATTCAACAAGTACTGGAACCTGGGCAACCCCGCCGGCCCCGGTGTTCCCGTAGCCATCTGGATCGGGCCGGACATGGTCAACCTGATCATCACCCACTACACCGCCGGCGGCGGCACCGTGGGCGGCCTGGCGCAGATGGACGACTTCGAGCTGCAGTGCCCCGAGCCTCCCTGAGTCTCGATGCAGGGCGGCGGCCGGCAAGGCGGTGGTCGGCGGCTTCCGCCAGTACATCGGCCCCGACTACGACTTCGTGTTCCGCCGGCTGCGCAGCGCAACGCAGGGCGTCGTCGCTGCCGCTCTCACTTTCGAATCGCAAGGAGGCTCTCTCATGGTCAGGCTCGGCGCGCTGGTGGTCGGCTGTTCGTTGCTCCTCGTCGGGTTCGGCTCGGGGGCGGCCCGGGCGCTCGCGCCTCTCACCATCACCGAGGTGACGGTCGACGCCGCCACGTCGCGGCTCGTGGTCACGGGTCGCGACTTCGGCGACGGAAGGGGACTCCAGGTGTTCCTCGGGGAGATCGGCGAGATCACCCGCGCCTGCTCGCTGCAGGCGACCTCGCCGCAGACGATCCTCTGCGACTTCTCGCGGGTGGGCGGCCTGCCTCCGGCCGGCGACTACAGGATCACCGTGACCATCGGCTCCGACCCGGGTGAGAGGGACGAGTTCGATCTCACCATCGGCTCCGGACCGGCCGGGCCGGCTGGCCCCACCGGTCCGGTGGGCCCCGCAGGTCCCATCGGCCCAACGGGCGCCGTCGGAGCCATGGGCCCGGCCGGCCCCCCCGGAGCTCCCGGCGCTCCCGGAGCCGAGAGCTGGCGCACCGCCGAGATCGTCGTCGGCTGGTGGCACAGCTGCGCGCGGCGGGTCAACGGCACGGTCACCTGTTGGGGGCACGATGCCTCCGGCGTGTCGGAGCCGCCCACCAACACCTTCCGGCAGCTCGCTGCCGGCCCGTTCCTCAACTGTGGCGTCACCACCGGTGGCGCGGTGCGTTGTTGGGGCAACGACTACTCCAGTGTGGTCTCGACCGCACCCACCGGGGCCTTCACGCAGGTGAGTGCCAGCGTGAACCACGCCTGCGCCCTCCGCGCCAACGGCTCGGTGGAATGCTGGGGGTCCTCCGTGCCCCCAGTTCCCGCCGGCAGCTACACGCAGATCGCAACAGGCGGCGCGCACACCTGTGCTATCCGGTCCAACGGCTCCTTGACGTGTTGGGGCGACAACTCCTTGAACCAGGTTTCGGGCGTTCCCGCCGGGACGTTCACCCAAGTGGCGGCCGGCAACAGCCATAGCTGCGCCGTCAGGAGCGACGGCGTGGTGCTCTGCTGGGGCCAGAACCTCCCCACCTTGCTCGGTCCGGTGCCACCCGGCCCCTACACCCAGGTATCCGCCGGCGCCGCGTTCAGCTGCGGAGTCCGGACCAACGGTTCGCTGGCGTGTTGGGGAGGCGACGACTACGGTCAGGTGTCGGGCGTTCCACCGGGCACGTACTCCAAGGTCGCCGCTGGAGGCACGCACGCGTGCGCCGTCAAGACCGACGGCTCGGTGGCATGTTGGGGGAGCAACTTCCACGGTTACGGCTCGGCGCCGGCCGCCTTCCCGTAAGAGCGGTGCTCGGCGCTGCGAATCGCCGGTGCGAGCCGAGGCCTAGAATGGGCCTCGCTGATGGCCGAGGCGGAGCAGGACTGGGCGGCGGTCAAGCGGCTGCTCGCCGACGTCGACGGCGGCAGCAAGCAGGCGCTCGACCGCCTCTTCGACCTGCTCTACGACAAGCTGCGCGGCATGTCGCACCGCTTCCTCGCCGCCCACGTCCGTCACGAGACGCTGTCGACGACGGCGCTCGTCCACGAGGTCTACTTGAAGCTCTCGGGCGACCATGACTGGACGGCGCGCGACCGCGAGCACTTCCTGTCGATCTCGGCGCGCGCCATGCGCCAGATCGTCGTCGACGCGGCGCGCACGCGGGGCGCCGACAAGCGCGGCGGCGGGGCACCGGTGGTGCCGCTCTCCGGGCTCGAGCAGGAGCGCGGCGCCAGCGCCGAGGAGGTGCTGGCGCTCGACCGCGCGATCGACAAGCTCGCCCGCGTCGATCCCGAGCTCGAGCAGCTCGTCGAGCTGCGGTTCTTCGCCGGCATGTCGCTCGACGAGATCCGCGACCTGACCGGCACGCCCGAGCGCACGCTCAAGCGTCGCTTCCGCACCGCCCGCGCCCTGCTCGTCGACGAGCTCGGCCTGGCGCCGCCGGCGCAGGCGTGAGCGACGAGCGCGAGGTCGCCGAGCTGCGCGCGGCGCGGCAGCTCTTCGAGCAGCTCGTCGAGCTCCCCGAGCGCGAGCGCGCCGCCCGCATCGCGGCGCTCGTGGATCGCGGCCTCGCGGCCCGCGTCGAGCGCCTGCTCGCCGCCGACGGCGCCGGCGAGGCGGCGATCGGCGACCCGTTGCGGGCGGCCGCCGGCTGGCTGGCCGAGGAGGAGCGGGCAGCAGGCCTCGTCGATCGGCGCGGCGAGCGCATCGGCGCCTGGCGGATCCTCGAGCGCATCGGCCGCGGCGGCATGGGCGAGGTCTACCTGGCCGAGCGCGCCGACGGCGCCTTCGAGCGGCGGGTGGCGTTGAAGCTGCTCAAGCGCGGCCTCGACAGCGAGGAGATCGTGGCGCGGTTCCTCGCCGAGCGGCGGATCCTGGCGCGTCTGGACCATCCGGGAATCGCTCAGCTCGTCGACGGCGGGATGGCTGCCGACGGCCGCCCGTTCTTCGCCCTCGAGCTCGTCCCCGGGCTGCCGATCACCGACTGGTGCGCCGAGCGCAAGCTGCCGCTCGAGGCGCGGCTGCGGCTGCTGCTGGAGGTGGTGGCGGCGGTCGACTTCGCGCACCGCAACCTGGTCGTCCATCGCGACCTCAAGCCCTCCAACGTGCTGGTCACCGCCGAAGGTGAGGTCAAGCTCCTCGACTTCGGCATCGCCAAGCTCCTCGGCGGCGAGGAGGAAGCGGCGACGAGCACCGGCGCGCGCCTGCTGACGCCGCGCTACGCGGCGCCCGAGCAGCTCGCCGGCGAGCCGGTGACGACCGCGACCGACGTTCACGCCTTGGGCCTGCTGTTGTGGGAGCTCGCGACTGGTGAGCCGGCGCGGCGCGGGTCGGGGAACACGTGGTCGTCGGCCGAGCGCGAGACCAGCACGCCGCCGAGCGCGCGCGTGCTTGCCGCCACCGATCCCGAACGCGCGCCGCTCGCCGACCCCTCGCTACGCGCACGGCGACGGCTGGCGCGGCGCCTTCGTGGCGACTTCGACAACGTCGCCTTGAAGGCGCTACGCCGCGAGCCCGAGCGGCGTTACCCGAGCGCCGCGGCGTTCGGCGACGACCTCGCCCGTTTCCTCGACCAGCGACCGGTGGCCGCGCGCGGCGGCGCGTTCGCCTACCGCGCCGGCAAGTTCGCCCGCCGGCATCGCGCGGCGGTGCTCGCCGCGAGCTTGATCGTGGTGTCGCTGCTCGGCGGCGTCGTCGCCACCTGGCGCCAGGCGCGCATCGCCGAGCGCGAGAGGGCGCGTGCGGAGCGACGGTTCGCCGACGTGCGGCGTCTCGCCAACGTGGCGCTCTTCGACATCCACTCCAGCCTCGACAACGTCGCCGGCGCGATGGCGACGCGACGCCTGCTGGTGGCTACGGCGCTCGAGTATCTCGACGACCTCGCCGCCGAAGCGGGCGACGAGCCGGAGCTGCTCGCCGAGCTCGCCACCGCCTACGAGCGCACCGCCGAGGTGCAGGGGATGCCGGGGTGGCCCAGCGAGGGGCGCACCGGGGACGCGCTGGCGAGCCTCGAGCGGGCCCTCGAGCTGCGCCGTCGCCGCCGCACCCTGGTCACGGCCGGCGCCGCGGACGACCTCGCCGAGGCCCGGCTGCTCGTCCGTCTCGGCTCGGTGCTCGCGGCGCGCGGGTCCACCGCCGCGGCCCTGGCGCGGCATCGCGAGGCGATCGCGATCTATCGCACCGCGCTCGGGGCGCGGGGTGGCGCCAAGGCCGCGGCGCCAACGCTCGACGAGCGCCTCGAGCTGGCGCAGGCGATGGTCGCCATCGGCGACGACCAGTGGGAGCTGGGCGACATACCCGCCGCCGCGGCGAGCTATCGCGAGGCCCTGGCTGCCGCCGGTTCGGCTCGCGCCGCGCACCCCGCTTCGCCGCTCGCCATCCGCCAGGTCGGCGTCGTCGAGCAGCGGTTGGGGGACGCCGCCGCGGAGACCGGCGACTGGTCGCAGGCCCTCGTCCACCACGGCGCCTCGCTCGCCGTCGACCACGAGCTGGCGGCGCGCGCGCGCGACGACGCCGAGGTGCAGCGCGACCTCGGCACCGACCTCTCCCGGCTGGGGGTCGACTACGCGGCGTTGGGACGCTCCGCGGAGGCGCTGGCGCGGCACCGCGAAGCGATCGAGCTGCGCGAGGCCCTGCTGGCCGCCGAGCCGGCCGACGCCCGCGCGCTCGAGGACGCCGCGGAATCCCGTTTCCACGCCGGCAAGATCCTCGCCTCGCTCGGCCAACGCCAGGCGGCCGTCGACGAGATGGAGGTGGCGATCGGGCGCTGGCGCACCCTGGCGCGACGCGACACCAGCAACGTGCGCTGGCAGGACGAGCTCGCTGCCGGCCTGGCGACGTTCGCCGAGGTCGAGCTGGCGCGCGGCGGGCGCCAGACGGCGGCCGTGGCGCTGGAGGAAGCGCTGGCGATCCGGCGCCGCCTGGCGACGACCAGCCCGGACTTCGCAGCGAATCGCGCCGCGCTCGCGGAGTTGGAGGCGAGGTCGACGCAGCCGAAGCCGGCAAGTCCGCCTTCCTGAGCTCCGCCGAGTGCGCGCGGCGCGCGGCAGGCGGGTGCGGAACCCGCTCTACGGCTCGTGCACGATCCTGGCAAACCGGGAGGGCGGACTCCGCGTCCGCCATCTGCGGTCCGCGCTCCGGCTAACGCCGCAGCACGTCCTCGAGCGCGGTCTTGGCGTCGGTCTTCTCGTCGCGCCGCTTGACGATCACCGGCGCGGCGAGGCCGAGGCCGTGCTGCACGCGCGAAGTCGCCGCTCGGCGGGGCGGCTGCCCATCACCACGACGGAGCCTTCGGGGATCACGAGCGGCTCGCCGGCGGCGGCGCGCAGCACGCGCTCGCCGGGGAGGTCGTAGACGACGCTCGAGGAGGTGAGGATGACGCCGGCGCCGAGCACCGAGCGGCGCTTGACGACGACGCCTTCGTAGAGCCCGACGCCGCCGCCGACGAAGACCTCGTCCTCGACGACGACCGGCAGCGCGCCGACCGGCTCGAGCACGCCGCCCACCTGCGCCGCCGCCGAGAGGTGCACCTTGGCGCCGATCTGCGCGCACGAGCCGACGAGCGCGTGGCTGTCGACCATCGAGCCCGCGCCGACGAAGGCGCCGACGTTGACGTAGGCGGGCGGCATCACCACGACGCCGCGCGCGAGGTGGGCGCCGCGCCGCACCGCCGAGCCGCCGGGGACGATGCGCGTGCCCGGCGGCGCCGGCGCGCGCGGCGGTAGCGTGTCGCGGTCGCGGAAGCCGAACGGCGGCGCCGCGAGGTCGACGTCGACGCCGAGCGCGAAGGCGGCGAGGATGCCTTCCTTCACCCAACGCTCGGCACGCCAGCCCGATGGCGAAGCGTCATCGGGCACCGCGGCGCGCACGTCGCCGGCTTCGAGCGCATCGAGCAGCGCTTCCACGGCGGCGCGCACTTCCTCGCGCGGCCGCTCGCGCCAGGCCGGCGAGGCGAAGAGCTCGCGTAGCGACGCGCTTGCGCTCAAGCCGTCGCGGCCTGCGGCACCGACGCCTCGCTCACCGCTGCCGGCTCGAGCAACCCGAGCTCGGCGAGGATCGCTTCCATCTTGGGCTGCAGCGACGTCGAGAGCGGTGTCAACGGCAGCCGCAGGTGGCCCTCGCACAAGCCGAGCCGCGCCACCGCCCACTTCACCGGGATGGGGCTGCTCTCGAGGAAGTTGGCCTTCATCAGCGGGTGCAGCCGCGCGTGGAGGCGCGCCGCCTCGGTGCGGTTGCCCGGCCAGTGCGGCCTCGACGAGCCGCACCAGCAGCGCGGGCGCTTCGTTGGAGACGACGGCGATGACGCCGTCCCCGCCCAGCGCGCAGATGGGCAGCGCCAGCGCGTCGTCGCCGGCGATCACCGCGAAGCGCTCGGGCCGCTCGCGCAGGATCTCGCTCACCTGATCGAGGTTGCCCGAGGCCTCCTTCACCGCGATGAACCGCGAGTCCTCGGCGAGCTGCAGCACCGTCTCGGCGGCGAGGTTGCAGCCGGTGCGGCCGGGCACGTTGTAGAGCACGACCGGCACGCTCACCGCGTCGGCGACGGCGCGGAAGTGGGCGGCGAGGCCGTCCTGCTTCGGCTTGTTGTAGTACGGCGTGACGATGAGCACCGCGTCGGCGCCGGCCTGCTCGCAGCGGCGCGCCAGCTGCGCGGTCTTCTTGGTGTCGTTGGTGCCGGCGCCGGCGATCACTCGCACGGGACGCGCCGCGCTCCGCACCTCGTCGACGGTGACCTCGACGACGCGCGCGTGCTCGTCGGGCGACAGCGTCACCGCCTCGCCGGTCGTGCCCACGGGAACGACGCCGGCGACGCCGCCGGCGAGCTGATGGCGGACGACGCGGCGCAGCGCTTCCTCGTCGAGGCTGCCGTCGGCGTGAAACGGCGTGACCAGCGCGGTGAACACTCCCTGCAACCTCTGACTCATGACGTCCTCCTCTCGAGGAACTCCTCGAAGGTGACCGGCCCCGGCGGTTTGGTCGCCGCCAGCCACTCGGCGGCGGCGACGGCGCCGGCAGCGAAGACCTTTCTCGTGCGCACGCGGTGAGAGAGCTCGAGCGACTCGTCGGCGCCCTCGAAGATGACGATGTGCTCGCCCGGGATGCCGCCGTGCCTCAGCGCCGCGACCGGCGGCGCTGCGCCGCCGCGCGCTTCGGCCACCGCCGCGGCGAGCATCTTGGCCGTTCCCGACGGCGCGTCCTTCTTGCGGCTGTGGTGCCGCTCGACGATGCCGGGCTCGAACTCGGCGAAGGGGGCGAGCGCGCGCGCCGCGTCGGCGACCAAACGGCGCAGCACGGCGACGCCGATCGAGAAGTTGGCGGCGACGAGCAGCGGCACGCCGAGCTGCGCCGCCAGCTCGCGCGCCGGCGCCGGGTCCCAGCCGGTGGTGCCGCAGACGGTGGGAACGCCGAGCCGCAGCAGCTCGAGCACGCGCTCCGGGGCGCTCTCGGGATGGGTGAACTCGAAAGCGACATCTGGCTTCGCGGCGGCGCGCGCGTCCGACGATGCGGAGGCGAGCGCGTCACCGCGGCTGACGCGCGCCGACACCTCGTGGCCGCGCGCCGTCCACAGCTCGGCGATCGCCTCGCCCATGGCGCCGCTGCCGACGATGATCGCCTTCAGCACGGGACGGGCTCCGGCTCCGTTGCCGAGGCCGTTGGCGGCGCGGCGGTGATCGCGGCCGGCAGTGGTCTCGCCGATCACGTCCGTCGCCACGTCCTGCTCGAACACCAGCCGGTGGAGTCGCTCGACCGCTTCGCGCGCCTCGCCCAGCGGCAGCAGCTGCGAGACGGCAACGCCGCGCCCGGGCACCGCCACCGCGTCGAGGTCGCGCAGCGCGTGGCGCACCCGCGCCTCGAGATCGCTGCCGACCTCGTCGACGCGGCCGACGATCGACACCAGCACGCGCGCCGTGCGGCCGACGTGCTCGAGCACGTCTTTCGCGGCCCGCAGCTGCAGCGGCACCGAGCCGAGCCGGTAGCCGGTGGCGAGCGCCCAGCTGCCCTCGACCGGGAAGCGCGCCTTCACCACCTTGCCGGTGCTGCTCTGCAGCAGCACCTCGCGCGCGGCGATGCCCCACAGCGGCGTGCGCGCCGGCTCGGCACCGATGACGCTCCCCGGCGCCTCGGGCCGGAAGCGGTTGCGGATGCGCACCGCCGCGCCCGCCGACGCCGCCGGCGCCACCGTGTCGGGGTGGATGACCTTGGCGCCGAGCCGCGCCAGGCAAGCGGCCTCGCGATAGGAGAGCGCCGGCACCAGGCGCGCCGCGCCCACGAGCCGCGGGTCGGCGGTCAGGATGCCGTCGACGTCGGTCCAGATCTCGACCGCCTCGGCGCGCAGCGCGCCGCCGAGGAGCGTCGCCGAGAGGTCGGAGCTCTCGCGCCCCATCGTCGTCGTCTCGCCCTGGTGCGGGCCGGAGTGCGCGCGGCCGACGTAGCCGCCGGTGACGACCACCGTGCCGCGCTCGAGCAGCGGCCGAGCGCGCTGCTGCACCTGCCGGAAGATGCACGCGCGGTCGGGGCGCGCGCCGCCGAAGCCGTCGTCGGTGGCGACGAGCTCGCGCGGATCGATCCACTCGGCGTCGATGCCGCGCGCGCACAGTGCGGCGGTCACCAGCCGCGAGGACAGCAGCTCGCCGAGCGAGACGACGGCGTCGTTGGCGCGCGGCGACACCTCGGCGGCTTCGTAGATCTCCTCGAGCTGCCCGGAGACCCGGCGGAGCTCGTCGGCGATCGCCTCCAGCACCCAGGCGAGCACGGAACGGCTGCCGCCGCCCTCGGCGCTCGCCGTCGCCTCATCCAACGCGCGGCGGTGGCGCTCGACGACCTCGGCGAGGCCGCGCTGCGCCGCCTCGAGGTCACCCTGCGCCGCGAGCGCGGCGAGCTTCTGCAGCTCCGAGGTGCCCTTGCCCATCGCCGAGACGACGACGAGCCGCGGCTCGTCGCGGCGGGCGACGAGCTCGGCGACGCCGGCGATCTTCTCGCCGCCGTCGACGGAGGAGCCGCCGAACTTGAGCACCACGGCGCCGCGCGGCGCGCGCGGCCGTCCCTTCGCCATCAGCGCGCCTCCGCCACCACTTCGACCGGCGCCGCGAGCAGTCCCTTGGCCGCCAGCAGCTCGGCGTTGAGGAGGGCGGCGCCCGCCGCGCCGCGCACGGTGTTGTGCACCAGCACGGTGAAGCGCGCGTCGTAGACCGGGTCGGCGCGCAGGTTGCCCACCGACACCGTCATGCCGTTGCCGCGCCGCACGTCGCGCAGCGGCTGCGGCCGGTCGACGGCATCGATGACGACGAGCGGCCGCTCGGGCGCCGATGGCAGCCGCAACCGCTGCGGCTCGCCGCTGAAGCCGTCGAGCGCGCGGCGGATCTCGTCGAGGCCGGCGCGCGTGCGCAGCCGCACGAACATCGCGATCGTGTGGCCGTCGACGACCGGCACGCGGTTGACCGCCACCGAGAGCGGGAACTCCGCCTCGAGGATCTTCTGCGGCTCGCTGGCGATCTTCGCCTCCTCGCCGCCGCGGCCGATGTCGGGGATGACGTTGCCGAGGATGTCGAGCGAGGGCACGCCGGGGTAGCCGGCGCCGGACACCGCCTGCATAGTGACGCAGGTGACCGCCTCGAGCCCGAACGCCTGGTGCAGCGGCGCCAGCGCCATGACGATGCCGACGACGGAGCAGTTGGGGTTGGTGACGAGGCCGCCGCCCGCCGCCGCCCACGGCTGCTCGCGGATCCTCTCCGCCGCGTGCGCGTTGATCTCCGGCACGAGCAGCGGCACGCGCGGGTCCATGCGGAACTTGCTGGCGTTCGAGACGACCACGTGGCCGCGCTCGGCGTAGAGCGGCTCGAGCTCGGCGGCGGGCCCGGAATCGAGGGCGGAGAGCACGAGCCGCGACTGCAGCGGCGCGCCCGCGGCGAGCACCGGCAGCTCGGCCGCGGCGGCGGGCAGCTCGCTGTCGAGCAGCCAGTGACACGCCTCGCCGTAGCGCTTGCCCGCCGAGCGCTCGGAGGCGACCGCCTCGGCGAAGGCGAACCAGGGGTGGCGCTCGAGGGCCTGCACCAGCCGCTGGCCGACGGCGCCGGTGGCGCCGAGGATGGCTACGGGTTGCTTCGTCCGCTCACGGTCGGGCATCGCGCGATTCCTTTTCCCTATCGGTCCGGCCCGTGAAGCTAGCAAGAAGTTCGCCATTTACGGCGTGCCGATGGGCAGCGGCGCCGAGTTCTCGCGCACGTAGCCCTCGTTGAGGTCGCAGCCGAACGCCTCGCGCCTCGCCGCGGCCGAGACCGAGGTCGACGGTGAGCCGCACCTCGCGCTCGCCGAGGTGCTCGAGCGCCGCCCGCGCCGCGCGCTCGCCCTGGTGCTTGCCCTTCTTCACCAGCACCGCGTCGCCGTAAGCGAGGGTGAAGCGCTCGTGCACGTAGCGCGCGCCGGAGGCGCCGAGCGCGGCGACGACGCGTCCCCAGTCGAGGCGGCCGCCGCCGATCGACGTCTTCATCAGGTTCGAGCCGACGAGCGAGCGCGCCGCGGCGTGCGCCTCCTCGCGCGTCTTGGCGCCGCGCACGGTGACGACGAACAGCTTCGTCGCCGCCTCGCCGTCGCGCGCCAGCTGGCGCGCCAGATCGGCGGTGAGCGCGGCGAGGGCGGCGCGGAACGCGCCGGCGTCGCGATGGCGGCCGCGCAGCGGCCGATTGCCGGCTCGCGCCCGAGGCGAGCAACAGACAGGTGTCGGAGGTCGACGTGTCGCCGTCGATCACCAGCTGGTTGAGCGACGCGCCCACGGCCTCGACGAGCGCCTCCTGCAGGAACGGCCGCTTCGCCGCCGCGTCGGTGACCAGGAACGACAGCGTCGTCGCCATCCGCGGCGCGATCATCCCCGAGCCCTTCGACACGCCGAGCAGCGTCACCTCGCGCCCGTCGACCGTGCAGCGCGCGACGGCGCGCTTGGGCACCGAGTCGCTCGTCATCATCGCCCGCGCCACGCCCAGGCTGCGGTCGGTGGCCAGTCCCTCGAGGAGCGCCGGCAGCGCGGCGGCGACCTTGTCGACGTCGATGCGCGGCCCGATGCGCCCGGTCGACGAGCAGACGACCTCGTGCTCGCGTACGCCGAGCCGCTTGGCGACGAGCGCCTGCACGCGCCGGCAGTCGCGCACGCCGAGCTTGCCGGTGCCCGCGTTGGCGATGCCGGCGTTGACGAGGATCGCGCGCAGCGGCTTCCCCTTCTTCAGCAGCTCGCGCCCGACGACGACCGGCGCGCCCGGCGCCGAGCTCGTCGTGTAGACGCCCGCCCACGTCGCGGGCGCGTCGCAGACGATCAACCCGAGATCGTCACGGCCGACGAAGCGCATGCCGCAGGCGGCGGCTGCGAAGCGGAAGCCCTTGACGATCGGCTCGCGAGCCGCGGCGGCGATGCGATCGGCCTCGTCGTGAGCGTGGCAGCTGCGGCATCGGCTTCAGCGGGCGCAGCGGACCGTCGGGCGCTCATGGCGCCCGACTCTGCCACAGCGGCGTTCGCTGGCACAGCTGCTGCAGCGCCGAGGGCAGCAACTGCGCGCCAAGGCGCGCGATTCTATTTTTTGCACTGCCAGCTCCTGCCGGGAGCGACGTTTGTCGAGGGTTTCGCTCGTTCCGTGCCGTCGAAGAGGGGGAATCCATGACCACTTCCAGCGACCCGGTGCTGATCATCGACGATCATTTCGACACCCGCAGCATGCTCGTCGAGCTGCTCGAGCTCGAGGGCTTCTCCGTCCTCTCGGCCGGCAGCGGCCGGGAAGCGCTCGCCATCGTGCGCGACGTGCGGCCGTGCCTGGTGCTTCTCGACCTCGGCCTGCCCGACGTCGACGGCATCGAGCTCGTGCTGCGCCTGCGCGCCGAGCCCGACATGGCGAGCACGCCCATCTACGCCTTCAGCGGCTTCACCAACCTGCGCGACGCCGCGCTCGCCGCCGGCCTCGACGGCTTCCTCATCAAGCCCGTCTCGGGCGACGACTTGCGCGATGCTGGTCTCGGATCACTGCTCGCCCCCGCCGCCGCCGCTGGAGGTGACGCAGGTCGAGCCGCCGCTGTCGACGGCCTGACCCGCGTCCGCACCGGCGTCCGTCAGCTGGCGAGCTGGAGCAGCACGTCGACGACCCAGGCGGCGCCGGCACCGCCGAACGGCAGCAGCAGCGCGCCGAGAACCGGGTTCGCCGACCAGCTCGCGAACGCGCCGCGGTCGAGCGTCCGCACTTGCTCGCGCATCGCCTCGAGCTGCGGCTCCGTCGCCCAACCCGCGGCCGGCGGGTGGATGCCGAGCAGCCGCAGCCGGCGCTCCTCGAGCCGACGCAGGACGCGCCACCGCGCGCGCCGCGCCGAGCGCTGCAGGTGCATGCCGCTCACGAGGAGCACGAGGAGCATGAGCACGACGAGGCCGCTCACCGCCCACGGCCAGCTCCAGGCGTCGAACATGCCGTTGCGGGCGACGACGAAGATGGCGGTCATGGCGAACGGGTAGAGCAGCAGGCGTCCCACCGCCTCGGTGCGCACGGCCAGCAAGCGCAGCGTCAACAGGTCGCTGGCTTGCGGGACTGAGAGACCGAGGTCATCGGCTTCCTTCGCGGTGCGCTTGGTGTCGGGGAAGACGGCGCCCTCGCTCCTGGTGAGCGCGTCGACGAAGCAGACGCACAGGCGAGTGGCGTCGAAGACGAAGAGGGCGAGCGTCATCAACGACAGCGAGGCGAGCGCCGACCACACCCAGTGGAAGGTGCGCGCCGCATCGCTGCGCATGGGCAGGGTGGGGACGCCGAACGCGTAGGCGAGGAAGCCCATCACCGCGGCCACGCCGGCAACGGAAACGGCGACGCGGGCGAAGCGCCAACGGAGCTGGCCGGCCTCGCAGTAGGACTCCCAGACGTCGACCGCCCTGGTCGACTTGCAGGCCCACTGGCGGAGCCCGAGGTTGCGCCAACCGGCGGCGAGCCAGGAGAGCCACGGTCGCGTGCCGCTGGACGTGGCGCCGGCAACGCCGCAGGCGGCCACGCCGTCATCGACGAAGTAGTCGGCCACCTTCCTGGCGTCGTCGCGTAGCGAGGTGACGGCCCGCGCGAGCAGGAGGACGCTGAGCAGCGTCGCCACCATCCACACCAGCTCGCTCGGCCACGCGCTCACGCCCTTCATCCAGTAGAGCGGCTCGCCGCCGCCGCGCGCGTCGAGGAGCGCGATGCGCCAGGAAGCGAAGGCGATGGCCAACGCCGTGCCGGTGACGCCCCACCTCCATCGCAACACCCGGACGTCGCCGGGCTCCGACGAGCGCGCGAGCAGGGTGGCGAGCGGCGTCGAGAGCGACCAGAAGAGGACGAGCAGCAGCGGGAAGCCGAACAGGGCCACCCGGCGCGCCGTCGGCCGCGGATCGATCGGCCGCGGGTGAGTGCCGAGGCGATCCTCGACGGGCGCCAGCTCGACGGCGCCGTTGCGTCCGATCTCGAAGAGGAGCGGCCGGAACTGCTGCAGGTGCGCCAACGTGAGCGGCACGCAGGCGCCGGGCCGCTTCTCGTCGCCGGCGAGCATGACCCGGGGATCGACGCGCTGGAGGCCGGCGAGGACCGCGGCGAAGGTGGCGGTGGCGTAGGAGTCGCGGAACGGCGGCGTCTGGCACTGCAGCTCGGGCGCGAGCTCGAGGCCGTAGCTCGAGGCGACGACGAGGTTGCGGGCCAGCGAGTACCAGCGCGGGTGCAGCAGGCGGGCGTCGACGTCGGTGGTGAAGAAGATGGCGTCCGAGAACTGCGGCCGCAGCGCCTGGAGGACCATCACCTTGTCGTGGAAGTCGCTGCCGAGGATGCCAATCGCTGCCACTCGGCCCTGCCGCTGCAGGCGGAGCTCGCGATCGAGCGTGGCGATGCTGTCGCCGACGCGGCGGATCATGTCGAGCTGGCGTGGACCCTCGGAGCCCTCGAGCTTGCGGAGGCGGGCTTGTTGCTCGTCGGCGCGGAGAACCCGACTTCCCGGCTTGGCCGTCGTCGCCGCTCGACGCCGCTCGCATCGACTCCGGCGTCTCGCCGTCGAGCCCGCGCAGGTAGGTGAATCGGTGCACGTTCGCCGGCGCCTGGATGCGGTTGGTCAGGCGGTAGTCGTAGAGGTCCTCGTAGCGGCTGTTGGGGCCGGCGTCGATGGTGCGGCGGGTCAGCTCTACCTCGAACATGAACGGCAGCGAGCGGCCGTAGAGCGTGTCCCACTCGGAGACGAGCACGAGGTGGTCCTGGGGCGCGCCGTCGCCCTCGGCGCCGAGCAGGCGCACGCCGCGCCGGCCGAGCTCGTCGACGAGCGAGGCGGCCATCTCCTGGTCCGAGAGCACGGCGGGCGTGAACCGCGGCGGCGGCATGGCCAGCCCGTTCCGCCAGTACCGCTCCGACGACGCGACGGCGGCGCGTGACGTGCCGGCGCCGCTGCCGCGGCGATCGAAGATGCGGGCCAGCGGCAAGGGCGTGGTGGCGCGCGGCGAGTACACCTCGATCCGCTCGCCGATCTCCTTTTGCAGCACCTTGATGGTGAGGGGCTCGTCGAGAGAGTCGTCGGCGACTTGGATCAGCCGATCGATGCGGTCGGACTCACTCTCGGTCGCGCTGCGGAGCTGCCCGGCGAGGTCCTCGGCGACGTTGGCGAGCAGCCGCGAGGTGACCGGTGCAACGGCCAGGAAGTGGAGAGAGCCGAGCCTCGAGGCAGGCAATCGCGCCTGGTTCAGCAGCTGCGCCAGCTGCTGGGACATCCTGGCCACCGTGCCGAACTGCTCGTCGCCCGCGATGGACCCTTCGTCGAGCCACACGACGACGGCGCCGGTGAGCTTGGTGGGCGTGTCCTCGAAGGGGTGGCGCGCGCCCTGACCGAAGGGGTCGAAGCGAAAGAGCTCGTAGGGCAGCGGCAGCAGCGACAGCTCGCCGGCGGCCTCGCTCCCCTCCTCCGGTACGGGTCTCGCCATGCCCGGGATCGCCGCCAGGTAGAGGCCGCCGTCCCCTTCGGGGATGAGCCCGCGCAGGGCGAGGGCCGAGACGACCGCCACCCGAGTGCGCAGTCTCGACTCCGTGGCGTCGGTCGTCGAGCTGCCGTCGAGCGCCACGGCGATGATCGCCACCGCGCCGCGCGGCCGCGCTGAAGCCGAGCGGTCCTCGTCGCGGCCGTTGAGCAGCAGCTCGAGCTCCTCGGGAACCCTGGCCGCGATCTCCAGGTTGGCCGGCGTGGCGTTGGCGGAGACCGCTTTCAGCGGGTCCTCCCACAGCCGCGCGTCGATCAGATTGGAGCCGGCCTGACTGACGCGGATGCGCGGTTCCGGCGGCCTCGTCGTCTCGAAAGGCGACATCGTTGTGGCCTTTCCGTACAACAGAAGGAGCACGGCGGCGACGCCTGCTCCCATGCCGGCCGGAAGGACCGACCGGATCTTCTGCACCCTTTCTTCGTCCATGATGCGCTCCCCGTGGGAACGCGCGCCGCTCTCAGGCGAGAGTGCCCGAGCGATGCCCGTTTACTTTCGTAGACGGACACGGCGCCGAGATTCCCATGCGAGTCCTTCGCCGCGAGCAGGACGAACCTGACAAACCGGCGACGGAATCGCGCCGCCGCTCAGCGCTTGATGCGGGCGCCCTGCTCTTCGGTGCCGAGGATCCAGCCGACGATCTTGCCCGGCTGGATGGCGCGCTCCTCGTGCCAGAAGCGGCGGTTGCGCAGGTAGCGGCTGGAGGTGTCGCTGTCGGGCATCGAGCTCACCTCCTCGCGGATCTTGCGGAAGCGCTCCACCCAGCGCGCGCAGTTCGCGAGGCGCAGGTCGACCCAGCCGTCGACGACCCAGCCTTCGAGCGCCTCGGGCGTCACCGGCGTCGCCTTGGCGTCGGCGGGCACGATCACCTTCGGCCCGCGAATCACCTCGCCCGAGTCGAGGAGGATCGGAATGCCCACCGCGACGATGCGGTTGGCGACCTCGGGCTGCTCGCGCACGATCGCGTCCAGTTTGTCGCGCACCTCTTCCGCCGTCGCCGCCCGTGCCGCGCTCATGGTGACGAAGGCGAGGCGCAGGAGGTGCGCCTCGAAGAGCAGCTTGCTGTTGCGCGCCGGGCCGAGCATCTCGAAGGCGACGCTCTCGTGGCCGGGGTGCTGGCTCTCCAGCTCGCACCATGTGCTCGAGCGCCCAGTGGCGCAGCAGGCCGGCGCGGTAGGTTGGACCGAGCACCGCGTTGTCGAGCGCGTTGATGACGTCGTGGCCGGTGTTGCCGCCCTCGATCTCGAAGCAGAGGTACTGCGCGATCTCCTCGGGGGTGACGAACTCCATCTGCTCGGCGGTGGTCAGGAGCGCGAACTCCTCGAGGCTGAAGATGCCGTTCTCGCCGGTGTCGATGAACACCGTCTCGAGCGGCTCCTCGCGCAGCTTCGCCGCCGTCGGATCGCAGGTCGAGAACGTGGCGCCGAGCTGCCGCGGCTCGGCGTCGACGAGGTGGATCGTCTCGCCGCGCCGCGCGATGGGGCCGTAGGCGATGCGCTTCCAGGCGATCGCCGCGGCGGGCTTGATTTCCTTGGTGATCGGCGCCCCCGGCGTGCGCGCCATCAGGAAGAGCAGCATCGACTGCGCGCCGGCGAGCGCGCTCTTCGACAGCAGCACGCGGCTCGGGCGCTCCTCGGAATGCGTGTAGGGGATGTTGAGGCCCATGCCGCCGGTGCCCGAAGTTCCCACCTTGACGTAGGTGCGGGTGCCGGCGTCCTGCATGCCGCGGTAGAGCACCTGGATGTGGCGGATGAGGCGCGGCATGTAGAGCGCTTCGAGCAGGCCTTCGGCGGCTTCGGCCGAGACCGGCTCGTCGTCGCTGCCGAGCTCGGCGAAGACGCGGTCGGCGGCGCGGTAGACGTCGCGATAGGCGATGCCGGTCGAGGTGTTCATGCAGTCGACGACCACTTCGGCCTGCGCCGCCGAGAGCACGCGATAGAGCAGGAAGCGCTCGAGCTGCTCGTCGCGCAGCATCGCCGATCTGGGCGGCGATGGCGGCGCGGCGGTCGGTCTCCACGGCGAGGCCGAAGAGGTCGCCGTGCGAGGTGGTGAGCGCGGTGCCCGCGGCCTCGGCCTCGCGCAGGAGCTCGGCGCGCGCCTGCTCGGTCTCGCCCTCGCGCAAGCTGTGGATCTGGATCTCGCGCGGCCGGCGCTTCAACATCTCGCGGCAGACGGCCATCCCCACCAAGCCGTAGCCGCCGAGCACCAGGATCTTCTTGCCTGCGAGGTTCACC
>CAWJWP010000003.1:0-111937 GCA_963846495.1 Thermoanaerobaculia bacterium | reverse complement strand
GCGGGCGACCGAGTCGCCGACGTGCTGGTCGCCAACTACGCGCTCACCGTCGGCGCGGGCGTCTCCCTCGCCGCTACCTGAGCCAGCCCGCGCGCTGCGACCCGTGGTACGGCGTCGCCGCCCTGGAAGCCCTGGAAGCGTGCATTCAAAAAGGCGGCCCAGAGCCGCCCTGTGGGACGCGGACGCTCCCCTCAGGAGGAGCAGTTCGCGATCGGGATCCAGTTGACGTAGTCGGGCGGCCCGATGGTCTTCTTCCAGAGCCATGGCCACTCGGTGGTCTGCGTGAGCTTGTGCAGCGTCCCGAGGATCTGGAGCCGAGGCGGCTCGTAACGGATCTCATGAGGGTGCGGTGTGTCCATCGCCGCCGTACCGTAACCTTTCTGACCCGTGACGGGTACTGGCCACGAGGCTAGTCCGCGAGGCGCGTACGGGATCGGCTTCCGGGGCCTCGAGACAGCCGACCGGCTCCTCGTGGACCTCCCGCCGGAGGCGCCGGTCTACGACGTGCGCTGCGAGGTCGAGACCGTCGAGCCGCCCGAGGAGCGCGTCGACGAGGGCGAGGCGACGCTCCGGCTGCGGGCCGGCGGCGCGATCGAGATCGCCCGCGGGCCCGCGCAGGTCCGCTTCCGCATGCCCCGGGCGGCCGCGGCCCGACGAGCTCGTGCATCCGTACCTGGCGCCGGTCGCCGCGGTGATCGCGCGCTGGATGGGTCGCGAGAGCGTCCACGCCGGAGCGTTCGCGGCGGGCGGGCCGGCTCTGGCCGTCGTCGGCACTCGCGAGGCGGGCAAGAGCTCGACGCTGGCCGAGCTCGCGCGCGCCGGCGCCGCCGTGCTCTGCGACGACATGCTCGTGCTCGACGGCGGGGACGTGCTGGCCGGCCCGCGGACGGTCGACCTGCGCCCCGACGCTGCGGGGGCGCTCGGGATCGGGGAGCCGATCGGGCTCACCGGCGCCCGCGAGCGCTGGCGGCTGCCGCTCGGCGTTGTGCCCGGCAGGACCGGGCTGGCCGGCTGGGTGTTCCTCGGCTGGGGCGAGGCGGGGGCGCCACGGGCGCTCGGGGCGCCCGAGCGGCTCGCGCGCCTGGCGCCGCAGCGCGCGCTGCGCCTCCCGCCCGTCGGCGACGACGGTCTGCTGTCGCTGGCCGCGCTCCCGGCCTGGGAGGTCAGCCGGCCGCGCGGGCTGGCGTCGCTGCCGGAGACCGTGGGGCGGTTGCTCGATCTCGCGACAGCCACACGGACTGCAGGAGCGTGACCGTGTGCGGCGCCGGCGCCGGCGACCGCCATTCCTCGGCCAGCCGCTCGGCGTCCACGATCGAATGGTCGACTCCCTCGCCCGTCCAGCCCGCGACCAGCTCGCGCGCTGGCGCCGTCCAGAACACGTCGCCGAAGCGGGCCTTGGTCGAGCGCCCGGTCAGCGTGTCCGGCAGCAGGTCGCCGACCAGCTCCGTCATCGCCTGAGAGCGCGATCGGTACCGGCGCTCGCGTGGGAGAGCGGCGAGCGCCGCGAGGAACGGTCCTTCGGCGAACGGATGGGAGATGCGGACGTCGCGGTCGGCGGCCAGCGCGCCGAGGCTCGCCAGGCAGGCGTCCATCGTCGGCGCGCCGAGCAGCGCGCGGTGGCGGGCCCGCCAGCGCAGCGGCTCGCGCGCGGCGTCGCCGCGATCGCGGCCTCGACCGCGCGCCGCGCGTCCGGGCGCAGCCACGGGGCGAGCGCGGGGAGGCGGCGGCGGATGACGGGCCGCTTGACGGCCGCCGGCGCGAGCGCGAAGCCGACGCGCACGACATCGCGCGGGCGCGGCCGAGCCGCGCCGCGCAGGACGGCGAGCGGGCGCTCCCACGTCGAGGCCCCGAACGCCTCGTCGCCGCCCACGCCGGTCAGCAGCGATCCGCCGGCCGCCGCGTCCAGCAGCGGGGCATGGAAGTACGCGTTGCACGGCCACAGCAGGCCGTGCCGGCGCAGCGCGGCGGTCGCCACCGGGCCGAGGCATCCGAGCTCCTCGCCGGCGTCGATGCGGAGCCACTCCGGCAGCCCGAGGTGGCCTATCACCTGCTCCTGCCAGCCGGACTCGTGGGTGTCCGCGCTCGCGAAGCGGTGGGTCACGGGCACGGGCAGCGCAAGCCCGTGCCGGCGGGCGAGCGCGGTCGCGACGGCGAGGACGGCCAGGAGTCCCGGCCGCCGGAGAACGAGACCAGGCACGGAGGGCGCCGGAGCGCCCGCAGGATCGCGGCCTCGAAGGCGCTGCGCGGCGTCGCACCCGGCCCGAGGCGGGGCAGGCGTCGCGGGCGCGACGGGGCGAGCACCATCCCGGAGGCGATCTCGAGCGGCGTCAGGCGGGGCAGCGTCACGGCCCGGCCGGGGTCGGCCGGCGGGGTCACGGCGCGGGCGCCGGCAGCCGCAGGATCTCCGCGTACGCGCCGGCCGAAGGATCCGGGGCGGATTCGAGCCACGCGTGGGCGCGGAAGCCCTCGCCCGGGCCGGTCACGCCGATGACGACGGCGGCCGGGGCGCCCTGCGCCGTCGCCCACCGCTGCAGGACGAGGGCGCGCTCCAGGCAGGAGGCCGAGGCCAGGGTCAGCAGGGCGACGACGCCGCGCACGGCGTGCGGCGGCAGCGGGGGCGGCGCGGGCGCGGGGGCGCCATCGAGCCCGTGACGGGCCAGCTCGCGGCGGGTACGGCGCAGTGCGACGCCCGCCCAGAGCCCGGCGCGCAGCGTGGCCAAGTCGACCCGGGCGGCGCGGCGGAGGAGCCGGAGCACGTCGGAAGTCCGGTGCACAGGACGACCGTACCCCCGTGGCGACGTCCCGCGGGCCCGCTTGCCTAGACGATCGGCCGGGTCGGTGGGGCCGCGGCGTCCATACATTCGCCATATGGCCGCTGCCGCGATCCCGATCGACCCCGCGCTCGCGGGCGCGGGCACGGCGCGCGCCGGCGCTCCGGTGATCGAGGTCGACGGCCTGTGCCGGCGCTTCGGGCCGGTCGAGGCGCTGCGCGGCGTGGACGTCGAGGTCGCCGCGGGGGAGGTCCACGGGCTGCTCGGACCCAACGGCGCGGGCAAGACGACCCTGATGCGGATCCTCTGCGGGCTGGTGGACCCTACCGCCGGCGACGCGTACGTCCTGGACCGCCGCGCGGGCCGATCGCGGGACCTGCGCGCGATGATCGGCATAGTCCCGCCGGGCGACCGCTCGTTCTACCTGCGGCTCTCGGGCGTGGAGAACCTCGTCTTCTTCGCCCGCCTCGAGGGCCTGCGCAAGCGCGCGGCCCGCGGGCGGGCACTCGAGCTGCTCGGCGAGGTCGGCCTCCAGGACGCGGGCGACCGGCCGGTCAACACCTACTCCCACGGCATGCAGAAGCGGCTGTCCTTCGCCCGCGCGCGACTCGGCGAGCCGCGTCTGCTGCTCGTCGACGAGGCGAACGTGGCACCATGTCGGCCGGTGCCGGCATCGTGCATTCGGCAACCGGATTGGCCGAGCAGCGGGCGTTGGGACCGCGGCTGTTCGGCATCCAGGCCTGGGGCGGCGCTGCCAAAGTCGCACGAAGAAGGCACGGCGACGTTCGCCCATTATGACGCCGCGCAACTGCCGCGCATCACCGGCGAGGGCAAGACAAGTGCGCATCGTCATGGGCGACCTCTACGGGCACAGCTCGCCGGCCGCGTTCCCGCACCCCAGCTTCTACGCCGAAGCCGTGCTGGCGCCGGGTGCCGTGCTGCCGCTCGATGCCGACTACGACGAGCGCGCAATCTACATCGTGTCGGGTGATATCGACATCGCTGGGCGAAGTCTTCGGCAGCGGGCGTCTCCTCGTCTTCAAGCCGGGCGACCGCATTTCGGTGCTGGCTGCCTCGCAGGCGCGCATCATCCTGCTCGGCGGCGAACCGATGGATGGGCCGCGGCACATCTGGTGGAATTTCGTCTCGTCCTCGAAGGACCGTATCGACGCCGCCAAGGCCGACTGGAAGGCCCAGGCGCTTCGGCAACGTCCCCGGCGACGGCGAAGAGTTCATCCCGCTTCCCGGCGACCGGCCCGAAAAAGCATTGCGTCGCCCACTTTGTCATCCCGGCACTTGTTGCCGGGATGCAGCGCACGACTGGGTACAGAGCGAACTGAAAGATGGATCCGGGGACAAGCCCCGGGATGACATTCGTTGACCTAAGAAGTACTGCAAAAAGAAGCGCCCCGGCGATGACGCCGGGGCGTGGGTGAAATTGCAAGCGATGGCGGCGGGCATCAGCCCAACTTTTCCTTGGCCTTGTCCTGCGCCTTCTGGAACCAGCCGCTCGCCTTGTCGACGGCAAGCTCATCGACGACCCCGTGTCGACACGGCTCAGCGCATCGACCAGACGCTCGAAGGCCGGGGTGATCGACGCGGTACCGGAGTGGGCGGCGCGCGAAACCGAGCGCGAGATATTGTCGGCGAAATCGTGCAGGTCGGCGCGCGTGATGTTGGGCGTCCAGCTGTCCCAGCGCGAGGCCGGGCTCGACGGGCGGCTGAAGCGGGGCATCACGAGAAGCGCAAACACGGCACCCACAGCCGCCGCTGCCGCCATGGCGATGACCGGCTGACGGCGAATGGTACGGCGCAGCTCCGAAGCGCGGCTTCTGCCGTATCGACAGCCGTTTCGCGGATAGCGCGCGTGCGGCGCTCGGCGATGGACGATACTTCCTTGGCAAGCTGGGTGACCTGGTCGCGCAGGTCGGCAAGCGTCGACTCGGCGCTGTCCTGAACGGACCGCGCAGCTGAACTGATGTCCTTCACGGGGCTGACCATCTCCCTCGTCTCCTCTGAATTATCGGGCGGGCTAGCACACCCATCACCGGCGCCATTTGTGCGGATTTGAACGTTTTGACTGAATGATCGGTTCCCAAACTAAAGTCGTACAGGAGCGACTTAATTGGCGGAACTCCACGCCCCTTGGCCGCGTTGTGCGCATGTCAGTGATTTCCACTTTCGTAGGGCAGCGGGAGGCATCCCGCAAAGAGGAGGACCGCCAATGAATTTTTCTTCGACCACCCGTGCTTCCGATCAGGGCACGCCGGGCGCCCGCTCGGCTGCGACCGACGTCGGAGACAACGTCCAGGCCCTGCGCGAGGACATCTCCAGCCTCGCCGATTTCGTAAAGCGCCTCGCCACCGAGCAGCTCGGCTCGAGCGTCGGCGACGTTCAGGACATGGCCAAGGAAAAGATCAGCGACATCGAAGCCAGCATTCGCCGCAATCCGAGCCAGGCCGCGCTAGTCGCCGCCGGCATCGGCTTCGTTTTCGGCCTCATTCTTTCACGCTAACAAACATCCCAGGAGGGAACGCCATGACCTCGCAATACAGCAACCCAAACCGCACCACGACCTCCACCGCCTCCCGCCAGGTCAACGACCTGGCCAACACGGCGCAGGACAAATTCAACGAGACCGTCGAGCAGGCCCAGGCGCTTGCCCAGGAGCAGTACGACAAGATGGCCGCCAGCATCCGCCGCAATCCGCTGCAGGCGGCCGGCATCGCGGCCGGCATCGGCTTCGTGCTTGCGTTGTTGGCGAGACGCTAAGCGTCGGAGGGCACGGTTATGATCGGGGATGCCGTACTATATGCCGCCAGCCGCGCCACGCACAGCGCCCTCGAGAATGTCTCGAGGCGCGTGACGTGGATGGCGGTCGCGGCGGCGTTTCTGCTCGCCGCGATGGTGCTCGCCATCATCGCGGCCTACATGGTCGCCGAGCCGCGGTTCGGCGCGCTGCAGGCCATCGGCATGATCGCCGGCGGCTGCATCCTCGCCGGCCTCATCAGCCTGTCGGTGCCGGTGATGATCGAGAAGGCAGAGGCGCGCCGCCGCAACAAGTCGTCGCCGATGGCGACGGCCGCGGCCGCCGTCGACCAGGAAGCCAAACAAGCAGTCGACTATTTCGGTGCCATGCAGGTCGTCGGCACCGCGTTCCTGTTCGGCCTGGGGCGGCGCGCCGCCTCAAACGCTGAATACGCGCGCGGGACTTGGTCGTAAGCCGGCAACGAGTGGGGCAGCGGATGTACATTGCAAACACCAAGATGAACCCCGGCGCGGGCCCTCCCGCGGGCCTGTCCGTGCCGGGCGTTCCGGCGACTGCCGCCGAGATGGCCATCGTCGGCTTCATCATCATCGTCGGACTGTACTTCGGGCAGGTCGTGCTCGTGCCGCTCGCGCTGGCGGTCATCCTATCATTTGTTCTCGCTCCGGCGGTGCGCCTGCTGAAGCGCGGCGGCCTCCCCAACACTCCCGCGGTCGTCCTCGTCGTGATGTGGCCTTTGCGTTGATTTTCGGCGTCGGCGCCCTCATCACCCAGCAGGTCAGCAGTCTGGCGCAGGATCTGCCGCGCTACCAGATCACTCTCAAAGACAAAGTCGCCGCGTTGCGCGACGCCACATCCGGCGGCGGGGGAGCTTTCAAGCAAGCTAGCGACGCGCTGAAGGATCTGCAGGAGCAGCTCGAAGCCCCGACAAAGGCCGCGGCGCCCCCCTCCTCGGTCACGGTGACCCCACTCCCCACCCCTTGCAGAACGGCGGATCGGCGAGCGGCACCAAAGGCCGGCCGATCCCGGTCGAAGTGCACACGCCGGCGCCGACCCCGCTCGACCAGCTGCAAAGCATCATCGGCATCATCCTGCACCCGCTGGCGACGACCGGCGCCACGCTGCTGTTCGTCCTGTTCCTGCTGATGCAGCGCGAAGACGTGCGCGATCGCGCCATCCGCCTGCTCGGCTCGCACGACCTCGAGAAGTCGACCACCGCGATGGACGACGCCGGCGACCGCCTCAGCAGATACTTCCTCGCCATGACCGGCATCAACGCCGCCTTTGGCATCGTCGTCGGCGTTGGCCTATGGATGATCGGCGTGCCGAGCCCCGTCCTGTGGGGCGTGCTCGCCATGCTCATGCGCTTCGTGCCGTTCATCGGCTCGTTCATCGCCGCCGCGTTTCCCCTGCTGCTGGCGGCAGCCGTCGATCCGGGCTGGGGCATGTTCCTGTGGACGCTGGCGCTCTATCTCATCGCCGAGCCGATCATGGGCAGCCTGATCGAACCGATCGTGCAAGGCCAGCGAACCGGTCTGTCTCCCCTCGCCGTCATTCTCTCGGCGGCCTTCTGGACGCTGCTGTGGGGCCCCATCGGCCTGCTGCTCGCCATACCGCTGACCGTCGTGCTGGTCGTCCTCGGCCGCCACGTCGAGCGGCTGGAGTTCCTCAACGTGATATTGGGCGATACACCGCCGCTCTCCCCGACCGAGCGCTTCTATCAGCGCATGCTGGCCGGCGATCCGGCTGAGGCGGTCGAGCAAGCCGAGAAGTTCATCAAGGAGCGTCCGCTCGTCGATTACTACGACGAGGTCGTCGTCGAAGCATTGCGGCTGGCGCAGGCCGACGCCGACCGCGGCACGCTGGAGCCGTCGCGTCTCGACGACATCCGTGACACGAGCGAAGTCGTCATCGACGCGTTGGCCGATCTGGACATTGCCCCCAAGACGCCGAAGAAGCGCCCGCTCCTCGATCTCGAGCTCGGCGACAGCGAGGAGAAGAACGCGAAGACCGCGGCCGACGAGGAGGGAGTTGAGGAGGACGATCGCGAGATTTCCGAGCCGACCCAGATCGCCTTTGCCGACGCCTGGAAGCAGCCGAACGCCGTGCTGTGCATCGCCAGCCGCACCGCGCTCGATGAAACCGTTGCCCTGGCGCTGGCGCGGCTTCTGGAGAAGTACGGCCTCGGCGCCAAGGTGATCGACGCGCAGCGCCTGCGCCACGGCACCTTGGCGTCGGAAGATCGCGAAGGCGTTCAGCTCATCTGCGTCTCGGCACTCGACGTGCGCGAGCGCAGCGCCCACGCGCGGTTCCTCGTCCGCCGCCTCAAGCGGTCGGCGCCCGATACCCCCGTGCTCGGCGGCTTCTGGCAGATGGACGCTGATGCCGCTGCGGACGCCGCGATCATCGACAGCGTTGCGGTCGACGCCACGGCGACGACGCTGCGCGAGGCGATTCGCTATTGCCTCGACACCGCCCGCGCCGACAGCGAGCGCAGTGCGGCCGAGCAGGTCGAGACCATGCGCGTCGAGACACCCACCCTTGCCGTCGAGACCCGCGCCGCTTCGTAAGGGCGACGCAGCGCGTCAGCGCCGGAACAGCTTCTTCGGTGTGACCGTCTTGGCTGCGGACAGCGCGGCGTTGCCGGTCTGCCCCAGCAACCGGCGCACGCTCCAGCGCGGGGCCGCATCCTCCATGAGACGCAGCAGCTGAGCTTGCCGCGCATCGGGCACGCGTGCCGCGATCCGCCCGGCCAGCTGCTCGATGTTGTAGGGCGCGCGCTCGGGCGCCAGGCTCACCGGCACGACGTCGTTCTTGGGAATGCCGAGCCCCTCGGCGACGACGCGCACCACTTCGACGACAGCGGGGTCGCTGGTGTCGATGGCTTCATGCGGCCCCGGCATGCGCTGCATCAGCTTGTCGATGTGGGTCAGCGCGATGAGGATCGGCGGCTGCCGACGGTGCGGCCGCCCGGCATAGTGCTTGCGGATCCCAGAGATCGCCGCCAGATCGCAGCGCCCGTCCGTCTTGTCCGCCGCGATGGCCCAAACGATGAGGTCACTGTCGTTCGCCTTGGCCGCGAACGCCTTCTGTTCCTTGGGGGTGGCGCCGACGCGCGGGCTATCGATCACCATGGAGCCGCTGAGCCCTTCGAGCTCGACCTCGTAGGCCTGGAAGTCGCGCGTGCCGCCCGGCGCATCGACCACGGCGCGCACGTCACGCGACAGCGCGTTGACGAGGCTCGACTTGCCGGCACCCGCCTGTCCGGCGATGAGGATGCGCAGCGGCTCGGCGCGTCCCGTCGCCTGCCCGCGGTCGCGCAGCGTCGAGGCGCTGACGTGCCCGGCCAGCTGCGCCTGCGTCACCCGCAAGCGGCCGCCGTAAAGATCGATCGCCGCGCGTCCCACCTCGCGCACGTAGGCGCCGGCGAGCTGGCGCGCCATCTGATCGCGCACGTTGGCATAGAGATGCTTGGTGATCTGCTCGCGCGCCTCCTGCGCCGCGGCGGTCACCGGATTGACGAGGCGGATCAGCCGCCAGATGTCGTACGCCTTCTCGGCCATGCCGATGGCCGAGCGCCAGCCGTAGATCTTGAGGACCTGCCCGACGGTCAGCTGATCGCCGAGCGGGATGTTGTCGATGACGAACGGGCGCAGATCGGCGCTGACGCGTTCCACGAGTGCCAACGCCTCGGGGATGGTGAACTTCCACAGCGGATTGCGATCCTGCGGATGGATTTGCCGCGCCACCGCTTCGATGGTGCGCATGCCGAGGTTGAGCACGCGGTCGCGATCGGTGAGCTCTTCGGGCCGCACGTTGGAGGCGATCGTCTCCACCGCCGTCCACGCCGCCTGCTCGCGAGCCGTCCATGACGGGTCGGCGGTAATCGACGCTGCGGTCGCGTCCGATACCGGCACCGGCGTCTGCTTCAACGACCGGCGCAGCGCGACTACCTGCACCGCAT
The DNA here is from genome assembly GCA_963846495.1 of Thermoanaerobaculia bacterium. Taxonomy (GTDB): domain Bacteria; phylum Acidobacteriota; class Thermoanaerobaculia; order Multivoradales; family JAIOJS01; genus DASYQD01. Next base: position 102,435 of record CAWJWP010000003.1, on the reverse strand, counting down.
AACCGATGATGCTGAGGCTGAAGGCGATGCCAGCCAGTACAGCGCCCAGCCGCGCTCCCATAGCCATAGCCAGCCGAGCGGCAGCAGCGAGATCATCGGCAGCAGCAGCGCCAGAAAGATCATGGCGCCGCGCAGATAGAGGAAAGCTCGTGCTTTGATGGCCACGTGGCCCCCCGGTGTGTCATCGCCCGCCAGCCGCGACGTGAGAAGATTTCTCGCGGCAGCGATCTGAAGCTTTAGGCGGAAATGGTTGCAACCGAAACGCCCGCCAATAGGCGCGGTTCCGGGCGATAGCCTCTGACCGAGACCTCATTGCGCCGGTTGAGACAACTTTCGCTGCCCATCCGCTTGAGCCGGAACGATTTTTCCGTCCGGCCCGTTGGCATGCTGGAACTGAATGCATAGGACGTGCACCCATGCCGGCTACGGACAGTTTAGCGGAGTTGCAGGGCTGCAAGGTCATGGTGGTCGAGGACGAGCCGCTCGAGGCACTCGATTACTGCGACCGTCTCACCGGAGCGGGCGCCGAGATCGTCGGACCGTTCGGCTCGGTATCGGAGGCATTGGATGTCGTCGGCAAGGAGGCCGTCGACGTTGCGCTGCTCGACTATGCCCTCGCCGACAAGAACAGCGAAGAGTTGCAGACGGCACTCGAGACACGCGACATACCGTTCGTCGTACTGACGGGCTACCCACGCGTCCTCGTGCGCCGCAACGACCACCAGATGGTGCTGTCCAAACCCGTCTCCGATGACCTGCTGTACATGACGATCAAGGCCGCCGCGAAGGCCGCGGCGCGCTGATTTGCCCGGCTCGACGGTGGTTAACGCCCGTAATCGGTTGCGTTGATACTGGCGCGGTCATGACGCGCTAAGCCCATATCGTTATACTCACCGCCGAAGCTTGTTCGCACCCGAAAAGCGCCCGGGTGTACCGGTACGGTGATCCCATGAAGCTTGAGACTGCCCGGCCGGTCCACCTGAAGGACTATCGGCCTCCCGCCTATTTGATCGACCGGGTGAACCTCGATGTGTCGCTCGAGCCGACGCGCACGCGCGTACGCTCCAAGCTTGCCGTCCGGCCCAATCCCAAAGCGACCGGCCGCCGCGAGCAGTTGAAGCTCGACGGCGAGCAGTTGGAACTCGCCGAAATCGCTCTCAACGGCAAGCCGCTCGGCAAGAAGGACTACAAGCTCACCGACACGTCGCTGTCGCTGACGAAGACTCCGTCCGAGCCCTTCACGCTCTCAATCACCACGTACGTCAATCCCGAGGCCAACAAGGCGCTGCAGGGCATCTATCGCAGCAACAACGTCTACACGAGCCAGTGCGAGGCGCAGGGCTTCCGCCGCATCACCTATTTCCTCGACCGCCCCGACGTGCTCGCCACCTACACGGTGCGCATCGACGCCGACCCCCACGCTGCGCCGATCCTACTGTCCAACGGCAACCTGCAGGAGCGCGGCATGCTCGACGGCGGCCGGCGCCACTACGCCGTGTGGCACGACCCGCATCCCAAGCCCTGCTACCTGTTCGCCCTCGTCGGCGGCGACCTCGCCCCGATCAGCTCCACCTTCCGCACCATGTCGGGCCGCAAGGTCGACCTCGCCATCTATGTCGAGCACGGCAAGGAGGAGCGTGCGATGTGGGCCATGGACTCGCTCAAGCGCGCGATGCGATGGGACGAGCAGCGCTTCGGTCGCGAGTACGACCTCGACGTGTTCAACATCGTCGCCGTCTCCGACTTCAACATGGGAGCGATGGAGAACAAGGGCCTCAACATCTTCAACGACCGGCTCATCCTCGCCTCGCCGGAGACCGCAACCGACACCATCTTCGAGGCCATCGAAAGCGTCGTCGCGCACGAGTACTTCCACAACTGGACCGGCAACCGCATCACCTGCCGCGACTGGTTCCAGCTGTGCCTGAAGGAAGGTCTCACGGTCTACCGCGACGAGGAGTTCACCGCCGACGAGCGCTCGGCGACCGTGCAGCGCATCATCGACGTGCGTGCCTTGAAAACACATCAGTTCGCCGAGGACGCGGGACCCTTAGCGCATCCAGTGCGCCCCGAGAGCTACATCGAGATCAACAACTTCTATACATCGACCGTCTACGAGAAGGGCGCCGAGGTCGTGCGCATGATCGCGACCCTGCTTGGCCGCGACGGCTTCCGCCAGGGCATGGACCTCTATTTCGAGCGCCACGACGGCGAAGCCTCGACGGCGCCACCCGACGGTGACGTCAGTTTCGCGCCGGGCTTTGTCGTGCGAAGTCCCTTGTATCCTGTTGAAGCCCTGGATGGCTTCGGCCAATGCTTGGCTGACCACAACTCGGCGCTTGCCGAGCATTTTGCGACGGGCCTCGAAAGTGACCGTCGGCAGCTTGAAGTGCGAACCGTCCGCAATCCCGAATTCATGCGGGCCCTCGCCATGTCCAATCCGAAGTTGGCTGAACGCGCGGCTGGCTATCGGAGTGACAGCGTGCGCACCAAACGTGTCCGCCACCTGGAGACCACGCTCTACCGATACCTGGCGCGCGCGGTTGGAAGAGCAGCACCAAACGGCTGCTGGGCCGGTGTCGCGGTGGGCTTCTGGGGAGACTCCACCGGGCTGGTGCCGTCGGAGACGATGCGACTGGTAACGCCGGACCTCGTCCCTTTTCAGTCGATTCTGCGTAGGCTCAATTTGCAGGAGTGGTATCGCGACAATGTCTCGTGGGTGGTGAACAGGACGCTCCAGCGCGAAGGCCCAGCACTCTGGCACTTCTGGCGTCGTCGCCGCAACGGTCGCACCACCGAGTGTCGACTCCAGGTGCAGGAACTGGCAGATGGCTGTCTTGGCGGGATATTGGGCGCCTCTCAGGATAAGATCTCTGCCTTCGTTTCGCGCTGTGTTTCCCAGGGTCTGGGTACACACGACGCGATACTGCCGGTGGTCGAGAGCTTCCGGAACTGCGGAATCCTAATATCCGTCCTCGACCTGCCACTCACGTACAGGAACTGCTGGGAGGCACTCGACGCGCCCTTGAGCTTGCTGCGTCCGGATCACCGTCAGTTGTGGACGGACACCGTACGCAAGGTGCGAGCAGTCTGCGAGGAACTGCAGTCCGCATTCTCGCTGACGAAGCCTTCCGACCTGCTGGCCGCCTTTCGGGGCGTCGAGGACTTGGTCACCAACCTCGCAACCACCCTGGGTGTGGCGGTCGATCTTCCCGGGGCGATACTTCGCGTGGACTCGACGGTCGGCGTACGAGTTCTTCTGTCGGGGTCCGTTCGTGCGCGCCTGTCCACAGCACTGGCCGACTGCGAGAATTCCCAGCCGGAACTAGGTCTCGGGACCGCCTACCGCCGAGGGATGTGGGAGCGCACGTGCCAGCGTGACCAGCTGTTGTCGCACAGCTCGCCTGCAGGTCGTGAGCTCTCGTCGAGCGAGGTGGAGCCGCCCAGGACCTGGCAAGTTTTCGCGCGGTCGATGGGCCTGGGGACGTCGTTGCTACCGATCACGGCAGCGTGGGAGCGTCTCCTCAGGAGCGACGGCCGGTGCACGACGTTCACCGGACACGCCCACGACACGAACCGCTTTCTGCCGCCACTCGGATGCCTCTTCGTCAATCAGATCGACCTGCACCCGGATGCCCCCGCGGCGCCAGTGTTCGTCAGTGGCTGCGTCGATCAGGTCTTCGTCTTCCTTTCCCGCTTCTGGCCCCTGTTTCTGGCTGACACGGCAGCCCATTCGGGGGCCGACCCAGACCGCCTGCTTCTCTGGGCGCAGGGCTCGCTGGCTCGAATATCGCGTGAGTCGGGCCTGGCCATTTTTGAGTACCTGGACCAGTTCCGCCCAAATCCCAATGTGCTCGTTCGGCCGGACTATGCGTTGCCAGCGTTTGACCTGACTGGTGTGGCCGGAGGAGAGGCAGGCGGGACTGCCTGGAGTGTGGCCGCAGGGCGACCGCCTCTTTTGCGCCTGCCGGGCGGACGTCTGGGCGCGGTCATGGCTACATCCCCGGCGGCGTTCGGAGCCGTGAACCCGGCCGCCCAGTCTGTGCTCCAGACGGGCTTCAACGACTGGCCGCTCCCGGACGTTGAGCCGAACCGGCTTCCCTTCGACGTCGACTACTTACGACTGGGCACGCCGGAAGTAAGCCTTAATGGCCGCACCAACATCCGACGCCGTCGTTGGCTGATACACGGCGAGATCCTCCGCGGCCTCCTGTCAGAACGTGGGGTGGCCCGTTTCCTGCGGTGGAGATACCTGGCCCGTGAGCAAGCATGGCCAAAGCTGGTGAACGTTCAGCGCAGGCGTAGTCCGCCGTTACTTGTTCACTGGGACAGCCCCCTGGCGGTGGAGGCCGCTTTCGAAGGGCTGACGTTCGAAGCGGGGCCCCTGCTGGTGGAGGAGCCGCCAAAGGCGTGGTTGGAGTTACCGGGCGCCGGTCATTTCATGGCTGAACTCGCGTTGCCCTTCGAACGCCGCCATCACGCCTGGCAATTCTCCCGAAACAATCAGCTCGCCCAGCACACTTCAGGGCCCCAGGTCCGCCACGAGGAACAACGATCGTCCCCAGCGACATCCACGGAGGTCATGCCATGAATCAGACACTGCAGGAATGCGTTCTTAGCCAGTGGGAGGGAATGCTCGAAGCGCTGGATTTCACCGCCCGGAAACCGGAAGCGGTGGCCCTGCTCAACACCCTCACGGAATCGTGGGCCCAGCGGTCACTCCTCGAACCGCCGCGCTGGTCAGGGCTCACCGAAGACTGCTCGCCACTGGAGTATTCAATGGTGGTCAGCAAGGATGGTCCAGACCTGCGGGTGCTGGTGGAAGCCCAGGCCGATCCGGCTTGCCCCCGCACGTATTGGCAGGCTGGCGTACGGTTGACTGAGACTCTCCAACGTGAGTGGGGCTGTCGACCAGAAATCCTGGAAAAGATCCTGGCTCATTTTATCCCGTCGCGCCCAGACCACGAGGTCTTCGGCTGCATGTGGCATGGCGCGTGGGTTCGAAGGGATGGTCGACCGCTGTTTCGACTGTATCTGGGCGCGCAAGCCAGCCAGACCCTGCCGTTGGCGGTTTGCGGAGCAGCGCTGAACGACGTCGGCGCCGGGCCGGCCTGGACCGAGTTTGCCAGGCACCTTTCCCCCAAACACGAGATTCTCGGCATGGCCTTCGATCTACCTCGGCTCCGAGAACCCCCGCTTCAAAGTATACTTGCGACCGCTGGACTGTCTCTTGACTGGAATCGAGGATCGATTTCGCGTCGTTCCCAACTATACGCCAGGTGAAGCGACCCGCTTCACCACTCACTTGCTCCCACGTCATGCCGGCAAGTTTCGCCGCCCCCCCGTGCTGTCGTTTCACTTCTCGCCCAACACCGCGTCCGGACCCACGAAATGCGCCATCGACATTTCTCCTTACCCCCACGTCGCGTCCGATGAGGCGTCCATAGTGGCGAGCCGGGAGGTTCTGCGTGCCTACGGACTTCCAACGGCTCATTTCGATGCCGTTGTCCGGGCGCTCAAGGCGGCCCGTCCGGCCGAGGGCCTCATCACCTGGGTGTCCTTCCAGCCGGGAGCGGAGCCCGCCCGGATCACCTTCGACTTCAGTCCGCGGTGCTTCCTGCCGGCGTGGGGACGTCAGTCCCTCGATCCGAAGCGCATCTGGCCCTCACCGATCGAACAGGCGCCCTCCGGACCTTGACGATGGACGGTCGGGGGTTGTCTGCCTTGACCGCCACCCAGCGCGACTCCTGCACCAGGCTCTGGTTTACCGCTTCGATGACAGCCGTCGAGACGAGCCCATCTGTGAATGTCGGTCGCCTCCCCTCGTAGTCACCCGGGCGGCTTCGTCCTTGGAGTACGTCAGAGACGTCCTGGACGAAGCCACCGATGCTCTTTGGCCCGTAGCCGGCGAAGACTTCGTGCCCATCTGGCGTGGGCAAGAACTGTGAGAAATACGGATTGATCGACTGTGCGCCGCTTTCCTGGACCAACTCCACTCCTCGGTGCTTCTGTTCCAGGTCCAGCCTCCCGCTGGTGCCGACGATCCGGTAGCGCTGGTCCGATAGCGCGGTGCTGGTCAGTGGGTCGATCAATTGACCGCAAATTGGGACACGAACTCTGTCGCAGAACGCGGTCCTTTCCAGAGGATCGTCGCGTGAATGGAGTCAAGGTGTCGATGCCATGTCCGGCAAGCAGGCCCCGGGTCCCGACGGCCGAAGCTCGCCAAGGGAGCGCACCCGTCAGAAAGTAGATCAGATCGACATAGTGGACCGCGAGGTACTGAAAAATGTTCACGGATGCCGACCAAGAGCGAAATGTCTCGAGCGGCATGCTGAGGCGCTGACTGTAGTCAACGGTGATATATCGAATGTCTCCGATGGCATGCTCGTTCAATACGCGCTTAGCGTAGCAATTCGCCTCATCGTACCTTTTGTGGAACTCCACGTACCCGAGCACGTTGTTCCGTCGCTGCGCTTCGCACATTCGCCGAGCTTCCGCGGAGGTCGGCGCCAGCGGCTTGACGACCATGCAATGAACGCCGGCGTTGACAAACGACTCCGCAGCAATCGCGTGCAATGTGTCTGGAACGCTCACGATGGCCAGCTGCACTCGCTCCTTGACGCATATCTTCGGAAGGTCATAGGCGAGATCGCCGCTGATCTGCACATAACGAACCGGCAGGTCCGTCCCCAGCCTTCTGTTGATTGTCGACGCCGACTCCCTCACCGCACTGCCACCGTGAACGTCCCTGCCGATGACAATCACTTCGGTGAGCTGAAGCTGGCGGGAAGCTTCCGCCAGGGAACCCAGAACGGTCCCAGTACCCAAGAGCGGCCGTCCAGTCACGTACATCCCGGTGCCAAGAACCGCGACCTTCATCAGGGCCCTCCAAATAGAAACTGCGCCACACGAAGGTCGCGAGGCGAGTCGATGTCGATGACCTCATCGGCGTCCAGCACGAACGGAAGAATGCGAGATCCGGTCATGGATTCCTTCATCTCGATTGTGGCAGGACGCGTCGCATCGATGACGCAGTTGTAGTAGTAGATTGGTGGCAGATCTTGTCTCCGCAGGACGTGCGGGGCCGGATGCTCATGTTTCATCACCGGATCCAGAAGCCCATCCTTGATCCGAAATGTTCGATAAGGGTGTTGGTTGACCAACGAGACCGATCTGACTGAATCGGCGTCTGCGTGGTCCTGCAGGAGCTGAATTGCTTGGTCGATCCATTCCGGGCGTCGGTGGGGCGCGGTGGGCCGCAGGTGTACGACGAGCGATGGAACGTAGCGCTCGCTCTGCTTCAGGGTGTCCAGGACGTGGCGAAAGACGGGGAGGTCGAGGACCTGGTCGCCGGCCAAGTCCATGGGACGCAGGAACGGCACCTCAGCGCCGGAGGCGAGCGCGCAATCTCTGATTTCATGGTCCTCAGTCGAGACCACCACGCGGGTAATCAACTTACAGCGGAGGGCTTGGCGTATGGAATGGACGACCAAGGGTTCACCGTTGAAGGGAACCAAGTTCTTCCGCTGAATCCCCTTTGAACCTCCACGGGCCGGGACTATAGCGAGCACATGCATGCGCTACTCCTATCTGCAGTCTGGTTGTCCCTTAAGACCTGCGGCGACGCCGTGGGCTCTGATCCGTCTGTCGAGCTCGCCGGTCAGGAACCGATAGAAGTGCTCCTCCTCCAGGCGAACGCCGTCTGGCTCCAATCGATAGGACCAGGCCCCATGCTGGGTGCTCGTCGCCTCGAGAGAGATTTCGCGAAACATGATCCACTGATATAGGAGTGCGTTCTTTCGCATCTCCTCCGGCGGTTCATCCGTTCCGCGCGCCAGTACCAGCAACCGCTGAAAGTAGTCTTCCTGGGAGATGCCGGTAAGGCCGACCCCCAACTGCAGGTACGGAGCATTGGCAGCCACCAGCGCCCATCGACCACGCGCCAGCAGGTCAGCCCCCAGAGTGCTCGTCCACACCAAGCCAGCCCTGACCTCGGGCACGAGAGAGTAGGTATTTACGCCGTCCCGGCGGGAATCACGAGGATGTTCGGGGCATCGCCTGCAACTCGCTTCGCGAAAGGCCCGATTTGAACTGCCGACTGCTTGGTTGTAATTTCGTCGGGATGGGCTCGGATGATCAGGTTCAGCTCAGCGTGGGACTTGAAGAAACGGCAGGTTTGGTCGATCCACTCCTGCTGGCTTCGAAAGATGGTCTCGCGTTTCAGGGTTGCACTGTCACCAATGACATTCGGTCCCAAGAGGAAGCGGGGGCCCGGGCGGCGAAGAAAGGTCTCAAACGACCGGGGAAGGGGTGCGCTGACCGGCGAACGCTGCGCACTGTGGAAGTTTCGTAGCCATGACCCATCCCGCTCTGCCGGGTCGTCCCGGAATTTGCGAAGTTGCTGGACTTCTCGCTCCCGGTCGGGGCTGAGATGTCCGACCTTTTCGGCCCAACCCGCAGATCGTGATCCACTGCCGGGCGGTTCAATGTTGTGATCATATGTCCCGGGCGAATGGTCCAGAACTCCACGTAGCGGACGGGCACTGACAGGCGCTGAGCAGCATGCAGGAACGCCCCCGACCACCCAATGAGACCACTCGGACAGACGGCGCCGAGAGGTTTCACCAGTTCCAGGGCCCGCTCGCAGGCGACCGACAGCCGCGGGAGGATCTGGCGGTAGTAGGCAACCGCGGTCTGCTGTTGCGCGGAGCCATCCTCCATCGCTTCCGCTCTTAGATCGTGGGCTACGACGTACGGCGCTTCGCGGGCACCGAACTCCGATTCCTCCGCGGTCAGTTCGCGGGCATCCGGAAGCAAATCGTCGAGGTTGACGAATTCCATGAATGGCGCGGACCTGGCCGATCCCAAACCGCTCTCGAGCCGCGAGCGTCGGAGTGGACCGCGCTCAAGTAGGCGGCAGCGACTTCTTTTCCAGAGTAGAGCAGCAGTGGCCGATAGCCCAGACGGTATATGCGGCAGGCGGCGTAGAGCGCCCATTCGATCCAAAGCGAGTTCCTGAAGCAGACAATGAGGATTGGTCCCTTGGCCGGAGGCTTCACATCTTTGACCGCCGAGAACCACTGCTCCAGTGCCGCGGACACTGAACCATTCACAACGGCGGAGTTTGCCTTCTTCATGGGATGTGATTGGCGAGGCGCCCGGCTCTTCTTCGAATCGCATTTGCTCGAGAATCGGTCAATGCCCTGTTCTGCAGCAGGCGAAGGCCGCATTTTGCAGCATCGGCCCGGTCAGTGAAGGTGCCTAGAGTTGGCGCTTCCCCAGTCGGAGCGAACACATGCCCCCTGTTGCATCGGCCGCCTTGCCAGTCGATTCATCCTCCCCCTCTACCCAAGCAGTTCCGCCACCCGGTGACAGCCAGGCAGTCGTCCCGGCTAACGCAGGATTGAAGTTCGCGGACTTCGCCAGGTCGCTGTTCCTGCCGCTGTCGGTGACCGACTTCGCCGACGCTGTGTTCGGCAGGTCGATTCTGGTCGTGCCCGGAGCCAAAGGCAGGTTCTCGGAGATCCTCCCGAACGAGGAATTGCTCGGAGAGGCGGCGGGTGAGTTACGACTGGGCGACGGCCCTGACATTCGTCGTCCAAGCTACGTTCGCGCGTCCTACCGGACACCGGCGGGGGCCGTAAGGGAGATTGTGGGGGTGCCTTCGGGAATAGTACGGTCACTCCTCGATGCCGGGATGACGTTGACATTTGGCGGACTGGAGGTCAGCGGCCGGAACCTGAAGGCGTTTACAGCGGCGATGGTGGATGTTCTGGGGTTGGCGCGAAAGTTACACGCAGAATGTGTCACGACGATCAAGGGCGACGAATCGGGCTGGCGATACGAAGCCGCGCATACCTGGCACTTTCAGATGTCCGGCTCTCAGAGAGTGCGAGTGGGCGAACCGGCGGCAATCTCGTGGCCTCCGTTCGCGCTCGAGGGTGAGCGCGTCGACGCCCCGCTGGGGCGCACCCTGAAGGGACTCGGATTGACGCTGCCGGATCCCCCGGCAGGAGAATGCCTCGAGCATCATCTCAACGATGGTGACCTGCTCTATCTGCCGCCCGGAACTTGGTATCAAAGAGAGGCCGGCGGTCACTCCTGTCACCTGACCCTGGCGGCGAAGACGATGTGCTTCGCGCGGCTGGTGCGAATCGTTCTTACACTCGCCGCTCACAGACTGCCTGCCTGGCGTCGCGATCTACAGCGGCTTCAACGGTATCAGCGAGACTCCTCCACGATGCCGGCAGAATTGGAGGCGCTCTTGACCGAAGGACTGGCGGACCTTCGTGGATTGATCGACCAGATCTCCCCGCAAAGCCTGACCGAGACAGTCGACGTCCTGATGAAAATGCCGGCCTCACACGCGGTGATCCAGCAAGGCCCGCTCCAGGAGATCCTTTAGCTCCTATAGGCCGTCGAGATGGCGCTGGGTTGCCGAAAGGCCGAGGCTGGTACTTACGATCCGTTGGGAGTCCTCGGCCCACCACAGAGTCTGTCCGCCCGTGCGAGGGACACGGTACGTCCACAACACCCCCCCGCCCCAGCCCCCATCGGGTTGCTGCGCAGTCAGAAGAAACTGGAGGCCTCGGTCACCAACCCTGCTGTGGAGGGCGTTTTCGGAGAGCGACAGCAACGCCAAGGCCGTCTCTTGTTCGCGCGAGAATCCATCGATGACCTTGGGCCACCCCCCGTCCGGCCCCTGCTTGGCCGCGATGGCGTCGTCCAGGTAGACCGCACTCGGATGCTCCGCCATGAGTTCCATCGCCAGCCACGTGGGATAGAGGACCGACGGATAGTGGTATCCGACGATCAACCCGTCGCGGGTGGGCAGTCCGCCGACAGAGAAGCTCTTCTGCAGTTGCGATGCCCGGAGTAACAGCGAGACGTTCAGGTGCACCTCGGGGTGCAGACCAAAAATGGATGCATCGTCGCGATATTCGATCGTCCACCCGGGCGCCGGCGCAAGCGGGCCGCAGAACGTCTGCCAAGAGCCCCGAAGAGCGAACGGTTCCAGCGCTCGCGCGACGTCGGCGACCGCGGTTTCGCCCTCGAGCAGCAAGCGGGTGCGGAATGCAAAGGCCGTATCGTCGGCGTCAGGAGGGGACAACCGATCGTAGGCGTAGGCGACGCCCTTCCGGGCCCTCTCGATATGCCCGAGAATGACATTCGCTATCGCCGGTTCAACTCCACCGCTCACATGAAGGGCGCGCGTCGCGAAATACATCAGGAACACCGAGTTTGAATGCTCGGTCGGAGGCGCTCCGGGACTGGCCCCCCAGGTGTCCTGACACAGGTTCTCAGAGATGAGATGGGTAAGCAGCCCCCGCGCCTGGGCGATGGCAGCCCGATGTGGCTTCGACGAGTTCATGGGTGCAACCAGCCGTAGTTGATCATTGGCCCGGTCAGAATGCCCCACATTGCGGCACGTCGTGTGCCAACGAGCGGTGGTGCAACTTGCGGCATTGAACAACTGACGGTTCAGCGGGATAGCTCACCAGATGGGTGCCAGCCATGTCGACCTGCTCGATCCCGATACTCTCATCAACCCATATCCCCTGTATTCGCGCCTGCGCGAGCAGTCCCCAGTCCATTGGACTGTCACACCGGACGGGGGACGGGCATGGCTGATCACGAGGCATCACGACGCCCAACGTCTGTTGCGCGACCCACGACTGCTCAAGGATCGCCGCAACGCAATGCAACCACAGGCGGGTTCATCGACGGCTCGCCGAGGCGACCGGGGGACCACCTTCCGCCACATGCTCGACACTGACCCCCCTGAGCATACGCGCTTGCGAGGATGCGTTCACCGGGCATTCACCCAGAAGGTCATCAACGCCCTCGTAGCAAGGATAGAAGCAGTCGCGAACCGTCTGATCGATCAGTTTGACGAGTCAGGCGAGGTGGACCTCGTCGAGCATTATGCGGCACCGATGGCCGTGACGGTCATTGCCGAATTGCTCGGGGTTCCACCGGCCGATCAAGCACAGTTCCGGAAGTGGGCGGAAGCAATGACACCCGCGGGGCCATTCGCACCAGCGCAGGTCCAGGCCGCGTTCGCAGAGTTCTCGCGCTACTTTCACTCGCTCGTGGGCGTCCGCAAGGAACGACCGGCCGACGACTTATTGAGTGAGCTGCTAAGAGAAAGCTCCCGTGGCGAACGGCTTTCGTCGGAGGAACTCTATTCGATGATCCTGTTCCTACTCATCGCCGGTCACGAAACGAGTCTGAATCTGATCGTCAACGGCATTCTGGCTCTTCTGGGTAACCCTGAGCAGCTGCAAACTCTGCGAGAGGACCCTGGGCAGATGGCGGTCGCGATCGAGGAACTGCTTCGCTATGACGGCCCTGTTCGCATCACGACGTCCAGGTATCTCACGGAGACGTGCTCCATCGAGGGAGTGTCGATGCGCCCTGGCGACCAGGTTCTCGTGTTGCTTGGATCGGTCAACCGGGACCCGGCGGCTTTCGTCAATCCGGATGCCCTCGATGTTTCCAGAGCTACCAACCGACATCTGTCGTTTGGAGTCGGGACGCACTTTTGCTTGGGCGCACAGTTGGCAAGAGCTGAGGCAGCGATCGCCTTGCGTTGCCTCCTGCTTCGAACCAGGGACGTGCAGTTGGCGAAGAGCCGTTCGCAGTTGGCTTGGCTGCCGAGCCTATTCATCCGTGGAGTAAGGAGCCTACCTGTGAGGCTTCACCGGAACCCTTCTGCGTATGCAGCGTGGCGGGCCGTGCCTGATGATGTGGACGGTCCTACAGGGGAGCGGCCCGAGCAGTGAGAATAGAGGCGGTTCCACGTGGATAGAAGGCTGGTTCAAAAGGAGCAGGACCGGCTCGAGCAAGCGCGCCGTTCCACGGAGTTTTGGCGTCGGGGGTACGTGGGGCCGCCAAGATTGCTCTCGGCGGCAGAGGCCGCGTTGCTTGCAGTGGAGATAGCAGCGGAGGCCGTCCGGATTCCGGGACTGGTCAATCGTCCACGCGGGCCGGAGTATTGGCTTGGCCTGGGAACTCAATTTGCGTGGTACAAGAGCACCCACGCCTTTGTTAAGGCGGTGCGCGATATTGCAGCCTCATCAGGTATTACGTCCGCCCTGGCGAACATTCTGGGCCCTGAAATGGTCTTATGGGGAAGCGAGCTGGTCCGGAAGGGTCCGGAGGACTTCCATCGTTGGCACGCTGATGTCGAGTGCGAAGACCATGGCGTGACCGTATGGTTGGCCTTGGAATTTCTGGCCCCGATAGCGGCTTGAAGTTTGTTGACGGTTCCCATCGGCTCCCGATTTATCCGCAGCAACTCAGGGTCGAGCGAGGGCTGAACATCGGCAGCGACGAGCAGGTGCTGGAAGCAGCAGAGGCGTATGCGCCGGGTGCCACAATCTCTTCACCCGAGGTTACACCGGGGGAGTTCGTCGTCTTTTCGGGCAAACTTTGGCATGCGTCGTTCAATCGCACGGCGAACACACGATCGGCTTTGGTCCTTCAGTATTCGCCGTCAGGTACGCAGATCAGAATCCCGTCGGCATACGAACCACCTCTTCGGTGGCACGCCATGAGGCCCCCGACACTCGAATTGTGCGCGCCGCCCCTGACCTCGGCGCTCTGAAAGCGATCGACCTTGGCGCGCTGATGTGCTCCACCGCGCAGCGCGGTGGAGCGGGCTTGTCAGGGGCGTGAGTTTTGCGTCTGCGCGATTCCAGGTCCGGGCACATCAGCCCGAGTTGGCGCGCAAGCCAGGAGCGGACACCAGCAGCCACGAATTCCTCACGGGCCCGGACTCTCGGTCGTGCTCGCCGGGGGTTGCTCACTGTCCTGTCGCGTCAGCCAAGCAGTGCCAGCAGAATCGCAACGACTGCGGCCAGTACCACCAGTACCACCGTCGGCCCGCCAGCACGGACGGCAGCGGATTTTCCCCCATCAATGCGACCTACGTGCGCCTGGAATACGCCGAGCGCCTCTCGTCGTACCTTGTCTCATAGCCTGGTCGCATCGGCGGGTCGGTAGCGATTGCAGTTCGCGAGTTAGCGGGTCTTCGAGCTTCATTCGACCAACCTCCGTCTTAATTCCCGTTCCGTCCATACAAGAGCTGGGGCTTGCTTAGCGTGGCAGTCAGCGTGATGATGCTACATGTTCCGTCACGACGACGGTGTGGATGCCGCCGCGGATGTTGAAGTCGCCCTCGATGCGGGCGCGGCGAGGCGACACGGCGGCCACCAGGTCGTCGAGGATGCGGTTGGTGACCGCCTCGTGAAAGGCGCCCTCGTTCCGGTACGACCAGAGGTACAGCTTCCAGGACTTCAGCTCCACGCACAGCTCGTCGGGGACGTATTCGACCCGGATGGTGGCGAAGTCGGGCTGCCCGGTCTTCGGGCACAGGCAGGTGAACTCGTCGGTCTCGAAGCGGATGACGTAGTCCCGCCCGGGATTGGGGTTGGGAAAGGTCTCCAGGGCGCGTGTGGGTTTGGTGCTCATAATGGCTGCAAAAGCACGAAGGTTCCCGCTTGTATAGCAGGCCCGCAGCGTTGACACGTTTCCGGCTGGCGGGCTATTTTCGGCCGGCTGACGGCACGTCGAGCTGGACCAAAGTGCGCAGCTCCCTCGTGATGCTCCTTTCGGTCGTGATTGCGCGCGCAGGTTGCCTGGTCGCGACCTGCCGGGTGCCGCCCCCGTGCGGGGTACCGTCGACGCTGCCCCAGGAGCTCAAGACCGCCCGCCGGTTGCGGGGTTACTGGCGGGTCGAGAACGGCATCGTCCCGGTCGCCCCGGCCGCCGCCGGGCCGACACCGTCGTGCGTGCTGTCCGGCGTCAAGGGGCACGCCCCGCCCGCCCGCACGGTCACCGTCGACATCTCCGGGCTGCAGCCCATCCCCTCGACGGTGGTGGTGGGGAAGGATCGGTGGTCGAGCTCGAAGAACTCCGACCGGGTCCCGCACGATCTGTCCATCCCCGAGATGGCCAACCTGATGCCGCTGGAGCGGCTGGCGCCCGGGCGCCCTGCGCCGGCAGAAGTTGCTGACCGCCGGCGGCTACGCCATCCGCGACGCGGAGTACCCCCACCTGGTGATCTCGGTGATGGTGGTGAACTCGCCGTTCTTCGCGACGGTGGACGACAAGGGCGCGTTCAAGCTCGCCCGACGCGCCCGAAGGCAAGGCCACGCTGAAGATCTGGAGCCACGGCCGCTGGGTGCACGAGCAAGAGATCGACGTCGGCCAAGTCGGACGACCTGCGCATCAAGGTGGCCGGCCCGATCCCGAACCAGAGGCTCCCGAAAAAGAAGCGCACGGAGTAGCGTGTTCCTGTCGAAGATCTGGTTCGTGCTGGTGGGCCTGGTGGCCGGCGTGGCCACCACCGCGGCCTTCGTCGCCCCCCGCTCGGCCGACCGGCGCATCGTCGAGCTGGAGGGCCAGCGGCTGGACCGCGCGCAGTACGCGGCCGAGCAGATGCTGAAGGCCGACGCCCACAGCTGGATCGACTACGCCGCCAAGCTGGGCCGCGACGCCATCCTGGCCGAATCGCTGGACGCGGCCAGCCGGGGCGCGGGCGAAGCCGCGCCTGCTGACCGAGACGGTGCGCGGCCGGCTGAAGACGCTGGCGCCCGACCTGGCGCGGCATCGGCCTGGACTCCATCGGCGCGGTGGACGTCCGCGGCCGGCTGGTCGCGCGCATCGGCGATCGCGAGGGCGACAGCGGCGACGGCATCGGCGGCCTGGAGGTCATCTCCGATGCCCTGCGCGGCTACCTGTCCGACGACGTCTGGGGCTTCCAGGGCAAGCTGCGGCGGGTGGCGGCGGTGCCGGTGCTGTCCAAGACCCGCGATCGCATCGTGGGGGCGGTCTACGTGGCCGCCGAGAGCGGCAAGCGCCTGGCCGAGGTCTGGAAGAAGAACCTGGGCGTCGAGATCGCCATCCTGCTGCGCGGGCAGGTGCTGACCTCCACCGTGCCCGAGTCGTTCCTGTCCAACCTGCCCGCGCTGATCGAGGCCCGCGGCGAGGAGATGGCCCAGGCCAAGCGCACCCGGCCCATCGCCGCTGGACGTGGGCACCGAGCGGCTGCTGGCGGTGGCCGCGCCGTTCGCCGGCATGGCCGGCGAGCAGGACGGGCCAATACGTCCTGATCGGCAAGATGTCGCCGGCCTCCGATCCGCTGGCGCTGCTGTCCACCACCACCGCCGACGACCTGCGCTGCGGCAACTTCCCCTGGCTGGGCCTGGGCATCGGGCTGCTGGTCATCCTGGGCGTGGGCTGTTCCTGCAGCGGCTGGAGATGGAGAGGCCGCTGGGCCAGCCTGCGCGCCGAGGTGCAGCGGCTGGCCCGGGGCGAGATGCAGAAGCTCCACGACCACGACTACCCGGGCAAGTTCGGCGGCATCGCCCGCGACGTGAACGCCGCCATCGAGCGCTTCACCCTGGCCACGCCGCCCCGGTCCGAGACCGCGAAGAAGGACCTGGACGCCATCCTGGGCCCGGCCCCGACCGAGCCGGCCAGCGTGTTCGATCTGCCGCAATCGCACTTCGGCAACCTGCCGGCGGCGCCGTCGTCGCCCTTCGGCGGCGGCCCACCTCGCCCCGGTCCCAGCGCCGGCGGCCCGCCCTTCATGACCCCGCCGATGTCGCGGGCGGTGCCCGGCCCGCCCCCGATGGGCGCCAGCTTCGCACCATCAGGTCCGTCGGTCTCCCGTTCATCCGCACGTCGGCGAGCGGCTTCTCCTGCTCGAACCGCGAACGAATCGAGCACAGCACCGGCATCTGGGCGTCGGCCCAGCCGATGCGGGCCTCGCCAGCGGCGGCGAGGCCGGATCCGAGATCTTGCTAATACCGATAATGGTCCGGCTTGTACGGACCCTCGACGGTGACGCCGATTACGCCGCCTGCTCCGGCTTGAGCTCCGTCAGCTTCGCCCCAGCGCGCCGAGGTGCAGGCGCGCGACCTTCTCGTCGAGGTGCTTGGGCAGGACGTAGACCTGCTTGTCGTAGTCGTCGTTCTTGGTCCACAGCTCGATCTGGGCGATCGTCTGATTCGTGAACGAGTTCGACATGACGAACGACGGGTGGCCGGTGGCATTGCCGAGGTTCAGCAGGCGGCCTTCCGACAGCAGGATGATCGAGTGGCCGTCGGAGAACTTGTACTCGTCGACCTGCGGCTTGATGTTGATCCGCTCGGCGACCTTGCCAAGACCGGCGACGTCGATCTCGTTGTCGAAGTGGCCGATGTTGCCGACGATCGCGTTGTGCTTCATGCGGGCCATGTGATCGGCGGTGATGATGTCGCGGTTGCCGGTGGCCGTGATGAAGACGTCGGCGGTCTCGATGACGTCCTCGAGGGTCCTGCACGTGGTAGCCCGCGCCATGCACGCCTGCAGCGCGCAGATCGGGTCGACCTCGGTGATCGTCACGCGGGCGCCCTGAGCGCTCGGCGACGCGGCTGAGCCCTTGCCCACGTCCCCGTAGCCGCAGACGACGGCGTGCTTTGCCGGCGAGCATGACATCGGTCGCGCGGAAGATGCCGTCCACCAGCGAATGGCGGCAGCCGTAGAGGTTGTCGAACTTCGACTTGGTGACGGAGTCTTTGAGTCCGTTGATCGCCGGGAAGAGGAGATCGCCGGTCTTGGCGAGCTCGTCGAGGCGATGAACGCCCGTCGTGGTCTCCTCGGTGACGCCCTTGATGGCCTCGCCGATGCGGGTGTAGCGCTGCGGATCCTCGCCGAGCGACTGCAGCAGCTCGAGGAAGATGCGGAACTCCTCGGACTCGGCGTCCGCGGGGTTGGGCACGGCGCGGCACGCTCGAACTCGGTGCCCTTGTGGACGAGCATCGTGGCGTCTCCGCCGTCGTCGAGGATCATGTTCGGCGGCTCGTCGCCCCAGCCGGCGACAACCTGCTCGGTGCACCACCAGTACTCCTCGAGCGTCTCGCCCTTCCCAGCGAAGCCGGAACACCTTGCGGGGTCCTCGGGCGTGCCGTTCGGGCCGACAGCGACCGCGGCGGCCGCATGGTCCTGGTCGAGGAGATCTTGCAGAAGCCAGCGAACTCGGCGCCGAGCGCGGTGAGCGTGTCGATGAGCACAGCGGTCTGGATCGTCATGTCCAGGCGCCGGATGATGCGGGCGCCCCTACGAGGAGCTCCAACATGGGCTGCTCCTCGCGGCGAGAATGAGCATGAGCCGGGCATTATCATGCTGGGCAGAGCTGGAATCTCCTTCCGGCGCCAAAAGCTGGGCAAGGGGGCGGGTGGGCAACCTTATAGCCAGTGAGTACGGTGGCGCGGCAAGGTCGACCGCGTCGCCAAGATGGTGCCGGAGATGACCAAGTCGCTCGCCGATGCGACGCGCGAGGTCGATTCGCTGGCCGCCGAGATCCGCAGCGATCCCGAGGTCCGCAAGGTGATCGAGGTCGGCATGCGGCTCGAAGGGCTGTCACGGCATGCCGGCATGCACGCCGCCGGCGTGGTCATCGCGCCGCGCCCGATCCAAGAGCTGGTGCCGCTGTGCAAGACCAACCGCGACGAGGTCATCACCCAGTGGGACAAGGACATCATCGAGGAGCTCGGTCTCCTCAAGATGGACTTCCTCGGCCTGCGCACGCTGACGGTGATCGACGACACCTTGCAGCTGCTGCGGCTGCAGGGGATCGCCCTCGACCTCGCCGAGATCCCGCTCGACGACCCGCAGGTCTTCCACCTCTTCCAGCAGGGACACACCAACGGCATCTTCCAGTTCGAGTCGTCGGGGATGAAGGACATGCTGCGGCGCGCCGCGCCGTCGCGCTTCATGGACCTCGCCGCCTTCAACGCTCTCTATCGGCCCGGCGCGCTGTCGGTGGGGATGGTCGACGAGTTCATCAAGAGGAAGCGCGGCGAGAAGAAGGTGCAGTACATCCTGCCCGAGACGCGGCCCATCCTCGAGGAGACCTACGGCGTCATCGCCTACCAGGAACAGGTGATGAAGATCGCCGTCGAGGTCTCCGGCTTCACCATGACCGAGGCCGACGTGCTGCGCAAGGCGATGGGGAAGAAGAAGCTCGAGGTCATGGTCGAGCAGAAGGCGAAGTTCGTCGCCGGCGCCAAGGCGCGCGGCAAAGACCCGCGCAAGGCCGAGCAGCTGTGGGACTACATCGAGCCTTTCGCCGGCTACGGCTTCAACAAGGCGCACAGCGTCGCCTACGCGCTGCTCGCGTACCAGACCGCGTACCTCAAGGTGTACCACCCGGTGGCGTTCATGGCCGCGATGCTCACCTCGGAGATGGCGTCGAAGGACAACGTCGCCAAGTACATGCAGGAATGCCGCGGGATGGGCATCGCGGTGCTGCCGCCGTCGGTGAACGAGAGCAATTGGACGTTCACCGTCGTCGGCGACACCATCCGCTTCGGCCTCGGCGCGGTGAAGGGGATCGGCGAGGGAGCGGTGGAGTCGATCCTCGCCGCGCGCAGCCGCGTCGGCCACTTCCGCGGCGTCGCCCAGATGGCCGCCGAAGTGGACGAGGGCGCGCTCAACCGCAAGGTCTTCGAGTGTCTGATCAAGGCGGGCGCCTTCGACGGGCTGCCGGAGAAGCCGGGCTACACGCGCGCCGCCGGCCTGCAGGCGCTCGACGGTCTTCTGGGGTGGGCGCAGCGGCGCCGCGAGGAGATCGCGTCGGGCCAGGGCTCGCTGTTCGCGGCGGCCGCGGTCGTCGAGCCGACACCTGACGCGGCCGTACCCGAGTGGGGTGAAACCGAGCGGCTGCGCAACGAGAAGGAGGCGCTCGGCTTCTACTTGACCGGCAGCCCGCTGTCGCAGCACGAGGCGCTGCTCGCCGGCAAGGTTACCCACAACACGGCGGAGCTCGCCGACGCCGTCGAGCAGGAAGGCACGGTGGCGGTAGCCGGCGTCGTGGCGCGCGTCAAGCGAATCAAGATCAAGAGCGGCGCCAACGCCGGCCGCCTGCGCGCCCTCTTCTCACTCGAGGACGAGCACGGCTCGGTGGCGGTGTCGCTCTTCGCCGACACGCTACAGAAGTACGACCACCTGCTGCAGGAAGACGCCGTGGTGCTGGTGCGCGGCAGCGTTCGCATGCGCACCGAGGTCGAGCTGACGGCACAGGAAGTGGTGCCGCTCTCGGCGCTCGAGCTCGAGCAGGTAGAGCGTCTCGACCTCCTGATCGGCGAGCGGGTGGGCGAAGCCGACCTGCTGCGCCTGCGCGACGCCTTAGCGGAGCACGCCGGCGAGCTGCCCGTGCGGCTCACCGTCTGTCGCAACGGCGAGCGGATCTGCGTGGCCCCCGCGGGACGGTTCAAGGTGCGCTACGCGCCGCCGCTGGTGCAGGCGGTCGAGGCGATCCTCGGCCCGCGCTGGTCGTGCCCGTGCTGCAGGAGCCGGCCGGCTTCGTCGAAGAGATAGACGACCTGCTGCCCGCTGACGAACTCGGCCTCGGTGCCGGCGAGATAGAAGCCGAAACACTGGTGGGCTAAAGCGATCCGGGTCGAATGGGTGCGATCAAGGGGGGCAACCGACGAGGGAGCCCACCGCCAAGCTCCACCCACAGACGCTTCCACCCTCGAAGCCGTCGTTGAACGGCAGTTGGAAGATGATTGCGGTTGCGGTGATGCTGTAGTTGATCCCTGTAGTTGCCCAGTTGGTGACACCAATCCACCATCGCCCCGCGGTTGGCGACAGAAAGGCGCACGTCTCCACAGCTAGGCCGCCATAGTAGGGGCGGCAGTGATAGGCACTCAATGTCGGCCGCTCGCCGAAGCGGACGTACAGATCCGCGTCAGCCGAGAGGTTGGCGAGCTCGACTCGCAGCTTGCCGGCGGTGGCCGAAACGTCGAGGTAATAAAGTTTCCATTGCGATTGCCACGGTCCCGCCGCGAGCGAGTCGAACACGGGGACTCCGCTGCTCAGGGACGCCTCCGGGTACAGCGTCCTGAAGGAGGCGGTTACGCTGCTTGCGCTGGACATGGTGACCCTGCAGGCGCCGACGCCCGTGCAGCCGGCGCCGCTCCAGCCTTCGAAGATCGAACCCTGGAACGGCTGTGCGGTGAGATCCACCGCAGAACCTTCGAGGAAGGCTTCCGTACAGTCGGTACCGCAGTCGATGCCTGCCGGATTGCTGGTGACTCGTCCAGAGGTGGGAAGGGTATTCGTGACGCTCAAGGAAAAGCTCCTCGGCGTGACGACGAGCGTCGCCGGTCGCGTGGTATCCCCGGCGCCAGACAGATTGTCGAACGAGATCGTGTCCGCATACGTACCGGGGGCCAAGGCGTTGGCGCCTGGAGCGAGGCTGACAGTGATGCGTGTCGTTCCTCCCGCCGGGATGCTGCCGGTCGTGCTCGAAAGCGCCAGCCAAGTCTGGCCTGTGGACACCCGATAGGACCTGACAAAGATGGTCGGATTGGAAAGAACGTATTCAGCGGGCGACGGGCCGAGGCCGCCGCGAGGCCCAGAGGCGGAGTAGCCGCCGGCAGGAGTTACGGTCATCGGCCCCGAGACGACGAGCTCCACCGTGAACGTGCCGCCTTCGCCGCCGCTGGCGTTGGCAAATCCAATGACCGCAGTGTGGGTTCCGGCCGGCAGGTTCGCGGCATTGCCGTTGATCGAAACCGGAATCGATACGGCCTCGCCAGGAGCAAGAGATCCATTAATAGGGCTCAGGCTCACCCAGTTCGCCGTTACGGAGTTGGTGTACTGGACGGCAGTGCCACCGGTATTGATGAGTTTTATAGTCCATTGGGAGGGGCTGAAAGGCCCGCCGATCTCTCCCCACGACGTCACGCTGGGGCTGATGGATTCGACCCTTAGACGTCCGGGCAAGGCTTGGCCGAGCAGCCATTGGCTGATGAGCGGAAGAATGGCTTCGAATGGGAGGTACAGCGAAATGTCTGGCGGGGCGTAACAACTACCGGAGCCCGCGGAAAGAATCCCGACGATATACTGCCCTTGTGGTGTGAAGAGTCCCGAGCCGCTGCTGCCAGCCGACTTGCCTCCTTGAGTGAATTCGACGTTGATGTAATGCGGGTAGTAAGCCTCGTGCACGTCGCTGACGTTTCCAAAGGCGACCTTCTTAGGTCCACCGTCGGGATGGCTGATGCCGACTACGGAATCGTTGGGTGCGATCGGCGTGCCGTTAGTTATCCAACCGGCGAAGGTCGCTCCGTTCGGTGGGGTGCGGTTGAGCCGCAGCAATGAATAGTCCAACGCTTCGTGTAACCCGACCGACAACAAGCTTGCGCCGCCGCCGAGTTGAGAGCCCGCGCTCGATGCCCCGCCGCAGGCCGAGCTCTGCTGGAACCAGAAAGTAGTTACCGTGGAGGCGACCGTCTGGGTGCCGACGCAGTGTCGCGCGGTCAGGAAGTACGGAGTTGCAGTCGACGGATTGCTGTCCGCGACCAGGGATCCTGTACACGTGTAGGTGGCGCCATTGTTGGTGAAGACCAGCCGAGCCACGCTCGCTGCGGTGGATCCCCAGGTTGCGGTGTGACACGCCACGTCGATCAGGCAGCTCTGGGTCTCAGAGACTGGTTCGTAGGGGGAAGCGAACAGATGGGAGACGGCCGGGATCGTCAAGGACCACTCGCCAAGCTCGAATCCCGCGGGTATCTGGATTTCGAGAGTGGCGACCTCGCCTTCGAGAACAGGCGACCAGAACGGGATCCCGTTCGGGGCCGAGAGATCCTCGGCATCAAAGGGGCCGAACGTCTGCTTCCTGTCGATCAGCCATAGCTTCGTACCGGAGGGAAGCGACTCCGCAGAGATGGCAACACGGAGAGCCAGGGCCCCTGGTGAGGTCACTTCCACGACTGCCGCTCTTGCTCCCCCGGCGACGTCGCGCCATGCCAAGTCGGCCAAGGGGATGCCGTTCTGATAGGTGGCCGGCAGGCTTTGATTCCAACCAATGAGCGTTGGGCCACTGGAATCCCCGAGCTGTTCGAGCGCGTCGGTCTCGAGCGCGGTGGGCTCCTCAAGTGCGATCCTCAACGGCTCGCTTCCCGCCGCAGGGCGATGCCGCGCCGCTCCCGATCTACGCCATTCGGCGATGAGGACCTCGGGCTCCGCCGTCACTGGGCGACCGATCGTCGAGGAGTCTGCGGCCGCCCGGCAGGGGACGAGAGCCGCCGCGATCAGGAGGAGCACGACCCACAATCGGCTGCTCGACATACCAGAGACCTCTGCAAGGATTATGTACCCTCGCGAGGTCCCAGGCGCCGGGGCGGAGCCTGGGCTCGTCTCTGCACTTCGACTGGCCGGCCTTTCGGATGGGCGATCCGGGAGCGCTGATTGCCGAGAGCACCGGCTCGGGTGGCACCTGTAAGCTCTTCAGCTCGTGGAGTTTCTCGTCACCCACCTCGGCGCTGACTTCGACGCCTTCGCCGCCATGCTGGTGGCGCGGCGGCTGCATCCCGAGGCGCGGCTGTTCTTCCCCGGCTCGCGCGAGGGGTCGCTGCGGCGGATGCTGGAGGCGCGCGGCGTCGAGCTCGACGAGCTGCGGCACAAGGACGTCGATCCCGCCGCGCTGACGCGGGTCGTCCTCTGCGACACGCGGCAGCGCGAGCGACTGGGCGTCGTCGCGCAGTGGCTGGCGGCGCGGCCCGAGATCGAGGTGCTCGCCTACGACCACCACCCCGACTCGCCGACCGACGTGCCGGTCGCGGGCGGCCGTGTCGACCCCACCGTCGGCGCCACTTCGACGGTCATCGCCGAGCTGCTCCGCGAGCGCGGCCTCGCCCCCACCGGCGAGGAGGCGACGCTGCTGCTGATGGGGATCTACGAGGACACCGGCTCGCTCTCCTACGCGACGACCAGCGCGCGCGACCTCGCCGCCGGCGCCTGGCTGCTCGAGCAGGGCGCCGACCTCGACGCCGTGCGGCGGCACGCGCTGCACTCGCTCGACCGCGTCCACCTCGAGCTGCTGCACCGCATGACCGAGGAGCTCGAGGTGCGGCGCATCCATGGCCACCGCGTCGGCATCGTCGTCGTCGAGCTGGGCAGCTACGTCGACGAGCTGGCGCCGCTGGTCTCGCGCTGCCTCGATCTCTTCGACCTGCCGCTGCTGTTCGCCGTCTTCGGCGAGGGGGACCGCGCCACGCTCATCGGCCGCGGACAGCTCGAGGGCTTCCACCTCGGCCAGGCGCTCTGCCGCCGTCGCCGGCGGCGGCGGCCACGAGACGGCGGCGGCGGGCAGCGTCAAGGGGAAGACCGCCCTCGAGGTGCGCGAGCGGCTGCTCGCCTACCTCGAAGGCGCGCTGCCGCCGGTGGCGCGGGCGCGCGACCTGATGATCGCGCCGTTCGTCGCCGTCGAGGCGGGCGCGACCGTGGCGCAGGCGAAGGAGCGGCTGGTGCGCGCTCGCATCAACGCCGCGCCGGTGATCGACGGTGGCGAGAGCGCCGGCCGCGCGGTCGGCGCGGTGACCCGCCAGCTGCTCGACGCCGCGCTCCAACACGACCTCGGCGACCGGCCGGTGACCTCGGTGATGCGGCAGGAGCTCGAGTGGGTGTCGCCCGACGCCCCGGCCGAGGAGCTGGCGCGGCAGATGGTCGGCCAGCACCCGCGCTTCGTGCTCGTCGGCGACGCGGCGAGCGGGCGGGCGGAGGGCGTGGTGACGCGCATGACGGTGCTGCGCCACCTCCACGGCCGGCTCGAGGAGGCGGCGGAGCCGCTCGAGCGGCGCGCCCGCGAGCTGCGCGAGCGGCGGCAGGCCATCGGCGGCGTGCTCGCCGAGCGCGTGCCCGCGGCGGTGCATCGCCGCATCGAGGTCCTCGAGGAGGTCTCGCGGCGTCTCGCCGTGCCGGCTTATCTCGTCGGCGGTTTCGTGCGCGACCTCCTCCTCGGCCGCGACAACCGCGACCTCGACGTGGTGGTGGAAGGCGACGGCCCGGCCTTCGCGCGCGCCCTCGCCGGCGCGCTCGGCGCGCGCGTGCGCGTGCACGATGCTTTCTTGACCGCGGTGGTGCAGGAGGTGGACGGCACCACCATCGACGTGGCGAGCGCGCGCAGCGAGTTCTACCGCGCGCCGGCGGTGCTGCCCGAGGTGGAGACCTCGGCGCTGCGCCAGGACCTCTACCGCCGCGACTTCACCATCAACACCATGGCGCTGCGGCTGGGGCCCGACGGGCCGGTCGAGCTGGTCGACTACTTCGGCGGCCAGCGCGACTTGAAGGAAGGCGTGCTGCGCGTGCTGCACAGCCTCTCCTTCATCGACGATCCGACGCGCGTGCTGCGGGCGGTGCGGCTGTCGCTGCGGCTCGATTTCCAGATCTCGCCCGAGACGCTGCGCCTCGTCGCGGTCGCGGTGGGGGAGGGCATCTTCGAGCAGCTCTCCGGCGGCCGCTTGCGCGAGGAGCTCGAGCTGCTGCTCGCCGACCCCGACCTGGCGCTGCCCGGCCTCGACCGCCTCGACGAGCTCGGCGTGCTCGCCGCCATCCATCCGGCGCTGCGCCTCGACTCGCCGCGCCGGCAGGCGCTGCGCGAGGCGCGCTCGGCCCACGATTGGTACCGCGTCGAGGGGCTCGACGAGCCGGCGGTGCGCGTGCCGCTCCTGCTGCTGATGGCGCTGCTGCGTCACGCCAACGCCGAGCAGCGGCGTGCCGTCGGCGCGCGGTTGCACCTCCCCGCCGCCGAGCGCGAGACGCTGGAGCGCTCTCCGTGGCGCCTCGACAAGGCGGCGCGCGAGCTCGCCGAGCCCGGCCTCCCGCCACACGCCGTGCACGCGGTGCTCGCCGGCCTAGGCGGCGAAGAGCTGCTCCTCCTGCTCGCCGGCGACGACGACGCCGTGCGCACATGGGTGCGCCGCGAGCTCACCGAGCTGCGGCATCTGCGGCTCGTCGTGCGCGGCGCCGATTTGGTCGAGCGTGGCCACGCGCCCGGCCCGGCGATCGGCGAGGCGCTGCGGGCGACGCTCGACGCCCGTCTCGACGGCGAGGTGCAACCGGAGGGCGAGCTCGATCACGCCCTGCGCTGGCTCGAGCAGCGTCCCGTCGGCGCGGGCGGCTAAGATTCTCTCAATGTCGAAGAGGTCGAGCGGTCGAGGCGTCGCGATCGCGATCGCTGCCGTGCTCTGCGGCGCGCCGGCGGCGCGCGGCGGTTGCCCTCAGCTCCGCCAGCGCGGCGCAACCAGCAATGATAGGAAGCCCGCGCGCCGCCGATGCGCCCTCGCCGCTCGGGCGACCGCTCGCGCGAGCTGCTCGACTACCGCTGCGCCAACGAGCTCGGCGTGCGGCAGGTGACGCTGTTCGCCAATGGCACCGTGCGGCTGCGCGAGGGACTCGGCAAGAGGCCGCGGATGCAGCTCGGCGAGCTGGGGCCGGTGGAGCTGGACGGCTACCTGCGCCGGCTCGCCGCCGAGGACCTCTCTGAAGTGCACGATCGGCGCGAGAGCGCGGATGGAGAATGGGTCGAGCGCTGCACCCTGCGCCTCGCGCTCGACGGCGGTGCGCAGCGCGACCTCGCCTTTTCGCGCTTCGACAGCCTGCCGCTGGCGGTGGCGACGATCGTGCGCGTCGCCGACGAGATGGCGGCGAAGACGCGCCCGGTGAGCGACCTGCCGTCCAACTACCGGGCGCGCACCGGTGACGTGCTGCGTCGCGCCGACGGCGTGCTCTTCCGCGTCGTCGGCACGACGGCCGACGGTCAAGGGCTCGAGCTGCAGGGCGTCGAGCAGCCTCTGGTGCTCTACCTGCGGCCCGAGGACATCCCGGCGCAATTCGAAGCACTGGTCGTGCGGCGCCGCCCGTGAGCGAGCTGCGCTTGACGGGCGGCGAGTATCGCGGCCGTCGGCTGCGCGTGCCGGCCGGAGTGCGGCCGACCGAAGGCCGTCTGCGCGAGGCGCTCTTCTCGATCTGGCAGGGCGAGCTGCCCGGCGCGCGCTTCCTCGACCTCTTTGCCGGCGCCGGCGGCGTCGGCCTCGAGGCCGTCGGACGCGGCGCCGCCAAGGCAGTGCTCGTCGACGGCGACCCGCGGACGCTGCGCACGCTCAAGGAGAACGTCGCGGCGCTGAAGGCGGAAGGCTCGACGCGGCTCTACCGCATGCGGCTGCCGGCGGCGCTGGCGATGCTGCGCGAGCGCGAGGCGCCCTTCGACCTCGTCTTCGTCGATCCGCCCTACGGCTTCGACGAAAGCGCCAAGCTGCTCGCCGGGCTGCCGCCGCTCCTCGCGCCCGGCGGCGCCGTCGCCTTCGAACACGCCGATCGCGATGTCGCGCCCGCCGCACCCGGCGGACTCGTCTTCCAGGAGACACGCTGCTACGGCGGCAGCTGTCTCTCCTTCTATCGCGCGGCGAACGACTAGCGCTCGCGAGCCAGGAAGAAGCCGAGCTCTTCCAAGTCGACGCGCAGGTCGACCGTCTTCAGCCGTACGCCGCGCCGCGCCCGGATTTGCGTCGGCGCGAAGTTGAGCACCGCCCGCAGCCCGGCCGCCGCCAGCGCCTCATACCCCGCCTGCGCCGCCGCTGCCGGCACCGCCAGCACCCCGATGGTGGCTCCCGTCTCGCGCACCAGCGCCGGCAGGCGCTCCGGCGGCTCGACGCGTAGCTCGCCCAATCGCCGGCCCACTTTCTCTGCGTCGGCATCCACCAAGCCGACCACGCGATAGCCGTCCTGGTTGAAGCCGGCGAAACCTCGCCAGCGCCGTGCCGAGGCTGCCGATGCCGAGGATCACCAGCCCGTGCTGGCGGTCGAGGCCGAGCAGCGCGCGCAGCCGTTCGCGCAGGTGGTCGATCTCGTAGCCGACGCCGCGGATGCCGAACTCGCCGAACTGCGCCAGGTCCTTGCGGATCTGCGAGGCGGAGAGCTGGTAGCGCTCCGCCAGCTCCTTCGACGAGATGCGCTCGACGCCGTGCGCTTGCAGGTCCTGCAGGCAGCGCAGGTAGAGCGAGAGGCGGTTGAGCGTGAGCGGCGAGACCTCGGCCACGGCCGGCGCCGTCCGCTAGCCGCCGGCGGCGCGCTCGAGCCAGTCGAGGAGCGCGCCGGGGAGGATGCCGAGGACGAGCGTGCCTGCCGCGGCGACGAACACCGCGAGACGCCCCCAGCCGTCGACCAGCAGACCCTCGGGCTCCTGCACCTGCGGCTTCATGTAGAGCACGTAGACGACGCGCAGGTAGTAGACCGCGCCTACCAGGCTGGCGGCGATGCCGACGAGGGCGAGCGCCAGGTGGCCGTGCTCGACGGCGTGCAGGAAGACGAGGTACTTGCCGAGGAAGCCGAGCGTCGGCGGGATGCCGGCGAGCGACAGCATCGAGATGGTGAGGCAGACGCCGAGGAAGGGGAAGCGGTAGCCCCAGCCGGAGAGCTCCGAGACGAGGTGCTGCTCGCCCGCCCGCGCGTAGAGCAGCGCCACCACCGCGAAGGCGCCGGCGTTCATCAGCGCGTAGGCGAGGAGGTAGACGAGCACCGGCGTCAACGAGTCGGCGCCGACGCTGACCAGCGGGATGAGCAGGTAGCCCATGTGCGCGATGCCGGAGTAGGCGAGCATGCGCTTGATGTCCTTCTGCACCAGCGCCAGCAGGTTGCCGGCCACCATCGACAGCACCGACAGCATGGCGATGAGCTGCGGCCAGTCGCTCCCCGCCGGCGCCGCGGAGACGGCGACCAGCAGGCGCACCAGCACCAGCGCGCTCGCCGCCTTCGGCGCCACCGAGAGGAAGGCGACGAACGGCGACGGCGCGCCCTGGTAGGTGTCGGGCGCCCAGGCGTGGAAGGGGACGAGGCTCATCTTGAAGCCGAAGCCGCAGACGAGGAGCAGGAAGCCGAGGGTGACGACGACGCTGGCGCCGCCGCTCGACGCCAGGACGTCGCCGATGCGGTCGAGCCGCGTCGAGCCGGTCTCGCCGTAGAGGAGGGCGATGCCGAGCAGCACGAAGGAGCTGACGAAGGCGCCCATGAGGAAGTACTTGAGGCCGCCCTCGGTGGCCATGGTCAGCCGCCGGTGGTAGGCGGAGAGCGCGTAGAGGCAGAAGGAGAGCAGCTCGAGGGCGAGGAAGAGGGTGAGCAGCTCCGCCGCGCGCACCAGGAAGAGCATGCCGACCGTGCACCAGAGGAGAAGCGCCGCGTACTCGCCGGTGCCCAGCCGCTCGCGCCGCAGGTAGGACTGCGAGGCGAGGAGGGCGAGCGCCGCCGACAGCAGCACGATCTCGGCGAGGGCGAGGGTCACCGGCGTCCAGTCGAGGAAGCCGCCGAAGCTGCTCGTGCGCGCCCAGCCCGGAGTGGTGATGAGCCAGCCGACGGCGACGACGACGGCGGCGGAGAGCGGCAGCCAGGCGCGACGCATCGACGGGGCGAGGGCGTCGAGGAGCAGCACCAGCACCGCGAAGCCGCCGAGCAGCAGCTCGGGGAGGAGCGAGGCGAGGTCGGCGCGCATCACCGGGTCGAAGGTCACGGCGCGCCTCCCGCGGCGGTTGCCGCTGGCGCGGTCGACGCGCTCGCATGAGCTGCGCTGGCGTCAGTCACGGCCGAGTCGCCCTCGCTCGGCGGGCCGACCATGGCGTAGATCGAGTCGGCGCTGCTGGCCGTGAAACGCGGCGCCGGCCGCGGCTCGCGCGCCGCCACCGTGTCAGCCGTCGACTGCTCGATGCGCGCCCGCACGTTGCCGAGCAGCTGGCCGAGGTGCGCCGCGCTGGGGTCCATGAACTGCGCCGGCGCGAGGCCGATCCAGAGCATGAACACGCACAGCGGAGCGAGCGCCAGCATCTCGCGCGGCGAGAGGTCGGCGAGGCCCTCGTTCTCCTTGCGGGTGATCGGCCCCCACAGCGTGCGGTAGAGCATCTTCAGCAGGTAGACGGCGGCGAGCACGACGCCGAACGTCGCCGCCACCGTCGCCCAGCGCAGGTCGAGCAGCTCGCTCTTGTAGCTGCCGACGAGGATGGGGAACTCGCCGGCGAAGCCGTTGAGCATCGGCAGCCCCACCGAGGCGAGGGCCGAGAAGACGAGGAAGAAGGCGAACCAGGGCATCACCTTGGCGAGGCCGCCGAACTCGTCGAACTTCTTGGTGTGCCGGCGGTCGTAGAGCATGCCGACGAGCAGGAAGAGGGCGCCGGTCGAGAGGCCGTGGTTGACCATCTGCAGCAGCGCGCCCTGCCACGCCACGAGGTCGAAGGCGAGCAGGCCGAGCATGACGAAGCCGAGGTGCGCCACCGACGAATAGGCGACGAGCTTCTTCATGTCGCCCTGCACCCAAGACACCAGCGCGCCGTAGAGGATGCCGATGACGGCGAGCACGACGAGCGGCATCCCCAGGTCGATCGCGGCCTGCGGGAAGAGCGGGAAGGCGATGCGCAGGAAGCCGTAGGTGCCGAGCTTGAGCAGCACGCCGGCGAGCACCACCGAGCCGCCGGTGGGCGCCTCGACGTGGGCGTCGGGCAGCCAGGTGTGGAGCGGGAACATCGGCACTTTGATGGCGAAGGCGAGGGCGAAGGCGGCGAAGAGCCAGAGCTGCGGCTGCAGCGGCAAGTCGAGCCGCAGCATGTCGGCGTAGGCGAAGCTCCAGACGCCCGTCACCTGCCGGTGGTGCCAGCCCAGCCAGAGGAGCGCCACCAGCATCGGCAGCGACCCGGCCATGGTGTAGAGGAAGAACTTGAGCGCGGCGTAGATCTTCCGCTCGCCGCCCCAGATGCCGATGATGAGGTACATCGGCACCAGCACCAGCTCCCAGAAGACGTAGAAGAGGAAGAGGTCGAAGGCGAGGAAGACGCCGAGCATGCCCGTCGTCAGCAGCAGCATGGCGGCGCCGTAGGCCTTCCAGTGCTTCTCGATCCCCTTCCAGGAGCCGAGGATGACGATCGGCATGAGCAGCACGGTGAGCGCCACCAGCGGCATCGAGATGCCGTCGATGGCGAGCTCGTAGCGGATCCCCCAGCGCTGGATCCACGGGATCGGCTGGCCGTCGAGCCCGAGCTCGCGGATGAAGGGGAAGGTGGCGCCGGGCGACAGCCGCAGCAGCACGTACCAGCCGCCGATCACGAGCTCTGCGAGGGTGGCGGCGAGGACGTAGACCTTGACCGCTCCCTGTGAATTCTTCGGGAAGAAGAGCAGCGGCAACACCGCCAGGGTGGGGAAGAACACCACCGCCGTGAGGCTGCTGTGGGTGAAGAGGTGGATCAGCGTTTCCATGACGAGTCGCAGCGGGTGGCGCTAGAAGACCATCCAGCAGAAGAACGCCACCAGCGCGGCGAAGAAGTAGAGCGCGTAGTTGCGCACGTTGCCCGTGGTGGTGAAGCGCGCCAGGTCGCCGGTGAGCTCGACGACGAAGGCGCCGACGTGCACGCTGCCGTTGATGAGGATGGTGTCGACCACCTTCCAACACATGCGCGCCAGCCAGGCCAGCGGCCGCACCACGATGGCGTCGTAGATCTCGTCGACGTAGTACTTGTTGGCGAGCAGGCGGTGGAAACGCGGGACGCGGCGGACGATCGCCTCCTCGCCCTCGAGGTCGCGGCCGCGGCCGTAGAGCCGCCAGGCGGCGAAGATGCCAGTAAGCGCGACGAGCACCGACGCGCCGACCAGGAACGCCTCGAGCCCGAGACCGTGCTCGCCGTGCGCCTCGCCGTGGCCGACGCGCGCGATCACCGGCTCGAGGAAGTGCCCCAGCCAGTTGCGGTGGAGGAACGGGATGACGCCGACGTAGCCGGCGAACACCGAGCCGATGGCGAGCACGACGAGCGGCACGGTCATTGACGGCGGTGACTCGTGCAGGTGGTGGTGCTGCTCCTCGCTGCCGCGGAAGCGCCCGTGGAAGGTCATGAAGAAGAGGCGGAACATGTAGAAGGCGGTGATGCCGGCGGTGATCGTGCCGACCGCCCACAGCACGAGGTGCATCTCCCAGGCGGCGCCGAGGATGGCGTCCTTGCTGAAGAAGCCGGCGAGACCGGGCACGCCGGCGATCGCCAGGCAGCCGACGAGGCACGTCCAGTAGGTGATGGGCGTGTGCTTCTTGAGCCCACCCATCTGCCGCATGTCCTGCTCGCCCGACATGGCGTGGATCACCGAGCCCGAGCCGAGGAAGAGCAGCGCCTTGAAGAAGGCGTGGGTGCCGAGGTGGAAGATGGCCACCGCGTAGGCGCCGGCGCCGGCGGCGAGGAACATGTAGCCGAGCTGCGACACGGTGGAGTAGGCGAGCACGCGCTTGATGTCGTACTGCGCCACGCCGATGCTGGCGGCGAGGATGGCGGTGAAGGCGCCGATGATCGCCACCACCCAGAGGATCTCGGGCGCCAGCTGGAAGAGCGCGTTGCTGCGCACGACGATGTAAACGCCGGCGGTGACCATGGTGGCGGCGTGGATGAGCGCCGACACCGGGGTCGGGCCCGCCATGGCGTCGGGCAGCCAGACGTAGAGCGGCACCTGGGCGCTCTTGCCGGTGGCGCCGATGAAGAGGCAGAGCGCCACGAAGGCGGCGAAGGAGAGCCCCAGCGCGTAGGGCAGCTGCGCCGCGTGCGGATCGGCCTCGACGGCGGCGAAGATCTTCCGGTAGTCGAGGGTGCCGAAGCGCTGCACCAGCGCGAAGAGGCCGACGAGGAAGGCGAAGTCGCCGATGCGGTTGACGACGAAGGCCTTGCGGCCGGCGCGCGGCGGCTCGTCCTGGTCGTAGTAGTAGCCGATGAGCAGGTAGGAGCAGAGGCCGACGCCTTCCCAGCCGACGAAGGTGACCAGGAAGTTGTTGCCCAGGACGAGCAGCAGCATCATGCCCATGAAGAGGTTGAGGTACACGAAGTAGCGCTGGTACCCCTTCTCGTGGTGCATGTAGCCGACCGAATAGACGTGGATCCAGAAGCCGACGAAGGTGACGACGAAGGTCATCACCGCCGACAGCGGGTCGAGCATGAAGGCGACGTCGATGGGCAGCGGCGCCTTGGTCCAGGCGTAGAGGATCTGCTCGAAGGGCTGCGGCGCCATCGAGTGCCACCACTGCCAGATGGCGGCGAGCGCGACGACGAGCGAGGCGCCGGGCGCGGCGAGGGCCACGAAGCTGGTCACCGACTTCGGCACCCGCGGCCCGAGGATGCCGTTGAGCGCCGCGCCCGCGAAGGGCAGCAGGGGTACGAGCCAGAGCCAGTTCATCGCGTCCATCGTCAACGGCTCTCGCTCACCACCGCAGCAGGTTGAGGCGGTTGACGTCGATCGTCCGCCGCAGGCGATAGACAGCGATGAAGAGGGCGAGGCCGATCGCCGCCTCCGCCGCCGCCACCGCCAGCACGAAGAAGACGATGACCTGCCCGGCCTGGTCGCCGAGCAGGCGCGAGTACGCGACGATGAGCAGGTTCACCGCGTTGAGCATCAGCTCGATGGAGAGGAAGATGGTGATGCCGTTGCGCCGCGTCAGCGCGCCGACGGTGCCGATGGCGAAGAGAACTGTCGCCAGCACCATGTACCAGGCGATCGGCACCGTCACGACTCGGCCCCTTCGGCTTCGGGCTCAGTAGGCGCTTCTGCTGGCGCGGCCGTCGCCATCGGGGTGACCGCACCGGCCTGCATCTCACCGGGCAGCGGCGCCCGCGCCAGCACGTAGGCGGCGACGACGGCGACCAGCAGCAGCAGGCCGACGATCTCGAACGGCAGCAGCCAGGTGGTGAACAGCTCCCACGCCAGCCGGTGGATGGAGAGGTATTCGGGCGTGAGCGGCGCCAGCGCGTCGCTCGCGTGGGTTCGCCAGAAGAGCATGCCGAGGAAACCGGCGAAGAAGGCGGCGGCGACGAGGGCCACCCATCGCTGCGCCGGTTGGCCGCCGGCGGGGCCGCGCTCGCGGCCGACGTTGAGCAGCATGAGGACGAAGAGGAAGAGCACCAGGATGGCGCCGGTGTAGACGAGGACCTGCAGCGCCGCCAGGAACGGCGCGCCGAGCAGCACGAACAGCACCGCCATGCAGAACAGCACGACGACCATGCTCATCGTCGACTTCACCGGGTGCGGGTGCGCCACCACCACGATGGCGAAGCCCACCGTGAGCAGGGCGAAGAGGGCGAAGATCGCGACTTCCATCGCGTCAGCCCGGTTCCGGGCCCCTCTCTCCCCGGCGAGGGGAGAGAGGGGTAGGGACCCGCGGTGCCGCGCAGCGGCAAGCGCCAGGTCTTCCTGGCGCCCGAGCGGCAGCGAGGCCGTGGGCTAGGGAGTGAGGGGTGGCAGACAAATGCAGTCTTCTCCGGGGTGGGGGTGTTCCGTTGTCTTAGTAGATCTTCATCAGCACGAGCACGGCGACGCCGAGCAGCGTCGCCAGCGCGATCGGCAGCAGCACCTTCCACCCGAGCCGCATCAGCTGGTCGTAACGGAAGCGCGGGAAGGTGAAGCGCACCCAGATGAAGAACGCCATCCAGAAGAGCACCTTGGCGCCGAGGATGCCGGCGCCGGCGAGCACGCCGAGCCAGTTGTTGGGCAGCTCGACGCCGGGAAGGCTCCAACCGCCGAGGTAGAGCGTCGAGAGGAGGGCCGCGAGCGACGCCATGTTGACGTACTCGGCGGAGTAGAAGAGGGCCCACTTCATCGAGCCGTACTCGGTGTTGTAGCCGGAGACGAGCTCCGATTCCGCCTCCGGCAGGTCGAAGGGCAACCGGTTGGTCTCGGCGAACGAGGCGATCAGGAAGACGAGGAACCCCGGGAGCTGCAGCAGCACGTTCCAGCCGTGCGCCTGCTGATAGGCGACGACGTCGTTGAGCCGGAACGAGCCCACCGGCAGCAGCACGGCGAGGATCGCCATGCCCAGCGCCAGCTCGTAGCTGATCAGCTGCGCCGAGGCGCGGATGGCGCCAAGCTGCGAGTACTTGTTGTTCGAGCCGTAGCCCGAGCAGACCAGCGAGTAGACGCCGAGGCTCGACAGCGAGAGGAAGAGCAGCACGCCCACATCGCCGTCGACGACCACCATCGGGATGCGCAGGCCGCTCTCGAGCACGAGGTCGGGCGCCATCGGGATGACGACGAAGGTGGTGAGCGCCGGCACCAGGGCGAGGATCGGCCCCAGGAGGTACATCGTGCGGTCGGCGGCCGCCGGCACGATCTCCTCCTTGAAGATGAATTTGAGGACGTCGGCGAGCGGCTGGATGAGGCCGAAGGGTCCGACGCGGTTGGGCCCGCGGCGATCCTGGATGAGGGCCATGCCGCGGCGCTCCACCCACACCATCACCGGGGCGAGGAGGCCGAGCAGCGCCACCACCCAGGCGAAGTACTTGGCGAGCGTGGCCCAGGCCTCTACCGACAAGCCGTCCCTCCTCCGGTGCGCAGAGCGCACCCTACGCGGATACTGCTGCCTCCACCTCGGGGAGCGGCACGCCCGTCGGCGGCACGCCGCTCCACTTGAGACCAGCAAATGCCGGAACCTCCGCCGCCAGCCGGTCGAAGACCTCGGCGGCCGTCGCCGCCTTCCACGTTGGATCGAGCCGCCGCAGCACCGCCGCCAGCACCTCGACGAGCGGCAGCGCCTCGCCCATCGAGGGGAAGGCCTGCCGGAAGCGCTGCACCCGCCGCTGGACGTTGACGAAGGTGCCGTCCTTCTCGGCGTGGGTGGCGACCGGCAGCGCCAGGTCCGCCGCCTTGGCGAGCGGCGTGTCGGCCCAGCCGATGACGATCAGCACCCGCGCGCGGCGCAGCAGCGCCACCGTCGCCGGGTCGTGCGCGCCGGGGCCGAAGTCGCTGTCGGCGACGACCAGCACGCCCACCTCGCCGGCGCCGTCGCGGAGGAGCCGTGCCGCGTCCGTCCCGCCCTCGCGCGGCGCCATGCCGGCAAGCTCGGCGCCGCGGCGGTTGGGCGCCGCGTCCTCGGCGGTGATGCCGCCGTGCAGGTTGGGGATGTGGAACGGCTTGCTCTTCTCGACGTAGAGCGTGCGGTGCGGCGAGCCGACGTGGTCGGCGAGCTTGCCGAGGAGGTACGCCTCCTCGGTGGTGAGGAAGCCCGAGCCGAGGAAGACGACCGAGCCCTCGGTGCGCCCGCGCAGCTTGTGGTGGAAGGCGTCGAGCGCGTCGTCCCACGACAGCGCCCCGACGTGGCCGTCGCGCAGCTGGCGCGGCGCCGAGAGGCGCGGCAGCTCGCCGTAGCGCTCGAAGGTCGAGCGCCCGTAATCGCACATCCAGTAGTCGTTGACGTCGGGGTTGAAGCGCGGCTTGTAGCGCTTGATCTTCCCTTGCCGGTGCTCGAGCGTGACGTTGCAGCCGTTGTCGCAGCCGGTGCACAGCGACGGCTTCTTGTCGAGGTACCAGACCCGCTCGGCAAACCGGAACCGCGTCGAGGTGAGGGCGCCCACCGGGCAGATGTCGACGACGCAGGTGGCGAGGTCGTTGTCGAGCTCCCTGCCGGGGAAGGTGCCGA
This sequence comes from Thermoanaerobaculia bacterium, assembly GCA_963846495.1. GTDB lineage: Bacteria > Acidobacteriota > Thermoanaerobaculia > Multivoradales > JAIOJS01 > DASYQD01. Next base: position 66,188 of record CAWJWP010000003.1, on the reverse strand, counting down.
TCTCGGCGCGGGCGCCGCGCTGCAGGAAGCCGATCTCGCCGGTCTTGGCGATCTCGGCGGTGAAGCGCACGCAGCGCGTGCACTGGATGCAGCGGTTCATGTTGAGCAGCACGTTGGCGCCCAGCGGGATGCGCTCGCGGCCGGGGTAGATCCGCTTGTCGTCGAAGCGGGCGCGCGAGGTCGCCATGCCGTGCTTGAAGGAGTAATCCTGCAGCGCGCACTCGCCGGCCTGGTCGCAGATCGGGCAGTCGAGCGGGTGGTTGACGAGCAGGAACTCCATCATCGCCCGCTGCGCTTCCTTCACGTCCGGCGTGTCGGTGCGCACCACCATGCCGTCCTTCATCACCTGCGTCGAGCACCCGGCCTGGAGCTTCCCCATCCCTTCGACCTTGACCAGGCACATCCGGCACTGGCCGACGATCGACAGCCGCGGGTGGTAGCAGTAGTGGGGGATCTGGACGCCGACCTCGAGGCCGGCGTCGATCAGCGTCGTACCGGCGGGGACGTCGACCAGGCGGTCGTCGATGGTGACGGTGGGCATCCGGTCAGACCTTCTGGATCATCAAACGCCGCTCAGCACCGGCAGGGTGGCGCGGCCGTGGACGGCGTGCGCGGCGGGGCCGTGCTTGGCACCGTTTGCCGCCGCCGCCCGCATCTCGGCAAGGATCTCCTCGCGGAACTTCTCGACGATGGGGCCGACCCCCATCATCGCCGCGTCGCCGAGGGCGCACAGCGAGTTGCCGCCGATCTGCTTGGCGACCTTGGGGACGAGGTCGACCTCGCTCTCCGTCGCCTCGCCGTGCGCGACGTGGGTGAGCAGCACCTCCATCCAGTTGGTGCCCTCGCGGCAGGGGGTGCACTGGCCGCACGACTCGTGATTGAAGAACTTGGCGCTGCGCTTGGCCACCTGCAGCATCGAGGCGGTGTCGTCGATCACCATCACGGCGGCCGAGCCGAGCATGGTGCCGGCCTTGGCGAGGGTGTCGAAGTCGAGCTTGATGTGGCGGTCGGCGGCGGTGAGCACGGGGGCCGAGGCGCCGCCGGGGATGAACGCCTTGAGCTCGCGCGGCTGCGGCTCGTCGCCCTTGGGGCCGCGCCACATGCCGCCGCAGAGGTCGAGCAGCTCCTGGAAGGTGATGCCGATCGGCACCTCGTAGGTGCCCGGCTTGGCGACGTGCCCCGACACCGCATAGAGCTTCGGCCCGGTGTTCTTCTCGTCGGTGCCGATCGCCTTGAACCACTCGGCGCCGCGCTCGACGATGTGCGGGACGCAGCAGAGGGTCTCGACGTTGTTGATCACCGTCGGCATGCCGAAGGCGCCGACGACGGCGGGGAACGGCGGCTTGACCCGCGGCTGGCCGCGCTTGCCCTCGAGCGACTCGAGGAGGCCGGTCTCCTCGCCGCAGATGTAGGCGCCGGCGCCGCGGTGCACCACCATGTCGAGCTGGAAGCCGGAGCCGAGGACGCTGGTGCCGAGCACGCCCTTGGCGTAGGCGTCGGCGATGGCGCGGTCGAGGATGTCGCCGGCCTCGACGTACTCGCCGCGGATGTAGATGTAGCAAACCGTCGCGCCCACCGCCCAGCAGCAGATCGCAGAGCCCTCGATGAGCTGGTGGGGGTCGTGCTCCATCAGCACGCGGTCCTTGAAGGTGCCGGGCTCGGATTCGTCGGCGTTGACGGTCAGGTACTTCTGCTTCGCCTGCTTGGGGACGAAGCTCCACTTCATGCCGGTGGGGAAGCCGGCGCCGCCGCGGCCGCGCAGGCCGGAGGCCTTCACCAGTTCGATGACGGCGGCGGGGTCCATCGCCAGCGCCTTCTCGAGCGCCTTGTAGCCGCCGCCGGCGCGGTAGCCGTCGACGGTCGCCGCCTCGGGCTTGCCGACGTTGCGCAGCAGCAGCGGCTCGCCGATCGAGCCGATCTTGACCGGCAGCATCGTTACTTGAGCCCCTCGACGATCGTCTTGACCTTGGCCGCGTCGAGGTCGCCGTGGTAATCGTCGTCGACCATCATCATCGGCGCGTGCTCGCAGGCGCCGAGGCACTCGAAGTGGATGAACGAGCAGCGGTCGTCCGGCGTCACCTCGCCCTCCTCGACGCCGAGCAGCTCGGCGAGCGCGGCCATGATCTCGCCCGAGCCGCGCAGCATGCAGGGCACGTTGGTGCAGACGCGGATGCGGTGCCGGCCCACCGGCTTCTCGTGGTAGAGGTCGTAGAAGGTGACGACGCCGTAGACCTCCGCCGGCGGCAGCCCCAGCTCGGCGGCGACGGCGAGGATCGCTTCCTCGGGCAGCCAGCCGTCCCAGTGTTTCTGCGCCAGGTGGAGGGCGGGCAGGAGGAGCGCGCGCTCGGTGGGATAGAGCTTACGCAGCTCGTCGAGCTTGGCCTTCGCCGGCGCCGGCAGCTGCGGCACCGATGCCGCGGCTCCCGCCGCCGAGTCGTTCGGCTGCACCGAGGCGCTCACCGTGCGGGAACCCTCGTGACGCCCGGCGCCGGCACCTCTCGGCGGCGCAGCACGTCGAGCCCGCCCTTCAACCAGACGTAGACGTAGCCGACGACGAGCAGCGCGAAGAACACCATCACGGCGAGGAACATCGGCCAGCCGCCCTGGCGCAGCACCAGCGCCCAGGGGTAGAGGAAGGCGGCCTCGACGTCGAAGATGACGAAGTCGAGGGCGACGAGGAAGAACGCCACCGAGATCCGCTTCTGCGAGCGGTCGAGCAGCGGCATCCCCGACTCGTAGGTGGAAAGCTTGATGCGCCCGCCGCTCTTGGCGCCGGCAAGGTAGGAGACGAGGACGATGAGGCTGCCGACCGTCAACGCCAACCCGAGGCCGAGCAGGATGGGGAAGTAGGTCTGCGGCACCGGCTTTTTTTGCTCCGGTGGCGGAGTCTACAAATTCGTGAAAGCAGTCACAAGCGAGCGCGTATCGTCGCGAGAGCGGCGTTGCGCCCGTCGAAACGCGCATGGTGGATCGCCGAGACGCCCGTCGCGACTGTGCTCTAATCGACGCGCGGATGCGCGCCGACGTCGTCGCGGTGATCCCCGCCTACCAGTGTGCCGCGACCATCGGCGACGTGGTGCGCGGCGTGCGGCGACACCTCGAGCGGGTGGTGGTGGTCGACGACGGCAGCACCGACGCCACCGCCGTCGAAGCGGAAGCGGCCGGCGCGCAGGTCGAGCGGCTCGCGCGCAACCGCGGCAAGGGAGAGGCGCTGCTGCACGGCATCGCGGCTGCACTCGCGCTCGAGCCGTCGGCGGTGCTGCTGCTGGACGGCGACGCCCAGCACGACCCGGCCGACGTGCCGGCTTTCCTCGCCGCTTGGGACGCCGGCGCCGGCGAGCTGCTCATCGGCAGCCGCATGGGCTGCGATTCAGACTCGATCCCGCGCGAGCGCTACTGGGCCAACCGCATCGGCTCGCGGATCCTCTCCTGGATGACGGGGTGGGACATCGAGGACAGCCAGTCGGGCTACCGCCTACTGGCTGCCGACCTATTGCGCCGCCTGCCGATGGCGTCGCGCGGCTACGCCGTCGAGAGCGAGATGTTGATCAAGGCGGCCAACCGCAAGGCGCGCCTCGCGCAGGTGCCGATCCGCGTCATCTACGAGGGCAACACCAGCCATTACCGGCCGATCCTCGACACCGCGCGCATCGCGCTGTGGTCGATCTACTGGAAGGCCTTCGACGACGCGTAGATCGCGGCGGCGCGTAGAATCCGCGCCGGTGCCCGACTCGCCGCCGCCACCGCAGGTGCAGCCGCTCGCCGGTCCCTTCGGCTGCGCGCTGACGGTCGACGTCGAGGAGTGGTACCACAACTGCCTGGTGCCGGACTTCGTCGAGCCGGAGCGCCGGCCGCCGCTGCCGCGCGAGCTCGACCGCCTGCTGCCGGCAACGCTCGAGCTCTTCGCCGCGCACCGCTGCCGTGCCACCTTTTTCGTGCTCGGCGAGGTGGCGGCCGAGCTGCCGGGCCGCGTGCGCGAGATCGCCGCCGCGGGGCACGAAGTGGCGAGCCACGGTCTTTATCACCTGCGCGTCGGTCGCATGCCGGAGCGGCGCTTCCGCGCCGAGCTCGAGCGCGCCAAGAAGGGGCTCGAGGACCTGCTCGGCGAGTCGGTCGACGGCTATCGCGCGCCGGAGTGGTCGCTGCGCGAGCTCAAAAACCCACGGCTGCGCATCGTCGCCGAGCTGGGCTTCCGCTACGACAGCTCGCTGGCGCCCTGCTTCGGCTCGGGTCGGCGCGACAACCCGCTCGTCGCCTCGACCGTGCGCTGGGAGGACGGCGACCGCATGCTCGTCGAGCTGCCGCCGCTCACCTTCGGCGGACGGCTGCAGCTGCCCGCCGGCGGCTGGCCCGGACGACTTGCGGGCGGCGCCGTGGTGGCGCGGGCGGCGCGCGCGCATCGCCGCGACGGCGGCTTGTCGGTGGTGGTCGTGCACCCTTGGGAGCTCGCCGACCGGCCGCTGCCGGGCGAGCTTACCGGCCTGGCACGCTGGATCCACGAGACCGGGCGGTCGACGTTCCGCCAGGAGTTCCCGGCGCTGCTCGACGCGCTGCCCTGGCGCTCGGTGCGCGAGGCGATGGGGGAGCAGACCGACGTGCTGCAGATGCCGGTGCTGCCACCTCGCGCCGTGGGCAAACCCACCGAGCCAGCGCTGCCGGCAGTGACGACGGTCGTCTGAGCGGCGCGCCGCCGATCGTGCGGTATGGCGCACGGCGGGCGTCGACGACCGCGTGTTACCATCCCGCCCCCATGACGGAAGCCGCCGCGCAGCCCGGCCTCGACAGCCTGAAGGCGGAGATCAAGCAGCTCATCGTGGAGCGGTTGAAGCTCGAGGTGGAAGCGAGCTCGATCGCCGACGATCAGCGTCTCTTCGGCGACGGCCTCGGCCTCGATTCGATCGACGCGCTCGAGCTGGTGCTCGGTATCGAGCAGGCTTTCGGGGTGAAGATCGAGGACGAGGAAATGGGCGAGCAGGCCCTCGCCTCCGTCAACGCCCTCGCCGACTTCGTCGTCGCCAAGCGGGGCGGCTGAGCGCTTTCGCGGTGGCGCCGGAGCGGCTGCCGCACGCGTATCCGTTCCGCCTCGTCGACCGGGTCGCCGAAGGCGGCGTCGCCGTGATGATCACGGCCGATGCGGCGCAGCTGCGCGGAGGCGCCGAGCTGCCGGCGATGCTCGCTGTCGAGGTGATGGCGCAGGCGGCGCTGGTGGTGCTGGCGCCAGCCGACGATGGCGGAGGCGAGGCGCCGCGCGGTGGTCTCCTCGCCGGACTCGACGAGGTCAGCTTTCACGCGCCGCTGATCGCCGGCGACCGTGTACACGCAAGCGCCACGGTCCTGACGCGCATGGGCGCGCTCGTCAAGGTTCGCTGCGAGCTGCGCCGCGGCGACGAGCTGGTCGTCGAGGGGGGCCTTCTGCTCGCGCTCGAGACCTAACGGCCCGGGGCCCGCACGGCGGAGCCATGGGCTGGTGCGAAAGGGGGGACTCGAACCCCCACAGCCTTGCGGCCACAGCGTCCTGAGCGCTGCGCGTCTACCAGTTCCGCCACTTTCGCGGCCCGGCCGGGATTGTAGGAGACCCCCCGAGGTCCGTCAAACGAGGGGGGCGTCGAGCGGGCCGACCCGCGATTGTCGGCCGTCCCTGTAGAAACGCCTCGCGGTGGGCGATGATTCCGCCGCCGTGAGCGCCACCGTCGCCATCGTCGGCCGCCCCAACGTCGGCAAGTCCACGCTCTTCAACCGGCTGGTGGGGAAGCGTCAGGCGATCGTCCACAACCAGCCGGGAGTCACCCGCGACCGCATCGTCGGCAGTGCCGAGGTGGGCCTCGACGTTCACGTGCAGTTGATCGACACCGGCGGCCTGGCGCTCGCCCACGATCCGTTGGGGCTGTCGAGCCAGGTCTACCTGGCGGTCGAGGAGAGCGACCTCCTGCTGCTCGTCGTCGACGGCCGCGAGGGGTTGCTCGCCGCCGACCGCGCCGTGTGGGACGCGCTGCGCCGCTACGGCAAGCCGGTGGTGCTGGTCGTCAACAAGGCGGACACGCGCGCCGCGCGCGAAGGGCAGGGGGAGTTCTGGGAGCTGGGCGTGCGCGAGGTGATCCTCGTCTCCGCCGAGCACGGCGCCGGCGTCGAGGAGCTACGCGAGGCGATCGCACGCCACGCCGCCGCCGTGCCGCAGGCGGCGCCGGCCCCCGAGGCGGCTGCGGCGCCGCCGATCGCCATCGTCGGGCGGCCCAACGTCGGCAAGTCGTCGCTGCTCAACCAGCTGGTGGGGGAGACGCGGGTGCTGGTGTCGCCGGTCGCCGGCACCACCCGCGATCCGATCGACACCTTGATCGAGCACGAAGGGAAGCCCTACCTCCTCATCGACACCGCCGGGATTCGCCGCCGGGCGCAGACGACCGGTGCCCCCGAGGAGCTGGCGGTGATGATGGCGCGCCGGCAGATCGAGCGCGCCGAGGTGGCGCTGCTGGTGGTCGACGTCACCCAGGGGATCACCAGCGGCGACCTCGCCATTGCCGGCACCATCTGGGAGCTCGGCCGCGCCGCCGTCATCGTCTTCAACAAGTGGGACCTCCTCGACGACGAGTCACGCCGACGGCTCGAGGAGCAGTGGCCGCGGCTGCAGGAGCTGCTCGCCGACCCGCCGCGGGTCAACGTCTCGGCGACGACTGCGCGCGGCGTGAGCAAGGTGCTGCCGATCGTCACCACCGCCCTCGCCGGCTTCCACTCGCGGCTGGGAACGGGCGAGGTCAACCGCCTCTTCGAGCAGGCGGTGCGCGCCGTCGCCGCCCCCAGCCGCGACGGCAAGGAGTGGAAGCTCTACTACGCCACCCAGGTGGGGGACGGGCCGCCGACCTTCATGCTCTTCGCCAACCGCACCCTGCCGCGCAACGACCCCTACCGGCGCTACCTCGCCAACCGGGTCCGCGAGGCGCTCGGTTTGCAGGGCGTGCCGGTGCGGCTGGTCATCCGGCGCCGCGAGGCATGATCTAGAAGGCTTTAGGACTCTGGGCCCCTCTCTCCCCGGCGAGGGGAGAGAGGGGTCGGGGGAGTGAGGGGTGGCAGACAAACCTCGTCTTTTCTGGGGTGGGGGTTCATCCTTTTTCTTATACGTGCTACTTTCGCTTCGCTATCCCTAGTCCGCTGATCGCTGATCTTCCGGGGGGGCTTCGAAGTGTCGGCATCTCGCGATGGGGGCAGGACGAAGGCCTTCCTGGTTGACCGCGTCTACGACCGTCACGGCGCGCTCACCAAGCAGGAGGCGGCGCAGGTGGTGGACGAGGTCTTCCGCAGTATGAAAGCAGCGCTCGTCTCCAGCCGGCCCGTGCGCATCCAGAACTTCGGCGTCTTCGAGATCGTCAAGCGCGCCGGCCGCGCCGGCGTCAACCCGACCGACGGACAGCCGCTCTTCATCCCGCCGCACCGCGGCCTGCAGTTCCGCCCCTCCAAACAGATGCGGCATCAGGTCGAGCGGCCCAAGCGTCGCAACAAAGAAGGCCGCGACCGGTAAGGCCAGGACGCCGAGGTGGGCAAGAAGCTCTTCTACCGCATCGGCGAAGCCTGCAAGCAGCTCGACATCCAGCCTTACGTGCTGCGCTACTGGGAGACCGAGTTCCCGGTGTTGAGCCCGCGCAAGAGCAAGGCAGGGCAGCGGGTGTACTCGGAGGAGGAGCTGCAGCTCATCCAGCGCATCAAGCAGCTCCTCTACGAGGAGGGGTACACGATCGCCGGCGCCAAGAAGAAGCTCGACGCCGAGCTCGCCGGCGGGAGTTTGCCGCCGCTCGCCGAAGAGGCCGCGGCAGGCGACGAGGACGAGGCGGAGGACGAGCCCGAGGAGACGTCCGACGAGCCGGCGGAGAAGGCCTCGCCGGCACCGACGGCTCGTCTTGACAGCGAGCCTTCCCGCCAGGTAGAAAAGTTGCGGACGGGGTTACAGGAAGCGCTGGCCCAGGCGCGCGAGATCCTGCAGCGGTTGCCTTGAAGGCGAGGCTCGACCCCTTCCGTTCGCACTGGTCTAGTCAGAAGCCCAGATCCAGCTCGGGACGTGGCGCAGCCTGGTAGCGTACCTGAATGGGGTTCAGGTGGTCGTGAGTTCGAATCTCACCGTCCCGACCATTCCTTCCGCTAGTCGCTTCTCGGCCGCCGGTCCGCTGCGAGTGACCGACCTCGCCGACGACAGCGCGGCCCGCGCCGGTGGACGCCGGCGTCGAGGCGGCGGGCTCCGACGTGGCGCTCGATGACAGCGAAGGCGGCGGCGCGGCTGCGGACGACTCGTTCATCTTCGAAAGCGCCCCGACCGCCAGCGAGCATCCCGCCTGGTTGCTGCTGACGCCGCTCCTGCCCTGGCTGGTGGCTCTCCCCTTCGGTTCGTGGCTGCTGCCGCTGGTGGCTCCGCTTCCGCTCTATCCTGCCTTCGCTCGCCGCGTGAGGCAGCGCCGGTACGGCGCAGCCTGGGCGCTGGCAATGCTGTGGGCGGCGCTCCTCAGCGTCGGCGTCATCGTGCTCGTCTTCGCGCGGCCGGCGCTCGCCGAGCAGGGGATCCTGCACGGCAGCGCCTACCGCACCGAGATGTCGGAGTGGATCCACTACGGCGTCGGCAAGGAGGTGTCGCCGCGCCGTTTCGTCCCCGAGCACCTGCTGCACCTCGGCGCCTTCCTGGTGCTCACGCTGGTCAGCGCCGGCTACCTCGGCCTCGTCCTCGGCGCCTTCCTGATGGCCTACATGAGCTACTTCGTCGGCTCCTTCGCCGCGGCGACCTCGCAGCCGCTCACCGCCGGCGTGCTGGCGTGGGTGCCGTGGTCGGTCATCCGTGTCATGGCTTTCGTGCTGCTGGGCACGCTGCTGGCGCGGCCGCTGCTCGTGCGCGAGCGCCGGCCGTCGCAGTGGTTCGGCCGTCGCGAGGCGTGGCTCTTCGCGCTCGGCGCCGCCGGCATCGCCACCGATCTCGTGATGAAGACGCTGCTGGCGCCCTGGTGGGGAAGGCTGCTCAAGCAAGTCCTGCTGAGCTGACGTACGGCGGCGGTGGCGCCGCGATTCGCCGCACCTTCCGGCGCCCGTGCCGTCCGGCGGCGCCCGTCGATGCCGGTATACTGCCGTCGATGCGCGAGGTAGTGACGATCGAGGGCGCGTTGCGCGGCGAAGGGAAACGCTTCGGCGTCGCCGCGTCGCGCTTCAACGGCACGCTCGTCGACCAGCTCCTCACCGGCACCGTCGACTGCCTGCGCCGCCACGGTACGGCAGCCGAGGCGATCGAGGTGGTGCGCGTGCCCGGCGCCTGGGAGCTGCCCGTCTCGCTCGAGTGGCTGGCGGCGAGCGGCCGCTTCCACGCCCTGGTGGCGCTCGGCGTCGTGCTGCGCGGCGACACTCCGCACTTCGACTACATCTGCGGCGAGTGCAGCCGCGGCATCGCGCGGGTGACCGAGCGCTTCGGCATCCCCATCGCCTTCGGCGTGCTCACCTGCGACACCGTAGAGCAGGCGGCGGCGCGCGCCGGCGGCAAGGCCGGCAACAAGGGGTGGGAGGCGGCGCTGGCGGCGCTCGAGATGGCCGACCTGCGCTCCCGTTTGACCGCCGCCGACTAGCGATGTCGCCCGATGGAGTGCCCGTGAGCCGGAAGGCGAACGGCGGCGAGACCCGCGGCAGGGCGGCGAGCAAGCGGCGCGCCGGCCGCGAGATGGCGCTGCAGATGCTCTACCAGCGCGAGATGGGCGGCGCCACGACGCCGCAGGTGCTGCACCACTACAACCCCGTCGACCTCCTCGAAGCGGTGCGCGACGAGCCGCAGGGGGACACCCTGGTGGCGATCTCGGCGCAGCCGACGCAGATGCGCGAGGCGCTCTCCTACGCCCACCGGCTGGTCGAGGGCACGACTGCGCACCTGGCCGAGCTCGACGATCTCATCCGCGAGCAAGCCGAGCACTGGCGGCTGGAGCGGATGTCGGCGGTGGATCGCAACGTCCTCCGCCTCGCCGTCTTCGAGCTCCTCTACGAGCCTGACGTCCCGAAGCTGGTGGTGCTCGACGAGGCCATCGAGCTCGCCAAGCGCTTCGGCAGCGAGCAGTCGGGCCGCTTCGTCAACGGCCTGCTCGACGGCCTGCTGCGCAGCCGCCACTTCCCGGGGACGATGACTTGAGGCGAGCCGGCCGCGCGTTGCTCGCGGCGGCAGGACTGCTTTGCGCGCTCGCCGGCGGCGCGCAGGCGCAGGCAGTGGCACTCGTCGGCAGCGATCGCGTGCGCCTCGAGCTGCCGGCCGGCAGCCTGGTCGAGAGCTACGCCAACGGCGGCTACCGGCTGAGCGTCACCGGCGGCGAGGCGACAGTCGAGATCGACCTCGCGCCGCTGCGCAGCACGCAGCCCTTCGCGCTGCCGTCGCAGCCGCGAGACACCGACGCCGTGGCCCTGCTGGCCCGCGCGGTGGCCACCGGCGCGATCTCGCGCTACGAAGCAGTGACGCGCGTGCTGCAGTGGGTGGCGCGGCACGTCGCCTACGACCTCGACCGCAGCGCGCCGCAGGACGCCGCCTCGGTGTTGCAGCGCCGCAGCGGCTACTGCACTGGTGTTGCACGGCTCTCGGTGGCGCTGCTTGCGGCGCTCGACGTGCCGGCGCGCGAGGTGCCGGGCTTCCTCGTCGCACCCGCCGGCGTCGGCGCTCCGGCCGGTTTCCACCGCTGGATCGAGGTGCGCTACGACGACGTCGGCTGGGTGTTCAGCGACCCGCTCGTCGCCCTCCATTACGTGCCTGCCACCTACGTTCGGCTGGCGAGTGAGTCGCTACTGCCCGCCGCGGAAGCGCTGCCTGGCCGGCTGCTCGCGCGCGATGACCGCCGCATCCCGGTCGACCTGTTCGCCGAGGCGTCGCCGCACCTGACCCTGCGCCGCAACGACCTTTCGCGGCGCGCCGGAGCGCTGCAGGTGACCGTCGACGGAGCTGCCGGCGGCCACGCCGTGCTCGAGGGGCACGGCACGCGCCGCATCCGCGCGCTCGACCGCGGCGCCATCACCTTCGTCGGCCTCGAGCCCGGCAGCTACCTGCTGCGCGTCGAACGCGCCGGCGCGACCCCGCTGGAGAAGCGCGTCATCCTGCGCGACCGCATCTGGGGCGCCGTGCACCTGCCCGCAACCCCGCAGCGACTGCCACGCGACGCCGCCGCCGTGCACGACGACCGTCCCGAGCCCCTGCCACCCATCGCCGAGGAGGAATCCACGTGACCCGACTCCGCCCGCGCGCGATCGCCGCGCGCGCTCTCCTGTTCGCCCTCGCGGCGCTGCCGCTCGCCTGCGGCTACGCCCTCGTCGGCCGCGGCACCAACATCCCCGACAACATCCACCGCGTCTACCTCGCGCCGCTCGAGAACGCGACACGGCGGAGCGAGGTCGAGCAAATCCTCACCCGCGCCCTCGCCGAGGAGCTCGTCACCCGCAGGCGCTTCACCCTGGTCAACGACGAAGGCCAGTCCGAAGCCGTCCTCGCCGGCAAAGTCGTCGGTTTCGACGCTACCCCCCTCACCTTCGACGACCAAGGCCGCGCCACCGAGTACCAAATCACCATCACCGCCAGCATGGCCTTCCGCGACCGCGCCGCCGACAAAATGCTGTGGGAGAACGACCGCTACATCTACAAAGAAAGCTACCAGGTCGACCCCTCAGAGCAACGCTACTTCGACCGCGAAAAGATCGCGATCGAGGAAGCCGCCGGCCGCTTCGCCCGCACCGTCGTCATCGACCTACTCGAAGGCTTCTAGCGATCCACGAAGATTCGCCGGCAACCTGCTCGAGCTTCCAGCGACTCGGGGGGCGCGGATCGCCAGCTCCAAGCGTTCTCGCCGGCCGCGGGATCGTGGTGGGCGCCGCGCGGGTCGGGGGCGCCGTGGCGGGGCCTCCGACGGGCGCACTCGCCAAGCGGCGTTAGGCAGCGGCAGTTGCTCGCGCCCGTCGGCGAGCGAGCAACTCCGCCCGCACATCACTCATTGCGAGCGTGCCCCGCGGCGGCGCCCCCGGCCCGCGCGGCGCTCACCACGATCCCGCGCCCGCAGAGCGCTCGCTCTTACTTACTCGCCGAGGACTTAGCCACGGCCTTGGTCAGCCGCGACTTCGTCCGCGCCGCCGTGTTGCCGTGCACGACGTGCTTCTTGGCCGTGCGGTCGATGATGCTCACCGCCGCCTTGAGCGCGTCCTGAGCACCCTGCGCGTCGCCGCTCGCCAGCGCGCCACGCACCTTCTTGATCGCCGTACGCATCTCGCCGCGCGCGGCGCGGTTACGCACCCGCCGCTCGGCGCTCTGGCGCATCCGCTTCTCAGCCGACTTGGTGTTCGCCATGGTTCGGTCTTGCAGCCTTCCTGGAATGTCGAGGGGATGTGCCGGACGTGCTTCCGTCCGGCGCGGGACGCGGGATTTTAGCCGCCGGTCTGACCGGGGTCAATGCCGAGGCTCGACAACTGCTGGCGCGCCAGGTTCGCCTCGTCGCTCTTCGGATAGCGGCGGATCACGTTCTGCAGCTGCACGACGCCCTTCGACTGCTCGCCGAGCTCGAGGTAGGCGTACCCCTTGCGCAGCAGCGCGCTCGGCACCTTGTCGCTGTTCGGGTACTGGCTGACCACGGTGTCGAACTCGCGGATGGCGTCCTGGAAACGCTTCTGGCGGTAGTACGACTCGCCGATCCAGTAAGAGGCGTTGTCGGCGAGGTCGGTCGAGCCGAAGCTCTCCAGATACTGGCGGAAGCCGAGGATGGCGAGGTCATAGTTGCCGCGCAGGTAGTCGTTGTACGACGTGCGGTAGAGCGTCTCGGGATCGGCCGCCGCGGCGCCCGAGATCGGCCCGCCGCCGCCATTGCCGCTGCCGGGGGGCGGCATCGCGTCGGCCGGCCGCAGCCCCTTGATCTGCTGGTTGGTGGCGGCGATCTGCTGCGACAGCTGGGCGAGGCGGTAGTTGGTGTCCTCGAGCTTCCCCTCCAGCTGCTCGATGAGCGAGGAGAGGCTCTGCAGCTCGAGCTGGATGTCCGCCTGCGCCTTGAGCAGGTTGCGGGTCTGCTCGGCGGCCTGCGTCTGCAGCCCGGCCACTTCGTCCTTGCTCGAGCTCTGCTTCTGGATCTGCAGCACCTGCCGCTGGATGTCGGCGAGCTGCTGCTCCATGGAGTCGAGCTGGCTGGAGCCGCAACCGGCGGCCGCGAGAGCGGCCGCCAGCGCGGCGAGCGGGAGGAGGAGGGTACGGCTCTGCTTCATGCGCTCCGATCGGACCTGCGATCAATCAACCAACATTCGTGCGGCCGGTGATGGTGAAGTGCGCGCGCCGGTTCTGCTGCCAGCAGCTCTCACTGCCCTCGCCGCAGAAGGGGCGCTCCTCGCCGTAGCTCACCGTGCGCAGCCGGTCGGCGCCGACGCCGAGCGTCGACAGGTACTCCTTGGCGGCGTTGGCGCGGCGGTCGCCGAGGTTCAGGTTGTAATCGTTGGTGCCGCGCTCGTCGGCGTGCCCTTCGATGGTGAGGACGAACTCGGGGTGCGAGGTGAGGAAGCGGGCGTTCTGCGCCAGCCGCTCGCGCGCGTCCTGCCGCAGCTCGTAGGCGTCGTAGTCGAAGAAGACGTCGCCGAGCAGCCCCTGGCTCCTGGCGTACTCGTCCGCCGCCACCAGATCGCCGGCGAGCGGATCGGGCGTCTCGTCGCCGCCGATCGTCGGCTCGGGCGCGGACGAGACTTCCTGCGGCTGCGGCTCCACCGTGGTGGGCGTTATCGTCATGTCAGAGGCGTCCTTCGGTGGCTTTTTCTTGCAGCCGCCCACCGCCACCACCGCCAGCACGACCATCATCGAGACCAGGATTTTCCGTGTCATGCGCCGTTCTCCTCGCAGCGAAGCGAAATTGAATCTTCCGACGTGAAAAGAGTACCAGACATCGCCGCTGTGCGGCATCGCGGCGACGCGCCGCAGCGTGAGATACAGCGAGGCGGTTTCATGGGGTGGGATAGCTCGACCAATCGGGCGCCCAGTTGTTGCCTTCGGCGGTGAGCAGCTCCGAGGCGCCGCTGCCGTCGGCGCGGATCAAGCGGATCTGCGTGCGGCCGCTGTTGTCGGCCGCGTAAGCGATGAAGCGGCCGTCGGGCGACCAGGTCGGCGCCTCGTTGCTGCCCGGCCCGTTGGTGAGCACCCGGTTGGCGAGACCGGCGACGTCGGTGACGACGATGTCGAAACGGTGGCCGCGCAGCCGGCTGGCGTAGGCGAGCTGCTCGCCGTCGGGGCTCCACGCCGCGCCATCGTTGTAGCCGCCGCCGAAGCTGATACGGCTCAGGTTGGTGCCCTCGGCGTCCATCACGTAGACGTTGGGCGAGCCGCCACGGCTGGAGGTGAAGGCGATCTGCGCCCCGCTCGGGCTCCACGCCGGGTTGGTGTCGATCCCCGGCGATTTGGTGAGGCGCTTGGTGCCGCTGCCGTCGCGGTTGGCGACGAAGATCTCGCTGTTGCCCTCGAAGGAGCGCGAGAAGGCGATGCGCTTGCCGTCGGGCGAGAAGCTCGGCGAGCTGTTGAGCGAGCCCTCCGTCACCATCGGCTTCTTGAGGCCGCTCTGCAGGTCGACCATGTAGATCGCCGGCTTGCCGTCGAAGAAGGAGACGTAGGCGATGGCGTCGCCGGTGGGGCTCCAGTCGGGCGACATGGAGATCGACTTGTGGCCGGTGACCGGCCGCTGCTCCCTGCCGTCGTAGTCCATCAGGTAGATCTCCTTCGACCCCGAGCGGTCGGAGTAGAAGGCGAGCGAGGTGAGCGCGATGCCGCGCCGGCCGGTGAAGTAGAGGACCACCTCGTCGGCGAAGGAGTGCGCCATCCGCCGCGCCAGGTCGAAGCCGCCGCGGTAGCGCTTACCGAGAATCGACTGGCCGCTCTTCAGGTCGTAGACCCGCCCCTCGAGGGCGAGGCGGCCGCCCTCCTCGTAGACCTCGCCGAGCAGCACCACCTCGTTGCCGAGGGCGCGGTACTGCTCGAAGTCGCGCGCCTGGTCGCCGGTCAGCTGCGCCGCGGCGAGCTCGGCTGGGCCCTGGATGACGAAGATGCCGGTCTTCTCGAGGTCCGAGCGCACCGACTGCTCGAGCTGCGTCGCCGCCTGTCGCGCCGCGCCCGACAGCACGCCGCGCACCTTGAACGAGGGCGCGGCGAGCCGCAGCTGCGACACCTGGCCGGGGCGGATCTCGAGGGTCACGTCGGGAGGCGCGCCCGGCGACATCGCCGGCGAGGCGGCGGGAGCGGCCGCCGGGGGCGGCGGTGGCGCTTGCGCCGCCAGCACGGCGGCGAGCAGAGCGGTGGCGGCGATCGCTCCGAAGCGGAGCGATCGGGGGAGGCTGCTGCGTCTCTTCATCCGGTGGTTACCGACCCGTTCAGCGGAAGATGAGGTTTACGCCGAGCTCCCCCTCGCGATAGCTGCGCGGCAGCGGCGGGAGCGGCGCCGCCGCCTGCAGGGCACGCAAGGCGGCGAGGTCGAACGAATTGTAGCCCGATGACTTCACCAGCTCGATGTCTTTCACCGTCCCGTCGCGCAGGATGCGGAAGTGCACCATCGCCTCCACGCCGCTGCCCAGCGGCGGTCGCACCCATTGCGCGCGGATGAGCAGCAGCATGCGGTCGAGGTAGTAGCCGTAGGTGAAGGTGGGGTTGTCGACGCCGCCGACGGTGGCGGTGAACGGCGAGTCGTCGCGTCCGCGCGGATCGCCCTGCGCGCCGGGAGGTCCGGCCGCGCCGGTGGGCGGCGGCGTCGAGACGGGCGTCGGCGCGGGCTGCGTGGTGCGGGCCGGTTTCTCGGGCGGCTTCGTCGGCTCGGGCTCGGGCGCCGTCGTCGGCTCCGGCGCGACGCTCGGCTCGGGCTCCGGCTCGGGCGCCGCCGGCTCGGGAGCGGTGGTGGGCTGCGGTCGCGGCGGCGCCGGCCGCTCGATGCCGCGGGCGGGCGCCGGCACCAGTTGCACCGGCACGTACTCGACCGGCTGCGGCGGCTTGGCGAAGAGCTGCGGTCCGAGCACGGCGCCGCCGATGACGAGCACGTGGAGGAGCGCCGCGCCGGTGCCGCCCCAGAGCCGCCGCTTCCAGCCGCTCCGCGCGCGGCGCTGCTCGAGGATGCGATCGAGCGGCTCGTGCGTCTCGCCGCGGTGTGCGTGCGTCGCCGATTGGACGACGGTGCGCTCGACGGCCCGCGCTCCCGTGGTCGCCTGCACCACCGTGCGGTCCTCGGGTCCGACACCCGCAGGCGGACGCGGCGGCCGGCCCGGACGGTCGGTCATCGCCTCCGGCGCCGACTGGCGGCGTCGTTCTGGGTGATCATGCCGATGTCCTGGATGCCGCCGGCGCGCAACGCGTCGAGCACCTCGATCACCGAGCCATAGGGAACGTCGCGGTCCCCCTTGAGGAACACCGACTTGTCCTGCCGCGCCGCCAGCACCGGCGTCAGCCGCTCGGCGAGCTGCGTGGGATGGATCGGCATCTCGCCGAGGTAGACGATGCCGTCGCGGTTGATGGAGACGATCAGCGGGTCCTCGACCCGCGCCTGCAGGTTCTTGGCGTTGGCCTTGGGCAGCGCCACCTCGATGCCCTGGTGGAGCATCGGCGCGGTGATCATGAAGATCACCAGCAGCACCAGCATGACGTCGACGAGCGGCGTCACGTTGATCTCGGAGAGCACCGTCTCGTCCGGATCGCTGCCGCCGCCGACGTGGAGCGCCATGCCGTTAGTTTAGAGGCGCCGGCGTCCCGGAAAGGAAACCGCTCAGGTGAAGTTCCGCTCCGTGAGGTTGAGGAACTCGAGCACGAAGTCTTCCATCTCCGCGCGCTGCGCACGCAGCCGGGCGCCGAAGTAGTTGTAGCCCATGAGCGCGGGCACCGCGGCGCCGAGGCCGGCGGCGGTGTTGATCAGCGCGTCGGCGATGCCGGGGGCGACGGCGATGATGGAGGTCGAGCCGCTGGAGGCGATGTCGCTGAAGGCGATCATGATCCCCCACACCGTGCCGAACAGCCCGATGAAGGGGCAGGCCGCCGCCGTGGTGGCCAGGAACGGCAGCCCCTTGGTGAGCAGCTGCAGCTCGATGGCGAGGGCGCGGCGCAAGCTGCGCTCGACGGCGGCGAGCGACTTGATGCGGTATTTGCCGCCGCCCGCGCTCTCCTCCTCGCGGCGCGCCTTCACCTGCGAGTCGATCTCGACGTAGCCGGCCTGGAACAGGCCCACCATCGGCGAGGCGACGTGGCGGCTGGTGGCCGCGTTGACCTCGCTGAACTTGCGGCTGCGGCGGAAGGTGTCGAGGAAGGCGCGCGTGTGGCGGTTGCTGCGCGCCAGCTGGAAGTACTTGCCGATCATGATCGTCCACGACACCAGCGAGAAGAGGGCGAGCACGGCAAACACCGCCTTGCCCATCGGCCCGCTCTGCAGGAACTGCTCGATGATCCCCGGCCGGCCGGCGGGAGCGCCGCCGATGTTGACCTGGGCGATGGTGGAGAAGAGGCCGGCGGTGGGGCCGATCATGGACGCGAGAAGGTAACACAACCCCTGCGCGTGCTGGGAAATGTGCCGTGATAGCGTCGCGCGCCGCTCGCAGGAGGATGGCCGATGCGCATCGCGGTCTGCATCAAGCAAGTCCCCGACACCGAGGCGCGGCTGCGCGTGCGCGCCGACGGCAGCTGGATCGAGGAGGGCGACCTCCCCTTCGTCATCAACGAGAGCGACGAGTACGCGCTCGAGGAGGGGATCGCGCTGGCCGAGAAGACCGGGGGCGAGGTCGTCGTCTTCACCGTCGGGCCGGCGCGCGCGACCGAGGCGCTGCGCAAGGCGCTGGCGCTGGGCGCCGCCCGGGCAGTGCACCTCGCCGATCCGGCTTTCCAGCGCGGCGACGCGACGAGCACCGGCCGCGCGCTGGCGGCGGCGGTGGCGCGCGAGGACTGCCGCCTCGTCTTCACGGGCTCGCAGTCGGACGACCTCGGCTACGGCTCTACGGGCAGCGTGCTCGCCGGCACTCTGGGCTGGCCGCACGCCTGGCTGGTGATGGGCTTCAGCCTGGAGGAGGGCGGCGAGACCTGCCGCGTCGTGCGCGAGATGGAGAGCGGCAAGAACGAGTTGCTGCGCCTCAAGCTGCCGGCGGTGATCGAGGTGCAGGCGGGCATCAACCACCCTCGCTACGCCTCGCTCAAGGGGATCATGGCGGCGAAGAAGAAGCCGATCGTCGAGGCGAGCCCGGGAGACCTCGGGCTCGACCCGCATGCGGTCGGCGCGATGGGCGCGCTCGTCGAGGTGGTGGGAGTGAAGTCGCCGTCGAGCGGCGCCGGCGCTGAGATCCTTCCCGGCGACGCGGCGGCGGCGGCGAAGGCACTGGTGGAGAAGCTGCGCAACGAGGCAAGAGTGCTCTGACGCAGGTGCTAGGCGCGCACCTGCGCGCCAGCTGGACGGTGCGCAGAGCGCACCCTACGAAGAGGCGAAGCTTCGAATGGCGACACGGAAAGTCTGGGCGGTTCTGCAGCAGCGCGAGGGCGACCCCTCTCGCCAGTCGCGCGAGACCGTAGCAGCGGCGCAGCAGCTGGCGGCGCTCGTCGACAGTAAGGTCGATGTGGTCGTGCTCGGCTCGGCGGTGCGGCCGTTCGCCGAGGCGCTCGCTGCCGAGGCGGCGGTCGAGCGCGTGCTCTTCGCCGATCACGCGCGGCTCGCGACATACACGCCGGGCGCCTACGTGACGGCGCTCGCGCCGGCGATCCGCGAGGAGGCGCCCGCTTTCGTGCTCCTCCCGCACAGCTATCAATCGGTGGAGTACTTCCCGCGGCTGGCGCAGCAGGTGGACGGCGCCATCGTCACCGCAGTGTCGAGCTTCCGCCTGGCCGACGGCGCCGTCGTGTGGACGCGGCCGGTGCTGGGCGGCAAGCTGCAGGCGGACGTGCGGGTCAAGGCGACGGCGGCGGGCCCGGTGCTCGCCAGCATCCAGCCGGGAGCGGTGTCGGCGGACCGGCTGCAGCGCGGCACCGGCACGGTGGCGCCGTTGTCGACGACGGCGCTCGACAGTTGGGAGCCGGACCGAGAGATCCTCGGCGTCGAGTCGGCGGCGAAGGAAGAGGTCGACCTCAGCAAGGCCGAGATCATCGTCGCCGCCGGGCGCGGCGTCGGCGGCGCTGACAAGATGGGCGTCATCCACGACCTCGCCGCCGCGCTGGGGGCCGAGATCGCCGCCAGCCGGCCGGTGATCGACAACGGCTGGCTGCCGCGCGACCGCCAGATCGGCTCGTCGGGGCAGACGGTGGCGCCCAAGCTCTACGTCGCCGCCGGCATCTCGGGCGCCATCCAGCACCTGGTGGGGATGAAGGGCTCGAGCACCATCGTCGCCATCAACAAGGACCCCAACGCGCCCATCTTCGCCGTCGCCCGCTACGGCATCGTCGGCGACCTGCACGAGGTGCTGCCGGCGCTGACGGCGGCGGTCAAGGAAGCGAAGGGGTAGCGACGGCCGCGGCGGCGCGGCGACGGAGCTCGAATAGCACGACGGCCGCGGCGGTCGCCACGTTGAGCGACTCGACGGACGGCGCGATCGGGATGCGCAGCTCGACGTCGGCGAGCCGCTGCGCCGCCGGCGAGAGACCGGCGCCCTCGGCGCCGAGGGCGAGCACGACGGCGCCGTCGAGCGGCTGCTCGTAGAGGTCGCTGCCGCCGTGGGCGACGAGCGCCGCCCAGCAGGCGTGCAGCGGCGCGAGGTGCGCCGCCAGCTCGTCCGCTGTTGAGTCGACAGCGACCGGCAGGCGCAGCAGGCTTCCCGCCGAGGCGCGTAGCGCGCGGGGATGGTTCGGATGCGCCGTCCCAAGTCCCAGCGCGAGACCGGCGGCGCCGGCGGCCTCGGCAACGCGCGCGATCGCACCGACGTTGCCGGGATCCTGGACGCCGTCGAGGTAGAGATAGACGCCGCCGGACCGGTGGGGAAGTGAGCTCACTCCTGCGCGTGGCAGATCGGCGACCGCCAAGGCGCCCTGCGGCGTGTCGGCGTCCGTCAACGAGGCGAGGAGGCTCGGCTCGACCTCGTCGACGTCGCAGCTCGCGTGCTCGACAAGCCGTCTTCCTTCCGGCCGCGCGGCGAAATCGGGCGTCACCAGCAACGTCTCGAGCGGCACGCCGGCTGCCATCGCTTCGGCCACCAGATGCGGGCCTTCGAGCACTGCCTTGTCGTCTTTACACCGCCGTAGACGCCTTATAGTCTTGATCTTTGCGTTTTGACGGCTAACGATCATGGCGGCGGATCTTAGGGCGTTCTGGGAACGCTTCCAAACCGGCATCGAGATCGCTGTGGGCAGCTCGGCGTCCCACAAGCTGCTCGGTGTGCGCGACGGTTTCCTGCGCTATTTCCACGAGGGACTGCAGCGCCCGATCCCGGTCGTCATCGTGCCGCACGGCGAGGTCGAGGTGCAGCCCTGCCTGCCGATCAGCGACGAGGAGGCGATCTCCGCCGCCCGCCGTGAGACGGCCGAGATGCAGCGCGACCTCGGCGACAACTATCATTTTTACGTCGCCAGCGAAGGCGGGCTGCACAGCGTCGAGATCGACGGCAAGACGCACTACTTCGTGCGCAACTGGACGGTGATCAAGGCGCCCGTCGGCGAGGCGTGGGGCGGCAGCGGCTCGATCCAGCTGCCCGACGGCATCATCGACGGCGAGGCGCAGGACGTGGCGCGGCTGAGCATCCCCGGGCGGCGGCGCAGCGGCGGCATGATCGCCTCGCTCACCGGGGGCATGGAGACGCGGCGCTCGGCGGTGGCGACCGCCACGCTGCACGCGCTGTCGACGCTCTTCTACGGCATGCTCGAGAGCCATCCGGGCAGCCGCCGCTACCACACGACGTTGTAGAGCGGGCTCGGCAGTCGCCGTTCCCGATCGCCGGGTGTGGATCCTACGTCCGCACGCCTAGGAACAAGTAGGTCGACAGCGCCGCGAAGATGAGGCTCGGCGCCCACACGGCGACGATCGGCGGCAGCGTGCCGACCTCGCCGAGAGTGGAGAAGAAGGCGAAGACGCCGAGCAGCACCATCCCCAGCACCAGTGACAGGCCGACGCCGTAGAGGGCGCCACGACGCCCGAGGCGGAAGGCGAAGGGAAGCGCCACCAGCGCCATGATCAGCGCCAGCGCCGGCCGCGCGACCTTGTGGTAGAGGTCGACCTCGAGGTCGGGCACCCGCTGGCCGCTGTGCTTGAGCTCCTCGACGTAGCGGCGCAGCTCGCCGTAGTGCATCTGCTCGGGGCGTTTCACCTCGGTGCCGAAGTACTCCGGGGGCTCGCGGTAGGGCGACAGCACCGGCTCGGTGAAGGCCTGGAAGCCGCTCTCCAGCGGCCCTTGGAAGGTGCGCCCCCAGCCGTCGTCGATCACCCAGCGCTCGTCGTCGGCGTCCCAGCGCGCCTGGCGGGCGAAGAGTCGGTGGGACAGCTGGTGCTCGTCGTCGAAGCCGAAGACGTGGAAGTCGCTGATCTGGTTGCGCGCCTGGTCGTAATAGAGGTAGTTGAAGATGTACGGCCCGCGGCCGAACAGCCACTGGCGGTCGACGCGCCGGTAAGTGCGCGCGGTGGTCTCCCCGCGAATGCGGTCCTTGAGCTGCGCCACCCGCTGGTTCGAGGCCGGCAACACTTCTACCTGCAATAGCACGCAGATGCCAGCGACGATGCCGGCAGCCGCCACCGCCGGCAGCGCCATCCGGTAGAGGCTGATGCCGAGCGCCTTCGAGGCGGTGATCTCGTTGGTGCGCGACAGCAGCGCGAAGGTCACCAGCGTCGTCACCAGCACGAGGATGGGCGCGATCTCGAAGAAGATCTGCAGCGACTGGTACGAGTAGTACTCGAGCAGCACGCTCATGCCGGGCTTGTTCTTGAGCAGGTCGTCGACGTTCTCGGTGAAGTCGGCGAGCACGAAGAGCACGAGCCCCGACGCCGTCACCAGCAGGAAGACCCGGCTGAACAGCTTGCCCACGTAACGGTCGAGCAGGTTGGGGAAACGGAGGGCGAAGCGTGGAATGCGCAGCACCACGTCGGGAGTGCGCTGCCGCACCGCCCGCCGCCGCGCCTCCTGTCGGATGCGCCGCCGCTTGAGCTGCCGCCGCCGCACTTCGTAGAAGCGGCCGGAGGCGACCAGCCGCACCCACCAGCCGAAGCGCCGGCTGAGCAGCGGCCGGTCCTGGTTGCGGCGAACGAGCAGGTAGGCGCCCAGCGCGCTGAAGACGAAGTTGGGCAGCCACATCGCCAGCCAGGGCGGGATGCGGCCCAGCCGCGCCGCGTCCTCGCCGTTGGAGAGCATCACGTAGAAGGCCATGATGACGGCGATCGACAGGGCGAAGCCGGACGACTTGCCGCCCCGCCGGTTGTTGAAGCCGAGCGGCACGGCGAAGAGGCCGAACACCAGGCAGGCGGCGGGGATCGACAGCTTCTTGTGGATCTCCACCTTCGCCAGCCGCCGCATCTCGGCGTCGAGCTTGGGGTCGCGCACCCATTGGCCGAGCTCGGTCAGCGTCAGCTCGCGGACGCCTTTGGTGGCGGTGAGCTTCACCCGCTGGTTGCTGGTGAACTGGTCGTCGAGCACGACGTCCAGCGACTCGTGGCGGATCAGCTCGTAGTTCTCGGGCCGGTCGAGGTCGACCTTGTGGCTGATCGCCTCCTCGAGGTGGAGGACGATGTTCTCGCCCGCCTGGTCGACCTGCAGCCGCCCGCGCTTGGCCACGGTGACGGTGTTCTGGGCCTGCTGTACCGAAGGCGCCAGGAAGACACCCTCCCAGAGGTCGGTGCCCGGCTCGATGGTGAAGACGTAGAGGACGAGCCCCTCCCATTCCTCGTAGAAGACGCGCGCCTCGACCTGCCGGGCGGCGGTCTTGGCAAAGATCTCCAGCGTCTGCACCTGCAGCGCATGGTTGGCCCGCGGCAGCACGTACGCCGACATGTAGACGTTGACGACGGTGAGCAGCGCCGACAGCAGCAGGATCGGCCGGTAAAGGGTGAACAGGCTGATCCCGCAGGCCCGCATGGCGACGAGCTCGCTGTCCGAGGCGAGCCGGCCGATGGCGATGAGGATGGCGAACAAGAGCGCCATCGGGATCGTCAGCACGACGATGTTGGGCAGCGTGTAGAGAACCAGCTGTCCGACCTCGCCGGCCGACAGCCCGCGCCGGATGATCATGTCGGCCGACCGGAACAGGAACCGGACGAGCATGATGAACGTGTAGATCGAGAACCCGAGCGCCAACGGCCCGACGGTCTCCGAGATCACGTAGCGGTCCAGCCGCCGCAGCACCGACATGGGTCGGCGATTATGGCAGCGGCGGAGTGACCGTCGCCGTCGCGAAGTCGGCCGTCGCGCAAGTGCCGGAACCCGTGGGGTGCTTTCGCAGTCTCGCGCGAACGTGCGATCGCACGTTGCGCGTGCTCAGTCGAGCGTCCGGAGCCCTTGAAAGGGTCGGTCTCGGCTTGCGGGGCAGTGGCGGGAATCGGGCCGCGGAAGATTATGTCCAACCAGCCGCGTCCCGCGGCAGGTTGACATAATCTATCTTATCGGACGTTGTGTAGAGGCAGACGGAGCCGCCGGCCGGCCACGACCCGAGCGCCGCTCGGCCCGCCCGCCTCCTACTTACTCGGGTTCCACACGAACCGCCCCTTGCGGTCGATGTACCCTCGCGCGTCGCCCACGGCGACCTCCGCCAAGCCGCCGTTGAAGTCGAACGCCTCCTCGAACTGGGCGTTGATCACCGTGCGGCCCTTCTCGTCGATATACCCCCAGCGGTCGCCGACCTTGACGCGCGCCAACCCGTCGGCGAACGGCGCGACGGAAGCGAACTGCGGCGTGATCACCATCTTTCCCTTCTTGTCGACGAAGCCGCCGAGCCCACCGACGCCGACCGGCGCGAGTCCCTCGCTGAACGAGTAGCCGCCGTCGAACTGCGCCGGGATAGCCCACGAGCCCTTGCGATCGATGAAGCCGTACTTCTCGCCGCTCTTGACCAGGGCCAGGCCCTCGGCAAAGTCGTAAGCCTCGCCGACGTCGGGCCGCGGCGGGATCGCCATCGTCCCTTTGCGATCGACGTAGCCCCAGCCCTCGGCGGTCTGAACGAGCGCCAGACCCTCCGAGAACTTCCGCGCCGCGTCATACGTCGGACTGATGGCGATCTGGCCCTTCTTGTCGACGTACCCCGCGCGGCCGCCGACGCTCACCCGTGCCAGCCCTTGCGAAAAGTCGCCGGCGGCGTCGAACTGGAACGGGATCACCAGCTTTCCGTCACGGTCGAGGTACCCGTAGCGATCGCCCTGCCGCACCGCAGCCAGGCCCTCGTAAAAGCTGAAGGCGTCGTCGTACTGCGGGTTGATGACGAACCGCCCCCGCTCGTCGATGAAGCCCAGCCGGTTGCCGACCTGGACGACTGCCAGGCGCTCGGTGAATCCGTAGGCGCGGTCGAACTGCGGCGGGATCACCACGTCGCCCTTGCGGTTGATGTAGCCGGCGCGGCCGTCGACGGTGACCACGAACAGCCCGCTGGGGTTCCGCTTGCTCTCGTTTCCCAGCGGCAGCGGCAGGCAGCAGCTCGCGGCCACCAGCGCCGCGAGCATCGGCACGACGGCAGCAAGGAGGCGGCGAGCGGCCATCGGCGGCGCCTCAGGCCTGCCGTTGCTCTTCGACCAGCTGCTGCAGGATCTCCTGCAGCGCCGTGATGAGGTCCTGCCGGTCGACCGTGCTGCGGCGGAAGCTCAAGTTCAAGCGGTAGCTCTTGTCCGGGCTCTTGAAGGTGAACACGAAGGGCTTGCGCCGCGCCCCTGGCTGCCGGCTCCGCCGCCGCAGGTCGTCGCGGCTCATCCCCAGGCTCGACACCCGCTCGAGGAGCTGGATCATCTCCTCTTCCGAGCGCGCCTTGAGGATCTCCAGCAGCACCGACTTCGAGCTCACCCCCAGCGCCTGCACGGCGTCGCGCACCCGCGCCGGCATCTGCAGCAGGTTGAGGCTCTCGGTGATGACTACCCGCGACTTGCCGACGGCGTCGGCGATCTGCTCGTGGGTGTAGCTGTGGCGGTCGGCCAGCATCCGGTAGCCCTCGGCCTCCTCGAACGGCGTCAGGTCTTTGCGTTGGAGGTTCTCGATGAGGGCGATCTCGAGCGCCTCCTGGTCGGAGACGTCGAGCTCGATGACCGGCACTTCGAAGAGGCCGGCCGCCAGCGCCGCGTGGTAGCGCCGCTCGCCGGAGACGATCAGGTGGGTCTTCTCACGCCCACCACCATCCGCGTCTCCGGGGTGGCGTCGCACCAGCAGCGGTTCGAGCACGCCCTTATCGCGGATCGAGGCGACCAGGTCATCGAGGTTGCCCATCGACGAGCGCGGCTGCGCCGGGTCGGGCTCGATCTCCGCCAGCGGCACGAACTTCCCCACCGGCGTCTCGCTGCGCGCCGTGAGCTCGTCGACGAAGTGATGGCTGTGGCGCATCTTGACTTGCTGCGGCAGACCGCGGCGGCGGGTCGCGGGCTCAGACACGACTGAGCACCTCCTCGGAGAGCTTGTAGTACTCGTAGGCGCCGCTGCTGCGCGGCGCGAAGGTGAAGATCGACTCCCGGTAGGCGGGGCTCTCTTCCAGCCGGACGCTCTTGCTGATCGTCGTCTTGAAGATCTTGTCGCCGAAGACCTTGCGGATCTCGCTCAGGATGTCGCGCGCCAGCAGGGTGCGCTTGTCGTAGAGGGTGATGACGGCGCCGAGGATCTGCAGCTGCGGGTTGGCGCGCGCCTTCACCTTGTCGATCGTCTCCAGCAGGTCGTCGGTCCCCTCGAGCGCGAAGTAGCTCGACTGGATGGGGATGAGCACGTGGCTGGCGGCGACGAGCGCGTTGACGGTGATCAGGCCGAGGGTCGGCGGCGTGTCGATGACGATGTACTCGTAGCGCTCGCGGATCGGCTCCAGCGCGTCCTTCAACCGATAGATGCCGTCGATCTCCCCCACCAGCTTCGCCTCGAGCTTGGCGAGCGCGATGTTGGCGGGTGCCACCGAGAGGTTCGGGGTCTTGGCGGTGGGCAGGATCACGTCCGCCAGGCTCACCTGCCGCTCGACGAGGGCGTCGTAGACCGAGCGCTCCAGCCCGTGGACGTCGACGAACGACATCGAGCTGTTGGCCTGCGGATCGAGATCGATCAGCAGGGTCCGCAGCCCCTTCATCGAGAGACCCGCCGCGAGGTTGATGGCGGTCGTGGTCTTACCCACCCCGCCCTTCTGGTTGGTGATGGCGACGATCATTGGGGCTGCGCGGGCGAGTGTACGGGATCGGTGCGGAAGGGGTCAACGCGCGCTGCGCAACGTCGCCAGCGATGTCGGCGCGCCGACATTTCAGCTAAGTTGCTGGAATTTATGGAGATAGCCGAGGAAACGAGCCGGGCAAGCGTGCGCGCAGTGGCGTGGCTCACATCGTGTACTTGCCGAGGTCCTCGGGATTGAGCTCTTCCAGCCACTCCTTGAGCTTCTCGTCGTCGGTGGCGTGGGTGGCGAGGTCGACCGCCTTGGCCCGCTCGAGCACGTCGCGGCGCACGAAGATCGGCGCGTCGGTGCGCAGCGCCAGCGCGATGGCGTCGCTCGGCCGCGCGTCGATGGCGGTCTGCTCACCGTTGCGGCGCACCTCGATCATGGCGAAGAAGGTGTTCTCGCGCAGGTCGGAGATCACCACCCGCTGCACCTCGGCCTGGAAGTGGCTGAACACCGAGCGCAGGAGATCGTGCGTCAACGGTCGCGGCGGCTCGATCCCTTCGATGCGCAGGGCGATGGCGTTGGCCTCGAAGACGCCGATCCAGATCGGCAGGAAGACCTGGCCGCCCTGCTCGCGCAGCACGACGATGGGGATGTTGGAGGTGGGGTCGAGCATCAGCCCCTTGATCTCCATGCGCACCAAGCTGTCGGCGGCGCGAGTGTCCGCGGCGTTGCTGTCGGCGTCGCTCATCGTGCCTCATTCTACGCCCCGAACGGGCGCGCGCTTTCAGGCGCTGGGGAGCACGCGGAGGACCGACGGCGAAGCGAGCGTAAGGGCCGGCTCGGCGTCGATGCGCCGAGCGATGAGGCTGTGGTGGTTCGCGCTTTCGATGCGCACCGTGACCAGCTCGCCGGCGCGCGCCGGCTTCGCGCCGGCGAGGAAGCAAACGATGCGGTGGCAGGACGTGCGCCCGAGCTGCTGGCCGTCTCCGCGCCCCCAGCCGGTGACCAGCGCGTCCATCGTGCGGCCGACGAGCTGCTCGTTGATCTCTCGCTGGATGCCCTTCTGCAACGCAAAGAGCTCCTGCAGGCGCCGCGTGGCCACCTCGTCGTCGACTTGCGGTAGCGCCAGCCGCGGCGCCGCCGTTCCCGGCCGCGCCGAGTACTTGAAGGCGAAAACCTGCGCGAAGCGAACGCGCTCGACGAGCTCGAGCGTGGCGTGGAAGTCGTCCTCGCTCTCGCCAGGGAAGCCGACGATGAGGTCGGTCGAGATCGCCAGCCCCGGCCGCGCGCGTCGCAGGTCGTCGACGAGCTGCAGGTAGGAATCGATCGCGTAGCCGCGGCCCATCAGCTTGAGCATGCGGTCCGAGCCCGACTGCACCGGCAGGTGGAGGTAAGGGCAGATGTTTTCGTGCTTGCCCACCTGCTCCACCATCCGCGGCGTGAAGTCGCGCGGATAGGAGGTGACGAAACGCAGCCGTTGCACGCCCGGCAGCGTCGCCACCGCTTCGAGCAGATCGGCGAAGTCGAGGTCGCCGCGGCCGGTGCCAGCGGGTTCGCGCCAGTGGTTCACCGTCTGGCCGAGCAGCTCGATCTCGACGAAGCCGCGGCGGACGAGGTACTGCACCTCAGCGAGCACCTCGTCGATCGGCCGGCAGCGCTCCGGGCCGCGCGTGGTGGGGACGATGCAGAAGGTGCACTTCTTGTTGCACCCTTCGATCACCGTCACCATCCCTTTGTGGATCCCTTCGCGGTCGATGGCGTCGAGGTCGAAGCGGCGCTCCTCGGGGAAGCCGGTGGCGACGACCCGTTCGCCGGCGCGCCGCCGGCGCAGCACGTCGACGAGCTCGCCGACACGCGCCGGGCCGAGCACGAAGTCGAGCTCCGGCAGCCGCTGGAGCGCCGCTTCGCCCTCCTGCTGCGCGACGCAGCCGCAGAAGCCGATGAGGAGACTTGGGCGTTCGCTCTTGAGGCGCCGGTACTCGCCGAGCCGCGAGTAGGCCTTCTGCGCCGCCTTCTCGCGCACGCTGCAGGAGTTGAGCAGGATGACGTCGGCCTCGGCTGGATCGTCGGTCGGCAGCACGCCCTGTTGCATGAGCTGGCCGGCCAGCCGCTGGCTGTCCAGCTCGTTCATCTGGCAACCCCAGGTCTCGATGAAGAAGCGACGCATGGTAGAGGTGAGCTTAAGTTCTGCTCGAACGATGGTGATCTAAAGACCGCAGTCAAAGGAGACTACGTCTCGTCCGTCGTGAAGCGCTTTAACGTTGCGGCGGCTGCCCCAACTCCTCGGGCTCGCGCACGAGGTTGGCGTCGTCGCGCAGCACCTGGCGCTCGGGCCGGTCGTACGGTCGCTCGCTGGGCTCGAGCTCGATGCCGTCGCGCAGCCAACCGGGGAGAGCGCCGGCCTGCCTCCCCTCCTCCAGCGCCACGGCGAGCTGGTCCTCCAACGACCGCGCGCGCTCCCGAGTCTCGTCGAGGTCCTCGAGCGCTTTGTCCCAGGCCGGCTTGATCTCGCCGTCGCGGACGTACGGATCGTCCTGCGCGTAGAAGCGCGTGCGCAGGCTGGCGGCCTTGGCCTCGAGCTCGCCGATCGAGTCGACCGCGGTACTCCAACGCTCGCGCAGGCCGTGCACGCGATCGCGCCAGTAGCGCTCGTCCTTGGCCGGCGCGGTGCCCGCGGCCGTCGCGGTGGCGGCTGCCGACACGGCACCGCTCCCCTGCGAGATCGACAGCTTGCCGGTCGCGTGCGCGGCGAGGTTCTTGTCGTTGACCACCACCGTCGGGGGCGGAGCGGTGCGGCGGCGCTCACGCTCGGAAGCGGCTGCGGCGACGAGGGTCTGCTCGCCGCCCGGGCCGCCGCCGCCCTCGTCGATCACCACCGGCTCGTTGTTGCGCACCGGCGCCGCCACCGGGCTCTCCACCGTCGCCGGCGTCGGCGCCGGCGCCAGGGTCACCGTCTGCGGCGCCACCATCTGCGCCTGCTCGGTCGGCGCCGGGGGGCGCTTGGGCTGCGACGCACAGCCGCCGCTCGCCAGCGCACCGGCGAGGGCCGCCGCGCCGAGCGCGAGCGCCGCGGCCACGTCGGCGACTCCGCTCCGCATGCCGCTTCCCCGCGATTGCACCGCCTCCGTGCCGCAGCCGATCAGGCGCGTCCATAGCGGTCCTCCAGTCGCACCACGTCCTCGAGCTCCGGCGTCGACACCTCGACGAGGTCGCACCCTTCGGGCCCGGCGATCATGCGGTGCCGCGTGAAGGGCGGGATGTGGTACGCCTCGCCCAGGCGCAGCTCGCGCACCACCAATTGCCCGTCCTCCTCGACCTGGAACTCGAGCGAGCCCTTGACCAGGTAGAGCGTCTCGTCCTTGCGCTCGTGATACTGCAGCGACAGCGCGTGGCCGGCGTCGACGTGGAGGACCTTCCCCACGTAGCGGTCGGTGTGGGCGAAGACCAGCTCGTAGCCCCAGGGCTTGTCGACGCGACGTACTGGGTTCAGCAAGCGGTCACTCCTCGCTCCCTTCCGACGCGCGCGGCTTGCGCCAGTGCGCGAACGGCGCCAATCACTCGCGCGCGCGGCGCAGGGGCCGCAGGCCCCGCGCCCGCTGGGCGAAGACCTGGCCGAGGTACTCCTCGACGTCGGCGGCGGTCGCTAGATCGCTGCAACGGCGGACGTGCTCCTGCAGGAAGTCGGCGTCGAGCTCGCGCAGGCGGGTCTTGATCTCCGGCACCCGCCGCGGGCTGAGCGACAGCCGCCGGACGCCGAGACCCACCAGCACGGCAGCGGCCAACGGATCGGCGGCCATCTCGCCGCAGACGCTCACCGGGATGCCGTGCTCGTCCGCTTGCTCGACGACGAATCGTAACATCCGCAGCATCGCCGGATGGAGCGGCTGGTAGAGGTGGGTGACGTGCTCGTTGTTGCGGTCGACCGCGATCGAGTACTGGATGAGGTCGTTGGTGCCGATGGCGAAGAAGTCGACCTCCGCCGCCAGGTGGTCGGCGACCAGCGCCGCCGACGGCACCTCGATCATCACCCCGAGCTTGAAGCGCTCGCCGAACGGCACACCTTCGATGGCGAGCTCGCGACGCACCTCGTCGGCGAAGGCGCGGAAGGCGCGTACCTCCTCCACCGCGCTCACCATCGGCAGCAGCACCCAGACGTCGCCGTGGCAGCCGGCGCGGAAGAGGCCGCGCAGCTGGGTGCGGAAGACCTGCGGCCGCGCCAGCGTAAGCCGGATGCCGCGGAGACCGAGCACCGGGTTCTCCTCGCGCGTGTCCATCACCTCGCGCGCCAGCTTGCGGCCGCCGAGGTCGTAGGTGCGGATGACCACCGGGTGCGGCGCCATCTCCTCGACGAGCCGCCGGTAGAGGACGTAGTGGTCGTCCTCGTTCGGCAGCTCGGGCGTGCGCTCGATGTAGAGGAACTCGCTCCTGTAGAGCCCGATCCCCTGCGCGCCGTAGCGCCGCGCCTCTTCGACCTCCTCGACGAGGTCGATGTTGGCCATCAGCTGCACGAGGACGCCGTCGCGGGTCCTCGTCTCGAGCTCGCGGGTGGCGAGCAGCAGCAGCGTGCGCTGGTCGTAGTCGCGCTGGCGGCGCTCGTACTCGTCGATGATCTCCGAGGTCGGGTGCAGCACCACGACGCCCGCCGTGCCGTCGACGATCACCGGGTCCTCGTGCGCCGCCAGGCGGGTGATCCCGGGCAGCCCGGTGACCAGCGGGATGTTCAACGAGTGGGCGATGATCGTCGTGTGCGAGGTGCGGCCGCCGGACTCGATGGCGAAGCCCACCACTCCCTGCCGCCCGAAGCGCACGGCATCGGAGGGCGTCAGGTCGTCGGCGATGACGATGACGTCGCCGCCGATCTCCGACAGCTCGTGGTGCGAGACGCCCTGCAGCGCGCGGATGAGATGCCGCGCGATGTCCTGCATGTCCTCGGTGTGGTCGCGGGCGGCGCCTTCGGCGAGGCTGGCGAAGCGGCCGCGGAGCTCGGCAGCCGTCTCCCACGCCGCCCACTCGGCGTTGACGTGCTCCTCGGCGATGCGCTGCTCGATGCGCTCGAGGAAATAGCGGTCCTTGAGCAGCAGCGCGTGCACCTCGAAGATGCCGGCGAGGTCGGGGCCGAGGTCGGAGCCGACGCGGCAGCGCAGCTCCTCCACCTCGACGACGGCGCGGTCGGTGGCGCGGCGGAAGCGGGCGATCTCGTCGTCCACCTGCCCTTCCGGCAACGGGAAGCGGTAGACGTCCTGCTCGCGGGTGGCGATACAGACCGCGCGGCCGATGGCGACGCCTTCCGAAACGCCGAGGCCGCGCAGCTCCTGCATCACCAGCGGCGCGCCTTCAGTCTGGCCTGCAGAGGCCAGGCGCTCATCGGCAGCAGAGCTGGCCGGCTTCGGCTCGGCGCTCACGAGTCCTCCTCGAAGCGGCGGGCGATGAGGTCCTCGAGCGCCGCCATCGCCTCCTGCTCGTCGGGACCGTCGGTGCGCAGCTTGACGTGCTCGCCCTGAGCGGCGGCGAGCATCAGCAGGCCGAGGATGCTCTTGGCGTCGACGGTCTCGCCGTTCTTGACGATCCTCACCTCGGAGCGGAAGCGGCCGGCGAGGTGCACCAGCTTGGCGGCCGCGCGGGCGTGCAGCCCCAAGCGGTTGACGATTTCGACCTCGCGCTCGATCATGCCCGCTCTCCCGCCAGCGTCGGCTCGAAGGCGGCGCAGACGCGGATGCCCTGCTGACCCTTGGACTGGATCCAGGCGGCGAGCTCGTGGAGCGTGGTGGGCCGGCTGCCCTGGCAGGCGAGCCGCAGCACCATCGGCAGGTTGACGCCGGTCACCACTTCGACGCGCTCGGGATCGATCAGCCCCTGGGCGAGGTTCGACGGCGTGTCGCCGAAGAGGTCGGTGAGGATGAGTACGCCGTCACCCTCGTCGATGCTGCGGATCACGTCGTGCATGCGCGCCAGCAGGTGCTCGCGCGGCTCGTCCCAGTCGAGCGACAGTGCCTGCACGTCAGCGAGCCGGCCGACGATGCGCTCGGCGGTGTCGACGAGCGCGTGCGCGAGCGCGCCGTGGCTCAAGATGAGGACCTGCACCATTTGGCGGCGATGGTACCACCGTGTGGCAATGAATTGCCGCACTGCGGCATAGTCCGAATCGGTGCGCAGAGCGCACCTACCTCAGGGCGACGCTGCGGTGGTCGGCATCGTAGGGTGCGCTCTGCGCACTATCCGACCCCTACCGATCGACGTCGCGATGCCGCAGCCGCGGCGCCCAGCCCGCCTCGCGCAGCCTACGCTCGAGCAGCTCGACGATCGCCACCGAACGGTGCCGCCCACCGGTGCAACCGACCGCCACCGACAAGTAGCTCCGGTTCTCCTTCCGATACCGCGGCAGCAAATAGAGCAGCAGGTCGGCGAGTCGCTCGACCAGCTCGTTGAAGTCCGGCTGCCGCTCGAGCCACGCCACCACCTCCTCGTCAGCCCCGGTCTTCGGCCGCAGCTCGGCGACGAAGTGCGGGTTGGGCAGGAAGCGGACGTCGAACAGCAGGTCGGTGCCGGTGGGGATGCCGTACTTGAAGCCGAACGAGGTGAGCGACACCTGCATGTCGGCGCCCTGCGCCGGCTGCGCGAAGGCGTGGTTCACCTTGCTGCGGATCTCGTGCACGTTCCACTGGCTGGTGTCGAACACCAGGTCGGCGAGGCCGCGCAGCTCGTCGAGCATCGCGCGCTCGCGCTGGATCGCCTCCGCCACCGGCAGGTCCTTCGACAGCGGGTGCGGCCGCCGCGTCTCCGAGAAGCGGCGCACCAGCGACTCGTCGGAGGCCTCGAGGAAGAGCAGCGTCGGGTGCACCTGGGTGCGGTCGATGCCGCGGAAGATGGCCGGGAACTCGCTGGCGAATCCCTTGGCCCGCACGTCGGTGATCAGCGCGATGCGCCGCTCCTCCTCCCCCACCAGCTGCAGCGGATTGGCGACGAGCTCGCGCAAGAGCGGCAGCGGCAGGTTGTCGACGACGTAGTAGCCGAGGTCCTCGAACGACTTCGCGACCGTGCTCTTGCCCGAGCCCGAGAGCCCGGTGACGATGACCAGCTCCGCCCTGCCCGCCACGCCCTTACCTCCTCCCGCGCCGCGCTCAGCGCCCGCCGCGGTTGCGCTCCAGCTGCTCCTCCAGCTGGCGGGCGAACTCGTGGGCCGAGAAGTGTCCCTGCATCTTGAGCACGTGGTTGCGTGCCGCGATCTCGACCAGGATCGACAGGTTGCGGCCGATCGCCACCGGCATCTTGATGTAGGGCAGCGGCGTGCCGAGGATGTGGTGCACCGTCTCGTCGAGCCCCAGCCGCTCGTAGGCCTGGTGCGGATCCCACGGCTCGAGCTCGATGACGAGGTCGACCGTCTTCCGCTCGCGCACGGCGGCGAGGCCGAAGAGGTCCTTGATGTTGACGATGCCGAGACCGCGCAGCTCCATGTGGTGGCGCAGCGGCGTCTCCGAGTAGCCGACGACGTCGCCGCTCGGGTAGCGCTTCACCGTCACCCGGTCGTCGGCGACGAGGCTGTGGCCGCGAGTGATGAGGTCGAGCGCCGACTCGCTCTTGCCGACGCCGCTCTTGCCGATGAGCAGCACGCCGAGGCCGTAGACGTCGAGCAGCACGCCGTGGATGTGCGCCGTCGGCACCAGGTGGTCTTCGAGGAACCAGGAGACGCGCTTGATGATCACCGACGACAGCGCCGCCGAGGCGAGCAGCGGCACCTCGCGCTCCTGCAGGATGGCGAGCAGGTCGGGCAGCGGCTCGAGCCCCTTGGTGAGGATGAAGACCGGCACCGGCAGCCGGGTGATGCGCTCGAAGCGGTCCTGCCGCTTGCCGGCGGGGAGCGTCTGCAGGTAGGCGGTCTCGCTCTCGCCGATGATCTGCACCCGCCCCGGCTTGATGTACGGGTAGTAACCGGCGAAGGCGAGCCCGGGCTTCTGCACCCGCGGGTTCTCGATGCGGTTGTCGAGCTTGCTCTCGCCGGCGAGGACGTGGAAGCGCAGGTCGGAGAGCTCGTCGCCGAGCAGGTCGCGCACCTTCACCTCGGCGGGCGGGCGCTCCCAGACTTCGTCCCAGATCGTGGCCGCTGCGGCGTCGGCCGCCTGGTGCTCGCTCACGTGCCCTCCCGCAGCAGGTCGAGGACCTCTTCCGGGCCGCTGCGAGGCGAGCAGCCGGTCGACGCGGCCGTCGGCCTTCACCCAGCGCGAGATGGCGGCGAGCGACTGCAGGTGCTCCGCCGGCGAGCGGCTGGGCGAGACGACGACGAAGAAGAGCCGCACCGGCTGATGATCGGCGGCGCCGAACTCGACGCCCGCAGGCGCCAACCCCACCGCCACCACCACGCGCTCCAACCGGTCGAGCTTGCAGTGCGGGATGGCGATGCCGCGGCCGATGGCCGTCGAGCCCAGCTGCTCGCGCTCCCACAGCCGATCGAAGAGCTCGCTCGCGTTGGCGACCACTCCGGCTTCGGCGAGCTTCTGCGCCAACTCGCGCAGCACCCCCGCGGCATCGCCCGCCGCGAGGCCGGGGAAGATCAGCTGCGGGTCGGTGAGGGTCTCGAGAGTCGGCACCGCGCGAACCTCACCGCATCAAAGCTCGGGCGCGATCAACCCGTAGTTCTCGTCGCGCCGCTTGTAGAGCACGCTGACGCGATCGGTATCCATGTCGCGGAAGACGACGAAGGAGCGGTGGCCGTCCTCGAGCTCGAGCGCCGCCTCCTCGATGCTCATCGGCTTGATCTCGAGCTTGCGTCGTCTCGACGACGCGCCGGCCGCCGTCGGCACCGGCGGCGACGCTGTCGCGCGCAATCACTTCCTCCGGCCAATGATGACCGTTGGTCTCGTGCCGCTGGGCGCGCCGGCGCTTCTCCTTGTGCTTCTTGCGCGAGCGCTCGGCCTGCGTCTCCACCTTGTCGACCGCCAGGTTCACCGCGTCGAGCAGCTGGTTGGCGGTCTCCTTCGCCACCAGCGTGCCGTGGCGGTGGCTGAGCTGCACCTCGGCGACGAAGTGGTGCTTCTCGTGCTCCAGCGTCAGCCGCGCCTCCGCCTCCTCCGGGTCGTCGAGGAACTTCGCCAGCTTGCGCAGCTTCTCCTCGGCGTAGCGGCGGACCTGGTCGTCGATCGTGGCGTTGCGCGCGAAGTACTCGATCTTCATGCTTGCCGGCCCTCCACGTGCCAGGGTGCCGGCGGCGCGAGCCGATGATCGAGTCGCCGGCGCCCGATCAGAAAATCTGCCTGCGGTCTGTCGACGAGGGGATGCCCAGCTCGTCGCGGTACTTCGCCACCGTCCGACGGGCGATCTGGATCCCCTCCTTGTGGAGCAGGCGGGCCAGGGCGCTGTCGGACAGCGGCCGTTTCGCGTCTTCCGATTGGATGAGCTGCTGGATCTTGCGCTTCACCGTCAGCGACGAGATGTCTTCCCCGTAGTCGCGGTCGATGCCGCTGTGGAAGAAGAACTTCATCGGGAAGAGGCCGCGCGGGGTGTGGATGTACTTGTTGGAGACGACGCGCGACACCGTCGACTCGTGCATGCCG
This sequence comes from Thermoanaerobaculia bacterium, assembly GCA_963846495.1. Taxonomy (GTDB): domain Bacteria; phylum Acidobacteriota; class Thermoanaerobaculia; order Multivoradales; family JAIOJS01; genus DASYQD01. Next base: position 30,479 of record CAWJWP010000003.1, on the reverse strand, counting down.
ATGTCCTCGGCGACGTCGCGCAGCACCATCGGCCGCAGGTGCTCGATGCCGTGGTCGAGGAAGGAGCGCTGCTGGCGCACGATGGAGTTGGCGACCTTGTAGATGGTGCGCTGGCGCTGGTCGAGGCTCTTGATCAGCCACACCGCCGAGCGCATCTTGTCGCGCAGGAACTGGTGCGCCTCGGCCTCCCTGCCGTTGCTCTTCATCTCCTGCAGCATCCGCCGGTAGGCCTTGGAGACGCGCAGCCGCGGCAGGCCGTCGTCGTTGAGCTGGATGATGTACTCGTCGCCGATCTTGATCACCGCCACGTCGGGCTCGACGTAGTGGGCCCGCTCGGTGCCGAACTTCCGCCCCGGCCGCGTCTCCAGGTTCTTCACCCGCTCGACCGCCGGCTCGAGGTCGTGGAGCTCGACGCCGAGGTCGCGGGCGATGGCGGGGAACTGGCGCTTGAGGAAGAGGTCCCAGTGCTGCTCGATCATCCGCCAGGCGAGCGAGTCGTGCGGCTCGCCCTGGTGGTCGAGCTGCGCCAGCAGGCTCTCGCGCAGGTCGTGGCAGGCGACGCCCGGCGGGTCGAAGCTCTGCACCAGCTGCAGGGCGCGCTCGACGTCCTCGCGCGAGTAGGGCTCGCCGTCCTCGAAACGCCCCATCTCCTGCAGCTCCTCGAGCGAGGCGACGAGGAAGCCGTCGGTGTTCAGGTTGCCGATGATCAGCTCGGCGAGCTGCCGCAGGTCGTCCGGCGCACCGCACATGTGCAGCTGCCAGAGCAGGTGGTCGTAGAGGTCGGGGTCGCGGGTGAGCGTGTTCTCCAGCGGCGGCGCCTCGGGGATGCCGAGCACCTGCTGCCCCTGGTAGGCGTTGCTCTCCCAGTAGTCGTTGAAGTACGCCTCGAGGTCGATGTCGCCCATCGCCTCCTGGTGGTCGACTTCCTCTTTCTTCTGCTCCGCCGGCTGGTCCTCGGTCGCCTGCTGCTCGGGCTCCTCGGGCGTCTCCTCGCGCTCCTCGAGCACGGGGTTCTCGACCAGCTCCTGGTTGAGCACCGTCTCGAGCTCCATCCTCGTCAACTGCAGCAGCTTGATCGCTTGCTGCAGCGATGGCGTCATCACCAGCTTCTGCGCGAGCCTGAGGGAGAGCTTCTGTTCGAGCGCCATGCCGGGTGTTGTCTACCTCTTCAATCGAGGAGTCTAGCTGAGCCGCGCTGCCGAGGAGTGCACTGCGTTGTCCGGAGGTGGGCGGAGAGGGGAACGGTGGCGAGCCGGCGTCACAAGCGGAAGTCTTCGCCGAGGTAGATCTTCCTCACCTCGGGATCGGCGGACAGCTCGGCGGGGTGGCCGGTCCGCAAGATCTCGCCGTTGTTGATGATATAGGCGCGGTCGGTGATCTTCAACGTCTCGCGCACGTTGTGGTCGGTGATCAGGATGCCGATGCCGAACTCGCGCAGCCGGCGCACGATGGTCTGGATGTCGAGCACGGCGATCGGGTCGATGCCGGCGAACGGCTCGTCGAGGAGGATGAACGAGGGGTCGATGACGAGCGCGCGCGCGATCTCGACGCGCCGCCGCTCGCCGCCCGACAGCGCGTAGCCCATGTTCTTGCGTACCTTCTCGAGACCGAACTCGCGGATCAGCGTCTCGGCGCGGCGCTCGCGCTCGGCGTGCGTGACGTCGAGCGTCTCGAGGATGGCGCGCAGGTTGTCCTCCACCGACATGCGGCGGAACACCGACGGCTCCTGCGGCAGGTAGCTGATGCCGCGCTGCGCGCGCAGGAACATCGGCATGTCGGTGATCTCGAGGTCGTCGAGCATCACCTTGCCTTCGTCGGGCGGCGTCAGGCCGACGACCATGTAGAAGGTGGTCGTCTTGCCGGCGCCGTTGGGGCCGAGCAGGCCGACGATCTCGCCCGTCGACACCTCGACCGAGACGTCGTTGACGACGTAGCGGCCGCGATAGGCCTTGCGCAAGCTCTCGGTCGACAGCTTCAACCGCCCGGTCCCTCTTCCTCCTCAGCAGTCACGCGCACCTTGGCGGTCTCCATCGAGTAGACCGCCTGCTTGCCGGTGAGCGTGCCCCCCTTGGTGTCCTTCAAGGTCACCGGCGCGCCGCGGAAGACGACTCGCCGGGCCTCCACATCGTAATCGGCGCGCTCGGCGGTGATGGTCCTTCCTTCGACCGGCGCCTCCAGTTTGACGCTGCCGGTGGCGATCATCCGCCGCGCCTGTCCTTTCTGGGTGAGCTCCACCGTCAGCGTCTTGCTGTCGAGCGTGCGCTGGCCGTCGACGACGTGCACGTTGCCGTCGTAGACGAGCCGATGCTCGCGCTCGGAGTAGAGCAGCGTCGCCGCCTCGACGCGTACCTGGCGCGGGCCTCCTGCGCTCGCGGCACCGCCGCCCGTGCTCCCCTCCTCTGTCTTCGGCGGCGGCATGAACCAGAGCGTCTGCACGCTGCCTGCCGCCGTCAGCTGCTGCTGGTCGGCGTCGCCGCGCAACTGGTCGGCGCGCAGCACGCGGTCGCCCGACCAGGCGCGCACCTTGCCCTTGAAGAGGAACGCGCGCGGCTGGTCGCGCCAGAAGGCCTCCTCGGCCTGCACGTTCACCGGCTCGCCGCTCTCGGTGAGCGGCGTGTCCTCCATCGGATTGTCCTTGCCGGGAGGCATCGTCGCCTCGACGCCGCCGGTGGCGTGGGCGAGGCCGCTATCTTTCGTATAAGTGATCTGCGGCGCGCGCAGCTGCCCGCGCGGGCTGTCGAGCCGAACCGGCGCGCCCGCGGCGCCGAACGCGTCGGTGCGCTCCGGCGTCACGATGGCGCGCGCGGCGAGTAGCTCACCGCGGCCGGCCTCGTGCACCTTGACGTCGTTCTTGACCTCGAGCGAGGCGAGGTTGCCGTCCGAGGCGAACTCGGCGTCGGCCCGGCGCGCTTCGACCTTGCGCGCGGGTGCTCCCGGGGATTCCTGCGCGATGACGACGCCGCCCATGGCCTGCGCACTGGTGAGACGACCGCCGGCGAGCTCTCCCTCCGTGCGCGCCGCCACCAGGTCGAACACCTCGCCGCCTCCGTTGTTGCGGCGCAGATGCGCCGGTTTCTTGCCGTCGCCGTCGAGCTCGATGCGCGTCGGCAGCTTGCCGGCGTCGTCGAAGAGGACGGCCAGGGCGTCCCCTTCGCTGACCAGAGAGGTCGGCCGCCCTTGCGCATCCTTGTCGTGGAACTCGGCGCGCACGTTCCAACGCGCGCGCACGAACTGCACCTTGTTCTCCTGCGGCGAGAGGTGGACGGCGAGGCGGTCGGCCTTCATGTGCGAGCGGCCGTACTTGAGCAGCACGCGAACGTTGGCGCGCAGCTGGTGCAGGTTGCGCTCGAAGACGAGGACTTCGGCGCTGATCCGGAACGGCTCGCCTTCCGCGTCGCCCGCGGCTATGGGCCGAAGGGAGCGGATGGCGACGCCGCCGGAGAGCACGAACTCGCCGCGGTTGACCTGCGCGTGCAGCTTCGCCGCGCGGCCGGCGAGCGGCGGGTCGGTCCCCCACTGGAAGCTCACCTGGCTGTCGCTGACGAGCCACCGTCCGCCCTGCCGCAAGACCAGTCTCTTGGTGCGCAACGCAAAGCCCTGCGGTCCGGCGAGGCTCACGCGCCCGGCGAGCACCGCCTCGCGCTGCTGCAGGTTGTAGGTGGCCTTGTCGGCGGCGATCTCGTAGCGGCTGCCGTCCTGCTGATACGCCGTGATCAGCACTTCCTCGACGTGGAGGTTGCCGTCCTTGTCGTAGCGGTCGCGCTTGCCGCGGATGCGCAGGAGGGGCTTGCCTTCGTGCGTGATCGTGTGGTCGAAGCCCTTCCCCACCTGCCGCGCGCCGCGCGGGTTCTCGGCCCTGCCGGGTTCGAGGTCGGGCGTGCGGTCGCGGCCGAGGAACCAGAGCAGCGCGATGGTGGCGGCGAGCACGGCGGCGACGCCGAGGGCGATCCAGCGCAGGGCCTTGATGCGGCCGACGGTGAGGGCGCCGCGGCGAGGCATCAGGTGTGGCTGGCCGCCGTTTCGGTCGCCGGCTGCGCGTCGACCAGCGCGCGGGCGTCGACCGCGCGCGCGTCAACCAGGTGAAGCTCGGGGTCGCCGTCGAGGCGGTCGCGCTCGAGGGTGGCGAGGACTTCGAACTCGCCGGCGAGCTGTGCGGCGCGCGCCTCCCAGCCCCAGCCGAGGAGGCGCACGCGGGTGCCGTCGGGGCCGGTCGAGAGCGCACGCAAGTGGCCGCGGCCGAACGGGCGCGGCGAGCCGTGGAGGCGCAGCGGGCCGACGCGGGCGAGCGGGCGCGGATTGCCCTCGCCGTGCGGCTCGAGCTGCACGAGCTGGCGCAGCAGGTCGCGCGTGACGTGGCGCGGCTGGAGCTCGAGCTCGTAGGTCTGCGCGCCGCCGAGCATTTCGGGCGGCCAGCGCGCGGCGGCCGTCTCCCACGCGTCGCGCAGCTCGACGAGACGATCGGTACGCGCGGTGAGACCGACGGCCTGCGCGTGACCGCCGAAGCGCTCGAGCTCCGCCGCCCACGGCAAGAGAAACTCGTGCAGCGCCACGCCGGGCACGCTGCGGCCCGAGCCGGTCGCCAGCTCGCCGTCGACGGAGAGCAGCAGCGTCGGCCGCCGGTGCGCGCGCGCGATGCGCGACGCGGCGATGCCGACGACGCCGCGGTGCCAGTCGGGGCTCCACTCGACGACGATCGGGGGCACGGACGGCCGCGCGGCGACGCGCGCGCTCGCCTCCTCCACCACCTGCTGCTCCTGCCGCTGGCGGTCGCCGTTCAGTCGATCGAGCTGCTCGGCGAGCTTCAGCGCCAGCTCGTCGTCGCGGGTGAGCAGGAGGTCGAGCGCCGGCTCCGCCGAGCCCAGCCTGCCGGCGGCGTTGAGACGCGGCCCGATGCGGAAGGCGACGTCGGTGGCCGACAGCGGCGCCGCCACCTGCGCCTGACGGAACAGCGCCTGCAAGCCGCGCGACCGCGTGGCGCCCAGCGCGCGCAAACCCAGCGCGGCGATGACGCGGTTCTCGCCGAGCAGCGGCACCATGTCGGCCACCGTGCCGAGGCAGGCGACGCGGAGCAGCCGCTCGACGGGCAGCGGCTTGCCCAACCGATCCCCCAGCGCCAGCGCCAGCTTCAACGCCAACCCGGCCGCGCAGAGATCGCGGAACGGATACGGGCACTCCGGCTGGCGCGGGTTGACGTGCGCCACCGCCGCCGGCAGCGCGCGGTCGGGCAGGTGGTGGTCGACGACGATGACGGCGAGGCCGGCGGCGAGCGCCTCCTCCACCGCCGCATGCGCGGTGCTGCCGCAGTCGACGGTGAGCAACACCGCGGCGCCACGGCGCGCCGCCTCGGCGACGTGAGTGAGCTGCAAACCGTAACCATCGACGAGCCGGTGCGGCAGGATGGCGTCGGCCTGCAGACCGCAGGCGCGCAGCGCCGCGAGCAGCAGCGCCGTCGAGCTGACGCCGTCGACGTCGTAGTCGCCGACGACCGCGACGGCCCGGCCCGCCTCACGGGCCTGGGCGAGCAGCTCGAGCGCGCGCTCCATGCCAGCGAACCGCGTGCCGTCGTGCAAATGCTCGACGCGCGGGTGCAGGAAACGCTCCGCCGCTTCCGCCGTCTCGACGCCGCGCCGCGCCAAGAGCAGCGCCAGCGCGCGCGGCAGCCCGGCGGCGAGCAGTACGTGCGCGGCCGCCGGCACGGGTGCGCGCACCCACGCGATGGGTGTCGCCGGCGCCGGTGTCGGCGCAACAGCGTCGAGCGTCGAACCCGCGCCCACCGCGGCCTCGTCGCCGACGGTCGGGGTCATCGACGCCTCAGTCATCCACACCTCAGTGATCACACCCCAGAGGGGTCATCGACACCGGTGCCGTGCCGCTACCCCTCGTAGACGCCGAGGCGGCGGAACCGCTGGTAGCGCTCCTCGAGGAGCTGTTCGACCGGCTTGCGCATGAGCTGGCGCAGCAAGCGCTCCACGGCCTCGCCGACGCGCCGCGCCGTCTCCGCCGGATCGGTGTGCGCGCCGCCCGGCGGCTCCTCGATGATCTCGTCGATGACCCCGAGCTCGCGCAGGTCGGGCGCCGCGATCTTCATCGCCTCCGCCGCGTCGGCCTTGCGCTCCTGGTCCTTCCACAGGATCGCGGCGCACCCTTCGGGCGAGATCACCGAATAGATCGCGTACTGCAGCATCAGCACGCGATCGCCGACGCCGAGCGCCAGCGCGCCGCCACTGCCGCCTTCGCCGGTGATGGTGACGACGATCGGCACCCGCAGAGCCGCCATCTCCTCGAGGTTCCTGGCGATCGCCTCCGCCTGGCCGCGCTCCTCGGCATCGATGCCGGGATACGCGCCCGGCGTGTCGATGAAGCTCAGCACCGGCAGCCCGAAGCGCTCGGCGAGCTTCATCATTCGCAGCGCCTTGCGGTAGCCCTCCGGGCGCGGCTGGCCGAAGTTGCGGCGGATGCGCTGCCGCGTGTCGCGCCCCTTCTGGTGGCCGACGACGGCGACGGAAAGGCCGCGAAAGGTGGCAAGGCCGCAGACGAGGGCGGGGTCGTCGCCGAAGGCGCGGTCGCCGTGGATCTCGACCCAGTCCTCCATCAAGTACTCGACGTAGTCGAGCGTGTAGGGACGGTCCGAGTGCCGCGCCACCAGCGTCTTCTGCCAGCGCGACAGGCCCTTGTAGACCTCGTCGGTCTCCTTGCGCAGCCGCGAGCGCAGGCGGTCGATCTCCTTGTCGACGCCGGGCCGCGCGGGGTAGTTCTCCAGCTCCTGGATCTGGCGCCGCAGCTCGACGAGCGGCTCTTCGAAGTTGGACTCCGGCGCCATGGGCTGGCCAAATTACCATGGAGCCCGCGGGCACGCCCTGAGCCGCCCTGAGCCTCGGCAACCGGCTGCTACAATCCGCGCCTCCATGGCGAAGCGGAAGCGACAGGAGTCCGGCGTCCCGCGCGTCGTCGACGGCGAGATCGACGCCGCGCCTCGCGCGGCGGCGGGCGACGACGGCGGCGACGAGCCGCCGCGCCGCAGGCTCCGTCCCGAGGCCCGCTTCCTCATCACCTTCCTCGTGGTCCTTGCCGCGAGCTTCGCCTTCATCGCCTGGAAGCCGATCAACGACCGCGTCATCGAGCCCTTCACGGGCCAGATCGCCAAGGCGAGCGGCGTGGCGCTGAACGTCATCGGCCAGGACGTCACTCGCTCCGGCTCCATGCTGCGCTCGCCGCGCTTCTCGGTGAACATCAAGAACGGCTGCAACGGCGTCGAGGCGATGGTGATCCTGCTCGCCGCCATCGTCGCCTTCCCGGCATCGTGGCGCGCCCGCGCCATCGGGCTCGCCGTCGGCGCCCTCGCCATCCAGGTGGTGAACCTGGTGCGCGTGGTGGCCCTCTTCCTCACCGGCGCTTACCTGCCGCGCTTCTTCGACACCTCGCACACGGTGGTCTGGCAGAGCCTGGTGATCCTCTCCGCGGTCCTCATCTGGATCCTGTGGGCGCGGCGCGTGGCGCCGCATCGGCCGCAACCGCAAGCCGCGTGAGCCCGCCGCGGCCCGCAGACGTTTCGCGGCGGAGCGGCCGCTCGCGGAACGCCGCCGCGAAGCCCGCCGGTCGCGCGAGCGCCACGGAGTCACGCGGCCCGCGCCGGAGTTGGGCATTCCGGCTGGCGCGCAACCTCGCGCTCACGGCGCCGATCGCGATGGTGCTCTGGCTGATGGTCTCCGCGTTCCTGAGCCTCTTCATCTCGCAGGCGGCCGAGCGGCTGACGAGGATCTTCGAGCGCCCGGCGGTCACCCGCCTCGAGCTCTCGCGCGGCGAGGACGCCCTGATCACCCGTGCCGACACCCGCGCCTACGGGCGGCTGCCCTACAGCGTGCGGGTCACCGACATCCACTTCCCGCTGGTGCTCCTGATCGCCATCTTCCTCGCCACGCCGGACATCACCGCGCGCGAGCGTTTCGCCAACCTCGGCTACGCCCTCGTCGTGATGCTCTGCTTCGAGGTGATCGACCTCTTCTTCTGGGTGAAGTTCGTCTACGCCACGCAGCTCGGCGACTGGAGCGCCGCCCACTACGGCCCCTTTGCGCGCAACTTCTGGGGCCTCGGCAAGCACATCCTCGACTTGCCGGTGAAGCTCGCGCTGCCTTTCGCGCTGTGGGCGGCGTTCTACCTGCGCCAGCTCACCGGCGAGATCTTCGGCGAAGCCGAGACCTGACCCGCCGAGCGACGTCGCACGCGCGGCGAAGGGGAATTCACCTCGGCGCGTCCGTCTAAGACGTGACGTGAGGACCATGCGGCCTTCGCGGGTCCGTTGGCGGCGATGCGTTCTCCTGCTCGCCGCCGGCCTGGCGACGGGCGGCTGCGCGACGACGGTCACCGCCCGCCACTCGCCGCTCTACCGCGCCGTCGCCCACGAGTCGACCATCACGGCGAGCGCACGGAACTCGACGGCGGGGATCCGCCGCATCACGATCACCGTGGTGACCGGCGAGATGACCGACTGCACCGAGCTGACGACGGTGCCGAGCGTCTTCCCCTGCCGTCGCGACGCCATCACGGTCGACCACGTCTGCGAGTTCGCGGACAGGCCTGCCAACGCCACCTGCGCCTTCAAGCAGCGGCTGGACGTCAACCGGCTCGTCGCCTACCGGGCGGTGGCGCAGCCGGCCATGGGCGGCAGCGTGAAAACTCCCGCGATCACCTACGCGGGCGGTCTGCCGCTCGAGGCCAGCATCGCGCGGCCGGCCTGGTGGCACACCGGCGAGGCGCTCCGGAGCAAGCTCGACGTCGGCTTCTTCCCCGACGACAAGTACGACTTCTACAGCACCTTCACCAACCACCTGAACACCATCCTCGAGGGGGCCTTCTTCAACACCGCTCCCGCCCAGGACTTCGCCCGCCTCTACGGCCTCTTTCACCACAGCTTCAACCTTTTCGCGGCTCCTTCAGGCGCCTCCACCGATGGCTGCACGCGCACCTTCGGTCCCCTGGTGCGCCCGATCGCGGCGGTGATGGACGGCGACACCATCGTCCACCCCGTCCCCTTTCGCGACTGCGCTTCACTCTCGCTCGGGGGCGGCGGCAGCGTCTCCGGCACCGACGTCGACGCGGACTTCACCTTCGTGCACGAGAGCGGCCACTTCCTCCATGGGCAAGGCGACGAGTACTGCTGCGACGGCGGCTACGCCTTCACCGGCGACTGCGGCAACGTCTTCAAGAGCCTGGAGGCGTGCCGCGCGATGGCCGTCGCCTTCGACCTGCAGGATGACTGCAAGCAGCTGAACCCGTCGCGCCCCGATGTCTTCATCAACCAGCCAGTCGGCCAGCTGGAGATCATGGATGTGAGGATCGACACCAGCGACTGGCGCGACAACACCGACCGTTGCGTGTCGCGCCGCTTCGCCTTCTGCGGCGGCGGTTCCTGCTACTGACGAGAGTGGCGACGATGCGTGTGGGCCGACTCCTCCCCTGGTCGACTATCACGGCAGCGTTGCTGCTCGCCTGCGCCTCGCAGGGTCCGGGACGGATGACGGAGCGCACGTCCGAGCCGCGTCCGGTCGATGTGGCCGCGGACAACAAAGAGCTTCTCGACCAGCTCACGCCGGGGCTGCTGGTCAGCCTCGCGGTCGACGGCTCGACGGTCAGCCTGGTCGAAGCCCGCGTCGCGATGGTGCCGAAGGAAGAGCAGCGCCGCCGCGAGGGCCAGCTCGTCATCGTCGAGGGCTGGAGCGGCAGCGTCAGGATCGCGGCGGTCGCGGCGCCCGACCAGCGGCTGCAGGTGCTCGAGGGGAGCGGGCTCGTCGAGCTCGATCGCCGCACGCTCGACTTGGCTCTGCCGCTGACGCGGCCTATCGACGCGCTCTTGGTGCGGCTGCCCGCCGCCGACGCGGCCGTGCGGATGGACCTCGGTTCCACGTTCGCCGATCATTGCGCCAAGCAGCCACGCTCGCCGCTTTGCAGCACCGCGCCCGACTAGGAAACGACGCGGGCGCCCGCGTCGGGGCACCCGCCTGAGACGCGCGAGCAAAAGGAAGTCGCCGGGCGTCCACGGCGGAAGCCCGGCGACGCTGCGAAGCTGGCTGCTTCAGGGTCAGCCGCGCAGATACAGTTTCAGCACGAACCCGGCGCCGATGGCGCCGCCGGGGTTGGGGCCGCCGGCCCACCAGACGTCGACCTGATACGTCCCGGGCGGCACCTCGTGCGGGCCCCTGCCGACGCGCTGGAAGAAGTTGGACGAGTACATGTCGACGTCGCGCTCCGCCTCGAGGGCCACGGCGGGACTGGGGTTGCCGTATGGCGTCTCGTAGTGCCCGACCATGTGCCGCGGTCCGGCGACCGGCGCCGAGGTCTTGGTGAGAGTGACCTGGAACAGGGTCAGGTTCGACACGCCGTAGGCCTGCCGGCTGCCGACGATGGCGCTGACGTGGGCGTCGAGGCAGGTTCCCTCGACGAGGTTGATCTTGGTGGTCAGCACGGGCGTCTTGTCGAACTGGCCGCCCTCGCCGCCGCCGGGGCTGGTCCCGTAGACGGCGGAGGTGAACTTCAGCCCCTCGAAGCCGGTGTCGAGGACGAGCGAGACGGGACCGCGACAGCCGAGCACAGTGGCCGCAGCGGCGCCCGCCTGCCCGGTCGCCGGCTTCTGCGCCGCCGCGCGCTTCGCGGCCTCGACGGCTTCCTTGGGAAAGGCGGGGCGCTCCTGGGCGGCGGCAACGGTCGCCGTGCCCAGGGCGAGGATCGCAGCGCAGACGAGAACGATCGCGAGCTTGTGGTGCTTCATGGAGGTCTTCCCTTGGTTCTCCAAATGGTGTGGATGGATCCGAAGCCGCGCGCTGCGTCTCGAGCCGCCGGCGCGAGGCCTTCGCCACCGACCTATTCGCCGCGCCGCCAGCCTTCCTGACACGGGCAGCGAACCGATGCGGCCGCTGCGCGCACCTCCTGGCGGGTCAACGGCTTAGCTCGTTCACCTACCGCATCTAGGGGGCAGCCGTGTCGCGTCCCCCTACCCGTTGTGGGGCTTTCGAACCGTCTGCTATGCTGCCCGCAGTCGAAAACGGAGCACCATGCTGAAGCTGCGGCGCCTCGACATCTCGGGCTTCAAGTCCTTCGTCGACCCCGTCACGCTCGACTTCGCCGAGGGGATCACCGCCATCGTCGGCCCCAACGGCTGCGGCAAGAGCAACCTCTCCGACGCCATCTCCTGGGTGCTCGGCGAGCAGAGCGCCAAGAGCCTCCGCTCGGGCACCATGGAGGACGTCATCTTCAACGGCGCCGAGCGGCGCAAGCCGCTGGGGATGGCCGACGTGACGCTGACGCTGGAGACCGATCCCGGCTTCGAGGGCGCGCAGGAAGGGCTGCTCACCATCAGCCGGCGCGTCTTCCGCGGCGGCGAGGGGCAGTACCGGCTCAACGGCAAGCGCGTGACCTTGAAGGAGATCCGCGACCTGCTGATGGGCACCGGCCTCGGCATCCGCACCTACTCGATCATCGAGCAGGGGAAGATCGGCCTCATCCTCTCCGGCAAGCCGCAGGAGCGCCGCCGCCTGCTCGAGGAGGCGGCCGGCGTCACCCGCTACCGCGAGCGCCGGCGCATCGCCGAGGTCAAGCTCGAGGAAGCGACCGCCAACCTGATGCGCATCGACGACGTGCTGTCGGAGGTCGACCGCGCGGTGCGCGGGTTGAAGCGGCAGGCAGCGGCGGCGCGGCGCTACCAGGCGCTCGAGGCCGAGCACCGCGAGCTGCTGGCGCGCGTGCTCGCCGGCCGCTGGGCGAACCTCGTCGGCCGCGAGCGCGCGCTGCAACGCCGAGCTCGCCGAGCGCACGACGCGCCAGGCCGAGCTCGTCGCCGGTCTGCACCAACGCGACGCGGGGCTCGCCAGCGGACGCCAGCGCGCCGACGAGCTGGCCGCCGAGCTCGGCGAGCTGCACCGCCGCGACGCCGAGCTGGGCGCACGCATCGAAGGGCGGCAGGCGTTCCTCGTCGGCGCGCGCGAGAACCAGCAGCAGGTGGCCGAGCGGCTCGCTTCCGGCGCCGGCATCGCCGCCGAACGTCGCGACGAGTTGGCGCGTAAGCGCGAGGCGCGCGCCGAGGTCGAGACGCGGCGCGCCGCCCTCGCGGCCGAGGTCGACAACGCGCGCGGCGCCGTCGAAGGCGACGAGACGGCGCTCGAGTCGCGCGTGCGGCAGCTGCAGGAGATCGAAGCGCAAGTGGAGCGGCTGCGCCAGCAACTGCTCGCCTCGCTCGGCGGGCTCGAAGCGCTGCGCAACGAGCTCCACGGCCGACAGCTCGACCTCGAACGCGCGTCGCTGCGCCGCACCCACCTCGACGAGGAGACCGCCGAGCACGCGCACGAGCTCGAGCAGGCGCGCGAGACGCTGGAGCTGGCCGCCGCTCAGGTCGGCGAGCTCGTCGAGGCGGTGGCGGCGCGCGAGGCCGAGCGCGACGCGGCGCGGCAGGCGCTCGCCGAGGCGCTGGCGCGCGAGACCGCGGCGACCCACGAGCGGCAGCAGGCCGACGAGCGGGTGCGCACCGGCGAGCAGCGGCTCGAGGTGCTGCGCCAGCTCGAGGAAGCGCACCAGAGCGGCCGCCAGGCGCTGCTCGCCGCGCTGCGCGACGCGGGGCTCGAGAAACCCGAGCTGCTCGTCGAGCAGGTGCAGGCGCCGGAGGGCTGGGAGCGCGCGCTCGACTTCTATTTCGCCACCCTCGCCGACGCGGTGGTGGTGCCGGAAGGCACCGATCCGCTGGCGCTCGCGGCGGCGCTGCGCGGCTCCAGCGGCGGCGGCAAGACCGCCGCGGTGCTCGTCACGCCGCTCAAGCCCGCGACCGTGCACGTCAACGGCCATGCGGCCGCGGAAGGCATGATCCTCGGCGTCGGCTCGGTGCCGGACGCGTCACGGCCCGCAGCGACGCGTCTCCTCGTTCCGACCTCGTCCGTCGCGGACTCCGCGATCGTCGGCTCGTTGCGCGAGGCCCTCGGCCTGCCACCGGCGCTCGCCGCCGCGCTGCCGCCCGCGTTTCTCGTCGACGGCGAAGCGAATGCGCGACGCCTCGCCGCCGCGCACCCCGGCGTCGCCTTCCTCGCCCGCGAAGGCTCGTTCTGGCGCGGCGGCGTGCTCCACCTCGAAGGCGAGCGCCGCCACCCCGGCTTGCTGGCGCGGAAGCAGGAGCGCAACGCCCTCGACCGCAAGCTGCCGCGCGCCCGCGAGGAAGCCGCGGCGGCGGCAGCGGCGCTCGCCGCCACGGTCGAAGAGCGCACCGCCCGCGCGCAGGCCGTGCAGCAGCACGAGTCGACGATCGCCGATCTGCACCGCCAGCTCGCCGTCTCACAGGCGCGGCAGGAGGACGCCGCCGAGCGCGTGCGGCGGCTCGAGAAGCAGGGCGGTGCCCTCGCCGCCGAGGCAGCCCGCCTCGCCGCCGAAGCGGCCCTCCTCGGCGAGCGTATCGCCGAGGCGCGCGGCCGGCTCGGCGCCCGCGAGGAGGAGCACCACCAGCTAGAGGGACGCTTCGACGCCGTGCAGGCCGATCTCTCGGGCGCCCGCACCGAGCGCGAGGAGCTGCGCACCGCCGGCGCCCAGCGCCGCGGCCATTTGCACCTCCTCGAAGAGCGCCGCAGCGCCCACGAAGCCGACGCCACGCGCCTCGACCGCGAGGCGCGGCAGTCCGAGGAGCAGCTGCTGCGCTGGGCCGACGAAGAGGCGCAGCTGCAGCGCCGCCGCGAGGAGCTGCTCGCCGCCATCCAGGCCGGCGAGCTCGAGCTCGCCGCCGCCCTCGCCGCGCGCGCCGGCTCGCAGGACGAGGTGCTCGCCGCCCAGTCGCGGCTCGACGAGCAGCGCGAGGCGCTGCGCACGCTCGACGACGAAGCGCAGGTCCTGCGCGCCGAGCACGAGCGCATCCGCGACGAGGTCGAGGCGCGCCGCATCGAGCTCGCCGGCCTCGCCAACGAGTCGCTCCACGTCCGCCAGTCGTTCGCCGAGCAGCTCCAGGTCGAGCCGCCCGAGCTCACCGGCGAGCTGCCGCCAGAGCTGGTCGAGATCCTCGCCAACCTCGCCGAGCTCGAGACCGAGCTCGCCGACAAGCGCGGTGCGCTCGAGCGCATCGGCCCGGTGAACCTCCTCGCCGCGCAGGAGCACAACGAGCAGGAGGAGCGTCACTCGTTCCTGTTCACGCAGCGTGAGGACGTCGCCGCCTCGGTGGCAAGCCTCAAGCAGACGATCCGCGAGATCAACGGCACCTCCAACGAGCGCTTCCGCGCCACCTTCGCCGAGGTCAACCAGCGCTTCGGCGAGGTCTTCCAGTCGCTCTTCGGCGGCGGCGAGGCGGAGATGCGCCTGCTCGACGACGAGGATCTGCTGGAGAGCGGCATCGAGATCGTCGCCCGCCCGCCCGGCAAGCGGCTGCAGAACCTGATGCTGCTCTCCGGCGGCGAGAAGGCGCTCACCGCCATCGCGCTGCTGGTGGCGCTCTTCCACACCAAGGCCTCGCCGTTCTGCATCCTCGACGAGGTCGACGCGCCGCTCGACGATCCCAACACGGTGCGCTTCGTCGAGGTGGTGAAGTCGATGAGCCGCGACACCCAGTTCCTCGTCATCACCCACAACAAGCTCACCATGCAGGCGGCCTCGACGCTCTACGGCGTCACCATGCAGGAGCGCGGCGTGTCGAAGGTGGTCGGGGTGGCGCTCGACGACGTGCAGCCGGTCGAGCAGCTGGCGCTCGCGTGATCCACGCGCGGCTGCACGCGCACGCGACCGTAGGGTGCGCTCTGCGCACCATCCGGATCGCGCCGTAGGATCGGCGTCGTGGCGGTTGCACCACGCCCGCTCGACGACTCGCTGACGCTCTCGCTCGTCATCCCCGTCTTCAACGAGGACGAGACGTTGCTCGACGAGCTGGCGCGGCGGCTAGACGCCGTGCTCGGCGCGCTCCCCTGCCCCGCCCAGATCGTCCTCGTCGACGACGGCAGCGACGAGCGGACGCGAGTGAAGCTCAAGGCGCTAGCCGGCGCTGACCCGCGCATCACCCTGGTGCGGCTGGCGCGCAACTTCGGCCACCAGCCTGCCGTGGCCGCCGGCCTCGACCACGCGCGCGGCGACGTGGTGGTGCTGATGGACGGCGACCTCGAGGACCCACCCGAGCTCATCCCCGAGCTGCTGGCGCGCTGGCAGGAAGGCTACGAGGTGGTGCTGGCGCGGCGCCGCTCGCGGCACTTGAACCCGCTGCGGAAGGTGCTCTTCGCCGGCTTCTACAAGCTGTTCGAGATGCTCGCCGACTTCCCGGTGCCGCTGCAGGCCGGCATCTATTGCCTGCTCGGCCGCCGCGCCACGCGGCAGCTCGTCGGTCTGCGCGAGGCGAATCGCTTCCTGCCTGGGCTAAGAGCCTGGGTCGGCTTCCCCACCACCACGGTCGGCTACGACCGCGAGCCGCGCGGCGGCGGCCGGCCCAAGCAATCGCTGCTGCGGCTCTTCCGCTACGCCTCCGACGCCATCTTCTCGTTCAGCTACAAGCCGCTGCGGCTGTCGCTCGCCTTCGGCGCCACGGTCTTCGTGCTCAGCTTGCTCTACGCCGTCGTGCTGGTGGTCCTGCGGCTGCTCGGCATCAACGTCGTCTCCGGCTTCACCACCGTAGCGGTGGCGGTCTTCCTCTTCGGCGGCGCCATCCTGATGAGCAACGGCATCCTCGGCGAGTACCTCGGCCGCATCTACGACGAGGTCAAGCGGCGGCCGCTCTACGTCGTCGAGGAAGTGGTGGGCGGCGAGGCGGAAGCGACGCTCGGCGCCGAAGTGACGACGCGTCACTGAGCCGGCTTGCGCGCCAGCAGCGTCACCGAAGTGCCGAACGGCGGGCGCAGCGGCGCCGGCACTGCGATCTCGGCGCGGCCGACAGCGCTCAGCATGCGGTCGACGACCGGCGACACCGGCGGGAACTCGCAGGCTTCGCGGCCGTCGTGCCACCCCACCCATCGTCGCAGCAGCGCCGCCGGGTAGGCGACGGCGAAGAGATACGACGAGCCGAGCGGCTCGAGCCCGGCGGCACGCGCCACGGCGGTGAGGCTCCTCCGCGTGTAGCGCCGGTGATGGTGCAGCCGTTCATCCCAGCGCGAGGTGAGGTGTGGGAACGCCGGCACGCTGACGAACAGCAGCCCGTGCGGCCGCAGCGCCGCCGCAATCGCGCGCAGGAACTGCAGGTCGTCGGCGACGTGCTCGGCGACGTCGAGCGCCACCAGCGCGTCCCACGGCGCGCCGGCGAGGGTGAACGGCACGTCGAAGTCGACGGCGTGCACGGGGGCGCCGCTCTCCGCTGCCGTGGCGAGCGCCACCGGGCTGACGTCGAAACCGGCGATGCGCTCGAAGCCGCGGACGCGGAGGAAGCGCAGGAAGCCGCCGGTGCCGCAGCCGACGTCGCCGATCGACTGCGCTGTCGTCACGCCCCCGCCGGTGAGCGCCGCCAGCGCGGCGCGGTAGCGCGTCTGATGCCACCAGTAGCGGTCCTCGAGCCGCGCCAGGCTCGCGAAGTGCTCTGCCGGCAGCGTGTCGCCGCCGGGCCCGCCGGCATCGGTCGTCATCGCGCCACCATCATCGCGCCGGACTTCACCGCGCTGCGCTCGCGCGCCGTCCAACGTCGGCCGTGCGCACCAGCTTCACCAGCGGCACGCCGTCGTAACGCACCTCGTAGAACGCCGGCAGCGCGAGGAACCTTCGATCGTCGAAGACGTGGCGCCGGCGCAGCAGCAGCAGCCAGTCGGGCCGCTCTTTCGACTGCGACGGCAGCAGCACGAGCGGCGTGTTCAGCACGCCATGCTCGACGTAGCGCTCGAGCAGCCCGGGGCAGTACGGCGACATGAAAAGCGTTTGCCCCGGCCGCGCGTTGCGCTCGAGCGCCGCGAGCAGGTCGCGGTCGACGGCCTCGAAGTAGAGCGTGATCTCCATCCCCGCCTGCTCGGCGCCGCGCAGGCCGCCGATCAGCGCGTTGTAGTCGCTGAGCTCGTACGGATGCGCGCGCGCGACGCCGTTGGCGAGCACGGCCATCGCCAGCAGGCAGACGGCGGCGGCGACGCGCGGCGTCGCCCACCGCGGCCGCGCCGCGCACAAGCGGTCGAGGATCGCCAGCAAACCCATCCACGCCAGGATGCCGAGCAGCGGGTAGACGCTCAGGAACTGTCGCACCTCGTCGTGGCGCGGCGTCTTCGGCAGGTGGACGAGCACGAGCCAGAAGCCCAACGCAAAGCCGACCGGCGCGAGGAGACGCTTCGCCGCGCCGCGCACCAGCACGACCATCGGCGCCAGCACCAGCACCAGCGGCGGCACCGTGATCAGCGACATGACGAGAAAGTACTGCCACGGCAGGTCGTTGCGGTAGACGCCGCCGAGGTAGGTCGTGCTGAACGGCATCGCCTCGCGCTGCAGCGGGTAACGCAGGTACGCGAGCGTGCCGGCGAGCGGATGGTGCCAGACGTGCGGCGAGGCGATGACGACGAAGGCGAGCGACCACGCCGCGGCGCCGGCGACGAGCGCGGCGTCGCGCCAGCGCTTGCGCCAGAGGAAGAAGGCGCCGACCGGCAGCAGCGCCAGCAAGCCGGTGAACTTGGTGGCCGCCGCGCAACCGGCGACGAAGTAGAAGGCGACCCACAGCAGCGCGCGGCGTCGCGGCGTCGCCTCCTCTTCGTCGAGCTGCCAGGCGAGCAACGCGAGAAGCAGCCACGCGAGCGCCACCGGCGAGTCGCAGGAGGCGATCAACAGGTGCCCGAACACGCGCGGCTGCAAGGCCACGAAGGCGATGGCTGTCGCGGCCGCGACCAACGCCGAGCGGCGGCGCAGCAGCCCGTAAGCGGCCGTGAGGCAGCCGGCGATCCACACGAAGTGCGGGAAGCGGTAGTCGGTCGGGAACGGCAGCTTGCGCGCCGCCCACGGCGAGCCAAGGGCGATCAGCACCTTCATGAACGGCGGGTGCGGATTGGAGTAGGTGTCGTACGCCCAATAGCGCTCGAGCGACGCCGCGTCGAGCGGCGCGCCGGCGTTCCACCAGGCGCGGATCGAATCGGCGTAGTGGAAGTACGTCGCCTCGTCCCAGGTGAGGCCGAAGCGACGCGACGCGGCGGTGAGCACCCCGAGGAGAACGAAGAACACGACGGCGAGCTCGACCGCGGCCAGCAGGCGCCGGCGACCGCGGCCGCGGGCGGCCTGGGGTTCGTTGGGGAGCAACGCGCGGATTGTAAGGGAGCGAACTCGAGCGGCCCGTTCGCCGTTTCACGCGGCCGCGGCGTTGACCTTGCCGCCTTCACGAGCACGGGCTAGCCTCTGCCGCCATGAACCTCACACCTCGCTCCATCGCTACCCTCGCCTTCTTGTTCGTCTCGATGCCCGCGCTCGCGAGTGCAGCCGAAGAAGCCAAGCCCGCGGCGACGACCGCGAAGCCCGCTGCGTCGCCGGCCGCCGCTCCTCCGACGACCGTCCCGGCTCCGGCCGATGTCGCGGCGCCGCCCGCCGACGCCGAGCGCACGGCCAGCGGCCTCGCCACCAAGGTGCTCTCGCCCGGCACCGGCACCGTCCATCCGAGCCCCACCGCGAACGTGAAGATCCACTACAGCGGCTGGACGACCGACGGCAAGCTGTTCGACTCCTCGGTCACTCGCGGCACGCCAGCGCTGTTCCCCGTCGACCGTGTCATCGCCGGCTTCTCCGAAGGCCTGCAGCTCATGGTGCAAGGCGAAAAGCGGCGCCTCTGGATCCCTGGCGCGCTCGCCTACGACAACAGCACCCGCCCTGGCGTCCCCAAGGGCATGCTCGTCTTCGACATCGAGCTCATCGGCATCACCGAGCCGCCCGCGCCGCCCACCACCCCGCCCGACGTCGCCGCCCCGCCCGCCGACGCGCAAGTCACCAAGTCCGGCCTCGCCAGCAAAGTCCTCCAACCGGGCACCGGTACGCTCACCCCAAGGCGAGCAGCACCGTCTCGGTGCACTACAGCGGCTGGACCACCGACGGCAAGATGTTCGACTCCTCCGTCATGCGCGGCGCGCCGACCACCTTCGGCCTCAACGGGGTCATCCCCGGCTGGACCGAAGGCGTCCAGCTCATGGTCGAAGGCGAAAAGCGCCGCTTCTGGATCCCCTCCCGCCTCGCCTACGACGGCGCGCCGGGCATGCCGAAGGGAATGCTGGTCTTCGACATCGAGCTGATCAAGATCGTGCGGTGATCACTTGCCGATGCCTTGATTCGATGGGGCGGGGCCTGAGGTCGCGGTCGACGGCCTCGAAGTAGAGCGTGATCTCCATCCCCGCCTGCTCGGCGCCGTGCAGACCGCCGATGAGCGCGTTGTAGTCGCTGAGCTCGTACGGATGCGCGCGCGCGACGTCGTTGGCGAGCACGGCCATCGCCAGCATGCAGACGGCGGCGGCGACGCGCGGCGTCGCCCACCGCGGCCGCGCCGCGCACAAGCGGTCGAGGATGGCCAGCAGCCCCATCCACGCCAGGATGCCCAGCAGCGGGTAGACGCTCAAGAACTGCCGCACCTCGTCGTGGCGCGGCGTCTTCGGCAGGTGCACGAGCACGAGCCAGAAGCCCAACGCAAAGCCGACCGGCGCGAGGAGACGCTTCGCCGCGCCGCGCACCAGCACGACCATCGGCGCCAGCACCAGCACCAGCGGCGGCACGGTGATCAGCGACATGACGAGAAAGTACTGCCACGGCAGGTCGTTGCGGTAGACGCCGCCGAGGTAGGTCGTGCTGAACGGCATCGCCTCGCGCTGCAGCGGGTAGCGCAGGTAGGCGAGGGTGCCGGCGAGCGGATGATGCCAGACGTGCGGCGAGGCGATGACGACGAAGACGAGCGACCACGCCGCGGCGCCGGCGACGAGCGCCGCGTCGCGCCAGCGCTTGCGCCAGAGGAAGAAGGCGCCGACCGGCAGCAGCGCCAGCAACCCGGTGAACTTGGTGGCGGCGGCGCAACCGGCGACGAAGTAGAAGGCGACCCAGAGCAGCGCGCGGCGTCGCCGCGTCGCCTCCTCTTCGTCGAGCTGCCAGGCGAGCAACGCGAGCAGCAGCCACGCGAGCGCCACCGGCGAGTCGCAGGAGGCGATCAGCAGGTGCCCGAACACGCGCGGCTGCAGGGCCACGAAGGCGATGGCGGTGGCGGCGGCGACTAACGCCGAGCGGCGTCGCAGCAGCCCGTAAGCGGCCGTGAGGCAGCCGGCGATCCACACGAAGTGCGGAAAGCGGTAGTCGGTCGGGAACGGCAGCTTGCGCGCCCCCCACGGCGAGCCGAGGGCGATCAGCACCTTCATGAACGGCGGGTGCGGATTCGAGTAGGTGTCGTAAGCCCAATAGCGCTCGAGCGACGCCGCGTCGAGCGGTGCGCCGGCGTTCCACCAGGCGCGGATCGAATCGGCATAGTGGAAGTACGTCGCCTCGTCCCAGGTGAGGCCGAAGCGACGCGACGCGGCGGTGAGCACCCCGAGGAGAACGAAGAACACGACGGCGAGCTCGACCGCGGCCAGCAGGCGCCGGCGACCGCGGCCGCGGGCGGCCTGGGGTTCGTTGGGGAGCAACGGGCGGATTGTAAGGGAGCGAAGTCGAGCGGCCCGTTCGCCGTTTCACGCGGCCGCGGCGTTGACCTTGCCGCCTTCACGAGCACGGGCTAGCCTCTGCCGCCATGAACCTCACACCTCGCTCCATCGCTACCCTCGCCTTCTTGTTCGCCTCGATGCCCGCGCTCGCGAGTGCAGCCGAAGAAGCCAAGCCCGCGCCGACGACCGCGAAGCCCGCTGCGTCGTCGGCCGCCGCTCCTCCGACGACCGTCCCGGCTCCGGCCGATGTCGCGGCGCCGCCCGCCGACGCCGAGCGCACGGCCAGCGGCCTCGCCACCAAGGTGCTCTCGCCCGGCACCGGCACTGTCCATCCGAGCCCCACCGCGAACGTGAAGATCCACTACAGCGGCTGGACGCCCGACGGCAAGCTGTTCGACTCCTCGGTCACTCGCGGCACGCCGGCGCTGTTCCCCGTCGACCGTGTCATCGCCGGCTTCTCTGAAGGCCTGCAGCTCATGGTCCAAGGCGAGAAGCGCCGCCTCTGGATCCCTGGCGCGCTCGCCTACGACAACAGCACCCGCCCTGGCGTTCCCAAGGGCATGCTCGTCTTCGACATCGAGCTCATCGGTATCACCGAGCCGCCCGCGCCGCCCACCACCCCGGCCGACGTCGCCGCCCCGCCCGCCGACGCGCAAGTCACCAAGTCCGGCCTCGCCAGCAAAGTCCTCCAGCCAGGCACCGGCACCGCCCACCCCAAGGCGAGCAGCACCGTCTCGGTGCACTACAGCGGCTGGACCACCGACGGCAAGATGTTCGACTCCTCCGTCATGCGCGGCGCGCCGACCACCTTCGGCCTAAACGGCGTCATCCCCGGCTGGACCGAAGGCGTCCAGCTCATGGTCGAAGGCGAAAAACGCCGCTTCTGGATCCCCTCCCGCCTCGCCTACGACGGCGCGCCGGGCATGCCGAAGGGCATGCTCGTCTTCGACATCGAGCTGATCAAGATCGTGCGTTGACATCCCGCAGCGGCGAGGCGTTCTCGCCGCACGGTAAGTGCTTACGACCACTGGAGCCGATGGCCGGGATTGAACCGGCGACCTGCTGATTACGAATCAGCTGCTCTACCGCTGAGCTACATCGGCTGGGTGGGAGGGCTGTCGGTGCCCTGACGGCGGTGCCGGACGGGCCGGCGAAGGATACACCGGCTCAGCGACTGCTCCAAAGGCGCGATGTAGCGCGGGAGCGGAGGGGCGAGGCCTGGGCCCCACCCCTCCTGCGGAGTGGGGCGTCAGCGGTTGATGTCGCTCGAGCCGGTGCGGCTGCCGCTGCTGCTGGAGCCGCTGGTGCCGGTCGAGCTCGAGCTCGTGCGGCCGCTGCTGCCGCTGGTCGAGCCGAGGTCGCCCTTGCCCGTGTTGGCGCCAACCTCGGATTCCTCGAGGTTGCCGCGAACGGGGCGCTCGGTCTGGTTGCCCTGGGAGCGGCTGCTCCCCGGCATGCTGACGTCCTTGTTGAGGTCGCGGTCGATCTTGTCGTGCTTCATTGTTTGACCTCCGTGGGGCGGACTTGCCCCGGTGGGCAGAGCGGGTCCATTCCCGGTCCGCCGGCGCCGGGAAAACCCGCAAGATCGGTGCCCTTCGTCAGCCGCCGGGAAGCGACGGCGGCTGGTCGCGCAGCCGGGCGAGCACCGGCTCCGCTCCCGCCGCGAGCAGCAGCTCGGCCGCTCGCTCGCGGTCGCCGGCGCCGTCCTCGCCCCGGCTCTCGCGCAGCGCTGCGCGCACCCATAGCGCGCGCGCCAGGACGAGGTTGCACCCCATCGCCTCGAAGCCGGCGATGGCTTCTTCGACCGCCGCGGCGGCGCCGTCGAGGTCGCCTTCGCGGGCGAGCAGCAACCCGCGCACGAGCTGGCAGGAGACGCGGCCGAACCGCCCGTCGCCGACCGCCGCGATCGCCTCGGTCCGCGCCAGCACCGCTCGCGCATCGTCTCCCCTGCCCAGCCGCACCAGCGCCTCGGCGTGCATGGGTCCGAGGTGCAGCAGGCTCAGCACCGAGTCGGTGCCGGCGATCATCGCCTCGCACTGCTCCGCCAGCTCGACGACGCGGCTCGGGTTGTCGACGGCCAGCTCGTGGTAGGCCGCCCCGCGGCGTGCTTCGAGCCGCGGCCAGAGCTGACCGGTGGCGTCGGCCGCGGCGAGCGCATGGGCCTCGAGCTCCGCCGCCTCCGGCTCACCGAGGTCGCTGGCGATCTTCACCGCGTAGGCCTCGCACAGCCGCGCGATGCGCACGTCGCCGGTGCGCGCGGCTGCCGCCGTCGAACGCTGCAGCGCCGCCCGCGCCGCCTGCAGCTCGCCGAGCGCGTGGTGTGCCCAGCAGGTGGCGTACTCCGCCCAGGCGATGCGCGAGAGGTCGTGCACGCGCGCGCCGAGCTCGCGGTTGCGGCGCGCGAACTCGATGGCTTCGCGGAACAGGCCTTCGCCGTTGGCGTTCTCGGACAGGAACTCCCAGCCGAGGCTCGCCGCCGTCGGCGTTCGCGCGCTCCTCGGCGAGGGCGATGATGCGGCGCGCCCAGCCGTTGCTGCTGGGGAAGTCGGCGAGGTGCTGGTAGGCGCCGCAGAGCCAAGCGTAGGTGTGGACGAGGTCGTGGACGTCGGCGTGGGCCTCGCTCAGCGCCAGCGACTCGAGGAGGAGCTCGATCGCCTTGCGGTGGTTGCCCGCCAGGTGCTCGTAACGGGCGCGGCTGCGCAGCGCTCGCGCGCGGTCGAGCGGCGCCGTCTGCGGGTCGAGGCCGGCGAGCGCCTCCTCGAGCCGCGGCAGCCCGCGGCGGTCGCCGTACTGCACGTAGGCGTTGCCGACGAGCGCCGCGAGCTCCAGGCGCCGCCGCGCGTCCGTCGTCAGCTCGAGCGCACGCTCGAAGTGCGCGGCCGACTCCGGCATCTCGCCGGCGCGGAAGCACACCTCCCCTATCGCCTTCTCGAGCTCCGCTTCCTGCTCGGGCCGCGCCAGCGCGCGCGCGCAGCCGACGGCGCGGCGGTAGTACTCGACCGCCTCGTCGTGCGCGTACACCGCCTCCGCCTGCTCCGCCGCCTTCACCGCCCAGGTGAGCGCGCGCTCGTGGTCGCCCCCTTCGTGGAAGTGATGGGCGAGCGCCTCGGCATGGCGCGCCGCCGCCGGCCCCCAGCTGGCGAGCAGCGACTCGCCGACGCGCAGGTGGAGCCGGCGCCGCCGGATCGGGTTCATGCCGGCGTAGAGGACCTCACGGATCTTGTCGTGGGTGAAGGTGAAGCGGTCCTCGCCTCCCTCCTCCTCCACCAGCTGGCTCCGCCGCGCCTCGTCGAGCGCGTCGAGCAGCGCCTCCTCGCCGGCGATGCCGACGACGGCGAGGTCGCCGAAGCGGAAGCTCTTCCCCAGCGCGGCCGCTGTCTGCAGCGCGTCGCGGCAGCCGGCGCTCAGCCGCTCCAGCCGCCGCGCGATGGCGGCGCGCACGCCCTCCGGCAGGCGGATCTCGGCGCCCTCGTCGCGGAACCACTCGTTGTCGCGGCGGTAGATGATTCCCTGGTCGATGAGCCCCTTGACCGTCTCCTCGACGAAGAAGGGGTTGCCCTCGCTCTCGCGGTAGACCGCCGCGGTGAGCTCGCCGGACACCGAGTCCTGGCCGAAGAGCGCGGCGAGCACGGCGCCGGTGGCCTCGGCGTCGAGACGGCCGAGGTGGACGCGGGTCGACAGGCGCTCGCGGTTGAGCTCGGCGAGGAGGACGCCGAGCGGATGCTCGGGGCCCACCTCCTCCTCGCGGAAGGTGGCGAGCGCGAGCAGCGGCGCCGTGCCGAGGTTGCGCAGCAGGTAGTGCAGCAGCTGCAGCGTGCCCTGATCCGCCCACTGCAGGTCGTCGAGCAGCAGCAGCGCGCCGCGCGGCGCCGCCACCGCCTGCAGCCAGCGCGCGAAGTGGTCGAAAAGCCGCAGGCGCTCTTCGTGCGGCGCCAGCGCGGCGGCGGGCGCGAGCGGGCCGAGCCGCGCCTCGAGCTCGGGCGCGAGCCGTGCCAGCACCGCGGCCTGGTCGCCCAGCGTGCGCTCGAGCTCGGCCGCCGGCGCATCGTGGACCCAGCGGCGCAGCGCCTCGACGAACGGCAGGTAAGGCGTCGTCGCCTCGAACTCGTAACAGCCGCCGCTGAGCACCACGGCGCCGGCGAGCCGCGCGTAGACCGCGAGCTCGCGCGCCAGCCGCGTCTTGCCGGCGCCGGCCTCGCCGCCGATCAGCGCCAGGTGGCCGTTGCCCTGCACCGCGCGGCCCCACAGCTCGCGCAGCTGGGCGAGCTCGGCGTCGCGGCCGACGAGACGGCCGCGCACGAGCGCGTCGAGCATGCCGATCGGCGTCGGCGGCATCAGCACCTGGCTGGGGGAAACGGCGAACGGCCGCTGGAGCGCCGCCGCCGTCTCCTCGGCGGTGGCGAAGCGCTGCGCCGGGTCTTTGGCGAGCAGCCGCAGGATCACCGCTTCGAGGCCGGCGTCGAGGTCGGGGCGGTGGCTGCGCGGCGGCACCACCGGCGCGTGCAGGTGCTGCGAGATGAGCGCCACCGGCGTGCCGGCGAAGGGCAGGCGGCCGGTCACCAGCTCGTAGAGCAGCACGCCGAGGCTGTAGAGGTCGGCGCGGCCGTCGACGGCGCGGCCGATCGCCTGCTCGGGCGCGAGGTAGGCGACGGTGCCGACGATGGCGCCTTCGTGCGTGAGGCGCGTCGCACCGGCGCCGGAGGCGACGGCGAGGCCGAGGTCGGCGAGCTTCACGGTGATGCCGGCGGCGATGCCCTGGCCGCTTCCGGTCAGCGTGATCGCGCTGCTCGCCATCGACGATGCGGTGC
Source organism: Thermoanaerobaculia bacterium (assembly GCA_963846495.1). Taxonomy (GTDB): domain Bacteria; phylum Acidobacteriota; class Thermoanaerobaculia; order Multivoradales; family JAIOJS01; genus DASYQD01. The sequence goes on along the minus strand of CAWJWP010000003.1, from coordinate 5,128 downwards.
TCGTCAGCGTGCCCGCAAGGAGCACGTTGGCCGGCTTGACGTCGCGGTGCACGAGGCCGTGCGCGTGCGCGTGTGCGAGCGCGGCACAGAGCTGGCGCCCGATCTCGACCGCCGTCTCGATCGTCGGCGGCTCGCAATCGCGCAGCGAGCCGCCGGCGACGAGCTCCATCACCAGGAAGAGGCACCCCGACTCCTCGCCGAGGTCGTGCACCGCCACGATGTGCGGATGGTTGAGCGCCGCGGCGGCGCGCGCCTCGCGCAGGAAGCGCTCGCGGGCCTCGCGCACGTCGGGCGCGACGAGCAGCTTCACCGCCACCTCGCGGTCGAGAGCGAGGTCGCGTGCCCGCCAGACCTGGCCCATGCCGCCCTGCCCCAGCAGCGAGCCGAGACGATAGCGGCCGCCGAGCACGTCGCCGGTGCCGGGAAGGAGCTGCGCCGCGCTAGGCGGCAGGGCCCTCGTCACGCCACTGTCGAGCGGGGCCGATGCGAGCCTGGTGTCCATCCGGTGGTCGTTCCGCTGCGCGGCCGGCAGCGTAGCACTAGCACTACAGCGCGTGACCCGCATCACATGTGGGGACGCGGAATTGATCCGCTCCCTCCATCGCCGACGCGGTTGCAGCTAGAGGCGCCGCGCTGCGGCGTGTAAACCATTTCACGATCTTCGAGGAGGCTCCCACGATGCGGGTCCATCCGATGATGTGGATCAAAGCGTGGCTGCTCGCAGCCGTCGTGCTCGTCGTCGCCGGCGCCGCCGTCGAGGCCTCGACCTTCCTGGCGATGACCAGGGACGAGCTCGTGGCCGGCTCGGCGGCGGTGGTCGACGCGCGGGTGACGCAGGTCAAGTCGTTCTGGAACCGTGAGCGTACGGCGATCCTCACTGAAGCTCTCGTGCGCGTCGACGACGTCATCGTCGGCGAGGCGCCGGGCTTCGTGAAGGTGCGCACCTTCGGCGGCACCGTCGGCCGCCTGCGCATCGACGCGCCGGGCTTCCCCACCTTCGAGCGCGGCCAGCGGCTGCTGCTCTTCCTCTACGTCGAGCCGGCGGACGGCTCGGTGCGCGTGCAGGGCTACCGCATGGGCCAGTACCGGATCGAGACCGCCGCCGACGGCGTCGAGCGCGCGGTGCCGATGGCGGACGAAGGCATGCTGCTGCTGCGCCGCGACGGCAAGGTCGCCGAGCGGCCGCGCACCGTCGCGCTCGAGGACATGAAGGGCGACCTGCGCGAGATCGGCGAGCGGCAAGGGAGGGTCGTCCCATGAGCCGACGCCACCTTCGCCATAGCCTCGCTGCCGCCGTCGTCGTCGCCGCCGCGCTCGCCGGCGGCGGCCTGTCAGGCTTCGTGCTGTTGAGCCCCAACCGCACCTGGGATTGCCCGCCCGACTACATCGTCGACAACCGCGCCGGAGGCATCCCGTCGATCACCGACGCCGACGGCGGCGCGACGAAGATCGCCGACGCCATCAAGAGCACGACTGCCTGGAACGGCGACAACGCGGGCACCGTCATCAAGGCGCACAAGGCCTCGGTCTCCGGCTTCGCGCTCGGCGACGGCGTGCCGATGCTCAACCTCACCGACCCGCTCGCGGCCTGCACCGGCCCCTGCCTCGCCGCCACCTTCACCGGCTACTACGCCGAGCGCTCCGCCGGGTCGGGATCGTGGAAGATCACCGACGCCGACATCGTCACCAACGCCGGTGGCTACAACTGGACGTCGCAGGGCGAAGATCCGGGCGGCGCCGGCTGCGCGAGCGAGATCTACGCCGAGGGCGTCATGGTGCACGAGGTCGGGCACGGCCTCGGCCTCGGCCATTCGGGGGTGGCGGGCGCGACGATGTTCGCGTCGGTCTCCTACTGCAACAACAACCCTGCGAGCACCGAGGCCGACGACGCCTCCGGCCTGCAGGCGCTTTACGGGTCGGGCTTCTCGTCGTCCTACGAGACGTATACCAACTACCTGACCGGCACCGGCGTCACGCAGTACCAGCCGTGCGGTACGCTACTACTGGGGCAACGCGGGCAACCAGCTCGGCGCTCGCTCCGCGGCCCCGCCGGCACCGACTTCGACCTCTACCTCTGGCGGTGGAACGGCACGACGTGGGTGCAGGTGGCGAGCGCAACCTCGGTCACGTCCAGCGAGAACATCACCTACAACGGAGCCGCCGGCTGGTATCTGTGGGGCGCCTACAGCTACAGCGGCGCCGGCACCTACCACTTCTACGGGTCACATCCGTGAGGTAGCCCTCACGCCGCCGCCGGGCCCGCCAACGGCTCGGCGGCGGCCTTCTGCCGCGCCAGGGGCACCAGCAGGGCGAGGAATGCGGCGGTGAGCACGGTCGCGATGGCGAAGAGGAGGACGTAACCCGTGCGCTGGGTGATGAAGCCCGACAGCGCTCCAGCGGGCAGCTTGCCGCAGACCTCGACGGTGGCGAGCAGCGTGTAGTGGGTGGCGCCGATGCGGCGGTCGACGCGGCTCATCATGTAGGCGAACATCGCCGTCGTCAGCAGACCGCCGAAGAAGTGCTCGGCCGAGGTGACGGCGATCACGCGTGAGGCGGTGACCTCGACCACCGACAGCCACCACTGCGCGCCCACGGCGACGATGTGCAGCACGGCGGCGATGGCGACCGCGCGCAGCAGCGGCAGGCGGCTGGCGAGCACTCCGCCGACGATCGAGCCGACGATCGAGAGCGACATCCCCCAGGTGCCCACCCAAAGACCGATCTGCCCTTCCACGAAGCCGTGGTCGACGAGGAAGGGCTTGAACATGGTGTCCGCCATCATCTCGCCGAGCTTGTAGGTGCCGATGAAGAGCAGCAGCCACAGCCCGCCGCGAGTGGAGACGGTGCGGCGCAGCAGAGCGAGCACGTCGGCGAGCCGGGTATGTACGGCCGGCGAGCGCCCGCTGGCGCGCGGCAGCCGCTGCTCGTGCCAGAGCAGCGTCAACACGAAGCAGAACGGCGATGAGCACCGTCATGACGACGAATAGCCCGCTCCAGCCGATGCGCCCGCTCGCCCACACCAGCACGCCGCCGCCGGTGAGCATCCCCACCTTGTAGCCGACGACCTGCGCGATGTTGCCCTGGCCGAGCTCGTCGGGATCGAGCAGGTCGACCGCGAGACCGTCGACGGCGACGTCCATGGTGGCGGCGAAGAGGTTCATCCCGAACACCAGCCAGAGGAGTGGCGCCAGGCTGCGTTCCAGTGGGACCGGCGGCACCAGTGCCGCCGCCGCGCAGCAGGCGAGCAAGCCCAGCTGGAGCGGCAGGATCCACGAGCGGCGGGCGCCGAAGCGCGCCGAGCCGTAGCGGTCGACGAGCGGCGCGAAGAAGATCTTCAGCGACCACGGCAGCGCCAGTGCTGTCGCCAGCCCGACCACGGCCAGCGAGACGCCGGCGGCGCGCAGGTACACCGGCAACGCCGTCGCCTGGAACCCGAACGGCAGGCCCTGCACGAAGTAGAGGGTCCACAGGACCCCCAACTTGCGCATCGAGCCGGCGCGCAGCACGGGCGGATCATAGAGCGGCCCGATACGAGCCGTGCCGCTAGGTCTGCTGGATGGCCAGATCGCAACTGCCGCCGCCAGGGCAACCCCCACCGCGACACGGTAGTGGTGGAGGTGGAGCCGGGTGCCAATGCAATGCAACGTGCCCCAACCCCTGAATCGACCGATTTGCGGTTTCGCGGGCCAGGTCCGGTGGGCCGGAGATGCCGGCATGACGCCAACCAGCCCGGTCGTGCGACTGCTGCGTCACGACCCGGGGATGGCTGAAGCCGTTCCCGCGACCGAACGAATAGGCCGCGCGGGGATTCGGGCAACCCACAGCGCAGCTGGGAACGACCCTGCTTCGCATGTCTGCCCCGTGATGCGGGACGATGACGGCAGTCAGGTTCTTCATCGCGTTGACTCCAGGGATCGCCGTATAACGCGCATCGCCGGTCAGCAGCATGGAGAACGCCGGTGCCGACGTGTCGGTCACCGACATCGCGAGACCGCTGTGGTTGCGGCCACGGCCGGTGCAACGCAGCACCGTGAGCTGCCCCGAAGTCAAGGTGGGCAACGTCGATGGCCAGACAAGCAGCCGTCCGGTAGTGCTGACGCTGTGCGCGAACGTCTTGTGTACCGCCCCGAGTGGCTGTTGCCTTGGAACGATCCACGTCAGGCGCAGAGCGGCCTGGAAGCGGAGCGTCGCCGACGACCAGTGGTCCCAGTCCCAATGCGAGAGCACGACGGGCGGCGAATGGGCCAAGCACCACCTCGCTTGCGCGGCAGGAAACGTATGCGTGTTGCCGAGCACGCCTCCGCCAAAATCGAAATAGACGAGCGGCGTGCGATCGCAGATAGCGTTGCAGTTGCCCTGACCGACGTCGTACACCGCCACGAACTGGACGCCGGTCGGGTTCCCCAGCGCCGAAAGCAGGTCGGCGCTCGTCGCGTCCGGATGGTCGTCCAGCGAGAATTCGCTGTCGAGGCGCGCAGCCGTCGCCCGGTCCACGTGATGCACGTACTCCACGTACTGAGCTTCCGGCTCGGCTGCCAATCCGGGATACACCCAGACCTCGTACGGTGTCGGCATCTGGGTGAGGATGACTTCGAGCCAGACCGGTGACCCGTCCTCGGGGTACATCTCAAGGAACCATGGGAGAAAGAAGTCCATCCACAGCGGCACGTACCACTCGACGACGCGAAGCGGGAGTCGATCGAAGAACCGCTCGTCGCGCTCTGCCGCGTCAAAGAAATCTGCATCGATGGCATCGAGGAGTACGTGCCACCGCTCCCGTTTGGAGAAGTCCTCGCGCTGATCGACGCGGGCATACAGCCGGCGGATGAAACGGCGCTCGCTGCCTTCTCGCGTCAGGAATGGATTCATTCGGCATCTCCCCTGAGCACCGTCCGATGAGCGCAAGCGCTGTCGCTTGGAACCCGAACGGCCACTCCAGCTCTTTGCGCAACGAACAGGTCGCGATCGCTCTGCGGCGCACTCGGGGTGCTTCGACGCAGCAGCGAGCGAACTCGCCCCGAGCGCTCCTCATGTATAGACGGACGCCGGGTCGGGGTTTCGCCTGTTACCTCCAGGTATCTAGCCCGCGACGCCGCGTCGTTACGTGGACGCGAGCGACGAGCGGCGC
>CAWJWP010000002.1:0-118136 GCA_963846495.1 Thermoanaerobaculia bacterium | reverse complement strand
ATAGCAAATCCTGTAAAGAGTTTGAGAACGGAATAAATAAAAAACTACCGCCAACAAATGTATTGCCAAAAGCGGGGCTAACATTACGCAGCATCAGCAGTTGTTTCGCTAATCATCTTCAGTTGTCATGGCGACGGAATTCTAATCGGCAACAAATGTTATCTTCGGCAATAGAAAATAACTCAGCTTCGGTATCGGCTGACGGAACACGGAATATCCCGCCTTCGGCAATACCGAGCCGTTATGCGCAACTTTTGGAAAAGGCGCCAAGTTTACATCTCAGTTCAAAACAAACATGATTGTAGTTAGCCGTTCATTGGTTCCTAGTTTTATCATTTCATTTGTCGTCTCGTGCTCATTTAACACAAGTGGTAAGAAGGACATTGCAGTTATTCACGAAACCTTACCTGTTCCTACAGATTCACCAACTTATTATTTTCCAATAGATTCAATTGACCGGGATGGACCTTATCAAGGTTCTGTGGAATTCTTTGTCAATAGCTGGTATTCAAAAATGCTTTTTGCCTTGCATGAGCCAGTGTTATATAACTATATGGGAAAAGAGGAATTATATCATTTTACCTGGCTAAGAACATTTGACAATCCAGCGTCTATCAGAATACAAAAGCATGGTAACAATATAAGGTTGTTTGCAAAAGTAAGCAGTGCAGCCGGCGGCTTTTGTAAAAGCAGGGCTAAGGAATATGATTTGAACAATATATCTTTAGTCAACAGCGCAGGGAATAGATTTGTAAATCTTCAAACTTAATTTCCTAAACTAAATGCCTGCTGAGCTTAAGCGGGCATTTAGTTTAGCGTAACGATCTACTCGAAAACATCTCGTATGATTTTATTCAGTTCTAAGGTTTTCTACCGGGTTAGCATTTGCCGCCTTCAGTGTTTGAGATAAAATAGTTGCGAGACCTAAAGACAGCATAATTACCAGGCTAATGATCACTTCAAACAACCCAACTTTTATACTGTAATGCTGGAGACTCGCCAACATTTGGTTGAATAAAAAATAGATAATTGGAATTGTTATGATGCTGGCAATAGCCATCAGCATAACAAAATCCTTAGACAGAAGAATTACAAGACTTTTTGCAGTTGCACCTAACACTTTTCTTACGCCTATCTCTTTAAACCGCTTTTTGTTTGTGAACGATACCGTGCCCAACAAACCAAGACATGCTACAGTAATCGCTAATAGGCCAAGGAAGCCCCATAACTTCATTATCATAATGTAAAAGCTATAGGCATCTTTTATCTCCTCAGAAAATAATTGCGCAGTAAATTTTCCTTGTCCACCAATTCTCTTCCACAACTTCTCCATATCGGAAATGCTGCCAAGCGCATTGCCTCCTTCCATCTTCATGTTAGCGTACACAAATTTTTCCGGGTTATATTCAAAAAAGAAAGGGCGAATAACGTCTTCAAGCCCGGAATAATGAAAACTCTTCAACACACCTGCGATGCGGAATTCACTACTATCATTCAGTGTGATCATTCTATTAATGGCGGCGGAAGGCTCTTTAAGATTTAACGCTTTCGCAAACTCTTCATTCACGATAATAAACCTCGAGTTCTCCGATTTATTCGAGCCAAAATCCCTGCCTGCAAGTAAGGTTAATTTCATGTTAGAGATGAATGCTTCATCCACCGACATTGAGGTTACTGCTATCGAGTCAAACGCCCCTTTGGTTTTTATATATCGTTTGTTAGCAGTCCCAAGTCCTAAAACATGAGACGACATGGAGATTCGATTGACACCCGGTACTTTTTCAAATTCAGTTTTAAATCTTTGCGGATCCATGTTTTGAAGTTCAACATCGAGAACCTGTTCCTGTTCAAAACCAAGGTTGTAATTAACCGAGTATTGATATTGTCGCATCATAATAACCACAGCCATGATAAAGCCAAGAGAAATTACAAATTGAGTCGTCAATACAAACTTGCGGAAGAATGACCGGCCACTCGTTTTTACTTCTTTACCTTTTAAGGCAACAATGGGCGAAAGCTTTGAGAAATATAGTGCAGGAACAAAACCTGAAACGGCGCCTACCAGCAATGCAAACACAAAGAAGCCAACAAAAGTTTCCCACGTCGGCGTTAGGTCCAGCGGGGTGGTTTCGATCATCGACATTAAAATATCTTTTCTCACTACTTCATAAACCAAATACGAAAGCATCAACGCCACCAGCACGATCGTCGTAGCTTCCACAATAAACTGCAAAATGATTTGCTTCTTTCGTCCGCCCATTACCTTTCTTACCCCAATCTCTTTCATACGCTCCAACGATTGTGCAATGGAGAGGTTCACATAGTTAGCACAGGCTGGCACCAATACTATTAGTGTTATTAAACCGGTAACCAAAATCTCCAGGTAACTCCAGTTAGAACCGATGGGATCCAGTAAGTCTTCAGAGCCCGGTGTAATATCACTTATAGCCTGGAGGGTGAAAGTAACTTTGCTTTTTTCCTGCGCATATCGTTCCTTTCCTATATTATTAAGAAAGCGTTCTAAGTTACTTGTATTAGCATCTTTGCGAAGAAGCATATACACAAAGGAGCCTTTATACGATTTCCACCCTTCTTTCGGATCCAGAAAAACAGATTTGGGATGCCCTACTATCGTGGAGAAGGAAACCACCGCGGAAAAGAAGATGTGCGAATTCTTAGGCAGGTCTTTGCAAATACCCGAAACCATAAAACTTCCATAACCTTCTATAGTTAACATTTCGCCCATTGGCTCCTTGTCGCCGAAGATCTTTGTTGCTTCCGTTTCGGTGAGAACAACGCTATTAGGGTTGCTAAGCGCTGTTGCCTTACTTCCCTTGACCAACGGGAAATTGAACATTTCAAAAAAGCCCGGATCTGCAAAATATCCGGAAAGTCCAATTTTTTTATCGCCATAAACAGCATTGCCATAAAGCGATCGATGAATGCGCACCACTTTTTCAACGCCACTAAATTCTTTTAGGTTTTCAGCAAGATGGCTTGGCGCCGAGGCATACTGCGGGTTTTCCTGCTTATCTAACAGTTGGGAAGTGACCCGGTAAATGCGGTCACCGTTGGGATGAAAATCGTCGAAGCGGGAAAGAAAGGTGAAAAAGGCGATAAATAAAAGGGTAAGCGACATGCCCAGTGCCAGTCCAATTACATTTAATATAGTGAAGAACTTATTCTTTGAAAGATTGCGAACTGCTACTCTAAAAAAATTCCTGAACATAGGATGCATTGTTTTGGTTAGTAGTCATAATGATGTACCTCGTCTTCACTTTGCTACTTCATGTACATTATTGTAGCTATTGGTTGATGATATACTGAGATTGTGCCATTCTGCTAACGGGTTGAATTGTAGTGAGTTGCACGCAGCTCAAGTTTTTCTTGTGTGCGTATATGTACAGGATGTGTACGGTTTTGATACAGTGGCAACTTCGTCCCGGATTTAGGTCAATTTCTACGGAAGAAGGAAAACCTTTCGCAGCGGAAGGCCAGATTTTCTGCAAAAGAAACTTGCGATGGTATATCGGTCCATTTATACACAACATCATATGCATCACACAACTCAAATAGATGAAGCCACTGGTAACATGTAAATGTGATGTAATGAAGGTGAGCCTCGCTGCTACGTGCGGTTCGCGTGGACATATTACAATATACAGAATGATTACCGACAGAAGGATGCCGGGGTCCCTTGGCTGCCGCGCAAAACTTGGCAAGGAGACCCCAGCAGGACGAATGCGCATAACATGGGTTTGCCAATATACCGGCTGACGAATAATCATTCAGCATTTGTTCTTTATTGAGCTTTTGAATAACTTACCGGGCTGACGGAACACTAATGCCGCTACATCGCCAAGCCCTAGACGTTGTATGTCACCCTAAACATCCTGCATATATACAAGCAACATGACTTTGCCGACCCGACCCAACGCTATTTTTAGCACATTGCAAGGCACACAAAACTCCGACACAAAGCCAACCTTGCAAAGAGCTAAAAATATCAATGCACAACTGTCCCTGCACATATTCTTAACTGAAAACTTCAAAAAAGCTTTTCCTTAAAATGTATCACATCTTCCTTGTTTTGTATAACGGGCAGCCAAACTCATCTCCGAATTTTGTTTCATTATTTAAAGACAAATAATAATGAACAAAATGAAAAAAGACAATAGTAGTAATTGGAGCAACAGGCTCACAAGGTAAGGGTGTTGTAAATGCCCTTGTAAATGAAAGCTCCTTCAATGTAAGAGCAATAACCCGTAATCCGGAAAAATATTCAGGCAAGGCACATGAAGCAGTTTATGCAGATTTAAACGATTTGCAGTCATTAAAAGAAGCGTTTAAGGATGCTTATGGCGTATTTGTGGTAACCAACTTTTGGGAAGGTGCAGACGAAATTGCTCAGGGAAAAAATGCCGTTGAAGCAGCAAAGGCAACAGGGGTGCAGCATTTTATTTGGTCAACACTTCCTGATGTTGAATCAATAAGTAATGGTGAATTTGACGTTCCTCATTTTACCAACAAAGCAAAGGTAGATGACCTGGTGAAAAATGCAGGGTTTAAATACTCAACATTTGTTCAAGCTCCATTCTATTATCAAAATCTTGTCGGACGGCTTGCACCACAGGCAAAACAAGACGGCACAACCGGTTGGACGCTGCCGATCGATCCGACAAAAAAAGTGATCCATTGTCGGACATCAATGATTTGGGAAAAGTAGTGGCAGGCGCATTTTTGCAGCCTGAAAAAGCCGGCAATGGCAATTACCTTTCATTGGCAACAGAGCTGAATAGTTTCAACGACGTTCTCGAAGCCTATAAAAGGCACGGCAAAGAGTACAGCTTTTCACAAGTCCCAGGTGAAGTGTTTTCAACTTTTTTTGAAGGAGCAAAGGAAATGGCAGAAATGTTTGGATATTGGGAAAAATACACCTACATGGGGCCAGGTTCAGCGTTACGGATTGAATTGGCAAAAGAAATTGCCACCAGTGAATTTGTAACATTTGACGCATGGATAAATCAAAATAATTAGGAAAATAAAAAAATATGAACAGACAATGGTTTCAATAAAAATCCATTGTCTGTTTACCAATAGTAATCTGATATTGGAATAATCAATATCGATTTCAGATAAAGAATGAGTTGAAAAAGGGAATTTTAAAACTCATTGTTGTAAATAATTGTAATTTTTGGTAGATCTAGACATGAAACATTTTAAAACTATAACCGAACTGTACACAACAAACGGATTTCCTCCCCCAGAAAATCCATTGCTTGGAGTGTTAACATTCGAAGACATAAAACGCTGCAATTTTGTTTATTCGGAATTCACAATGGGTTTTTACAAGATTGCTTTAAAAAAGGTAAAATCTGGTACACTCTTGTATGGTAAGACTAAGTATGATAGCGATACCGGTTCTATGTTTTTTTTGAAACCCAATCAAATCCTACAGATGAACGACCTTGAGTTAACAGAAAAGGGATTTATGATCTATATAGATGAAGATTTTTTGGTCAATCATCCACTTCATTCTACAATTAAAAAATACGGCTACTTCGATTACGAAGCAAATGAGGCACTGCATTTATCTCCTAAAGAAGAAGAAACCATTTGGGACCTTTTTTATAAAATACGGGAGGAATATTACAACAACCAGGATGATTTCAGTAAAGACATAATGGTAGCCCATATTGAGTCCATTCTGAAATATTCGTTAAGATTTTACAATCGGCAATTCTTAAACCGGACTGTGTTGTCAGGTACAATAATTTCTAAGTTTACAGAAATCCTTAAGGTATATTTTGAGAGCGGAAACCTTCAAAACCATGGATTGCCAACAGTAAAATATATGGCGTCGAAGTTATCATTATCGGCAGGATATCTTAGCGACTTATTGAAACAGGAAACCGGTAAGACTGCCCTGGACCACATTCATATAGCTTTAATCATTGAAGCAAAAAACATATTGATGAGTACAGACAATACTGTAGCAGAAACTGCATTTCAACTTGGCTTTGAAAATCCTCCCTATTTTTCACGATTATTTAAAAAAGCTGTTGGGATCACTCCAACTGAATATAGATACCAGTTTTTTGAAATAATCAAAATGAGTCGAAACAAAACGCTAGCAGTTTAATACAGTCTATGAATACGTCAAACCCGTACAAAGACATATTACTAAATCAAATCAACCAGGTTGTCACAGAATCACCGTCTGCTTTTATGATCTGGCTACGACCAGTGGTGAAGGAGATAGGTGAGGGTAGGCTGATTTTTGAATTTACCGTCTCTCCGATTATGATTAACCCTGGGGGTACCCTGCATGGTGGAGTTATTTCCGCTATGATGGATGATATGGTAGGCGCTACTATTCTTTGCTTAGGAAAGGCAAATTTGTATGCTACTGTCAGCAATGTCATTGATTACATGGCGCCTGCTAAATTGGACGAAGTGGTTACTGGTAAGACAGAAATAATCAAGTTAGGTCAACAGATAATTAATGTGCAGTTTGAGTTATGGAATATGAATAAAAAGAGACTGCTGGCAAGAGGGTACTCCAACAATCTGAAAACAAAATTTCTTGTACCCGAATTATCGCCATCAGTGAAGATCAAATAAGTTAAGTTAAGTGAAGTTGAGCGATCCAATAAAGGTTGCTTGTGGTTCTCGGATACTCCTCTAGCATTGTTGCCAATAACGAAACCTCAAAATTTCTTTAGGGATGTTTAGAGATATTGAGGCGATTTTTAGGCAATTCTTGTTACTATTTTGTTACTCGAATCAGTAAACACACTGACTAATCAACGAAGGGCACATTTTGAATCGGAAAGTAACGGGAAGGGCAATCGTAAATTCATCCACTAATAGCTCGCCATTTTGTAATAGCTGATATCGGAAATAAATTCAACTATCCCGAACAAGTCGTCATATGGTTCATTCACAGGGTTGCAGATCGTTGGAAAAGTTGCGCACTACTTGACGGCTCAGGTACTTCTTATTTCTCTGAATATTTTCAGGAAAAGTTCAATGTATTCTTTCAATTCTTCTTCTCTCTCCTTCAACCAAACAAATCGCATTTCAACTTTTGCAGGTATATCAGTAAGCTCGAAATATTTTATATTCAGATTCACTCCCGTTACAGCTGACTTTGCAATGATGGTTACCCCAAGACCTTCACTCACCATTCTTAAATTCGTTGCTGCATTTGGCGACTGAAATACTACCTTGGGAGTAAAACCATTTTTTTGAAAAAGCCTGTATAATAGGTCGCTGTACACCTGTCCATCTTCCCGGGCTGGCAAAATCCAATCGGCATTAGCCAAAAGCTTCAAGCCGACATTTTTTTTGAGGTTTACTTTCAAATTCTTGGGCATTACAACTACAAAATTCTCTTTGTACAGCATCGCAGATTCAATGCCATCGGGTCCAACTTCGTTTGGTATTATTCCAAAATGGAGTTCACGATCCAGTATCTTAGTAAATATTATGTTGCAAGAGTTTTCTAAAAGTCCAATTTTCAAGCCAGGGTATGATGTTGTGATTGTCTTTAAAAAATAAGGCAACACGGAGTGCATAGCCGAACTCACATGTCCAATCGTTATTTCTCCGGCTTCACCCCGGTGTATCTGGCCAGCCTTTTTTTGTGCCTGACCTAAATGTTTAAGGATTCGCGTGACTTCATTTTTAAAGAACACACCAGCAGCAGTAAGCTTGATCTGTTTTTTTGTTCGGTCAAATAATTCAGCACCAACTTCATCTTCCAGGTTTTTTATCTGTCGACTCAAAGCTGGCTGTGCGATATACATACTACTGCTTGCCTTATGAAAATTTAATACTTCACTTACAGCAAGGAAGTTCTTTAGTTGCTGGGTTGTCATTTTTTATTGATGCATTATTGTTATCAATTAATGCAAAATAAGTATTTTCTGTTATCATACAATTTAGCTTGCTTTAGGCATCGAAAGGATTTAGCGGAAATCGTCGCACAATAAATTTCATAGCAAACGAATAAGAAACTACAGAATGTTCTCCGAAGAGTATGATTTGGAGATTATATAATACGGGCTACAAATGATTATCAAAGCGTCACTACAACATGCAGGAGTACTTAGCGAACTGGGTGCTGAAACTTTTTATAAAGCACACAAGGACAGCGCACCAGCACATGAAATAGCTACCTACATGAAAAGAATATACAGCCTCGATGCTATTGAAAAGGAACTGACTAACCCTGTAAATATTTATCATATCATCAAGCATGAAGATACAGTAGCCGGATTTTCCAAAATAGAGCTTACGATGAAACATCCGGCAATTACGCTAGAGAATGTTTCAAAAATGGATCAAATCTATTTGCTGGATTCTTTTCACGGCCTTAGGCTAGGCGCTAAACTTTTGAGTTACAATATCGAATACTCCAAATCACGCGGGCAAAACGGAATGTGGTTGGTGGTATGGGTAGAGAATACAACGGCAATCGACTTTTACAAAAAATTCGGCTTTCGGATTATCATGAGAGATCAATTTCATCTTACCGAAACTCACCTCAACCCTTGTTATGTCATGTTGCTAGAATACGCAGACAACAAAATCAGCTAATACATTAAACGTTATGATGAACCTTTAAATATTATCCGATGACAAATGCTTTAGGTTTTTTAGCCCTTACCCTGAATCTGACCGCAATGGCGATGAAAGATATTTTGTATCTCAGGGTTTTATCGTTAGTGGCAAACACCATTTACATAATATATGGTTTGCTCACTTGGTGCCGCACCAATTGTTACAGGAAGTTTTGTCGCTGTAGTAATTCATTCAGTTAGTATCTACAGACTTAAGCACCCAAAGCAAATTACGTTGTCAAAAAATTAGACTAATCACTACCGAATTATCCTCAAATGAACAAAAACCACTTGAAACTCAGGATTGAAACTGTCTTTAACAATTTCATTGATGCCATTCAGCGACACGCTGACATAAATAAGAAAAGGGCTGATGGTGGTTGGTCGGTAGGTCAGATTGGCAACCATATCCTAAAAGGGACAGACACGAATTTAGGTTCTACTAAAAAGACGGAACGCCCATACGATAAAAATGCCGATGCGATCAAGGCGCTGTTTCTGGATTTTGGCAAGAAGTTCTCCACTGCACCTGATATAGAACCTGACGCAAAACAATATACAAAAGAGGACCTGATCGTCTCCTTACGTGAATCGCAGGAGAAAATTTTCCAAATGATTGACAAGGAGGATTTAACTGAAACTTGTGTTGATTGGGAGCTGCCTGGATGGGGGAATCTGACAAAATACGAATGCGTGATTTTATATGAAAACCACATTATAAGACATACTAAGCAGGTGATTGACTTTAATAAAGCGACGGCGTAAACAATAAAATAAAGTTTCAACAATGAGCAAGCATGTACTATTTATCCAGGGTGGTGGCAACGGAGGTTATGAAGAAGATGCAGAGTTAGTCGCTTCTTTACGAAAAGCATTGGGAACAGCTTATAAAGTACATTACCCGAAAATGCTTCCCGATGAAGCAGAACCGGATTTCGGAGCGACAATGGCTAAAGCAAATAGGCAAAGAGATTTCTTCGATCAAAGGTGAAGTTATTTTGGCTAGGCCACTCTCTTGGTGCTTCAATGTTGTTGAAATATCTTTCTGAAAATAAGATAAAAAAAAATATCACAGGAATTTTTCTTATCGCACCACCGTTTTGGAGTGGTAACGAAGACTGGGTGCAGTCCCTTAAGCTGCAAGAAGATTTTTCTGATAAACTGCCGAAAGACGTCCCAATTTTTTTCTATCAATGCAAGGATGATGAAGTAGTTCCATTTAGTCACTTTACATTCTATAAACAAAATCTTCCTTGGGCAGTCTTTCGTGAAATAGCCATCGGTGGTCATCAGCTTAACAACGATCTAACCTTAGTCGCACAGGATATTAAATCATTATGAAAATCAAAGCTTTTCCAATAAACAGCGAGGTGGAAACAGACGAGTCTTTTTCCTTTGTAAGAGCGGTTAGCGAGAATGACATATTCGTAAAGTCACTCATTGTGGTATTGTAACTGGAGGTAATCAGTTTATTAACAATGATTGAGGCGACACAAAATTCCGCTGCTCCCGTCACAAAATGAACGCAGCAATGACAAGGTTAAAAACAGAGAGAATTAGTTTTGGAAAATCAAAAAACAGAATTCAAAATATGAAAATTAGTATCTACATAGCCGTATCCTTAAATGGTTTTATTTCTAATTCAAGAAACGAACCAGATTGGTTGTCTCCAGAATTCGATGAGAGTTTTGTATCCATTTGCCAAAAATATAAAGCAGTTATCATGGGCAAGACGACCTACAACAAACTTTCACCAAATTATCTCCCCCTGACAAGAGAAGGAACAACGGTCGTGCTAACAACGGACAAACAAGCAAAGTCGGACAATCCAACCGTAGTTTTCGTTCAAAAGAGTGCTCCTGAAATAGCTCAAATGCTTGCAGAAAAGGGACACACCGAAGCAGTTATTATTGGGGGAACAATGACAATAAGTGAGTTTGTGAATGCCGGTTTAGTGAATGATATCTATTTCGTATTGGAACCCGTTCTCTTCGGAACTGGCTTACCTCTTCTTAAAAAAGTTGAACTTGACTTTAAACTAAAACTCTTAGAGGTTACGAAATTAAACGACAGCACTCTTCAGCTGCATTATGAAATACAAAAGCAACCTTGAAAAGAAAAATAACTCAATGTTAGCACTTGATTTACCAAAATAGGCGCAAACTGCCTGCTCTATAGACGCAAATGACCCTTGGCGGTGAAAGGCTGACGCTTTAATTTTGTTCAACACTTAACAAAAGAGACACTATGAGCAAAATCAACGACACTCTCGCTAAACTTGAATTCGCACAGATCGGATGGGTGGTACCGGATATTAACGCCACGGTAAAATTCCTGGAGAAATCTTTAGGTGTGAGCTTCCCAGAGCCCCACCGTTATAGTGCGGAGGATTTAAACATAAAATATTATGGTAAGGTTGTGCCCAGTGACGGGTTAACGACTCAAACTTACAACGGTGGTTCTTTCATCGAACTCATTCAGCCGCTTTCCGGTCAAAGTGTGTTCCATGACTACCTGGCTAAAAATCCCGCTGGCGGAGTACAGCATCTCGCCTTCCAATTACCAGTGAGTGGATTCGAACAAGTTGTTAACGATCTAATTCAACAAGGCTATTCACTGATCGGCGAAGTAGACCATCCAATTGCGCGAATGAAATTCTTCGACACCTACAAAACAATGGGTGTTGCAACGGAGATCATGGGTATTACACCGGAGGGAAGAAAAGCCATCGACAAAATGAAGACAGGACAGTGAGAAATATCGAAAATAGAACCTGAGTTAACTTTTAATTAAAGTTAAGTTTGAGATTTACGCCTTGTTCAATTCCTCCACGATTTGTTTCCCTGGGATCCGGCGGCGCCGGCAACAATATTTCTTACTATGTATTTTATACATTTTTATATTTTCAAATTAATGCCAATATCCAACCTTATTTATTTAGTAATGAGGCTATGTAATGTTCCGACCCTCTATGCTTCAGAAGTACGTTTGCCTCCCCCATCAGTTCGCTGAACTATTCTGTTGCTGACTTACTACAAGAACAACTTTACCATTGACTCCACCAGCCGACAAAAAATCCTGGGCTTGTGCAGCTTCCTCTAGTCTGAAAGTTTTTGCAACGAAGGGATGGAGTTTCCCTTCACTTACCAAAGCCAACCCTGCAGTCAAATTATTCGCTGATGTATCAGAACGAATAAATCGTGCATCAACTTTGTACTTTTCCGCTAATTCAGTGGAAGGCAAGCTTACTATACTTAATAATTTGCCTCCAGTCCTTAGCACTTCAAAGAGTTTATTTTGAGATTCGCCACCAGCGCAATCCGCCACCAGATCAACATCCTTAACTAACACAGCAATGTCTTGTGATTTATAATCTATTACCTCATCTGCACCAAGGCTTTTTACCAACGCTATGCCTAGCTCCAGATGCAGTAGCAATTACATAGGCTCCGCAATTTTTTGCCATTTGTACCATGGTGGCTCCTGTTGCCCCGGCCCCTCCCTGAATTAAAACTTTCTGACCTTTCTCTAATTTTCCCTCATTGAACAATACGGATTGGGCAGTTCCTATATTGACAACCAATGAGGTTGCTTCTTCAAATGATGTATTTGTGGGTTTTATGGAAACATGGCTCTCATTTGCCAACGCGTACTCAGCATATCCGTTTGTCATAGACAGCAGCGATCACTTGATCACCTGCTTTAAATCGGGTTACCCTTTCCCCGGTGGCGACAACTATCCCTGCTACATCTGCACCTGGTACAAAAGGCAAACTGACAGGGCGAATTTGTTGCATGTAGCCACTGCGTATTTTCATATCCAAAGGATTTACGCTGGCTGCCATGACTTTAATTAAAACTTCGTTTTCATTTTTAATTTCAGGCATAGGAATCTCTACTACCTCTATCACCTCAGAATTGCCAAAGGCATTGTATTGTATTGCTTTCATTTTTTATTTACTTAATTTGGGAAGGTTAAAAACGGATAATCCGTATAGCCTTTTTCTCCACCTCCAAACATGGTGGCTAGGTCGGGCGGGTTTAGTCCGGCATTCAATTCAAATCGTTTGGGTAAATCCGGATTAGCTAAAAACAAGGAACCATAGGAAATAAGCTTGGCAATTCCTTTTTTCAATTCAACTTCGGCAGTTTCTTGGGTGTAGCCGGAATTGGCAATCACTAGATGGGATGATAGCCCACCAAATAATTCAATTTCATCCGCTGTTGGATAGCCAGGCAGTAAGGGAAGCATAGGGCTTCTTTTCATTATTTCAACAAAAGCCAAATCCATTTTATTCAACTCATTAATCAAGTAGGTGTACGTTGCGATCGGGTCCTGAAAAGCAACTCCCCCGTACGCATGCAAAGGAGAGATCTTTATACCTACGCGGTCACCTCCAATGGCGGCAATTAATTCTTTCATCACTTCCAGAATGAATCGGCTTTTGTTTTCAATGCTTCCGCCGTATTCATCCGTTCTTTGATTAGTGTTGTCTGCTAAAAACTGGTTGGGTAAGTATCCATTTGCAGCGTGTAATTCAACCCCATCAAATCCTGCTTCCATTGCATGAAGAGCTGCTTGCTTGTAGTCCCGAATGGTTTGCTTGATTTCTTCGATCGTTAGGTCACGCGGGGTTTCAAATTCTTTCAGTCCTTGAGATGTATAATGTTGCATTCCCTTAATAGCCACGGCTGATGGAGCAGCGGGTAATACGCCTTCCCTATCTACTGAATGACCGATACGTCCGGTGTGCCACAGTTGAGCATAAATTAAACCTCCATGATTATGGACTGACTTCGTTACTTTTCTCCAAGCATCCATTTGCTCTTGGGTAAATATTCCGGGAGTCCAAGGACTTCCAATAGCATCTGTTGAAATGTTGATGCCTTCGGTCAAGATTAGACCAGCACTTGTTCGTTGGATATAATATTCAACGGTCATATCACCAATGACACCTTTGGTATTAGCTCTACTTCTTGTCATGGCGGCCATGACCATTCGGTTTTTCAGGTCGGCCCCCTAGGGTTACGCTTTCAAATAATTTCATTTCTTTTAATTTTTATGTTTATACTTTATTGCCACTATACATGCCGCCCATCGAAGATTTCCCCTTGCTCATCGGAGTAACGAAAGAATGCCAAATCACTCTCCTCGGCGGCGGCTATGGTTGCTTCTTCGTATTGGATTTTTGGAGGTCTCCTTCAGATTGGTCTTACATTAAAATTTGTCCGCTAACCAATCCATTTTATACACTCACTTCTTCAATGGTGCTGTCTCAAGAGGTTGTTGTTCCAAATAGTATTTGCTCCTATATTCTTTTTCCCATTTTTGATAATTTTAAAAACATGATAGACTGGTCGTCCAGAATTTTACATCCGAACATGGAGCAAAAATGCAGTCGATCACAAAACAAAAGCGATGATGTTTGGTAAATAAAGACATTGATAAATGTCAATGAAAAGAGACGGGAGAAAGCAAAATTATTTTTTCGACGGCCGATGGCAGACGCGGCGCTGATTTCGTCATCCGCTGAGTCGAACTGCGCGCACTGAACACTCCAATCGAGCCGTCATT
This sequence comes from Thermoanaerobaculia bacterium, assembly GCA_963846495.1. GTDB lineage: Bacteria > Acidobacteriota > Thermoanaerobaculia > Multivoradales > JAIOJS01 > DASYQD01. Next base: position 103,934 of record CAWJWP010000002.1, on the reverse strand, counting down.
CCGCGCTTGCACGATGACTACGAAGAACAAAGCTAACTTGAGCGGAATCCCGTTGATAGCGAGTTGGCTATGAAAACGCTTTTCATAGTTGATGTGCATGGCCATGGGATTCCGCTCAGGAACATCTCGATTTTCATAACAGTTACGAATGCGCGGAATGACGGATTTAATTTTGTTTTGTGCGTCTTGCTAAAGGCGCTGATATCACTCGTCCATTCCATTACCATGGAATTATTCTCATCTTTTTTTCAACCATTTAAAAGCGCTTAAAACGCTCTCGAAATATTCTACTTTCAGTTTTCGATTTGGTAAAGCTGTTTGGTTCCTGATCCAACGTGCATAAAAATTTTGTGGCAAGACAATAGCATGGTAACGGATTCCCGCCTCTTCCATCGCAGGAATAATAGTTGTTTTAAAGTATGTTATGTCTTCATCCAGCACTAAGCCTGCCTCCGTACTGGCTGTTAAAAGGTGTAGCCTGCAGTAATTACCAATTTGATTGCGGATAGTTTCCAGCAATCTTAGATTGAACCGGTCTTCAACATTCGACAGCTTACTTAGTGTAAGTAATTTTTCCGTACTTCCCCAGAATGGAAATCATTGTATGCCTCTGAAATCTCTTCCATTGTATTCATCACAAAGGGGCCTTGAGCTACAATCGGCTCAATATATTTTTCTCCTCCAAATACCAGAAAATCCGAAGCCATCTTTGACGAATTAAGAATTTCAATTACTCCTTCCTCTCTGTCAAACTCAATAAAGTCGCCTTCGTTAAATTTTGTATCGTTGATCATTACATCACTCTTAGCAACAAACGCAGCATATTCCAAACCTTTTTCTGTTGTTATGGAGAATTGCTTTCCTTCGTTCAGATGAATGTGATACAAATATTGTCTGGTGTAATTTGGAATTTTTGAAACAAGTTCTTCAAACTGCCCAACAATCACTTTCAGCCACCCCCTGTCTTCACCTAACTCCATTTTAGGAACCTCATTTGCATTGAGCGAAAGATATTCAGGATTTGTTTTTTTTACATTAGAAGGCAGATTGATCCAAAACTGAAAACCGTGCATATAAGGATTGTTGGTCTGAGAATCCGGATTCATCGTTTCATCATGAAGGATGCCATTGCCTGCTTTCATCCATTGTACGCCACCCGAAAAAACTTTTGCGTGATGGCCACGGCTATCAAAGTGTTCGCCTTCACCACTTAGTACGTAAGTCAGTGTTGCAATACCACGGTGTGGATGCGCACCTGTCCCTTCTTTCATCTTTGGCCTATCCGCCGAATGTTTTACCGGAGCGAGGTGGTCAAGAAAGACAAAAGGCCCCACAGCATCGGCATACCGGTTAGGTACTATCCGATAAATAATCATTTCGCCAATGTCGGCTCTATGTCCTTGTGTTTCGCGGCGCGCGCGCGCAAAGCTCGATCGTCTCCACACGATCCTCACGTCCGGCGGGCACTACGGCACGGGCGCCAGTCCTGCCACGTCGTCTATCGCGAGAACAAGCTACGCCTGCTGCGGCTGGTCGACGAACACGGGCCAGCCGTCGAACCGGCCCGCCCGTTCTGTTCGTCCCGGCACCGGTCAGCCGGTACTTCATCATCGACCTGCTGCCGGGCCGCTCCTTCGCCGGCTATGTCGCCGCGGCAGGCTTCGATGTCTACATTGCCGACTTCGGCGAGCCGACGAGCGAGGATCGCTTCTGCGACCTCGCGTACTACGTCGATGGGCTGGTCCGCCGCTGCGTCCGGCAGGTGTCGGCGCTGACCGGCGCACCGCGCATCAACATCGTCGGCTACTGCCTCGGGCGGAACGCTGTCGCTGCTCTACGCGGCGCTCTATCCCGGCAACGGTCGCACGGCTCGTCCTGCTCACGACCACCGTCGACGGCGACGTGCAGGGCGGCATTCCCTGGGTGGCGCATCGAATGGGGCTGGCGGGCGAGTCGTACGACAATCCGCGACTCGTGCCCGCGGCGCGAGGTGAAGAGCTGGTTCGAGATGCTGGCGCCAGGGTCCAACAGCATGGTCGGCAGAATCAGCGACCTTTGGGATCGGCTTGACGACTCGCCGGAGCGGCTGCGCGACGTCCGGACGATGGCGAGCTGGGTGGACGATGTCGTTCCGGCGCCGGGACGGCTGCTAGCCGAGCTGTATCAACAGTTTGGACCGGGGCGCAACGGATTGATGCGCGGCACTGCGAAACTTGGAGATCGGGCACTCGACTTGCGTGCTGTTACCATGCCGTTACTCGCGGTGTCGGCGGAGAAGGATCTGATCGCCCCGCCGGCCGGAGTCGACGCCATCCGCCATGTCGTGCCGCACGCCGAAGTCGTGCGGCTGCCAGGTGGGCACGTTGGGATCGTTGCCGGGCGCGCAGCAGCGGCCCTGTGGCAGCGGACAGTCACTTTCCTGGGCACACGACGCAACGGCAAAAGCCGTGGCGGGAGACCCCCAAGCAACGCCGAAGGCGTTTGCGGCAGACCAGGGAACAGGGCGGAAGCCAGGATCACCGATTGACGCACAAGTTCATCAGCTGGCACGGCCAGCGCGTGCATGTGTCGGCGACGGGAGACGGCGAGCCGCTTCTCCTCATGGCGGGTCTCGGGCGCGACCACCGAAATGTGGGCGCCTTTCGTGAAGCACTTCCCGCAGAACCGCATCATCCGCTTCGATGCGCCAGGGACCGGCCGCTCGACGACGCCTCCCTTTCCGATTCCCGTCGCTGCCTTGTCCGGTCTCGCGGCCGCGGTGCTCGACGCGTGCGAGGTTGCGCGCGCCGATGTCGTCGGGCTTTTCGTATGGCGGCGCCGTCGCCCAGCAGTTCGCCTTCGACCACCCGCTAGCGCGTGCGCCGGCTCGTGCTCGCGGCAACCACCTGCGGCCTGCACGGCGTTCCGGGGTCCCTCAACGCGCTGGCCGGCCTGCTGACCCCGCTCCGCTACTACTCGCCGACCTACTTCGACCGGACGGCCGCCGCCACGTTCGGGGGCGCTACCGGCGGAACCCGCGATTCGACGGCGATGATGGAAACCCGCAGGCAGAACCCGCCGACGCCGTACGGCTACGCGATGCAATTGCTCGGAGCGACCGGCTGGATCAGCTGGGCGCTGCTGCCGCACATTCCCGCACGAGACGCTCGTCATCTGTGGCGACGACGACCCGTTGATCCCGGTGGAGAACGCCAGGCTGCTCGCGAGCCGTCTGCCGCGGGCGCGGACGGAGATCGTGCCGGGTGCCGGCCATCTGTTCCTCTGGGACGAGGTCGACAACCTCGCACACCGGATCGGCCGCTTCCTGTATCCGCCGCAACCAGTCGACGACGTGCCGACGGCCGACGACTTCGAGTTCTCGGCGATGCCGTTGCTGCACGAATGCCGCACCGCCGCCGGCCGCACGATCTTTTCCTGATCCGCTGTAGGGCGGGTTTCGCGACGCGAACCCGCCGTTCCTGTCGGCGGCTGCTGCGGCCGGCTCGCTGCGCGAACGCCGCGCCTACAGATCGTGCTATAAGCCCACCACCATGATTGGTGGACGCATTCCCGACCGGACGCAGCATCCTCATCAAGCGCGGCTACATCCTCACGCTCGATCCGGCGCTCGGCGATCTGGCGGACACCGACGTGCTGATCGAAGGGGACACGATCACCGCGGTCGGCCGCGACCTGCGCGGTCCCCCCGCACGCCAACGTCCTCGACGCTCGCAACCGCATCGTCATGCCCGGCTTCGTCGATACGCATCGGCATACGTGGCAGACGCCCGTGCGCGGCGTGCTGCCGAGTTGCACGCTCGATCAGTATTTCGCGGGGCATGCTGGACAACATCGGCGTGCAGTATCGCGCCGAGGACGTCTACATCGCGAACCTGATGGGCGCGCTGGAGGCGCTGAACGCCGGCATCACGACGCTGCTCGACTGGTCGCACGTCAACAACACACCGGAACACGCCGACGCGGCGATCGCCGGACTGACCGAGGCGGGCATCCGCGCGGTCTATGCGCACGGCGTTCCGGTGGGCGGCGACTGGTGGGCCTACAGCTCGCTCGACCATCCCGAGGACATCCGCCGCATCCGCAAGCAGTACTTCGCGTCCGACGATCAGCTGCTGACGCTCGCGCTCGCCGCGCGCGCGCCGGGCAACACGACGCCCGAGGTGGCGACGCACGACTGGGAGCTGGCGCGCGATCTCGGCATCCGGATCAGCGTGCATGTCGGGATGCGGCTGACCGGCGTGCACGTGAATCACGTGCTGTCGCTGCATCAGCTCGGCCTGATGGGCCCGGACACGACCTATATCCACTGCACCGACTCGACCGACCAGGAGCTCGACCTGATCGCCGAGCACCGGCGGCTCGGCGTCGGTGGCGCCGTACGTCGAGATGTTGATGGGGCACGGCGTGCCGCCGACCGGCCGGCTGGTCGCGCGCGGCGTGCGTCCGTCGCTCAGCATCGACGTCGTGTCGAGCGTGCCCGGCGACATGTTCACGCAGATGCGGACGGCGCTCGTGCAGGAGCGGATCCTCGCCTTCACCGATTCGCCGGACATGCCGTTCGCGCCGACGCTCACGCATCGCGACGTGCTCGAGTTCGCGACGATCGATGGCGCGCGTGCCTGCGCGCTCGATCACAAGGTCGGCACGATCACGCCCGGGCAAGCAGGCGGACATCGTCCTCATTCGGACGGACCAGGTGAACGTGGCGCCGGTGGTCGATCCCGTGGCGACCGTCGTCATCGCCGCCGACACGTCGAACGTCGACACCGTGATGGTCGCCGGGCGGATCGTGAAGCAGAGCGGCCAGCTCACCCGCGTCGATCTGCCAAGCCTGCTGCGGCGGCTGGACGGCGCGCGCGACCACCTGCTGTCCAAGGCGGGCGCGATCTCGCACTGGGTGTTGTCCCGGCGGGATCCGGTCGACCCGGTCAGTTGAGCGACGCGAGCCATACGATGACCGATCTCGCCGCGCTCAGACGGCAGCTGGGGGTGCCTGACGCGTCCGTGGTCAACGAAGGGCTGATGCGGACCGTGCAGTTCTTCGAGACCGTGATCAATGCCGATCCGATGCAGTGGATCGGCTATCTCCGCGGCATCGACTTCCACCATCCGGTGACCGTCGAAACGCTGAAGCGGTCGAAGAAACTGATCCGCTACGAGAACGCTCACCGTGGGCCGGTGAAGCGGATCCCGCCGTTCGGCTACTTCACCGAGGCGGGCGTCTCGCCCTTCCACACCGGCACCAGTTGGTCGTCCTGGTATTACAAGGAATTCACCGTCGTCACCGACACGCCGGCGCTGCTGTCGACGGCGAGCGCCCTCAGCTTCAACCCCTTTGACGACGGCCCGGCAGCGGGTAGGCCGGTCCGATTCGACCGCGTCTCGCGAATCGGCGGCGGCCCCCAGGTACATAGTCAGCCGCGCCGACTGGCCGAAGCTGTTGCGGGTGAGTGACGCCCACCACGCCAGCTGAGGCAGCGCACCGCAGTCACACCGTCGTTCTCCGGCGACCTGGTAAAAATTCTCATTGAGCCGTCGATGCATTTCGGACAGCATCGCGGCCATGCCCAGGGAGTATTCGACCATCCCGGTTCCGGTCCGACGTGCCAACCTTTCTCTGTAGAACATTCGCATGACAGATGAACTGCCGCGGCGCGAAGTCGCCGACAACTTTGCGCGGCGGTTTGCGCCGCCCGAACTGTACGACCCCAAGAAGCGGCGCGAGTGGAAGCTCGGCCGGCATGACGGCGATCGCGGGCCGTACGTCATCGAGTTGAATCTGCAGCACATCGAAGGTCTGCCAGGAGCCGTCGCCGCGCTCGACATGCGGCTCAGGGACCTGAACGGCGATGCCGCTCCGCCGCCGCCAGCCGAGTACATCTCGAAGACGTACGCGCGAGTTCTCCTGACCGTCGAAGAGTGGCAACGACTGCTCCGTGTAGACGGAGAGGAGGCAGACGAGCGCGTGGCGGAGGTGGTGAAGGAGGACGAGAAGGCGGCAGCAGCGAGAGCGGAGGAGGCCCGGGCGAAAGGCGCGACGGAGGCCGTCGCCGTGGCCGGCGCACGGCGTCGCGGACCGCCGCCTGATCCATGCGTTACCGCGCCATCTACAAGCTGTGGCCGGACTTTCCTGTCTACAGCCAGATCTACCGCTCAGTGGCGACGATCAAATCGGATGCTGCGGTCAGATCGTTCGGCGCGGGCGGTGCGGGGATCGTGTGGGCGGTGATCGATTCGGGTATCGATGGCGACCATTCCCACTTCGACGTCGAAGGACGGCCATACGCTCCTCGTCACCGGAAGTGCACGACCTGCATCGCTGCTTTGTCGCCAGCGAAGGCACCATTGCGGGGCTTGGGTATTCCATTTGTGGCACCTGCGCCAGAGGATCCGGATTCGCTGCAGCGTCCCGGACGCGGACGCTCCGAAACACGAGCATCAGACGTTTCCGGATCAGCGGAAGGCGCTTTTGGAGGAGCATCGCAAGCTGGCGCTGACCGACGATTTCGGCCATGGAACGCATGTCGCCGGGATCATTGCCGGCGCAGCGCAAGACAGGCATCGAGGTGCGCCTGCTGGAGCGCACCGAACGCATGAACGCGCAAGGGCGAGTTGGAGCGTGGGCAATTTCAGTTCACTGGAACGCTTCCGCCGGAGCAGGTGCGCGGGCATGGCGCCGAACTGCCGGTTGATCAGCCTCCGCGTGCTCGACGGGAACGGCGAGGGTCGCTCGAGTGACGTCATTCGCGCGCTGGACTACGTTCGCGAGAACGCTGAACGACAACCCGAAGCTGCTGCGCGTTCATGGCGTGAACCTGAGCGTCGGCTACGAGTTCGACGCCGAGATGTTTGCCTGCGGGCAGAGTCCGATCTGCGCGGAGGTCAACCGGCTGGTGCAGTCCGGCGTCGTCGTCGTCGCGGCCGCCGGCAACACCGGTTTCGGCACCGTCGCCGCGCCGGTCCGCCCGACCAAAGTCGGCCTCTCGAACACGATCAACGATCCGGGCAATGCCGAGCTCGGCGATCACCGTCGGCGCCACCCATCGCGACTCACCGCTACACGTATGGTGTGTCGTATTTCTCCTCGAAGGGCCCCACGGGCGACGGCCGGCTCAAGCCGGATCTCGTGGCGCCGGGTGAGCGCATCACGTCCTGCGGCGCGGGCAAGGCGCCTGAAGAAAGCCGAGGCAGGCGCGCGGACCTGCCGGCCGAGACGGCGCCGCAGCGTACTACATGGAAGACAGCGGCACGAGCATGGCCGCGCCGCACGTCTCGGGCGCCATCGCGGCCTTCCTGTCGATCCGGCGGGAGTTCATCGGCAAGCCGCTCGAGGTGAAGCGGATCTTTCTCTCGACGGCGAGCCCGCTCGGGCGCGAACGCTATTTCGAGGGGCACGGCCTGATCGATCTCATTCGGGCGATTCAATCGGTCTGAACGGAGGACGCTCAGCATGGCCATACCGAACTTCGACGTCGAATTCACCAAGGATGGCGCGGTGTTCGATGCCGGCGCAGGTCGACGCGCTCGTCGCCGGGTCTCGCGCCCGTCAGCGATCTCCTCGTCCTGGCGCACGGATGGAACAACGACAAGGCCGACGCCTCGCGAGCTGTATGACGAACTGCTGGGCAATATCGACAAGCTGCTCGAACTGCGAACCAGCCAGCGCTGCCGGGACCTCTCACGCAGTTCGCCGACGGTCTGAGCGGCCGCACCTTTGCTGCTGTCCGGATCTTCTGGCCGAGCAAGCAATTCACCGATGCCGAGCTCATCCCCGGCGGCGGTGCGGCAAGCGCGCAGGCCGAGCAGAAGAACATCGACGCCGTGACCGCTGTCTTGGATCGCCTGGCAGAGGACCCTCAGGTCCTCGGCGGACACGAACGTGATGCCGCTGGACTGGAGGTTCATCTCCTCCAGCTGGTCGTAGGGGATCTCCAGGAAGTCGCGCAGGCCGGGCGCGCGCGGGGGCGCCGGGGCGGGCTGGGCCATTCGTTCGAGCTTCTCGGTGGTCATCGCGGCGAGCGCCTCCTCGCTGGTGGGGTCGATCTCGGGCATCTTAGCGGTCTCCTCTGGTTAAGGAATGGTGATCGTCGGCTCGCGCCGATGATGGCACTCGCTACGCTAGCGGTCAAGAGTTTTAGGTTAAATCAACTCACTCTTAGCTTATTTCCACAAACAAGTATCCCGTCTGATGCCAGTGAAACCTCGCCAATCGCTAGAGTTGTCGGCGGCTGGGCCGGAGGCCGGCGGGCCGCGCTAGCGGCCGGGTTTGACGCCGGCCTAGCCGTCCGGAGAGGCTTGGCGCCGTGCAACCGGCCGAGCTCGACGACGACCCCGCCGCCCCGGTCACCCTCGCCGAGCTCCAGGCGGCCCGGGAGCGGCTGCGCGGCGTCGTCGTCGAGACGCCGCTCCTCCCGCTGCGCGGCGCCGGGCGCGAGATCTACCTCAAGCTCGAGAACCTGCAGCCGATCAACGCCTTCAAGCTCCGCGGCGCCGCCAACGCCGTCCTCTCGCTGCCGCCGGAGCGGCGCGAGCGCGGCGTCTGGACGATCAGCGCCGGCAACGCCGGCCAAGGCGTCGCTTACGCCGCGCGGGCCGCCGGCGTGCCGTGCACGGTGGTCACCATCGACACCGCGCCGGAGACCAAGGTGCGCCGCATGCGCGACCTCGGTGCAACGCTGGTCAAGGCGCCGTTCGACGCCTGCTGGGAGGCGATGGAACGGCGCACCTTCCCCGGCGTCGAGGGCACCTTCGTGCACCCGTTCGACGACCGCCGCTTCATCGCCGGCAACGGGACGCTGGCGATGGAGGTGTTCGAGCAACTGCCGAGCGTGCGCACGATTGTCGCGGCGGTGGGCGGCGGCGGCTTGCTCTCCGGCATCGGCTCGGCAGCGCGCGCGCTGCGCCCCGACGTGCGCGTGCTCGGCGCCGAGCCGGAGACCGCGGCGCCACTTGCGCTGTCGCTCGAACGCGGCTCGCCGCAGGTGTTCGAGCGCTGGCAGGCGACCTTCGTCGATGGCGCCGGCGGCAAGAGCATCTTCCCGCGCATGTGGCAGCGCCTGCAGCCGCTCGTCGACGGCTCGATCGTCGTCACCCTCGACGAAGTGGCGGCGGCGATGCGCATCGTCGCCGAGACCGTGCGCGTCATCTGCGAAGGCGCCGGCGCGCTGCCGGTGGCCGCGGCGCTCACCGGCCGAGCCGGCGAGGAACCCATCGTCGCCGTGATCAGCGGCGGCAACATCGACCTCGCGAAGTTCTGCGAGCTGGTCAGCGGGCGCTGAGACGCTACGCCGCCAGGCGCGACAGGAGCTCGCGCCAAAGGCCGGCTCGACACCGCGCGCGGCGTCGCCGGCAACGTCCAGCGCCTCCCCCTCCAGCCATGGCAGCACGCCGAGGTTGCCCTCGCGCGCGAGCGCCGCGAGGTCGTGCGCTTCGCGCTCGGCGAATCGGGCGGCGCGCAACAGGGCCTGCGCACGGCTCTCGGCGTCGCCAAGAAGGTGAACGATCTCCGCGCAGGCAGCGAGCGCGGCGGCGACGCGAAGCTTGCCGGCGCCGTGCAGCGGCGGCCGGGGCAGCGGCCGCGGCAGCAGTGGCAGCAAGCCGTGGCGCACCGCGGCCTTGGCGAGCGCGAGCGCGGAAGGAGCTTCGCCGTGGAAGAGGCGCAGGTAGCGCTCCTCGCTAAGCGACTCGCCGAGAGTGCGCCGGTCGCGCCCGCTGAGCTCGAGCGGCATCCCTTGCAGCGCCGCGACGCCGGCGGCGCCGACCGCTGCCGCCAGTGCGTCCGACGCAGCGGGGTCGCCACCGGGCAATAGCGGCCACACCGCTGCGGCGGCGCTGCCGAGCCCCGCTCGCGGAATCGTTCGCTCCTCCGCGAGCGCAACGGACGGAGGAGATCCCGCACCACGACCACGCCGGCAGCGGCTTCCGCGGGCACGCTCGGCAGCGGATCTCCCGGCAGCAGCTGCACCAGCACCGGCGTGCCGCGCGCGGCGTGCTGCGCGGCGAGGCGATCGCGGGCCGCCGCGAGCTCCGCCTCGACCGGCGGCAGGTAGAGCACGTCGTCGAGCCGCGGCGCGAGCAGTGACGTGAGCACGTCGGGCTCGCCGTCGCTCTCGCCGAGCTTCCCGGCCGCGAGATCGAGCCACGGCCGCGCCGGACCCGGCCAGCGTACCGGCGCGTGGCGGATCCAGCAGCGCCAGGGATCTGCTGCTTGCTCGCGGAGCAGCGCGGTCGCGAGCGCGCGGCTCATCTTGCTCTTCGTCCGAGGTCGAGCGCCTGCAGCGCGCGGTGCACGTACTTGCCGAGCAAGTCGACCTCGACGTTGAGGCGATCGCCCGCGCGCACGTTACCGAGCGTCGTCACCTCCAGCGTATGCGGGATCAGCGCGACACCGAAGCGATCGGCGGCGAGCGACGCGACGGTGAGGCTCACCCCATCCAAAGCGATCGACCCCTTCTCCACCACGAACGCAGCCAGCTCGGGCGGCAGCTCGCACGTCATCTCCCGATGCTCGCCGATCGTCTCCACCGCGAGCACCGCGACGGTGCCGTCGACGTGCCCCTGCACCCAGTGGCCGCCGAGCGGATCGCCGACGCGTAGCGCCGGCTCCAGGTTCACCTCGCTCCCCTCGCGCAACCCACCCAGCGTCGTCCGCCGCAGCGTCTCCGGCGACAGCTCGACGAGCGACTCGCCGGGCGCGCCTTCGATCACCGTCAAGCACACGCCGGCGACGGCCAGGCTCGCGCCGAGCGGCAGCAGCGCCGACAGCTCTGCCGAGTGGCGCAGCCGCAGCCGCACGCCGCCGTCGCTCGACGGCGCCGGGTCGGCGGCTACCCGCCCACGCTCGCGGACAAGTCCCGTAAACATCCGTTGCGAAAGGCGCCGAGCCACACGTCGTGGCCGGGGCGCCGGACCTCCAGCGTATCGAGACGGAGCGCCTCCGCGAGCCGCTCCGGGCCGCCGCCGCCGAGCGGACCGGGCGCCTCGCGCCCTCCGACCAGCAGCGGCGCGCAGGCGACCTCGAGACGGTCGAAGAGACCGGCCGCCACGAACGCCGCGAGAACCTCGCCACCACCTTCGACGAGCACGCTCTGCACGCCACGCCCCGCGAGGTCGGCGAGCACCGAGGCCGGCGTCGGCTCCTCGAGCAGCGCCACCTCCGCGCCACGCGCGCGCAGGGCCTCCGCCAGCCCGGCGTCCACGCCTGCAGCGCCGTAGACGAGCACCGGCCCGGGCTGCTGGAACAGCTTCGCCATGGGCGGCAGGCGCAGCCGCCGGTCGAGAACGACGCGCAGGATCGGCCCCTCCGCCTTGCCCAGCCGCCGCGTCAGCATCGGGTCGTCCGCCAGCACCGTGCCGCTGCCGACGAGGATCGCGTCGTGTACCTCGCGCAGCTCCAGCGACCACTGTCGCGACCGCGCTCCCGAGATCCACCGGCTGTCGCCGCTGCGGGTGGCGATCTTGCCGTCGAGGCTCATCGCCCACTTGAGGGTCACGCCGGGCCGCCGCAGCAGCTTCGCCGTCATGTACTTCCAGTTGAGCGCCACCGCCTCCTCGACGAGGTGGCCCCAGGTGACGTCGAGGCCGGCGAAGCCGAGCCGCGAGAAGCCCAGGCCGGAGACGCGCGCGTCGGGGTCGCTGTGACACGCCACCACCCGCCGCACGCCGGCGGCGATCACCGCGTCGACGCAGGGCGGCGTGCGGCCGTGGTGGGCGCAGGGCTCGAGGGTGACGCAGAGCGTGGCGCCGCGGGCGTCGGCGACGCCGCGCAGCGCCTCGACCTCGGCGTGCGGGCCGCCGACCTTGCGGTGCCAGCCGGCGCCGAGCTCGACGCCGTCGCGCAGCAGCACGGCACCCACCATCGGGTTGGGCGCCGTGTGGTACCGCCCCTGGGCAGCGAGCTCGATCGCCCGCTTGAGGGCCGCAATCTCGGCGGCGCTCGCCGCGTTCTCTCCGGCGCCGCCCACGACGCCGCCTACGCCAGCAGCGCCTGCGCGAACTCGCGCGGGCGAAAGTCGACGAGGTCGTCGGCGGTCTCGCCGACGCCGAGGTAGAGCACCGGCAGCTTGAGCTCGCGCGCGATCGCCACCGCCATGCCGCCCTTGGCGGTGCCGTCGACCTTGGCAAGCAGCACGCCGTCGACGTTGACGACCGACTGGAACTCGCGCGCCTGCGACAGCGCGTTCTGCCCCGTCGTGGCGTCGAGCACCAGCAGCGTGCGCCGCTGCCAGCCGGCCGCCTCGCGCTCGATGACGCGGCCGATCTTGGACAGCTCGCGCATCAGGTGCTCCTTGTTCTGCAGCCGGCCGGCCGTGTCGACGATCACTTCGTCGATACCGCGCGCCCGCGCCGCCTGAATGCCGTCGAAGACGACCGCCGCCGGATCGGCGCCCTGCTGCTGCCGCACCAGCTCGACGCCCAGCCGCTGCGCCCACAGCGTCAGCTGCTCGACGGCGGCGGCGCGGAAGGTGTCGCCGGCGACGAGCAGCACCTGGCGCCCCTGCCGCTGCGCCAGGCGCCCGAGCTTGGCGATCGAAGTCGTCTTGCCGACGCCGTTGACGCCGACGACGAGCGTCACGCGCGGCCCGCCGGTGTCGCGCGGCCGCGGCGCCTGCAGGAGCAGCAGACCCACCTCGTCGGCGAGCCGCTTGCGCAGCCAGAAGGCGTCGGTCGCCTCGCCGGTCTTGACCTCCTCCTTGAGCCGCTCGATCAGCTCGAGCGAGGTGTTCACTCCGAGGTCGGCGCCGATCAAGGTCTCCTCGACCTGCTCGAGCACGCGCTCGTCGAGGAAGTCGCGGCCCGAGACCGCCGCGTCGAGCCGCTCGAGCAGCTCGGTGTGGGTCATGAAGAGGCCGCGCTTGAGCTTCTTCCAGAAACCCTTCTGCTGCTCGGGATCGGCGGCGAGCGCGTTCTCGGGCGGCAGCTCGAGCGGTGTGCCGGTCTCGGCCATGGGCCGGGAAGATTAGCAGGGCATCGAGATCGCTTCGTCGCTGCGCTCCTCGCGATGACACCACCGTCATCGCGAGCGAAGCGAAGCGATCTCGATCTCGGCGCGCCGCCGTCAGAACAGCGAGTGGATGAGCTGCTCCGCCGCCCGCCCGAGCTCGATGCGCGCCTTCCCCACCAGCGCCGGCCGCCGCTGCACGAGCACCAGGTAGTACCCCTCCGGCAGCGACAACGCGTAGATGTGGAGGCGGTCCTTCTCGACGTGAATCAACTGCGGCTCGCCCATCCGCCACTCGCCGAGCGCGGTTCCGACCTGCTTCAAGTAGATGCCAAGGTAGGCGCCGAGCACCCGCATCTCGTACGGCGTGAAGTCGGAGCAGACGACGTCGACCGTCTCGCCGCTGCCGTCGAGGAAAAGCACGCCCGAGGCGTGCGTCTCGGCGAGTAGGTTGGCGAGGATGTACTCGAACGCCATGCGGCGAGCCTAGCAGCGCCGGCAGGTCACGTGCGTAGCGGCGGCACGTGCCCACCGCCGCTCACGCGATCGCCGGCAGCCTCTCGGCCTGCTGCCCTTCCTCGCGCGGCTCGACCTTGATCGCGCCCTGCTTGAAAGCGTGCAGGAACGCGGTCACCACCTTGGCGTCGAAGCGCGCACCGGTGAGCTTGGTGATCGTCTCCACCGCGTAGCTGTAGCCGTAGGCCTTCTGGTAGGGGCGGTTGGTGGTGATGGCGTCGAAGGTGTCGGCCACCGCCACGATGCGCGCGATGAGCGGGATCTGCTCGCCCTTCAAGCCGTCCGGGTAGCCGCGGCCGTTCCACGCCTCGTGGTGCCAGCGGATGGCGGGCAGCATCTCGCGGAGCGCCTCGAGCGGGCGCAGGATCTCCTCGCCGATCACCGGGTGCAGCTTCATCTGCTCGTACTCGTCGCCGGTGAGCACGCCGCCCTTCTTCAAGATGCGGTCCTCGATGCCGATCTTGCCCACGTCGTGCAGCACGCCGGCGATCCAGATGCGGTACTGGAACTCCTCCGACTGGCCGAGGGTCTTGGCGATGGTGCGGCTGTAGGCGGCGACGCGCTCGGAGTGGCCGCGCGTGTAGGGGTCCTTGGCGTCGACGGCGGCGGCGAAGGCGCGGATGGCGCCGATGAACAGGTCGCGGTTGGCCTGCGCCGCCGCCTGCAGCTGCTCCACGTACCCCTGCACGTGGTCGCTCATGCGGTTGAAGTCTTCGGCCAGCTCGGCGATCTCGCGGCCGGGCCCGGTGACCTCGACGCGGTCGCCGAAGCGGCCGTCGGCGATGGCGTGGGTGGTGGCGGCGAGGCGGGTGAACGGCGCGCTGAAGCGACCGGCTGCCAAGCCGGCGAAGACGCCGGCGAGGACGACCAGCAGCAGCGACGCAATCACCGTCGTGTAGAGGAGCTGCTGCACCGCCACGTAGGCGGCCGAGAGCGGCTTCTGCACCACGATCCCCCAGCCCGTCTCCTCCACCGGCGAGACGCGGCCGAGCATGCGCACCTTCTTGCCGTGGGTGAAGATGGTGTACTCGTGGGCGACGATCTCCGGGCGGCGCTTGAAGTCCTGCACGAGACGCGAGGAAGCGAGGGCGAGGGCCGTCTCGTCGTCGGCGCCGCGCTCCCACAGCACGCGGCCGTCGGAGTCGATGAGGAAGACGGCGACGTCGCCTCGCGCCTCGCGGCTGCCGACGCGCCGCAGCACGTCGAGGCGCGACACCGCCTGCAGGATGAGCACCGGCGTCTGCGGCTGGGACTCGCCCGGCGCCTGCGGCGTGTAGACGGGGACGGCGGCCACCGCCAGCGGCTCGTTGTCGCTGGCGCGGCGGACGAAGCGATAGGTGGTGCGCGAGGTCTTGCGCGCGTTGGCGAAGGCGTCGCGCAGCGCGCGCTGCACCTGTGCGTCGGGGTCGCCGGCGCCGAGCGATGGCCCGGCGCCGTCGAGACCGAGCACCTGCAGCAGCAGGAGGCGCTCCTGGTTGTCGAGCATGAAGTTGCCGAAGTAGCGGTCGACGCCGGGCAGCCGCAGCCGCTCGACCGGCGACTCCGGCCCGGGTAGGGCGAGGAGCCCTTCGCCGACTTGCCGCACCTCGCGCTCGAGGGTCGCGAGGTCGGTGCGGATCTCCTCCGAGAGCGATTCGGCGGAGCGGGTGAGGAACGTCTGCTCCTGCGTCCTGAACAGCTCGATGTTGCGGCGGGTGAGGAAGACGCTGCCCGCCACCAGCGGGATGAGGCCGGAGACGAGGAGGAGCAGGAAGATCAGGTGCCGGAGCGGGATCCGGTTGAGAGCGTTCCCGAGCTTGCTCACCGGCGGATGCTCATTCTGCGGACGGTGCTCCTGGCGGCTCGCGCACACCCACCCTCGCGAGCCTGGTAGCGACGGCGGGATTATAGCGGCGCAGCAAAAGATGCGCCGCGGCGATCGAGGCGCGCTATGGCGCTTCTTCGACGAGGAACGCGGCCAGCTCGCGCGAGACTTCGTCCATCGGCACGCGCTGACCCCAGCGCCCGCGGCCGACATCCTGCGGCAGCACCCAGCCAATTTTTGGCGCCGCCGCGTCGTCGCCTTCGCGCGCCTTCTTGTCGCGCGCGAGGAAGGTCAGCAATTCGTCGGCGTCGACTGTCGGCGGCGGCAGGCTCATCGCCCGCAACACCGCCGACAAGCGGCGCGCGGCCGGCGCGGCGAGCCCGCGCTTGGCGGCGAGGCGCAGCGCGAAGAGCATCCCCCAGGCCACCGCTTCGCCGTGGAGCAGTCCCTGATAGCCGGCCGCCGCCTCGAGCGCGTGGCCGAGGGTGTGGCCGAAGTTGAGCAGCGCGCGCTCGCCCGCCTCCTCGGGATCGCGCTCGACGACGCGCGCCTTGATCGCCGCCGCCGCGGGTACTACGTCGGCGAGCGTGGCTGCATCGCCGGCGAGGAGGTCGGGCAGGCGGCGCTCGATCTCGGCGAAGAGCGGCGGGTCGAGGAGGAACGCCATCTTCACCGCCTCGACGAGACCGGCGCGCCGTTGCCGCGCGTCGAGCGTCGCGAGCCAGCGCGTGTCGGCGACGACCGCGAACGGATGGTGGAAGGCGCCGACGCTGTTCTTCGCCTCCGGCAGGTCGACTGCGGTCTTGCCGCCGATCGCCGCGTCGACCTGCGCCAGCAGCGTCGTCGGCAGCTGCACGCAGGCGATGCCGCGCAGGAAGGCGGCGGCGACGAAGCCGCCGAGGTCGCCGACGCTGCCACCGCCGAAGGCGAGCAGCCGGCTGTCGCGCTTGCCGCCGGCGCGCAGCATCTGCTGCCACAGCCGCTGCGCCTCGGCGAGGCCCTTCGCCTCTTCACCCTCGGGCACTTCGAGGAGCTCGACGCCGGCCGACACGGCGAGCAGCGCGCCGAGATCGTCGCCGTGAAGCCGCCACACCACCGGCGTGGTGACGACGAACGCGCGGCGCCCCGCCAGCCACTCGACGAGCTCGTCGGACGCGGCAGCGAGCGCGCCGTCACCGTGGAAGAGGTGGGTGACCCCGCGCGGGTGGCGCAGCGGCAGGCGCTCGACGGCGTTCATCGCTCCCGTGTTACTCCGTCCGCACGGCGACGCCGAGCTCGGCGAGCTGCCGGGCATCCACCGTCGACGGCGCCTCGGTCATCAGGTCGCTTGCCGACGTCGTCTTGGGGAAGGCGATGACGTCGCGGATCGAGGTCGCGCCCGACATCAGCATGATCAGGCGGTCGAGGCCGATGGCGATGCCGCCGTGCGGCGGCGCGCCGAACGACAGCGCCTCGAGCAGGAAGCCGAAGCGCGAGCGCGCCTCCTCGGCCTCGATGCCGAGGAGGTCGAACACCCGCTGCTGCAGCTGCGATTCGTGGATGCGGATCGAGCCGCCGCCGAGCTCGGTGCCGTCGAGCACGACGTCGTAGGCGCGCGCTCGCGCCTTGCCGGCGTCGTTCTCCAGCGCCGGCACGTCGCGCGGGTCGGGCGCCGTGAACGGATGGTGGATGGCGTACCACCGGTTGTCCTCGGCGCCCCACTCGAAGAGCGGGAACTCGGTGACCCAGAGGAAAGCGTGGCGGTCGGCGGGGATGAGGTCGTAAGCGCGCGCCAGCTCGAGGCGCAGCGCGCCGAGCGCCGCGGCGGTCGTCGACTCGGGACCAGCCGCGAGCAGCGCCAGGCCGCCCGGCTCGATGCCGAGCCGCTCGGTGAGCAGCGACAGCTCGCCGACCGACAGCGCGTCCTTGACCTGGAAGCGCGTCTCGCCGCCGTCGCGCTTCAAGCGTCAGCACGCCGGCGGCGCCGTAGCGGCGCGCCACCTCCGCCCAGCCGTCGACCTGCTTGCGCGAGGCGCCGGCGGCGCCGGGAATCGCGAAGCCGCGCACGACGCCGCCGCGTCGCGGCTGCCTCGCGGAAGCCGCGGAAGCCGCTCTCGCCGACGAGGTCGGTGACGTCGGCGATCTCGAGGCCGAAGCGCAGGTCGGGCTTGTCGCTGCCGTAGCGCAGCATCGCTTGCGCGTACGGGAGGCGCGGAAACGGGATCCCCACCGGGATGCCGACCATGGGAAAGATGCGTGCGAAGAGCCCCTCGACGAGCGCGTAGACGTCCTCCTCCTCGACGAAGGACATCTCGAGGTCGATCTGCGTGAACTCCGGCTGGCGGTCGGCGCGCAAGTCCTCGTCGCGGAAGCAGCGCGCGATCTGCAGGTACTTCTCGAAGCCGGCCACCTGCAGCAGCTGCTTGAAGAGCTGCGGCGACTGCGGCAGCGCGTAGAACTTGCCGCGCTGCACGCGCGACGGGACGAGGTAGTCGCGGGCGCCCTCGGGCGTCGACTTGGTGAGGATCGGTGTCTCGACCTCGTAGAAGCCCTGCTCGTGGAAGTAGGTGCGCACCGCGTGGGTGACGTCGTGGCGCAGCGCGATGTTCTTCTGCAGCTGCGACTGGCGCAGGTCGAGGTAGCGGTAGCGCAGCCGCGTCTCCTCGCTGGCGTCGGCAGCTTTGCCGTCGATGGCGAACGGCAGCGGCTCGGCGCGCGAGAGCACGGCACCGGCGTCGGCGATCACTTCCACCTCGCCGGTGGGCATCTCGGCGTTGGGCGCCGAGCGGCGCGCCACCGTGCCTTCTAGCGCGACCACCCACTCCTGCCGCACCGGCTCGAGCGCGCGCACGAGGTCGGGCTGCTCGTCGGGCCGCACCACCACCTGGGCGATGCCGGAGCGGTCGCGCAGGTCGAGGAAGAGGATGCCGCCGAGGTCGCGCCGCCGCGCCACCCAGCCGGCGAGCGTCACTCGGTCTCCCACGTTCTCGATGCGCAGCGTTCCCGCCCCTGTTCGCTTCATCGCCTGCTCTCCACTGCGTCCACCAAAGCACGTTCCGAAAGAACCTGCCGATAGCTCTCCTTGAGCCGCACGTAACGCTCGACGATCTCGGGAATGGCGGCCCGCTCGCGATCGGAGAGCGGCCGCACGACGCGCGCCGGCACGCCGAGCGCGAGGTGATGCGCCGGGATGCGCGTGCCCGGCGCCACCACCGCACCGGCGCCGATTTGCGCCCCGGTCTCGACCACGGCGCCGTCGAGCACGCGCGCGCCGATGCCGACGAGGGCGCCGTCCTCCACCGTGCAGCCATGCAGCACCGCGGCGTGGCCGATGACCACGCCGGCGCCGATCAGCAGCGGATGCGTCTCGTGCGTGACGTGCAGCACGGTGCCGTCCTGCACGTTGGTGCGCGGCCCGATGCGGATCCAGTTGACGTCGCCGCGCGCCGCGGTGTGGAACCAGAACGACGCGTCGGCACCCACCTCGACGTCGCCCGCCACCTCCGCGGAGGGAGCGAGGAACACGCGCTCGCCCAAGCGGGGCCAGACGCCTTGATAGGGGTACACCGGCACGGCGAGCTCTCCACCTCCGGCCGCACCGTCTCTCACATTGTCCAGAGGGCGCGTGCCGCAGCGCGGCAGTCTACCAGCCGGGTCTCGCACGCCGCGCCTGGCCGCTGCCAGAATCGCCCGCGCAGGAAACAGCAGGCGACTGCGTTCCATGGGGCGTGACCGCGTCTTCGGGCGCCGTCGCCTCGAAACCTCGACTACGAACTGCAGGAGGACTTATGCGTCGTTCCCTCGCCTTCCTCGCTCTCGTCGCCGTCGTGCTCACCCTCGCCTGGCCGAGCGCCGCCGCCGCCCGCGACGGCTGGACCTTGCTCGGCGAGCGCCGCGTCACCGATCGCGTCGACCACGACACCATCGCGGTCACCTGCGGCACGCGGCGACTTCCGCAAGCTGCAGTTCCGCGTCGCCGGGCGGCCCGTGCAGTTCCACCGCGTCGTCGTCCACTTCGCCAACGGCGGCGACCAGACGATCGAGCTGCGCGAGGTGATCAAGGCCGGCGGCCGCTCGCGCGTCGTCGACCTCGAAGGCGGCGACCGCGTCATCCGCTCGATCGACCTCTGGTACGACGCGCAGTCGATCGGCCGCGGCAAGGGCGCGCTGGTGCGCGTGTTCGCGCAACGGTAGCGCGCAGCGGCTCGCGCTACTCGCCGCCCACGGGCCCTCGCCGCGGGCCGGCGTAGCGCGCCACCGTCCACAGGATCTTGTGACCGGCGCGCAGCGTCCCCCACAGCGTGCCGGTGATCTTCGACACGCCGACGCGGCGGCGATACGACACCGGCACCTCCGCCACGCGCAGGCCGTGGCGCAGCGCCTTGACCTGCATCTCCGCCGTCCAGCCGAAGTCGGGGTCGCGCATCGCCAGCCGCTCGAGCGCGTGCCAGCGAACGGCGCGGAACGGGCCTAGGTCGGTGTAGCGGTGACCGTAAAGCAGTCGGATCAGGGCGCAGGCCACGAGGTTGCCTGCGCGAGCCTGCGGCAGCAGCGCGCCGGGCTCGCGATGCCCCAACGTTCGCGAGCCGATGACGAGGTCGGCGCGCTCGTCGGCGATCGGCTGGAGCAGCAGCGGCAGCTCGTCGGCGAAGTCGGAGCCGTCGGCGTCGAGGAACGCCACGACGTCGGGCGGCTGGTTGGCGCGCAGCCAGGCCAAGCCGGCGAGACAGGCGCTGCCGTAACCCTGCCGCGGCGCCGGCACCACGATGGCGCCCGCCGCCGCCGCCACCGCCGCCGTGCGATCGCGCGAGTTGTTGTCGGCGACCACCACGCGCTCGACCGGCGGCCGCGGGATCGCGCTCACCACGTCGCCGACGACGCGCTCCTCGTTGAACGCCGGGATGACCACGTCGACGCGCACGGCCGCGCATCCTATGAGGCCCGCACACTCGCAGCAGCGACGGCGCGAAAAATGCGCGCCGCGCGCGTTCGTCGCGCGCGCCGGTGGGATAATCCGCCGCCGTGCCCACGCCCGTCCGCGCCATCGTCGACGTCGAGGTCCGCTACATCGAGACCGACCAGATGGGGCACGTGCACCACGCCAACTACGTGGCGTGGTTCGAGCTCGCCCGCACGCGGCTCTGCGCCGGCAGCGGCGTTCCTTACGCCGACGTCGAGGACATGGGGTACCTGATGGTCGTCACCGGGATCGAGATCCGCTACCGCCAGCCGGCGCGCTACGGTGAGACGGTGCAGGTCGAGGCGTGGATCGAGCGGCTCGGCTCGCGCCTCACCCGCTTCGCCTACGAGGTGCGCCGTGGCGCGGCGCTCCTCGCCACCGGCGCGACCGAGCACCTCTGGGTCGAGCGCGAAAGCCGCAAGCCCTGCCGCATGCCGGCGGCGCTGCGCGAGCCCTTCGCGCGGCTGGCCGGCGTCGACTCGTTGGCGGGCGTCGCCGCGGACTGACTCCACCCGCGCATCTGTGGTACAACCGGTGTCGATGGCCACCGACCTGCTGCCGCCGCTCTCCTACACGGACGTCGAGCTCGAGAGCTACCTGATCGCCGGTTGGGTCCTCGCCGACGACGAGCCGCACTGGGACGAGAAGGAAGGCGCCTTCCACGTCAAGGTCGTCGACGGCTCGGAGCTCGACTGGGACCTTTGGGTGCCGAAGGCAGACGCCGACCGTTACGGCCGCATCGAGGCGCTCCGCCGCGCCGTCGACAAGCTCGACCGCATGCGCTTCAAGAGCTTCCTGTAGCGCTACGCGCGGCTGCCGGGCTTCTCGGGCTTGCCGCCCGCCGCGCAGAGCGGGCACACCGACGCCGCCCAGGTCGGGAACTCCAGCGCCAGCAGCGACACGAAGGGCACCGTGAACGCATGGCGCCCGCTGCTGCGGTCGAGGACGGCGCCGACGGCGACCACCTCGGCGCCATGGCCGCTGGCGACCGCAGCCGCTTCGAGCGTCGACTTGCCGGTGGTGACGACGTCTTCCACCACCGCCACCCGCTCGCCGTAGCGCAGCTCGAAGCCGCGGCGCAGCTGCATCTCACCGTCCTTGCGCTCGGTGAAGCGGAACGGCACGTCGAGCGCCGCCGCCACTTCGTGGCCGATGATCACGCCGCCGAGTGCCGGCGAGACGATGGCGTCGACGCCGAGCGGCCGCAGCAGCGCCGCCAGCCGCTCGCCGACACGCTGCGCCCGCACCGGCAGCTCCAGCAGCTTCGCGCACTGCACGTAACGCGGCGAGTGCAGACCCGACGAGAGCAGGAAGTGCCCTTCGAGCAGGGCGCCCGAGGACTGCAGCAGGCCGAGCGTCTCGGCGCCCGCATCGGGAAAGCCGGCGGCGACCGTCTCGAGGTCCTCGACAGCGCGGCCCGCGCGCGCCAGGTCGACCACCGCCGTCTCTTCGCCGCCGGCCCCGCGCCGGCTTCGCGGCCGCTGCGCGGCCGCAGCCGCCGGCGGCCTCGGCTCGCTACCGCGCTTCACGACTCGTCCTCGTCGCCGTTGTCCGCGGCGCCCGCCTCCTCGACGTCCGCGTCCTCCTCCGGCGGCTCCGGCGCCGCGGCCTCCTCCGCTTCTGGCGCTGGCGCGCCTGCGCGGCGGATGCCGTACTGCTCCATCTTCTTGTAGAGATTGCTGCGCGGCGTGTCGATCGCCTGCGCCGTCTGCGTCACGTTCCAGTCGTTCTGCTCGAGCTTGTGGAGGATGAACAGCCGTTCGGCCTCGTCGCGGAAGTCGCGCAGCGCCTTGAGCGCGAAGAGCGACTCGGGCAGCGCCGCGTCGCGCGCTCCCGAAATCGACATCACGTCGCGGCGGTCGATGCTGTCGCCGGGAGTGAGGATGAGCAGGCGCTCGACGAGGTTCTTGAGCTCGCGCACGTTGCCGCGCCAGGGCATCGACTGCAGCTGCGCGACCGCTTCCGGCGTGAAGCGCTTGGGCCGGTAGTTGTCGGCCTGCGCGTAGCGACGCACGAACCAATCGACGAGCACCGGAATGTCCTCGAGGCGCTCGCGCAGCGGCGGTGTGCGCAGCGGAATGACGTTGAGGCGGTAATAGAGGTCTTCGCGGAAGCGGCCGGCCTTGATCTCGCCTTCGAGGTCGCGGTTGGTGGCCGCCACCACGCGCACGTCGACCTGCACCGTCTTCTCGGCGCCGACCGGCTCGACCTCGCCGTTCTGCAGCACGCGCAGCACCTTGGCCTGCGTGCGCGGCGACATGTCGCCCACCTCGTCGAGAAAGATCGTCCCGCCGTGGGCGCTGACGAACTTCCCCGTCTGCCGCCGCACGGCGCCGGTGAAGCTCCCCTTCTCGTGGCCGAAGAGCTCGGACTCGATGAGCTCGTCGGGAATGGCGGCGCAGTTGACCTGCACGAGGGCGCCGTTCTTGCGCGGCGACTGGCGGTGGATGGCGCGCGCCACCAACTCCTTGCCGGTGCCGCTCTCGCCGGTGATGAGCACCGTCGCCGGCGTCGGCGCCGCGCGCTCGATCATCTCGCGCACGCGTCGCATCGGCGGGGCGTCGCCGACGAGCTCTTCGGGCTCGATGGCGCGCGTGCGGCTGTCGCGCTGCAGGCGCGAGCTCTCGAGCGCGTTACGCAGCGATAGCAGCACGCGCTCGCGCTGCAGCGGCTTCTCGAAGAAGTCGTAGGCGCCGCGGCGGGTGGCCTCGACGGCGGTCGACAAGTCGGCGTGGCCCGAGATCACCAGCACCGGCATCTCGTAGCCGCGGTTGCCGAGCACCCGCAGCACCTCGAGGCCGTCGATCTCCGGCATCTTGATGTCGAGGATGATCGCCTGCGGCGCCACGCTCGCCACCTTCGCCACCGCCTCCGCCCCGCCCGACGCTTCCTCGACGCGGTAGCCCTCGTACTCGAGGATCATCCGCAAGCTGTCGCGAATCGCCGCCTCGTCGTCGACGACGAGGACCAGCGGCTTCGCGGGGTCGTTGCGCTCGGGCATCGCGCGGCGATGCTACGGCACTAAGTTCGTCACCACTAGGGCACTCGCGCGAAGGCGAAGAACTGGCCCGAGCGGCCGCGGCGGTCGAAGCGCTGGACGTAGAAGCGGAGGTAGCTGCCCGACTTGGCGGCCTTGATCGCTGCTTCGAGCTCGGCGACGTTGCGCACCGGCTTGCCGTCGATCTCGGTGATGACGTCGCCCGGCTCGACGTTTTCGTCGACGAGCGGGCTCCTCGGCGACACGCCGCGCACCCACACGCCCTCGACGTCCTCCGGAATGCCGTGCGACGAGCGGATGCCCGGCGAGAGGTCGCCGTAGCGCAGCCCCAGCCACTCGACGCCGGGCTGGGCCTGCTCCTCGTGGCGCTCGAGCGACTCCTCGGCGTTGGGGCGCTCGCCGAGCGTGACGGTGCGATCGACGCGCTTGCCTTCGCGCAGCACCTCGAGCCGCACCTGGCTGCCCGGCGGCTGGTCGGAGACGTAGTCGATGAGGTCGCGCGTCGTGCCCACCTTGCGGCCGTCGACGGTGAGGATGACGTCGCCGTGCTGGAGGCCGGCCTCGGCGCCCGGCGTGCCTTCGTTGACCTGGATCACCAGCGCGCCCTGGCCGCTGGAGAGGCCGAACGCCTGCTGGGCGCGGAAGTCGAGGTTCTCGATGTTGACCCCGAGGTAGCCGCGGCGCACCTTGCCCTGCCGCTCGAGCTGCGGCATCACCTTGGCGAGCGTGCTCGCCGGCACCGCGAAGCCGACGTTCTCGGCGCCCCAGTTGATGGCGGTGGCGATGCCGATCACCTCGCCGTCGAGGTTCACCATCGGGCCGCCCGAGTTGCCGAAGTTGATCGCCGCGTCGGTCTGCAGGAAGTTCTCGAACGAGACGTCGGTGATGCCGAGCCCCGAACGGCCCACCGCCGAGACGACGCCGACGGTGACCGTGCGCCCGAGCCGCAGCGGGTTGCCGATCACCATGATCCAGTCGCCGACGCGCACCTTGCCGCTGTCGCCCAGCCGCAGGTGCCGGAGCTTGCTCGCGGACGTCACCTGGATGAGCGCCAGGTCGGTCGCCGGGTCGACGCCGCGCACCTTGGCCGGCAGCTCGCGCGGGTCGTCGCCGATCGTCACCATCAGGTCGCTGGCACCCTCGATGACGTGGTAGTTGGTGGCGATGAGGCCGTCGCTGCTGATGACGAAGCCGCTGCCGCCCGCCTCGGAGCGGAACTCCTGCGGCGACTGCGGCCCGCGCTCGGGGCTCGGCCGGTCGCGGCGGCGCGGGCCGAAGAAGAAGTCGAAGAAGGGATCGTTCTCGTCGCCCTTCCGCTCGTCGTCATCCGAGCCGTCGTCACCGGCGGCGTTGTGGCCGCGCACGGGCGTTTCCTGGAAGGTGACGGCGCGGATGGTGACGACCGCCGGCGCCACCGCCTCGGCGAGGTCGGCGAAGCCGGGCAGCCCGCCGCGGCCGGCGGCGTGGACGATCACCGCCTGCGGGTCGTCGGTGGAGGCGCGCAGGCCGGCGGGCAGCCAGTCGACGCTGCTCGCCAGCACCACGCCCGCGACCAACGCCGCGCTCGCCAGCACGGCGGAAGGCCACCGCCGACCACGCTTGTCCGTCATCCGGCTCGTCGCTCCTCGCGGCTTCGGCCGCGCACCAACACCCGTGCGATTCTCACAACTCGCAGCGAGGGAAGCAAATGGAGCGCCACCCGCCGTTTCAGAGCGGCCGCTGCTCTTGCAGAGCCAGCTCGGCCACCTTCCGCTCGAGACGCAGCGCCCGCTCCAGCTTGCGGATCGCGCAGTCTCCGAAGATCCGGTGCGCGAAGAGCCTCGCCTTCCACTTGCGGCACAGCACCCGCCAGAGGTCGTGGCGGATCTGGCGATCGATCGCATCGCCGCCGGTCTTCGCGATGCGCTCGCGCACGGTGTGCAGGCTCTCGCGCACCTCGCGCCGCGACGCGCGGATCGCCTTGCGCGCCTCTCGCCACTGGTCGGCGCGCATGTGCTCGAGCGCGCGCTCCTCGAGCCCGATGGCGCGATCTAACCCCGTGCGGGCCGCAAGCGACAACGACAGCGACTGCCGAGCGGACTCGTTGCCGGCGCCGTCGCGCACCTGCGCCCAGATGGTGCCGCCACCCTGCCCTTCGAGCATGGCCTCGACCTCCGGCTCGTACGGCACCCAGGCGGCGCCGGCGAAGTCGGCGCGCGTCGCCACCCGCATGTCGCGCACGCCGGTCGAGAGCGTCTGCGGATCCTCGGCGAGCGCGCTGCCGGGGCGTTCCGCCACGTCCGAGGTGACGAGCCGCACGCGCACTTGACGCGTGGGCGACCAGGTGCGGCCGGAGACCGACTCGAGCCGGAGACTCGGCGGATAGGGATCGCTCCCCGGCACGAGGCAGACCGGCGCCGACCAGGCGCTCGCCGCTCCCGCTTGAACGGTGCGCGTGCGGCAGCAAGCCCGCTGGCCATTGGTGAGCGACACCGCCAGGTCCGCGTCGCCGAACGGCGCGGTCGTCGCAGCGGCGAAGGGCCCGTCGATCGACGGTCCGCATTCCACTTCGACGGTCGTTCCCGCCGGCGCCGGCACCCGCACGAGCCCGCGGCCGGCGCCCGCCTTCCAAGTGGGCGCGTACGGCCGCACGGCGTCGTCCGCGTCCTGCCGCGGGTCGCGGCCGGCGGCGACCTCGGAGCCGTCGCTCTCGCCGCCGCCGTCGGTGTCCGAGCTCTGCGGCTGCGTGCCGCGGTCGAGCTCCTCGGCGTTGGACAAGCCATCGCCGTCGGGATCCTCGCCGGCGTCGGCACGATCCGTCGCGGTGCCCACCACCTCCTCCCAGACGTCGGGCAGCTTGTCGCCGTCCTTGTCCGGCCCGTCGTGGAGCGCCACCGCGAGCGTGCGCTCGCGACGGAAAGCGACGTCGCCAGCCGTTCCGGTGGCGGTCAGCCGGATGCGATAGACCCCCGCGCGCTGCGTGTCGGCGAGCACGGCGCCGTAGAAGCCGTCCGCGGCGCGGCCGTCGGAGTGATGGCCGTCGTCCGCCAGCTCGACCGTGACCGCCGGACCTCCCGGCGGCTCGACGACGGCGGCGATGCTCACGCCGGTGAGTGGCCGCTCGGCGACGGCAGCGGCGCGGACGACGATCGGCCGCGTCGCCCAGCGCTTGCTCTCGTAGCTCTCGTCGTCGCCCGAGCCCACGGTCCCCACTTTGGCGACGTCGGCATGGGCAAGGAAGGAGATCGGCGTGCGTAGCGCCGTCTCGACGAAGACCCGCGGCTCGCCTCCCGTGGAGTCGAGAGTCTTGCCGCCTGAGTGGATCAGGGGGCCGCCCCCGGCCGCTGGAACCGCCAGATGCCCGGCACCGGCGACTTGGCGCGGAACACCGCCGAGGTGCCGCTCGACGACGCCGGCTGGTGGACGGTCCCGTCGGGAGCGACCAGCCGCAGCGTCTCGGCCCCTCCCGCTCCCGCGGCGACGGAGACGAGGAGCTCCGCTGCGTGCGGCTCGACGGTGAGGTCGGGCATCGCTTCGAGACCGGTCGCAGTGCCGGCAAAGGACCGCTCGTGGCCCGACGCGTCGTTCATCGCCAGCCGGAAGGCGTCCGACAGCTGGACCGTCGCCTTGAGGAACTGTGCCGACTGCGTCACCGGATCGATGTACGAGAACGCGCCCTGGCAGAGGTCGGCGAGCGTCATCAGCTCGGCGGGCTCGGCGTCCTCGCCGATGGCGACGGCGGAGACCGAGGGCACCAACCCAGGCGGGTTGGCGTTCTTGCGGTCGGGCCAGCTGAGGTGGCCGGTCGCGCCCGTCGTCCACGGCACGTTGTCCGACGGGTCGTCGTCGACGACGCCGTCGGGCAGCGAAGCACCGTCGACGAAGCCGGCGTCGGGCGGGAACAGGTAATACCGCCGCGGGATGTAACCGGAGTTGCTGATGCCGTCGGAGAGCAGGATCGTCTGCAGCACCGGCGGCGGCTTGGTCGGATCCGGCATGTCGAAGCCGGCCACGACGAGGTTCGACTGCGATTCGAGGAGCCCGTCGCCCACCGAGGTGAAGCCGCTGGGCGTGAGGTTGGTGAGGATCTGCTGCACGGCCGCGCGCGCGTTGGCGTCGAGGACGGCGATCGGGAACGGCGTCGCCGCGTCGTGGTTGAAGGTCACCAGGCCGAAGCGCTCGCCGTCCGGGATGGCGTCGAGCACCAGCTTGGTGGCCACCTTCGCCGCCTCCCACTTGGCGCCCGCCGCGTCGCTCGCCATGCTGCCGCTGCGGTCGAGCACGACCTGCGTCACCACCTCCGGCGCCGTCTCGACCGAGAGCGCATCCGGCGCGCGTCGCCTCGATGGGCTGCGGCGCCAGACCGCTGATGGCGACGGCGAGGTCGAGCGTGGTGGCGGGCGCCGTGTAGAAGGCAGCCGGCAGGCGGCCGATGGCCCAGTAGAGCCCGGCGCCCACTTCCGAGACGGAGAAATCGGTGCCGTTGGCGAGCTCGCACGCCGGCGCCGCGGCTCCGGCGCAGCCCGGAACGCTGAGCTCCACGGTCGTGACGTCGACGCCCGAGAGCGGCTCGCCCGCCTCGTCGACCACCGCCAGCTGGGCGAGGAAGGGTCGCGTCGCGTCGGGCGGTCCGGGGTGCCCCACCGCCGCGGGATGCGACGCCGTCGGGTCGACGATCACCACCCGCGGCTTGTCGGCGCCCATCTTCCAGGTGAAGCGGCTCGCCTCGCCGGCGCTGCTCGCCACGACGAGGACCTCGGCGACGTTGGGATCGATGGGCAGCACCTCGTCGACCACGCCGTCGAGGTTCAGCTCGCAACGCTCGGTGTCGTCGGGACCGGCGCCGTCGGGATCGACCGCACAGGCGGCATGGAGCGCCGGCAGGCCGGTGCCGTCGACGGTGAAGATCCGGAAGCGCGGCTGCGTGCCCTTGCGCGGCGTGAGCCGCACGCGCAGCGAGCCGAGGCCGGCATCGGGCGCCGCCGAGAGGTACGTGGCGCCGTAGGGCGGCAGGTAGCGCTCCTGCACGCTCGACTCCGTGCGGTCGGGACCGAAGGGCACCAGCGTCGGCGCCGCGCAGCCGGTGCAGGGCTCGTAGACGTCCAGCTCGCGATGGGCGCGATGGAGGACGGTCCGAGGGGAAGGCGGGGCTGACGAGGTCGGGCTGCACCGGGAACTTCCCCGCCGCCTTGATCTGCGCGATCGGCGGGCTCGGCGGCGCGAAGGGACAGGCGCCGGCGGGAAGGACGAGGCACGCGAAGTGGTCCGCGGCGCCCGCTTCGTAGTCGCCCACCCAGTCCAGCCGCCAGCGCGGGTCGGCGTCGGGATAGTCCTTGAGCAGCGCGGCGGTGTGGAGGTCGAGCATCAGGGCGTCGAGGCCGCGGCCGAGGTTGTCGCGCAACGCGCGGTCGATGGAGTCGAGCGACGGCGCCGCCGGCTGGTCGAGGTAGGCCTGGATCGTCTGGCCGAGGAAGTCCGCTCCTTCGTCGGCGCGGCGCGTCGAGAGGGTCGCTCCGCCTCCGGGGTTCGGCAGCACGCGAGCTCTTCCCCGTCGGATGGGCCGGGCCCGAGCCGAGCGGCAGCGCGAACTGCTCCATGGCGTAGCGCCAGAAGAGCGAGCCGGTGTAGACGAAATCGAGCAGGTTCAGGTGCGGCGCGTCGAGCCAGTGCGCCCACTCGGCGTTGTCGACGTTGTAGCCGAGGCGCCGCGCCGACACGCACTTGCCCGGCGGCACGCCGCCCGGATAGTCGAAGAAGCAGAGGTTGGACTCCAGGGAGGTAGCGGTCGATTCGATGAACGGCTCGGTCCACAGCTGGCCGTCGATCACGCCCTTGGCGCCGCGTCCCCACGCCGACTCGAGGTTGTGCCAGAACTCGTGGCTGGTGATGCGCAACGTCCCTCCCGCGGCCCCGTTGAGCGGGTTGTTGACGCCCGACATCGGCCCAGAGGTGGAACACCCGAGTCCGCCGTGCGCAGAGCCGTCGTCGGCGTACGCCAGCACCTGCGTCGGGCAGAAGCCGGCGCCGCACTTGCCGTTCGCCCACACCGGCGGGTCGAGCGGCGTCGACATCTGCGCCATGCCCCTCTTCTGCCACTTGCCGATCGCCGGCATGCGCTCGACCACGAAGGTGGCGGTCGCCTGCTCGGCGCACGCTACCGTTTTCTGCCAGGCGCTGATGGCCGGCATGCGGTCCATGACGAAGTCGGCCGAGGTCTGGTCGGAGCAGGCTTCGGCGGAAAAGGGGTGAGGTCCCCCGTCTTGTTGCCTGCCGTGCAGACGTTGCCGAGCGCGCCCGCGAACGGATCGGCAAGGGTGGTCGGCGTGCCGAAGATCGTGAAGTCACCGCCGTCGGGGTCCGATTCCTCCCCCATCGGCTCGACGATCGGGCAGAAGCCGCCGTCCGTCAGCGCCGGCTGGGTGGCGAGCTGGGCGAAGTCGACGGGCTCGCCGTTGACCCGGATGAAGAAGATCGTCCCGGCGTTGCTCGCCGAGCCCCAGTCGACGGGCGCGGAGCCAAGCTGTTCCGGTAACGCGCCCTTGGCGGTGGAAGACAGGATCCACCGCGCCGAGGCTCCGCCTTGTCGGCGATCTTGATGTCGGGCCCTTCGCGTTTCAGCGGCTTGGAGGCGTCGTCGAAGATCACCCACGCATCGGGTTGCCCGGCGTCCCGTCCGGCTTCGCCGAGCCGGGGCAATCGCCGTCGGGAGGGTTGCCGGGCGTTGGCGCGCGTCCAACACACCTCCAGCCGGGTCGTCGCCGCCGAGCGCGTCGAGCGGGACGCTGTCGTCCGCGGCGACGGTGAACAGGCCGAAGTCGATGCCGACCTTGCGCTTGTCGGGCGTGCCGCCCACCCCGCCTTGGCTGTCGCCGAGGCTGATGGGAGTGCAGCGAGCGACGCGGGCCCGCAGGGGCGACGCCGCCTCGGCAGCGGAAGACAGAAAAGCGAGAGCCGCGGTCGCGGCGGTAACGGCGAGAAGACGACGCTTCATGGAATACCCCTCCAGGAGATTTCCACTACATTCGCGGCGACCGCGGCCAATTCGACGAGAGTGCGCGACTCGTCAGAAAAATGGACCGTGGTATATTCGCGCCCGGTCACGGGCCTGGGGCTTCGAGCCCCGGGGCTGGTCTCGATTCGTTCTGAACGTCGTTCCGGACATTTCGGGGCCCTCGGCGGTGCCGGCGCCATGATGCGCCGCTCCCGCAGCCCGGCTCGGGGCTGCCAACCTTCCTGCCGCAACGAGGAAAGTGGGCTTTGGCCCACTTTTTTTTTCCTGGTCGACAGTGAGCGCGAGGAAACAGAAGACTGACGATGACGGTTAGCCACGAAGGCGTCGACGAGAGGCTGGCCACCGAGCTGGCCGGCATCGCCACGAGCGCCGGCTGCGAGCTCGTGCGCGTCGAGTTCAAGGGCGGCGTGCTGCGGCTGATGCTCGACCGCGAGCCCGGAGGCGTCACCCACGAGGACTGCGCGAACGTCTCGCGGCAGGCCTCGGCCCTCCTCGACGTCGTCGACTTCGGCCCGACGCGCTACACCCTCGAGGTGAGCTCGCCCGGGCTCGACCGCCCGCTCTACCAGCCCGCCGACTACGCCCGCTTCACCGGCCGCAAGGCGCGCATCACCGTCCAATCCCCGGGCGAGCGCAAGAAGACGCTGATCGGCCGGCTCGCCGGCTTCGATCCCGCCAACGGCGGCAGGGTGAGCCTCCAGGACGAGAAGGGCGAGACGCAGATGATCCCGCTGTCCCAGGTGAGCAAGGCCCGGCTCGAGATCGAGATCTAGAAGGAACACAGGAAGAGGTCGAACATGGCCCGAACGCAGACCGCCGACGTGCAGTTGGGAGAGCTCCTCCGCCTCGTCGCCCGCGAGAAGGAGATCGACGAGGGGAAGTGGGTGACGGCGATCGAGGACGCCATGGCGTCCGCCGCCAAGAAGCAGCACCGCATCAAGGAGCCGGTGCGCGCCCACTTCAACCCCGACAACGGCAAGTTCGACGCCTGGATCGTCAAGCAGGTGGTCGAGCTCGTCGAGGACCCGCTGGCGCAGTGGAGCGTCGAGGAGGCGCAGGACCACAAGAGCGACGCCAAGGTGGGTGACGAGATCTTGATCCCCATCTCGACCGACGGGCTCGGCCGCATCGCGGCGCAGTCGGCGAAACAGGTGCTCTACCAACGCATCCGCGAGGCGGAGCGCGACAAGGTCTACGACGAGTACGCGCACCGCGTCGGCGAGATCGTCAACGGCACCGTGCGGCGCTTCGAGCGCGGCGACATCATCGTCGACCTCGGGCGCACCGAGGCGGTGGTGCCGCGCAGCGAGCAGGCCCGCCACGAGCGCTACAGCCAGGGCGACCGCATCCGCGCCGTCATCGTCAACGTGCACAAGGAGCCCAAGGGGCCGCAGGTGGTGCTCTCGCGCACCGACCCGCGCCTGCTCATGAAGCTCTTCGAGATGGAGGTGCCGGAGATCTACGACGGCACCGTGATCATCAAGAACGCCGTGCGCGCCCCCGGCGAGCGCGCCAAGGTCGCCGTCTACTCGCGCGAGCGCGACGTCGACCCGGTGGGCGCCTGCGTCGGCATGAAGGGCTCGCGCGTGCAGGCGATCATCCGCGAGCTGCGCGGCGAGAAGATCGACATCATCGAGCACAGCGACGACCTGGTGACCTTCGCGCAGAGCGCTCTCGCGCCGGCGAAGATCACCCGCGTCTCGGTCAAGCACGAGGTCGACGGCATCCCACACCTCGACGTCATCGTCGAGGACGCCCAGCTGTCGCTCGCCATCGGCAAGCGCGGCCAGAACGTGCGCCTCGCCTCCGAGCTGATCGGCTGCCGGATCGACATCAAGAGCGAGAGCGCGGTCAAGGACGAGGTGGCCGACGCGCTGGCGGCGCTGCTGCACGTGGGCGAGGAGGAGGAGGCCGCGACGGCCTTCGATCTCACCGCGGTGCCGGGCGTCGACGAGGCGACGGCGGCGCGCCTGCGCGAGGCCGGCTACGGCGACGTCGAATCGCTGCTACAGGCGAGCCTCGAGGACCTGGCGCGTATCGACGGCATCGGCGTAGAGACCGCAACCGCCATCCGCGAGTGGGCGCAGGCGCAGATCCCGGCCGAGGCCGCCGCGTCGGCCGAGGGCCCGGACTTCGGCGAGCTCGCGGCGCGCGCCGAGAAGAGCACCAAGACGATGGCCGACGCCGACTTCATGGCGGCGCTGTCGCGCGCCTTCGAGGACCTCGACGTGAGCCGCGGCGAGGGCGAGGAAGGCGCGCCGGAAGAGGCACCGGCGGAGACCAAGTCGGAGGAGTAGCCGCGTAGGGTGCGCTCTGCGCACCATCCGCTACGCGGCCCGAGAACGAGCGAGCAGCAGCAGGGCAGGCAGAGAGGATCAGGAGACGGATATGGGGAAAGTTCGGGTCACAGACCTCGCGCGCAAGATCGGCATGGCCGAGCAAGACCTCATCTTCAAGCTGCGCTCGATCGGAGTGCGGGTCGAAGGTGACGACGCGCAGGTCGACACCGACGTGTTGAAGCAGGTCTTCGAGGGCAAGCGCCTGGCGACGCCGCGCGAGGTGATCGTGCGCGACGAGGACGCAGCGCGCACCGCGGCGGCGATCCAGCGCCCCGGCGCTCCCGCCGGCCGCCGGCTGCCGGCCGAGCCGCCGCGCCCCACCCGCCGCGCCATCATCCACAAGGTCGAGGCGCCGATTCCCACCCTCCCCCACCGCGACCGCCCCGACGGGCCGAAGGGGGACGAGGCCCTCGCCGCCGCGATGGCGAGCGCCGGCGGCGCCGGCATGACCCTCGAGCCCGAGGTCGTCGAGCCGCCGCCGCCGATGGTCGAGGAGCCGGCGCCGCCGCCGGCGCCGCGCCCGGTGCAGCCGCCGCGGCCCTCAGCCCAGACAACCCGTCCGCCGGCGACGACGCGCCACGGGCGCGGGCGCCGCCGCGCGTCCCACCGCGCAGCCCCAGGCGCCCACGGCCGCACGTCCGGCCGCGCCGCCGCGTCCGCAACCGAGCCAGCGTCCGCTCTCCTCGCCGGGCCGCCCGGCGGCGATGCGGCCGAGCTCCACTGCGGCCCGGCCGCCGGCGCCGACGCGTCCGCCGGCGACCAGCACCGCCGCTTCGGCCGCCGTCGTCAACGAAGCGCGCCGCAAAGCCAAGGACGAGGCCGAGGCGAAGAAGCAGGCCGCCGCCCGCGACAAGGCGAAGAAGAAGGGGCATCCGACGGCCGAGCCGGCCGCCGAGGAGGACCTCCGTCACCTGCGCGGCAAGGTCGACATGGAGGAGCTCGAGGACGGGCCGGTCGCGGCGCGCCGCCGCCGCCGCGCCCAGCGCGCCCTCGCCGCCGAGGAGGCCGCCGCCTCCGGCACGCTGCCGGCCGCCGCCGGCGGCGGGCCGGTGACGATCGTCGAGGGCATGACCGTCCGCGACCTGATCGACAAATTGGGCGTGCCGGCCAAGGACCTGATGAAGAAGATGTTCGACCGCGGCATCCTGGCGAGCATCAACCACGTGCTCGAGCCCGACCTCGCCGAGGCGCTGGCGCGCGACTTCGGCTTCGAGACCATGCAGGTCTCCTTCGAGGAGGAGATCCAGCTCAAGCAGGAGGAGGCGCTCGACACCGGCAAGCCCCGCGAGGGGAAGGAGACGCGGCCGCCAGTCGTCACCATCATGGGCCACGTCGACCACGGCAAGACGACGCTGCTCGACGCCATCCGCGAGTCGCGCCTCGTCGACGCCGAGCACGGCGGCATCACCCAGCACATCGGCGCCTACCAGGTGCAGAAGAGCGGCCGCCGGCTGGTCTTCCTCGACACCCCCGGCCACGAGGCCTTCACCCAGCTGCGCGCCCGCGGCGGCCGCGCCGCCGACTTGGTCGTGCTCGTCGTCGCCGCCGACGACGGCGTCATGCCGCAAACGCTCGAGGCGATCGACCACGCGCGCGCCGCCAAGGTGCCGATCATCGTCGCCGTCAACAAGATCGACAAGGCGAACGCCAACCAGGACCGGGTGAAGAAGGATCTCTCCGATCACGGCCTGATGCCCGAGGACTGGGGCGGCGACACGGTGACGGTGCCGATGTCGGCGCTCAAGAAGCAGGGCATCGACGCGCTGCTGGAGATGATCCTGCTCAACGCCGACCTGCTCGAGCTCAAGGCCAACCCCGAGCTGCCGGGTCAAGGCGTCGTGCTCGAGGCGCGCAAGGAGACCGGCCGCGGCGTCGTCGCCACGGTG
Organism: Thermoanaerobaculia bacterium; assembly: GCA_963846495.1. Lineage (GTDB taxonomy): Bacteria > Acidobacteriota > Thermoanaerobaculia > Multivoradales > JAIOJS01 > DASYQD01. The sequence continues at coordinate 69,521 of CAWJWP010000002.1, read as the reverse complement.
CTGGTGCAGGACGGCGTGCTCAACGTCGGCGACGTCTTCGTCACCGGCGCCACCTGGGGGCGCGTGCGCTCGATGGCCGACGACCTGGGCAACCGCGTCACCGCGGCGGGTCCGTCGACGCCGGTCGAGGTCACCGGCTTCCAGGAGATCCCCGGCGCCGGCGACGCCTTCCAAGTGGTGCAGGACGAGCAGAAGGCGCGCGGCATCGCCGAGTTCCGCTCGGGCGAGCAGCGGCGCCGCGAGCTGGCGCCCATGACGTCGAAGATCTCGCTCGAGCAGCTGTTCACCAAGATCGAGAAGGGCGAGGTCAAGGACCTGCCGGTGGTGCTCAAGACCGACGTGCAGGGCTCGGCCGAGGTGCTCAGCGACGCGCTCGGCAAGCTGGTGACGCCGAAGGTCAAGGTCAACGTCATCCACGCCGGCGTCGGCGCCATCTCCACCAACGACGTGCTGCTCGCCTCGGCATCGAAGGCGATCGTCATCGGCTTCAACGTCCGGCCCGAGCGCAACGCCAGCGAGCTGGCCGAGAAGGAAGGCGTGGACATCCGCCTCCACACCATCATCTACGAGCTGCTCGACGAGCTGAAGAACGCCATGGCGGGCCTGCTCGAACCCACTTACCAGGAAGTCGTCAAGGGGCGCGCCGAGGTGCGCGACACCTTCAAAATCCCCAAGATCGGCACCATCGCCGGCAGCCACGTCGTCGAGGGCGTCATCCCCCGTACGGCCGGCGTGCGGCTGCTGCGCGACAACGTCGTCGTCTACGAGGGGAAGATCGCCTCGCTGCGCCGCTTCAAGGACGACGTCTCCGAGGTGCGCACCGGCTTCGACTGCGGCATCGGTCTCGACCGCTACCAGGACGTCAAGCCGGGCGACCTCATCGAAGCGTACGTCCGCGAGGAGGTCCGCCAGACGCTCTGACGGGCGGAGACGGTGCGCCGAGCGCACCCTACGACAGCACGGAGTCCATGCTCCGCCGTAGGGTGCGCTCGGCGCACCATTCCGCGTGCGGATTCCATCCCATGCTGATCGGCCTCACCAAGTTCGAGCTCCACCTTCCCCACTCGCGCTCGCTCAAGGACAAGCGGCGGGTGGTGAAGTCGCTCGTCGAGCGCCTGCACGAGCGCTACCGCGTCTCGGTGATGGAGAGCGGCTTCCACGACCTGCACCAGCGCGCCGAGGTGTCGATCGCCTACCTCGCCGGCTCGGAGAGCGAGCTCGACCGCATGGCCGCCGAGATGCGCCGGCTGGTCGACGGCGCCGACGAGGCGATGGTGGGCAAGTGGGACGACGAGGTCCTGGAGGCCGTCGGTTGAGCCGCCGCACCGACCGCGTCGAGGACCTCATCCGGCAGGAGCTCTCGCAGCTCATCCTGCGCGAGCTCGCCGATCCGCGCGTGCGCCTCGCCACCGTCTCGGAAGTCCACGTGACGCCGGACCTGCGCAAGGCCCGCGTCGCGGTGTCGGTCGTGGGCGAGGAGTCGACGCGCGAGAGCGCCGTCGCCGCCCTTCGCCATGCCTCGGGGTTCCTTCGCCGCCAGCTCGGCTCGCGCCTGCGCCTGCGGGCGACGCCGGAGCTGGAGTTCACGCTCGACCGCGGGGCCGAGCACAGTGCGCACATCGCCGCGCTCTTGGAGACGCTGCACCATGACGATGACGAACAAAACGGCTCCTGAGAGCCTGCTGTCGCTGATCCGGCAGGGCAACCGCTTCCTGCTCACCAGCCACCTCTCCCCCGACGGCGACGCCGTGGGCTCGGAGCTGGGGCTGGCGCGCGTGCTGCGCAAGCTCGGCAAAGGCGCCGTGGTGTGGAACCGCGACCCCGCGCCGCCGCTGTACTCGCCGCTGCCGGGCAGCGCCCGCATCCACGTCGGCGAGGAGCCGCCGGCGGGCTTCCCCGAGGCCTTCAACGCCGTGCTGGTGCTCGAATGCCCGAGCCTCGACCGCACCGGCCTCGACGAGAAGCTGGCGGCGAGCGGCCTGCCGCTGGTGAACATCGACCACCACCTCGGCAATCAGCACTATGGGCAGGTGAACTGGGTGGACACCGCGGCGCCGGCGCTCGGCGAGATGATCCACCGCCTCGGCGCGGCGCTGAAGGTGGGTATGGACGAGGACACCGCGACCTGTCTCTACCTCGCGCTCGTCACCGACACCGGCGACTTCCGCTTCGCCAACACGACGGCCGAGGCCTTCGAGGCGGCGGCCCTGCTGGTGCGCGAGGGCGCCCGCCCGGAAACGGTCTCGATGTGGCTCCACGAGAGCAAGCCGGAGCCGTCGTTGCGTCTCCTCGGCGCCATGCTGCAGACCCTCGAGCGGCACGACAGCGGCCGCATCGCCACCGCGGTGCTGACGCGCGAGATGTTCGCGCAGGCGGGCGCCGGGCCCGGCGACTCGGAAGGGCTCGTCGACTACCCGCGCTCGATCGCCGGCGTGCAGGCGGTGGCGATCGTGCGCGAGGTCGAGGGCGGCCGCTACAAGGTATCGCTGCGCAGCCGCGGCGACGTCGACGTCGAGCAGGTGGCGCGCATGCACGGCGGCGGCGGCCACAAGAACGCCGCCGGCTTCACCGCCGACGGCTCGCTGGCCGAGCTGCGTAAGCGGCTGGTGGGCGAGCTCGCGGCGGCGATGCCGGCCGTCGCGACTCCGGCGCCGGAGCCGGTCGCGGCGCAGCCGGTGCTGCCGGCCGAGGGCGCGAGCTAGACCTCCCATGCAGAACGGCCTCCTGCTCATCGACAAGGAGCCGGGGATGACCTCCCACGACGCGGTGCAGAAGGTGCGCCGCGTCGTGCGTCAGAAGAAGGTCGGCCACACCGGCACCCTCGATCCCGACGCCACCGGCCTCCTGGTGCTGACGCTGGGCAAGGCGACGCGCCTCACCCGCTTCTTCATCCAGGCGCCGAAGGTCTACGAGGGCACCGTGCGCTTCGGGACCGCGACCGACACCTACGACGCCGCCGGCGAGGTGACCGCCGAGCGGCCGCTCGACGGCCTCACCCTCGAAGCGGTGCGCGCCGCGATGAAGACCCTCGAGGGCACCTACGAGCAGACGCCGCCGCCCTACTGCGCCAAGAAGATCCACGGCGTGCGCTACTACGAGCTGGCGCGCCGCGGCGAAGAGGTGCCGCTCGAGCCGAAGGAGGTCACCGTCTACGGCTTCGAGCTCGTCAGCGATTTGAAGGACGGCGAGATCGCCTTCCGCCTGTCGTGCTCCTCGGGCACCTACGCCCGCAGCCTCGCCCACGAGTTGGGCGGGAAGGTCGGCACCGGCGCCCATCTCTCGAGCCTGCGCCGCCTGCAGGTCGGCGGCTTCCACGTCGACAAGGCGCTGACCGTCTCCGAGCTCGCCCGCCGCATGGAGAACGGCGAGCCTGTCGAGCCGGCCTGGATCCCCTTCGACGCCGTGCCGCTCCCCTTCGCCGAGGTCGTCACCGATGCCCAGCAGGAGCGGCGGCTCGTGCACGGCCAGACCGTGCTGCTGCGCGACCTCGACGGCGAGGAAGGCGATTGGGTGAAGCTGATGAACCGCCGCAACGAGCTGATCGCCGTCGGCACCGTCGTCGAGCGCATCGGCGGCGGCGGCGTCGGCGTGGTGCAGCCACGGATCGTGTTCACCTGACGGCGCTTAACTCTCATATGAGATACTTCGCGGATTGATAAACGGACACGCGTAAAGGACGCGGGAGGAGTGTTGCCTTGGCACAAGCGAGAGAAGTAAAGGAACAGGTCATCCGGGACTACCGGGTCCACGACAAGGACACCGGGTCGCCGGAGGTGCAGATCGCTCTGCTCACCACCCGGATCAACGAGCTCACCGAGCACTTCAAGACCCACGGCAAGGACCATCACAGCCGGCGCGGCCTGCTGAAGCTGGTGGGCCAGCGCCGCCGTTTGCTCGACTACCTGAAGGGCAAGGACGGCAGCCGCTACCGCACCACCATCGAGCGCCTCGGGATCCGCAAGTAGCGGGCATCCGCATCCACCCCCCGTGACGTCGGCTTCGGGCATGGAGCGCCGGCAGCGTGCCGGTGGCTCTTGGTTTGCCTGCGCAATCGTCCGGCGTCACCCCGCGACCGCTCGTGCGAGCGGCCGCCGTCGTCAACAGAAAAGAGTAAAGACATGACCGAGACACGCGAGATCGCAGTCGGCGATGCCAAGCTGATCCTCGAGACCGGCCGCATGGCCCGCCAGGCCGACGGCAGCGCCACCGTGCGCCTGGGCGACACCATCGTCCTCGCCACCGCCACCATGGCGCGCGAGGGCCTGCCCAAGGACTTCCTCCCCCTCACCGTCGACTACAAAGAGAACACCTACGCCGGCGGCCGCATCCCCGGCGGCTTCTTCAAGCGCGAAGGGCGACCGACCGAGAAGGAGATCATCACCTCCCGCCTCATCGACCGCCCGCTGCGCCCGCTCTTCCCCGACGGCTACTCCAACGAGACCCAGATCATCGCCTTCGTGCTCTCCGCCGACGGCGAGAACGACCCCGACATCCTCGCCATCAACGGCGCTTCGACGGCGCTGACGCTGTCGAACATCCCCTTCTACAACCCGATCGGCGCCGTGCGTATAGGGATGATCGACGGCCAGCTCATCGTCAACCCCACCAACAGCCAGCGCGACGTCTCCGACCTCGACCTGGTCGTGGCCGGCACCCGCGAGGCGGTGGTGATGGTGGAGGCGGCGGCCAACCAGCTCTCCGAGGCGCAGATGCTGGAAGCGATCTTCACCGCCCACCGCGAGATCCAGAAGGTCATCGCCGGGCAGATCGAGATCTTCCACGCCCTGCGCCTCACCAAGCCCGAGTGGCAGGTGCCCGAGCAGTATCCCGCGGAGGTCGGCGAGTGGGTCAAGACCGCCCTCTACCAGCCGCTCAAGCAGGCGTTCATGACGCCGGGCAAGCACGAGCGCAAGGCGGCGGTGAAGGCGGTGAGCGAGCCCTTCGTCGCCGCCGTGCCGCCCGAGGACGAGCAGCGCAAGGTCTACGTCAAGAAGGTCATCTCCTCGCTCGAGGAGGAGATCCTGCGCGACACCGTCATCGGCGAGCGCAAGCGCTTCGACGGCCGCGCCCTCGACGAGGTGCGGCCGATCACCATCGAGGTGGGCCTGCTGCCGCGCACCCACGGCTCGGCCCTCTTCACCCGCGGCGAGACGCAGGCGCTCGTCTCGGCGACGCTCGGCACCGGCCGCGACGCCCAGATCATCGAGGAGTACGAGGGCGAGTCGAAGCAGCGCTTCCTGCTGCACTACAACTTCCCCCCCTTCTCGGTGGGCGAGGTCAAGTTCCTGCGCGGCCCCGGCCGCCGCGAGATCGGCCACGGCGTGCTGGCGCGCCGCGCGCTGACGCCGATGCTGCCCGCCGACGACGAGTTCGCCTACACCGTGCGCGTCGTCTCCGACATCCTGGAGTCCAACGGCTCCTCGTCGATGGCGAGCGTCTGCGGCGGCTCGCTGGCGCTGTTCGACGCCGGCGTGCCGATGCGGTCGCCGGTGGCGGGCGTGGCGATGGGGCTCATCAAGCGCGACGACCAGTTCGCCGTGCTCACCGACATCGCCGGCGCCGAGGACCACCACGGCGACATGGACTTCAAGGTGGCGGGCACCCGCGACGGCATCACCGCCCTGCAGATGGACATCAAGATCACCGGCGTCACCCGCGACATCATGGAGGTGGCGCTCGAACAGGCGCGCCACGGCCGGCTGCACATCCTCGAGAAGATGGAGGCGGCGATCGGTGCGCCGCGCACCGAGATGTCGCGCTTCGCGCCGCGCCTGCACGTGGTCGAGATCCCGGTCGACAAGATCCGCGACATCATCGGCCCCGGCGGCAAGACCATCCGCGGCATCGTCGACGAGACCGGCTGCGAGATCGAGGTCGAGAACGACGGCAAGGTCAAGATCTACGCCCCGACGAGCGCCGCCGCCGACCGCGCCAAGGAGATCATCGAGCGGCTCACCGAGGTGCCCGAGGTGGGCAAGACCTACACCGGCACCGTGCGCCGCATCGAGCCCTTCGGCGCCTTCGTCGAGATCCTCCCCGGCCTCGACGGGCTCCTGCACATCAGCGAGCTGGCGCCCTACCGCGTCGGCGAGGTGCGCGACATCCTCAAGGAAGGGGACGAGGTCACCGTCAAGGTGCTCGAATACGACGACTCCACCGGCAAGGCGCGGCTGTCGCGCAAGTCGGTGATCATGGAGTCGCCCGACTACGACCCGGCGCAGTACGAAGGCATGGGCGCCCCGGTGGGCGCCGGTGCCGGCGGCGGCGACCGTGGCCCGCGCGACCGCGACGCGGCGGCGGGCGGCGATCGCGGCGGCCGCGACCGCGGTGGCCGCGGCGGCGATCGCGGCGGCCGCGGCGGCGGCGGCGGCGGCCGCTACTAGCCCGGCAGCCCACTCGCTTTCGCGTCTCCCAGCGGCCCTCGTCAATCGGCGAGGGCCGTTTCATTTTCAGCAGCGCGCCTTGCCGTCTCCACTTTTGGCTCGAACCCCGTTTCCGTACGAACTTTCCGGCTACGGTTCCGGTTCCGGTTCCGGTCCGCTCCGAACCAAACTTCTTCTCTTCTCCCGCTCGTCTCTTCTCCGTGTCTGACTCTCCCGGCTTTGCCGCATTGCGGCATAAACCTCTTGACATTTGCCGCAGTGCGGCTGTACCCTTTGCCGCGTCACGGCAAGAGACCGCCGCGCTGCGGCAGCCGGGACCCAACCGCCGCCAATCACGAGGAGAGATCCCATGGCCACCACGCAGCTCCGCGATCAGGTCAAGAAGCAGCTCGACGACGTGACCGAGTCCGCCCACCAGGTCTTCCTCGCCGGCCTCGGCGCCGCCGCCCTCTCGCAGGAGGAGACCGGCCGCCTGTTCGACCGCCTCGTCAGCCGCGGCCGCAAGGTCGAGGCCGAAGGCAAGAAGAAGGTCGCCGCCGGCAAGAAGCAGCTCGATACCACCACCAAGCAGGCGACCGCGCGCGCCGAGAAGGTCTACCGCCGCGCGCAGGACGAGCTCGACAGCCGCTTGGCCAAGATCGTCAACCGCCTCGGCATCCCCAACCAGGACCAGATCCGTCTGCTCACCGACCGCGTCGCCGAGCTGACGCGCAAGGTCGAGGGCCTGCAGAAGGGCACCAAGGCCGCCGCGGCGGGCTGAGCCGACACGATCAGCGCCAGCCCGTACGGCCGGCGATTTTCATCGGGCGAGGCGGTGCCGGACCGCCTCGCCCGTTCTTCTTTCTCGCGTCAAGCTCGTCAGATCAGCACGAGCGAGGCGAAGCGCGCCAGCAGGCCGCTCCACATGCGGTGACGGAAGAGCTGCCACGGCGACGCCTCCGGCACCTCGGCTCCCGCCACCGCCGGCACCTGCGCCACCACGCGGTCGCCGAGCCGCACGACGACGCGTCCCACCGCTTCGCCCTTGTCCACCGGCGCCGGCTGCCGTTCCAGCGCCACCAGCCGCTGCAGCTGCGGCGCGAAGCCGCGCCGTACCACCAGCCGCGCATCCGCCGCCGCGCGCACCTGTACCGTGGCATCGGTGCCGCCCCACACCGGCGCCCGCTGTCCCAACACCTCGCCGGCGCGCACCGGCACCAGCAGGCGGTAGTGGTTGAAGGCGTCCTCGAGCAGCTCCTCGGCGGCGTTGAAGCGGTCGTAGAGGTGCGGCGCGCCCATCACCACCGCGATCAGCTCCATGCCATCGCGGCGCGCCGAGGCGGTCAAGCAGAAGTCGGAGCCGGCGTGGTAGCCGGTCTTGATGCCGGTGGCGAAGGCGTAGCGGCCGAGCAGGCGGTTGGGGTTGAAGAGCTCGAACTCGCCTTGACGGAACGGCGCCAGCCGCGTCGAGACGAGGACGCGCAGCTCGGGGTAGCGCAGCACCTCGGCGCCCATGCGCGCGAGGTCCGTCGGCGACGAACGGTCCTCGGGCAGCCCGGTGTCGTTCGTCGGCAGCCCGTGCGGCGTATGGACCAACGTGTCGGCGAGCCCCATCGCGCGCGCCTTGTCGCGCATGCGCTGTACGTACGCCTCGCGCGAGCCGGCGATCCCGACGGCGAGCGCATCGGCGGCGTCGTTGGCGGACTTCACCATCATCGCCTTCATCAGGTCGCGGACGGTGAAGACCTCGCCCTCTTCGAGGTAGACCTGCGAGCCTTCGACGAGCGCCGACTCGCGCGAGGCGCGGATCGGCGTGTCCCAGGTCACCTCGCCGCGCTCGATGGCGTCCATCGCCACCAGCGCGTTGAGCATCTTGATCATCGAGGCGGTCGGCAGCTGCAGATGCGGGTCGCGCGAGTAGAGCACCGTCCAGGTGCTCGGCTCGACGACGAGGGCGGCGCGATAGGTCGCCCCGGCCTGCGCCGCCGACGTGGTGGCAGCGACCAGCAGAGTGAGGGCGAGCAATTGGCGTCTCATTCAGTAACCTCCACGCCGCCCACACGATGCAGCATCGTTGCCAGCTGCGCAACTGCCTGTTTCACAAGGACAAGATCCGGAGCCGGACGCTCGCGCTCGCCAACGAGACGAATGGCGAGCGGCTCGTCGCCGATTGGTGCGACGTTGACGCCGGCTCAGGCGTACAATGATGGCGAGGCTCCCGCGCATGCGCCGCCGCACCGCCCTGCTCCTGCTGCTGGCCGCCGCCGCTGCGGTGCCGCTGCGCGCCGACACGGTGCGGCTCAAGAACGGCCGCGCGTACGAGGGCGTCATCGCCGAGCGCGTGCCGCAGGGCGTGCGCGTGCAGCTCGCTTTCGGCCACATCGTGATCCCCGAAGAGCAGGTGGCGGGGATCGAAAAGTCGCCGTCGGCGCTCGCCACTTACCTCGCGCGCAAGGCGGCGCTGCAGGCGCGGGCGAGCGCGAACGCCGCCGCGTGGCTCGAGCTGGCGTTCTGGGCGAAGACGAACGACCTCCCGAGCGCGGCGCGCGAGGCGGCGCTCGTCGCGGCGGAGATCGACCCGCGTCTGCCCGGCCTCGACGCCATGCTGCGGCCGCACGGCCTGGTCTACGAAGAGAAGCTCGCGCGCTGGATCCCCTTCGAGGAATCGATGGCGCGCCGCGGCCTGGTGCGCTACGACGGTGAGTGGATGAGCGTCGCCGAGCAGCGCGAGCGCATTGCCGAGCACGAGCGCCAGCGCGCCGCGATGGCGCAGGAGTTGGCGAGCCGCCGCATGGCCCAGGCTGCGGAAGCGATGCTGCGCACGCAGCAGAGCATGGTGGCGCGCGAGGCGCTCGAGCAGGAGAAGCGCCTGCGTGCGGCGGAGCTCTACGCCAACGGCTGGGGCCAGGTCGTCACCTTCCCCGGCTTCTGGGCGCCGCCGGTGGTGGTCGTCGTCAATCCGCCGCCCGGGCACCCGGGACGGCCGCCGCACGGCGGCCCGCCGCCGCGGCAGACCTCCGTGCCGCGCAGCAACTACAGCAGCCTGCAGTCGCGGCAGCCGGGCAGCTTCCTGCCGATCTACGGCCAGCCCATCGTGTCGCCCGAGCTGCACCACCTGCCGCCGCCCGGGACGGTGAGCAGCACCAGCGGGCGACGCTGAGGCGTCGGCAGCGCGCCGAATCGCCGGCGCCGTGATCGCCCGGGCGGCCGGCAACGCGCGGCCGCAACGCTGGACTGACGACGGCGGCTATCGCGTGCTCATCGCCGGATAGGCAACGCGCCAACCGCGCCACCAGTTGGCGCTGCCGAGCCCGAGCGATTCCCACCAGCGGTCGCGCATCGCCGCGTCGCCCGCGAGCACGCCGTCGCGCGTCACCGTCGGCGGCGGCGGCCGCAGCGCGGCCATGCGATCAAAAACGTGCAACCGCTCCTCGCCGCGCGCGGCCGAGAGCAGGTGCCAGAGGGTGAGCGCATCGTCGGCGCGCGCGAGCGCGAGCGCTGCGTCGAGCGCCGTCGCGCGCTCGCGGCCGGGGGGCAGCGTTGCCCAGCGGTCGAGCGCCTGGCGCAGCTCGCGCGCGTCGAGGTAGACCGGCACGCCCAGCTCGCCGGGCGGGCTCACCACCGCGGCGCCGCCGGGGACGAACGCTTCGCGATCGCCACGGCGCAGCGCTACCCAACCTGCCTCGACGCGCAGGCGCTCGCGGCCGTCGGGCAGCACCTCGAGCGTGAAGTAGCAGCCGAGGTCGACGGCGCGGCCGAGCGGCGTTGCCACTTCGAACAGCTGCGGCCGCGACGTGATGGCGGCGGCGATGCTGCCGCGCTCGAGCGCCAGCAGCTGGTGGTCTGACGCCGACGACACCAGCCGCAACCGGCTCCGCGGACCGAGCACCACCTCGCCGACGCCGGCGAGGCGCAGCCGCGCGCGGTCGCCGGCACCGGTGGTGAGCGCGTCGCCGGCGGCGAGTCTTTGTCGCGATTTCAACGCCGAGTCGCCGAGCTGCGGTGCGCCGGCCACCGCCTCGGCCTGCCACGACGACGGTGCCTGCTGCGCTCGCCACCAGAGCGCGCCGCCGAGGAACGCCAGCGCGAAAACTGCCGCGATCGCCAGCGCGCGGCGACGCGAGGCCGCAACAAAACTTCCTTGCGCCATCCACCATCCGCGCCGCGGCGTCGCGGCCGATCCAATCCCATCCCCGCTCTCGACCACCCGATCCCAATCGGGCTCCGCCTCGCGGTGACGCAGTGGCGCGAGCCGGCGCTCCAGCGACTCCACCAGCGCGTCGCGCTCGCCGCTCTTGTCCCAGAGGTAGTCGTCGCGCTCGCGGCTCACCGGCGTTCTCCTTCTACATCTCCTGTTGCCGCTACCGCCTCAGCACTCTCGCCCAGTGCTCGGCGCAGCTTCTTCATGCCGCGACAGAGGTTCACCCGCACCGACTCCGGCGTGAGGCCGGTGCGCTCGGCGATCTCCGGCCCGGTCATCCCTTCGACGAGGCGCATCAGCAGCGTCTCCGAATAGGCGGGCGGCAGCGCGCGGATCGTCATCACCAGCGCCAGTGCGTCGGCCTCACTACCGCGCTCGTCGGCGAGCTCCTCCACCATCGGCTGGTGGACGGCCCGGCTCGCCGGCCGGCGCGCCCAATCCGCGGCGGCGGTGCGAGCGAGAGTCGCGAGCCAGCCGCCGAATGCCGCGTCGTCCCGCAAGCCGGCGAGATGACGCAGCGCGCGCAGGAAGACCTCCTGCACGCCGTCGGCAACCTCGACGTACGGTAACCGCGCCAGCAGGATGCCGTGCACCATGCCCGAGTAGCGCCGGTAGAGCTCGCCGAAGGCCTCGCGCTCGCCGCGGCGGGCGCGCCGCACGAGCTCCACGCTGACCGGATCGGGCGCGCCGGCGTACCGCTCGCGCGCAGGGGCCGCGGCACCGCCTGCGCTCACCGCGCGGAGCCCCGGCGAGAGCCTCATCACCGATGCGCTCGCGAGCTGCACGGGTTCACTCCCTTCACCCTATCGCCCTCGACGGCGACGCGCTCAACGCCCGCCCACAGCGATCGCCTCGGTAATGCCGCCCGGGGCGCCGATGAAGCCGTGACGGTCGTGGCCCGCGAAGTCATCCCCCCGCTTCTTGAGCCGGAGGTCGTGGCGGCAGCGCTGCACGCCCTGCGCGTCGCGGCTCGGCGCGCAGACGTAGCCAAAGCGGCCGAGCGTTGCCGACCGCAGCCGGTCGGTGACCGGCAGCTGCGGATCGTCGGCGAAGAGCAGCGACGTCCCCCACTGCGCCGGCACCACGTAGCTCCACAGCTGCGTGTGCACGTGCGCCGCGTCGCCGCCGCCGGGATACGGCGCCGGCCGTATCGTGCGGTAGGCGTAACGCCCCTGCGCGTCGGTCCGCACCCAGCCGCGCAGCCGCGGCGGCGCGCCGTGCTTCGCGTTGTACACACCACTGGCGTCGGTGTGGAAGACGTAGACGACGATGTCGGCGGCGGGAGTCTTGCCGTCCGCCTCCACCACCTGGCCCTCGACGAGCAGCGGCTGCTCGCCCTTCTGCGGCTGGGTGATGACGATGCGCGACGGCGCCAGACGCCCGGGCACGCAGTTCCTGCCGCCGGCGCGTGCCGGCTCGCCGCCGAGCAGCCCGACGAGCAGGGCCGCCGCGGCCGTCGCCAACAGCTTGCGTTCGCAATTCCTTCGCATGGCCGTTCCTCCTTCACCTGAGAGGACGGCGCGCGGCCGCCGAGCGTTAACCCGAGCGGCGAGCCGGAGCGAGCCGCGAACGGCATCAGCGAGCCCCCCGACCGTGGGGGGCTCGCAGATAACCTTGCGCCGCGCCATGTCGCTGCTCGTCACCCTGCCGCCGGTGCTCGCCGCCAACGCTCCGCGCCTGCACGACGCCGACCGCCGCGCCGCGGTGGCGGTGGTGGCGCGGCAAGGCGCGGCGGGCGACGAGCTGCTGTTCATCCGCCGCGCCGAGCACCCCCAGGACCCCTGGTCGGGGCACATGGCCTTTCCCGGCGGCATGGTCGACCCGGGCGACGCCGATCCGCTGGCGGCGGCGCGCCGCGAGACGCTCGAGGAGCTGGCGCTCGACCTCGACCGCGACGCCGCGCTGCTCGGCCGCCTCTCCGACGTCAAGCCGCTGTCGCTGCGCGCATCGCTGGCGATCACGCCGTTCGTCTTCGCGCTGCGCGCGTCGCCGGGCGACGGCGGCGGGCCGCAGCTGGTGCCCGACGACAAGGAGGTCCAGGAGGCGCTTTGGATCCCCTGGAGCTTCTTCGCCGACCGCGGCAACCGCTCGACGTTCTTCTGGGCGCGCAACGGCGTGCCGGTGCCGATGCCCTGCTACCGCTTCGGCGACGAGCGCGTGGTGTGGGGCCTGACGCTACGCATGGTCGACGAGCTGCTCGAGCTCGTCGGCGATTGAGCAGATGGTCGATTGCTCCGCGTAGGGTGCGCTCTGCGCACCAGTCCGGACGGTGCGCAGAGCGCACCCTACGATTCGTCTGCCGAATCCCAGCCCAGCGGCACTTTGTGCGGCGCGCCGGGGACCTCGCGCACGAGCTGCGGCACGAGATAGCCGGGCAGCTCCGCCATCACCGCGCGCAAGAGCTCGCGGGCGCGGCGCTCGGGCACCTCGAAGTGGGCTGCGCCGGCGACGCGGTCGAGCAAGTGCAAATAGTACGGCAGCACGCCGGCCGCGAACAGCGATCGCGACAGCGCACATTGCGCCTCGACGCTGTCGTTGATGCCGGCGAGCAGCACCGCCTGGTTGAGTATCGTCGCGCCGGCGCCGCGCAGCCGTTCGACCGCCGCCGCCACCTCGTCGTCGAGCTCCTGCGCGTGGTTGGCGTGGAGCACCACCACGGTCGTGAGCCGCGAGCCGCCCAGCCAATCGAACAGCGCCGCGTCGACGCGCTCGGGCAACACCACCGGCAGCCGCGTGTGGATGCGCAGCCGCCTCAAGTGCGGGATGGTGTCGAGGCCAGCAACGAGGCGCGCCAGCTTGTCGTCGCCCACCACCAACGGGTCGCCGCCGGAGAAAATCACTTCCTCGACGCTCGGGCTCGCCGCCAACCAGTCGAGCGCGCGTGACCAGTCGTCGCCCCAGCGCGCGTGCTCGCCGTAGGGGAAGTGGCGGCGGAAGCAGTAGCGGCAGTGGATCGCACAGGCGCCGGTCAGCAGCAGCAGCGCGCGTCCGCGGTACTTGTGCAGGATGCCCGGCGCCGGCGACACCGGCGAGCCCTCGACCGCGGCGGCGCCCGCGTCCGCGGTCGAAACGGGAACCAGATCGGCACTCGTCTCAGCAAGTGGATCGGCGGTGTAGCCCGGCGCCGCCACCAACTCCGCTGCCGTCGGCAGCACCTGCAGCAGCAGCGGATCGGTCGGGTCACCGGCCCGCATGCGCGCCACGAACCCGCGCGGCACGCGCAACGGAAACTCGCGCGCTGCCTCGGCCGCCGGACGCAACTCCGGCGACAGCTGCGCAGCCTCGAGGTGTAGCAGGTCGAGCAGCTCGCCGACGCTGCTCACCGCTTCGCGCAAGGCCCGCTGCCACGCCCCCGCGACAGGCACCCCTCGCTCGCCCGCACGCAGGCGCCCCCCGGCGTCGACTCGCGCTATCATGCGCCGACCTTACCCGCCGCGGGTTTCGGCCCGCAAACCCATCCGCGCAAACGACCTACGGAACCCGATCCAGCATGGCGAGCTACAGCACGAACCAATTCCGCCCCGGCCTCAAGATCATGGTCGACGGCGATCCCTGCAACATCCTCGAGAACGAGTTCGTCAAGCCGGGGAAGGGGCAGGCCTTCAACCGCGTCAAGTGGCGCAACCTCCTCACCGGCCGCGTCAACGAGCGCAACATCCGCTCGGGCGACGTCTTCGAGGGCGCCGACGTCGTCGACACCGACATGCAGTACCTCTACAAGGACGCCTCCGGCTGGCACTTCATGGACCCCGCGAGCTACGAGCAGTACCACGTCAACGAAGCGGCGATGGGCGAGGCGCAGAAGTGGCTCAAGGAGGAGGACATCTGCTCGGTCACCCTCTACAACGGCCAGCCGATCTCGGTGACGCCGCCCAACTTCGTCAGCCTGAAGGTGGCCGACACCGACCCCGGCCTGCGCGGCGACACCAGCGGCGGCGGCAGCAAGGCGGCGACGCTGGAGACCGGCGCCGTCATCCGCGTGCCGCTGTTCATCAACGTCGGCGAAGTGCTCAAGGTCGACACCCGCACCGGCGACTACGTCTCGCGCGCCAAGGAGTGAGGGGCGAAGGGCGGTCGCCGAAGCCGCGGTCGCCCGCAGAGCCACAAGCTGAGGATTGGCGCCCAACGGCGCCGCTGGAGAATCTGCGGCGGCGCGCCGAGCTGCTCGCCGCCGTTCGCCGCTTCTTCGCCGAGCGCGGCGTGCTCGAGGTCGAGACGCCGCTGCTGGGCGCCGCGACGGCGACCGATCTCCACCTCGCGAGCCTGTCGACGACGCTCCACGGTCCGCCGCCGCGCACGCTCTGGCTGCAGACTTCGCCCGAGCTGCACATGAAGCGGCTGTTGGCGGCCGGCAGCGGCCCCATCTGGCAGCTCGGCAAAGCCTTCCGCGACGGCGAGTCGGGCCGCCGCCACAACTCCGAGTTCACCATGCTCGAGTGGTATCGGCCGGGCTGGGACCACCATCAGCTGATGGACGAGGTCGAGGAGCTGCTGCGCGCGACGCTGCCGGGGCTCGTGGGCGAGCGGAGGGGCGAGCGGCTCACCTACCGCGCCGCATTCCTCCGCCATGCCGCGGTAGATCCGTTCGTAGCCGACGCGGCAACGCTGCAACGCCGCGCCAGCGAGCTCGGCGTCGCCGCCGCAGACGCCGCCGCCAGTTGGCCGCGCGAGGAATGGCTCCACCTGCTCCTCGCCACCGTCGTCGAGCCGCGGCTCGGGCGCGGCGCGGTGACCTTCGTGCACGACTTCCCCGCCGCCGAGGCGGCGCTGGCGCGCGTGCGCCACGAGGATCCGCCGGTCGCCGAGCGCTTCGAAGCCTTCGTCGCCGGCGTCGAGCTCGCCAACGGCTACCACGAGCTCGCCGATCCGCTCGAGCAACGCCGCCGCTTCGAACATGACCTCGCCGCCCGCCGCGAGCGCGGCTTGCCCGCGGTACCCGCCGACGACCGGCTCCTCGCCGCTCTCGCCCACGGCCTCCCCGACTGCGCCGGCGTCGCGCTCGGCTTCGATCGCCTCGCCATGCTGGCGATCGGCGCCCAGAGCATCGACGAAGTCCTCACCTTCCCCGTCGACCGCGCCTGAAACGGCGACCGCGCCCGCCGCAGTAGGATTCCGATCGGCCTCGCAGACCGAATGAGCTCCACGTACCGCCACTCCACCTATCGCGAGACCTTCGAGGCCCTGCTCGTCGCCGGGCTCTTCCTGCTCTTCGTCAACACCTGGATCTTCCGCACCTTCTTCATCCCCAGCGGCTCGATGGAGAACACGCTGCTCGTCGGCGACCATCTCGCCGTCAACCGCTACATCTACGGGCCTGCGCCGACGGCGCTCGAACGGAAGCTGCTTCCCACGCGCGAGCCGCGGCGCGGCGACATCGTCGTCTTCCGCTCGGTCCAGCATCCCAGCGAAGACCTCGTCAAGCGGCTCGTCGGCCTGCCGGGGGACGTCATCGACGTGCGCTCCAAGCAGCTCTTCGTCAACGGTCAGCCGGTGGCCGACCTGGCGGCCATCCATACCGACGAACGGCTGGGCGGCATCACCTCGCTCGACGCCGGGCTCCTCGATCGGGACCAGTACGGTCCCTATCGCGTGCCGCCCGATTCCTTCTTCATGATGGGCGACAACCGCGACTACTCCTACGACTCGCGCTTCTGGGGGCCGCTGCCGCGCGCCTACGTCAAGGGGCGCGCCAACGTCATCTACTGGTCCTACGGTGGTGACCCACCGCCGGTCGAATGGAAAGGCTGGACGCAGCAGCTCCGCCACCTCGGCCGCACGGCAGCCGGCTTCGTCACCAAGACACGCTGGCGCCGCACCTTCGATTTGCCGCGGTAGGAGCAGGCTCCGGTCTCCCGCGCGGCTGGAGACGCTTGATTCGCCGCGGCGAGCCAGCCGTGGCACCGCGCTTGCTGCCTTTCGCCGCCCAAGGAGGACCGCACGATGGTTCGTAAGCAATGGGTGTGGGTGGTAGCAGCGCTGCTGATCGTGACATTCGCTGGCTGCGGGTCGATGAGCCAGGGCACGCCGGACGAGATCGACGAGACGGCGATCGAGGCGGACATCCGCGCGCAGGTCGCAACGCATTACCCGGGCGAGACGTTCGACATCGGCGTCGACGTCAGCGACCGGGGCGTAGTGACGCTCACCGGCGACGTCGACGACAACGACAAGCGGACGCGCATCGGGGAAATCGCCAAGGGCACCGCGGGCGTTTCGCGCGTCGTCAACAACATCAAAGTCGTAGAGTGATCCAGCGGGAGCGCGGCGCCGAGGGCCAGCGGCCTTCGGTGCCCCGCCTCGCCACCGCCGCGCCGCCGACCGGCCGCCCGCGTTATGCTCGCTAGATGAGCATTCTCGCGCCCGACCGCACGACGACCGACGCCGCGGCCGAGGAGGAGTGGACGCTCGACGCGGCCCGCCTTCTCTACCGCATCGAGGACTGGGGCAAGGGCTACTTCGGCGTCAACGAGCGCGGCCACGTCACCGTACGGCCGCGCCAGGACGACAGCGCCGAGGCCGACCTGCTCGAGCTCGTCCACGGCCTGCACGCGCGCGGCCTCACGGCGCCGCTGCTGCTCCGCTTCCCCGACCTCCTCGAGCACCGCATGGAGGAGATCTACCAGGCGTTCCAGGACGCCATCGAGGAGAACGGCTACCGCGGCAGCTACCACGCCGTCTTCCCCATCAAGGTCAACCAGCAGCGGCACGTCGTCGACGAGATCTACCGCTACGGCGCCCGCTTCGGCTTCGGGCTCGAGGTGGGCAGCAAGCCCGAGCTGCTCGCGGCGCTGGCGCTGTCGCGCGGCGGCGGCGAGCGCCCCATCATCTGCAACGGCTTCAAGGACGACGAGTACATCGAGAGCGCGGTGCTGGCGAGGAAGCTCGGCCGCAACATCATCGTCGTCGTCGAGAGCTTCCCCGAGCTGCTGCTCATCGCCAAGCACGGCGAGCGCTACGGCGTCGAGCCGCGCTTCGGCATCCGCGTCAAGCTCGCCGCCTCGGGCGCCGGCCGCTGGAGCGAGTCGGCCGGCTACCGCAGCAAGTTCGGCCTGACGATCCCCGAGGTCATCGACGCCATGAAGTACCTCGAGGAGCGCAACATGACGCGCGGCCTCGAGCTGCTGCACTGCCACATGGGCAGCCAGATCCACGACATCAAGAACATCAAGGACGGCATCAACGAGCTCGCTCACGTCTACGTCGAGCTGACGCGCATGGGCGCCGGCCTGCGCTACCTCGACGTCGGCGGCGGCCTGGCCGTCGACTACGACGGCAGCCAGAGCAACTTCGAGTCGTCGATGAACTACACGCTTCGCGAGTACGCGGCCGACGTCGTCTACCGGGTGCTCAACGTCTGCGACAACGCCGACGTGGCGCACCCGACGATCATCACCGAGTGCGGGCGCGCCATGGTCGCCTTCCACAGCCTGCTCATCTTCAACGTGCTCGGCTCCTCGAGCATGGAGCAGCGCTTCGCGGTGCCCGAGAACCTCGAGGAGCAGCTCGACGAGGAGGTGCCGCAGCCGCTCTTCGACCTGCTCGACGCCTACCGCTCGGTTTCGGACGACGACCTCGTACCCTCGTACCACGACGCCGTGCACGCACGCGACGAGGCGATGCACCTGTTCAGCCTCGGCTACCTGTCGCTGCCGCTGCGCGCGCTCGCCGAGCGCCTCTTCTGGGCCACCTGCGGCAAGATCCGCACGCTGGCGGCGAAGCTCGAGGAGATGCCCGAGGAGCTCGAGGAGCTCGAGCAGGACACCCGCGACACCTACTTCTGCAACTTCTCGCTCTTCCAGTCGGTGCCCGACAGCTGGGCGCTGCGCCAGATCTTCCCGGTGATGCCGCTGCACCGCCTCGACGAGGAGCCGACGCGGCGCGGCATCCTCGCCGACATCACCTGCGACTCCGACGGCAAGCTCGACATCTTCCAAGACCCGCGGGTGATGAAGAAGACGCTCGAGCTGCACGCGCTCAAGGAAGGCGAGGAGTACTACCTCGGCGTCTTCCTCGTCGGCGCCTACCAGGAGACGCTGGGCGACCTCCACAACCTCTTCGGCGACACCAACGTGGTGCATGTCAAGGTCCCCCCCGACGGCCACTGGACGATCGACGAGGTGGTGGAGGGCGATACCGTGCGCGAGGTGCTCGCCTACTTCCAGTACGACCCCGAGGACCTCTTCGACCACATGTTCCAGGACTGCGAGACTGCCGTACGCGAAGGACGGATGACGGTCAACGAGAGCAGGTCATTGCTGTCGTTCTACCGGAATGGGTTGAACGGCTACACGTACCTCGAGTCGGAAGAGGCTTAGCGCTCGCCCTGCAGCGCCGGCGCCATGGCACGGCGAGGTACGCGCGTCCGTCAGCGGCGCGTCGCCGAGCGGATCTCCGCCTGGGGCTCGACGAGCTCGTCCAGGCGCGCCCGCAGCTGATCGAGGTCGAGCACGCCTTTCTCGGCGAGCTCGAGCACGAGCGCCTTCATGAGCAGCGACGCCTCGTGTACCCGGTCCGGTAGAGGATCGGGCTCGGCAACCTCGCTGGCCGTGCGCCAGCCGCGCGGCGGACGCGGCTTGGTGAAGACCTCCTCGGTAGGCTCCCCGAGCGCCCCGAGCACTTCGAGGATCAGCTCCACGGTGAGCCGCTTGCTGCCGCGGATCGCCTCGCCGACGTAGCCGCGGCCGCGCTGCATCCGGGCTTCGAGGCTCTTGTAGTTGTATCCGTGCAGCTTGATGAGATCGTCGAGGCGGGCCGCGATGCGCTCGCGCTCGCTCTTCGGTAGGTCGCGGTCCCGGGCCGATCGCCTCATCGCTCGGCATCTTGGCAGCGGTGTCGAGGGAGAGCCGGAAAAGCATGAAAGCGCCGTTCGCGGCGAGGACGCGTCGTCGATTCGCCGCCGATTTCCTGCGCACGAGCGCCCTTTTCCCGCAGCGACGACGTTCGCCCGCCGTCTTCGCCCGCGGGCGAGCGGGAACGGCCGCTCAGCGCTCGGCGGGCCGCGAGCTCGACGCCGGCCCGCCGGGCGGCCGCGGAGGCGGACTCGGCGGGGACAGCTCGCGCTGCACATCTTGCAGCTCGTCGAGGCTCAAGAGGCCCTTGTTGGCGAGCAGCACGACGACCGCCTGCACCAGCAGCGAGGCGTCGCGAATGGCCGGCGGCAGCGTCCCCACCGCGACGTTGCCCGTGCCGGGCACGGGCTCCGCGAGCTCGCTGCGCCAGCCCGGATTCCACGGCCGCTCGAAGAACTCCTCGGGCGGCACGCCGAGAACCTCGAGCACCTCGAGGATCGTCTCGACGCTGAGCTTCTTGTCGCCGCGCAGGGCGTCCGCGACGTAACCGCGGCCGCGCTTGAGCCGCTGCTCGACGGACGCCACGGAAGTGCCGCGCGATTCCACGAGGGCGCGCAGCCGCTCCACGACGCGGTCGCGATAGCGGCCCGAGTGCCTCATGCGCGGGGCATCTTGGCACCCGCTCTCGTCGCGCTCGCGAAAAGCAGGAAGGCCCCGCTCGGCGTCGCCGCTTCCGCCACTCGCACCGGAAATGTTCTGCATCGGGGCCGAGTCTGTTCTGCGCGCTGCAACAGCTCGCGCGCCGGTGCCGCGACCGCCCCTGCCGGCCGCGGCGGATGACGAGATCAGCACATGGAAAGGCCCGCGAACGGACGCTCGCGGGACACGGGACTCGGCCCCCGCTGCGAGCGCAGCATCGAGCCGCCGCTTGCGGTGAGGGCGAGCGGAGACTATCGAAAACCCGAGTGAGCGCGTGAGGATCTTGCAATCGGCGTCGTCCTTGGTCGTTCGACGGCGCGCGGTCCGCCATCGCCCTTTATCGAATCAGCCTAGGCGAAATTTACGCCTCGTTTACGCATGGCCGCCGACTCAGCTCCGCTGACTTCGTTGCGTCTCTGTCGCCGGTCTGTGGATATGCGTGCGACCGCTTCTCTATTGGCAGCGACCCGTGGCCGCGACGCTTCTCCGACAAAGTCCGGCGACGGTCGGGTGCGTGCTAGCGTGCCGCTCGATGTCGAGTGAGCCGCTCGCTGTCGCTGGCCGGGCGCTGCTGCTGGGCGCGCTGGTTGTCGCGGCGACGCTCGCTGGCGCGTCGGCCGTCTGGACACAGCCCGCGGCGGCGCAGGAGCCGCCGTCGATCGAGAGCGCAGTCGAGCCGAACGAGGTCGAAGCGCCCGCGATGCCGCTCTTCCTCGGCTTCGAGAGCGAGCCGGCGATGGACTACGGCGGCCGGGTCGTCGTCTCGGCGCAGCAGGCGCTGTCGGACGCCTTCGCCGGCATCGGCGACGTCGGCGAGCGGAAGCCGGCGCTGGCTCCGGTGTGGGAGTTCCCCGTCGCCACCTTCTTGATCCTCGTCCAGCACGAGGTGCTCGGCCACGGCGGCCGGGCGCGCGAGTTCTCACTCTCGCCGAGCTACGGCATCGGCTTCCTGGCGGCGTCGACGAGCACGAAGCACCCGCCGCGCGACCACGAGGAGCTGGCGCTGCTCGCCGCCGGCGGCGTCGAGGCCGACGGCGTGATGTCGCACCGCATGCTGCTCGACGCCATGGCCCCCGACGGCATCGAGGGCTCGCGGTTGCCGCTGCTGCTGATGGCCAAGCTCGACTTCACGCTCTACGTGGCGACGGCGCCGGAGCCGGAGCCCGGCGACGACGAGGGCGACTTCTCGCACGAGTACCGGCACGGTCACGACATGGTCATCTACCTCGTCGGCCGGCAGGCGCAGCGCCTCGGCGCCTCCGCGGTGTCGGTGTGGGACGGCGTCTACGAGCCCGACTTCGACGAGCGCCGGCTGCGCGACGACTGGGAAGACGCGCGCGTGGCGGCGCTGTGGAACCTCCTCGACCCGTCGCTCGGCGCCGCGCTGTGGGGCTACTTCCGCCACCACGTCCTGCACGGCGAGGCGCGCGTGCGGCCGATCGGGTGGCGGATCGGCGACGAGACCCGCTTCACCGTCGGCACGCGCGCGGCGCTCGGGCCCGAGGAGATCTCGCGCTTCCTCGACGGCCGGGTGGCGCTGCCGTGGGGGCTGCTCGAGGTCTACGTGCGCGACGTCGATTCCGGCGTCGATCGCACGTGGGGCTACGGCGCCGCGGCGCGGTTCGCGCGACTCGGTCCGCTCCAGCTGTCGATAGGCGTCGATGGTTGGGAGCAGCCGGAGGACACTGCCGGCGCCGGCGACTCGCGATGGCACGCCGTTGCCGAGCTGGAAGTGATGGGCGAGCGCTGGGGCGGCGCGGTCAAGGTCGGCAGCAAATCGGACGGCTTCTTCCCCGGCGTGCCGGCGGAGGAAGGCGTCTACGCCGGGGCCGGCGTGATGGCGCGCTGGTAGGCGGCTCGACATCGAGTTGTCCCTACGAGCTACCGACCGGCTCGCCGTCGAGCCCCGCCGCCGCATCGGGATCGAGCAGCACGAGCACTCGCCGCGCGCCGCGCAGCACGAGCGCCAACGGTAGTGACGAGGCGGGGTCGCCGAGGGCCTCGCGCAATCGGCGCGGCCTTCTTCGCTCCGAGCGCGCCGACGACGACGAGCCGCGCGTTCGTGAGGACCGGCAGCGTCACCGTGAGCCGCCGCGGCTGCGGCGGCTTCGGCGCGTCGAACACCGCGGCGACGGTGCGCTCGCGCTCGCGCAGCAGCGGATGTCCGGGGAAGAGCGAGGCGACGTGCCCGTCGTCGCCGACGCCCAGCAGCACGACGTCGAGCCGCGGCGGGTCGCCAGCCTCGGCGGCGAGCACCTGCGCATAACTCGCTGCCGCCGCGTCGAGGTCCGCCGCTTCGCCGGGCATGCGATGCACGTGAGCCGCCGGAACGCCCGCCGGCTCCAGCCACAGCTCGCGCGCGAGGCGGTAGTTCGAGTCCTCGTGCTCCGGCGGCACCGCCCGCTCGTCCCCCCAGAAGAAGCAGAGGCGCGACCAGTCGAGCACCAGCCCGGCGAGCCGTGGGTAGAACGCCGGCGCGAACGAGCCGCCGGTGAGCGCTACCGTCGCCACACCGCGCTCGGCGAGCGCGCCTTCGACCTCATCACGCAACCGCATCGCCAACGCCTCGGCCAGCGCTTCGGGCGCGTCGACGACCACATCGCGCAATCCGCGGGACGGCAGCGCGGTCATGATGGGATGATGATAAGCACGGAGGGCCGCCGATGCAGCTCGGCATGATCGGCCTCGGGCGCATGGGCGCCAACATGGTGCGCCGGCTGATGGCCGGCGGGCACGACTGCGTCGTCTACGACCGCGCGCCGCAGGCGGTGGCGACGTTGGCCGGCGAGGGAGCCACCGGCGCCTCGTCGCTCGCCGGGCTGGTCGAGCGCCTGCAGCCGCCGCGCGCCATCTTCGCCATGGTGCCCGCCGCCTTCGTCGGCGCGACGGTCGACGAGCTGCGCCCGCTCCTCGCCCGCGACGACACCTTCGTCGACGGCGGCAACTCGCACTACCACGACGACATCGCCCGCGCCCGCGCGCTTGCCGAAGACGGCATCCACTTCGTCGACATGGGGACGAGCGGCGGCGTGTGGGGGCGCGAGCGCGGCTACTGCCTGATGCTCGGCGGCGAGACCGAGCCGATCCGTCGCCTCGACCCCATCTTCCGCACCCTGGCGCCGGGCCGCGGCGAGATCGCTCGCACCTCCGGCCGCGAGCAGCGCACGGACAGCACCGCCGAGCTCGGCTACCTCCACTGCGGCCCGTCGGGCGCCGGGCACTTCGTGAAGATGGTGCACAACGGCATCGAGTACGGCCTCATGGCGGCTTACGCCGAGGGCTTCAACGTGCTCGCCCACGCCAACATCGGCAGGCGCACGGCCGAGCACGACGCCGAGACGACGCCGCTGCGCCACCCCGAGCACTACCAGTACGACTTCGACCTCGCCGACGTCGCCGAGCTCTGGCGCCGCGGCAGCGTCATCACCTCGTGGCTGCTCGACCTCACCGCGGCGGCGCTGGCGAAGAGCCCCGACCTCGCCGACTTCGGCGGGCGCGTCGCCGACTCCGGCGAAGGCCGCTGGACGCTCGCCGCCGCCATCGACGAGGCGGTGCCCGCGCACGTGCTCACCGCCGCGCTCTTCGAGCGCTTCGCCTCACGCGGCGAGGACGACTTCCAGAACCGCGTGCTGTCGGCGATGCGCCTCGGCTTCGGCGGCCACGTAGAAAAGAAGGAGTCGAAGTAGCGATGGTCGCGCCCGTCGCCGAGCCCGCGGCTGCGAGCGAGCGCGATCGGCGCGGCGAGGGCGGGCGCGCGAAGGCCGACGCCTTTGTCTTCTTCGGCGCCACCGGCGACCTCGCCTACAAGAAGATCTTCCCCGCCTTCCAGCGGCTGGTGAGGCGCGGCAAGCTCGACGTCCCCGTCATCGGTGTGGCGCGCTCGGGGTGGAGCCGCGACCAGCTGATCGAGCGCGCGCGGCAGAGCGTCAGCGAGCACGGCGGCCTCGACGCCGAGGCGTTCGAAAAGCTCGCTTCGCTGATCCGCTACGTCGACGGCGACTACAACGAATTCGCCACCTACGGGCGGATCAAGGAAGCGCTCGGCGACTGCGGCGCGCCGATCCACTACCTCGCCATTCCGCCCAGCATGTTCGCCACCGTGGTCGAGAACCTCGCCAAGGCGAGCTGTACCGACCGCGCTCGCGTCATCGTCGAGAAGCCGTTCGGCCGCGACCTCGACTCGGCGCGCGAGCTCAACCGCATCCTCCACCGCGTCTTCCCCGAGGAATCGATTTTTCGCATCGACCACTACCTCGGCAAGGAAGCGGTGCAGAACATCCTCTACTTCCGGTTCGCCAACGCCTTCCTCGAGCCGATCTGGAACCGCCACTACGTCGAGTCGGTGCAGATCACCATGGCCGAGCACTTCGGCGTCAAGGGGCGCGGCAAGCTCTACGAGGAGGTCGGCGTCATCCGCGACGTGGTGCAGAACCACCTGTTGCAGGTGGTGAGCTACCTGGCGATGGAGGCGCCGTCGGCCACGTACGGAGAAGCGATCCGCGACGAGCAGGCCAAGGTGCTGCGCACCGTCCGTCCGCTGTCGCCCGAAAACATGGTGCGCGGCCAGTTCCGCGGCTACCGCGACGAGCCCGGCGTGGCGCCGGACTCCTACATGGCGACGTACGTGGCGCTCCACCTCTTCGTCGACTCCTGGCGCTGGCGCGGCGTGCCGTTCTACGTGCGGGCCGGCAAGTGCCTGGCAAAGACCGTGACCGAGGTGATGGTCGAGCTCCACAACCCGCCTCCCGTGGTGTTCAAGGAAGCGGTGCCGCCGCGCGGCAACTACGTACGCTTCCGCTTGAGCCCGCAAGTCGTGATCGCCATCGGCGCGCGCGCCAAGACTGCCGGCGAGCGCATGGAAGGCCACCCGGTCGAGCTGTCCGTCTACGAAGGCCCCGAGCAGGGCGCCGACGGCCGCATGGATGCCTACGAGCGCCTGCTCGGCGACGCCATGGCCGGCGACCCCACGCTGTTCGCTCGCCAGGACGTCGTCGAAGCGGCATGGGCCATCGTCGACCCCGTCATCCACGGCCCGACGCCGCTCCACGAGTACGAGCCCGGCACCTGGGGCCCGCGCGAAGCGGATCGGCTCGTCGAAGAAGTCGGCGGCTGGAATACGCCCGAATGACTGCGCTGCAGTACAATGCAGTGCATCATGGAGGAGCAACTCACCGTTCGTTTGCCCGAAGAGATCGGTCGCGCACTGCGCGCCGCCGCCGCGCGGACGCATCGCAAGAGCTCCGAGATCGTCCGCCTCGCGCTGCGCGACTACCTGGGTCTGAACGGTGCCGAGGCGGGGCGCCCTGCGGACCGCGTTCGCGGCCTACTGGGCTCGATCGAATCGGGGACACCCGATCTCGCGACCCGTAGCCGCGAATACTTGCTGGAGTCGATCCGGCGTGGCCGGTGAGCTCCTGCTCGACACCGGCGCCCTGGTCTCTTTGCTCGACCGCAGCCAGCCGCGTCACGAGGAGCTCGCGGACTTCTACTCCCAATGGGCCGCGCCCGTCGTGAGCACCGAGGCGGTCCTGACTGAAGCGACCCACCTGCTCGGCCGAGCTCCTGGCGGCCGACGCGCGTGCCTGGACTTTTTCCTCTCGGGCGGCGCGGTCCTGGTGCCAACGAGCACGTCGGCGTTACGGCGTTGCCGCGAGCTGGTAGACCGTTACGCAGACCTGCCGATGGATTACGCCGACGCGACTCTCGTAGCCCTGGGCGAGGAGCTCGATACGAACCTCGTCCTCACCACCGACCAGCGCGACTTTTCCGTCTACCGGCTCGGCTCTCGCCGCCGCTTCCGGATCGTGCCCGACTGACGGGCGTCAGCCGGTCACAGCTCGCGCTGGACTTCGCTCACCACTGCGGCGGCGGCGCCGACGCGGAGAACCCAGTTGGTGGTGAGGATGTCGACCACCATGCGCCAGCGCCAATACGTTCCGCGCAGCAGACCGTACTTCTGCTCCTTGACGGTCTGCGACAGTCCGGGGAAGACCTTGTGCTGCGGCCGTCCGGGGTGGGCGGCGTAGTAGTTGAGCGCCGTCTCGATCTCGAAGCCTTGCTTGAACCGCTTCGGCGTGCGCTTCCAGAGGGCGCGCGTCAACGCGCGGATGCCGCCGAGCAGCGGCACGTAGCGGATGATGAACGGCGCGTCGTAGATGCGGCGGTCGATCATGCCGATGAACATCTCGGTGTCGCCGCGGCGCACCGGGGCGACGATCTCGTCGATCGCTTCGTGGGTGAGGCCGACGATGTCGGCGTCGCAGAAGAAGATGACGTCGCCCGCCGCCGCGTCGACGCCGCGCTGCATGGCGGCGCCCTTGCCGCTCTTGCGGGCGTTGCGGATGACCCGGGCCCCGCGCGCCGCCGCCACTTCGCCGGTGCCGTCGGTCGAGCCGTCGTCGACGACCAGCACTTCCTCGAACCCGGGATAGGAGGCGAGGACGTCGAGCACGGTGGCGATGCGGGCCGCCTCGTTGTAGGCGGGCACGATCGCGCTCACTCGTCGAGGCGCTTCCTGGGCCATCAGCTCCCCATCCTCATCAGAATCCCACTCTCCTCGGCTCAGAACCCAGCCCGGCGTTCTATGCAACCGCCGCTCCAGGGCGCCTCTCGGGCTCCGGGAGGATATCTCAACGCGTAAAGCCCTGTAGCAGTACGCTTCCCGGGCGATGGCGACCCGTCTTTACCTCGTGCGGCACGGAGCGACGGCGCTCTCGGCCGAGGACCGTTTCTCCGGCGCCGTGGGCGTCGACCTCTCCGACGAAGGGCGCTGGCAGGCCGAGCGCCTCGCCGAGCGGCTGGCGCACGAGGGGATCTGCGCCGTCTACTGCAGCCCGCTGGGTCGCGCGGTGCAGACGGCCGCGGCGCTGGCGCGGCCCCTCGGCCTCGACCCGCAGCAGCGCGACGGCCTGCGCGAAATCTCGCACGGCCGGTGGGAAGGGCTGAGCCGCGCCGAGGTCGAGGCACGCTTCCCGGGCGAGTACGAGGCGTGGGAAGCCGACCCGTTCACCTTCGCGCCCGAGGGCGGCGAGTCGGGCGTCGTCGTGCTCGCCCGCGCGCTGCCGGTGCTGCGCGAGATCGTCGTGCGGCACGGCGGCGACCGCGTGCTCGTCGTCTCGCACAAGGCGACGCTGCGTCTCCTCCTGTCGAGTCTCCTCGGCTTCGACGCCCGCGGCTACCGCGACCGCCTCGACCAGGCGCCGGCGTGCCTCAACGTCGTCGACTTCAAAGACCCGGTGCGGGCGCGGCTGATGCTCTTCAACGACACCTCGCACTACGCCCACCTGCCGCGCGAGACGCGGCGCAGCCACTCGAAGTGGTGGGATTCGGCCGGCGGCTAATCGGGCGCCACGCCGAGGTACGAGCCCGCCATCTTCGTCACGTTGTAGGAGTTGGCGGCGTCCTCCGCGAGACTGCGCGCGAAGAGCTCCTCGGCGTGCGCGCGGTCGCCCTTCAAGTTGTAGTAGGCGCCGATCTCCGCCAGCCAGTCGGCGTCCTTCGGCTCGAGCGCCAGCGCCTTGTCGAAGAGCGGGCGGGCCTTGTCCCACTCGCCGGCCTCCCAGTAGACGCGGCCGACGCGCACGTAGTCGCCGCCCTCGGCCTTCGCGCCGTTGAGGATGGCGTCGAACGCCGCCTGCCCGGCCGCCTTGTCGCCGCCGAGGTAGCGCGTGCGGCCGACGAAGATGCGCTCCCAGCTGCCGGCGCCGGCGATCGTCTGCCCGGCGTCGAGCAGCGCCGCCGCCGCCTCCTGTGGCGACTTGCCGCTGAACGAAGATGGCGTGACCTTGATCTTGGCCGCTGCGAAGCCGCTCGCCGCGCCGAGGAAGAAGACCAGCGCCGCACCGATCCACGCGCGCCGGCGGAGCTGCGTACCGACTCGATTGCCGAGCTCGTTGTTCGACCTGCTGTTCAACCCGTTGCCAGACATCGTTGCCTCCTTGAATGGTGGCGCGGAATGTAGCACCCGCGGGATTGGGCCGGCTCAGCGGGCAGGATTCTTGCGCTACCGCGGCAAACATGAGCGAACCTCACCGCAACGCACGTCTCCCTCGACGCGGGTCGCTCGTGCTGCTGCTGCAGGCGCTGGTGCTGTCGTCCACTCTCGGCTGCGCCTCCGCCGCTGCCCAGTCACCCGCCCAACCGCGCTTCTCCGACCCCCTGCGTTTCGTCGTCAACGTCCCCGCCTTCCGCCTCGACGTCTACGAGAACGGTTACCTGACGACGAGCTACCCCGTCACCGTCGGCCAGCCGCGCGAGCCCACGCCCATCGGCACGTACAAGCTGCAGAAGGTGGTGTGGAACCCCTGGTGGCACCCGCCCTACAACCGGCGGCCGAAGGACAAGGTGACGCCGCCCGGGCCGCGCAATCCGATGGGCAAGGTGAAGCTCTACTTCGCCGACCTCTACTACCTGCACGGCACCCCCAAAGAGCACGAGATCGGCACCCCCGCCTCGCGCGGCTGCGTGCGGCTGCGCAACGAGGACGCCATCGCGCTCGCGCAGCTGGTGCACCGCTACGCCGTGGCGCCGCTCCCCGAAACGAAGCTCGAGGAGCTGGCGAGCACGCGGGGCTGGAAGACGCACAACTATGCGTTGCAGACCGCGGTGCCGGTCGACCTCGTCTACGACCTCGTCGAAGTGAAGGACGGCGAGATGTACGTCTATCGCGACCTCTACCGCAACGCGCGCTTCCCGCTGCCGGAGCTGGCGGCGCGCGCGCTCGAAGCGGCCGGCTACTCGCGCGACCAGTTCGATGCGGAGTCACTGAAGACGACGCTCGCCCCGGCGATGGAACCTGGCGCGAACAAGGCGGTCCTGGCGAAGAAGGGCGAGCCACCGCCGCCGCCCGAGCTGGTGCGCGTGGCGGTCGACGATTTGGTCGGCGGCGCAACGGCGATCGCCGGCGGTTTGAATCGATGACGGCGCGGTAGCGGTCGCCTGCTCGGCGTGGGGCGCGGGCTCCGGGGCGTCGTGCCTGCCATAGGATGCGGGCCTTCCCCGGAGGTCCGATGCCCCACCCGCGCCGCTGCGCCGCCTTCCTCTTCCTCGGCCTCGCGCTTCTCGCCTCTCTCGCTCCTCCACCGCTCGCCGCCGCAACGCCCGCGACGACGACGGAGCGGCCGCCCGAAGCGGCTTCGCTTCCGACCGAAGGCCGCGGCAAGCCGCCCGCGGAGGAGGAGAAGCCGAAGCCGCTCTCCGATGAGGAGAAAGCGAAGGGCCCGCTGCGCGGGCTCGAGTACCGGCTCATCGGCCCCGCGATCGGCGGCCGCGTGTCGCGCGTCGCCGGCATCCCCGGAGATCCCTCGACCTGGTTCGCCGCCACCGCCTCCGGCGGCGTGTGGCGCTCGACGAACGGCGGGCGCGCGTGGGAGCCGGTCTTCGACAGCCAGCCGATCTCCTCCACCGGCTCGGTCGCCGTGGCGCCCTCCGATCCCAACGTCGTCTGGGTGGGCAGCGGCGAGGCGAACCCGCGCGGCAACGTCGCCGAGGGCAACGGCATCTACCGCTCGAACGACCGCGGCAAGACGTGGACGCGCGTGCTCGCGCTCGAGGGGCAGGTGGGCTCGCTCGCCGTCGACCCGCGCGACGCCGACGTCGTCTACGCGGCCGTGCTCGGCACGCCCTTCGGCCCCAGCCCCGACCGCGGCGTCTATCGCACGCGCGACGGTGGCAGGAACTGGAAGAAGGTCCTCTACGTCGACGAGAAGACCGGTGCCTCCGACGTCACCCTCGACCCGCACAACCCGCGCACGCTCTTCGCCGGGACCTGGCAGATGCGGCGCTACCCGTGGACGATGGAGAGCGGCGGCCCCGGCGGCGGCCTCTGGGTCTCGCGCGACGGCGGCGACACGTGGAAACGGCTCGGCGAGGACGAAGGGCTGCCCGCCGGCATCGTCGGCAAAGTCGGCGTGCGCGTGGCGCCGAGCGACTCGAACCGCGTCTATGCGCTGATCGAAGCCGAGGAGGGCGGCCTCTTCCGCTCCGACGACGGCGGCGAGAGCTTCTCGCTCGTCAACGAGTCGCGCGGCCTGCGCCAGCGCGCCTGGTACTACACGTGTCTCACCGTCGATCCCACGAACGCGAACATCGTGTGGTTCCCCGAAGTTTCGATGCTGAAGACGATCGACGGCGGCGAGACGGTTCGCGTCGCCAGGGGCGGTGGCTGGGACTTCCACGACGTGTGGATCGACCCCACCGACCCCAAGCGGATGATCGTCGGCAGCGACGCCGGCGTGTCGCTCTCCTCCGACGGCGGCGAGAGCTGGCACCGGCCGCCGCTGCCGATCACGCAGCTCTACCGCGTCAGCACCGACGACCGCGTGCCGTACCGCGTGCTGGCGGCGGCGCAGGACTGGGGCACCGTTTCGGGGCCGAGCAACAGCCGCCACGGCGGCGGCATCCTGCTCTCCGACTGGCACGGCGTCGGCGGCGGCGAGGCCGGGCACGTGGTGGCGGTGCACGGCGAGCCCGAGGTCATCTACGCCGGCGAGTACCTCGGCATCATCACCCGCTACGACGAGCGCACCGGCATCGCCTCGCACGTCGGCATCTACCCCGACAACGGCTCGGGTCACGGCGTCGGCGACCAGAAGTGGCGCTTCCAGTGGACGGCGCCGATCGTCACCTCGCGCCACGACCCGAAGGTCGTCTACCACGCCGGCAACGTGCTGTTCAGGAGCCGCGACGACGGCCAGCACTGGGAAGTGATCAGCCCCGACCTCACGCGCGACGACAAGAGCAAGCAGAAGTGGGCGGGCGGCCCGATCACCGGTGACAACACCGGCGTCGAGTTCTACGACACCATCTTCGCCGTCGCCGAGTCGCCGCGCGACGCGGCGGTCCTCTGGGCGGGCAGCGACGACGGCCTCGTGCACGTGACGCGCGACGGCGGCAAAGCCTGGAAGAAGGTGACGCCGCCGGGGATGCCGGACTGGGGCACCGTCAACACCATCGAGGCGTCGCGCTGGGACGCCGGCACCGCCTACGTCACCGCCGACGCGCACCGGCTCGACGACGACCGCCCGTACCTCTGGAAGACGACCGACTACGGCGCCAGCTGGAAGTCGCTGGCGCGCGGGCTCGACAACGAGGCCTACCTGCACACGGTGCGCGAGGACAGTGCGCAGCGCGGTCTGCTCTTCGTCGGCACCGAGCGCGGCGTGCAGTTCTCGCGCAACGACGGCGCGAGCTGGGAGCCGCTCAAGCTCAACCTGCCGACGGTGGCGATCGCCGACCTCGCGGTCAAGGGCGACGACCTGGTGGTGGCGACGATCGGCCGCTCGATCTGGATCCTCGACGACCTGAGCGTGCTGCGACAGTGGTCGCCGGCGGTGACCGACGCGACGGTGCACCTCTTCCCGCCGCGGCCGCACCTGGCGTGGTCGATCGCCGAGGAATCGTTCGACGACGATGCGGGAGCCGGCTCCAACCCGTCGAGCGGCGCGGCCTTCACCTACTGGCTGAAGTCGAAGGCGAAAGACCCGATCAAGCTCGAGGTCGTCGACGCGCAGGGCAAGGTCGTGCGCACGCTGTCGAGCGAGGCCGAGGAATCGCCCATCGGCCCCGATCATCCGGACGCCAGCCCGAGCGGCGGGCCCGAGGCCGCCCTCGACGCCTCGGCCGGGCTGCACCGCGCCGAGTGGGACCTCACGATGGACGGCACGCCCTACATCCCGGAGGCGATGGTCGACACCGGCGACCCCCACGTCGGGCCGAGCGCGCTGCCCGGCGACTACACGCTGCGCCTCGTCGTCGACGGCAAGACGGTGACGCAGCCGCTGCGCATCGACGCCGATCCGCGGATCAAGACTCTCGCGCGCCGACCAGGAGGCGCAGCTCGCCTTGCAGCTCGCGCTGCGCGACCGCATGACCGAGATCGCACGCGACGTGGAGACAGATCCGCAGCGTGCGCAGCCAGCTCGAGACGCGGCACGAGCAGCTCGGCGAGCGCGCCGACGCCGCCGATCTCGTCGAGGCCGGCAAGAAGCTCGTCGAGCAGCTGACGGCGGTCGAGAAGGAGCTCCACAACCCCGACGCCGAGGTGACCTACGACATCCTCGCCGGCCGCGAGGGCGCCGGCACCAAGCTCCACTCGCGCTACGCCTGGCTCAACGAGTCGGCGCGCTCGCACCTCGGGCCGCCGACGCAAGGCATGGTCGAGGTGCAGGCGCAGCTCGACCGCGAGCTCGCCGTGCAGCGGCAGAAGCTCGAGGCGCTGCTGGGGCCGGAGCTCCAAAAGGTGCAGGCGCTGGCGGCGAGCAAGGGGCTCGGCTACGTGGTGGTGCCGGAGGCGGCGGCGAGCGGCGCAGTAGTCGCGCCGTCTCCGTAGCGGCGCGCGCGCAGCGGAGCGTCGAGCGAAGACCGAGCGAGCCGGCGGCGCGGATCGCGGTTGAGCTAGCCCTTCGAGGCGTCACGGCGTCGCGCCGCAGGTGCGGAAGGCCTCACTGTCGCTGGCGCTCGGGAAGTTGCCGTGGCCGGCGTGGCGGTGGGTCCACACTTCGTCGGCGACGAGGTCTTCGACGCGGAGCTCGACTTCGAGAGTGGTGAGGCCGGCGGCGAAGACCCAGTAGGCGTCGTTGACGCTGCAGCCGTCGAGCACCTTCACCAACACCTCGGCGTTGTCTGGCGAGAAGAACCAGAACCATCCGCTGTCGCGACCCAGCGTGCGTGCGCGGGCGGCGCCTTGGTTCCCGGGGCCGGCCTTCCAGCTCGCGGTGGCGCGGAAGCGGCCGCCGCCGAGGCAGAGCGCGGTCTCGGACGGCTGGCAGCCGATGCCGCCCCCGGGACCGGGGCCGCCCGGACCGGGGCCGGGGCCGTCCCCCGGCGGCGCGTCGAGCTCGATGGCGAAGAAGCGCCACGCCCCCGCGTGACCGGAGATCGACGGGCTCCCCAAGCCGCGCTCCGACGGCAAGTTCACGGTGAGCGGCGGTCCCTGGCTCCAAGTCGCACCTCCGTCGCTCGAAACCAGATGGCGCAGCCGGTCGGAGCCGAGCAGCAGGTGGACCTGCGAGCCAGTCGCCCACAGCTCGGGGATCCCGTCGGCCTGCAGTGGCGCGCCCGTCGAGATGAAGTGCCGGCCGTCGCTGCTGCGCGCGAGGTGGGTGACGCCGCGCGACGGCGTCGCCATCAGCCAGCTACCGTCGGCGAGGCGGGCGACGCTGGGGTCGGCGCCGCCGCCGCTGTCGAGGGCCGCGCCCTCGCGCTCGAAGTGGATGCCGTCGCCCGACACCGCGCTCTCGATCGGTTGCCTCCCCGGCTCGTTCGGCAGGCCGAAGTCGCCCTTGAAGAAGAGGCGCAGGCGGCCGTCGGGCAGGCGCACGACGTCGGGATCGACGGCGTGACCGTCGAAGACGCCGTCGAGCCGCACGCACTCGAAGGGCACGATCTCGCCGCTCGGCGCGAGGCGAGCGATGTGGATACCGTGGCGGCCGGCCTCGCCGCTGACGTAGTAGACCCAGGTCTCGCCGCTCGCCAGCTCCACCGCGTCGGGCACCGAGGCGCGCGGCAGCGCCGCTGCGCCGGCGTCCTCGAAGAGCAGCCCGTCAACGCTCACCGCGTAGCCGATGCGGTGGTTGCTCGGGCCGTTGGCGGGCGGCGGATCGTCGACCGACGAGCGGCAGTCGTCGGGCACTGCCGCGCGCGCACCGCCGCCCGAGACGAGGACAAGCGCGACGAGAGCGAACGAGAAGAGCGCGGCTGCGGAGACGCGGATCGAGGTACGTCGCATCGGCGGGGACCCTCCACCTTGGAAGCGGCCGCGGCGTAGCGGCGCGCGAGACGCGTCGGCGCCTCGACCTCTTCTGACGAGAGGGCGTGGCGAGGGTTTACTCGCGCTGTGGTAAACCTCTTCCGCCGCGCGTCGTCAGGATGGGAAGAGCAGGCCCACGGCCTTGAACGGAACGCTCGCCGACGTGACCACCATCGCCGCCTCGCGACAGCCGCTCGGGCTGTCGGAGACCGAGCTCGAGGCGCTCGTGCCGCGCATGCAACGCACCATCTTCCGGCTGCTGCTCGCCCAGCTCGGCGACGCCGACCAGGCCGACGCGCTGACGCAGGAGTGCTTCCTGCGCGCCTTCCGCGCCCGTCATCGCTTCCGCGGCGAGTGCGATCCGGAGGGCTGGCTGCTGCGCATCGCGGCGAACCTCGCGCGCGACCACCGGAAGAGCCGCGGCAACCGCTTCTGGCGGCGCTTGCTGCGGCTCGACGCGGGGCGCGACGGCGGCGGCAGCAGCGAGACGGGCGCGGTGCCGCCATTGCCCGACCCGGCGCCGAGCGCCGAGCAGCGATTGCTGCGCGGCGAGACGCTGGCGCGGCTGCGCGCGCTAGCGGCGCGGCTGCCCGACCGGCAGCGCGCGGTGTTCCACCTGCGCTTCGTCGAGGAGATGCCGCTCGAAGAGATCGCCGCGTGCCTCGGCCTCGCCGTCGGCTCGGTGAAGAGCCACCTGTCGCGCGCGGTGGGCACCCTGCGCCGCGAGCTAGCGGAGTAGCTCGTCGTGAGGAGCACCATGAACGAACATCTCGACGACGTTCAGCTGACAGAGCTGCTCGCAGGGGCAGGCTCGCCGGAAACGCAGGCCCATGTCGCCGCCTGCGCCGCGTGTGCGGCCGAGCGCGAGCGGTTGGCGGCAGCGCTTGGCGATTGGCGCCACGACGTGCGCGCGTCCGCCGAGCGGCCGGCGGCCTTCTGGGAAGCGCAGCAGCGCGCCATCGCCGACCGGCGCGCAGCGGCGGCCGAGACGAGCGGCTCGCGCGTTGCGGGCCGCGACGCCGCTGCAGCTCGGGCTGACGAGATGCGGACGCTCGGCGCTCGTTTGAGTAACGGAGCGTGGGACCTTCGTTGGGCCGCCGCCGCGGTCGCCGCCGTGTTGCTGCTCGCCATCGGCTTGCTGCTGCGGCCCGAGCGCGCGGCGGCTCCAGTCCTGGTGGCAGCGACGCCGACGTTGCCGGCTGTCGTTTCGCCGAACCCTGCCTCGACGGCGGCCGACGACGCGCTGCTCATCGCCGTCGAAGGCGCGCTGGCGCGCCGAGCGCCCGCCGCGCTCGCGCCGGCGGAAGCGCTGCTCGACGAGATCGGGCGTCGCCCCCCGCGCAGAGTGTCGTGAGAGGACGAACGCTCACTGCCGCGCTCGCGCTCGTCGCCTCGGCGGCTCTGCCGCTGCGCGCGCAGGGACCTCCGCAGCCGCCGCGCGGAGGGCCCGCCGACGCGAGCGGCGAGGAGCGCTGGTGGCGAGACCGCGCGCTGCTGCCGCAGCTCGATCTCGAACCGTCGCTCCGTGCCAGCCTCGAAGCGACCTACGCCGCGGCGCGGACACGGCTGAACGAGCTGAGCGTCGCCGTAGTGGAAGCCGAAGCCGAGCTCGCCGAAGCGACGCACGCGCGCGACCCCGACGAGCGAGCCTTCGCGCCGCGTCTCGAGCGCGTCGTCGCCGCGCGTGCACAGCTCGAGAGAAGGCATGTCGGCCTGCTGCTCACCGTGCGCAGCATGCTCTCGCCGGCGCAGTGGCAGCGCCTGCAGCAGCTGCAGCGCACGCTCGACGACGGACCACGTCCGGGCGACGGTCGCGGACCGACGCCGGAAGGTCATCCACCTCCGCCCGGCGAACGAAAGCCGGGGCCTGGCCCGCTGGGTGGTGGACCTCCTCGACACGGCCCGGGTCCGCGGTCCCTCCCACCAGGCCCGCCGCTGCCGCCCGGCGCGTGGTGGCGCGATCCGCAGATCGCCACCGAGCTGGCTATCGAGCCGCGGCAGATCGCCGCGCTCGATACGGCTTTCGAGGCGCGCCGCGCCAGCCTCGCCGACGCGCGAGCAGCGCTCGAGCGCGAGGAGCGCGCGCTCGGCGCGCTGCTGCCGGCGCCGTCGCTCGACCTCCCCGCCGCGCTCGCCGCCAGCGGGCGCGTAGCGGATGCACGGGCCGAGCTCGACCGTGCTTTCCTCGCGCTGCGCTTCGCGCAGTGGCAGGCGCTGCGGCCCGAGCAGCGCGAGCGGCTCCGCCGTCCGCCGCGAGCGCACGCCGCCCGCTGAGCCGCGCGAATCGGCACTTTCAGCCGGCGGCGATCCGCAGCTCTTCGATGAGCGCCGCGCGCCCGGCGAGCGAACCGGCCTTGCCTTGGTACACGCGTCCCTTGCCGCCGCCGCGGCCCTCGAGCGCCGCCGCGGCGCGCGCGCCGAGCGCAGCTACGTCTGCCGTCGCACCGTCCTGCGCCGCGAGCGTGAAGAACGCACCGTCCGCGCCGGCCGCCGTAAGCAGCGCGAACGACGCGCCGGGGCGCGCCGTGAGCACGGCGGCGAGGCGGCGCAGGAAGGCGCCGTCGACGTCGTCGAAGTGCGCTTCGACGAAACGTCCCTCCGCTGTAGCCGCGGCGGCGAGCAACCGCTCCGCCTCGGCATCCGCCAGCCGCTCGAGGAGCCGGCGGCGCGCCCGCTCGCTCTCCTGCAACTGCGCGACCTTCGACGTCGCCACCGCGGTCAGCTCGTCATCGCTCGCCTCGAGCACGCGGCGCAGCGCCTCGTTGCGCGCCTCGTGCGCTGCGAGCCGCTGACGCACGCGGCCGCCGGCCACCCAGTAGAGGCGCACGCCGCCGCGCATCGGCTCGCTGCCGAGCAGCTTCACGCACTCGATCTCGGCGGTCGAGGCGAGGTGCGTGCCGCCGCAGGTGTTGAGGTCGATGCCGGCGATCTCCACCAGCCGCACGTCGCCGGTATGACCGGCCGGCAAGCCGCGGCTGCGCACCGCGAGATCCGCCAGCGCCTCCGGCGGCACCCGCCGCGCGGTGACCGGCCGCGCCGCGCGCACTTCGGCGGCGATCGCCTCCTCGAGCTCGCGCAGCCGGGCCGCCGGCAGCTCGGTCGCCGCCAGCTCGACGTCGCAGGTCGCCGCGCCGAGGTGGAACGAGGTCGTCTCCCACCCGAAGCGATCGGCCGCGATCGCCGACAGCAGGTGCTGCCCGGTGTGCTGCTGCATGTGGTCGAAGCGCCGCGCCCAGTCGAGGCGCAGCCGCGCCGGCCCGAGCGCCACCGGCTCGGCGAGGTAGTGCAGGACCTCGCCACCGCGGCGCTGCACGTCGACCACCGGCACCGCAGCGAGCCAGCCATGGTCGGCCGGCTGCCCACCGCCCTCGGGATAGAGCACGGTGTCGGAGAGCCGCGCCCACGGCCGCCCGCCCTCCTCGCCGACCGCCAGCACTTCGACCTCGAGCTCGCGCTGCCGCGGGTCGCGTTCGTAGGCCGAGAGGATCTCGCCAGCCATCGCGGCGCGCGAGCTTACCGCGCCTGCGCGTGCGCACCGTCGCCACCGCCCTCCGCTCCCGGATCGCCGCCGCTGATCGATCGCGCGCCTCCACCGCGCGTCAGGTGGCGGAGGAACTCGCATGCGCTCGACCCCCGTGCTGCTCCTCGCCGGAGCTTGCCTCGCCCTTGGCGCGCTTCCCGTTGCTGCGCCGGCCGCGGAGCTGCCGCCGCCCCAGCTGCTCGCGGACCTCGTGCCGGGCGTGACGCAGGTGGCGTTGTCGCAGGCGCCGCAGCCGCTCGTGGCCATCGGCTCCCGGATGCTCTTCACCGCCGAGCCGGCCACGGGGCGCGACCTGTGGAGCAGTGACGGCACGCCGCAGGGCGCCGAGCGCCTGTTCACCGGCGCGGGCGGACAGGGTTACGTCGGCTGGGAGCAGGCGGGCGCCATCGAGCTGCTCGTCGAGCCCACGGACTACACCGAAGGGCCGGCGCTGTTCCGCACCGACGGCACCGCCGCCGGCACCCAGCTCGTCACCTCCTGGCCGTCCGCCGTCTTCATGGGTTGGCTGGGAACGTCGGCGCAGCGTTCCTGGTTCGCGCCCTGCCGCGCCCTCTCCGATGCTTACCAATGCGAGCTGTGGACGGTGGCGGGCGCCGAGCGCAGCGCCACGCTGCTCGCCGCGGACGTCGGCTGGTACCACGCCGGCTTGCAGCGGCAACCGGTGGCGGGCGGGCGCTTGTTCTTCTTCACCGGCCAGGATCAGGACCCCGACCCCGACCGCGACCTGGAGCTGTGGCGCTCCGACGGTACGACGAGCTCGACAGTGCGGCTGCGCGCCTGGCCGCCGACTGCCGCGGCGCGCTGGCTCGGGCGTCGCGGCGCCGAGGTGTTCTTCTCGCTGCATGCGGCGGGCGGGTGGGAGATCTGGAAGAGCGACGGCACCCCGCGCGGCACCCGCATGCTCCGCCGCCTGCGCACGGCCGAGCCGTACCTCATCGATTTCGAGGACGACGAGCCGCGGACCGGCCCGCTCTTCTTCTACACCTACGAGCTCGCCACGCGCACCACCGAGCTGTGGGCGATCACCGGCGGCGCCAAGGTGCGCGACCTCGGGCCGTTCCGCACCCTGCGCGAGCCGCAGCGCGTCGTCGACGCGACGGGCAAGGCGCGCTACCTCTTCGCGGCGACGCGGCGCAACCCGTCGCCCGCGGACCTCCATCGCATGCGCCTGTGGGTCACCGACGGCACGCCGGGCAAAACCGCGGAGCTACGCGGCCCCGGCGGCGCACCCGTTCTCGTCGAGCGCCCGCTGGGCGTCGCCGCCGGCCGCTACTACTTCGCCGGCACCGACGGCAGCCCCGACGTCGAGCCGTGGGTGACCGACGGCACCGCCGCCGGCACGCGGCGGCTCGCCGATACCTGTCCCGGGCTGTGCGGCTCGGAGCTGGGCGGCGTCGTCGCCCTCGGCGGAGCGGTGCTCTTCGTCTCCGAGCTCGCCTTCGAGCAGACGCTGTGGCGGAGCGACGGCACGAGCGCAGTGCCGGTGACGACGCTCGCCGGCGGCAGCGTCGACCTCGGCTCCGAAGCGTGGAGCGTGCCGCTCGGCCGCGTCGCCGGCGGGCGCGTGTTCTTCGCCGTCGAGCCGCGGCGGCGGCTTCGAGCTGTGGGCGAGCGACGGCACCGCCGCCGGCACCGCCCGCGTCGACCCCGGCTTCACGGCGCCGCTGGGCTCGGCGCCGGTGCCGCTCGCGGTGTCGGCGCAGACGCTGCTCTTTGACGCCGCCGATCGGCTCGATCCCGATCGCCGCCGCGTCTACCTGCAGCGCCGCGGAGAGGCGCTGGGCGACGGCGTGCCGCTGCCCGAGTACGTGCGGCCCACCGCGGGGGTCCTCGACGATGCGCGGCGTCTCGCCCTCTTCGTCGCTACCGATGGCGATTACCGCTCGCAGCTCTGGGTGACGGACGGCACGGCGGGCGGGACCGTGCAGCTAACCGCCTTCGGCGTCAGCTTCCGCGCCGTCGCCAAGTACCACGACGAGTGCTACGACAGTGTCGAGCTGCCGCAGCGCTCCGGCGATCGCTGGTACTTCGTCGCCGACGTCTGCGCCGAGGGGAAGCAGCTCTGGTCGACCGACGGCAGCTTGGCGGGAACGCAACCGCACCACCGTGCTGCCTGAGGACGCGTTCACGCCGGTGCAGGTCGGCGACGGGCTCTTCTTCCTCGCGCCCGTCGCGTCCGACGACGGCGCCGTGGTGCCGCAGCTCTTCCGCATCGCGCTCGCCGGCGGTGAGCGCGTCCAGCTCACGCGGCGCGCCGGCGGCTTCCACGCCCTCGCGCAGTACTGGCCGGCGCCGTCGCTCGGGCGTCTCTTCTTCACCGTTGCCGACGCCGGCGAGTCAGAGCTGTGGGTGTCCGACGGCACCGCGGCCGGCACCGGCGGTTTCGCGCTCGCGCCGGACGGCGCGCCGCTCGCGGGCGTGCGAGAGGTCGCCGCCGGGCCGGGCTTCGCGATCGCTTGGACTGGGCAGTTCGGAGAGCTCGAGCGCAGCGTCTTCGGCCTCGCCCTCGCGACCCGCATCGCCACGCGGCTCGCCGACATGCCCGTGCGCGACGTGTATGCACCGCTCGAGTGGGCGTCGTCGCCGGTGGGGGTCGTCTTCGCCGGCAACGACCCACAGCACGGCGAAGAGCCGTGGATCAGCGACGGCACGCTCGCCGGTACGCGGGTGCTCGACGTCGCGCCCGGGCCGACGTCGTCGCGGCCACACGCCTTCGCCGGCAGCGACGCCGGCGTCTTCTTCGCCGCCCGCACCGTCGAGACCGGCGAGGAGCTCTGGATCGCCAACGGCATCGGCGCCGGCGCCCGCCTCGTCGCCGACCTCGCGCCCGGCCGCGACTCCTCGTCGCCGAGCCGTCTCGTCGCCGGGCCCGGACGGCTGCTCTTCGCCGCCGACGACGGCGCGAGCGGCAACGAGCCGTGGATCCTCGAGTGGAGCACGGCGAGCGCGCCCGCGACCGCCGATGGAGGTGTGCAGTGAGACCGCAGCCGTCGCGCATCGTCCTGCTCCTCTTGCTCCTCCTCTCGCTGCTGCTGTTGCTGCCACTCGCCGCCGAGCCGCTGCACGCCGGCACCATCGAGCGTCTCGGCAACCTCGACCCCGAGCTCGCCGGCCGCGCCGGCTTCGCGTTCGACCGCTTCGGCACCGTGCTGGGCGCCGTCGGCACGGGAGCCGGCGAGCGCCTCCTCGTCTGCCTCGGCGGCGACCGCGCCAGCCTGTGGACCTTCGGCGCCACGCCGGAGAGCGCGCAGGCGATCGGCGGCGCCTGTCCGCGCGACAACACGATCGTGCGGCTCGACGGCGACGCCGGCGTCCCCACCTTCCTCTTCGTCGCCTTCCCCGACGAGGTCTGGCGCACCGACGGCACGCGCGCCGGCACGTACCAGCTGCTGCCGCGCTCGCCCCTCGGCGGGTTCCAGGTGACGATCGTGGCGCGCGGCCGCACGGCGCTCCTCTTCTTCAACGACTCCTTCGTGAGCACCGACGGCACCCTTGCCGGCACGCGCGAGGTAGCGCGTTTCGAGGGCTCCTTCCTCGGCGCCGAGGCGATCGGCGACGTCGTCGTCTTCGCCGCGGCCGGCGCCGACTACTCCACCGACCTCTGGCGCACCGACGGCACGAGCGCGGGGACGCGGCGGCTCGCCCACATCCAGGACTACTCGTTCATCGATCCGCTGGTGCCCAGCGGCGACCGCGTGTTCGTGCTGCTGCAGGGCTCGCTATGGGTGACCGACGGCAGTGAGGCGGGCACACGGCGCGGCATCGACTCCTGGTACGCCTACGGCATCTACCCTTACGGCCTGCGCCCGATCGGCTATCGCGGCGGCATCGCCTTCGAGGCGGAAGAGAGCGAGGCTCCGCCCAACGGGCCGCCCAAGCTCGACATCTGGTGGAGCGACGGCACGCCGCGCGGCACCCGGCGGCTGGCCAGGCTGCCCTCGAACCAGCTCTACTCGCCGGAGCGTTTCCGCGTCCTCGGCTCGCGCCTGCTGTTCACGGTGGAAGCCAAGCTCTGGACGTCCGACGGCACGGCAGCCGGCACCGGCCCGCTCACCGGCTGCCGCGGCGGCTGCCCGCAGGTCTACGCCGTCAGCGGCGTCGAGCTCGACGGCGCGCTGCTGATGCGGGCCGGCGACGACGCGCGCGGCTTCGAGCTCTGGCGCACCGACGGCACCGGCCGCGGCACGCGCATGGTGCGCGAGGTCTGCGCCGGAGCGTGCGGTTACATCGCCACCGACAT
This sequence comes from Thermoanaerobaculia bacterium, assembly GCA_963846495.1. Classification (GTDB taxonomy): domain Bacteria; phylum Acidobacteriota; class Thermoanaerobaculia; order Multivoradales; family JAIOJS01; genus DASYQD01. The sequence goes on along the minus strand of CAWJWP010000002.1, from coordinate 27,942 downwards.
CGTGCCCTGGCGCGACGGCGTCGCCTACCTCGCCGCCAACGGCCCGTTCCAGGAGACGGCGCTCTGGTTCAGCGACGGCACCGCGAGGGGAACGGTGCGGATGGCGCCGGCCGTCGGCGAGCTGATCAGCAACGACGGGACGCTCGTCGAGGCCGGCGGCCGTCTCTACCAGATGCTGAACACGCGCGAGACCAACTGGCAGCTGTGGACGCTCGACGGCACGCCGGCGGGCACGCTGCCGCTGACGCGCCAGCTCGGCTTCGCCCGCGCCGACGGGGAGCTGGTGCGGACGTGGCCGCGTCCCGACGGCGGCGTGTTCGTCGTCAGCCGCACGCTGCTGTCGAGCGACGGCACGCGCGCCGGTACGCGCGAGGTCGCGGGCGCGGACTCGCTGTCGCTCGTCGGCACGATCGGCGACGCAGGCATCGCGCAGCGCCCCACCGAAAGCGGCGCGATCGAGCTGCTGCGGGTCCCGGCGGATGGCGGCGAGCCCACGGTGTTCGCGGAGTTGCCGACGGGGCACTGGGTCATGGCCGCGGTCCCCTTCCGCGGCGGGCTCGCCCTCGACGTGCACTGCGGCTGCGGCTTCGGCGAGCCCGACGAGCTGTGGCTCACCGACGGCACGACTGCGGGCACGACGCGCCGGCTCACCTTCCCCAACGTGGAGGCGAGCTTCGCCGCCGTCGACGGCGACGTCCTCTACTTCGTGACAAGCGGCAGCGGAGCGGGCGGCGGGTCGATCCTCTGGCGAAGCGACGGCAGCGAGGCGGGCACCGTGGCGCTCGCGCAGCGACCGGGCCTGGGCCGGCAGCTCGTGCGCGCGGGAGAAGAGCTGTTCTTCGTCGCCGCGGGAAGGTCGTTCGGCCCCGAGCTCTGGCGTACCGACGGAACACCCGCGGGGACGCGCCCCTACTTCGAGGACGACGGCGGGCCGCACGAGCCTCGCGACCTCTTCGCCTTCGACGGCGCGCTCTTCTTCGCGGCGGCGGACGTCGACGGCGAGGAGGACACGCGCGCCGTGTGGCGGCTCGATCCCTCGATACGCGAGCTGACGGCGCTCGGCAGCTTCGCGACGGTGGGCGGGGCGTGGACCTTCGCCGCCGCGGGCGACCGCGTCTTCTTCAATGCGGCCGAGACGGCGTTCGGCGGCAGCTCGCTCTACGTCACCGACGGCACCGTCGGCGGCACAGTGCGCGTAGCGGCGCTGTCACCGCCCGGCGACCCGATCTATCCGCCGCTGCCGGCGCCCGTCGCGCTCGGCGACCAGTTGTTGTTCACCGCACTCGACCTCGACCACGGCAGCGAGGCCTGGACGAGCGACGGCACCGTCGCCGGACACGCTCTGGTGCGCGACCTGGTGCCGGGGCCGCAGGGCTCGTTGCCGAGCGGCTGGGTGGCGGCCGGCGGACGCGCCTTCTTCGGCGCCGGCGACGGCGTGCGCGCGGCGGGCCTCTTCCTCTACGACCCGGCGCGACCCGCCTGCGCGAGCGACGGCGAGCGCGTCTGTCTCGCCGGCCGCTGGGAGGCGGCGGCGGCGTTCCCGGAGATCGACGACTTCTTCGCGGGCGTTGCCACCGGCGTCCGCACCAGCATCGGTCCGGCGTCCGTGCTCTTCGCGCACCCGTCCGGCGAGCCACGGCTCGTGCTGCGCGCTTCGACGGACGCAGGCGGCGCATCGGTGGCGGCAGCCGGCCTCACGCGCGAGTGGTGGATCGCCACCGTCACCGACACCACGAACGGCGAGGCCCGCCGCTACGTCAGCCTGCCTGGCGTCGCCGTGCGCTTCGACGATCGAGCGGCGTTCCCGAGCGCCAAGGGAATGGTGCGGCGAGCGAACGCAGCCGCAAGACCGCTCGTGGCGTCGATGGCTGGCGCGAGCTCGTCGGCGCTGCTGCAGCCGGCGACGGCACCGTGCTCACCAGCGCCCACGACGGCATGTCTGCTCGACGGCCGTTTCAGCGTGCGCGGTCACCGCGGAAACCAGCCGGCGACGCTCCATTCGATCGACGATGAGCTGGCGCTGATCGTCTGGCCAGCGACATCGAGCCCTGCAGGCGACGCCGATCCCGACGCAGCGGTGCGCATCGTTCCCACAACGGACGGCGGCCACGACGTCTTCTTCGCCGCGCTGGCACCAGCGCAGGGTGCTGCCGTAGTGCGTGACCGCACGGGGCGGCGCGGCGTCTACTCGAACGTCGCGGGCTCGCTCACACTGGTCGACGATCCCACGACGTTCGCTCCGCCGTAGACGTGTCCTTGGGCGCTCGCGCCGCCAGCGCGAACGGCACCACCGCGGCGACGACGACGACGGCGCTCACCAGCAGGCCGAGGGTGAGGCTGCGCACGTCGCCGAGCTTGCCGGTGAGAAGCGGGCCGGGGCCGACGCCGAGGAGGTTGAGCACGAGGAGCGCGAAGGCAACCGCCGTCGAGCGCGTGTGCGCCGGCGACAGCTCCTGGATGGTGGCGAAGAGCGGCCCGAACCAGCCCGACGTGCAGGCGGCGGTCAAGAACCAGAAGACGTAGAACGGGACCGTACCGACGGGCAGCGCGTAGAAGAGCGCGGCGCTGCCGGCGAAGACGACGCTGATGACGGCGAGGCTCCACAGATGGCCGTTCGGCCGCCGCTTGGCGCACCAGTCGCCGAAGGTGCCGCCGGCGAGGTTGCCCAGGAAGCCCCCGAAGACAGCGATGATGCCGGCGGTGAAGGCGGCCCGCCCGTACTCGAAGCCGCGCTCCTTGACCAGCCAGGTCACGGTCAGCAGCGCCGCGCCGGCGCCGTAGGTGAGGAGCGAACCGCCGAGCAGCACCAGCACCAGCTCGCGCCGCGCCTTGAGCGCGGTGACGACGTCGACGACGAGCTGGCGCAGCGTCGGCTGCGGGCCGGCGGCGACGGCGCCGCGCCGCGCCGGCTCGCGCACGAGCAGCAGCAGCGCCGCGGCGACGATGCCGACGATGCCGAGCACGTAGAAGCAGGCGCGCCACCCCCAGCGCGGCGCGATGTAGCCCGAGGCGATGAGCGACACCGCGGTGCCGAGCGGGATGCCGGCGTAGTAGACGCCGCTCGCCATCGCCAGGCGCCGCCGCGGGAAGGCGTCGCCGAGCATCGACAGCGCCGAGGGCGTGAGCGTCGCCTCGCCGACGCCGACGAAGATGCGCGGCAGGGCGAGCTGCATGAAGTTGCGGGCGACGCCCGAGAGCGCCGTCATCGCGCTCCACAGCGTGACGCCGACGGCGACGAGCGGGATGCGCCGCCAGCGGTCGGCGGCGAGGCCGAGGAAGATCCCCACCAGCGAGTAGAAGAAGACGAAGCCGAAGCCGGCGAGGAGGCCGATCTGGGTCTTGGTGAGCCCGAGGTCGTCGATGAGCAGCGGCCCGAGGCTGGCGATCAGCGTGCGGTCGACGAAGTTGAGGACGTTGAGCGCGGTGAGAAAGAGCAGCAGGCGCCAGGCGTAGCCGGAGACGGGGCCGGAGTCGGGAGTCGTGCTCGTGTTCATACGAGTGTCCCGGTACTTGTCATCGCGAGGCCGCGAAGCGGCCGTGGCGATCTCGATCTCGAACGCGCCTCCGTTGCGCGTGAAGGATCGAGATTGCTTCGTCGCTCCGCTCCTCGCAATGACGGTTGCGGGTTCACGAATCCTCCTCAGCGCCTCTCGCGCTCGAGCCGATCGAGAAAGTCGCGCACCGCGGCGGCGAGCCAGGCGGGGTCCTCGGCGACGAGGGCGTGGCCAGCAGTGGGGTGCTCGACGACTTCGGCGCCGAGCACCGCGGCGAGCGCGCGCGAGCGATCGCTCGCCATGACGCGGTCGTCGCCGGCGATCGCTACCAGCGCCGGGCAACGAATGCGCGCGAGGCGGTCGCGCAGATCGAACCCCTCGAGCGCAGCGAGCAACCCGTCGACCGCGGCGAACCAGCCGGCCGGCAGCACGTCCAGCTGCGCGCGGCGCGCTGCGAAGGCGGCCGCTTCCCGTTGGACGTACGCCTCGGAGTACACGTCCTTGATCAACCTGTCGTAGTACGGCCGGCGGTCGCCGCCCTGCAGCACGCCGGCGAGGATGGCGCGCATCTCGTCGCTGCCGCGGCGGAACTGCGGCGTCTCGCGATCCATCGCGGTGATCAGCGTCAGCGAGCGGACGCGCTCGGGGTGCATCGCCGCGAGCTCGATCGCCACCTCGGCGCCAAACGACGCGGCGACGAAGTGCGCCGACTCCCAGCCGACGTGATCGAGCAGCGCCACCACGTCGCGCGCGTGGCCGGCGAGGTCGGCCGGCGGCGTGCCGGGAGACAGCAGCTGCCCGCGGAAGTCGAAGCTGAGGACGCGGTAACCACCGGTCGCACCGACGCTGCCGCTTGCGCTGCTGCGCGCTGCGGCGCCGTCGGTGGTGGCGCTGTTGGCGGCGGCACTGCCACTAGCGGCGCTGCTCGAGTGGACGCTGCGCGCGGCGTCCTCGGCGGCGTGGCGATCGCGCAGCCGCGACGCCACCGGCTCCCACGACGGGAACGTCATCATCCCGCCGTTGAGCAGCACGACCGGCGGCCCTTCGCCGGCGATCGCGTGCGCCAGCGGCCGCGGCTCGGCGAGCTCGGCGCTCGCCGGCTCGCCCGCCACCGCGCCACGCCGCTCGCGATCGAGGCGCGCGCCGAGGCTCACGCTTCGCGCTCCGCCAGGTAGCGCGCCTTGAGGTCGCCCTTGACCACCTTGCCGTACGCGGTGCGCGGCAGCTCGGCGAGGTGGATGACTTGCCGTGGCAGCTTGTAGCGCCCCAGGCGCTCACCCAGGAAGGCGAGCACCGACTCGGCGGACGCGCTCTCCTCCGCCAGCTCGACGACGAAGGCGACGCCCACCTCGCCCCAGGTCGCGTCCTCGATCCCCACCACCGCCGCGTCGCGCACTCCGGGGTGCTGCAGCAGCACCGCCTCGATCTCGGCCGGGTAGACGTTGACGCCGCCGCTGATGAACATCTCCTTGGCGCGGCCGGCGACGTAGTGGTAGCCGTCCTCGTCGCGCCGCGCCAGGTCGCCGGAGCGGAACCAGCCGCCCTCGGCGCGCGACTCGGCGGTGGCGTCGGGACGGTTCCAGTAGCCGAGCGAGACGTGCGGGCCGCGGAACCACATCTCCCCCACCTCGCCCGGCGCGCACGTCGCGCCCCTCGGCGTCGACGAGCCGCACCTCGGTGTGCATCATCGGCACGCCGATCGAGCCGCGCTTCGTCGACCGACGCCTCGTCGCTCATGGCGAAGCAGTTGACGCCCACCTCGGTCATGCCGAAGCCCTGCTTGAAGGTGAGGCCGCGGCGCTGGTACGACTCGGCGAGCCAGGTGGGCAGCGGCGCGCCGCCGCTGAAGAGCGCGCGCACCGAGGAGAGGTCGACGCCCGCGAGCTCGGGCGTGTCGAGCGCCTCCAGCAGCATCTTCCAGATCGTCGGCACGCCGAGCACCACCGTGCAGCGCTCGCGCTCGACGGTGCGCCAGATCTCGACGGGTTCGAAGCCGCGGTGGAGGACGATGCGGCCGCCGATGGTGACGATCGGCACCAGGAACGCGAACAGGCCGCCGGCGTGGTAGAGCGGCGTGAAGATCGGCGCCACGTCGTCGCTGCGCAGCTGCCAGCAGCAGACCGAGTTGTAGCCGTTCCACAGCACCTGCCGGTGCGGGATCATCACGCCCTTGGGACGGCCGGTGGTGCCCGAGGTGTAGAGCAGGCACCAGAGGTCCTCGGGCTCGCAGCGCTCGCGCACGAACGTCGGCGGGATCGGCGGCGGCGACGAGGTCGGCGTAGCGCGCGTCGGCCGGGTCGAGCGGCTCGTCGAGCGCGATCCAACGCTCGACTGGATTGCGCTGGGTCGGCGCCCTCGCGCAGCGCGGCGACCGTCGAGGCGAAGGCGCCGTCGTAGAGGACGACGCGCGGCGCGCAGTCGGCGAGCACCGGCGCCAGCTCGTGCGGCGTGGCGCGGGTGCCGAGCGTGACCAGCACGACGCCGCTCTTGCCGGCGGCGAAGAACGCGTCCAGGTATTCGACGCGGTTGTGGGCGAGGAGGGCGACGCGGTCGCCCTTGCGCAAGCCGAGCGCGCACCAGGCTGCCGCGCAGCGCGTGGCCCGCTCGTCGAGCTCGCCGTAGCTGAGGCGCAGCGGCGGGTCGACCACCACCAGCGCCGGCGCGTCGGGCGTGAGCCGCGCCCGCTCGCCGAGCACGTCGCCGGCGATCATTGCGCGGAGCCTCCCGAGGCGTTCGCCGGCGCGGTCGCGTCTGTCGTAGCGGGGGCCGTAGCCGCACTCGTGGTCGGTGCCGCGACAGGCGCTGTAGCGGTGGCTACGTTCGTCGTCGCGGTCGTCGTAGCACACCCCGGTCAGCTCGCCATCGCGCGGCAGCTCGCCGACGCGGAACACCGCGCCGGCCTGGTTGTAGCCCACGCCCGAGCCGACGAACGCCACGAGGTCGCCGGCCTTCACGCTGCCGCGCTGCACCGCGTCGTCGAACGCCATGCCGACGCACGCCGACCCGTGTACCCCCACTCCTCCATCACCATCGGCGCGCGCTCGAGCGGCAGCCCGAGCTCGCCCATCACCAGCTCGATCGAGCTCCTGCGCACCTGAGTGAAGACGACGTGGTCGAGATCGGCGACGTCGAAGCCGCCGTTCTTCGCCAGCTGCCGCACCAGCCGCGGCCAGCCTTCGTGGTTCACGTCGGCGGGATAGCGCTCGAGCGAGCGCACCTTGGTGCGGCCGGCGCGCACCGCCTCCTCGCTCGCCGGCTCGGCGGTGGCGCCGGCGAAGATCCCCCAGTAGCGGTGGAACGAGCCGTCGGCCTGCGCCGCCGCCGCCACGAAGCCGGGCTCGTCCGCGGGCTCGAGCAGCGCTGCGCAAGCGCCGTCGCCGTAAAAGAAGACCATCGGATCGTCGGGGTCGGCGAGCTTGTGCATCAGGTAGACGCCGACGACGAGCACGCTCTTCAGCGACGGGTTCGCCGCGATCCACCCCGCCGCGGTGGCGAGGCCGGTGGGGAACGAGGCGCAGGCGCAGCCGACGTCGAAGGTGCCGGCGCCGGCGGCGCCGAGCTTGTGCTGCACCACCACCGACGTCGCCGGCGTCACGAAGTCGGGCGAGTCGGTGCCGACGATGAGGAGGTCGACGTCCTCGGGCCGGCGCCCGGCGCGCGCCAGCGCCTGCGCCGCCGCGCGCACCGCGAGGTCGGAAGCCGCCCAGTCCGGCGGCGCGTACCAACGGCGGCGGATGCCGGTCGCCGCCTCCAGCTTGTCGATCGCGTCGGGCGCCGCGGCCGCGAACCGGCGCCGCAGCTCGTCGTTCGTCACCTCGATCTCGGGCAGGTAGCGCCCGGTCGCCACGATCTGCGCGTAGCGGCCCATCACGTGCCGAGCACCAGCCCGCCGTCGACCGACAGCACCACCCCGTGCACGAACTTCGCGGCGTCGGAGGCGAGCCAGAGGTAGGCCTCGGCGAGCTCCTCCGGCGTGCCCATGCGCCCGAGCGGCGTCTGCCCCACCATGCCGTCGAGCACCTTCGCCGGCATCGCCTGCACCATCTCGGTGGCGACGAAGCCCGGCGCCACCGCGTTGACGCGGATCTGTACTTGCCGAGCTCGCGCGCCCAGGTCTTCGTCATGTTGATCACCGCCGCCTTGGTGGCGGCGTAGTTGGTCTGCCCGAAGTTGCCGTAGAGCCCGACGATCGACGACGCGTTGAGGATGACGCCGCCGCCGCCGCGGATCATGTGCGGCACGACGGCGCGGGCGCAGAGGAAGACGCCCTTCAAGTTGACGGCGATCACCGCGTCGAAGGTGGCGTCGTCCATCAGCGACGCGACGGCGCCGTCCTTCCACTTCACCAGCTGCTTGTCGCGCAGGATGCCGGCGTTGTTGATCAGCACGTCGAGCCGGCCGAAGCGCTCGACGACGCCGGCGGCGGCCGCGTCGACCGCCGCCGCGTCGGTGACGTCGACGCGCCGCGCCTCGAAGCGCTCGCTGCATCGCTCGCACTCGCCTCGCCGAGCCCCGCGAGCTCGGCGACGAGGTCGCTCGCCTCCGTCACGTCCCAGGCCGAGACGCGCGCGCCTTCGCGAGCGAAGCGGCGGGCCACGGCGCGGCCGATGCCGGCCGCGGCCCCGGTGACGACGACGACGCGATCGTTGCAGGCCGGTCTCGATCATCGGCGCATCATCCCAGCACGTCCGCGGTCTACGGATGCTGCCCGGACAACTCCCTGTCATTGCGAGGGCGCGCAGCGCCCGCGGCAATCTCGATCTCACACGCGCCATCGTGGCCCGTGAAGCATCGAGATTGCTTCGTCGCTTCGCTCCTCGCAATGACAGTGGACTGAGCTCGCATGTCTCGGTTCGACCGAGTCGGTAGACACCCGTCTAGAACTTGTACTCGAGCGTCGCAGTCACCGTCCGCGGGTTGCCGTACGACCCCTGCAGCACGCCGAGCGCCGGGATGTTGTAGCCGTTGGTGAGGTACTCCTCGTCGGCGAGGTTCTTGCCGTTGACGCCGAAGCGCCAGTGGGCGCTCGGCGACAGCCAGCTGACGTAGGCGTCCCACAGGCCGTAGGCGTCCTGCGCGATCGGGTTGACCTGCACGATGCGGCCGCCGATCACCTGCTCGCCCTCGTTGGTGAGCGTCGAGTCGTCGCGGTAGGCGTAGCCGGTGCTGGCGGTCAGGGCGCCGCCGAAGGCCTGGAAGCGCAGGTTGGCGCGCAGCGCGCCGGTGAGCTCGGGCGCGTTGGTGATCACCTGCGTGTCGATGATGCCGTTGCGGTTCGCGTCGAGCGGATCGGCGTCGGCGTCGAGCCAGCTGAGCTGCCCCGCGAAGCCGAGCCAGTCCGGACCGACCGACAGCGCGTCGAACTCGACCTCGGCACCCTTCAACGTCGCGTTGCCGGCGTTCAGGACGTGGCCGAAGAAGCCGCCGGCGGGCGTGGTGGTGAAGACGCTCACCTGCACGTCCTTGTAGTCGCCGTAGAAGGCCGCCGCGTTGAGCACCAGCTGGTGGTCGAGCAGCACCGACTTGACGCCGACCTCGGCGACGTCGAGCACCTCGTCGTCGAACGGCTCGGCCGAGCGCGGGAAGGCGACGGTGTTGGCGCGCACGTTGAAGCCGCCGCTCTTGAAGCCGCGCGACAGCGCCACGTAACCCATGACGGTGTCGGAGAAGCGGTAGTCGAGGCCGAGCCGCGGCGCCACCGAGTCGAAGGTCTTGCTCTTGTCGAAGTCGGCGGCGACGCTCGCGATCGTGCTGAACGTGTCGTTGGTGTAGAAGGCGTTGAAGGCGTGCGCCGTCTTCTTCTCGCGCGTGCCGCGCACGCCGAAGTTGAAGGTCAGGCGATCGTTGATGTCGTAGCTGCCGTCGCCGAACAACGCGATCGACTCGGTCTTCATCGTGCCGTCGGTGGTGCCGAACTGCAGGTTGAAGAAGATGTTCTTCACCAGCCCGCCGGCCTTGCCGTCGAAGTAGTAGGCGCCGAAGACGCCGCTGAAGCGCCCGCCGGTGTCGTAGAGCAGCTGGAATTCCTGCGAGTCCTGCTCGTCGAAGTAGGTGGCGAGCACGTCGGCGATGCGGCCGGGCGTGGTGTCGAAGTCGATGGCGTTCACCGAGTCCGACTCGCGGTGCGCGGTGATCGAACGGAACGACCACGCCGGGCCGAGGTCCCAGTTGACGTTCAAGGCGTAGCCCTTGGAGTCGGTGCTGTTGTCGGGGCGCAGGCCGCTGCGGGTGTCGAAGATCTCGCGCTCGGGCGGGCAGGGATTGCCGTCGCCGCCGAGCGCGCGGTTGGTGCAGAACGGGTTGGCGGCGAGACGCGTGTGCCCCTTGGGCGCCGCGTCGTCCTCGCTCTGGTCGTAGCTGAGCTGCACCTTGACGGCGTCCGTCGGCAGCCAGTCGAGCGCCAGGCGGTAGGCGAGCGTGTCCTTGTCGGAGACGTCGCGGCCGGTGAACAGGTTGGTGCCGTAGCCGTCGTGCTGCAGCGAGGCGACCGCCGCGCGGGCGCGCAGCTTGCCCTCGACGAGCGCGCCGCTGACGCTGGCGCGCACGTCCTGCGTGCTGTGGCTGCCGCCGGTCAGCGAGATCCCGCCGGTGAGCTGGTCGGCGAGGTCGCGGCTCACGTACTTGATGGCGCCGCCGATCGTGTTCTTGCCGTAGAGCGTGCCCTGCGGGCCGCGCAGCACCTCGATGCGCTGCACGTCGTAGACGTCGAGCAGCGCGCCCTGCGGCCGCGCGATGTAGACGTCGTCCATGTAGAGGCCGACGCCCGGGTCGACGCCCCACAGCGGGTCGGCCTGGCCGACGCCGCGCAGGAAGGCGGTGAGCGTCGTCGACTGGTTGCGGCCGGCGTAGATGGAGAGGTTGGGCACCTCGCCCTGCAGCTCGCTGATGTCGGCGGTGCCGGCGTCCTCGAGCGCCTCGGCGGTCTTCACCGTCACCGCCACCGGCACCTCCTGCACGTTCTCCTCGCGCCGGCGGGCGGTGACCGTCATCTCCTCGGAGGCTTCGGGGGTGCGGTACGGCGACTCATCGGTCGCGGCCTCGCCCTCCGCCGTGCGCCTGCTTCTCGTCGTCCGCCTGCTCCGCCGGCGCCGTCTGGTCCTGCGCCAGCGCGGCCGCCGGCGACCAAGTCGATGGCGAGAATGCCGGCGAGACCCAGCGCCAGCAGCAACCGCCGCGGCGTGCCGCTCATCTGCCCTGCTTCGGAGTGACCGACCATGACTCTCCTCCTTCGTTTGCCTTTGCTTTGCGGGCTCGCGCCGCGCGCACTGGTTTCGCCGCACTGCTTTGCTTCACTGCAGATCGTGGACGCCCGCCGTTCTGCGGCCGGTCGCGCAACAGGCCGTAGCGCAGCAGGCGGATGAACTCGGTCGTCGCCTGGCCGCTCGTCATGCCGAGGTGCAGCGGCACGCCGAAGCACTTCTCGACGGTGAAGAAGTAGAAGAGCCAGCGGGTGGCGACCATCACCGCCGTCATCGGGTCGGCGTCGCCGAACTCCCCCGCCGCGCGGCGCTCGGCGAAGCGCGGGCCGTAGGTCTCGGCGAAGCGCTTCGCCATGCCCTCGTAGAAGGCGCGGATGTGCTCGCCCTGGAACTCGATGATGTCGACGTAGATGAGCAGGATGTGGTCGGCGTTGTCGCCGACCACCTGCTCGATGGCGGCCGGCCATCTCCTCGAGGTCCTCGGGGAACTGCGCGCGCGCGAACAGGCGGTTGAGCGGCAGGTCGGGGTCGAGCAGCCGCTCCCAGTAGCGCTCGATGAGCCGCTGGTAGATGGCGTGCTTGTCGGGGAAGTGGTGGTAGATGTTCCCCACCGACAGCCCCGCCTTGGCGGCGATCTCGCGCAGCGTGGTGGCGCGATAGCCCTGCGTCGAGAAGAGCGCCAGCCCGGCGTCGAGCACGGCGTTCTGCGACGCCTCGGACTTCTCTTCCTGACGCTGGCGGGCCATTCGGGCTCCTTCGGAAAAAAACCGAACGCTTGCTTTGTATTCGAGAATAGGGCCGTTGTCCCGGCGGCGCAAGCCGCAGCGCGTCGAAGGCGAGCCGCGGTGCGGCAAGCGAGCCGCTTACGCGCGTCCGGCGCGTCGAGGGAGGCGCCTACCGCTCGACAACGGCGGCGCGTGGAGGGAGGGCGCTAGACTGCGAGTGGGTCGCCCCAACACGGCTCTCGTGTTACCGGTACCGCGGGTGGCGCGGTTGTCGAGCGCTCGTCTGATCGGCCAGGTGTGGAGAAGGGCATGAGCTCGCGGTTGGTCCTCATCAGCTACAGCCACGACTCACCCGAGCACGCGCAGAGGGTGCTCGGCCTCTCCGAGCGGCTGCGTCAAGACGGGATCGAGACCGTCCTCGACCAGTACGTCCCCGGCGCGCCGAAGGAGGGTTGGCCGCGGTGGATGCTCAACCAGCTCGACGCCGCCGAGCTCGTGCTGGTCGTCTGCACCGAGACCTACTACCGCAGGTTCCGCGGCAAAGAAGAGCCAGGTCGCGGGAAGGGTGCGGACTGGGAAGGCGCCCTCATCACCGACGAGATCTACGACGCGCGCAGCGCCACGACCAAGTTCGTTCCCGTGCTGCTGGATCCGGCCGACGAGCCGTACGTGCCCGAGCCGTTCCGCCGCTACACGCATCTACGCGCTGACGTCCGAGGAGAGCTACGAGACGCTCTACGACTTCCTCGTGGGCCAGGCGGGTGTCGAGCCTGGCCCCGTCGGACCACCGCGGCCGCGGGCGCGAAGACGAGGGGAGCCGCTGACCTTCGGCTCTGCTGGCGGCACAGCAGCTCGCCAGCCGAACGACAACCCGCTGGTTCGACTTCCCTACTCTTCTCTCGGCGCCCTCTTCAAAGGCCGCGACGCGTTGCTCGAAGAGCTACGGGCCAGCTTCCAGGCCGAGGCGGGACGCGCCGAACCTCTGGTCGTCCGCGTGCTGCACGGGCTAGGCGGTGTCGGCAAGACGCGAGCCGCCGTCGAGTACGGCTGGCGCTACGCGGCGGATCACTCGGCGGTCTTCTTCGTCGATGCGGAGAGCGCCGAAGCGCTGGGCCGCAACCTCGCCGCCTTGGCGGGGCCGTTGGCGCTCGACCTGCCGGAGCAGGAGGAGCGCGACGAGGAGGCGCGGCAGGCCGCGGTGCTCCGCTGGTTGAACGGCCATCCCGGCTGGCTGCTCATCCTCGACAACCTCGACTCCCGCGAGGCGGCGATGACGGCGCAGCGCGTCCTCGCCAACCTCCGCGGCGGCCACGTGCTGCTCACCGGCCGGATCTCCGAGTGGAGCGGCGGCCTCGCGCCGCTGGCGCTCCCGGTCCTCGACCTCGACGCCGCGACGGAGTTCCTCCTGGAGCGGACGGCTGCACGCCGGCGCAAGGCCGCCGATGACGAGACCAACGCGCGCACGCTTGCCGACCAGCTGGGCCGCCTCGCCCTGGCGCTCGAGCAGGCCGGCGCCTACGTCAATCACCAGCGCCTCACCTTCGCCGCCTACCTCCAGGCGTGGAACGAGCAGCGCGAGAAGGTGCTCTCCTGGTACGACGACCTCGCCATGCAGTACCCGAAGAGTCTCGCGGTCACTTGGCAGACCTCCTTCGACCAGCTCACGGACGGAGGCCGGCGCCTGCTCCAACGACTCGCCTGGCTGGCCCCGGAACCGATACCGGAGTCGCTGCTCGACGTGGCCGTCGAGGCCGACGCGACGCTCGACCCGCGCGAAGCCCTGGCCGACCTCGAGAGCTACTCGCTCGTCACCCGATTCCGGCGACGACCCCACCTTCACGGTGCACCGTCTGGTCCAGGAGGTGACGCGCATGCGGGTCAGACGAGTGGCGAGGCGGTTCCATCTCCGCTCGTCGACGCCCTCACCTGGATCGACTCCGCCTTCGTCGGTGATGCCCAAGACGTCCGAAGTTGGCCGGTCCTCGACCCGCTGGCGCCCCACGCCCGTGCCGTCGTCGAGCACGCCGCGGCGACTGGCATCGACGGGCCGACTCTCACGGCTGCTCAATCAGCTGGCCGTGTTGTTATTGGCCAAGGCGCGATCAGTCGAGGCCGAGCCTTTGATACGAAGAGCCCTCGCCATCGACGAGCAAAGCAGCGGACCCGATCACCCGAGGGTTGCTGTCTGCTTAATCAATCTTGCGACGCTGCTCAAGGACACCAACCGCGTCGCCGAGGCCGAACCATTGATGCGCAGGGCTCTCACGATCGACGAACGTGCTTTCGGTGCTGATCACCCGGAGGTCGCCGACGGATCTCAACAACCTCGCGATGCTGCTCAAGTACACCAACCGCCTCGCCGAGGCCGAGCCCTTGATGCGCAGGGCACTCGCCATCGACGAACGTAGCTTGGGGCCCGATCACCCGAACGTCGCCATCCAGCCTCAACAACCTCGCGCAGTTGCTCCAGGACACCAACCGCCTCGCCGAGGCTGAGCCCTTGATGCGTAGGGCTCTCTCGATCGACGAACGGAGCTTGGGGCCCGATCACCCGAACGTCGCCGTCGGTCTCAACAACCTCGCGCAGCTGCTCAAGGCCACCAACCGCCTCGCCGAGGCCGAGCCCTTGATGCGCAGAGCGCTCGCCATCGACGAGACGTAGCTTAGGACCCGATCACCCGAACGTCGCGAACCAACTCAACAATCTCGCCTCGCTGCTCACGGCCACCGACCGCTTCGCCGAGGCCGAACCCTTGATGCGCAGGTCTCTCGCCATCGACGAACGCAGCTGGGGACCCGATCACCCGCGGGTAGCCATCGACCTCAACAATCTCGCGATACTCCTTCGCGACACCGATCGCCTCGCTGAAGCCGAGCCCTTGATGCGCCGCGCCCTTGCCATCGACGAGCGGAGCTTCGGTACGGAGCACCCGGAGGTCGTCACCGACCTGAAGAATCTCGCTTCGATCGTTCGCGCTGCCGGCCGCTCAGCTGAAGCCGACGCCCTGATCGATCGAGCGCGAGCCATCGAAGAGGCTCTCGCGGCGCGGCCGCTCGAGCGGCAACGATCCCGCCTGACCGGCGCCCCTCAGGGCACGTTGCCGTTCCAGTTGGCGGTGCCGCCGCTCTCGAAGCCGTCGCGGAAGCGGACGTTGCACGCCGTTCGCACCGCCGGCGTGACGCAGACGTAGCCCTCGACGTCGGGGCGCGTGTCGGTGCACGGGGCGTTGCCTTGCGACGGGAAGAAGACCTCGAAGTCGTCCTCGGCCTGGCCGTTGTGGCGGCAGACGAAGAGGCGGTCGAGGTTCGTCGGGATCGGTGCTGTCGTCGTCGAGGCTAACGGTGCGCAGCGGCTGGCCGGCGACGGGGACGAAGTGGTTGTCGTGCGCGATCACGTCGGCGTCGGGCAGGTCGCAGCTCGGGCAGCTGCCGGGCGCGGCGCTCTTCTTGTGGACGATGCCGCCGCGGGTGCGCAGGAAGTTGTTCTCGACGCGGATGGAGCCGTCGCGGAAGTAGGGGTGCTGCAGGCCGGCGGTGTCGTAGAAGGCGGAGTTGGTGACCAGCAGGTCGGTCGTGCCGTAGTCGCCGAACCAGAAGACGCTCTTGAACTCGAAGTTGTTGCCGCTCGCGACGTCGGGATCGCCGTAGACCTTGGTGCCGTCGAAGACGTAGTTGTAGCCGGGGTAGCCGTAGTAGGCGTAGCGCGAGGTGTGCCAGATGACCGTGTCGCGCAGCACCGACTCGGGGCAGCCGGCCACCGGCACGAAGTCCTCGGTGCACAGCCACCAGAGGGTCAGCCCCTGGATCTGGCCGTAGGTCTCGTTGCCGGCGAACTCGAGCACGCCGAGGCCGTTGCCTTCGCGCAGCGTGTACTGGCCGTCGGCGGAGGTGTCGGCGCCGCGGAAGTTGGGCACGCGCACGTCGCCGAGGAAGGTCATGTTGCATGGCAGAGGCCGACGGTCCGGCCTCTGCCTAGCGACATCCGTCCTCGCCTTATGGCTCGGCCGGGTAGTTGAGCTTGAAGCCGTACGCCGCCTCGACGTCGTTCGGGCCCTCGATCATGTTCGCCGCCACGTTGCGGGTGATGCGGTTGTTGGTGCCGCGGAACCAGAATCCCACTCCCTCGCGCGCCACGCCGCGGCCGGTCTCGTCGACCTCGGCGCGGCCGCCGTTGCCGAGCACGCGCGCGGCGAAGTTGTGGTCGAGGTGGTTGAAGCTCTCCGAGCCGTCCTCGGTGACGAACGCGGCGCCGCCGACGTTGTAGACGACGTTGTCGGCGACCAGGCCGTGGTGAGTGTCGTGGACGGCGATCCCCCACTTCTGCGGCGGCGGCGCGCCGCCGTCGTCGCGCACCACGTTGCCGACCACGCGGTACTGGTACTGCGGGTCGACCGGCGGATACGGGCCCATCAGGTGGTGGAGGTGGAGCGGATACCTGCCGACGCGGTTGTCGACGGGATGGAGGTCTTCGAAGGTGGTGCGGCCGAGGTCGACGAAAGCGGCGTAGCGAACGTCGACCTGCGATCGGTAGGTGAGGAAGACGTGGCCGCGCGTGCCGGTGCGCAGCTCCGAGCGCACGACGACGTTGCGGTCGAGGTTGGCGACGTGCGGCCGGTAGTCGGCGACGCCGTCGCCGTTCTCGTCCGTCGTGCCGGGATGGTCGTAGCCGAGGGCCGGCGAGACGCCGAGCATGAGCCCGTCGGGCGAGATGCTCTGCAGGGTCAGCAGCTCGTCGTGGTAGGAGTGCGGCACGCCCGACTGCTCAGTCAGCCGCTGCGCCGAGTCGGGCAGCACGACGCGATCCGTCGCGCGCCAGCCGCTCACCGCCTGCTCCAGCGCGAGTGACGTCGCGCCCGCGTCCGGCGCGGTGGCGAGGCGCACGAAGGTCGGCGCCTTCACCGCTCCGTGCATGGTGATGCGGCCGTCGACGCAGAGCAGCCCGGTACCGAACTGGCCCGGGTCCCCGACCAGGTCGAGCGGTAGGTTGCGGATCACCAGCTCGGCAGTGACCGCCGGCGACACCGGCGCGGCGGGCGTCCCCACCTCCAAGGCGCCGCCCGGCATGATCAACAGCACGCCGGTCGCGAGCCGCGTCGACTGGCTGGTCGAGAAGCGCAGCAGCCCGCCGGCGTCGATGCCGACGACGGTGGCGATCCCCGCCAGGCTCGCGTAGTCGACGGCGTGGCGCACCAGCACCACGTCGCCCGCCACCGGCAGCCGCGCCGGCACCCAGGTGGACGCGCTCGTCCAAGCCCCGCTCTGCGCCGAGCGAATGCTCGGGTTGAACGCGAAGTTCGGGATCTGGTCGAAAGGGGTCACGAACGTCGGCGGGCCGTCCGCGTTCGCCGGCAAAGCCGCGAGCCAGGCCGCGCCGAGGAAGGCGGCGAGCATCGGAAGCTTCGGGCGGGCTGGACGCATGGATGGCGCGAGGCCGAGCGCGTTAGAACGTCGAAAGCCACTCTAGAAGGCCGTCTGACGCACCTCGTATGAGGCCGTTCACTCGTGCTCGTGGCCTCTCGTTTACGCCTCTTTGGCGCCCTTTCTGGCCGAATTGGAATGCCGATTGCTCAACTCCCTAAGCGACGCGGCCTAGTTGCGGGCGCACGGAGGCCCGCTACCGGATCGAGGACTCGCAGCGGCCGCGAGAGGAGACAAACATGAAGTCACATCGCCATATAGCCCCGATACTGCTCAGCTTCGCGATGTTGGCCGGCTCGACGGCGGTGCCGGCCAGCGCTGGCCCGTTGGACGACCTTCGCGCCGCTCACGAGCGCCACAAGCAGAAGGTGCGCGCGGCGCACCAGCGGCACGTGAACGCCGTCAAGCGGGCGCACAACAGTCACGTGAAGCACGCGCCGGCGCCAGTCCGCAAGGTCGACCGCTTCGTGCAGGAGCGTCACCAGGCGCACCGGCGCTTCGTCACGCGCACCGAGCGCTCGGTCGAGCGTGCGCACAGGGGGCACGTTCGCGGCGTCGAGAACGTCCTCGCCGGCCGGCCTTCGGCGCACCGGGAGAACGTCGCCGCGGTGAGGCGCAGCCTCCACGAGCCGGTCGAGTACGTCGAGTCGCGCCACGCCGATCACGCGAGCGAGCTCGGCAGCATCGGCGCCAGCGTCGAGAAGGCGCATCGCCGGCACGTGAGCGCGCTGCAGCGCTTCGCTGACTGGCTGGTCGGCGCCTGAGCGCATTCGTAGCTAGTCGCTTCGATCACGCGGCGGCGCATCCGCGCCGCCGCTTCTTTTGTCTATCCGCGTCCCGTGCTGCCGAGCTCGTCGAGACGCCGCTGCAGATAGCGGCGCTCCGGTCCCTCCTCCACCAACGACAGCGCCTGCCGGTACGCCGCCGCAGCCTCTTCGACGCGGCCCAGCCGCCGCAGCAGGTCGGCCTTCGCCGAAGCGAGCAAGTGGTAGCCGGCGAGCTCGCCGCGCTCCTCCACTTCCTCCAGCAACGCCAACCCGCGCGCCGGCCCGTGCGCCATCGCCGCCGCCGCGGCGCGGTTGAGCGCCACGACCGGCGACGGATGCAGACGCAGCAGCAGCGCGTAGAGGACGACGATCTGTCGCCAGTCGGTGTCCTCGGCGCGCGGCGCCTCGGCGTGCAGCGCCGCGATCGCCGCCTGCACGGCGTAGAAGCCGGCTCCCCCCTGGCGCAGCGCCGCCTCGGCGAGCGGCACGCCTTCCGCGATCTGCGCGCGGTCCCAGCGCGAACGGTCTTGCTCCTCGAGCGTCACCAGCTCGCCGCGCTCGTCGAGGCGCGCCTCGCGACGCGAGTCCTGGAGCAGCATGAGCGCGAGGAGGCCCATGACCTCTGGCTCGCGCGGCAGCAGCAGGCGCAGCATGCGGCCGAGGCGGATCGCCTCGCCGCACAGCTCGGCGGCAGCGTCCGGCGCCTCGCCGGTGCGTGCCGCGTAGCCCTGGTGGAAGAGCAGGTAGACGACGCGCAGCACGCCGTCGAGCCGCTCGGGCAGCGCGTCCGGCGACGGCACCTCGTACGGGATACCGGCGCCGCGGATCTTCCCCTTGGCGCGCACGAGCCGCTGCGCCATCGTCGCCGGCGCGACGAGGAAGGCGCGCGCGATCTGCTCGACGTCGAGGCCGCAGAGCGTCTTCAGCGTCAGCGCCACCTGCGCCTCGAGCGCCAGCGCCGGGTGGCAGCAGGTGAAGACGAGGCGCAGCCGGTCGTCGGGGAACGGGTCCTCGTCGAGCTCGACCGGCTTGACGGCGAGGGGCGCGGTAGCCGCGATCTCCACCTGTTTCGCCGCGAACGTGCGGCTGCGCCGCAGCCGGTCGAGCGCCTTGTGCCGCGCCGTCGAAACCAGCCAGGCGCGCGGGTTTTGCGGCACCGCCGAGCGCGAGTCGCCGCCCGCGCCGCCGCCACCGCCATCCCGCCACTGCTCGAGCGCGACGACGAACGCCTCCTGCAGCGACTCCTCGGCGAGGTCGAGGTCGCCGACGAGACGGACGAGCGTGGCCAGTGCGCGGCCACGCTCGTCACGAAAGACGGCTTCGACGTCGGCGGGCGCCTCACCGCTGGCGTCGTCACTCCGGGCGGCGGCGTCGGCATGATCGGCCGCACCTCGATGCTGCCGTAGCGCGAGCCGGGGATGCGGGCCGCCAGCGAGATCGCCTCGTCGAGGTCCTTGGCCTCGACCATGTAGAAGCCGCCGAGCTGCTCGCGCGTTTCGGCGAAGGGGCCGTCGGTGGTGAGCGTCTTGCCGTCCTTGACCCGCACCGTGGTGGCGGTAGCGGTGGGCTGCAGCGCCTCGCCGCCGAGGTAATGGCCGCTCTTGTGAATGTCGTTGGTGTAGGTCATGTACTCGCCGAACACCTGGCCCTGCTCGGCTTCCGACATCGACGCCCACTGGCCCTCGGCCGAATAGATCAACAGCAGATACTTCATCGCGACGTTCTCCCTGGGTTGGCGAGGAGCTTCCTTGCCCCTCTGGAGCCTAGTCGAACGGCGCGGGCGCGAATCGACCGCCCACGACCATCGATCGACCGCCCACGACATCGACCAACCCGAACGGGCAGCTTGAAAACGCGGTCGCGGGTGTACTATGCCGCAGTGCGTCATAAACTCGCCGACGCGCCCAACGACTGACAACCGAGCCGCGCTTTCCACGCACCCGCCTCACGGAGGTAGATCCGCCATGAGCAACGTCGTCATCGCCGGCTACGCCCGGTCCCCATTCACTCCGGCGAAGAAGGGCGAGCTCGCCAAGGTGCGCCCCGACGACGTCGCGGCGCAGGTGGTGCGCGCGCTCGTCGAGCGCACCGGCATCGACCCCGCCGACGTCGAGGACCTGATCGTCGGCTGCGCCTTCCCCGAGGGCGAGCAGGGCTTCAACGTGGCGCGCCTCATCGCCTTCCTCGCCGGCCTTCCCGAGTCGGTGGGCGGCACGACGGTGAACCGCTTCTGCGGCTCCTCGATGCAAGCCATCCACATGGCGGCCGGCGCCATCCAGATGGGCGCCGGCGAGGCGTTCCTCTGCGCCGGCGTCGAGTCGATGACGCGAATGCCGATGGGCGGCTTCAACCCGCTCCCCAACCCGACGCTCTACGCCACGCTACCCGCAGGCCTACGTCTCGATGGGCGAGACGGCCGAGAACCTGGCGAAGCGGCACGACATCCCGCGCCGCCGCCAGGAGGAGCTGGCCGTCGCCTCGCAGCAAAAGGCGGCGAAGGCGCAGAGCGGCGGGCGGTTCGACGACGAGATCGTGCCGATCCGCCTCAACGGCACGGTGGTGAGCAAGGACGGCTGCCTGCGTCCCGACACCACGCTCGAAGGGCTCGCCGGGCTCGAGCCGGCCTTCGACCAGAAGGGCAGCGTCACCGCCGGCACCTCCTCGCCGCTGACCGACGGCGCCGCGGTGACGCTGGTCGTCTCCGAGGCCTACGCCGAGCGCAAGGGCCTGAAGCCGCTGGCGCGCATCAAGAGCTTCGCCATCTCCGGCTGCCGTCCCGAGATCATGGGCATCGGGCCGGTGCTGTCGAGCCGGAAGGCGCTGCAGCGCGCCGGCATCGGCCTCGACGAGGTCGAGGTGGTCGAGCTCAACGAGGCGTTCGCGGCGCAGGCGCTCGCCTGCGTCGACGAGCTCGGCCTCGACCTCGAGCGCACCAACCTCGACGGCGGCGCCATCGCGCTCGGCCATCCGCTCGGCGCCACCGGCGCGCGCATCACCGGCAAGGCGGCGGCGCTGCTGGCGCGCGAGGGCAAGAAGTACGCGCTGGCCACGCAGTGCATCGGCGGCGGCCAGGGGATCGCCACCGTGCTGGAGGCGATCTGACCGTGGCGAGCGAGAGCGCCTCCGTCGTCGTCACCGACGCGGCCGCTGCCGAGCAGCCGCGCGCCGGCGGCGCGAAGCCGGTGATCGCCAAGGTCGGCGTCATCGGCTCCGGCGTCATGGGCTCGGGCATCGCCGCTCACGCCGCCAACGCCGGCGCGCAGGTGGTGCTGCTCGACATCGTCCCCGAAGGCGCCACCGACCGCAGCATGCTCGCCAAGGGCGCGCTCGAGAAGATGGCGAAGCAGAAGCCGGCGCCGTTCATGTCGTCGCGCGCGGCGAAGCTGATCACCGTCGGCAACCTCGAGGACGACCTGCAGAAGCTCGCCGACTGCGACTGGATCGTCGAGGTGGTGGTCGAGCGGCTCGACGTCAAGCAGCAGATCTACCGCGCGCTCGACACGGTGCGCAAGCCGGGCTCGATCGTCTCCTCGAACACCTCGACGATCCCGCTCCAGAAGCTCGTCGACGGCCTGCCCGAGTCGTTCCGCCGCGACTTCCTCGTCACCCACTTCTTCAACCCGCCGCGCTACATGCGGCTGCTCGAGATCGTCGCCGGCCCCGCGACGCGGCCGGAGGTGGTCGAGGCCATCCGTGCGTTCTGCGACGTGCGGCTGGGCAAGAGCGTCGTCTTCTGCAAGGACACGCCGGCCTTCATCGCCAACCGCATCGGCACCTTCTGGATCGAGGTGGCGACGCGCGAAGCGATCGACCTCGGCCTCACCGTCGAAGAGGCCGACGCCGTCGCGGGCAAATACATCGGCTTCCCGAAGACCGGCATCTTCGGTCTCGCGGACCTGGTGGGCATCGACTTGATGCCGCACATCGCGGCGTCGCTCCTGTCGACGCTGCCGGAGGGCGACGCCTACCGCAGCGTGCACCGCGAGGAGCCGCTCATCACGCGCATGATCGAGAGCGGGCTCACCGGGCCGCAAGGGCAAGGGCGGCTTCTACCGCATGGAGAAGAAGGGCGGCGCGCGCGAGATGCAGGCGATCGACCTGCAGACCGGCGAGTACCGCCCGACGCGCGAGGCGCGGCTCGCGAGTCTCGACGCGGCGAAGAACGCCGGCAAAGGGCCGGCGGCGCTGCGCGCGCTCGTCGAGCACTCCGACCGCGGCGGGCAGTACGCGTGGCGGATGCTGTCGCAGACGCTCGCCTACGCGGCGTCGCTCGTGCCGGCGATCGCCGACGACGTCGCCAGCGTCGACGAGGCGATGCGCGCCGGCTACAGCTGGGAGTTCGGGCCGTTCGAGCTCATCGACCGGCTGGGGCCGGCGTGGTTCGCGCAGCGGCTGGCGGCGGAAGGGCGCGCGGTGCCGCCGCTGCTCGCGTCGGTCGGCGACGGAACGTTCTACCGCGTCGACGGCGGCAAGCTGCAGCAGGTCGCGGTGACGGCAGAGGGCGTCGCCAGCGGCTACGTCGACGTGCAGCGGCCCGCGGGCGTGCTGCTCCTCGCCGACGTCAAGCGCGCCGGCAAGCCGGTGGCGAAGAACTCGCTCGGCGAGCCTGTGGGACGTCGGCGACGGCGTGCTCTGCCTCGAGTTCCACACCAAGATGAACGCGCTCGACGAGGGCGTCCTCCGCATGCTCGCCAAGGCGCAGGAGCTGATCGACGGCACGGCGTGGAAGGCGCTCGTGATCTACAACGAGGGCACCAACTTCAGCGTCGGCGCCAACATCGGTCTCGCCCTCTTCGTCGCCAACCTGGCGATGTGGCCGGAGATCGAGATGTCGATCGCCGGCGGCCAAGAGACCTTCAAGGCGCTCAAGTACGCGCCGTTCCCGACCGTCGCCGCGCCGGCGGGGATGGCGCTCGGCGGCGGCTGCGAGATCACGCTCCACTGCCCGGCGGTGCAGGCGCACGCCGAGACCTACATGGGCCTCGTCGAGGTGGGCGTCGGCGTCATCCCCGGCTGGGGCGGCTGCAAGGAGATGCTCACCCGCTGGTCGACGAATCCGAAGCGGCCGGGCGGCCCGATGCCGCCGGTGGCGAAGGTGTTCGAGCTCATCAGCACCGCGGTCGTCTCCACGTCGGCGGAAGAGGCGCGCGAGAATCTCTTCCTGCGCCCGACGGACGGCGTGACGATGAACCGCGACCGCCTGCTCGCCGACGCCAAGGCGAAGGCGCTGGCGCTGGTCGCCGCCGGCTACGACCCGCCGAAGCCGGTGGAGCTCAACCTGCCCGGCGCGAGCGGCCGCGCCGCGCTCGAGATGGCGGTCGACGGCTTCCTCAAGAGCGGCAAGGCGACGCCGCACGACGAGGTGGTGGCGACGAAGCTCGCCCGCGTCGTCACCGGCGGCGACGTCGACGTCACCGACAAGGTGAGCGAGGACGAGCTCTCGCGCCTCGAGCGCGAGGCGTTCCTCGCCCTCGTCAAGACCCCCGCCACCCTCGCCCGCATCGAGCACATGCTCGACACCGGCAAGCCTCTGCGGAACTAGGAGAGCGACGCGCCATGCCCAAGTACAAGGCCCCGCTGCGCGACCTGCGCTTCGTCTACTACGAGCTGTTCGACGGCGAGTCGCTCACCAAGCTGCCCGGCTACGAGGAGGCGACGCCCGACGTCGTCGAGGCGATCTTCGAGGAGATCGGCAAGATCGCCAGCGAAGTGCTGCAGCCGCTCAACGCCGTCGGCGACGAGGAAGGCTGCCGCCTCGAGGACGGCGTCGTGCGCACGCCGCAAGGCTTCCGGGAAGCGTGGAAGGTGCTCAAGGACGGCGGCTGGATGGGCCTCACCGCCAATCCCGAATACGGCGGCCAGGGCATGCCCTACTCCATCGGCGTGGCGGCGAGCGAGCCGATGATCTCGGCCAACCTCGCCTTCTCGATGTACGTCTTCCTGACCCACGGCGCCTACGACGGCCTCTTCCACCACGGCACCGACGAGCTCAAGCGCGCCTTCCTCCCCAAGCTCGTCGACGGCAGCTGGTCGGGAACGATGTGCCTGACCGAGCCGCAGTGCGGCACCGACCTCGCGCTCGTGCGCACGCGCGCCGTCGACGCCGGCGACGGCGCCTACAAGGTCACCGGGCAGAAGATCTTCATCTCCGCCGGCGACCACGACCTCGCCGAGAACGTGCTCCACCTGGTGCTGGCGCGCATGCCCGACGCGCCGCCGGGCATCAAGGGGATCAGCATGTTCCTGATCCCCAAGCTTCGCCCCGAAGGCGGGGCGGCTGGTGCCCAACGGCGTCGCCTGCACGTCGCTCGAGCACAAGATGGGGATCAAGGGCTCCTCCACCTGCGTCATCGACTTCGACGGCTCGATCGGCTACCTCGTCGGCGAGCCGCACAAGGGCATGCGGGCGATGTTCACCATGATGAACGCCGCCCGCCTGCACGTCGGCGTGCAGGGCCTGGCGATCGCCGAGTCCGCCTACCAGGCCGCGGTGGCGTTCGCGCGCGAGCGGCTGCAGGGACGCGCGTTGACCGGCGCCAAGTACCCGCAGCAGGAAGCCGACCCCATCCTCGTCCACCCCGACGTGCGGAAGATGCTGCTCACCATCCGCGCCTTCGTCGAGGGCTCGCGCGCGTTGACGGCCTGGGCGGCGCTGGCCATCGACCACGCCGAGAACGACCCCGATCCCGAGGGCAAGCAGGCAGGCGACGACTTGGCCTCGTTGCTGACGCCGGTGGTGAAAGCCTTCCAGACCGACCTCGGCTTCGAGATGGCCAACGTCGCCCTGCAAGTGCACGGCGGCTACGGCTACGTCCGCGAATACGGCGTCGAGCAGTTCGTGCGCGACGCCCGCATCACGCAGATCTACGAAGGCACCAACGGCATCCAGGCCCTCGACCTCGTCGGCCGCAAGATGCCGGCGCACACCGGCCGCTACCTGCGCCGCTTCTTCCACCCGGTGAGCGAGTTCCTGGCGGCGGAAGCGGGCAACGCGGCGCTCGCTGAGTACGTAGGCCCGGCGACGAAGGCGTTCGAGCGCCTGCAGCGAGCGACGGCGTGGCTGGCGCAGGAAGCGCTCAAGAACCCCGACCAGGCCGGCGCCGCCGCGACCGACTACCTGCACCTCTTCGGCTACACCGCGCTGGGCTATTTGTGGGCACGGATGGCCAAGGTGGCTCAGGAGAAGCTCGCGAGCAGCAACGGAGCGCTCGGCGGCGACGAGCGAGCGTTCTACGAAGCGAAGCTAGCCACGGCACGCTTCTACATGGAGCGCATGCTGCCGCGCCACAGCAGCCACTTCGCCAGCCTCATGGCCGGCAGCGGCAGCATGATGGCCTTCGCCGACGCCGCGTTCTAGGCGACGCAGCGGCCGATCAACGCGGCAGCGCGCTGTGCAGGCTGGTCGCCATCCATCATCGGGATACAGCGTCGACCGTCAGTACAATGACTCGCGATGGACCGCGTCTATCTAGACCTGTGCGCGCTCAAGCGTCCGTTTGACGACCAACGTCAGCCGCGAGTGCGGACGGAGGCTGCAGCGATTGCGTCCATCATGGCGGATGCCGAGGCCGGCAAGCTCAGTCTCGTGCGTTCTCCCGCCCATCTGGTAGAGAACGACGCGAATCCGCGAGAGGATCGCAGGCTGGCGGCCGCGCTCTGGATCGATGGCGCTGCGGTCGACGTGGCGCTCGACGAAGAGGTCGAATCCCGAGCCGCCATGCTCGCCGAGCTGGGTTTCACTCCACTCGACGCGCTGCACGTCGCATTCGCTGAGCGCGCCCAAACGCGCTGGTTCGTAACCTGCGACGACCGGCTGGTGAAGCTCGCCGCCCGTCTTGGGGGAACGCTTCACACGACCATCGTCTTGCCGCCCGCCGTAGCTTGGGAGCAACCGCCGTGAGCCGGGCTGCCACACTCTCCAGCTATGAGATCCGGGCGGAGGGCTGGAAGGCGCTGACCGAAAGACTCGGCGTCTCCGGAGCGATCCGCTTCCTCATGGAGTACGACCCCGGCCACGGCGACTACGTAGAGGAGCGCCGAGAGCTGTTTCGTGAGCTCTCGCTCGACGAGGCGATCGCGCGCGCTAGGCGGAAGGACCGCGGCGAAGCGCCAACTTAGGTTCGAAGCGGCGTTGCCGCACGCCGGACCGCCATATCGGGCGCCGCTATACTTTCCGGCCAACACCGGAGATGCCGGGCGCTTAGCGCCCTCACCATGGACTTCAAGGCAAAGCTCCTGAGCGCGTTGTCGGGCGATCCGCTCGCCCGCGCCCATGCGCTCCTGCAACAGGGCGACAAGGCGAAGGCCGCGGAGGCGTTCGCCAAGGCGGGCGATCTGAAGCGCGCCGCCAGTCTCGCCGCCGAGTGCGGGCATCAGAAGGCCGCAGTGGCGTACGCGCTGCAGGCGGTGCTCGGCCGCGTGCCGCGCGACATGGTGGACTCCACGCCCGAGCAGGCGGGCGAGCTGCTGGCGTCGAGCGGCCACTTCCAGGACGCGCTGCCGCTCTTCGAGCTGGCGCAGGCGTGGAAGCCGGCGGCCGAGGCAGCGGCGAAGCTGCAGCAACCCGAGCGCGCCGCGCGCCACTACGAGCGGGCGCGGGCGTGGGACCTCGCCGCGCTCTACTACGAGAAGGGCAACCGCGTGCAGGACGCCCTGCGCTGCCTTGAGCGCGAGTCGCATCGCCTGAAGACCGAGGGCCGAAACCGCCGCGAGCCGCGCGTCGAGGAGAACATCCGCCGCGTCGACCAGCGGCGGGCCGAGCTGCTCGACAAGCAAGGGCGCAAGGACGAGGCGCTCGGCGTGCTCAAGGCCGGCGCGCCGAGCCTCAAGGCGGCACGCATCCTCGAGCAGACGGGCAAGATGGGCGAGGCGATCGACGCCTACATCGCCGTGGGCGACCGCCACGAGGCGCAGCGCTTGATGCGCCAGCTGCGGCCGGGTTCGCCGGAAGCGGCGCACGCCACGATCAAGCTGGTACCG
This sequence comes from Thermoanaerobaculia bacterium, assembly GCA_963846495.1. Taxonomy (GTDB): domain Bacteria; phylum Acidobacteriota; class Thermoanaerobaculia; order Multivoradales; family JAIOJS01; genus DASYQD01. Next base: position 1,360 of record CAWJWP010000002.1, on the reverse strand, counting down.
CTCCTCGTCGACGAGGGCAAGCTCGACGAGGCCCGCACTCGCCTCAACGCGCTGCCGCCCGAGACCGACCCCGGCGGCAGCACCGCCGTCGAGCGCTGCTACTGGGCGGCGCGCATCGCCGAGCGGCAGCAGAACCCGCAGGAGGCGCTGCTCAACTATCAGAAAGTGGTGGCGATCCGAAAGGATTACAAGGATGCCGCCAAGCGGCTCGGCCAGCTGCGCGACCAGGCGCAGACGCAGCTCCACCAGCGCGCGATGACGACACCGCAGTCAGCAGCCACGGTGCTGGCGGGGGCGTCGCCCGCGCCGACGGTCGACGTTCGTCCCGGCGCCGCTGCGGCGCTCCGCCCGCTGCCACGCAATCAGGCGCGCCGGGCGCAGCCGCAGGTGCCGCCGGCGCTGCACCGGCGCCGACCGTCGGCCCGCGGCCGCCCTCGCCGCTGATGCCGGACCTCCTCGCCGTCGGCTCCGAGCTCGTCGGCCGCTACGAGATCCTCGCCGAGCTCGGCCGCGGCGGCATGGGCCGCGTCTACAAGGCGCGCGACCGCGAGCTCGACGACGTGGTGGCGATCAAGACCCTCGTGCGCATGCTCGACCGCGACGCCGCCGAGGAGGAGCGCCTGCTGCGCGAGGTGCAGATCTGCCGCAAGCTGCACCCACGGCAACATCGTGCGCGTCTACGACCTCGGCCGCTTCGAGGGCGGGATCTTCGTCACCATGGAGCTCATCGAGGGCGAGCGGCTCGACCAGCTGATCCGCCGCGAGAAGCCGATGCAGCTCGCCAAGGTGAAGATCATCCTCGACGAGATCGCCGCCGGCCTGCAGGAGGCGCACGCCAACCAGATCGTGCACCGCGACTTGAAGCCCAACAACATCATCGTGACGCCGGGCAAGGTGAAGATCCTCGATTTCGGCATCGCGCGCAACCTCGACAGCGACACGCGGCTGACGCGCTCCGGCCTCGCCATCGGCACGCCGCTCTACATGTCGCCCGAGCAGCTGCGCGGCGTGCCGCTCGACGGCCGCTCGGACCTCTACGCGCTCGGCGTCGTCGCCTACACCATGCTCACCGGCCGCGAGCCGTTCTTCGGCGACAACCCGACGACGATCGCCATCGAGCACCTGCAGAAGCCCGCTCCGGACCCGCGGCGGCTGCGGCCCGACCTGCCGGAGCCGTGGGTGCAGTTCGTGCTCAAGCTGCTCGAGAAGGAGCCCGAGCAGCGATACCCGACCGCGGCGAGCGTGCGGGCGGCGCTATCGCAGCTGCCGGTGTAGGGTGCGCTCTGCGCACCATCAACGGGCTCGAAGACCCGCTCAAGATGGTGCGCAGAGCGCACCCTACGGTCGGTGGCGGCGTCGC
>CAWJWP010000001.1:0-262041 GCA_963846495.1 Thermoanaerobaculia bacterium | reverse complement strand
GTATTTCGGCACGGCCAAGAGCAAATCGAAGACCTTGGCGGTGAGCGCGTGTTCGGGCGGGATCCAGCAGCAAACCGTGGATCTGGGCGCGGCCCGCCTTGAGGTCCCGCTTTGAGCTTTGCTCGCCTCGTTCGGATGTCGTTTGCACGCTGGAGAGCGTCCATGCGCTGGGTGAGCGAACGTTCGGGAGCGAGGCCCGCCGAGTGACTTTTGGCGGGCGACTGGGAGGCGGCCGGCATGGGCGGCGATAGTACACGCTGTGCCGCTGGCGTCGAGGGGGAACCCGCAAAAAATCCGCGAATTCAGCTGGACCTCGACCTGAGCTTTAGGTTGGTTGCGGCTCCTTGAGCGTTTTCCTTTTGTTTGCAGGGATTTTCATGAGCAAAATCGCTCTTTTCCCCGCAAGTGGCGGAAAGTTGCCGCATCTTCCGCAGAACGAGCGCGCTCGTGTCCCCCAAACGGGCGCAGACACCTGTCTAAGCGGTGGTGCCGGGCCTGCCCCAGAGGGACAGCTCCGCCAGCTCGGCCGCAATCCGTCGCCCCGCGGCCGGATCTCGGAAACTTTTCGGTGCCAACGGCGACCGCCGAGGCGCCCGCGGCCATGAAATCGGCCGCGTGACGTCCGCTCGCGATTCCGCCCATGCCGATCACGGGGATCTGCCACGCGACTCGCCACCGCCGCCACCTGCTCGAGCGCGATCGCCCTGATCGCGGGTCCCGACAGGCCGCCGGTGCGACCCCCGAGCCACGGCTCGCCGGTCTCAGGGGTGAAGAGCCATGCCCTTGAGCGTGTTCACCAGCCAGACGGCGTCCGCGCCCGCCGATTCCGCGGCGGCCGCCACGGTCCCCGGGTCGGTGGCGTTGGGTGTGAGCTTCACGATCAGCGGCTTCGCCGTCTACCCGGGCGCACGCGCTCCAGCGCCAGGGCGGTCTCTGCCGGGATCCGCGCCCATGATCAGGCCGGTCTCCACATTCGGGCAGGACACGTTCAGCTCCAGCAGCGCCACCTCGTCGCGCTCCCCCACCCGCGGCCAGCGAGGGCACGCGAGCTCGTCGCGGCCAGAACCCCGTCGCGGAGACCACGAGCGGCACCGGGAGCTGCGCCAGCTCCGGTAGATCCAGGGCGAGGAAGCCGTCGAGGCCCTTGTTCGGCAGCCCGATCGAGTTGATCATCCCGGCGGGCGTCTTCCAGAGCCGAGGCGGCGGGTTGCCCTGCCGGGGCTCGAGGGTGATCGTCTTCGACACGAACGCGTCGAATGGGAAGCGCTCGAGCAGCGCATCGCCGAAGGCGCGCCGGGCGGCGATGGCATCGAAGGTGCCGGAGCCGTTCAGGACCGGGCCGCGCAGTGTCACGCCGCACAGCTCGAATGTGCCCTGCCGCGCCGAAGGCGTGGGATCGGGTATCGCGGCCATCAGTGGCCGGCTCCGGGGACCAGCACCGTCTCGAGAAGTGATCGGCGTCCGCGCCGGACCGTCCACGCAGAGGCGCACGTAGCCGTCGGTCGTCGGCACGACGCAGCCGAAGCAGGCGCCGAAGCCACACGCCATCCCCGACTCGAGCGCGAGTTCGGCGGGCACGCCGCGGATCGCACACAGGGCCCGCACCGCCTCAAGCATCGCCGGCGGGCGCACGCGAAGACCGTCACCTCGGTGTTGGCGTCCAGCTCGGCCGCAGCAGCTGGCTCACGAGCGCCTGGCGGCCCCACCGAGCCGTCGTCGGTGACCACGTGGGCTCTCCGCTGAACAGCGCCGCCGCCTGGGCGTGGGCCGCGCTGCGGAAGCCCGGCAGCACCGTTGATCGTCGAGCTCCTCCTGGAGGCAGAGCAGCGGCGCCGCCCCGATACCCCCTCCCACGAGCACCGGCCGGGCGCCTCCGGCGGCGGGCCGGAAGCCGATCCCGAGCGGTCCGACCAGGGCGAGGCCGTCGTCGGGCACGAGCCCCGCCAGGCGCTCGGTGCCCGGGCCGATCGCCTCGAGCAGGAAGCCGAGTGACACGCCGTCCGGCTCCATGTGGGCCCTGGCATACGAGAAGGCCCTTGGAAGGTACGGGCGCTCGTCGTCTCCCCCGCCCCAGCACTCCTCCGCGGCGAGCATGTAGAACTGGCCCGGCCGCGGATCCCTGGGACCGGACGCGTCGTGGGCCGTGACGAGGTAGTACGCGCCGAGCCGCTCGATGCCGGAGACGACCGCCACACGCCGCTCGGGGGGCGCGAGCGTCCGCGGCTCGGTCAAGTGGTGCGCTCCGCCTCCGCGGCCCGGGCAGGACGCTCCGGAACGATGCCGCCGCCGTGCAGCTCCTGGAGTGAGATCACCGATGTCTCGCCCGAGCGGCTGGAGCGGATCGCCCGCTGCGCCGCGCTGGCGCCCGACATGGTCGTGATGCAGGGAATCCCGCGGCCGATCGCGGCGCGCCGGATCTCGTACCCGTCCGCGCGGGCGCCCGAGCCCGTGGGCGTGTTGATCACGAGGTCGACCTCGCCGGACTCGATCCGCTCGACCACGTTCGGCGAGCCCTCGGACAGCTTTGATCCGCTCCACCGGCACGCCCATGCGGCGGATCGCGGTGGCCGTCCCGCCGGTGGCCACAACCTGGAAGCCCATGTCGTGGAAGCTGGCGGCCAGCTGGGTGGCGGCCGACTTGTCGCCGTCGGTGACCGAGATGAACACGGTCCCCGAGTTGGGCAGCTCGGCGCCCGCCGCGGCCTGCGCCTTGCCGAACGCGGCGGGGTAGTCGGACGCGACCCCCATCACCTCGCCCGTGGACTTCATCTCCGGCCCGAGCAGCGCGTCGGCCCGCGGGAAGCGTCCGAACGGCAGCACCGCCTCCTTCACGGATACGTGCCGCGGCTGCCTCGGGATGTCGATCTCCATGTCCGCCAGGCGCTCGCCCAGCATCAGCCGGCACGCGATCTTGGCGAGCGACACGCCGATCGCCTTCGACACGAAGGGAACCGTCCGCGACGCCCGCGGGTTCGCCTCGATCACGTACAGCTCGTCCTCGCCGGCCACGGCGAACTGGATGTTGATCAGCCCGATCACGCCGAGCGCCTTGGCGATCGCCTCGGTGGCCTCCTCGACCTGGCGCAGCATCTCCGGGCCGAGCGACATCGCCGGGATCACGCACGCGGAGTCGCCAGAGTGAACGCCCGCCTCCTCGACGTGCTGCATGATCGCGCCGATCTCCACGTCCTCGCCGTCGCAGAGCGCGTCCACGTCGATCTCGATCGCGTTCTCGAGGAAGCGGTCGAGGAAGATCGTGCGGCCGGCGCCCGCCGTTGGTGCGCTTCAGGTAGCCCTGGAGCTGCTCCTGCGAGTAACAGATCTCCATCGCGCGGCCGCCCAGCACGTACGACGGGCGCACGAGCAGCGGGTAGCCCACGCCGTCGGCCACCTCGAGCGCCTGGGCGTGCGACTCGGCGGTGGCGTATGGCGGGCCGCGCAGGCCGAGCTCGTCGAGCAGCGCCCCGAAGCTCGGCCGGTCCTCCGCCCTGTGGATCGAGTCCACGGGCGTGCCGAGCAGCGGCACCCCGGCGTCGGCCAGGCCCGCGGCCAGCTTCAGCGGCGTCTGGCCGCCGAACTGGACGATCACGCCCTCCGGCTGCTCCAGCTCGATCACGCCGAGCACGTCGTCGAGGGTGAGCGGCTCGAAGTAGAGGCGGTCGGAGGTGTCGTAGTCGGTCGAGACCGTCTCCGGGTTGCAGTTGATCATCACCGCGTCGCGCCCCGACTCGCGCACGGTCATGGCCGCGTGCACGCAGCAGTAGTCGAACTCGATGCCCTGCCCGATCCGGTTCGGCCCGGAGCCGAGGATCACGACACTCGGGCGCTCGCCGCGCCGCACCTCGTGCTCGGCCTTTCGCTCCCAGCCCGAGTAGTAGTAGGGCGTCTCCGCCTCGAACTCGGCCGCGCAGGTGTCCACCGACTTGAAGCTGCGCTCGAGCCCCGCCTCGGGGTCCTCGCCACGCGCCAGCGCCGCCATCTCGGCCATGTACCAGGGGTCGATCCCGGTGCGCTCGCACAGCTCGGCCTCGCTGTGCCCGCGGCGGACGGCCTCGAACAGCACCTCGTAGCGGTCGGCCGACGGCGTCTCGAGCTGCGCGAGCAGGTCGCCGTCGAAGCGTCGTGCGCGTCACGTCCAGCTCGCGCGAGCGCATCGCCTTCACGAAGGCCTGCTTGAAGGTGCGCCCGATCGCCATCGCCTCGCCCACCGACTGCATCGAGGTGTGCAGCTCGCCGTCCGCGCCCGGGAACTTCTCGAACGCGAAGCGCGGCCACTTCACCACCACGTAGTCGATCGTCGGCTCGAAGCTCGCCGGCGTCTTGCGCGTGATGTCGTTGTCGATCTCCTCGAGCGCATAGCCGACCGCGAGCCGCGCCGCGATCTTCGCGATCGGGAAGCCCGTGGCCTTCGAGGCCAGCGCCGAGGAGCGCGAGACGCGCGGGTTCATCTCGATCACCACGATCTCCTCGGTCTCCGGGTTGACCGCGAACTGGATGTTCGAGCCGCCCGTCTCGACGCCAACCGCGCGGATCACCTTGAGGGCCTGGTCGCGCAGCTGCTGGTAGAGCGTGTCCGAGAGCGTCTGCTGCGGGGCCACGGTCACGCTGTCGCCGGTGTGCACGCCCATCGGGTCGATGTTCTCGATCGAGCAGACGATCACGACGTTGTCGTTGCGGTCGCGCATCACCTCGAGCTCGAACTCGCCCCAGCCGATCACCGACTCCTCCACGAGCACCTGCCCGATCGGGCTGGCCGCGAGCCCCTCCGCGATCACCTGCGCGGTACTCGGTCTCGTTCCACGCGATGCCGCCGCCGGCGCCGCCCATCGTGAAGCCGGGCCGCACGATGGCCGGCAGCCCGACCTCGGGCAGCGCCCGCTCGGCCTCGCGCATCGACTTCACCGCCGCGCTGCGCGGCACCCTGAGGCCGGCGCGCTCCATGGTCGAGCGGAACAGCTCGCGGTCCTCGGCGCGCCGGATCGCCTCGTAGTCGGCGCCGATCAGCTCCACGCGGTGCTTGCCGAGCGTGCCGTCCTCGGAGAGCTGGCGGGCGAGGTCGAGCGCGGTGCCGCCGCCGAGCGTGGGCAGCAGCGCGTCGGGCTTCTCGCGCTCGATCACCTTCGTCACCGACGCCGGGTTGAGCGGCTCGATGTAGGTCCGCGTGGCGAACTCCGGGTCGGTCATGATCGTGGCCGGGTTCGAGTTCACGAGGATCACCTCGTAGCCCTCCTCCAGCAGCACCTTGCAGGCCTGCGCGCCCGAGTAGTCGAACTCCGCCGCCTGCCCGATCACGATCGGCCCGGAGCCGATGATGAGGATGCGCCTGATGTCGTCCCTACGCGGCAACGAGGCGCTCCAAGAAGCGATCGAACAGATGCAGGGCGTCGTGCGGACCCGGTCCGGCCTCGGGGTGGTACTGAACCGTCGAGCCCTCCACGTCGCGCAGCACGAGGCCCTCGACCGTCCGGTCGTAGAGGTTCAGCTGCTGGAGCTCGGCCACGCCGAAGTCCGTCTCCCAGCGAACCGCCTCGTCGCGTGTCGATGGTCCGCTGGCCGCCCGGGCCCAGCACCGCGAAGCCGTGGTTCTGCGAGGTGATCTCGATGCGACCGGTCTCGAGGTCCTTCACCGGATGGTTCGCGCCGCGGTGGCCGAAGGGCAGCTTGTAGGTCTCGAGGCCCACCGCCCGGCAGAGCAGCTGGTGGCCGAGGCAGATGCCCCAGACCGGCGTCTTCCCCACCACCCCGCGCACCGCGTCCACGATGTAGTCGAGGGCCGCCGGATCCCCCGGGCCGTTCGCCAGGAACACCGCATCCGGCTTGCGCGCGAGCAGCTCCTCCGCGGTGACCGTGCAGGGATGCAGCTCGAGATGCACGCCGCGCTCACGCAGGTTGCGCACGATCGAGGTCTTGATGCCGGTGTCGATGGCGATCACGCGCGGGCCGTTGCCCTCGAGGATCAGCGGCTCGGCCGGGGTCACCTCGCGCGCCAGGTCCGCGCCCGTCATCGACGGCTCCGCCATCACGTGCTCGCGGGCCTCGGCCTCGGGCACCTCCGCGGCGAAGATGCCGCCGCGCATCGCTCCCTTGTCCCGGATGTGGCGGACAAGGGCGCGCGTGTCCACACCGGAGAGCGCGGGGATCCCGCAGTCGCGTCAGCCAGGTGAGCCAGCCGCCCTCGGCATGGGAGGCGTCCTCGCGGTCGATCCCCTCGCGCATGATCACCGCGCGCGCGTGGATCCGGTCCGACTCCATCTGCGAGGCCGCCACCCCGTAGTTCCCGATCAGCGGATACGTGAAGACGATGATCTGCCCGGCGTAGCTCGGGTCGGTGACCGCCTCCTGGTAACCGGACATCGCCGTGTTGAAGACGACCTCGCCCAGTCCGGTTACGGCGGCGCCCACCGACTCCCCGTCGAAGCGGGTGCCGTCCTCGAGCAGCAGGTAGGCGGCGCTCATGCCACGGCGCCGAGCGCGAAGCTGCGCTCGCGGTAGGCCACCGCGCCGTCGGCGATCGTCATGCGCACGCGGCCGGTGAGCCGGCGGCCGGCGAAGGCGCAGTTCGCGGAGCGGCTCTCGTAGCCCGCGTCGCCCACGTCCCAGTCCGCCTCGAGGTCCACGAGGCAGAGATTTGCAGGTGAGCCGGGCGCCAGCGTCGGCACCACGAGGCCGAAGGGCTCGCCGCCTGCGGTCATTCGCTCCACGAGCAGCTCGAGCCCGATCACGCCCGGCAGGACGAGGCCGGTGTGCAGCGCGGCGAAGGCCGTCTCGAGGCCGGTGACCCCCATCGGCGCCAGCTCGAAGGGCTGCTCCTTCTCCTCGCGCGCGTGAGGCGCGTGGTCGGTGGCGATGCAGTCGATCGCGCCCGAGCGGAGCGCCTCGATCAGCGCCTGGCGATCGGACTCCGCCCGCAGCGGCGGGTTCATCTTCATGTTCGTGTCGAGCGTGCGCACCGCGTCGTCGGTGAGCAGGAGGTGGTGAGGCGTGGCCTCGCAGGTCACCTGCGTGCCCGCGGCCTTCGCTCGCTCGATGGCGCTCACGGTCTCGCTCGCGGACACGTGCTGCACGTGGATGCGGCCCCGCTCGTAGAGCGCGAGGGCGCAGTCGCGCGCCACCATCGTCGACTCGGACACCGACGGTATCCCCGCCACTCCGAGCAGCGCGGACATCTCGCCCTCGTGCATCACACCCGTGCCCGACAGCGAGGGGTCCTCCTCGTGCAGGGCCAGCACGCGGCCGGCGAGCTGCTGGTACTGGAGCGCCTGGCGCATCACGCCGGCGGAGCGAACGGGCAGTCCGTCGTCGGTGAAGCCGGCGGCGCCCGCCTCGGCGAGCTCGGCCATCTCCGTGAGCCGCTCGCCCAGCTGGCCGACCGTGATCGCGGCCATGAAGCCGGTCGGGATGCGTGCCTCGCCGCGCGCCTTCTCGCGCAGCGAGCGCAGCACCGGCGCCGAGTCCACCACCGGCTCGGTGTTCGGCTGGGCGAGGATCGCGCAGAAGCCGCCCGCCGCCGCGGCGCGCGTGCCCGAGTCGATGTCCTCCTCGTCCTCGCGCCCGGGCGTGCGCAGGTGCACGTGCGGGTCGACGAAGGCCGGGCAGCGCGTGCAGGCCCTCGGCGTCCACCACCTCGGCACCGTCAGGCGCGCTCAGGCCCTCCCCCACCTCCGCGATTCGCCCGTCGCGCACGAGCACGTCGCCCAGCTTGTCGAGCCCGGCGCGCGGGTCGAGCAGCCGGGCGCCTCGCACCAGCACCGTGGTCGGCGGCGCGGCGGCGCAGTCGAGCTCGATCGCGGCCCGCGGTCCGGAGCCGTTCATCGGCGCGGCGCTGGCGCTCATGCGGGCTGGGGCTCCGTCTCGGCGCCCTCGCGCACCCCGGATGGCGCACCGCGCCCCGCGAGCAGCTCGTAGAGCACCGCCATCCTCACCACGACCCCGGACTCGACCTGCTCGGAGATCAGTGCCTGAGGCGAGTCGATCACCTCGGCCGCCAGCTCGACGCCGCGGTTCACCGGGCCCGGGTGCATCAGCAGCTGGGCGGGCCCGAGGCGACGCCCGTTGATCTGGTACTGCGCCGCGTACTCGCGCAGCGACGGCACGAAGGAGCCGGTCATGCGCTCGTTCTGCATGCGCAGGGCGTAGACCACGTCGGCCGAGGGCAGCTCGTCGAGGGTGTGGCGAACCCGGCAGCCGAGCGACTCGATCCCGCGCGGGATCAGCGTGGGCGGCCCGCAGACCGTGACCTCGCAGCCCATGCGCGTGAAGGCCAGGATGTTCGAGCGCGCCACGCGGCTGTGGAGCACGTCGCCGACGATCCAGACCGCCAGGCCCTCGAGCGAGCCGGCGCGGCGCTTGAGCGTGTAGAGGTCGAGCAGCGCCTGGGTCGGGTGCTCGTGCTTGCCGTCGCCCGCGTTGATCACGGCCGCCTGCGTCCAGCGGGCCACGAGGCCGGCCGCCCCCGCGTGCGGCGAGCGGATCACGATCGCGGCGGGGTCGTAGGCGGAGAGCGTCTGCACGGTGTCCTTGAGCGACTCGCCCTTCTCCACCGCCGAGCCCGTCGCCTTGAGCGTGATCAGGTCGGCGCTCAGCCGCTTGGCGGCGAGCTCGAAGCTCGACTGCGTGCGCGTGGAGGCCTCGTAGAAGAGGTTGATCACCGTGCGCCCGCGCAGCGTGGGGACCTTCTTGATCTCGCGTCCGGAGACCTCGGCGAAGCTCTCCGCCCGGCCCAGGATGCGCTCGATGTCGTCGCGCGAGAGATCGTCGACCGACAGCAGGTGCGGGTGCATCAAATCGTCTCCTCCATCGTGGGCGGCCGCGTCGATGGCCACCTCGTCAACTCCGTCGATCTCCTCCACTCTCACGTTCACCCTCTCGCCCCGGGCGGTCGGAAGGTTCTTCCCGACGTAGTCCGGGCGGATCGGAAGCTCGCGGTGCCCGCGGTCGGCCAGCACCGCGAGCTGCACGCGGCTCGGGCGGCCGTAGTCGAAGAGGGCGTCGATCGCCGCGCGGACGGTTCGGCCCGTGTAGAGGACGTCGTCCACCAGCACCACGGTCGTGTCCTCGACGGGAAAGTCGATGTGCGTCGAGTGGACCACCGGCTGGTAGTCCGCGCCGCGGATGCCCACGTCGTCGCGGTAGAAGCTGATGTCGATGTCGCCGAGCGGCACGGGCTCGCCGACGAGCTCGGCGACCAGGTCGCGCAGGCGCGCGCCCAGCACGGCGCCGCGACGGTGAATCCCGACTACCGCGACGCCCTCGCCACCCGTTGATTCGACGATTTCGTGTGCGATTCGCACCAGCGTGCGCCGCACGTCTTCGCGGTCCAGGACCGTCTTCTCACTCACTTAACTATCCCTTCCTGGCCTCTCTGGACCTGGTTAAAGGAACCGCGGCGAGACTAGCACTCAGGGTCGGACGCCAACATCGGTCCAGCCGGGTGACACCCCTTGCAATGGCCGCTACTGTGGAAGCAGTGACGCCAGAGCGTTCTCAGGCATATGGCAGGCTCATGACGGTGATCTCCGCCGAAGGGGACGCCGCGCTCGACCCTGCCCAGAAGGAGATCCTCCGCGAGGCCGGCGACGCGCTCTTCTTCTGCGAGGACATCGCGCTCGACGACGACGCCCGCGAGGCCCTCAGCCGCGTGAGCGACCTCACCGGCCAGCTGGTCGGCGCCGAGCGCTGGGACCCCGAGCTCGCGGAGCAGGTGCTCCAGGACCTCGAGGACTGCGGCCCGCCGCAGCTAGTGCGCCTCGGCGACCCGCGCTAAGGGGTCAGACCCCTTAAGCGTCCGCGACTCAAGGGGTCTGACCCCCTACGGGTTGCGGCGGTCGGTCCGACGCCCTGATGTGCACGGGCTCGCCTCGCTCCGGGAACGGGATCTCGACGCGGTCGAAGTCACGCGGGACGATCACGTTGTCGAAGCGCGCCCGTGCCTCGTCGCGCACCTCGCCGCCGGAGTAGCGCGGCGAGATGTGGGTGAGCGCCAGCATCTGCACGCCGGCCGCGGCGGCCAGCTCCGCGGCCTGCGCCGCGGTGGAGTGGCGCGTCTCGGCGGCGCGCTCGACCTCGTCCTCCATGAAGGTCGCCTCGTGAACCAGGAGGTCGGCCTCCCACGCCACGAGGCGCGTCATGTCGCTCGGGGCGGTGTCGCCCGTGAGCACGACCTTGCGGCCGCGGCGCGTCTCCCCCATCACCTGGTCCGGCTGCACGCCGTTCACCACCTCGCCGCGCTGGAGGCGGCCGAAGTCGGGCCCGAACTCCACGCCCAGCTCGCGGGCGCGCTCGGGGTCGAACTCGCCCGGGCGCGGGTCCTCCACGAGCGCGTAGCCGATCGAGGGGCCGCCGTGGTCGACCCCGAAGGCGGCGATCCGGTAGCCGTCGCGCTCGAGCTCGTCGTTCGGCTCCAGCTCGACGAGCTCGATGGGAAAGGTCACCCGTCCGATCACGGGATCGAGCAGCTTGAAGAGGCGCGCGAGCCCGCGCGGGCCGTAGACCGTCAGCTCGCGCTCGCGCTGGCGCAGGGCGAACGTCTTCAGCATCCCCGGCAGGCCGAGCACGTGGTCCGCGTGAAAGTGGGTGATGAACAGCTCCTCGAGCTCCACCAGCCCGACGGAGCTCATGAGCTGCCGCTGCGTGCCCTCCCCGCAGTCGATCAGCAGGCGATCGCCGCCGCGCCGGACGAGCGTGGCGGGCAGGCCGCGCCGCGGGCTCGGCGAGGAGCCGGCGGTGCCGAGGAAGAGAACGTCGAGGTCCATCGCGCCCTATGTTGACTAGCGTCGGCCCTCGGGGCGGTTGTCGGGCCGGCGCGTGAGCGCTTCGATGTCCGCGAGATCGTGGTCGCGCCCCGCGGCTCGCTTCATCCGGATGAGATCAGACAGGCCCGGCGACGGCGACCTGCGATGTCCCGTCAGCTCGATCCTGAGCGCTCTGTCGCGAAGCGCGTCATAGCTGCGCGGCGCACCCGTCGACTGCTCGATGTTGATCACGTCGAGCGGTCCGACCGTGGTCATGACCGGGACATGCGGCGCCCGCCGCAGCAGCTGCGGATCAGTCACTTTCGCGTGCAGTGCGACCCCGAAGCTCGGCCCCGAGCTCGGCGAGCGCCTCGCTCAGGCGGGTGAGGTTGCAGCATGGTCGGCCGCGCGATCGATGTCGAGATCCCTCGTCGCCCGGATGTATCCGTGAGCCTGCACCGCGACCCCGCCGATGACGACGAAATCCACGGCGTGCTCCGACGAGCACACGGAGGATCTCCTCGGGCTCGAAGACGCGGTCAGGCAGCGCCACGGCGTGAGCGCGCCTTCGCTCCCGCGAGCGCGATCTCGGATGCGAACCGGTTGAAGCGCAGGCCGTTGGCCAGGCGGCCTCGGGCGACATCGCCCGCTCTCGCATCAGATCGTCGAAGTCGTATCGGCTCGACAAGCCGCTCGCTGTCGAGCACCGGCTCCTCGCCCATGGCGGAGAGGATCGAGCGAAGGCGGGTCCAGGTGACGTCCTCGGCCCCGCTCTCGATCCGCGCGATTGCGCTCTGGCTCGTGCCGGCGCGGTAGGCGAGCTCGCGCTGGCTGAGGCCGTTCTCCGCGCGGAGCGTCTTGACCAGTTCAGCCGGCGATTCATGATGCCGTATACGGTATCAGAGCGAAACGAGCTCACACCGGGCTAAGCCGCCCCGGCTCGCGATCAGCCCCATCGTGTGTCGCGGCGCCCTGCGGCGCTCCGTCGGGCTTCCCGGGTTGAGGATCTGGAAGCCGTCGTCGGCCTGCTCGTGCAGCGGCATGTGGGAGTGGCCGAAGACGACGACGTCGGCGCGGTCCCCGAAGCGAGCCCGCATGCGCGCGAGGCGGCCGGCGCTCGGGCCGGCGTCGTGCACCATCGCGATACGGGCGCCCTCGGCCTCCACCACGCGCTCCTTCGGCAGCAGCCGGCGCAGCTCCGCGCTGTCCACGTTGCCCTGCACGCCCATCACAGGCGGCCCGATCGCCTCGAGCTCGCGGAGCACCTCGAGCGTCGAGAAGTCGCCCGCATGGAGCAGCAGATCCGCCGCCGCGATCCGCTCGATGCACGCCTCCGGCAGCCGCCGCGCCCCGCGCGGCAGATGCGTGTCGGAGATCACGGCGATCAGCATGCGCGGACTACACTGGATTTTTCCCGCGCCCGTAGCTCAGTGGATAGAGCGCTGCCCTCCGGAGGCAGAAGTCGAAGGTTCGAATCCTTCCGGGCGTACCTCCGGACGGCTAAGTAAACCGGCGCCGCCTTGCCTGCGGCACGTGTGAGCGGTGACGTAGCCGCCACTGCCGAGCCCGCGGCTCATCGCTACGGCCGGGGCGGCTCGCTTGCCTCGCCTTGTCGGCTGACGCCCGCAGCTCGCTCATGTGCGCGATTGCTGCCTGATAGCCGAGGTGTCCCATCATGGATATCCCTCCAAGTCGGTTCGGGGATCAGACGAGTCCTCAACCTCGACGACCAGCGACCGTGGTGCTAGGCCACCTTGGTACCGCCTCGGGGCAACCTGGGTGCACTCATCGCCACCAGCGGGGACAACTTGCTCCGGAGGCAACCTCGCTAGACCCGCTGTGGGTCACGGGTAATACTGGGCGGGCGATGTCGCAGGAGAACGTGATGTCGCGAGGAACGCGGTCGCCGCCTTCAACCGCCGGGACGTGCCCGCCCTGGTCGAGCTGACCACGGACGACTTCCAATGGGTGACGTGGACCGGGACGGTGGAGACCACCGTCTACGACGGGGCCGAGGGGCTCGCGGGCTACTTCCAGGACGCCGACGTTTGGGAGGTCCTCAACCTGGACGCCGAGGAGTTCCGCGACCTCGGCGACAAGGTGCTCGTGGTCGGAATGTTCCATGCACGAGGTGGTGGGAGCGGCGTCGAGGTCCGGGCTCCGTACTACTCCGCGTTCTTCGTCAGTGAAGGAAAGCTCGCGCGGGTTCTCAGCTTCCGCACGGAGGACGAGGCCCTCGAAGCCGTCGGCCTGCGGGAGTAGGCGATGTCGCAGGAGAACGTCGAGCTGACTCACCAGGCCTACCACGCGTTCAACCGACGCGACCTCGCTTCCCTCCTGGCACTCATCGATGCTGACGCCGAGGCCGTCCCGCGCCTGGCCGCCATGGAGGGCGTTTTCCACGGCCACGAGGGGATCCGCCGCTGGTGGAAGACCCTGCTCGCCGCTTGGCCCGATTACCAGGTCGAAGTCGTTGAGGTGCGGGATCTCGGCCACATCACCCTGGGAAACGTCGAGGTTGTCGGGTCACGCCGCCGACAGCGGGATCGCCGTGAGGCAAACGGCCTGGCACGTTTGGCGGTGGCGGCGGCAACAAGGCCGTCTGGTTCGGTTTCTTCCCGACTGAAGCAACCGCCCTCGCAGCAGTGACGCTGCAGGAGCAGCTCGGCTAGCACTCCAAGCCTCGGGTCAAGTCGAAGGCCGCCACGTCCGACGTGTAACAGGCCCCGTGTTTCGTTCAGTCCCAGCCCTGCTCGTCTCAGTCGGCATCGCCGTGGCCGCCCTCGCTCCCAACGCGCAGGCGAGCGCGCCCAAGGCACACGCTGCCGACCTGGACTGCGCGGACTTCTCCACGCAGGCGGACGCACAGAGCTATTTCCTGAGCCTCGGTGGGCCCTCGAGCGACCCCGACCGCCTCGACGGGGACGGCGACGGGGTCGCGTGCGAGTTGAACCCCTGCCCCTGCAGCCACTCGGCCGCGCCGACACCACCAGCGCCACACCACCAGCGCCGCACGCCGCCCGACGCGAACACTGACGCGCTCAGCTTCCGTGCCGTCATCACGGCGGTCACGGACGGCGACACGATCAAGGTGCGCCGGGGCCGCTCCAAGACCTACACCGTGCGTCTCATCGGAATCGATACCCCGGAAACGAAAAAACCGGGGACGCCGGTGGAGTGTGGCGGCCGGGAGGCCACCTCGAACATGCTCCGGCTGAGTTTCACGCGACCACGCGACACAGACGGAGACGGGCTCAGGGACAGCAAGGGCGGAAAGGGCCGGCGGGTGAGGGTGACAACCGATCCGACCCAGGATCGCCGCGACCGCTATGGCCGCCTACTTGCCTATGTCAAGAGCGCGCGCGGCAGCTTGGCGGGAGCTCAGCTCCGTGCCGGATGGGCCGCGGTCTACGTGTTCGCCGATCCGTTCGCGCAACTCGGGCTCATTCCAGGCCGCCGAGACAAGCGCACGGGCGCAGATGCGTGGCGCGTGGAGGCAGTGCAGCGGCAACTTCCACCAGCCCGCTTAGTCGTCGAGTATCTGCGACTTGTGCACGACGGGGCCGCCCGTTGGGGTCCACCGGATCTCGCCGCCCTGGAAGTTGCTCGCGCGGCCGCCGGTGATGTCGTGCTCGTCGCTCGTCGGGTAGCGGAGCTTGCTCCGCTCCCACCCCAGCTCCTGCCACTTGTCCCGGATCGCGCCGTGGACCTCGTGGGCGCCGGTCTCAGGTGTCCAGTAGATCGAGCCGTGCTCGAAGTGGTTGAAGCGCCCGACGCCGTCGGGGCAGCCGGTCTCGTCCGTCGTCGGGTAGCCGATCCACTTTCTGGTCTTGCCGTACTTGTCGCGGATCGCGCCGTGGACCTCGTGCGCCCCCGTCTCGGGCGACCAGTAGATCGAGCCGTTGTCGTAGTCCCGCACGCGGCCACGTCCGTCGGGTAGTGGCCCCTCGTCGGAGCCCGCACCCTCGTCCTTCGGGTTGCCGATCCACGGGAGCTGCGCGTGCTTGTCATCGATCGCGCTCATCGTTCACCCCTTCCGGGCGTTGACGTTGGTGCACGATCTACACGAACCGACTGAGGGGTCAACCGCTGCATCACAACGGTGTCATTTGGGTACGTGAGGCCTCAGTCAACCCAAGGAGGGGTGTATGTACATCAGCATCGGCGCAGCGATCCTCATTCTGATCCTGCTCATCCTGTTCGTCTTCTGAGTCGCCCGGCCTACCCTGTGGGGTCGATGGCCCTGCAGGACACCGATACAGAGCGGCTCCTCCGCGAGCGGCTCGCCGAGCTCCGGGCCCGCCTTGGCGAACTGGCCAAGGCTCCCGAGCCCGGCGCTGGCATCGGCTTCGGCAAGCGCATCGGCGACGGCACGAGCGAGGCGATCAGCCGGCGCAACGACATCGGCGTCGGCAACAGCCTGCTCGTGACCGAGGAGAAGCTGGAGCGCGCGCTCGCGAAGCTCGACGAGGGCAGCTACGGCCGTTGCGACAGCTGCGGCGGCCCCATCGCCCCCGGTCGCCTCGAGGTCGCGCCCGAGAGCGCGCTCTGCATCGACTGCGCTCGCTAGCCGAGCGTCCGCTCGTACCACTCCCACGCCGCTCGCAGGCCGCTGTCCAGGTCCCATTTCGGTTCCCAGCCGAGCTCCGTGCGGATCGCGGTCGAGTCGAGGTACTGGCGGTCGATCTCGCCGTGGGGCACCCCGCTGCCCTGGATGTCGGGCTCGACCGTCGCGGCCGGAGATCTCGATCAGGCGCCTCACCACCTCGAGCACCGAGAGCGGCTGGCCCGAGCCGGCGTTCCATGCGCGCCCACGGAACTCCGGGTTCGCGAGCGAGTCCGCCACCGCCAGGTAGGCGGCGGCGGCGTCCTCCACGTAGATGTAGTCGCGCTCGGGCGTCCCGTCCGAGCGGATCACGGGGCGCTCGCCGCGCACCAGCGCACGCGCGCTGTCCGGGATCAGGCGTGCCCAGTTCACGTCGCCCGGCCCGTACACGTTCGCCAGCCGGGTCACCGCCACCGGCATGTCGTAGGTCGCGGCGTACGAGCGGGCGATCATGTCCGCGGCCGCCTTCGAGACGTCGTACGGATACGACGGCTTGAGTGCGAAGTCCTCGCGGTAGGGCAGCTCATCATGCGCGCCGTAGGCCTTGTCGGAGGAAGCCACCACCACGCGCGCGCCCGCATCGTGCTCCCGCACGGCCTCGAGCAGCATGTAGGTGCCTCGCACGTTGGTCTCCCACGTGCCGAGCGGGGCGCGGTTGGCATCGCCGACCTGGGTCTGCGCCGCCAGGTGGAAGACGGTGCCCGGCCGGTGCTCGGCGAGGGTCTCGCCGAGCGTGGTCAGGTCTCCCTCCACGAGCGTGCAGCGGTCGCGAAGGCCCTCCGTGTCGAAGCGCGACCCGACGAGGTCGGAGCGGCTCAGCGCGACGACCTCTTCGCCGCGCGCGAGCAGGGCCTCCACGAGCGCGCAGCCGATCAGGCCCTGCGCGCCGGTTACTAAGACGCTCAGCTGCCGCCGGCCACGGCCGGGAGGATCGTGACCTCGTCGCCGTCCTCGACCTCGGTGTCGAGCCCGTCGAGGAAGCGGATGTCCTCGCCACCCACGTACACGTTCACGAAGCGGCGCAGGTCCCCGTCCTCCGCGATCCGGTCGCGGAGGCCGTCGTAGCGGTCATAGAGGCCGTCGAGCACCTCGCCGACCGTGGTGGCGCCGTCGACCGCAGTCTCCGAGTCGCCACCCGTAACGCTGCGCAACTGCGTGGGAATCTTGACCGTCACGGACATCGGTTCGGCAGATTACACAGCGCCGACCGTGGCTCCGGCGACCGCGTTCTCGAACGCTTCCAACGACGGCTCGATCTCGTGCTTCTCGAACGTGCCGCGCACCGCGTCGAGCGTCTTCAGCCCGTCGCCGGTGATCACCGCGACCACCCGCTCGTCCGGGCCGATGTCGCCCCGCTCCGCCAGCTTGCGCAGCACCGCGGTGGTCACGCCGCCGGCCGTCTCGGTGAAGATGCCGGTGGTCTGGGCGAGCAGCCGGATGCCCTCGCGGATCTCGTCGTCGGTCACCGAGTCGATCGAACCCGAGGAGCGCCGCGCCAGGTCGAGCGCGTACGGCCCGTCCGCCGGGTTCCCGATGGCGAGCGACTTGGCGATCGTGTCCGGCTTCACCGGCCGGCAGATGTCGCGGCCCGCCTCGTACGCCTGCGCGACCGGCGAGCAGCCCTCGGCCTGAGCGCCGTTGAAGGTGGGCAGCGAGCCGTCGAGCAGCCCCACGTCGAGCCACTCCTGGAACCCGCGCGCGATCTTCGTGAACAGCGAGCCGGAGGCGATCGGCGCCACCACCCGGTCCGGCAGCTCGAAGCCGAGCTGCTCGGCGATCTCGAACGCGATCGTCTTCGACCCCTCGGCGTAGTACGGCCGCACGTTCACGTTCACGAACGCCCAGTCGCGCTCGCCGGAGATCTCGGTGCAGAGCCGGTTCACGTCGTCGTAGGTGCCGCGCACGGCCACGAGGTTCGTGCCGTACACGCCCGTGGCGAGCACCTTCTGCTCCTCGAGGTCGGACGGGATGAAGACGTACGACTCGAGCCCGGCCGCGGCCGAGTGCGCCGCCACCGCGTTCGCCAGGTTGCCGGTGGAGGCGCAGGCCACCACCTGGTAGCCGAGCTCGCTGCGCCTTCGCGAGCGCCACGGCCACCACGCGGTCCTTGAACGAGTGCGTCGGGTTGGCGGTGTCGTTCTTCACGAACACCTCCCCCAGGCCGAGCGCCTCGGCGAGCCGCGGCGCCCGCTGGAGCGGGGTCAGGCCGACCGGAAGGCCCGGCTGCGGCGGGGTCGCGAACGGCAGGAAGTCCGCGTAGCGCCACAGCGTCTGCGGGCCCGACTGGATCTTCCGCTTGGCCTCCGAGGCGTCGAGCCCGCTGTGGTCGTACGCGACCTCGAGCGGCCCGAAGCACTGCTCGCACACGTAGCGAGCGTCGAGCGGATAGGTGGAGTCACATTCCTTGCACTGAAGCGCCTGAACTGGCATGAAAGCCCCTTCTATGTAGAAAACCTCCGCCGGTGCTGTGACGGAGGCCTGTTCAGGCGCCCTGTCACATCTCGATGGAATTGGCACCTTTCCCTGCGGACGTGTGTCCGCCGAGTGGTTGCCGGGGTTTCACAGGGCCATGTCCCTCCACCCCTCTCGATGCAACGGCTATGTAAGCGCCGCAGGATACCAGCCGCTCGAAGTAGAATGGGTCAGGTGAACGTGCTGGACGACCCCCTTAGACCCGATGCCGAGCCTGCCGAAGCCACGTCTCAGGCGCTCCGCCCGCGCACGGGTCGATCCCGCACGCCTCGCCGCTAGCGCCGAGCCCCAGGTCGAGTCCGTCGAGTGGGGCGGTCTGCGCTGGATCAACATCGAGCGCCCCGGCCCTGCCGAGCGCGCCTGGCTCGAGGAGCACTTCGAGTTCCACCCGCTCGACTACGAGGACGTCCTCTCCCGCAACCAGCGCCCGAAGATCGACGAGTACGACGACTACCTGTTCATCGTTCTCTACTTCCCGGTCTTCGACAAGACCGTCGGCCGGCTGAACGCCGCCGAGCTCGACATCTTCATCGGGCCGGACTTCCTGATCACGATCCCGAACACGCCGATCCCGCCGGTGGAGTACCTGTTCGAGCGCTGCCGCTCCTCCGAGGACGTGCGCGACTCCCTGCTCTCGAAGGGCTCCGGCTACCTGCTCTACAAGATCGTCGACGACTCCTTCGACTACTGCTTCCCGATGCTTCGCAAGATCGGCAACAAGCTCGAGCGGATGGAGGAGGAGATCTTCGAGGGCAAGGCCGAGGAGGTCGTGCGCGACCTCTCCAACTCGAAGCAGGAGATCATCAACTTCCGCAAGATCATCCGGCCGCAGCGCGCGGTGCTGCGCGACCTCGAGCGGACCAAGCAGCGCTACCTCGCCGAGGAGATGGAGGTCTACTTCGACGACATCGTCGACGCCTCCGAGCGCATCTGGGACATGCTCGAGAACTACAAGGAGGTCGTGGAGGCGCTCGAGGACACGAACGAGTCCGTGCTCTCACACCGCGTGAACGAGGTGCTGCGGGTGCTCACCGCCTTCAGCGTGATCATCCTCCCGCTCACCCTGCTCGCGAGCATCTTCGGGATGAACGTGAAGTTCCCGTTCGACGGCAGTGAGGAGGCCTTCTGGACCATCCTCGGAGTGATGGTCGCGGTGCTGGTCGGGATGGTCGGCTACTTCCGCCGGCGGGCTTCCTGTAGCGCGCTGGGTCCCGAACTACAGCAGTGAGGAGGCGGGTATCGACTTTGCCCGCCTATACAGGGCAAATCCAGATAGGTCCCCCTCGATGCCCGAGTTCGGGGCGCTGCCCACCGTTAGGGTGCGCGGGGATGAATGCGTCGGTGGACCCCTCGATCTTCAAGGCCTACGACGTCCGGGGCACCTACCCGGAGCAGATGGACGAGCGGCTCGCCTACCGCATCGGGCGGGGCTTTGCGCGTGTGCTCTCCGATCTTCAGGACACGCCGGTCGAGGAGCTCACCGTGGGGCTCGGGCGCGACATGCGGCTGTCGGCTCCGAGCATGGCCGCCGAGTACGCGCGCGGCATCGCCGACGAGGGCGCCGACGTGATCGACGTCGGGATGGTCGGGACCGAGCAGCTCTACTGGACGGTCGGGGCGCGCGAGCTCGACGGCGGGCTCATGTGCACCGCCTCGCACAACCCGGCGGCCTACACCGGGGCGAAGCTCGTGAAGCGCGGGGCGCTGGCGCTCTCCGGCGACTCGGGGATCGGCGAGCTGCGCGAGATCGTGACCGCGGGAGAGCCTGGTCCGCCCGCGGACCGGCCGGGGCAGATCACGACCGAGGACGTGGGCGACGCCTTCCGCAAGGACGCGCTCGCCTTCATCGACCCGAGCCGGATCACGCCCCGGAAGGTGGTGCTCGACGGCGGAAACGGCATGGCCGGCCCGATGGTCGGGACCGCTGCTCGACGGCTTCCCGATCGAGCAGGTGCGCACCTACTGGGAGCCGGACGGCAACTTCCCGGACCACGAGCCGAACCCGCTGCTCGAGGAGAACCGCCGCTTCATCATCGACAAGCTGGGCGAGACCGGCGCGGAGCTCGGCATCGCGTGGGACGGCGACGCCGACCGCTGCTTCTTCATCGACGACACCGGCCGCTTCGTGGACGGCGACTTCCTCACCGCGCTGCTCGCCGAGTCGATCCTGCGCAAGGAGCCGGGCGCCGCGATCCTGTACGACGTGCGCGCCTCCCGTGCCGTCCGCGACACGGTCGAGGCGGCCGGCGGCACAGCGCACATGAACCGCGTCGGCCACGCATTCTTCAAGACGCGCATGCGCGAGCTGGGCGCGGCGTTCGGCGGCGAGGTGTCGGGCCACTACTACTTCCACGACTTCTACTGCGCCGACTCCGGAACGATCCCGGCGCTCCTGATCCTGGAGCTGCTCTCGGTGGAGGGCAAGCGCCTGAGCGAGCTGCTGGAGCCGCTGCGCTCGCGCTACTTCCTCTCGGGCGAGATCAACTCCGAGGTGGAGGACCAGGACGGGAAGATGAAGGAGCTGGAGGAGCGCTACTGGGACGGCCAGGTGAGCCACCTCGACGGCACCTCGGTCGACTACGACGACTGGCACTTCAACGTCCGGCCCTCGAACACCGAGCCGCTCCTGCGCCTGAACCTCGAGTCGATCGTCTCCGAGGAGCACATGAAGGAGAAGCGCGACGAGGTGCTCGGGCTAATTCGCGGCTGATTTGCCCCAGACCTGCGTCTCGGCTTCGAGCACGACTGCGCGGGCGGCGTCGTAGGCACGCTGGTCGCCGTCGTTGATCGAGTCCGCGAGGGCGCCATAGCCGTAGCTCGCGTCGTGGAGCGCAGCGCTGAGAGCCTTGATCCTCTGCCCGTAGGCCCCAGCTCAGGTCGACCCGCCCGGCCGCCTTGAGATAGCTCGCCTGGAGGCCGCGCGAGGCCCTCGCCTGATCGTGCGCCACGAGCGCCGTGTGCAACCTGGCGCCTTCCCGCGGCGCGTTCCGCCGACAGCGTCCGCACCGCCGCGCGCACGAGCCGCGCCCGGCGCCCCGCAATGGTCGCTGGGACGGGGCGCTCGCCACGGAGCGTGACCGTGGCGGCGGCCTCGGCGCACTGGCGAGCGACGGCCTCCCGGCCGCGACAGATCATGGCGATGGATGGGCCGGTCGTGTGGATGACGTATGCGGTACCGGTCAGCCCCGATCCAAGGGTGAGGTTCGAGTAGCGCTTCGCCTCGAAGCGACCCAGGCGGACGGTCTTGGCGCTGGCGCCGGCCGGCAGAAGCTTCCGAAGCGCGCGCCGGGCCGCGGCCGGCTCGCGGATCAGGCCGGTCACGAGCGCGCGGCCGGTCCCGTCTGGGAAGCGGCTCCGAGGGTGCCCGGACAGCCAGTCGAGACGGCGAGCGGGTGGAGCGACCCGCTCCCATCCGGCGGGCATGCGGATGCTGAGGTCATTCGACGCAACGCGGGTGTCGCGGTTCTCGTCGTCCCCTGTCATCCCGACGGTCGCAACCGCGGCGGCCGCAAGGCCAGCCGCGCCAAGGACGAGCAATACGCCCTTGCGAGAGCTGCGCTTGAGAGTCTGCGCTGCGACGGGGACTGGGACCGGACAAGCGGACGAGCCGTTGCGTCGAGGGCGCAGGACGGGCTTGAGGCGAACCACGGTCGTGGCAGACGCAAGCGCCGCCACAACGTGTCCGCCGGAGCCGTTCCTCGTCGGAATGGCATAACCGGTCGCCACAGGGGCCATGAGGGTTGTCGTTCGGCCGTCGTCGACCGAGCGAGGCTGGGTGGGCGCGCGACCGTTTGCCGCAGGACCGTTCCCGTTCGCCGCCGGAGCGGACCTGGGTGCTTCAGTGGCCAAGCCGTTTACGTCTTCGGGCACCGGCGTCCCGTTCCGGGGCATCCGGTTCGTCTCGGCGTTCCGGCGCTTCGCGCGGGAGCGGTCTCGCTTGACGCTCGGCTTCCCGTTTGCGGCCGCGGGCTTCCCGTTCGTGGCCGCGGGCTTCCCGTTCGTGGCCGCGGGCTTCCCATTCGCCCCTGGAACAGCCTTGCTGCGCCGCTTCGGATCCTTGGCGGGGGGCGGCCTGGACGCCGGACCACTTCTGTCCGGGGTGGAGGACTTCCTCTTTCGGGCACGAGTCGGCGCTCGCTTCGCCGCCGGGCTGCGCTTACGGGCCCCCGTACCGTTGGCCGAGGGTGCGCCTTCGCTCGCGGGGACCGGCTTCGCGGCCTGGGAGTCAGCCGGCTCAGGGGCCGGCTGCTCCGCCGGCTCCGCCTCGCTGGGCGCGACGAGCTCGCCGTTCAACGCCACGTCCAGAGCGGTCGCTGCTGCGCGAGCGAGGTCTGCGGGTCGGTCGTAGCGGTCGGCCGGGCTGACAGCAAGTGCTCGCGCTACCACGGTGTCGATCGCCGGCGGCAGGTCGCCTCGGCGCTCGCTCGGGCGCGGACGTGCCTCCGCAAGGTGTGACACATATACGTGCGACCACGTGCCCCCGAACGGCGGCCCGCCTACGAGGGCAGCGTAGAGAAGCGCGCCCAGCGAATAAACGTTGCTGCGGAGGTCGATCGACTTGCTTTCGATTTGCTCAGGCGAGCGGTATGCCAGGTGCTCGTCCGCGTCGAGGACGGGCGGCTCCACGAGGTTGAGTGGCATGGCCCCGTCCCGAAGCACACCGCCGAGGTGCGGATCGAGGTGGACGTGGTGGGGCGTCAGGTCGCGCGCGACCAGACCCGCTTCGTACAGCGCACCCATGGCCGCCGCCAGCCCTCCGACGAGGTAAACCGACTGGCTCGCACTCAGCGGACCGACCAGCAGCAGCTCCGCAAGACATGGCTCCGGGCAGCGCGCGAGGGCCGCCATGGGCACGCCGTACTCATCGCGACTCGGGCGCGCTCGGACGAGGTTCGGGTGAACGACGGCGCAACGTCCCTGGACTGCCTGGGACAGCTGGCGCTTCAATCGTCGTGGTTGTCGTCGGCGCATCCTCTCACTTAACGCTCCGAGCGGCCGCCGGCTTTCATGCGAATTTCACCCGCGGGTAGGGTGCGGTCGTGGCCAAGCCCCCGGGTGAACCGGAAAACCCGTTCGCCGGCGCCGCGGAGGCCGGAATACACCGAATTGCGGTTCCGACCCCATTTGCGGTAGGTCGGGTGAACGTCTACCTCATCGTGGACGAGCCGCTCACACTCGTGGACGCCGGCCCGAACTCCGGAACGTCATTCGACGAGCTCGAGCGAGGAGTCGCGGCTCTCGGCCACGCACTCGAGGACGTGGATCTCGTGATAGTCACCCACCAGCACATCGACCACCTCGGGCTCGTGGGGCTTGTCGCCGCCAAGTCGGGCGCCGAGGTCGCCGCCATCGACGTGGCCGTGCCCTTCATGGAGAACTTCTCCGCCGAGGCGCAGGCGGACGACGACTTCGCGCGCGAGATCATGCTCCGGCACGGCATCCCCGAGAACGTGGTCATTGCGCTCACCTCTGTTTCTCGCGCGTTCCGTGCGTGGGGCGCGCGCGTGGATGTGACACAACCGCTTCGCGACGGCCAGGAGCTGCGTCTCCGAGACCGCACCCTCTGCGTGTACCACCGGCCCGGGCACAGCCCGACTGACACGGTCTTCCACGACGCGGAGAAGCGGATCCTCATCGCAGCCGACCACCTACTGGGGCACATCTCGTCAAACCCACTGATCACGCGTCCACGCGACGGCTCGACCGAACGTCCTCAGGCGCTTGTCCACTACCTGGAGTCACTCCGGGCGACCCAGCAGATGGACCTGGACCTGGTGCTCACCGGGCACGGTGACCCTGTAACAGACCACCGTCGCCTCATCGACGAGCGCCTCAAGCTCCACGAGCGCCGCGCCGCCAAGATCGAGCGCCTCATCGTCGAGCGTCCCCGCACCGCCTACGAGATCGCGCAGGCCCTGTGGGGCAACATCGCGGTAACGCAGGCGTACCTCACGCTCTCAGAGGTGCTCGGTCACGTGGACCTGCTGCTGAACGAGGGCCGCCTTGTAGAGCAGCGACCAGGACGGCCTGAGCGTCTTCGCGGCGGTCTAAGGCTCAGCGGACCTCTGCGAGGAAGCGAGCGTTCCCGTTCGGATCGAACTGCGGCCGGTAGGCCTCTCGCCGTACCTCGTCGAGGCGCGCGCCGCAGCTGGCGCAGGTCCAGAAGTAGACCAGGATCCCCGTGCTGCGGTCATAGACCGTACGAATCTCGTGCAAATCATCGTGCTGGCAAGACATCTCATATGGCTAACGCACACGCGCGCCCCGCACTTCGCGGCCTGGCCAAATCTCGTCCTCCGGCCGCCATCCCAAAGGCGAGAAAGAAACGGGCGACCCCAGACGTTGGTCGAGTGCGTGAGAAATTCGACGCGCCTCCTGCCCACCTCATAAGGGAGATATTTAACGCCATGAAGACAATGGTCATCGTGGCGGACAGCTCGTTCGTTATCGAGACGATCCGCCTTGCCCTGCGCAATTCCGCGGGACTCAGGCTGCTCGGCAAGGTCGACGGACGAGGTCCTGTCCGCGGACCCGTCGGGGAAGCTCAGCCCGACATCGTGCTCATCGATGAGATGCAGAATCCGAAGGACGCCCTCGAGCGCATCCGCGAGTGCCGCGGCGCAACGAGCAGCTCCTCCATCTTCCTGTTGACCATGCACATGGATGACAACGCGGTGGCCGCCGCCATCGAAGCGGGCGTCGACGCATGCATCTCGAAGTCGATCCACTTGCCGACGCTCGGCACCCTGATCCGCGAGATCGTGGACCGCAACGTCATCTGCGCCATTCCAGCTGCGCTGACCGACGGCTCGTTGACTGGCGGCGACGACGACCTGACGGCGCGCGAGCGGGAAATCCTCGGTCTCGTGTCCCATGGGATGACGAACGCCCAGATCGGCGGCGAGCTGTGGGTCACCGAGCAGACGGTGAAGTTCCACCTCTCGAACATCTACCGCAAGCTCGGGGTCGCGAACCGCACCGAGGCAAGCCGCTATGCCCACATGAAGGGCATGATGCGCGGCCTGGATCCGCGCTCTGTTCCGGCCCCGCAGGAGCCGGCCCGCACAGCGACGATTCGGGAGCTCCGTCCCGTGCACGCGGGCGCGGCCTAAACCCGGCCCTAGCGTCGAGAGGGCGACTGGTGACGGCAACGACGGCCACGAGCGCCACCACGGCGGACTCGCCCGTGTGCGTGGCGGGGCTACAGGCCCTGCCCGCGGCGCCCGTGATCGAGGCGGTGGCGGTGTCCCGGCGCTTTGGTGCCCGCGTGGCCCTCGACGAGGTCAGCCTCGCCGTGGAGCGTTCGCAGATCCACGCTCTGCTCGGCCCGAACGGCGCCGGAAAGACGACGCTGCTCCGTGCCCTCACCGGGCTCGTAGCCCCCGACTCGGGCTCCGTCCGAATCGTGGGCGAGGACGCCTCCCGCGCCACCAGGCAAACACGGGCGCAGACCGGCTTCGTACCCTCCGGCGACCGCACCTTCTACCTGAGGCTTTCGGGGCTCGAGAACCTACTCTTCTTCGCCCGGCTGCACGGCATCCGCAGACGCGCGGCGACGGGCCGCGCGCTCGAGGTGCTCGACCGCGTGGGCCTTGGCGCCGCCGCGCGGCAGCCGGTCGCGGCCTACTCGCATGGCATGCAGAAGCGGCTCTCGCTGGGCCGGGCGCTGCTTACCGCCCCGGCCGCCCTGCTCGTGGACGAGGCGACGCACGACCTCGACCCGCGGGCATCGGCCGGCGTCCGCGGAATCGTCGAGGACCTCGCCCGCCAGGGCGCCGCCGTGCTCTGGGCTACGCAGCGCATCGACGAAATCCGGGGCTTCGCGCATCAGGTAACGCTCCTGGGCGACGGCGAGGCCCGGTTCGCCGGCTCCGTGCCGGCCCTGATGGCACGCGCCGAGGCCCGGGACTTCGTCCTGCGGCTGGACCTGCCGCCCGGTCCCCGTGTCGCGGATGCACTCGCCGCCGCGCTCGGCTCTGCGGGCGACGTCGCGCCGCTCGACGGCGAGCATTGGCGGCTCTCCCTCGGAGAGGACACGGTCCTCGGCGAGGCCATCGCCGCGCTCACCGACTCGGGGGTGTCCGTCCTCGGCTGTCACCGCGAGCGCTCCGAGCTCGAGGAGGCCTTCATGGCCCTCAGTGGAGGGGGTGCCGCGTGAGCGCCACCAGCCTCCGGCTCCCCCGCCTCACGACGGTCGTCGAGGAGACCGCAAAGCTGCCGGCCTTCCTGCGACGCGATTTCCTCATCGCCTGGAGCTATCGCGTCGGGTTCTTCTCGGACTTCGCGAACCTCGCCGCCCAGATGGTGCTGTTCTTTTTCGTGGGCAAGCTCATCGACGCGGGTGAGCTCCCAACGTATGGCGGGGGGCAGGTCACCTATCTGGAGTTCGTGACACTGGGCATCGTCCTCAACGTCTTCGTGCAAGTCGCCTTGACGCGCACATCCGAGGCCCTCCGCACCGAGCAGATGATCGGCACGCTCGAGGCGCTGCTCACAACTCCCACGGCGACCGCGACGGTGCAGCTCGGGTCAGCCGTCTTCGACCTGGTCTACATGCCGATCCGCACGGGGCTCCTGCTGCTCTTCATGGCGCTCGTCGTCGGCCTCGATCTGCACGCGAGTGGCGCCCTGCCCGCCCTCGTGCTGATGCTTGCTTTCATCCCGTTCGTCTGGGGCCTCGGCATCGCCACCGCGGCGGCCATCCTCACCTTCCGGCGTGGCGCCGGCATGATGGCGCTCGGGACCCTCGCCCTGGGGCTGGCCTCCGGGGCGTTCTTCCCACTGACGCTCCTGCCGGGCTGGGTTGCAACCGTGGCGGAGTACAACCCGCTCGCGATCGCGATCGAGGGACTGCGCGAGACGCTTCTCGGCGGCACGGGCTGGACCGGAATCGCCGGCGACCTCGCGGTGCTGATCCCAATCTCCGCAGTGACCGTGGCCATCGGGTCGCTCCTCTTCCGGCTGGCGCTTCACAGGGAGCGGCGCCGCGGCACGCTGGGACTCTACTGATGGCGCTCTATCCAACCCAGATGGTGGACCGCGTGGGGGCGTTGCTCGACAACGCTCAGTCGACCGAGGATCTCGCCTACCACCGCGTCGAGCTCCTCGCGGCCGCCCGCTGGCGCCGCGAGGGCCGCCCAATCCCGGCCGCGCTGGTGGCGTGCGAGCGAGCGGCAGCAGTCTCCGCACTCGCCGCCGGTCCGCTGCTTGAGCGCGTGCGGCAGGCCGGGGACGGCCCGCTGGTTCTCATCAAGGGCCCCGACGTGGCGCGCTACTACCCCAATCCCACGGAGCGGGACTTCAGCGATTTGGACCTGCTCGTGCCAGACGCCCCGGCCGTGCAGCGCCAGCTGGTCGCGGCCGGCTTCGAGGAGGTGGGCGAGCCCGCGCTCTACGAGGGAATCCACCACCTGCGGCCGCTCCACTGGCCCGGCCTGCCGCTCGTCGTGGAGATCCACAGCTCCCCGAAGTGGATCGCGGGCGTGAGGCCACCGTCCACCGCCGAGCTCCTCGCCGCCGCCGAGTCGCAGCCGAGCCGCCCCGATGGGCTGCTCGTGCTCCCGGCCGCGCATCACGTTCTCGTTCTGGCGGCGCACGGGTGGGCCCATGAGCCACTGGCCCGGCTGCGCGACCTCCTCGACATTGCCCTCGTGGCAAGTGCCGCGAACCACGAGGAGGTCGACCGTCTGGCGGTTGCCTGGGGGCTTCGGCGCATGTGGCGCGCCACGAGCTGCGCACTCGAGGCGGTCGTCGGCGACGGCCCACGGCCGCTATCCGTGGCGCTTTGGGGTCGTCACCTCGAGGAGGCGCGCGAACGCACGGTGCTCGAGTCGCACCTCGAGCGCACGTGCGGCGACCTGTGGGGGCTCCCCCGCAACCAACTGCCCTCGGTGATCACCGCGCTCGGCTCCGACCTGCTGCCCCGCGCCGGCGAGGGTTGGGCGGCGAAGGTCGCCCGCACCCGCGCCGCCGTCACCAACGCATTCGTACCCAAGTCACAGCACGACACGATGCTGGAGAGGAAGGAGACACATGCCAGAGCTTCGACTCCAGAAGCAGCAGCTCGAGTGGCGTGAGGTCGACGGCGAGGTCATCGCCCTCGAGCGCAAGCAATCCGCCTACCTGGCGGCGAACCAATCGGGCACCGTGCTGTGGCGGGCGCTCGCGGATGGCACAAGCAAGGTCGAAATGGTACGGCTGCTGATGTCGCAGTACGACATCGACGCAGACACTGCCCGTGCCGATGTGGACGGCTTCGTGTCGAACCTCGACCAGATGGGGCTGCTGGAGCGGCAGTGACGCTGGCGACGCTAAGAGCTGCCTGGTGGACACTCCGCGCGCTTCGAAGCGTGCGCGGCCAGCTGCGCGCTGGGCGGCTGCACGACATCGTGTTGCCGGCACCGCCGAGCGTTCCCAACGATGCCGTGCGTGGCGTCGAGGCGGTGCTCAGCCGCCGGCGGAACAGCTGCCTGGAGCGCGCGATGCTGCTCCAGCACTGGCATGCCACCCACGGCCGTCCGCTCGACGTGCTAGTCGGAGTGACGGGCTCTGACGGCTTCGTGGCGCATGCCTGGCTCGAAGACGAGCCCGCGCCGTCGCGATTCGCCGAGCTCTTCAGAGTCACGCCCGTGACGCCGGACACGGGCGCCGGCGCCCTACTTCCCATCGAGATCGCGACCGGCGTCGTCTTCGGCGCTGCTGCGGA
The DNA here is from genome assembly GCA_963846495.1 of Thermoanaerobaculia bacterium. Taxonomy (GTDB): domain Bacteria; phylum Acidobacteriota; class Thermoanaerobaculia; order Multivoradales; family JAIOJS01; genus DASYQD01. The sequence goes on along the minus strand of CAWJWP010000001.1, from coordinate 233,528 downwards.
CGCACCGGCGGTCCCCGCACCGAAGGCGGGCGAGACTCCGCTCGCCGCCCTGGAGCGCGCCTGCATGCCTGCACTGCAGCGCGCCCCCTGCCTCGTGAGCTTCTCGGGCGGAGTGGACTCCTCCCTCGTGCTCGCAGCTGCCACGCGCGCCGCGCGCCGCGAAGGCCTCCCCCTCCCCATCCCGGCCACCAACCGCTTTCCGTTCGCCGAAGGCACCGACGAGGCCGAGTGGCAGGAGCTCGTGATCTCGAGCCTGGGACTGACCGACTGGGTCCGCCTGGAGCTGGCGGACGAGCTGGACGCCATCGGGCCGGTGGCCGCGCGCGGCCTGCGCCGGCACGGCCTGCTCTGGCCCTTCAACACTCATTTCCACGCGCCCCTGCTTGGTGCGGCCGAGGGAGGGTCTCTGCTCACGGGAATCGGGGGCGATGAGCTCTTCGGCGTCCCGCGCTTCGCGCGGGCATACGACGTGACGAGAGCCCGCGTCCGGCCGCGCGCTCGCGACCTCCTGCGCGTGGCGCTCTGGGCGTCGCCGCCGCCCCTCCGCCGTGCGCTGATCGCACGTCGGATGCCTGCTGAACTGCCCTGGCTGCGGCCCGCCGCCCACGCGCATTTCGCGCGGCTCTGGGCCGCCGACCTGGCCGCCGAGCCGGCCCGCCTCGCTCCGCGCGTGCGCCAGCTCCAGGCGGGCCGCCCGTTCCGGGTCGGCCTCGCCAGCCTGGACCTGCTTGCGCGCGACGCCGGAGCGTCGATCGCCCATCCGCTCGCGGATCCCGCCTTCGGCCTCGCGGTTGCTGCCGCAGCGCCCGGGCGCGGCTTCGAGTGGCGCGGCGCAGCGATCCGCGAGCTGTTCGGCGGCCTGCTCCCGATCGAGTTGCTCTCGCGGACGACCAAGGCGTGCTTTGACAGTGCGTTCTGGGGCCCACACAGCCGCGCATTCGCGCTCGGGTGGGACGGTTGCGGCGTCGATCGGACCGTTGTCGACGTGGAGCAGCTGCGAGCCGTCTGGGCGGGGCCAGTGCCCGACCCGCACACGTATCTGCTGCTCCAGGCCGCCTGGCTTGCGGGATCCGGCGAAAGTATGAAGAACGGCTCCCTAGCCGGACGTCCAGTAGCTTCTGCGGCGGAATCGCCCTAGTCTTGTCCCATGCCTTATCCGCATGAAACCAAGTCGGCGTACGAGGCTCCCAGCGTGACCGTCATTGGAACCGTCCACGAACTCACCCAGGATTGCGACAAGCGTCTGAATGGGTCGGACGGCTTCACGTTTATGGGCCAGCCGATCGTCTGTCGGGGCTCCTAAAGCCCGAACCCGCCCTTCGTGCTCCGGGCCAATCGCCGGGGCGCGTTGTGCTGCGTGCTTGCTGGGCCCCGCGCTCCTCAGCCCACGAGGGCTTCCATCAGCAGGTCGGCGGTCGCCGCGGCGGCTCCCCAGTCCCGCGGACGGCGCAGCTCCAACATCGGCAGCGTGCTCAGTTCCAGGATCGGGGTCGGGTCCGCCGGCTCAAGGCGCGCGATGCGGTTCGCGTACAGCTCCGACACTCGCCGTGCCGCCGGCACGCGCGTCACGGCCGCGTCGTCAGCCCACTCCAGCCGCACGAACCCGCGCAGCGGCGTGGCCGTCTCGACGGCGCCAAGCGGCATCCGGAACCGCTCGCGGGTGCCCACCACGCCGATGGACTCCCCCGCTCCCAGCTGCCTCGCCGCGCCGGCGCGCAGGTCCACGAAGCGCGGCCCCGCGAGGACCGCGCCGCCAGCGTCCAGGATCGCGACGTCGTCGGCCGCCACCGGCTGGCCCCGCAAGGCGAGTGACGCGAGCAGTGAGCTCTTGCCGGCCCCCTTGTCGCCGATGACGATCCATGCGCCCCCACCCGCGACCACGGCGCCCGCGTGGAAGCCCTCGCGGCCGTCCCGGTGCGCGGCGACCGCGGCCACCGTCGCAAGGTAAGGATGAAGGAGCTCCGCGGCCGTCACCGGCTGCGGCAGGGTGAAATGCGCACGGCCGTGGATCCAGTCGATCTCGACCTGGCCGCCAGCGCGCAGGCGCAGCAGCGCGGTGTCACGCCGCACCCACTGCACCTCCGGGCTCACGTCGCCGACGCTTGCGCTCAGCTCGATGAGCGGCCAGCTGGGCTCGGCCGGCACCAGAACATCCGCGGCGGCCTCCACTCCTGCGAGCCGCAGACCGTACGCGCCGCACTCGCCCGGCGCGGCCAGCGCGCTCACTTCAAAGGCGGACGAGGTTCGGCGCGCCCACGCTGGGCGTGACGCCACGGAAGTCGACGACAAGCGGGGCGGTGCTCGACCACCCGCTCGACGTCGATCTCGGGGTGGGCGGTCACGATCACCGCGACGTCGCAACCCTCGAGCGCGTCGTCGAGCGGCTGGGAGGCACAGACCGAACTCGCTGAGCTCGGGCACGTACTCATCGTGGTAGACGATCTCGGCGCCCCGCTCGATGAGCAGCTGGATGATCTTGAGGGCGGGCGACTCGCGAAGGTCCCCCACGCCGGCCTTGTAGGAGACGCCGAGAATGCGCGACGCGCGACGCCGCGCACGGGCTTCGCATGGTCGTTCAGCGCGCGGGCGACCTTGTCCGCGCAGAAGCGCGGCATCGCCTGGTTCACCTCGCCGGCGAGCTCGATGAAGTCGGTCGTGTGACTCGAACTCCCGGGCGCGCCAGGACAGGTAGAAGGGATCGACCGGCAGGCAGTGGCCGCCCATCCCGGGCCCGGGCTCGAAGCGCATGAAGCCGTACGGCTTGGTGGAGGCCGCGTCCACGACCTCCCAGATGTCGATGTCCATGCGGTCGCACAGCATGGCGAGCTCGTTCACCAGAGCGATGTTCACCGACCGGAACACGTTTTCGAGCAGTTTGGTGAGCTCGGCCACCTCGGGCGTCGACACCGGCACCACCTCGTCGCAGATCTCGGCGTAGAGCGCCCTGGCGCGCTCGAGGCAATCCGCAGTGAGCCCGCCGACGACCTTCGGGGTGTTGCGCATCTGGTAGTCGGTCCGGCCGGGGTCGATCCGCTCCGGCGAGAAGGCCACGTTGAACTCGGAGCCCGCGCCGAGGCCGGACTCCTCCAGCAGCGGCACGAGGCGCTCGCGTGTCGTGCCCGGATAAGTCGTGGACTCGAGGACGACCAGCTGGCCGCGCTGGAGCACAGCGGCGATCGCCGACGTGGCCGCTAGCAGCGGGCCGAGATCCGGCTCGCGGTTGCGCGTCAGCGGGGTCGGGACCGCGACGATCACGACCTCGCAGCGCGAGAGCTCGGCGAAGCGGAGCGTCGGGAAGAAGCTCCCCGAGATCTCCACGAGCGTCTCGGAGGGGACGTCCTCGATGTAGCTCTCGCAGCTCTTCAGGGCGCCGACCTTGCGCGGGTCGACGTCCACGCCGACAACTCTGTGCCCCGCCTCGCAGAACGAGACGGCAAGCGGCAGGCCGACGTAACCGAGTCCAACGATTCCAACGTTCATGCGGCCAGCGTACGATGGCCCTGGCTGGGGTGAGCCGCCCATTCGGCTAGGTTCCCCTGACCTCTTCAGCGGACCACGGCGGGCGAGTCGGCGCTGCTCAGGAAGCGCCGCGGCGATCCGCCGCCGTCGGCCGGCACGACCCACGTTTCCTCGCCGGTGCGGTACAGCACGCTGCTCGTCGTCGAGCCACTCCGCCTGGTCGTCGATCGGGCGCGTCTCGGCCAGCGGCGTCTCGCGCATTGTGGCCAGGTCGAGGACGTGGAAGCGCCAGATTGCCGGGGTCGCGCATCAGCTTCTTGAACACCAGCCGCGTGTCGTCCGGGCGACAGCGACGGGCACTCGACGTTCTCGCGCAGCACCCTGGCGCGTGCCGCGCCCGCACGTCGCCCTCGACGAGGTAAGTCTCGCCCCCGCTCGCGAGCGTGGCGTAGAAGCGGTTGCTGTCGTCGCGCGAAGGTCACGCCCCAGAAGTTGAAGTCGAGCGACTTGAAGCGGCTTGCCGTCCTTCGTGATCGCGAAGTCCTCCAGGTCGGCGATCTCGCGGCCGCGCTCCACGTCGATGATGGTTGCTCGCGTCGAGAACGCCCCCACGTCCGCGTAGGAGTGCCCGCTCACGAAGGCGGTCACGGTGGCAAGACGCCCGTCCGGCGACATCCGCGCGCGACTTCCCACGCCGTTGAGCTTCAGCTCGTCGGTGGGCCGCATGTCCGAGTCGAAGAGGCGAGCCTTGATCGACGTCCCGAGCTTGCCCGCCTTGACGAGGCAGATGCCGTGGCCCCCAGCGAAGTGCACCCGCTCGCAGCCCAGGCCGGTGACGGTGCGCGCCTGCTCCGGGCGATCCACAGGGGCCCAGGCCACGTGGGCGTAATCCGCGGGGTCCGCACGGTCGAGGCTGCGAAAAACGACGGCACCACTTGCGGGGATGGATGTCGGCGGGGCGCTCGCGTTGTCCGCCGCGGGCTCGCGCGGGGCCCCGGGCGTGGAACCCGACCCGCGCAGGACGCTGAGAGTGATCGACACGAGGGCCACCGCCAGGGAGGCAAGCAGCACGAGCACGAAGACGCGCCGGCGGCGGCGCAGGTTGGTGGCGGAGTCAGGCATCGGTCAGCGCTCCTCGGCTACGGGCGAGCCAGGTCGCCATCACCAGCAGTGCCAGCAGGAGCGCGCCGGCGAAGCAGGCGATGCTCGCCTCGATCCCCACGGTGACCCAGAGCGCTCCGAAGATCACCGACGCCAGCAGCCGCGCGACGCTCGTGGCGGTGCCGACGAGCGCGAGGCCCGGTGCCGCGCAGGTGAGGCGGGCACAGCGCGCTCCCCAAGGCGGCCAGCACGCCGTCCGTGGCGGCGTAGTACGCGCCGAGCATTCCGAGGGTGAGCGGGATCGTGCCCAAGCCCGCGTCCGGCGCGAGCAGTAGCCCGTAGACGGAAGCAGCAGCGCATATCCACCGAGGAAGACCGGCGTGCGGCCCACGCGGTCCGCGAGCCATCCAGCCGGCACCGCGAGGACCATGTACACGGCCGCAGTGCACACGAACAGCACCGGGAAGACGGTCGGCTCGAAGCCCACGCGCTGCTCGAGCGCGAGGTAGATGAACGCGTCGCTCATCGTCGCGAGGCCGAGGACGCTGGCGAGCGCCAGCAGCGGGCGGAAACCGGGCTCACGGACCAGCGCTCCCTGCTTCGCGCAGCGAGGGCGCCGGCGGCGGCTCCGCCTCGTCTGGGCCGTCCGGCCGCCCGTTCACGAACAGCACGAGCACCGCCACGCCCGACGACGGCGATGCAGAAGCTGACGAGGAAGATCGAGTCGAACGCGAGCGGCGCCACGGCGAGCAGCCCGAACGCGAGCAGCGGGCCGAGCATCGCGCCGGTGGTGTCGAGCGCGCGGTGCACGCCGAAAGAGAGGCCGAGCGTCTCCGGCGGCTGTTTAGCGAGATCAGGGCGTCGCGCGGCGCGGTCCGAATGCCCTTGCCCGTGCGGTCGAGCAGGATGATCGCGCCGACCGCGCCCCAGGCGCTCCCCACCGCCAGCGAGCCCGAGCTTGCAGACCGCCGACAGGCCGTAGCCGGTGGCCGCCACCTCCTTGTGCCGGCGCAGCCGGTCGCCCGTGAAGCCGCTGGCGAGCCGGACGAGCGCCGAGGCGCCCTGGTAGAGCCCGTCGACGACGCCGTACTGGAGCGGCGTGAAGCCGAGCGAGTACACCAGGTAGAGCGGCAGAACCGCCGCGACCATCTCCGACGAGATGTCGGTGAGCATGCTCGACGACGCCGAGCAGGACGACGGTGCGGCTCACTCGGGGCATCCGCCCGCCACGCGAGGCGAGCCCCTGGCGGGCGCGGAGGAAAGCGGAGGAGTCCTGGACCTGGTACATGTGCGGAGCGGCCGCGACCCTGGTGGGCGGCCACCCCCGACGCTACGGCGTGGCCCACGGTCGCGCCCCGCCCGTTTGGCTAGGGGTCTACGGCGAGACCGGGGTGTTCATGTCGGACTGGATCTCGGGCTGCGTGAGCGCGCGGTTGTACACGCGCACCTCGTCGACGAGCCCCGCGAACCATTCCGGCCACACGGCGTTCCCGCCGATCCGCAACGGGCTCGCCGACGCCGGCATCGAACCCGACAGCGCGAGCGTCGACGCCAGCGTCCCGTTCACGTACAGCCGCAGCGACCCACCGCCGTACGCCGCCGCCAGGTGCGTCCACGCGTTCAGCGGCACCGACCCAACCGCCACCGCGCACGTCCCGCTCCCCGCCCACGAATACGTGGCCGCTCGGCCGGCCCGCCCCCTCGTTCCCATACAGGGCATACACGAGCTGCCCCGGCTGCTCCTTCATCACGACGGTCCGCCACGACGCGCCCGCGGTGGTCGGGCGCACCCACGCCTCCAGCGTCATCGACGCGCTCAAGTCGAGCGACGCCGAGTCGGCCACCGACACCCAGTCGTTCACCCCATCGAACGACAGCGCCCCACCGAACCTCCCCGCCAACGCCCGCGTCGCCCCCGAGATCGTCCCCACATTCCCATTCCCCGACCGGTCGCCCACCGTCAACCCCACCGCCTCATCGAACGCGTACGCAGCAACCAGGCCCGGGACCGGGGCGCCAACGTCGCGGTTGAAGCGCGCCGTGTAGGTGGCCGCGGCGTCCCCGGCGACTATGTCGTGCGTCGACGCGCCGCCATCGGACCACGAGCCGAACACCCACGTATCAGCGCCCAGAATCTGCGGGGAGGCCGCCGCGACCGAATTGCGGGATCCGCGGATGACGGTACGGGTGAATGGAGCCGCCGCCGTCACACCGCCCACCGTGAGCTGCAGGCCCGGCGGATCGGAGGAAAACGTCAGTGGCACCGTCTGAGGGTCGAGGCGCACGGTGCGCACGGACGTGAGCCCGCCGGAGTCCGTGGCCATCGAGCTTCAGCTCGAGGTATGACGGATACTCGTGGTCCGGTGCCGTGAAGGAGCCGCTCGCCACTCCCGTGGAAGTCCTGAATGTGGTGCGTGTGGCACGACGTCGGATCGGTCACCGAGCAGTGCACCAGCGACAGCGTCCACGAGAGCGCAGCCGGCCCGAGCGGGCCCTCCTGCGCGTCGGTGGCCGAGCCGGAGAACGTCGAGGGTGTCGCCGACCTTCCAGGTGGTGCCGCTCGCGGGCGACCCGATCGAGGCCGTGGGCGCCGTGTTCGCGTCGGTCCGTGATGACGATCGGGTCGCTCACGTCCGACGCCGCCACGGCCGTCGGTGACCCGCAGGCGTGCTGTGTAGCTGCCGGTGGTGGTGTAGATGTGACGTCGGTGTCGGCGAGGTGGAGTCGTCGAAGGCGCCGTCGCCGTCGAGGTCCCAGGCGTAATGCCAGCGTGTCGCCCGGATCCGGGTCGCTCGAGCCGCGCGCCGTCGAACTGCACCGTGAGCGGCGGCGGGCCGGTCGTCGGGCGTCGCCGTGGCCACGGCGTCCGGCGGCTGGTTCGCGGCGAAGTAGCGTGATGCGGCGGATCGTGCCGCCGTTGAAGTCGACGTAGAACAGGTCGCCGCTCGGGCCCGACCTGCAGGTCCACCGGGCTCGGCGCGCCGGCGCGACGAAGGTCGGCCGCGTGCGCCGGGTCGGGCAGGCCGTTCGCGCCCGCGGACATCACCCAGATGCAGTTGCGCGAGTAGTCGGCGAAGAAGAGCGCGCCGTCGTACGCGGCGCGGGTAGCGGCCGCCGTCGTAGAAGGCGAGCCCGGAGATCGACGAGCTGCCGGTCGGGCAGGTCTCGCCGGCGACGACCTTGCTCGGTGTGGTTGTAGGTGTAGTACGGGGCCGGTCATCGGCGCCGGCCTGCGGCGTAGAGGTTCTCGCAGATGGTCGAGGTTCGCGCGTCGTAGCCGGCCTGCCGGCCGGCGCCCTCGTAGCAGGGCCAGCCGAAGTTCTCGCATCGGCGCGTCGCGTCGGGTCGGCGATGCGGTTGATCTCCTCCCAGGCGTTCCAGCCCGACGTCGCCGACCCAGAGCTCGTTGGTGCCGGGCCGGATCGGTGAAGCGGAACGGGTTGCGCAGGCCGTAGGCGACGATCCGCCGGGCGTTGGGGTCGGCGCTCGCCGACGAGCGGGTTGTCGGGCAGCGCCGGCGCCGGTGTCCGGGTCGACGCGGATCACGGTGCCGTCGAGCGTCGCCGGGTCGCCGCGCGGTCCGCAGGTCCTGGCTGCGCAGCGCGCCGCCCTCCGCGGTCGGGCGGCGTCTGCGTGCCGCCGACGCCCGCCGGCGGGTCGCCGCACGGGTTGAGCGGGCTGCCGTCCTGGCCGTAGTCGACGAAGTTGAAGCTCGCGCCGTCGCCGCCGCTCACGTAGAGCGCGCCGTCGCGCGCCGAACGCGACGCGTCCCGATCGAGTGGCTCGGGTACTGCTGGCACCAGTCCTCGACCAGCACCTGCTCGCTGCCGGTCATCGACGTTGCCGCTCGCCTGCGAGCCGCGACAGGCGGCCGCTCACCACGCAGCCGTCGCCGGTGGCGCCCGGCGGGGTCGGGCAGGTCGAGTGCACCGGGCCCCAGCGCGGCGCCGTGCCGCCGATCGCGGCGTCGTGCGTGTAGAGCACGTAGACGTACGGTCGGGCCGGGAAGTTCGGGTCGAGCGCCATGCCCGAGCAGGCCGCGGTCCCAGAAGTTGTGGACCTTCGTGCCGAGGTCGGCGAAGACCGTCGGCGTCGTGTCGGCGAGGTTGTCGAAGACCTTGATGACGCCGCCCTTCTCGGCCACGAACACCCGCCCGTCCGAGCGCGAAGCGCACCACCGTGGGGCTCGTGAGGCCGCTGAAGACGGTGCTCTCCTGGAACCCCGGGGGTGGAGCGGCCGGCGCGCTGCCGGGAAACGCCGCGAGCGTGGCGGCAGCGGCGGCGACTCCGCGGCAGAGCCTCTGGAACCGCACGTGCGTGGCCTATCCGAGTGAGAGGGCCGGGTCAATGCCCGGAGGGTCTGAAAAACAGCCCATCTGCCCACGCTCCCCAAACGGCTAGGCCAGTGCCCACCGGACGGGCATATCGCGCAAGATCGGTCTGGCACACGATCGGACGCATGTATGCCGTCAGCGGCCACTCCGGCCTGATCGTCCATGCAGTGGGCGCGCGACCAAACTTCGTGAAGATGGCGCCGTTGATCGACGCGCTCGAGCAGCGCGGCGCGACCCGGCAGCTCGTCGTGCACACCGGGCAGCACTACGACCGACGCATGTCTGACGAAATCCTCGAGGACCTCGGCTTCCGCGCGCCCGACCATTCGCTCGGCGTAGGCTCGGGCAGCCACGGCGATCAGACCGGGAAGGTGCTGATCGGGTTCGAGGAGATCATCCTCGGGCAGCGACCTGACCTCGTCGTCGTGGCAGGCGACGTGAACTCGACGCTCGCTTGCGCCCTCGCCGCCGCCAAGCTCGGGATCCCCGTCGCACACCTCGAGGCGGGGCTCCGCTCCGGCGACTGGACCATGCCCGAGGAGATCAACCGCGTGCTCACCGACCGGCTCTCGGACCTGCTCCTGACCCACAGCCCCGAAGCCGAACCGAACCTCGCGGCGGAGGGGATTGAGACCGGTCGGGTGCGCTATGTGGGCAATACGATGATCGACTCACTCCGCCGCTTCGAGGCGAAGGCCCGCCAGCGAGCCCGGTGGATGGACTACGGAGTGACCGAGCGCGAGTACACGCTCGTCACGCTCCACCGCCCCTCGAATGTCGACGAACCGACTCGCCTAACGGCGATAGCGGGCGCGCTCTGCTCGCTCGCCGAGCGCGGGCCGTCGTGTTCCCGGTGCACCCGCGCACGCGCGCGCGGCTCGACCACTGCGCCGGGTCCGAGCGCCTCGCGAGCGCGGGAGTGCACTGCGTGGACCCCATCGGCTATCTCGACTTCCTGTCGCTTCAGGCCGGCGCAGGCGCGGTCGTGACGGACTCTGGGGGCGTCCAGGAGGAGACATCTGCCCTGGGCGTGCCGTGCTACACCCTACGCGCCAATACCGAGCGCCCGGTCACGATCACACACGGCACGAACGTGCTGCTGGGGGACGACCCGTCCACGCTCCGCACGGTGAATCCGTCACAGAGACCCCCGACGCCAAGCGCCATCCCGCTGTGGGACGGCCATGCGGCCGAGCGCGCGGCCGACGCAATCCTGGCGGCATTCCCCGCCGTGACGGCCGGCGCACGGTCCGCCGCAACCGGATGACCGACCGCGCCGCCGTACTGGGGTGCCGGATCGACCGCTTGGACATGCGCGAGACTGTGGCGGAGGTCGAGCGGCTGATCGCTGCCGGCATCTACACCCAGCACATGGCGATCAACACGGCGAAGCTCGTGTCCATGCAGGACGACGCTGCCCTGCGCGACGTCGTGGCGAGCTGTGGCCTCGTGAACGCGGACGGGCAGGGCGTGGTGTGGGCGTCGCGCGTCCTCGGCGATCAGCTCCCGGAGCGCGTGGCCGGCATCGACCTTATGCACGAACTGCTGGCGCTCGCCGAGCGGCGCGGCTTCGGGGTCTACTTCCTAGGCGCGCGGCGGGACGTGCTCGACTGCGCGCTCTTGCGCATCCGCGCGAGCCACCCCGGGTTGCGCGTCACCGGCACGCGCGACGGCTACTTCGACGAAGCCGAGTCCGACGACGTGTGTGCCGCGATCCGCGCCACCGCGCCCGACATCGTGTTCGTGGCGATGAGCAGCCCGCGGAAGGAGTACTTCCTCGGTGACCACGGACCAGGACTCGGCGCGAGCTTCGTGATGGGTGTGGGCGGCGCCATCGACGTCGTCGCGGGCGTGACGCGGCGCGCGCCACTCGCCTGGCAGCGCCTGGGGCTCGAGTGGCTCTACCGCCTGCTCCAGGAGCCGAAGCGGATGTTCCGCCGCTACGCCGTGACGAACGCCCGCTTCGCGTGGCTGCTCGCGCGTGAGCTGGTCAGGCGCGGAGCGTCATCCACCGAACGGACGAGAGCGCTCTGGCCGAAGGACCAGGGCGGCACCGGGTCTTAGGGCCCACGCTCAGGGACATGCGAAACAACCTGTGGAAGCGTACCCCGGCCGCGTTGGCCGCAGCCGTGGTCATGACCGCCGGCATTCCCGCCGCGGCGACGGCGTCCTCACAGCTCGCGGCCTGGTGGCCGCTCGCCGAGGGCCGCGGGCAGGTCGTTCGCGACTGGTCCGGTAACGGCAACCACGGGATTCTTGGCGCGACCGCCCAGGTCGACCAGCACGATCCTGCGTGGATCCGCGGCCGGCGGTGGGGCTGGGCACTCGACTTCGACGGGGACGACTATGTCCAGATCTCCGAGTCATCGGACTTCGATCTGCAGGAGATGACCGTCTCGCTGTGGTTCAAGGGCGACCAGTCGCCCGGCACGCACCGCTACCTAATCTCGAAGGGTGGCGACGGCTGCGTCTCCGCGTCCTGGGCGCTCCAGACCTCATGGAACGGCGGCCTTTGGTTCCAGCTTTGGAACGGCTCGCAGCAAGTCTGGTCCGGTGGCGCAAACAGCTCCGTCTGGGACGGCCGCTGGCACCACGCGGCTGGCACCTGGGACGGCCAGCGGGCGCGTCTTTACATCGACGGCAACCTCATTCCCGGCGGGAACATCTCGAACGAGACGATCGAGTACGACCTGGACCGTCAGGACGCCACGCTGGGCGCATATCGCGGCGACTGCGAGCTGATGTTCGCGGGAGCGCTCGACCAGGTGATGATCTGGACCAAGCCGATCCAGGTCGACCGCATCTGGCAGCGCTGGGGCTGGTTCCTCGGCACACCGAACTCGGGCTGACCGCGGTTCAGCGGTCGGTCGGCCCGCAGCGGACGCCGTCCGTCCAGCGGTTATCGCTGTAGTCGATCTCGTCGTGGCAGCGCCATTCGCCCGCCGCAGGCATGGCGTTGCGGGCCACGACCCATCCGCGCGCAGGGGTGCCTGGATCCGGCCCGATCCAGGCCTGCGACGACGTGTTTCCGCGAATCGTCACGTCGGTGCCCGTCCGCACGCTCAGTGAGTAGTAGGTATCGCCGAACCTGGCCGTTGAGGCGCCAAAGACGTTGTCCTCCACCACGAGGCCGCGCAGCTCGGTGAGCCCGTCGCCGGCGTTGACGTCCATGTGGTCGCAGCGCTCGAAGCGGCTTCGGCGGATCGTGATGTCGCGACCGCCCGTCACCTGCAGGCACTCGATGTGGTCCCCTGGCCTCTTCATGACCATGTCGTGGAAGCGCACGCCGTCGATCACGATCCGCTCCGGCGCCACCACGTCGCAGCAGCCGTGTGACCAGTCGGCGATGTCGGAGTGCACCCCGCGGGTGCCGCCGGCGCTGCCACCTCGGATCGTCACATCCTTCGCCCCCTGGATCCAGAACGCGCCATCGATCATGACGTTCTCGAACGTCAGGTCCTCCGTCCGCTGCGTCATGAAGCCGCCGATCGTCAGGTCTCGCATCGTCACATGCCGGGCGCCGAGATCCGTCCTCCACTCGCCGAACCTCACGAAGGCCACCCGTGGCGATGCGCCCGGCGCGGGCACGAACGTCACGTCGTCGTCGCCTCGCTTGCCCTCGTCGTAGGAGAGGATCTGCTCGGGGTAGCGGCCGGCCCCCACCTCCACTACGTCGCCCGGCTCGGCCAGCCGGTAGGCGCGGGCGAACGAGCGGCACGGAGCGCGCCTGGTGCAGGCGCCACGCGCGCGGCCACCGGGGTCGAGGAACAGGGACGGCGCCGGGCTGGCTCTCGCAGGCACGTCCGGCGAGTCGCCACGGTCAAGTAGTGCGGCGATGCCCGCCGCGAGGAGCACGCCGCTCACGAGCAGCAGAGCCGCCGTGAGAGCCCTAGGCCGGCACACCGGTGCCGGCCGGCTGCCGCGACCAGAACCGAGGCACGGACCGCGCCAGGCCGCGCAGCTCTTCGCGGAGCGAGGGCACGCCCCAGGCGCACGCGCCGTAGACGGCCGCCCCGAGCAACATGAGGATCGCGAGGCGAGGCAAGGCCGACACGCCAAGGTCCACGAGGCCCACGCGCCCGGCGAAGACGATCGCGCACATGCACGCGCCTGCGACGAACACGCCGCTGAGCCCGCGCACGATCGTGAGCGGGGACATCCCAAGCTCGCGCGCGGTCATCCACGTGTAGACCGGCTCGACGAGCGTGCTCGAAATCGCGTACGCGGCGGCCACGCCGACCACGCCCCATTGGAGCCCGATAATGAAGGCGGCAACGTGCGAGGCAGTGAAGAAGACGGTGAAGCGAAGCACGGTTCCGGGCTTGCCGCGCGCCTGCAGAATGTCCGTGTTGAGGCTCTGGAGCACCTGGAGCAGTCCGACCCAGGCGAGAATCTGGATCAGCGGAATGGCCTCCACCCAGCTCTCGCCCAGAACCACGCGCACGAAGTCGGGTGCCACGACCACCAGCCCGCCCAGGGCTGGGACGGCGATGGCTGCGAGCAGGCGAGTGGCGCGGATCCAGGCGTCGGCGATCCGCTCCGGCGAGTCCTGGAGCCGGGCGAACGCCGGCCACATCACGCGCTGGAGCGGTCCGGCAATGCGCGAGAACGGCACCAGCATCACCGTGTAGGCGAGCGTGTACGTGCCGAGGGCTGCGGCGCCGATGAACCGGCCGATGAGGATGTTGTCCGCATGCCGGTGCAGGTAGTACAGGAGCCGGTGCCCGACGAGCGGGGCGCTGAAGCCGCCCAGGTCGCGCAGGCTTGCGACCGAGAACGTGGCTCGCGGCCGCCAGCCGGAGAACCACCACAGCATGACCGTCGAGACCGTGGCGTCCACGAGGTACTGCACGATGATTGCCTCTGCGCCGCCCCCGTTGACGGCGACCACGATGCCGGCGGCGGCGCCCGCCAGCGTGGCGATCATCACGCGCACCTCGAGGTGGCGGTAGTCCATCGCGCGCACGAGAAGCGCCTCGTGAATCGTGCCAACCGAGGTGACCACGAAGATCAGCGAGAACAACGTGCACAGGCCCGCCAGCTCGGGCTCGCCGTAGAAGCTTGCCATCGGGCCTGCGAGGGCCGCGCCGAGGCCCGTGAACAGCAGGCCGGCGCCGACGCTCGTCCAGAACGCCGTGGACTTGTCCGCCTCGGAGAGCCGCTTCCGCTGGACGATCGCCGCGCCGAAGCCCAGGTCGGAGAAAACGAGCACGAGGGCCGAGAACACGAGCACCATCGCCGCCAGGCCGTACTGGTCGGGCGCGAGCATCCGCGCCAGGATTACCGCGACAACCAGCCTCGCGCCCTGCGAGACGACCTGGGAGCCGGCGTTCCAAGCCACGCCATTCATGACGCGCCCCCGAAGGCCGGTAAGCGGCGCTTCTGGCTGCTCGCCGTGGCCGGCCGCGCTCATCCCGCGCCGTTGCCGAGGATCAGGCGTGCGGTCTGCTCGCCCACGCGGGGCCAGCTCAGCTTGTCGGCGCAGCCGAGCGATGCGGCCGCGCGGGCTGATAGCTCGTCGGGCGAGTCGGCGGCCTCCTCCAGCGCAGCGCGCAGCGAGTCGGCGACGCCAGGAGCGAAGAGCCAGCCGGCCCGCCCGTGGTCCATGAGCTCGGTGTAGGTCGGGACGTCAGCCGCGATCGGGGGCACGCCCATCGAGAGCGCGAGCACGAGCGCGCCGGAGGTCCCGCCGTCGGAGCGCGGGCAGAGGGAAACATCCGCGGCGCCGTAGAGCTCTGCCACGCGATCGTCGGCGACGAACTCGAGCATTGCTCGAATGCGTGGATCTCGCTCCGCGGCACCGCGGACTGCCTCTCCCACCTCGGGAGTCATCACAAGTCCAGCCACCACGAGCACTGCGTCCGGCCGGTCCAGCTGCTCGAAGGCCTCGAGTGTGATCTCGATGCCCTTGTAGCGCGCGACGTGACCGAAGCAGAGCGCCACGAAGGCGTCTTCCGCTATGCCGAGCTCGGCCCGCACGGCCGCCCGCGAGCGGCCCTCCGGATACACGCCGGTGTACGCGCCGTGGTGCACCACCTGCGGGCGGTCGGGGCCTAGGCGGTAGACCCTGCGGGCTTCGGACGCGGTTGGTGAGTCGTTCGCAATCAGGACCGTGCAAGCCCGGCTGAGGATCATGCCGCCCAGGTGGTCGACCCAGCGGCTCTCCGTGGTGAAGGGGCGCACCTCGTGGATGGTCCAGGCGATGCGGTAGCCAAGCGCCCGGGCGGCCGCGAGCCGCCCGGCGAAGAGCGCTAGCTTCAGCCATGTCACCGGTCCGCGCGGGTGTGCGACCTGCCGCCAGTAGTTCTGCGGCCAGTGGAAGTGCAGGGCGCATACGCGGCGACGCGCGCGCCAGAGCGAGAGCAGCTTGAAGTGGATCCCGTGCTCTAGCCGCAGCCCGTGGGGCGCGGTCTGCTCGTACAGCAGGCGCTGGTACGGGTTCTGGGGCAGCGGCGGTGGGAACGACGCGAGGCCGTGGCGGGCGGGCACGGTGGCCGAATCCGCGCGCGGAGCCGCCTCGGAGTGCTGCAGGACAGTGGACATCACACTCCAACGTAGGTTCTTGACACGAAACCGCCCACAAACCGACAGATAGAGCGCACCTAGCCATTGGTCCAGGGTGCGTGACCGCCCATCGGGCGGAACGGGCCCACCGGCAGCGCTTGCGGGCTTACGATCGGGGCATCAACGTGATCGCCCCAGCCCAGCCCGCTGCCGACACCCCGAGCTCGGAGCCGCGCACCTACGTCGCGCGCACCGTCGAGGAGGTGGATGCGCTCCGTCCGGTGTGGGCGCAACTGGAGGTCGAGAACCTTGACGCGGAGATCGACCACTTCCTGACAGTTGTGAGCCACGGGCCCAACGTGAGCCGGCCGCATGTGGTGCACATCGAGCGTCCGGATCGGGGCGACATCCTGATTGTCGCCCGGCTCGAGGAGGGCGCGTTCGAAACGCGGATCGGGTACCGCGTGGTGTCGCGCCCCAAAATGCGCGTGCTGCGGGTCTCCTTCGGCGGCGTGATCGGCACGGAGACCGATGCCGACCGGCGGCTGGCATTCGAGGAACTTCAGCGCCCGCTGCGCGACGGCGAGGCTGACGTCGTGATCCTGGCGCAGCTCGACGTGGAGGGGCCGCTCTGGGAGTTGGCCTGCGATGCCGGCTCTCCCCTCACTAGGGACGTTGGACAGGCGCGCAACCCGCACTGGAGCGTCGCGGTTCCTGCGTCGATGGACGACTTCCTGGCGGCACGCTCCAAGAGCACGCGCAAGAGCACCGGCTACTACGCCCGTCGCATGCTGCGCGACCATCCCGAGGCGCGTGTGCGCTTGTTCGAGGACGAGGGGGAGCTGGACGAGCTGTGCGCCGACATGGAGCGGGTGGCAGCGACCACCTACCAGCGCAGGCTCGGCGCCGGCTTTGCGGGGGATCGCCTGGAGCGCGCGCTGATGGCGCTCGGCTTGCAGCGCGGCTGGTACCGCGCTTGGGTCCTGTACCTCGGCGACACGCCGGTGGCCTTCTGGCAGGGCTTCGCGTACAGGGGCGTCTTCTCCACCGGCTGTCCAGGTTTCGACCCGGAGTACACAAAGGACCGCGTCGGCGCGTACCTGGCGGTCCGCATGATCGAACAACTCTGTGAGAGCGGCGACGTCCAGTCGCTCGACTGGGGCCACGGCGACGCCGAGTACAAGAAGAACTTCGGGGATACGCGCCGTGAGGAGGCGGAGGTGTTCCTCTTCGCCGCGACCTTCAGGGGCATGCGCGTACGGCTGATCCGGGCCGGCGCTGCCGCGGCGACCCGCGTGGCAAAGCGCCTTCTGGCCGGCTCCGGCCGCGCCCAGCGGCTGAAGCGGGCTTGGCGCGACCGCCTAGCTCGCGGCTAGCGCTTCCTCGCGCCCGCACCAGGCCTCGAGGACCCAACCGAAGTGGTACGGGCGGTCGGTCCGGTTCACCTCCGTGAGCCGGGCAGTGCGGCCGGGTGTCGGCAGCCCGGCACGCGCGGCGGCGGTCTTCGCGGCGAGAAAGGCCCGGTCCGGGCCGCGCCGGCGGCGGATCGACCTGTTCACGATGCCGTGATCGCGGTCCACCATGGCGGCGGAGAGTTCGTTCTGGCCGTGGATCCAGTTGAGTCCGTGCCCCACAGCGTCCAGGTAGCGCGAGTCCGCCGTGAGCGCCGCGAGCTCGAGCAGCGCCATCGGCGCCATCGCGTCCTGGTGCACGGAGTAGACCTCATAGCGCTCGACCACGCTGCCGCGCTCGGCATCGAAGATCCATGGCCAGCCGCCGTCCGGCAGCTGCAGCTCCAGCAGTCGGTCCGCGGCAACGCGCGCCGCGCCCTCGGCGCGGTCGTCCAGGCCGTGCCGCGCGATGGCCGTCAGCGCCAGCACGGAGTAGATCTGGGTGGCGAAGTTCGGAAAGCGCCGGCGCCACCCAGCCCCGGAGTGCCGGAACAGCCCGCTCGGCGCGCGGTTCTCCACCAGGAGCTGGTCTAGGGCCTGCCGGAGCAGCGGCTCGGCGCCAGCGTCGCGGCTGGCGGCGGCCTGCAGGGCCAGACCCGTGACGATCCAGCCCAGCTCCATCCCGACCCGTCCCGGGAAGCCCCCGTTCGCGGCAAGGCTCTGGTCGAGGCGCTCCACGAGCTCGGCCCCGCGGCCGGCATCCCGGCGCGCGTCGGTCCAGAGCAGCAGGCCGAGGTCGCCCGGCTGCATCTCGGGGCTCTCGATCTCCCGCCAGACGAGCTCGTCGAGCTCGGCGGGGTCCACACCGGGGTCGTAGCCGTGCGCCCGGGCCCGCTCCATCCCGAGCTCGACCATGAGCGTGTAGCGGAGCGACCGCCCGTGGGCGACGGCCTCGCCCGCGCGGCGCTCGAAGCAGTAGACGCCGTCGCGCAGACGCATCGCGGGGAGGCTGTCGATCGAGAACCCGATCAGGTCACTGATCGCGGTCGACTGTTCAGTGGTCATGGTCTCCAAGGCTCGGGCTCCGGATTCTGCGTTGTGTGTATAGCGGTTAGGTGGTCGCCAGGGCCGCCGGGCGCTCGGCCGCCGCGCCGGGCGCACGCCTGCCGAGCGCCTCGGCGAACACGCGCACGAGCTCGTCCGCCAGTGCGTCGCGCTCGTAGCGCGCAAGGAGGGCGCGCCGCTCGGCTAGCGCCGGAGTGGCCTGCGTGGCGTCCAGTTCCACCTCGACGGCGGCTCGCATCGCGGCCACGTCGGCTGGCCGGCAGAGGTGAACCCCGGGCGAGCGGCGAAGCAGCTCGCGGGCGTCCCCATCGGGGACGGCGGCCAGCACCGGCCGCTCCGAGGCGAGGTACTCGTAGGTCTTACAGGGCACGATCCGCGCCGGCGTGCCGGGCGGCAGGTCGTGCATCGGGAGGAAGAGTAGGTCCGCCGAGCGGATCAACTCCACGGTGTCGGCGTGCGAGAGAAAGCCGCGCGGGCGCACGTAGGCGCGGCCGGCCGCAGCGTCGAGATCGGTGTCGCTCAGTAGGCCTGCGAGGTGCAGCTCGATGCGGCCCGCCAGCTCGGGCCGATCGGCGATGAGGGCGTCGAGCGCCTCGAGCAGGAACACGTGCGAGCGAGTGAGCATGTCCACCTGCGCCAGGCGGCCACCGAGCACCCGGTGAGCCTTGGCCGAGCGCCTGTGCGCCAGCCCAATGGCGGTGTGCAGCGTGCCGGTGTGGACGATGCGGAAGGCTTCGTCGGATCGGTCAACCGGCGGCGCGCTCCATTCGCGGGCGTCGAAGCCGTTTGGAACCGAATACACCGGGCGGCCGGCTAGCTCCGGCAGGTCGCGCACGACCGTGCGCGCTGCCTCGTCGGTGTTCATGACGACCGCCGCGGCGGTCCTCAGGCCGCGTCGCATGCGCCGCCTGTCCTGGGCCGCATGAAGCCTGGTGATCTGGACGCGGACCTCGTCGAGCGCCCATGGGTCCTGGAGGTCGGCGATCCACGGGATCCCGAGGCGGCCCGCGACCGCCGCAGCGGCGGTGGCGGTCTCGTAGGGCTCGAGCAAGGCGTGCACCAGGTCGAAGCGGCCGCCAATGCGAAGCGCCGTCCGCTCCGCACCATCGGCCCACCAGCGCGCGCGCGCGTCGATCCTTCCCACGAGGCGCTCGACGCGGGAGCTCCAACCGTTGCCGTGTATCAGGTCCGGCTCGGGCCCAGGCACGCGGTGCACCCGAAGGCCGGCGGGCAGCTCGGCGGCCAGCTGCTCGTCGCGCGGGTTGTAGCGCTCGTTCGACCTGCCCTCGCGCGTGACCACGACGGGCTCCCAGCCAAGCTCCGCCAGCCTCCGCACCAACTTGATCGCCCGCTGCGCGCCCGCCCCGCCCATCGGTGGGAAGTGGTAGGCGAAGACCAGAATGCGGGGGCCCGTGCCGGCCGCCATCAGCCCCGCACTGCCGTGAGCTCGAGGGCGTCGCCGGCGCGCACCGTGTCCAGCGCCGCGGCAAGCGGCAGGGCCGCGTACCACGCCCGCCGGTTCCCCACGAGCCGCTCGCTGCGCCCGCGCACGAAGTCGAGCGTCCCAAGCAGAGCGGTGCTGCCGGAAACCGTGCGAACGCGGTCCACGACGAAGCCGGTGCGCTCTACGACATTGGCCAGGGTCTCGGGCTCGAAATGCCAGAGGTGCCGTGGGACATCGAGGTAGTACCAGTGCTGGCGCGCCCGCCGGGCCAGCAGCGAGCCGAAGTTCGGGACACCGATCGTGAGAGTCCCGCCGGGCCGCAGGATGCGGTGGGCCACCGTCGCCGAAGGCTGCAATGTCGCGATGTGCGACGTCTCGGCCGAGGCGATGGCGGAGACCAAGCGGCTGTGCGAGGTCGAAAAGCTGCCGCAGGGGCTGCGCGTCACCACCCACATCGCCGACGTCTCGATCGAGGATCAGCTCACGCGCTTCCGCGACGAGCTGATGGAGCAGCAGAAGACCGACAGGATCCACTTGCTGTTCAACAATGCCGGAATCGGTGGCGGCGGCAGCCTGTTCACCAACTCAAGAGAGCAATGGGAGCGTACCTTCAACATCTGCTGGGGCGGGGTCTATCTCGGCGTTCGCACCTTCATGCCGCTGCTGCTGAAGGCCGATGAGGGTCACATCATCAACACATCAAGCGTCAACGGCTTCTGGGCGTCGGTCGGCCCCGGCGTCTCCCACACCGCCTACGCGTCGGCCAAATTCGCAGTGAAGGGGTTTTCCGAAGCCTTGATGACGGATCTGCGGCTCAACGCGCCGCACATCAAATGTTCGGTCGTGATGCCCGGCGATATCGGCACCTCGATCGTCTCCAACTCGCGAAAAATCCAGAGCGGCAGCGAGTTGGAGCGCCTGACCGACGTCGAGATCGGCGTGACCCGCGAGCGCCTGAAGGGCATGGGCGTCGATACCGGGCCGATGTCGGACGAGGACATCCAGCAGCTCGCGCTCGATCGCGCGCGCTCGTTCCGCGACGAGGCGCCGACCACGGCGGCGCAGGCCGCGAAAATCATCCTCGACGGAGTCAAGGCGGGCAGCTGGCGCATCCTGGTCGGTGAGGACGCCCACAAGCTCGACGTGCGCGTGCGGAAGACGCCGGAAGACGCCTACACGCCGGAGTTCTACAACAGCTACCGCGAAGAGGTCGGCTGGAAGATCGGGTGATCTAGAGCGGGATGACGTTCTTCGAATTGTCATCCCGCTCTATCCTTTTGTTGCTCTACCCGCGCGCCACCCGCTGGCGTGAGGCCGGCCGGTAGGCGAGGCGGGTGTGGCCCATGCAATAGGGCTGGCCGTTGAGCGGCGGGTTGCCGCAGAAGCAAAAATCTTCCGCGCCCGGCGTGCTGATCGGCCAGCGGCATCGTTCCTTGCTGAGTTCAAACAGCGAGCAGCGGTGCTCGCTGACCACCGGCGCGTCGAGAGGCTTCCGATCCTCTTCATAGACCGCCTGCAGCATCTGATACTGCAAGCGCGGTACCGATCGCGACGCGCCGCGCTCCTTGGGCTGCCTTTTCGCACGCGGTTCGCCAACGGCCTTGCCGCGCGTCAACCCGGAGGCGGGAAAGTTTTTCCGATCACGGCGTTGCGGCTGACGCCGATGTCGGCGGCAATCTTGCCCGGCATCGGCGGTACTCCGAACGACCTGACCCTCGAGGACGCCGCGGCGGTCGCCAAACTGCGCGGCGTCGTGCGCGTCGCTCCCGTCGTCATCGGCACCGAGACGGTGGCCAACGGCGAGCGCCGGCGGCAGGTGGCGGTGATGGGCGCCACCGCCGAGATGGGGCCGATCCGGCGGCTCGAGGTGGCGCGCGGTCGCTTCCTCCCGCCCGGCGAGGCGCGGCGCGGCGCGCCCGTCGTCGTGCTCGGCGAGGCGACGGCGCGCGAGCTCTTCCCCGGCGAGGACGCGCTCGGCAAGCCGGTGCGCGTCGGCGGCGCGCGCATGAAGGTGATCGGCATCCTCGAGCACCGCGGCGTGCAGCTCGGCGTCGACATGGACGAGATGGCGCTGGTGCCGGTGGCGACGGCGATGCGCCTCTTCGACCGCCGCTCGCTGTTCCGCATCTTCGTGGAGGTGCCCGGGCGCCGCGACCTCGCCGCCGTCGAGCCGCGCATCCTCGCGCTGCTCACGCGGCGGCACGGCGAAGAGGACGTCACGCTGGTGACGCAGCAGGCGGTGCTCGCCTCCTTCGACCGCATCCTGCGCGCGCTGACGCTGGCGATGGGGACGATCGCCGCCATCTCGCTCGGCGTCGCCGGCATCCTGATCATGAACGTGATGTTGGTGTCGGTGTCCGAGCGCACGTCGGAGGTCGGCCTGCTCAAGGCGCTCGGCGCCGGCGGCGCCCAGGTACAGCTCGTCTTCCTGCTCGAGGCGGCGCTGCTCTCGGCGCTCGGCGCCGTC
The DNA here is from genome assembly GCA_963846495.1 of Thermoanaerobaculia bacterium. Lineage (GTDB taxonomy): Bacteria > Acidobacteriota > Thermoanaerobaculia > Multivoradales > JAIOJS01 > DASYQD01. Next base: position 211,763 of record CAWJWP010000001.1, on the reverse strand, counting down.
GCCGGGCTCGCCCTCGGCTGGGTCGGCGTGCAAGTGCTGGCGCGCGTCTTCCCGGCACTGCCGTCGACGACGCCGCCGTGGGCGCAGCTGGCGAGCCTCCTCACCGCGATCGGCGCCGGGCTCCTCTTCGGCGTGCTGCCGGCGCGGCGGGCGAGCCGCCTCGAGCCGGTCCTCGCCTTGGCCCGCCGATGAACGCCGCCGCGGCAACGGCCTTCGCGGGCCACTGCAACGGGGTGGGCAGGTGCCCCACACCGATGGCAAACGCGGCCGACCTCATCGCGCGGGCGCGCTCGCCCCGTCGGGTGTCGTCGAACGGTGCGCAGACCTCCACCATGGTCCGCGAAGGCATGGCGCCGCCGGATCTCCCGGCCGTCGCCACGCCGACCACGGAGGTCGATCATGAGAACGCAACGCGCACTCGTCGGATGCCTGATCCTCGCCGCGCTGGCCTTGCTCGCCGTGCCCACGACGGCGGCCGTCAGCGGAGCCACTTGCAAGCCCGCCTACGCCGACATGGAGACGAGCGTCGTCCTCGACAAGGGCATCGAGGTGGGATGGGTGAAGGGGCTGCTCGACGGCTCCGTCTACCTGAAGTACGACGACTTGGCCCCGCCCATCGATCCCAAGAACGACCCGCCCAACCTGGTGTTCAGCGCCAAGAACGGCGAGCTGCGACTGTGGGCGTACGGCGAGAGCACCCCCGACAAGGACGGCTGGTACCGCCTCTTCAAGATCGTGCGCTACGAGGGCAGCGGCGACTTCGCCGGAGCGACCGTCGACCTCTGGATGTACGGCTACTTCACGACCGACAAAGGCGGCTACTACGAGCTCGAGGGAACGGTCTGCTTGGCGCCGACGAAGCGGCCGCTTCGCCGCCGGTAGTTTCGCCGCCGCGCGCGGGCTCGCCGCCAACCGCGCCCACGTTGGCTAGGTTGCGGCTCGCCGATGCGCCGCTCGCGCCCGCAGGGTGCCACCGCCCTCTTGGACGTCCACTTCGCCCGGCCGGGGATCGCTCCCCGGCCGGCGCGTTTTGCCGCGGCGGCGTCGAGTAGGGGCATGGACCGCGAGCTGCTTCGCCTCGCCTTCCTCGCCGTCACGGCGCACCGGCTGCGCTCGGCGCTGTCGGTGCTCGGCATCGCCATCGGCATCGCGGCGGTGATTCTGCTCACGTCGATCGGCGAGGGCACGCGTCGCTTCATGCTCGGCGAGTTCACGCAGTTCGGCACCAACATCCTGAGCGTGATGCCCGGCAAGTCGAAGACGCTCGGCCTGCCGGGCGTCCTCGGCGGCACGACGCACAAGCTCACCATCGACGACGCCATCGCGATGGGGCGGCTCCCCGGCTTCGAGGCGGTGACGCCGCTCGCCTTCGGCACCGCCCGCATCGAGCGCGGCGAGCGCAGCCGCTCGGTGAACGTCTACGGCACCACACCGGCGATGGCGGAGGTCTGGAAGGCGCGGCCGCAGCTCGGCGGCTTCTGGCCCGCCGGCGACCCGCACCGCTCCTACCCGATGGCGGTGATCGGCCGCAAGCTGCGCCGCGAGCTGTTCGGCGACGACAACCCGCTCGGCCAGTTCGTGCGCATCGGCGGCAGCCGCTTCCGCGTCGTCGGCGTCATGGAGCCCAAGGGGCAGTTCCTCGGCCTCGACCTCGACGACATGGCCTGGATCCCGGTCGCTTCGGCGATGCGGCTCTTCAACCAGTCGGAGCTGCTCGAGATCGACGTGCTCTACAACCAGGACGAAGCGTCGGCGATCGCGGCGGTGCGGCGGCTGCTGACCGCGCGCCACCAGGGCAACGAGGACTTCACCATCCTCACGCAGGAGGCGATGCTCGACGTGCTCGGCAACGTCATGAACGTCGTCACCGTCGCGGTCGGCGCCATCGGCGGCATCTCCCTCGTCGTCGGCGCCATCGGCATCCTCACCATGATGTGGATCGCCGTCGGCGAGCGCACCCGCGAGATCGGCCTGATGCGCGCCATCGGCGCGACGCGAAGGCAAGTGCAGCTGCTGTTCCTGGCGGAGGCGGCAGCGCTGGCGGCGCTGGGCGGCGTGGCCGGATTGCTCGGAGGGCTGGGCGCCGGCGCGCTGCTGCGGCTAGCAATCCCGGGCCTGCCGGTGGAGACGCCGCTCGCCTTCGTCGTAGCGGCGCTCGCCGTGTCGGCCGCGACCGGCCTCGCCGCCGGCGCGCTGCCGGCGCAGCGTGCGGCGGGTCTCGATCCCATCGACGCGCTGCAGGCGGAGTAGCCGCGTCCTCTAACGGGAACGCCCAGCCGCACCGGCGACGCGGAGATCAACCGACGCCGGTGAAGGCGCGCTCGACCGCTTCGGGAACGTCGATCGGAGCAAAGAGCCGGGACGGATAGAGGTAGTCCTCGCCGGACTCATCGACGATGCGCACGAATCCATCCTGCTCGGCGCGACTATCGCGGAGCTGGCGGTAGATCTTCAGCGATTCGAGCGACGCCGGATAATCAGCGTTATCGAGGCAGACGACATAGGTGTGATGCTCGCGCATGTACCTTCAGTCGACGAAACGCTTGATCTTCAACTCCTTGCGCCCGATGCTATGTGCCTCGTACCAGTGTAGCTCCGCTCTTCGGATCTGGCCATTCGACAGCTCGATCGTCCCGCGCGCCTTCCGCTTGCGCCAGTGAGCGCGGCCGTAGGTGTCGACGAGCCGTGCGAGCTCGCGAATGGCGCTGCCTTCGGCGATCGTCTCCTGGTCGGTGAGCTCGCCGATCAGGCGGAAGTCGTCCACGTTCGGATCCTAAGCGTCGGATGCATCATCCGACGGAGGCAGTTGGTGAGGACTAGCCGCGGGATTCATGGGCGCGACGGACTGCCGGCAGCCGGCGCGACAGCCGTGTGTGGCGCCAGCGGCAGCGCCAGCACCACCGGCTCGGGCACCGTGGCCGGGTCCTCGATGGTGCCGTCCGGCTTCAGCCGCCGAATCCCGGTGGCGGCGAGCAGTAGAAAGCGATCGCCGTCGACGGCGCCGGTCGTCGGCTCGTCGAGCGCCGGGTGGTGGTGCGACAGCAGCGTGCGCACGGCGGTGATGCGCGTGCCGGCCGGGTCGAGCGCGATCTCCACCACCCGGCCCGGATTGTTGAAGTTCTGCACGCCGATCAGCGTGTCGCCGCGGGCGTAGAGGCCGTCGATCACCGCCACCGTCTCGCGCGTGTCGTTGGCGAGCCGCGGCGGGTCGATTGCGCCGCTCGCCAGCACGATGCGAGCGATGCCGGTGGCGTGCGCCACGTACAGCGCGTCGCCGCGAGCCGAAACGGCGAGGCCGTTGGCGCCTGGCAGCGCGGCGTCCGCCGGCCAGCGCTGCAGCGCCGCATCGCCGCTCGCGGCGCGCCAGATCGCGCCGGTGGCGCTGTCCGACACGAAGACGGTGCCGTCGGCGGCGATCGCGACGTCGTTGAGCTGACCGGCGCCAGCGGCATCGAGCCGGCGGCGAACGGTGCCGGAGTCGGCGTCGAGCTCGACCACCGCGTTCGCCGGTTCCACGCCCTCGCGCCGCGCCAGCACGTTGGTCGCCACCACGTAGACGCGGCGGTGCCCCGCATCGACGGCGATGCCGAGCGCCTGGCCTAGCCCTTCGAACGGGCCGGCGAAGCGGCGCTGCGTGCCGCCGGCGTCGACCGCGATCACCTCGCCGGTCGCCAGGGCGCCGACGAGCAGCCGCCGCGTCGTCGCATCCCAAGCGATCCCCTCCGGAATGAGGTCGCGCCGGCGAAGCCGGTACGCCGCCGTAGCGGAGTCGATGACTCGGGGCAGCGCCCGCTCCATCGCCTCACGCCGAGCACGAAACATGGGGTCGTCCCAGACACGAGCGAAACCGACGGCGTGGATCGGCAGGAAGCCGCTGCCGTACCGCTCCACCTGCTCCATCGCCGCCGCCGCGGCGGCCCCCTCGCCGCACTCCGCCCAAGCGCGGGCGTGAAAGAAGTGCAGGTTCGGATCCTCGGGCCGCCGCTGGAGGGCCGCCTCGATGCTGGCGATGAAGGCAGCCTGTTCGGCGCAAGCGGTCGGGCCCGAAGGGACCGCAGCTGCGGCGGGCGCCGCGGGCGCCGGTGTCGGCGCAGCGGCCGGCGCAGGAGTGGGCGCCGGCTCCGTCGAAGGCTGTGGCGCCGGCGCCGGCGCGCTGCTACACGCAACCGCGAAGACGACGGCGACTAGCGCGAGCGGCCGACAAAGGGAACGACGATCGCGCGAGGGCGACGTGCGCATGGACGGCTCCTCCATGAAGTCGCGGCTCGGCCCCGCGTATCGGCCGGCGAGCATAACTCGAAGCCCGAGCCTGCACGTCGGCTACGTGCGCCTCAAATGGCTCGCCAGTTAGAAAGGGTCCAGAAGCGGGATGGAGCGGAATTTGGCCGATGATCGCGGCTATGGATCTCAGGTCCGTGGGAGAAGCGCCACGAGCTCGGCACGCAACAACTCTTCGAGGTGCCGAATAGAGTTGTAGACCAAGCAGCGCTGGGAACGCACATCGAACTCGAGCTCCGCTGCGTCTCGCACCAGAAGGATGGTAGGCCGGTTACGACCCCATGCATAGCCGACCTCGAGATAGACATTCGGATTTGTCGTGGTGAGATCAGCAACCACGATTGTGGCGCTCGCGATGCGGTTGCGAATGTGGTCTGTGATATCCCCGGTGAAGGCCGACAGATCGGCGCGCTCGCAGAGAAGGCCGTGACTCTTTATTGGCGGCTCGATTCCGTAGTAAAAAGTGTCAACCATCTCCGGCATAAAAGGCATCGCAACAAACGCATGCGATTTGGCCGAGGAAGCGATTCCTGCACTGCGAAGTGTATCTATGCCGCTGGCGCCTACTTGGTCGAGGAGCGCCTTCTGGCTTGGGCTGATGAAACCCTCCGGCAGCAATTCGCTGAGCCATTTCGAAAGGCGCAGTGCACGAGCCGAGTTGCTCTCGGCGAAAGTGATCTGCCGAAGCGTGCTGGGATATTCCCCCGTTCCGATGCCGTCAACAAGCCCGGCGACCTCCGCCTCAAAGGCTTCCTGCTCATCAAGACCGTAGCCTGGTCCATGAAGCGTCAGTGTCAAAAGCTCTGTCTTCGGGACCTCGGCGGCGGCGATCGAGAGCACACGCGCTGAAAACTTACGGATCTCCCGGTAGAGGAACCCGCGGAGCGGGCCAACGCCGACAAAGAGTGTCTTCGCCGCCGCCAGGGGAGGCATCGAGCTCACGAGGGCGAAGCTGTCGGGCGCCGGCAGCGGAGGTGGGGTGCCAGCGGCGGAAAGCGCGCTGAAAGCTGCTTCGTCCGCTCCGTACAGCCTGCCTGCGTATTTTAGGGCGAGGAGATCTGCCGGCAGCCGGAGTGCATCTCCCTCCAAGACCCTGACGACAACCGATTTCATGCGAGCTTGCGTCATTGGCGTTATACGGTTAGACGGACGCGGCGGGCACTTTTCCCGCTGTCTCCGACTGGCTGCTCCACCTAGAAGCCGCCGCCCGTCCTGTGCTGAACGACCTGCGAACCCTCGTGCCGACCATGCATCCTCCGCTACCCTGGCCTCAGGGCGCCCATCCTCACCGACTCTCCGCCTGCCAGAGGGCGCTGAACCGGCAATTTTCCGGCGAGGGCAATCCCTGCCGTACCGCCGAGGACTGTGGCAGATTAGGTGCGCTGCGCCAGTGCGGCTGAACCGATGACCACCGAGAGCCTCACCCACCCCACCGCCCTGCCGGCTCCGCCCGCCGACGTGCCTACCGGCGTCATCACCTGCGCTGCCTACGCCGGCGGCAAGCGGGTGGCGACGGTGGAGGTCGAGGACCTCGGGATCGTGGTCGCGCCGCCCGACGAGTTCGTGTGGCTCGGGCTCTACGAGCCGAGCGAGGAGTTGCTGCAGAAGGTGCAGCGGGCGCTCGGGCTGCACGACCTCGCCATCGAGGACGCGCACAGCGCGCATCAGCGGCCGAAGCTCGAGCAGTATGAGGAGTCGCTCTTCGTCGTGCTGCGTACGGTGCAGCGCAACGCCGCCCGCGAGTTGGAGTTCGGCGAGACGCACGTCTTCGTCGGCCACAACTACCTGGTCACCGTCCGCCATGGCTCGCTGACGGCCTACAAGGGGCTGCGGGCGCGCTGCGAGGGGACGCCTGCCCTGCTCGCCAAGGGGACGGGCTTCGTGCTCTACGCGTTGATGGACTTCATCGTCGACCAGTACTTCCCGGTGGTGGAGGCGCTGGAGGACGACTTCGAGGAGCTCGAGGACCAGATCTTCACCGAGCAGTGCTCGCGCGACACGACGCGCAATATCTATCGCCTCAAGCGCGACCTGGTGGCGCTCAAGCGCACGGTGCTGCCGCTCGTCGAGGTGTGCAACCGGCTGATGAAGTTCGACCTCGGCGTGGTGCCCACCGACACCCACCCCTACTTCCGCGACGTCCACGACCACGTGGTGCGCATCAACGAGATGATCGACGGCCTGCGCGAGCTGCTCGGCACCGCGCTCGAGGCGAACGCTTCGCTCATCTCCGAGCAGCACACGGTGCAGACGAAGCGCCTCGCTTCATGGGCGGCGATCATCGCCGTGCCCACCATGGTCGCCGGCGTCTACGGCATGAACTTCGAGAAGATGCCGGAGCTGCACTGGGAGCTCGGCTACCCCGTCGTCCTCGGCGCCATGGCGATCGTCTGCCTCGCGCTCTACGGCGGCTTCCGGCGCTCCGGCTGGCTGTAACTGGCGGTAGCGACTCGGCGACTTATACTCCGAGCGACCTCCACCCTAGAGCTGGTCCGACGACACGGGGGGCTCGTGCGGCCGACCGACCCCATCGACACATCGACTCGTGCCCGAGCGCGCGCGCATCTCGCCGCGCTGGCGCTGGTCGTTCTGTCCGCGGCGTCGCTCGCCATCGTGCTGCTCACTGCCGGCCGCGCCACGGCGCAGGAGCCCGCCTCCCCCACCGGGACCGTCGCCGGCGAAGTGTTGCTCCTCCTCTCCAACCGCACTACCACCGCCGGCGCCGAAGCCGTCGTCTGGCTCCCCGGCGCTCCCACTCCCCCACCGCCCGCGCGCCTCGAGCTGGCGCAGCAGGACAAGCGCTTCGTGCCGCACGTGCTGCCGGTGCGCGCCGGCACCACGGTGGCCTTCCCCAACCTCGACCGCATCTACCACAACGTCTTCAGCGTCACGCCGGGCCACGAGTTCGACCTCGGCCTCTATCACCGCGGCACCGCCAAGTCGCAGCGTTTCAGCGGCAACGGCGTGGTGCAGGTCTACTGCAACATCCACTCGCAGATGGCGGCCAACGTGGTGGTGGTCGACGACGGCGCCTTCACGACGAGCGGCGCCGACGGCCGCTTCGAGCTGCGCGGCGTGCCCGCCGGCGCCTTCCCACTGCGGGTGTGGCACGAGCGCGGCGGCGAGGACGAACGCCCGGTCGTCGTGCGCGCCGGCGCGGTGACCACCGTGCAGGTCGTGCTCGACGCCTCGCGCTATCGGCCGCAGCCGCACAAGAACAAGCACGGCCGGGACTACCCGCCGGTGGCGCTGGATGACGATCGTTATTAGGGAACCGGACCACCCCCACCCCGGAGAAGACTGCATCACTCTGCCACCCCTCACTCCCCAACCCCTCTCTCCCCTCGCCGGGGAGAGAGGGGCCCAGAACGAAGGTCGAGCGCGGCCGATGGAATCCCCTGCTCGCCCGTCGCGGCCCTCGTCGCCGCCGGTCGGCGAGCTTCAGGGCCCCACCCTCTCGCGCGTCGTCGAAGGCAGCGGCAAGCGCGCGCGGCGCGGCTGGCGGCTCGGTACCCGCCTCTTCGCCGGCAACGCGCTCTTCTTGAGCCTCACCCTGCTCCTCGTCGTCGCCTTCGCCAGCTGGGAGGCCAACCGCCGCGCCGAGCGCCGCATCCGCGACGCCGTCGAGCCGGTGCCGCGCATCGTCCGCGTCTATCTCGACGCCCAGCAGCGCGCGCTGCTCGACCAGGTGCGTGGGCTCGCCGATTCAGTCGGCACCAAGGCGCTGCTATCGCTCGCCGGCACCGACGCCGCCGCAGCGACTTTCCACGACTCGGCGGTCGACCTGGCGCGGCGCCTCGGGCCCGGCGCCGCCGTCTTCCTCTTCGACCCTCGTGGCGTGCTGCTCGCGCGCAGCGACCGCCTCGCCGGCGAGGAGGCCGGGCGCGACTTCGCGAGCGTCTCCTGGGTGGCGCGCCCGCTCTACACCGGCGAGGCGACGGCGGCGTTCATCCTCGAGATCCGGCGCCGGCGCTCGCTGTCGCTGGTCGCCGCCGCGCCGGTCTACCAGGGGCAGGACGCCGAGAAGCGGATCAACGGCATCATCGCCGTCACGGCACCGGTGAGCGAGGCGCAGATGCGCGAGATCGCGGGCCTCGTCTCCGGCCAAACGCTGCTCCTCGCCAACGTCGCCCGCCGCGGCCAGCCGCTCGCGCTCAGCGTCCTCGCCGGCTCGCCGCAACTGCGCGGCGTCGCGCCGGATGCGCTGCTCGACGGCGCCACGCGCGAGACGCTCTTCGTGCGCGGCCAGGACGTCGCCGGCTTCGACTTCACCGCCGGCGGCGAGCGCTACACCGGCGCCGCCGTCGCCGTGAAGACCGGCGGCGGCGAGCCCATCGCCGCGCTCCTCGCCGCGCTCCCCAAGTCGGCGGAGCTCGCCGCCTTCCGCGCGCTACGCGGCAGCGTGGTGCTCATCGGCCTCGTGGCGCTCGCCGTCTCGCTGCCGCTCACCTTCGCCTTCGCGCGCCGCACTTCGCGGCCCATCGAGCAGCTCGCAGCGGGCGCCGAGGCCCTCCGCCTCGGCCGCCTCGACGTCGAGCTGCCGCGCGCCCGCGACGCCGAGGTGAAGACCCTCGCCCGCGCCTTCGGCGCCCTGGTCATCGAGCTCGAGGAGAAGCGCGCCCTCGAGCGTCTCCTTGCGCAGACCCGCCGCTCCGACACCGCCGACCTGCCGGTGACGATCGCCGACGAGGCCGACGCGGATTCGATCGTCCCCGGCCAGTTGATGGCGCACCGCTACCACATCAAGGCGCTGATCGGCGGCGGCGGCATGGGCCGCGTCTTCCGCGCCCACGACCTCGACCTCGACGAAGAGGTGGCGATCAAGATCCTGAGCCCACGCGTGCTGAAGCGCGAAAGCACGCTCCAGCTGCTGCGGCAGGAGATCAAGATGGCGCGCGCCATCACCCACCCCAACGTGGTGCGCGTGCACGACCTCGGCGAGTCGGGCGGCCTGCGCTTCCTCACCATGGAGTTCGTCTCCGGCACCACGCTGCGGCGCCTCATCTCGCAGCGCGGCCACCTCGACCTGATGCCGGGGCTGCAGGTCGCCAAGCAGCTCTGCCGCGGCCTCGCCGCCGTCCATGTCGCCGGCATGGTGCACGGCGACGTCAAGCCCGAGAACGTCATGGTGCTGCCCAACGGCCTCGTCAAGCTGATGGACTTCGGCGTGGCGCGGCGCGCCGGGCTCGAGGCCGCCGAGTCGGGCACCGTCGCCGGCACGCCCACCTACATGAGCCCCGAGCACGCGCGCGGCGCCGAGCTCGACGAGCGCAGCGACCTCTACGCCGTCGGCGTCGTCATGTTCGAGCTGTTCACCGGCCAGCCGCCGTTCGACGCCGACGAGTACTCGGACCTGCTGCGCCTGCACCTCTACGCGCCGCCGCCCGATCCGCGCGAGCTGCGGCCGGAGCTGCCGCAGACGCTGGCCGAGGTGATCCTCTTCTGTCTGGCGAAGAACCGTCTCGAGCGGCCGGGGAGCGCCACCGAGCTCGACCAGGGGTTGATGCGGGTCCGCATGTGATCGCAAGGAGGGAGCGATGAGAACGAGCCGTGCCTGGGGTGTGTTGGGGTTGGCGATCTCCGTGTGTCTGGCGTGGTCGGTGCTGCCGGCCCGGGCGCAGGAGGCGCAGGACGAGGCGGCTGCGGAGCCGAAGCCGCGCTTCCGCCTCGGCGGCGAGCTGAAGATCCACGGCCGCCACACCGACGCGCTCGAGGTGCGCTCGGAGTTCCCCTTCCCGCCGCCGTTCATCCCGCCGGGGCAGAACGCTGTCTTCCTGCGCACGGTCGAGCCCGGGTTCTCGCGCGAGATCTCGACGGTGACGATGATCGGCGAGATGCACCTCGATCCGCTGCATCGAGGGCCGCTTCGAGGTCCACTACGAAGACCTCTACAACCGCAACCCCACCTCGACCGACGACAAGCTGCAGGTGCGCGAGGTGTGGCTGCGCTTCGGCCCGCGCTTCGGGCCGCTCGAGGCGCAGCCGGAGAAGCCCACGTTTTACGTGCTCTCCGGCAAGGCGCCGCGCTTCACGCGGCAGCGCGTGCGCCGGCTCGAGAGCTACGGTCTGTGGAGCACCGCCATCGCGCGCTTCGAGGAGCTGCAGCTCGAGCTCGGCGGCAGCGCCGGAAAACATTTCTACTGGCGCGCCGCGGCGGCCAGCGGCAACCCGCTCTTCATGCGCGACCCCAACGCGTTGGCGGGCGACAACGGCACGCCCGATCGCGACCCGCGGGTCTTCCCCGGCGACGTGCACCCGGCGCTCGAGTCCGGCTTCCCCATCCTCTACGACGCCAAGTCGACAAGCGTCGACTACGACGGCAAGCTGCAGCTCGGCGGCGGCCTGGGCTGGCGCACCGTGCTCGACGACGACCACGCCTGCGACGTCGTGGTGTGGTACTTCCGCCGCGACCTGGCCGACCGCGTCAGCCTGGACGGCACCTTCTACTCGGGCGAGATCAAGCTCCTCGAGGGCCCCTTCCCGGCGGTGTTCCACGCCGGCCTGCCCATCCACGGCCGCGAGAAGCGCGAGGCGGGCCTCAACTTCGAGGCGCGGCGCGGCGCCCTCGGCACCTACGTCCAGGTCGTCGACCAGGAGATCGCGGGCCTCAAGCGTCGCGGCGTCGAGGCCGACGTCGGCTGGCGCGTCGAGATCCCCGGCATCCTCGTCGGCGAGACGCCGGTCATCCGCTGGATCCAGCCGGCGGTGCGCGTCTCCTTCATCGACAACCGCTTCGAGGCGCCGGCCGCCTACCCCAACCCCGCCGCGGCCTGGGACTGGCGCAAGTACGACGCCGGCGTCCGCATCGGCGTCGTCCCCGGCCTCGACATCACCTTCGAATACTCGCGCAACGACATGAAGACCACCGACGGCACCGTCCACCTCGGCGAGTTTCTCGCGACGTTGCGGACGGGGTTCTAAGAAGCGCCGCCTCAGCGGCTCGGCCCACTGATCTCGACCACTCGCGAGGTCGCCAGCTCGACCGCCGACTTGGCGTCGAGGGGGCGGGCGAAGTAGTAGCCCTGCGCGTAGGCGCAGTCGAGCTCGCGGAGGTGGAGGACCTGCGATTGCGTCTCGACGCCTTCGGCGATGACGCGCATGCCGAGGCGGCGGGCGAGCTCGAGGACGGCCCAGACGATCTCGGCGTTGCGGGTGCCCTTGCCCAGGTCGACGAGGAAGGAGCGGTCGACCTTGATGATGTCGATCGGCAGTCGCAGCAGGTACGACAGCGACGAGTAGCCGGTGCCGAAGTCGTCGAGGCAGATCTCGCAGCCGAGCGCCTTGATGCGGCCGAGGAGCTCGGCCGCCAGGCTCGGGTTCTCGACGATCAGGCTCTCGGTGACTTCGAGCTTGAGGCGCTGCGGCGCGATGCCGGCGTCGTGGATGGCCGCGGCGACGCGCTCGACGAGGCTGCGGTCGTCGATCTGCCGGCTCGACAGGTTGACCGTCATCGACAGCGCGCCGGCGCCCGGGATCGTGGCGTCCCAGGCCGCGAGCTGCCGGCAGGCCTCGCGCAGCACCCACTCGCCGAGGCCCATGATGAGCCCGGTCTCCTCCGCCAGGTTGATGAACTGGTCGGGGAGGAGGAGCTCGCGCTCGGGGTGCTGCCAGCGCACCAGCGCCTCGAAGCCGATGATGGTGCCGCCGTCGAGCTCGACGATGGGCTGGTAGCAGAGCCGCAGCTCCTCGCGCTCGAGGGCGAGGCGCAGGTCGTTCTCCAGCTGCAGGTGCTCGACCGCCGCCACGTGCATCGGGGTGTCGAAGATGCGATGGCGTGACTTGCCCTCCGCCTTGGCGCGGTGCAGCGCGATGTCGGCGTCGCGCAGCACCGCCTCGGCGCGGTCGTAGCGCGGGCCGCCGAGGGCGATGCCGATGGAGACGGTGGTGAAGACGTTGTGCCCCTGGACGTCGAAGGGCGCGGCGAACATCAGGCGGATGCGCTCGGCGACGCGGCTCGCCTCGGCGGGCTCGTCCATGTCCTCGAGCAGCACGGTGAACTCGTCGCCGCCCATGCGGGCGATGGTGTCGCCGGGCCGCAGTGACTGTTGCAGCCGGTGGCTGACCAGGATGAGCATCTGGTCGCCGACCAGGTGGCCGAGGCTGTCGTTGACGTTCTTGAAGCGGTCGAGGTCGAGGAAGAGCACCGCGTAGCCGTAGCTGGCGCGCCGGCGGCCGCGGGCGATGGCGCCGCGCAGGCGGTCGAGGAAGAGGGCGCGGTTGGGCAGCCCGGTGAGCCCGTCGTGCAGCGCCTCGTGGACGAGCTGCGCTTCGGCGCGCCGGCGCTCGCTGACGTCGGCGCCGATCGCGGCGAGCCCGACGACGCGGCCGTGGCGGTCGCGCAGCATGGCGTTGGACCAGGCGATCCAGCGGCGCTCGTCCGAGCGCGTCACCACCTCGCCTTCCTCGAACGGGTTGATGGTGCCGTCCTGGATGTGGGCGGCGAAGGTGCGCTCGAGCTCGGCGCCCTGCTCGCCGCCGACGAAGGTCTGGAACCAGTTGGTGCCCAGCACCTCTTCCGCCTCGTAGCCGAGCAGCTCTTGCGCGAAGCGGTTGCAGAAGGTGACCTTGCCCTCGAGGTCGAGCATGATCGCCACCAGCTGCACCGTCTCCAGCACGTCGCGGAGGCGGCGCGCAGCGGTGACGGCGGCATCCTCGGCGGCCTTCATCTCGTGGATGTCGAAGGCGGTGGCGGTGATCGCGACGCCGTCGGGCTGCCCGGGTTGCAGCAACGGTGAGAGCGTGAGATCGACCCAGCGCGGCGTGCCGCCGCCGTAACGGGTCTCGAGCTTCACCTCGCGGCGCAGCGGGGCGAGCGAGCCCGCGCGCGGACGCGCCTCTTCGCGCAGGCGGTCGCGAATCTCCGCGTCGACGAGCTGCCAGAAGGGCAGCTCGCGCAGCTCGTCGGCGCCGTAGCCGGTGATCGACTGCGCCGCCCGGTTCGAATACTCGATGCGGTCGCCATCGACGACGAAGATCGCCGCCGGCGCGTTCTCGGTCAGCGAGCGGAAGCGCTCCTCGTTGGCGCGCAGCGCGGCCTCGGCCTGCTTACGCGCCCGCTGGTCGCGCGCCACCGCGAGGGTGGCGACGACGACTCCGCCCTCGTCGACGACCGGCGCCACGTCGACGGCGAACGGCACCAGCTCACCGCCGCCGCCGCGCAGCACGATCTCCTCGTCGCGGCCGCGGCCGCGCGCGAGCGCCACGCGCAGGCGTTCGCGGCCGCCGTCCTCGTCGGCGACGAGATCGACGAGCGGCCGGCCAACCAGCTCCTCGTCGCCGCGGCCGAGAACCTCACGCGCGGCACGGTTGACGACGCGCACGCGGCCCGAGAGGTCGCAGAGCAGCAGCGGATCGGCGATGGTCGAGAACACCTCGCGCGCCGCCAGCTCGGGCGTGAAGTCGACGAGACGATAGCGGCGGATGGTGTCCGTGGCGATGGCGATGAAGGCGAGGATGGGCAGGTAGCCGAAGGGGTAGACCGGCACGCCGTAGGCGCCGACGAAGTCGATGGCCGCGACGTAGGCGATGGCGAAGCCGATCATCAGCCGGCGCGAGCGCAGCCGGTGGTCCTCGGTTGCCGCCGTCCGCAGGTCGCGGCGATAGATGCGCATCGCGGCGAAGAGGAGCACGCCGAAGAAGACGAGGTACGGCGCGCCCAGCCAGCGGAAGCGCGGATAGAAGCCCCAGCGGTAGCGGTAGAGGTCGGCGACCAGCGCGTCGGTGAACACCATGCCGACGAGGAAGACGAACGCCGTCCCCCACGCCAGCCAGAGCCACGGCGGCCGGCGGCCGCTGCGCGTCACCGCCAGCGCGAAGTGGCAGACGAGGACGGGGATAAGTGCGATGCCGACGTAGGCGGCGCGCGCCCACACCAGCGCCACCGTCTCGTCGGCGGCCAGGTACATCAGCGAGAAGCAGCCCAGCCATACGCACACCCCGAGCGACAGCGCGGCGAACAGCCGCGCCTCGCGCGACGCGCGCTCGCGCACCATCGTCAGCGCGCCGAGGCCGATCATCGCCGCGGCCGTCACCAGCGTCGGCACGGCCCACGGGTTCCACCGGTAGCTGGCGGCACTGAAGATCGCGTCCATCACGGGAGCGGGCGGCGCCGAGTCTACTCGCGGCGTTCGCCGCGCCGGCATGACGTGCTTCGCTGGTTCGCTAGGCTAGAGTCGAGATAGCTCACCGATGACGGAGCCCAGCGACGTACCCGCCGACCCGGGAGAGGTCTCGACGCTCATCGAGCGTTGGCAGCGCGGCGACGAAGACGCGCTCGAGCGCGCTGATGCCGCTCGTCTACGCCGAGCTGCGGCGCCTCGCGCGGCGCTACCTGCGCGGCGAGCGCGACCGGCCACACGCTGCAGCCGACGGCGCTCGTGCACGAGGCGTGGATGCGCCTCAACGTCGACTCGCGGCAGCTGAGGAACCGCGCGCACTTCTTCGCCATCGCCGCGCACCTCATGCGGCAGGTGCTCGTCGACCACGCGCGCGCCCGCGGCGCGCAGAAGCGCTTCGGCGGCGCGGTGCGCGTCGAGCTCGACCTGTCGACGCCCGCCGCCGAGGAATCGCCGCCCGAGCTGCTGGCGATCGACGAGGCGCTCACCGCGCTCGAGCGGCTCGACGCCCGCAAGGCGCGCATCGTCGAGCTGCGCTTCTTCGCCGGCCTGTCGATCGACGAGACGGCCGAGCTGCTCGGCGTGTCGGCGCCGCTCGTCGTGCGCGAGACGCGGCTGGCGCGCGCCTGGCTCCACCGCGCGCTCACCACCGGCGGCGCCACCGGGACGACATGAGCGACGACGCGGGCGATCGTGGCGGCGGCGAAGACAGCGGCGCACTCTGGGCTGCGATCGACGAGCTCTTCGCGGCCGCCGCCGACCGGCCGCCGGCCGAGCGCTCGCGTTACCTCGATCAGCATTGCGCCGACCCCACCGTGCGCCGCGAGGTCGAGGACCTGCTCGCCTCCGACACCTCCGCCGGCGGCTTCCTCGAGGAGGCCATCGCCGCCGGCGCGGTGCTCTTCGAGGAGTCGCGCGATCCGCTGTCGAACCGCCCGCGGGTGGGCAAGTACGAGCTCCTCGAGCGCATCGGCACCGGCGGCTTCGGCTCCGTCTGGCGCGCCCGCGATCCCACCTTCGACCGCCTGGTGGCGATCAAGAGCTGCACGCACGAAGACCCCAGGCTGCGCGAGCGCTTCCTGCGCGAGGCGAAGATCGCGGCGGCGCTGCAGCACCCGCACCTGACGACGGTGCTCGACTTCGGCGAGCACGACGGTGTGCCCTACCTGGTGCAGGAGCTGCTCCCCGGCGAGGACCTGGCGCACCAGATACTCCGCCGCATGCCGACGACGCTCGTCGAGCGGCTGCGCATCCTCCTGCAGGTCGCGTCGGGGCTCGCTCACGCCCATCGTCAGGGCGTGCTCCACCGCGACGTCAAGCCGGCCAACGTCCGCATCCTCCCCGACGGCACCGCCAAGCTGATGGACTTCGGCGTCGCCAAGCGCGTCGACGACGACAGCCGGCTCACCAGCGAAGGCGTGGCGGTGGGCACCCTCGGCTACATGGCGCCCGAGCAGCTGGAGAGCAAGCCGCTCGACCGCCGCAGCGACGTCTTCGGCTTCGGCGTGCTCGCCTACGAGCTGATCAGCTACGAGCGCGCCTTCGGCGGCGGCAACTTCGCACAGGCATCGAAGCGGCTCCTCGAGCGCACCCCGCCGCCGCTCGTCGAGCGCCGCCCCGACTGCCCGCCCGCGCTCTCGACGCTGGTCGAGCTGTGCATACAGAAGGTGCCGGCGGCGCGCTGGCAGAGCATGGAGCCGGTCGTCGAGCAGCTCAAGGGGATCCTCGGCGCCCTCGAGAAAGACCGGCCGCTGCCCGACGCAAGCGACCTCTGGCAGACGACGATGGTGCCCATCCTCGGCGACGTCGGCGAGGTCGATGAGGCGAGCGGTGGCGCAGCCGCTGGCGGCGCAGCCACTGGCGGCGCAGCCACCCGTGGCGACACGAGTAGCGGCGCCTACGGCTGGGCGGCCGACTTGAAGTCGCGCTGGCGGCGGAAGAAGACCTAGCGCGCGCCCGACAGCGACGAGACGTGAGAAGCTCGCGGCCGAGCAACGCCATGCCGCAGCTCGCCGCGAACAACGCCGTCTGCCTGGTGGCCGCCAACGCGGTCGCGCTGATCACTTCGGGCATCGCTCTCATGGCGGTGCTCCTGAACCGCGACAAGCTGCCGCTCTACGTCTTCGCGGCCGGCATCGGCCTGACGCTGCTGCTCCTGCTCGTCGCTGCGATCCGGCGCGAGCGCCCGCTCTCCGGCTACCTGTCGGCGATCATGTCGCTCGTCCTGTTCTCCGTCGTCGGCTACTTCGTGTTCGGCTGAGCCGGCCGAGCGCGATCGCTGCGGCGCACCGAGAGCACCTTCTCCACCTCGGCGACGAGGTCGCCCTTCTCGTCGCGCACTTCGGCGACGAAGGTCGGCTCGAGCTTCTCGCCGCGGTCGGCGGCGGCGCGGATCTCGTCGACCTTCTCGCGCGGGATCTCGAAGCGGGCGCGGACGGTGCCGCGGCCGGGGCGGCGGAAGCGGATCGTCGCGGACTTGTCCCACACCGCGTAGCCGGGGCCCAGGGCGCTGGCGAGGATGAGCACGAAGAACGGATCGCACATGGTGTAGAGCGAGCCGCCGTAGTGAGAGCCGTAGTAGTTGGCGTTCCAGAAGCGCAGCCGCATGCGCGACTCGAAGCCCGGCGGATCGCCGGGCAGCCGCCGCACGCGCACGCCGGCGCCGATGAAGGGTGGGTAGAGGCTCAGCACGCGCAGCATCCACTCGCGGCCTTTCGGCGAACGCGGCGGCTTGGGCTTGGACGGTTCGGAGGTGCTCACGTGCGGCGCCCTCGGCCCCGAGCATAGAATCGCGCGCCGCGAGGTGGCGATGGCAGAGCTCGACCGCGACCGCGTTTTGCAGCAGGTGCAGGAGGTCCTGGTGGACGTCTTGAACCTCGACCGCACGCCGCGCCCCGAGGACCGCCTCGTCGAGGACCTCGGCGCCGAGTCGGTGGACGTGATCTCGCTGCTCTTCGAGTTCGAGGAGCGGCTCGGGCGCCGCATCCCCGACGAGGAGGTGGCGCAGCTCCGGACCGTCGGCGACGTCGTCGAGCGCGTGCTCGCCGCGCCGTCCGATTCGCGGCGCCACCGGCCGGGAGCGCGCCCGCGTGAAGCGGCCCGCCGCGCCGGCGGCCGGGGCCCCCCCCCCCGCCGGCCGGCGACGACCCACGCACGCCGGCACCCGCGGCACGCGCGCCGCCGCGTCGTCGTCACCGGCGTCGGCGCCGTCAGCGCGCTGGGTCCGGACGCGCCGTCGCTCTGGCGCGCCTGCCTGCAGCGGCGCACCGTCGTCGAGCTGATCCCCGCCCAGTGGCGGCGCTACTCGGAGCTGCGCTCGCACGTCTGGTCGCCGCTCGGCGAGGCGGCGCGGCCGGCGAGCAGCCTGCTCGGCCGCGTCGAGAGCAAGCGCCTCGACCCCAGCGGCCAGATGGCGATCGCCGCCGCCGAGGAGGCACTGCGCGCCGCCGGGCTGCAGCTCACCGTCCGTCGACGAGAAGCACCGCACCTTCCGCATCGGCGACTGGCCCGGCGAGCGCGTCGGCGTCTTCATGGGCACCGGCACCGCCGGCATCCACAGCCAGCTCGGCGCCGCCGCCAACGTGGGGATGGGGCAGGCGCGCCGCCGCCTGGCGGAGATCGTCGCGCGCTTGAGCGAGGCGCCAGCGGGGAAGCGAGACGGAGGAGCCGCGCGCGCTCGCACCGCGCTCGTCGCCGAGCTGTCCTCGATCGCCGAGGACCTGCGGGCGCCGGAGCTGTTCAACCCGTTCTCGGTGGCGAGCGGCATGGCCAACGCCCTCTCCGCCAACCTGTCGATCAAGCTCGGCGCGCGCGGACCGACGCCGACCTTCGCCGGCGCCTGCGCCGCCGGCACCATCGCCGTCGGACGCGCCTTCCGCGCCATCCGCGACGGCGAGTGCGACGCCGCGCTCGCCGGCGGCAGCGAGTGCATGCGCGATCCGTGGGGCGCCAACTTCCGCGCCTTCGACGCCGTCGGCGCGCTCGCCCACGGCGACTACTTCTCGAAGGAGGCGATCAACCGCCCCTTCGACGAGAAGCGCAGCGGCTTCCTCTTCAGCGAGGGCGGCTGCGCCGTGCTGGTGCTCGAGGAGCTGGGCTCGGCGCTCGCCCGCGGCGCGCCGCGGCTCGCCGAGGTGAGCGGCTACGGCGAAGCGAGCGACGCGCACGACCTGATGGCGGTGGAGCCCTCGGGGACGCAGGTGCGCCGCGCCATCGCCGCCTGCCTCGCCGACGCCGGCCTCGACGCCGCCGACGTCGGCTACGTCAACGCCCACGGCACCGGCACGCAGGGCAACGACGGCGTCGAGGCGGCGGCGATCGCGGAAGTGATCGGACGCCACGCGCTGGTGAGCTCGACGAAGTCGATGCTCGGCCACACGATCGGCGCCAGCGGCGCGCTCGAAGCGGTGGTTACCGCGCTGACACTGCGCGACCAGGTGGTGCACCCGACGCTCAACCTCGAGCAGCCGGTCGCCGACCTCCCCTTCCCCACCGCGCCGACGCGAGCGCGCGTCGAGCACGCCGTCTCGCAGTCCTTCGCCTTCGGCGGCCACGACGCGGTGATCGCGCTGTCGCGCGTGGATTGAGGCGTCAGGCGTCGACCGCGACAGCCGCCGCCGGCGCGGCGGGCGGCGCCGGCAGCGGATCCAAGCCGAGGCCGACCTCGACGCGCTCGGCGAGGGCGGCGAGGCGGCCGAGGGAGCGGAAGTAGACGCCGTAGAGGTTGGCGATCGCCTGGCCGGAGGCCTCGAAGGAGCCGGCGATGCCTTCCTCCGGTCGCGGGATGGCGAAGGCGGCGATGCTGAAATTGCCGCCCGCGTGGTCGAACGGGTAGGCGACGCGCGACAGCGCTTCGCCTAGCCGCGAGTGCCAAGCGGAGAGCTGCGCGAAGCCGTCCGCCATCGCACGGCCGATCGCTTCGTCGTTGGTGCCTTGCGCCGCCTGACCGGCGAGGGCGGCGATGGCGGCGCGCTGGTCGCGGATGGCGACGAGCTGGCGCAGCTGCGCGCCGACGGCGCGCGCGCTGTCGAGCAGACGCGGCACTTCGGGCGCCGCTTGCACCGCCCACGGCTCGTCGCTGGCGAGCAGCAGCGACAGCGCCGCCTCCAGCCGCCGCGCGCCGAGCGCCTCGCCTTCCGCCAGCGTGACGCCGAGCGCCTCCAGACGCGCTTGCGCCGCGTCTTCCTTCTGCTGCAGCTCGGCGGCACTGCCGATGCCGGTCTGCTCGCGGTTGGGCTTGAAGCCGAGGCTGACGAGGGCACGCGCCTGCGCGCATTGCAGCAACACGGTGTCGGCGTCGTCGTACTGCTTCCACGCCGCGCGCAGCGCTGGCGCGCGCGCGGCCAGCGCTTCGCGCGCCTGCCGCACCTCCGCCGTCGCCCCGGCCGGGTCTTTCGCCGGCTCGATCGCCGCAGACAGCGGCAGCGGCCGCAGCGGGTTGGCGACCGAGGGGAAGAAGCGCGCCATCGCCTGGCGCTCCTCGTCCTCGGCGCGCTTGCGGGTGGCCAGCTCGTCCATGTCGATGACGCGCGCCTTTTCCGCCTCCTCGCCGACGGCGGTGCGGTAGAAGTCGAGCGATGCGTGGCGCGCCACCCCGTCGAGGTCGCGGAAGAGCGCGCTCGCCGGCAGCTCGCTGCCGAACACCGGCGGCGCCGTCTCGCGCTCGGCGCTCTTGATGCGGTCGACGTCGGCGGGATGCGTGTCGAAGCGGCCGGTGCGCCGCGAGCGCACGTGCTCGTCGACCTTCTCGATCGTCGCCGGCTCGAGCTGCGTGCGGTTGAGCGCCACGAGGCCCGGCAGGTCGCCGGGCAGCCGGCCGTCGCGGTAGAAGGCGCCGACGTCGTCGAGCGCCGCCTGGCGGGCGAGCGACAGCCGGCCCAGCTCGTAGACCGTCGTGGTGAACACCGCCGGCCCCACCAGCCGCGCTTCGTAGCGGTCGGCGTCGTACTCCATCTGCCGCAGCAGGTAGCAGCTGGCGGCGTGGCCGACGTGCATGAGACCGGCGAGCAGGCGGCGAGTGAGCCACACGGTCCCCTGCGCCATGATCACCAGCAGCGAGACGATCCACGGCAGATCGTGCGCCCGCGCCTCCTCCAACCGCGCGTCCCAGCGGTCGCGCTCGTAGACGACGCGCACGAACCACCAGTTGACGCTGCGGATGACGTAGGAGAGCCGCATTCCCGCGCCCTGCGCGAAGTGGCCGAACTCGTGCGCCAGCACGCCGGCGAGCTGCGCCAGCGACATGCCGGTGACGAGCGGCAGCCCGATGGTGAGCACGAGGTCGTTGCCCGCCATGCTGAAGAGGCCGCGGCGGAACGACGCCGAGGCGTTGACCTCGCAGTCGACGTCGATGCGCCGCGGCGCGGGCGCGCCGACCGCCGCCGCCACGCGATCGACGAAGCCGAAGAGCAGCGGCTCGTCCTCGCTCCGCAGCGAACGCACCGGCGGCTTCTTGGCGCGCGGCGCGAAGAGCGGCTTGATCATGAAGAAGACGAGCACCGTGCCGGCGAAGAGCGGTCCGAAGTAGACCAGGAACGCCGCCTTCTTCGAGCTCATCGTGCGCAGGATCCCGGCGTGCTCGGTGGCGTGCCACCAGACGCCCCACCCGGCGCCGGCGATGAGCGCCAGGTAGACGATCGGCAGCAGCACCATCAGCGCGGCGACGAGGAGGAGGCCGACGCGATAGCTGCCGGACACCGCGACCGGTGCGACCTGGCCGCGGAAAGAGTCGAGGACCGCTTGGTCAGCGCTGCGGCGAGGGGGCGAGAGATGGCTCATGGGCGGAGCAAGGTAGCACGCCGAGCGTTTCAGTCGCACCGCGCCCACCGCTAGGACCGCGCGATGCGACCAACGCGGCAGCCGTTGCGTCCCCGCACGAGCCGCCCGGCGCCGACCTCAGCCTGTTGGCACGAGCTCGCCACGAAACAGATCACTGACCGCGGTCGGCAGCCCCGTTCACGTCATCCGACGGCGCCCCGTGCTCCGTACTCCTGGCTGGCGAAGCCTCGCGCAGCCATGACCTACAATGCCATCCATCCCATGATCGGGGTCAACCTGGCCGGCCGCTACACCGTGGTGAGCGAGCTGGGGCGCGGCGGGATGGGTGTCGTCTATCGCGCGCGCGACTCGGTGCTGTCGCGCGACGTCGCGGTCAAGCTGGTGCCGCCGCAGCTCGTCGGCCCCGCCACCCGCGAGCGCTTCCAGCGCGAGGCGCAGCTCGTCGCCCGCCTCGACCACCCGGCCATCATCGCCATCCACGACTTCGGCGACCACGACGGCTCGCTCTTCCTGGTCATGCCGGTCGTCGAGGGACGCTCGCTGCGCGCCCTCCTCGCCCACGGCCCGCGGCCGCTCGAGGAGGTGCTCGAGATCGGCATCCAGACCGCCGAGGCGCTCGAGTACAGCCACGCGCGCGGCGTCGTGCACCGCGACGTCAAGCCCGAGAACGTGATGGTCACCGGCGGCGAAGGCGGCCTGCGCGTGCGGGTGATGGACTTCGGCCTCGCGCTGACCGCCGCCAGCGACCGGCTGACGCAGACGGGCGGCCTCATCGGCACTCCCGCCTACCTCGCGCCCGAGCAGCTCCAGGGCGGCGACATCGACGGCCGCGCCGACGTCTACGCGCTCGGCATCGTGCTCTACGAGTGCCTGGCCGGCGAGGCGCCGTTCTCCGGCATCCCCTACTCGCTCCTCTACCGCATCGCCAACGAGCTGCCGCAGCCGCTCTCCGAGCGCGGCGTCACCGTGCCGCCGGCGCTCGAGAACCTCCTCCTCGCCTGCCTCGCCAAGCGCCGCGACGAGCGGCCGGCGCGCGCCGGCGAGGTCGCCGACGTGCTGCGCCAGCTGCGTTACGCCAAGCACAGCGGCGGCCGCGTCGGCGACATGGTGTCGACGCTCGCCTTCGCGCCGGTGCGGACTACAGGCCCGCCGCTCGTCGGCCGCACCCGCGAGCTCGCCGAGCTGCAGCGCCACCTGCTGGCGATGACCGCCGGCGAGTGCCACTTCGTCGCTATCGGCGGCGAGGCGGGGATGGGCAAGAGCCGGCTTCTGGAAGAGCTCGAACGTCTGGCGCGGTCGCGCGACCTGCCGGTGCTGCACGGCCGCTTCGCCGAGCACGACCGCGCGCTCCCCTTCCACGGCTTCACCGAGGTCATCCGCCACTACTTCCGCGCCCACGACGGCGGCGAGGTGGCCGACTTCCGCGACCTCGCGTCCGATTTGCTGGCGTTCTTCCCCGTGCTCTCGGAAGTGCCGGCGCTGCGCGCGGCAGCGAGCGAGCCGTCGAGTGGGCCTACCGCGGGGCGCGGCGCGGACGACCGCACTTACCTCTTCGAGCTGCTGGCGAAGACGCTGGCGCGTTGCGCCGGCGGCAAGCCGCTCGTCGTGCTGCTCGAGCACATGCACGATGCCGACGTGTCGGTGGAGGCGCTGCGCTATCTGCTGCTGCGTCTCGCTGCGACGCCGCTCCTCGTCGTCGCCACCTACCGCACCAGCGACATCGACCGGCGGCACCCGCTGCGTTCGCTGCTCGCCGACCTGCAGAGCGAGCCGCGCAGCGCCCACCTCGTGCTGGCGCCGCTCGGCGCCGCCGACTGCGAGTACCTAGCGAACGAGTCGCTGGGCGGCGCCCCGATCGAGCCGCGGCTCGCCGCGCGGCTCTACTCGGCGAGCGAGGGGAACCCGCTCTTCCTCCTCGAGCTGCTGCGCTCGCTCGTCGAGTCGGGCGGCATGGCGCGCGATGCTTCAGGAAGCTGGCACCTGTCGGGAGCCGGCGCGTTGACGCCCGCGGCGCTGCCGGCGACCGTGCAGCAGGCGGTCGAGCGGCGACTCATGCGGCTGCCCGAGGAGCAACGCGAGCTGCTGACGTTGGCTTCGGTGCTCGGCCGCGGCTTCGAGCTGCGCGACCTCGAGGCGCTGGTCGAGGACCGCGCCGCCATCGAGGCGCAGCTCGACCGGCTGATCGCCGAGGGGTTGCTCGAGGAGGACCGCTCTTCGCGCACGGATCGCTTGTCGTTCTCCTCCGGCGTGCTGCGCGACGTCTTGTATGCGGCGATCCCGCGGCGGCGCCGGCGCTCGCTCCACCAGCGCGTCGCGGCGCACCTCGAGCGGCGCTGGGCGGGGCGGCTCGAGCGCGTCGTGCCGCAGCTCTTCTTTCACTGCGAGCAGGGCGACCTCGCCGAGAAGTGCGTCGAGTACGGCCTCGCCGCGGCGCGCTTCCAGCTCGAGACCTTCAGCCCCGACGACGCGACGCGCACGCTGCGCACGGTGCTCGAGTTCTTGCGCGACGAGGGATTCGAGGGCGCGGCGGGAGTCGAGGCCGATGCGCGGCGATTGCTCGCCGCGGCGCATCGCCAGGCTGGCGACGTGCAGGCTGCGCTCGCCGAGCTCGAGCTGGCGCTGCAGAAGAGCGGCGACGACGCGCGACAGCGCCTCGAGCTCATTTCGTTGGCGGCGGCGACGGCGTGGGAGGGGCGGCGCATCGCCGACACCCAGCGCTGGGTCGAGGAAGGGGTGGCGGCGGCACGCGCCGCCGGCGACCGCGACGAGCTGCAGCGCCTGCTCACCCTCGGCGCCACCGTCGCCAACCTCGCCGGCCGGCAGGCGCAGGCGACCGAGTACCTCGGCGAGCTCGAGAGCCTCGAGCCCGAGCACGTCTCCGCCGCCGACCTGCCGCGCGGCGGGACGGCGCGGGTGGGGATGCCGCTCGGCCTGCACGCGTCGGATCCGGCGCGGGCGAGCACGGTGGAAGAGGCCGAGGTGCTGGCCACCGTCTACGAGACGCTCGTCACCACCGACGCGCGCGGCATCCTGCTACCGCTGCTCGCCGAGCGCTGGGAAGCGCTCGACGGCGGACAGGCCTACGCGATCACGCTGCGGCCGAACGTCGTGCTGCACGACGGGCGGCCGCTCACGGCAGAGCGCGTGCGCGAGTCGTTGCTGCGCACCGCCGAGGTGGCGCGGCAGGACCCGCCGGCGGCGATCGCGGCCGTGCGCGGCGGCCGCGAGGGATCGCCGACGATCGCCGTCACCGGCGAGCGCGAGCTGCGGCTCGAGCTCGTCGAGCCGCTGGCGATCTTCCCCGCCATGCTCACCGACCTGCGCACGGCGATCGCCGTTCCGGGCGAGGCCGCGGACGGCGACGACGCGCCACTTGCCGGTACCGGGCCGTTCAAGCTCGCGAGCTACGCCGCGGACCGCATCGTCGTCGAGCGCTGGGAGAAGCACTGGCGCAACGCGCCGCGCGTCGACGCGGTGGAGTTCCGCGGCGGCATCTCGGCGGCGGCGCTGGCGCAGGGGGTGCGCGACGGCAGCCTCGACCTCGCGCATGGGCTCGAGCCCGAGGCGATCGAGGAGGCGGCGCGCGACCGCCACCTCGGCCTCATGCTGCTCGAGTCGCCGCGGCGTAGCCTCTACTTCCTGCTCTTCTCGAGCGCCGGCACGCTCGGCACCAGCCGCGGCGCCCGGCGCGCGCTCGGCGGCGTGCTGCGCCTCCACGACTTCGTGCACGCGGCGCTCGGCCGCTTGGCGCAGCCGGCGACCGGCGTGCTGCCGCCCGGCGTGCTCGGCCACGACTCCAGCGTCCGCCGCCCGCCGCTGGCGCGCGAGGAGGCCGAGGGGCTGCTGCTGACGTCGGGACTGCGCCGGCCGCTCCACCTGCGCGCGGCCGTGCACCCGGTGCTGCAGGACCGCTATGCGGCGGTGACGGCGGCCTTCCTCCTCGCGTGGAACGAGCTCGGCGTCGACGTCGAGGTGGTGACG
Source organism: Thermoanaerobaculia bacterium (assembly GCA_963846495.1). Classification (GTDB taxonomy): domain Bacteria; phylum Acidobacteriota; class Thermoanaerobaculia; order Multivoradales; family JAIOJS01; genus DASYQD01. The sequence goes on along the minus strand of CAWJWP010000001.1, from coordinate 186,612 downwards.
CGCACCCTCGCCGACTATCAGCAGGCGATCCACCACGCGGTGGGGCCGGACGGCAGGCCGCTCGACTTGCTGCTCGGCCGCTGGATCGCCAACTACGACGACCCCGACAGCTTCGTGAGCGAGCTCTTCCACTCGCGCGCCGGCTACTTCCGGGCCTGGATGCCGGGCGCTGCGCACGACGAGGCGATGGAGCGCGCCCGCGCCGAGGCCGAGCCGGCGGCGCGCGAACGCCTCTACCGCCGCCTCGAAGGGACGCTCGCCGAGGAGGCGCGGGTAGTGCCGCTCTTCCACGACCTCGACTGCCGCATCGCCGGCCCGCGGCTGCGGCACGTGGTGCTGCGCGGCACGCTGCCCTTCGTCGGCTACGCCGAGCTGGCGGTGGGCGAGCCGCCGGCGCGGCAGGTGGCGCGGCGCGGCCGGCGCGGCGCGCTGCGCATCCCCAGCTCGGGGCGCATGCAGACGCTCGACCCGGCGCAGACGATCTTCACCTGGCAGGCGAACGTCATCCCCACGGTGTTCGAGACGCTGACGCGCGAGAACGAAGCGGCGCAGATCGCTCCGTTCCTCGCCGCGCGCGTCGAGGCGCTGGACCAGGGGCGCCGCTTCCGCTTCCGCCTGCGCGAGGACGTGCGCTTCCACGACGGCCGGCCGCTCACCGCCCGCGACGTGCGCTGGTCCTTCATGCGCATGTTGAAGAGCCGCGCCAACGAGAACCGCTGGCTGCTGTCGTCGATCGTCGGCGCGCGGCAGTTGCTCGAGGACGGGCAGGGCGAGCTCGAGGGACTACGCGTCGAGTCCGAGCACGAGGTGTCGGTGGAGCTCGAGAAGGCGGTGTCGGTCTTCCCGGCGCTCCTCGCCCATCCGTCGACGGCGATCGTGCCGGAAGGAGCGGACGCCTTCGAGAGCAACTGGTCCAACGGCGTCGTCGGCACCGGGCCGTTCCGCGTCACCCACTTCGCGCCGGGCGCACGGCTCGAGCTCGAGGCCAACCCGGGCTACTGGCGGCCGGGGCTGCCGCGCAGCCAGCGCCTCGTGTTCAGCTTCGGCTGGTCGCCGGCGGAGATGGCGGCGGCGCTGCGCGCCGGCGAGCTGTCGCTGGTGACGCAGCTGCCGCTCGCCGAGGTCGAAGAGCTGCGCCGCGACCCGCGGTTGCAGGCGCAGCACCACGAGATCCCGACGCTGTCGACCTACTACTTGGTGCTCAACGCGCACCAGGGCCCGCTCGCCGACGAGGCGCTGCGGCACGAGCTGCTGGCGTCGCTCGACGTCACCGGCCTCGTGCAGCGCCACATCGGCCGGCTTGGCGTGCCGGCGCGCGGGCTGGTGCCGCCCGGGCTGCTGGGCTATCGCGGCCAGTACAAGCCGGCGGCGACGCCGGCGCCGCGCGGCGGGATCGCGACGAGCGGCGACCGCCAGCTCACCGTGCTGCTGCAAACGGCCTACAACGAGCTCTACCCGGAGCTGACGAGCGCGCTGCTGTCAGCGCTGCAAGGGCGCGGCTTCGCGGTCAACGTCATCGAGCTCAAGTCGAGCTACCGCGAGCTCCTCGCGACGACGCGCGTCGACTTGTTCCTGGCGCGCTGGGTGGCCGATTATCCCGACGCCGACACCTTCCTCTACCACCTGCTCCACTCGCACGACGGGTTGCTCGGCCACTTCCTCGGCGATACGGAGATCGACCGCTTGATCGAGCAGGGGCGGCGCGAGACCTCGCCCGAGGTTCGCCACGACTTGTATTTGGCCGTCGAGCGGCGGCTCGCCGAGCGAGCGCTGCTGCTGCCGCTCTTCCACGAGCAGAGCCACTGCTTCGTGCGGCCCGAAGTGCGCGGCTTTGCGAGGAAGTTCGCCAGCGTCGACGTCGACCACGCGCTGCTATGGGTGGAGTGAGCGACGCGTCCGGCGGCGCTAGCCGGCGATCGTGACGCTCAGCCGATCGAGCAGGCCACGGAGGTCGGCCGGCAGCGTGGCCTCGAGCGCGACCGGCTCGCCGCTGACCGGATGAGCGAAGGCGAGCCGCGCCGCGTGGAGCGCCTGCCGCGGATGGAGCCCGTCCGCGGAGCCATAGAGCGGATCGCCCACGATCGGGCAGCCGATGGCGGCGAGGTGAACGCGGATCTGGTGCGTGCGCCCCGTCTCCGGCCGGCAGCGCAGCAGCGCGAAGCGCTCGCCGGCGCTGGCGCCTTCGGCGACCACCTCCCATGACGTGACCGCGGGCCGGCCGTCGGCGGCGCCGGCGACGCGGCGCTTCGGGTCCGTGATGTCGCGTGAGATGGGCAGCGCGATGCGGCCGTGGTCGGCGGACGGGCTGCCGTGGACGACGGCGAGGTACTCCTTGCGCACCTGCCGCCGCTGGAAGGCGCGCGCCAGCCCGGCGTGCGCGGCGCGCGTCTTGGTGACGAGCAGCAGCCCCGACGTGTCCTTGTCGAGCCGGTGCACCAGCCGCGGCCGTTCGCGCTCGGCGTCCCAGTCGCGCGCGCGCCAGAGCAAACCGTTGAGCAGCGTGCCGTCGCGATGACCCCACGTCGGATGGACGACGAGGCCGGGCGGCTTGTCGAGCGCGAGTAGGTGGGTGTCCTCCCACACCACGACCAGCGGCAGCTCCTGCGCGACGAGCGGCGGCGCGTCGGCCGGCGGCGGCGGCAACGTGACGCGCACGAGGTCGCCCTTCACCAGCTTCATCGCCGGCTTGGGCGCGCCGTCGCCGTTGACCTCGACACGCCCGCCGCGGATCCAGCGCGCCACCTCCACCCGCGGCAACGCGAGGTCGGCGAGATGGCGCACCAACACGCGATCGAGCCGCTCGCCTGCGTCGCCGCGGTCGGCGCGGATGGTGCGTCGCGGCGCTTCCACGCCGACAGCATAGACGCGGCGTGGCGGCGAGTAGACTCGCCGCGATTCCAGCGCAACGAGAGGAGACTCCATGCAGTACTTCGACGCCAGCGAGGCGAACGACACCTTCCCGCAGACCGCCGCCAAGCTCGTCGCCGAGATCGACGGCGCCGAGCCGCGGCTTCGCGCCTACGACGAAGAGCAAGCCGCTGCTTCACGCGCGGGCGGCAAGTGGTCGCGCAAGCAGGTGCTCGGGCATTTGATCGACTCCGCCGCCAACAACCACCAGCGGTTCGTGCGCGGGCAGGAGGTCGAGGCGCTCGTGCTGCCGGGGTACGCGCAGGAGCACTGGGTGGCGTCGCAGCGCTACGACAGCCGGCCGTGGAACGAGATCGTCGGGCTCTGGGTCGCGTACAACCGGCACCTGGCGCACGTGCTCGCCAACGTGCCGGCCGACAAATCCGAGGTGCCCTGCTCGATCGGGACCTATGCGCAGGTCACCCTCGGCCACATCGCGCGTGACTACGTGGGGCATATCCGGCACCACCTGCGGCAGATCTTCGAAGATGCTTGACACGTCAATCATTGGCGTGTAAAGTCTCGTCTCGATGGCCCGCCGCCCCCGCATCCTCGACGAGCTCCGCCAGACGCGCCCCTTCCCCTCGCGCGCCGACGAGGCCCTGGTGAGCCTCCTGCGCACGACCGAGGTGGTGCGGCGGCAGCTGGCGCGCTCGATCGAGGCCTCGGAGGTGACGCCGCAGCAGTACAACGTGCTGCGCATCCTGCGCGGCGCCGGCGTCGAAGGGATGCCGACGCTGGAGATCGCGTCGCGCATGATCGAGCAGACGCCGGGGATCACGCGGCTGCTCGACCGCCTCGAGGCCAAGGGCCTGGTGCGTCGCGAGCGCTGCCCGCACGACCGCCGGCAGGTGCTCTGCTGGATCGCCGACCGCGGCCTGGCGCTCCTCGCCGAGCTCGAGGCGCCGGTCGCCCAGGCGGCCGAGGAAATGTTCGCCGACCTCTCGGCCGCCGAGGTCGACACGCTCCTCGCGCTGCTCGAACGACTCCGCCACGGCTGCAGCGGCGAAGCCTGCCCGGCCGCAGCGCAGGAGGCCTGACCCTTTTTTCGGCAGAAGGATGATCAGTCAACCACAACGCAATCAAGGAACAGGAGATCCGCTTATGCGCAAGACCCTTGCCTCCCTCCTCGCCGCCGCCGCCATCGCCATCGGCGTCGCGGCCGGCGCGCCCGCCGGTGCCGCCACCGAGACCTGGGCGATCGACAAGGACCACTCGACGGTGAGCTTCCAGGTGCGGCACCTGCTCACCAACGTACGCGGCCAGTTCGAGGTCTATCAGGGCACCGTGCTGCTCGACCCGCAGCGCCCCGAGCAGGGCTCGGTGCAGTTCTCGATCGACGCCAAGAGCATCGACACCGACAACACCAAGCGCGACGAGCACCTGCGCAACCCCGACTTCTTCGACGTCGCCCAGCACCCGCAGATCACCTTCGCCAGCAAGAAGGTGGTGGTGCTGGCGCCCAACCGCTTCGCCGTCGCCGGCACGCTGACGATGCGCGGCGTGGCGCGCGAGGTGACGCTGCCGGTCGAGCTGCTCGGCACCAGCAAGGACCCGTGGGGCAACACCCGCGCCGGCTTCGCTACCAAGCTGACGCTCAACCGCAAGGACTACGGCATCGAGTGGAACAAGTCGCTCGACGGCGGCGGCTACCTGCTCGGCGACGACGTCGAGGTCGACATCCAGCTCGAAGCGATCCGCCAGCAACCGCAGCCGGCGCGCTGACGCCTGCCTCGCTTCTCCATCGTCGCTGCGACCCAATACGGGCCGGCACGCATGCGCGTGACCGGCCCGTTTCTGGCAAAATGGCGCCCTCCCCGGCCACCCGATGGAAACGCACCGCCGCTTCCCGCGCATCCCGTCTGCCAATACCGTGCTCGTCGCGCAGGTGGACGGCGAAGAGGTCGACCGCTTCGCGCGCACCAAGTCCGTTGGACTGGGCGGCTGCGGCTTCCACTACCCAGAGCCGCTGCAGCCCGGCGCCATCGTCGAGCTGATGATCGCGGTGCGGCCCGAGGCAATCAAGACGCTCGCTCGCGTCGTCTACCAGCGCGAAGCCGCCGACGGCAACGGCTTCGAGGTGGGCGTCGAGTTCCTCGCCCTCGAGCCCGAGCATCGGCGCATCCTCGAGCGCCTGATCGGTCCCCAGGCGGAGGCGTCCGCCGCCGTCTGAACTAAGGGCGAGCCGAGAGGCGAGCCGTGGAGCGGCCGCCGCTGTCGGCGGCCGCGGAATCAACCCACAACGCCCCGTCCCACACGGCAGCGGGCTCGCCATTGCGAGCCCGCATGAGCCGATCGGGGGCAGGGGCCGGGCAGCCGTCAGGGCTCGGCGTCAGTGACGCGCGGCCTGCGGATTGATCTTGCTCTCCGCGATGCGCGTGAGCTTCTTGTCCGCCTCGCCCTCCTCGTCCAGCGTGCGCTGGAGGAGGTCGACGAAGTCGTTGCGGCCGAGCGACTCGGCGTAGGTGCGGATGGTGCCGTAGACGGCGATCTCGTAGTGCTCGACGCGCTGCGCGGCGGCGATGAGGCCGGCGTCGCAGGTGTCGGCGTCGCCCTTGGCGCCGATCATCAGCTCGCCTTCCTTGAGCAGCCCCTTGATGCCGTCGCAGCTCTCGCGCTCGGGGTCCTTGCCGGCGCCACGGAAGATCTGCTCCAAGCGCTCGACGTGGTGGCGCGTCTGCTCGAGGTGCTCGCGGAACGCGCTCTTCAGCTGCGGATCGTTGGCCGCGTCCGCCATCTTCGGCAGCGCGTCGGTGAGCCGCTGCTCGGCGTCGTAGATGTCCTTGACCTGGTCCCAGAACAGGTCCTCGAGATTGTGGAATTCTGGTTTGAGTAGCTGCATGCGTTGCACTCCTTTCCCCGCGGGTTTGCAAGTGAGGGCGCCACGCCCACGGCGGGCGTGGCTTCACTCCGGAGCCCGCGTGCGAACGAGCAATCGAAGTGCCACGACGCGCGGCGTGCCGCATCATGCGTCGGCGCGCGGCGTGGCACGGCAGTTGCCGTAAGTCGAGCGCAAGCCACAAGAAAGGAGAACGCCATGCCAGAATCGACCTACATCATCATCGCTGTGCTCGCGGTCGCGCTGGTGCTGGTCGTCGCGTTCGCGCTCTGGCGCTCGCGCCGCAGCCGCCGGCTGCGCGACCAGTTCGGACCGGAGTACGACCGTACGTTGGAGGACGCCGGCAAGCGCAGCGCCGCCGAGCGCGAGCTCGAGCGTCGCCGTCACCGCGTCGAGAAGCTGACGCTGCGCGACCTCGATCCCGAGGAGCGGCGCGACTTCGGCCGCCGCTGGCGCGCCTTGCAGGTCGACTTCGTCGATCGGCCCGCGGAGGCCGTCGAGGCGGCAGACAAGCTGATCACCGCCGTCATGGTGGCGCGCGGCTACCCGGGCGGCAACTTCGATCAGCGGGTCGCCGACGCCTCCGTCGATCACGCGCAGCTGGTACCCGACTACCGTCTCGCGCGCCAGATCGCGGAGCGCAGCCGTCGCGGCGAGGTATCGACGGAGGAGCTGCGGCAGGCAGTCGTCTGCTACCGCAACCTCTTCCAGGAGATGCTCGGCATCGAAGAGGTGCCGATCGACACGACGGTCACCGACACCGGCCGCGAGCTGCGGCGGTAGGACATCGGTTTCGAGGGCGGCCCGCGGCGTTCGCGCGCCGCGGCGCCGGCCCTCAGCGCGCGGCGGGCTCCGTGCCCGCCGTCTCGTTCAGCGCCCAGCGCGCCGCACCGTCCAGGCGCGGCAGACGTAGGGCACCGCCACCTCGCCTTCGACGGGAAGCAGCGGCTCCACTTCGGCGAGCACCCAGGCAACGCCTTCGGGTCCCGCCGTCGAGGCGAGCACGTTGTGGCTGCGCCAGAGGTCGAGGAAGCGCTCGCGGCTCATCGGCACTTCGTGACGCACTTCGATGCGCTCGGGGGCCTCGAACCAGCCGCCGTCGACGAGCACCGCCGCCCAGTCGCGGGCGCGGTAGCCCTCGTCGAAGCCGGGCACTCGCGTCTCGATGATCGCGCGCGTGCGCTGCAGCAGCGGCGAGCGCTCGACGTCGCGGTCGTTCCACAGCACGGTGAAGGCGCCGCCTGCAGCGAGCACACGGTGCATCTCGGGCAGCGCCCGCGGCGGGTCGGCCCAGTGGAAGGCCTGCGCCGCCACCACCCAACGCTGGCTCGCGTCGTCGAGGCCGGTGGTCTCGAAGCTGCCGTCGATCCACGCGACGCCAGGGATCTCGGGCGCCTGCGCGCGCATCGCCGCGTTGGGCTCGACGGCCGAAACACTTAAGCCGCGCGCCGCGAGCAGCGCGGTGAAGATGCCGGTGCCGGCGCCGAGGTCGGCGACCGCGTCGCCGGGCTGCACGCCGGCGGCCGCAACGACACGATCGACGAGCTCCTGCGGGTAGCCGGGACGGGCGCGCGAGTAGGCGTTCGCTTGCGCGGTGAAGTCGCCGCGATTCGTCATTGCGAGGAGCGCAAGCGACGAAGCAATCTCGACGTCGAGATTGCCGCGGCCGCTCCGCGGCCTCGCAATGGCACGTCTCCTAGCCTCCCGCCACCAGCTGCCCGGCGCGCCGCGTCGACTCCACAACCGCCTTGATGAGCGTCACCCGCAGGCCGCCCTCCTCGAGGCGCAGCAGGCCGTCGATCGTGCAGCCCGCCGGCGTCGTCACCGCGTCCTTCAGCAGCGCCGGGTGCTCGCCCGTCTCGAGCACCATCTTGGCGGCGCCGAGGCACATCTGCGCCGCCAGCTCGGTGGCGGTATTCCGCGGCAGGCCGACCTTGACGCCGCCCTCGGCGAGCGACTCGAGCACGACGTAGATGAACGCCGGGCCGCTCGCCGACAGCGCCGTCACCGCGTCCATGTGCTTCTCGTCGAGCACTCGCGTACGGCCCACCGCGCGGAAGAGCGCTTCGGCGCGCTGGAGATGCTCCGCCGTGGCGTGTCGTCCGCCGCAGAGCGCCGTCATTCCCTCGCCGATGAGCGCCGGCGTGTTGGGCATCGAGCGCACGACCGGCAGCGGCAGCGGCAGACGCTCTTCGATGTACGCCGTCGTCGCCGAGGCGACGATGGAGACGACGAGCTGGCCGGGCGCGAGCACCGGCGCGAGCTCGGCGAGCACCTCGGCGAGCGCCTGCGGCTTGACGGCGAGGAGCACCACCTCGGCGCCCTCGACGGCGGCGCGGTTGTCGGTCGCGGTCGCGATGCCGAGCCGCTCGCCGAGCTCGGCGGCGGCCGGCGCATGCTTGACCGTCGCTACCACTTCGCCGGCGGCGAGGGCGTGCGAGTCGAGCAGCGCCTTGAGCAGGGTGCTGCCCATCTTCCCTGCGCCCACCACCGCCAGCCTGCGCCCCCGGCCCGGCGCGTCTTCGCGACGGGCAACCGTGCCTGTCATAGTCGGCGCATCGTAGCACCGGCTCGGCGCACGGCTGAACGCGAGCGTGGCGAGCGTCGCCGCTCGCCGCGCCCGGCCGAATCAGCTGCTACTCGTCGCGGCCGTCGCTGTCGTCGTCGACGATGCGGCCGCGCCCCTCACCGTCGCTGATGGTGGCGCCAACCGCACCGCTCAAGTCGACGAAGAACTCCTCAGCGTCCTCGACCGTGGTGTCGCCGACGATGTTGATGAGGACCGGCTCATTGACGTCTCCCGGGTCGAAGGTGACGGTCCCGCTCGCGGCGACGAAGTCGCTTCCCGGCGCGGCGGTGCCGGCGCGGGTGGCCCAAGCAACGGTCACCGTCGTCGCGCTCGGCTCGTTCAGCGAGACGCTGAAGACCATCGGCGTCGGGCCGCTGTTGCCTTCCGCCTGCTCGACGTCGTTGATGACGATCAGTTCCTCGGTGCCGTCCCCGGGGCCGCCGCCGCCGCCGCCGGTGCCGAGCTCGTCGCAGACGAGGTCGCCGTTCGGCGTCGAAGCCCTTCACGAACTCGCCCTCGTCTCGCAGGCGAGGTTGGCGAGCAGCCGGCTGCGGTTGTCGCAGATGGGCGCGCCCGCCGCGTCGAAGCCGACCAGGAACTCACCCGCATCGCAGGTGAGGCCGGCCTGATCGGGGACGCGCGTGTACTGGACGCGCAGGCCGATCACCCTGAGGTCCGTCTGCGACGAGGCCTCGAAGTGGAGGCCGACGACATCGGTGCCGCCGATGAGAGTGGAGAACACCGAGCTGGCGTCGAGGGCGCTGAGCTTGTCGGTGCTGATCGTGGCCGACAAGCCGGTAGCGTCGGCGGGGGAGACGTTGTGGCTCGAGCCGTCCTGCGAGACCGACAGGTGCAGGTCGTAGGTGATGGTCTTGTTCTTCCTGCCGATCACCATCACCTGAGCGCCGGTGAAGCTGTCGAGCGAGTCCGGCACGGCGAAGGTGAAGTGCGCCTCGCCGACCGACGTGACGCCCCAGTCGCCGTGGACGACGTCCGCCTTCTCGCCGGGGGCGATCCAGATCTCGTCGGCGGCGGCGGAAACGGAAAGGACGGTAGCGAGGCAGAGGGCGACTGCTAGGCGGCGACACAGGTTCCTCATCGAGAATCCCCCTTCGACGTTGGTCGAACCACTCCCCGAATTGTCGGTGTGCCGCACATCCTGCGACGGCTGGAGACTTATGTCAATCGTTATGCTGTGAAGACGCCGATGTCGTCCGCTTTCCGCCGCCACGCCGGCGCCGTGGCGCTGCTGTTCCTGCTCGGGCTCGTGCGCTGGTGGCCCGACCTCGCGTGGGACCAGCTGCACTACGACGAGCTCGACTACCTGCACGAGCTGACGCTGGTGCGGGAGGGCAAGTCGCCCTACGTCGAGCCGCGCTTCCTCTACCCGCCGTCGTTCGCGGTGCTGGGGGCGTGGGCGCTCGAGCTGCTGCCGCCGCTGCCGCTGGCGCGGCTGGTGCGCGGCCTCGACCTGCTGGGCCTCGTCGCGTCGGCTTGGATCGCGGCGCTGGTGACGCCGTGGAGCCATCGGCGGCGGCTGCTCGCGGCGGCGCTCGTCGTGCTGCTGGCGCCGGGGTTCGCGCTGGCAGCCGAGTACGGCAACGTGTCGCCGCTCATCGTCGGGCTTTCGCTGCTCGGGCTGTGGATCGCAACGTGGCGTCCGCTCGTCGCCGGCGGCTTGCTCGGATTCGGGCTGGCATTGAAGCCGCTCGCGGCCGCGGCGACGGTGGTGTTGGCGGCGCTGCGCGCGGAAGGCGTCGAGCTGCGGCGCGCGCGCCGCGCCGGCTGGCTGGCGCTCGCGGTCGGCGGTGCGTTGGTGCTGGCGCTCGGCGCGCACTACCTGCCCGACCTGCTCGGCCGCGCGCAGGGCCGGCCGGACATCCCGGGCAACGTGGCGCTGGCGCGCGTCCTCCACTGCTTCGGGATCGAGCTGCCGGCGCCTCTCGTGTTCGCCCTCGTCGCCGGCGCGGTGGTCGTACTCTGCTGGCGGCAGCCGCCCGACCGTACGCGGCTGTTGCTCGTCGCCAGCAGCGTCTCGCCGCTGGCGCTTCCCGTCGTGTGGGCGCACACGTTGCTGCTGACCCTGCCGGTGCAGCTCGCCGCGCTCGCGCGCGCGCTCGAGCGGCGACAGCTCGCTGGTGCGCGCCGACGCGCCGCCGTTCTCGAGATCGCAGCGGTGGCGATCGGCATCGTCGCCATCCAGGGCGCGGCCGGCGCCACCTCGCTGGCCGGCCTGCCGCTGCCGCTGCAGGGACTGTGGCTGATGATGCCGGTGCTCGCCCCGGCGGCGCTGCTTGCCTATGTCCTCGCGACGCCGGCTGCGGCTTCGCCGCCGGCTTCGTCGAGCTGATCCCCGGCCATCGCTACCGCGTCCGGCTGCTGCCGCGGCCGGGATGGGAGCAGACGAGCCGCGATCCGTTCGACTTCGTCGCCAAGGCTGGCGCGCTGTCGTCGCCGATCGACTTCGGCACCCGCATTCTCGGCAGTCAGGGCATTCCGACGCTCGGCGAAGGGGCCTCGCTGGCCCTGATGGGCCTGCTGGCGCTCGCCGGCTTCTTCGTGCTGCGGCGTCGAGCCTAGGCGACGCCTTCGATCTCGACCAGCAGCTCTTCCCGGCAGACGTCCGCCTGCAGGTAGAGGACGGGCAGCGCGGCGCCCAGGCGTGCCGCGATCGCCGCTCGCACCGTGGGCAGGTCCGCGGTCCTGCGCACGTAGACCTTGAGCGCCTGGAACTGCGATGCCCGCTCGGCGGGCAGCAGCTCTTCGAGGTTGTCGAGCGTCTCCTCCACCTGGCGGGCGACGTCGCCGTGGTGGACGCTGCGGTGGCCGACGATGCTCGCCGTGCCCGACAGCAGCAGCGCGCCGCCTGCTGCGGCCGGGCACCGCGTGGCGCGCGCGAAGGAGGGGCTGCGCGGTCCGTAGCAGGGCGGATACGAATAGGCGCTCACCTGCCGCGGGTTCTCGCGCGGCAGCCCGCGCTCGTGGCTGGCGAGGAACCAGACGAAGAGGTCGCCTTCCGCGCTCCCCACCGCGCTCGAGGCACACAGCTGCGACTGGAAGAGCGGCCCGTGGTGAGCCTCGAACGCCTCGGCGCGGCCGCGGCAAAAGCTGCGGTAGCGCTCCAGCCCGTCGTCGACGCGGTTGATCGCCGGCACCACGTTCCACAGCCGCAGCAGGTGCGGGAAGCCGAGCGCGGCGCAGACCGCCAGCACCTCGCGATAAGCGAAGCAGGCGGCGGCCTCGAGCGCCACGCCGTCGATCGCCGGCAACGTCAGGGCGCCGGCGAGGACGGCGCCGGCCGCCGCCCAGCGCACGCTGCTGCTGGTGCCGATGCTCACCTCGCCGTCGGCGTGCCACGCCTCGGACTGCGGCTCGCCGTCGAGCTGCGGCAGCGGCACTTGCACCGCGAGCGCGGTGCCGGCGGGCGCCGTCCCGCCGCTGCCGTGCGTCACCGCGACGAGCGGCGGCGAGGAGGGTGGCTCGCCGTTGACGAAGCTCATCCGCAGGCCGCCGGCACCGGCAGCCGGCCCCGAGCCCACGGCTACCGCGGGTCGCGGCTGCAGCGCCGCAGCGAACCCGTCATCGCAAGGTTGCAAGGAGAGAGATACTAGCCGGGCGAGGCCGATCGCGGGAAGACCCCCGCATCACACCGCCCGGCGCCGCCATCGCCCGCCGTCGACTCGCGGCCTAGCTTCCGCAGGCGGGCGGCGAGCGCGACCCCCTCCGGATCAGCCGCGAACCCGGTGCAGCTTCATCAGGTTCGTCGACGCCCGCTCGTTGGGCGGCACGCCGGCGATGATCACCACCCCGTCGCCGGGCCGGCAGATCCCCAGCTCGAGGACCTTGCGCTCGGCGTAGACGATCATCTGGTCGGTCGAGTCGAGGCGCTGGAAGGGCAGCGGCCGCACGCCCCAGTAGAGCGCCATCCGCGCCAGGGTGCGCGGCTCGGGGGTGAAGGCGATGATGCGCGCCTGCGGCCGGTACTTCGACAGCAGGCGGGCGCTGTTGCCGCTCTCGGTGAAGGCGACGATGGTGTCGATGCCGAGCGCCGAGGCCGCCTCGACCGCCGCCTTCGCCGTCGCCGACGGGAAGCGCTCGTCGCCGTCGCGCAGCAGCTCGTGGCCTATCGCGGGGGGGCCGAGGCTCCCCTCGATCTCGCGGCAGATGATGTCCATCACCTCGACGGTGCGCACCGGGTGGTCGCCGGTGGCGGTCTCGGCGGAGAGCATCACCGCGTCGGTGCCGGCGAGCACGGCGCTCGCCACGTCGGTGACCTCGGCACGGGTGGGCCGGGTGGCGCGCGTCATCGACTCCAGCATCTCGGTGGCGGTGATGACGATCCGCCCCGCGGCGTTGGTGCGCGACAGGATGTCGAGCTGGATGAGCGGGATCCGCTCCAGCGGCAGCTGCACGCCGAGGTCGCCGCGGGCGACCATGATCGCCGGCGCCACGTCGAGGATGCCGTCGAGGTTCTGGTAGCCGGCGGCGAGCTCGATCTTCGCCACGATCGGCGTCTCGTCGCCTGCCAGCTCGGCGACGAGGCGCACGTCGGCGGCCGAGCGCACGAAGGACGCCGCCACCATGTCGACGCCCAGCTCGCGGCCGAAGGTGAGGTCGCGGCGGTCCTTGTCGGTGATCGCCGGCATCCGCAGCTCCGACTGCGGGAACGCCACCCCCTTGTGGTCGCCGATGGTGCCGCCGATGAGCACCTTGGCGCGCAGCCCGTGCGGCGCCTGGCCGGTGACCTCGAGGCGGATGAGGCCGTCGGCGAGCACCACCCGCTCGCCGGGCTGGATGTCCTCGACGAGATACGGGTAGTTGATGTAGACGGTGTCGCAGTCGCCCTCGCCTTCGCCGGCGATGAGCCGCACCTCGCTGGCGGTCACCAGCTCGCAGCTGCCGCCGGCGAAGGTGCCGACGCGGATCTTCGGCCCTTGGATGTCCTGCAGCAGCGCCACCACCCGCCCTTCCTCGGTGGAAGCGGCGCGCACCCAGTCGGCGAGCTGGCGGTGCGTCTTGTAGTCGCCGTGCGAGAAGTTGAGGCGGGCGACGTCCATCCCCGCCGCCACCAGCTCGCGGATCTTCTCGTAGGACGCGACGGCCGGGCCGAGCGTCGCGATGATCTTGGTCTTGCGTTCCACGGCCGGTCGAGCGAGGGGTTGGTGGCGAGAGCGGCGGCGCGCGCGGGGGGCGTCAGGGTTCTATCACAGCGCCGCCGCCGGGGGCGCGCTGCTCTTCGACGAGCCCGTGCAGCCGGAGGTCGGCGAGCAGCTCGGCGAGATCAGCGTGCAGCGCCGCCGCCTCGACCTCGAACCGCGCGAGCAGCGCCGCGTGCAACTCTGCCAGGGTGCGCGGCTCGGCGAGCAGCTCCCAGACGACGGCGCCGGTGCGGTTCAACGAGTAGTACGTGCCGCGCCGCAGCTCGAGCAGCACGGCCTCACCCTGGACCTCGGCCGAGGCAACTTCGGGGCTGCGGCACAGGCGCACGGCCGTGGCGGGATCAGCCATCGAGCTCCTCCTGCAGCAGCGCGTGAACGCTCGGCGCCACGTCCGCACGCCACGGGTAGTGAAGCTCGCCGATGCGCAACCCGCGGCCGGCGGCGGCCAGTGCGGCGAGGTGACGGCGCAGCAGCTCGCGGCCGAAGAGCGCGCTGGCGACGCTGTGCTTGACGAGCACGGCGAGCGCCTCGGCGCCGCGCAGCGGTTCGATACGCGGCGCCTCATCCGCCGCCGGCGTCGCGACTCGATACACCGCTGCGAGCGGCAGCGACTCCGGCCGCTCGCGGCTCCACTGGTCGCTGGGCGCCAGCTTGAGCTGGGGAAACGCCGGGCGCGCGAGGGCCGCCGTGCCGGCGACCGCGAACGGCAGGATGTCGTCGGCCAGGCGTTCGCAGCCGAGGCCGCCCGCCGCCAGCAGCGCCGCCAGTGTCGACTTACCGGCACCCGAGGGGCCGACGAAGGCGACGGCACGCTCGCCCCAGCGCACGGCGCTCGCGTGCAACGCATAGGTGCCGCGGAGCGCCAGCGCCAGCATCGTCGCCGGCCCGAACAGCAGCTCCGCGCTCACCGGCGCGGGCGGCAGGGCAGTCGAGTCGAGCTGGACGATCCGCGCGCCGTCGCTCGCCACCCACAGCGTCGGCCCCGGCGACGCGCGCAGCAAATATCCGTGCTCGCCGTGCAGGCAGGTCAGCGCGGGAGCGCCGCTTCCCGCGGCCGCCGGGCCTTCGTAGAGCAGCTCGGTGAAGCTCGCCTCGGGGGGCGGCGGCGACCACTCTGTGCGGATGTCATTGCGGCGCCGAAATGCTGCCAGCTCCGGCCACGTCCCGATCAAGGACAGCTCGTGGCCGGCGAGGCGGTACGCCGCAGGACTGCCCTCGACACGGGCGTCGATCGCCAACGAAACTGCGATCACGCCTCACCTGCGTCGCCCGAGCGCGGGCGCCGGGTTAGGGCTTCCGCGTGCCGGGATTGACGGAGTCGCCAACGCCCACCGAGCCGCCGAGGGTGACCTCGCGGACATCGCCGAGCGGCGTGAGCCGAGGCGGTGCGTAGGGCTCACGGGCGCTCTCGAGCGCTCGCGGCAGTTCGGTCTGCTCCGCCGTTCGGCCATCGGATCGCATCAATGAATCGTCCCTTCCGTGGTTGGAATCATACCGGCCTCGCCGTCTCCAGGCAACCGGAAACCCTGATGGATGAAGCGCCTGCGGCCCGCGCCTCGCACCAAAGCTCGACGCAGAGGCAGCGCCAGAAGGCCACCGCCTCGACGCTGTCGCCGAGCCGGCGAATACCGCCCGGCTCCAGCGCATGCGCCATCCAATCGCGCCTGACGTAGCGCGGCCACACCGCATCGCGCCGGCTCAGCAGCGCGTCGACGTTGGGCGATTCGCGCTCGGCGAGGCCGCGCCAGAACAGCGGCGTCAGCGGGGACGGCGTGCTGCGGCGGCGCACCGCTTCCGGCAGCACGCCGCGCATCGCCCGGCGCAGCAGCCACTTACTCTCGCCCGGCCGGTAGAGCAGGTGCGCCGGAGCGGCGAGCACGAAGTCGACGAGGCGCACGTCGCGATATGGGCGCCGCAGCTCGACTCCCCAGCGCCGCGCCACGCCGTGCTCGATCGCCGCTGACTGCGCGAACATGGGGTCGAGCAGTGCGTCGGCCTGCGAGCGGCGCCGCGTCGCTGGCGGCTCGACGGGCTCGCCCGCCGCCCGCCATGTCTCGTCGGTGAGCCACGGCGGCGGCGACGGCCGCCGGCGCCGGCCGGCGTATCCCAGGGCCCGCACCACCGCCGTTCGCGTGCGGTAACGCAGCCCGCGTCCGCGTGCAAAGGCGGCGCGCCTGGCGTGCTCAGCGAGGCCCGTTGCGGCCGCGGCGAGCCGGCCTTCGCGCAGGAGGTCGCCGAGCCAGTGCTCGCCGCCGCTGTAGAGCTCGTCCCCCATCTCGCCGGTGAGGATCACCCGGCTGCCGGCGACGCGCGCCATGCCGTAGACGCGGTCGCGCAGCCGGCGGTAGGGCCCCTCGAGCGGCGTGCTGGCGCTCCGGGGCCAGGTGTCGAGGTCGCGCAGCGGCCAGGCGCCGTCGCCGTCGACGCGATGAGCGTCGAGGCCGAAACGCTCGACGACCGGCTGCATGTAGGCGCGCTCGTCGGTCTCGCGCAGCTCGTCGAAGACCCACGAGACGGTCCGCAACGGGCCTTCGCCTCGCCCGGCGACGATGCCGGCGGCGACCGCGGCGACAGCGGTGGAGTCGACGCCGCCGCTCATCATCACCATCGGCGGCGTGGTGGAGCGCAGGCGGCAGCGTACGCTCTCGGTCAGCAGCTCGCCGAACCGCTCCACGTAGTCGCGGTCGCGGCGGAAGCGCTCCCCGCGCGCGCCGGGGGTCCAGTAGCGCCACGTGCGCATACCGCCGGCGTCGACGCTCATGGCACAGCCGGGCTCGAGCTCACGCACCTGGGCGAAGAAGGTCGCGCCGGGAAGGGGCGGCGCCGCGGCGTAGAAACGCGCCAGCGTCGTCTCGTCGACTTGGGCGCCGACGTCGGGTAACGCGAGCACGGCAGCCTCCTCGGAGGCGGCGCCGAAGGTCCTCGCTCCGAGATGGTAGAAGAGCGTGCGATCGCCCAACGGGTCGCGCGCGCAGAGCACGCGCCCCGAGCTGCGCGCCACGACGACGAGCGCCCACGGGCCGAGCAGGCGCTCGCAGAAGGCATCCCCCCAGCGCTCGTAAGCGGCGAGCGCCAGCGCCGCATCGCCGGTCCGGGCAGCGACGCCGAGCGCGCGCACCAGCTCGTCGCGGTTGTCGAGCCGGCCGTCGAGCACGAGCGCCAGCTCGCCGTCGCCGGAGACCACGGGCTGGCGCTCGCTCTCGTCCTCGGGCGTGGTGGCGAATGGCACGAAGCCGATCAGCGCCCTGCCGTGCGCGCGGATGCGGCACGTCTCGGGGCTCGCGCCAAGCGCCGCCAGCGCGCCGTCGGTCGTCCCGACGCCGGAGCGGTCGCCGTCAAAGTCGAAGGCGACGGTGAGTGCGAAGGCGCTCATGCGGCCGCCGGGGGACGCACGCCCCCGGCGCAGTCGGCGGTGACGTGGGCCGTTTCGCTCAGGGGTCGACCGCGAGGGCCGGGTCGCCCAGGATGGTGAACCCGAGCAGCACGTCGGCGGCGTTCGCTCGCCTGAACGAGGTGATCCGCTTGGCCGCCACCACCGCGTCGCCGATCGTGGTCCCCGGACGCGTCAGCAGTGGCGTCAGCGCCTCGCCGAACTCGCGCTCGGAGTCGGTCTCGGTCAGCGTCGTCGGCCCCAGCACCGCAGCGGCGCCGCGGTCGCCGGAGAGCAGGAAGCGGTGGGCGAGAGTGTCGTAGGTCGGCGACACGTAGTAGGCGTTCCAGCAGCCGAGCTGCGAGATGATGGTCGGCCTGCCGCCGTTGCCGAGCGCCGCCGCGTCACCGCTGTTGAACAGGCCGCGGTAGGTCCAGTTAGTGGGGCCGGAGTGGCCGATGAAGTGGGTGAGCGCGACGCCGCCCTCGATGGCTTCCACCAGCTTGCCCTTGGCGACCGCAACGTTGTCCTGGTCGAGATACGCCTTCGACACCGACCAGTCCGACGGCACGGCGCCGAGGAGGCCATCGCTCAAGACGGTGAAGCTGGTGGCGCTGTCGGGGTCGAAGGCATCCGCCGCGAACACCGCCGAGCGGCGGTAGCTCTTGTGCTGGTAGTCGAGGGTGCGGCCGATCATCTGGTCGAGCTCCGCCGCCGTGCGCACCGGGAAGCGGCCGATGGCGAGGTCCTGGATGCCGTCGCCGGTGACGTCGGCGGCCAGCGAGTCCACCGGCGCGAAGGCCACGTACGGCCCGGTCACCGCGTAGAGCGAGGGGATGAAGCTCAACGAGCCGTTGCCGGTGAAGTTGCGGTAGTCGTAGGTGTCGCCGCCCACCAGCAGCACGTACTTGGTGCCCATGTTGGCGGCCGCGTAGGCGACGTAATCCTTGATCGCCTTGGCGTCGAAGACGCCGTTGCTGAAGCGCGCGTAGACGTCGCGGACGTCGACGGTCTTGACCGAGAACCCTTGCGCCTGGCGGGCGTTGACGAGGGGGCCGAGACCGCCGATGAAGTCGGGGTGAGAAACGATCAGGTACTGCGCCGGGCCGGTGGTGATCGCCGAGCCGTCGCGCGCCGCCCGCAGGCCGGCGGTGAGCATCGCCTCGACGGCGGAGACGTAGTAGGTGGCGGCGCCGGCGCTGCCGGGGAAGCTCGCCGAGTAGCTGCCGGCCGCGCCGGTCACCTGTACGCCGGCGAGACGGGTCAGGGTGCCGTTGTCGCGGTAGACGGCGACGTTCGGACTGGTCAGCCCGCTGACCACGAAGCGGCCGCCGGCGGCGTTGAAGGTCAGGCGGTTGTCGCGCGCCACGAAAGCGCGCGGGTAGGTGACGCTGTAGCGGTCGAGGGCGATGAACTCGTACGGCACGCCGGCGTCGGCGGGCTGCGCGACGGTCAACACGTTCGAGCCGTTCTGCAGGACGCCCGAGGCGAGGCCCGCGATGACCGGGTGGTCGTGCACGCCGTCGAAGCGGTCGTCGGCCACCGTCGAGCCGTTGAAGGAGAGCACCACGTGATGGTCGTTGAGCTGCGGCCAGTCGGTGAAGCCCCAGAGGCCGACGTTCAGCGTGGCGGCTCCCGCCACCACGTTGTCGACGTCGATGGTGAGCTGCGTCGAGGCAGGCGAGCCGAAGACGCCCATCGCCCGGTCGTACCAGGGGTCGCCGTTGGGAGCGCTGAAGCTGTAGGTGGTGTCGCGCTCGACGCGCGTCGTCTCCAGGTACGAAGCTGCGGCCGGCGTCGAGGCGTTGGGCGCCGTGGCGTCCACCGTCGCCTGCTGGCTCTTCTTGTCGTAGGCGAGGCGATAGACGTTGGTGTCGGTGTAGAGCGTGTCGAGGGCCTTGCCGTAGAACTCGACATAGGAGCCAGGACCGAAGAATTTGCTTCCGCCGACGTACAGCGGCACCGCGGTGCCGCCGCTGGTGAGCGAGAGATCCTCGCCCTTCACCCTCGAGAGATCGAAGCCGGCGGCAGCGAGCTGCTCGTAGGTGACGCGGTAGAGGCCGCTCTTGTTGACCAGCAGGTCGACCTGTGGAGTGGCGCTCGGACCGCCCTGGGCGGCGGCGGTGATGCTCGCTGTCTTGGCGGCGCCGCCGCGCTCCTGGCGCTCGCGGCCGCGCTCGGCGATCTCGTGCTCGGCGCGGATGTCCGCCCAGTCGGTCTTCTGCACCTCGCCCAGGCCGTCGAAGGAGTCGCGCGCCGTGAACGGGCCGTTCTTGTGGGCGATGCCGCGCGTGCTCACCTCTTCGACGTAGAACTTCGCCTTGCCGAGACCGGCGGCCGGCACCCGGAAGGCGTAGTCGAGCGGCTCCAGAGAGTCGATGCGCCGCGAGGGGATGAGCCGGTTGTTGAGGCGCCGCGTGCCCTTGGCGGTCTGGGCGTAGACGTGGAAGCCGGCGTTGCCGGTCTCCGTCGCCGTGCTCCAGCGCAGCACGAGGTCGTTGCCGTCCCGGCGGGCCTTGAAGCCGGCAAAGGTCACCGGCGTCGTCAGCGTCACCGAGCAGGTGAGCGAGGACTGCGCGACCTCACCGGTGAAGGTTCCAGCGTCGGCCCAATAGGCCGTCGTCGGGAACTGCAGCGAGGTCACCGTCGAGGTGTTGTTCTGGGTGTAGGTGAACCGCATGCGCTCGGTCTCGTTGACGCCGATCCAGCCCGGCGTGCCCGTGCCGACGCCGGGGTCGGAGCGCGGCGTCCACGTGATCGTGCCGCTGCCGTTGTCGGAGACCGAGCCGCGCCCGGGACCGGTATTGCAGTTGGCGGTCGTGGTGCCGGAGGTGGTGGGGATGCAGAGGGCGGGAGCGGTGGTGATCGAGCCGACGCTCGACGGGTAGGTGGTCTTGAAGCGCAGGAAGCGGCCGACGCCGCAGCCGAACTCGGTGTCGGAGGCGCTCGACACCTGGGTGCAGGTGCCTACGCCGGTGTTGGTGTAGGTGACGTTGCAGTCGAACCGCCCCGGCGTGCCGGTGTAGGTGCAGCCGCACTGCAAGGCCAGGTTAGGTACCGGGATGCTGCTCGCCTGGTTCGTCTCGCAGCGGCACTTGGAGCTGGTGCCGGGGACGGCCGCCGTCAAGTTGGGGCAGGCGGTACCGGCGTTGTTGTCGTAACCGATGCAGTTGCTGATGCCGAGCAGACCATTGGCGGCCGCACCGCAGGTGAAGGTGTAGGCGATGCGGTTGGCGATGTTGTTCTGGTCCTTGAAGAAGTAGCGGGCGTTGAAGGTGCCGCTGCCGTCCGGGTTGTCCCCGCTCCTCAGGTCGCCGCAGACGTCATTGTCCTCGTTACGGAAAGGCCCATTGCCGCTGTTGAGCTCGGCGGCGGTCGGCGGGGTGGATCCGAACGTGTCCGCAGGGACGAGGATCTGCCGGCCGCACTGCCCGTTCCGCGCGTCGCCGCCGTCGAGGGCTACCCACATGCTGATGTCGTAGCGAGTCGTGGCGGTCGTTGCCAGAGTCGCGCCCATCTGGATGTCGACGGTGTCCGAGGCGTTGACGCAGCCGTCGGTCTGATTCCCCAGGCCGATGAGCACGAAGGAGATGTCGTTGGCCGTGCAGTTGAGGCTCGGGGCGATGTCGTTGAGGCACTGGCAATCGGGATCGGGCCCGAGGTTTCCGGAAGGAACGCCCGCGGCATTGGCATCGATGCGATTGTCAGCGTCGTTGTCGATGCCGTCCTGACAGAAGGTCTCGAGCGCACGCAGGGGCGGGGCCGCCAGCACGAACGCTGCGAGTAGGAGCACGGCCGGCGATGGACTCTTCAGGCGCATTGAGGACCCCTTGCCTTGACTGCAGCGGTGATATGCGATTGCAGCAAGCGAAGTATCGCACCCCGCTCGCGATCTCTCTAACACTCCGCTTACGCCCACGCCAACCGCGCTGCGGCGCGCCGTATTCCTTGGGTCTTCGTACCTTAGCACAGAGGTGTGAACTACAGCACACCAGCCTTCCGGCGGCGGCTCGCGAGACGCTGTGTTAAGAAGCCGCTCGTGGAGATGACCGCCTCGACCGTAGCGCTGGGCGCCATCTGGTTCGCCGCCTTCCTCTTCTCCACCACGCTCCACGAGGCGGCGCACGCCCTGATCGCGTGGAGGCTCGGCGATCCGACCGCGTACCACGGCGGACAGGTGTCGCTCAACCCCATACCTCATATAAGGCGCGAGCCGTTCGGAATGGTGATCGTGCCGCTGCTCTCCTTCTTCATCGGCGGCTGGATGTTCGGCTGGGCGAGCGCGCCCTACGACCCCACCTGGGCGGCGCGCCACCCGCGCCGCGCCGGCGCGATGGCGCTCGCCGGTCCCCTCGCCAACCTGCTGCTGGCCGTGCTCGCCGGCGTCGGCATTCGCGTCGGCATGGCGACCGGCGCGTTCGTGCCGCCGGATCGGCTCGCCTACGCCGCCCTCGTCGAAGCGCCGGCGGGCGGCACGTGGGCCGGCGTGGCGGCGCTGCTCAGCGTCTTCTTCAGCCTCAACGTCATCCTCTTCCTCTTCAACCTGCTGCCGCTGCCGCCGATGGACGGCAGCGGCGTCATCCAGCTCGCCCTGCCCGAGGAGGTGAGCCGGCGCTGGCAGATGCTGATCAGCCAGCCGATGATCGGCATCATCGGCATCCTCGTGGCGTGGAAGCTCTTCGGCTACGTGCTGCCGCCGCTGTTCGTGTTGGCGCTGGCGTTGCTGGGCGTGATCTGACAGTGGACGAGCGCCGCCTGTTCAGCGCCGCCGACGAGGAGGCGATCCGCGCCGCGGTGGCCGACGCCGAGCAGCGCTCGGCGGGCGAGGTGGTGCCGTGGATCGTCGAGGCCTGCGACCCCTATCCCGAGGCGGGGTGGCGGGCGGCGGCGCTGGGCGCGCTGCTCGGCATGGCGCTCGGCGCCGGCGTGCAGCTGCTCGCGGGCGCGTGGGGCGGTGCGCTGGTCTGGCTGGCGCTGCCGACGCTGGCGGGCGGCGCGCTCGGGCTCGCGCTGGGGCAGCTGCCGTCGATGAAGCGGCTGCTCGTCGACGAGGAGGTGCTCGAGCACCGCGTGCGCATAGCGGCGGAAGCGGCCTTCGTGCGCGGCGAGGTGTTCGCCACCCGCGAGCGCACCGGCATCCTGATCTTCCTGGCGCTGCTCGAGCACCGCGTGGTGGTGCTCGGCGACGCCGGCATCAACGAGCGCGTGCAGCCCGAGGAGTGGCAGGCGATCGCCGACGACATCGTCACCGGCATCCGTCGCAGCCGCCCCGCCGCCGCCCTCGCCGCCGGCATCGAAGCCTGCGGCCAGTTGCTCGCCGAGCGCGGCGTGCCGCAGGCCGAAGAGGACGTCAACGAGTTGCCCGATCGGCCGCGGTTCGAGGGGCATTGACGTGAAGAGGCTTCTCCTCGTCGCGCTGACCGTGCTCGTCTTCGGCGCCGCCGCCGCGCACGCGGTCGACGTTCCCTACCTCTCCGGCCGCGTCGTCGACAACGCCGATCTGCTGCCGCCCGACGCCGAGCAGCGAATCGCGGCGCGGCTCGAGACCCTCGAGCGCGAGACCGGCGCGCAGGTCGTCGTGCTCACCGTGCCGACGCTCGGCGGCAACCCGCTCGAGGACTACGCGTTGAAGGTCGTCGAGACCTGGAAGCTCGGCCGCAAGGGCGTCGACGACGGCGTCCTCTTCCTCGTCGCCCGCGAGGAGCGCGCGGTGCGGCTGGAGGTCGGCTACGGCCTCGAGAGCAAGCTCCCCGACATCACCGGCAAGCGCATCATCGACGAGCTCGTCGTGCCGCGCTTCCGCGACGGCGACTTCGCGGGAGGGGTCGAGGCCGGCCTCGGCGCCATCGAGAAGGGCGTACGCGGCGGCGATCCGTTGCCGCCGCCGCGACCGCGGGGCCTCGGCGACGGCAGCCCGGCGCCCGGACGGCTACTGCTCGGCGTCGTCTTTCTGCTCTTCGTCACGCCGTTTGCTTTGGCGGCCCTCTACACCTCCGGCCCCGGCGCCTGGCTGGCGTACGCCATCCTGACGCCGTTCATCGCCGTCTTCCCGCTGGCGACCTTCGGCACCGCCGGCCTCGCCGCGCCGGTGCTCTGGCTGATCGGCTTCCCGCTCCTGCGCCGGTACATTCAACGCGAGCTGAACCGAGGCGGCCGCCGGCCGACGCCGGTGACTCGCCGCGACCGGCGCCAGACCGGCGGTTGGTGGGGCACCGGCGGCGGCGGCTGGGGCGGTTTTGGAGGCGGTTTCGGCGGTGGAGGGTTCGGCGGCGGTGGCGGCGGCTTCTCGGGCGGCGGCGGCAGCTTCGGCGGCGGCGGCGCCAGCGGTCGCTGGTGACGTCGACACCATGCTCGCGCCGCTCCGGCTGCTCCCTGCGCTCGCGCTGCTCCTGCTGAGCGCGGCGGCGCCGCCGGTCGACGAGCCCAAGGCGCACTCCGCCGCGGTGCCAGACTCCACCGCCGCGCCTGCTGCGTCCTTCGGCCGCTACAGCGGCGCCGCGCCGGGCCGCTACGACGGCTGGCAGCGCACCTCGCGCTACGTCGTCGCGAGCGACGGCACGCGACTCGCGATGGACCTCTTCCTGCCCACGCGCGCGGGCGCGGCGGCAAGCGAGCGCTTGCCGATCCTCTGGACCATGACGCCGTACCGCCGCGCCGTCGCCGACGGCGGCTCGATCTACACCGTCGTCGACCTCTACGAGTGGCTGCCCGAGCTGCTCCGTCAGGGCTACGCCGTGGTCTGTGTCGACGCCCGCGGCACCGGCGCCTCCTTCGGCTCGTTCCAGGGCATGTTCCATCCGCGCGAGACGCAGGACGCCTACGACGTCACCGAGTGGCTGGCGGCGCAATCGTGGTCGAACGGACGCGTCGGCATGTTCGGCCAGTCCTATCTCGGCATCACGCAGTACATGGCCGCGAGCCGGCGGCCGCCGCACCTGCGCGCGATCTTCCCGGAGATGGCGGCGGCCGACATGTACGAGCTCGTCTACAAGGGCGGCATCGACCATTCGCCGTTGCTCGCCTCCTGGAGCGAGCGCTTGCGGCAACGCGATGCCGACGAAGCGGCAGCGGTACCGGTCGACGAGGACACCGACCGCGCCCTGCTGCGGGCCGCGCTCGCCGAGCATCGCGCCAGCCGCTCGGCCGCCGACGTCTACGCGGCAGCGCCCTTTCGCGACAGCGTCGATCCGGTAGCGAAGGGAATGCCGTTTCGCGACTGGACGCCGATCGGGAACCTGCGCGCCATCCGCGACTCCGGCATCCCCGTCCACCACCTGACCGGCTGGTACGACCGCTACGTTCGCGACCAGATCGTGATGTTCCGCAATCTTCGCGGGCCGCAGCGGCTGACCATCGGCCCGTGGGTGCACTCCGAGATGGGCCAGCTCGACCACGCCGCGGAGCACCTGCGTTGGTGGGACCACTGGCTCAAGGACGTCGACACCGGCCTGCTACGTGAGCCGCCGGTGCACTACTTCGTGATGGGCGCGGATCCCGGCACCGGTTGGCGTGCCGCGCCGAGCTGGCCGCTGCCGGAGGAGCGCCGCGAGATCCTCCGCCTCGGCGCCGGCCGCAGCGGCAGCGTGCCGTCGAGCAACGACGGCACGCTGCAGACGCTCGTCGTTGCGAAGGAAGGTCGCGACGAGCTGATGGTGGATGCCGCGGCGACGGTAGCGCCCAACCCGCGCTTCACCACCGCGCCTGCGGCGCCGGAGCTTTCCGCTCACGACGCCCAAGGTCTCACCTACACCACCGACCCGCTGGCGCAACCCCTGGAGGTCGTCGGCCACCCAGTCCTCCGCGTGTGGGTGTCGAGCTCGGGCAATGACGCCGACGTCTTCGTCTACCTCGAGGACGTCGACTCCGCAGGCGCGTCGCGCTACGTCACCGAAGGCGCGCTACGCGCATCGCGCCGGCGGCTCGCCGATCCCGGCTACGACTTCCTGGGCTTGCCGTATCACTCCGGCCTGGCAGCCGACCGCGAGCCGCTGCGTCCAGGCGAGCCCGTCGAGCTGCGCATCGACCTCTACCCCACTGCCCACCGTTTCGCGGCCGGGCACCGCGTGCGCCTCACCATCACCGGCGCCGACGCCGCCAACACACGCGTCGATCCCGCCACGCTGCCGCGCAGCATCGCCGTCTGGCGCGGCACCGCGCACGACTCGCAGCTGGAGCTGCCGGTGCTCGGAGACCTGCGCGCCAGCCTCCCGGCCGCGCTCGACCAGCGAACGGGCGGACGCGCGCGCCCCTGATACCATCGATTCGCGCCGCAAGTCGGGCCTTCCGGCGCCCGCGCGGTGCTGCACGGAGGAACGATGGCGCAGCCGCAGCAAAACCTCGACTGGTACGCCGAGCAAGGCGAGGACCGCGACCGCGACGAGACTGACGAGTGGCTCGAGGCGCTCGACGACGTCGTCGCCGAGGCCGGCGCCGAGCGCGCGCAGTACCTGCTCAAGAAACTCCTCGAGCGCGGCTACGAGCGCGGCGTGCAGTTGCCGTTCACCGCCAACACGCCGTACATCAACACCATCCCGCGCGCGCACCAGCCGCCCTACCCGGGCGACCGCCAGATCGAGCGCCGCATCAAGAGCCTGCTGCGCTGGAACGCCATGGCGATGGTGGTGCGCGCCAACAAGCACCACGACGGCATCGGCGGCCACATCGCCACCTACGCCTCGGCCGCCACTCTCTACGAGGTGGGCTTCCACCACTTCTTCCGCGGCCGCGGCGAGTCGGGCTTCGGGCACGACCTCGTCTACTTCCAGGGACACGCCTCGCCCGGCATCTACGCCCGCGCCTATCTCGAAGGCCGCCTCGACGAGCGGCAGCTGCAGAACTTCCGCCGCGAGCTGGCGCCGGGCGGCGGCCTCTCGTCGTATCCACACCCGTGGCTGATGCCCGATCTCTGGGAGTTCCCTACCGTTTCGATGGGACTGGGGCCGATCTCCGCCATCTACCAGGCGCGCTTCAACAAATACCTCCACAACCGCGGGCTCGCCGACACCTCGCAGCGCAAGGTGTGGGCCTTCCTCGGCGACGGCGAGACCGACGAGCCGGAGAGCCTCGGCGCCATCACCCTCGCCTCGCGCGAGAAGCTCGACAACCTCATCTTCGTCGTCAACTGCAACCTGCAGCGGCTCGACGGACCGGTGCGCGGCAACGGCAAGATCATCCAGGAGCTGGAGACGGTCTTCCGCGGTGCCGGCTGGCGCGTGATCAAAGTGATCTGGGGCGACGACTGGGACCCGTTGCTGGAGGCGGACCAGAGCGGCCTGCTGGTGAAGCGGATGAACGAGGTGGTCGACGGCCAGTACCAGAAATACATCGTCGAGCCCGGCAGCTACATCCGCCAGGACTTCTTCGGCAAGTACCCCGAGCTGCTGTCGCTGGTCGCCAACCACTCCGACGAGCAGGTGCAGCGGCTGCGCCGCGGCGGCCACGACCCGGAGAAGGTCTACGCCGCCTACCAGGCGGCGGTGGAGACCGCCGACTGCCCGACCGTGATCCTGGCCAAGACGGTCAAGGGCTACGGCATGGGCGAGGCGGGCGAGGGTCGCAACCCCACGCACCAGCAGAAGAAGCTCAACGAGCAGCAGATGAAGCAGTTCCGCGACCGCTTCGAGATCCCGGTCTCCGACAAGGACCTGGCGTCGATCCCGTTCTACCGGCCGCCCGCGGACAGCCCCGAAGGGCGCTACCTGCGCGAGCGGCGGGCCGCGCTCGGCGGCTACCTACCCGAACGCCGGACGCACGTGCACGTCGTGGAGACGCCCGAGAAGGACTACTTCGCCGAGTTCCACGCCGCCGTCGATCGCGACGTGTCGACGACGATGGTGTTCGTGCAGATCCTGCGCGCGCTGCTCAAGCACAAGGAGCTGGGCAAGAAGATCGTCCCCATCGTCCCCGACGAGGCGCGCACGTTCGGCATGGAGTCGTTGTTCCGCAACTTCGGCATCTATGCCAGCCAGGGGCAGCTCTACGAGCCGGTGGACCACAAGATCCTGCTCTCCTACCACGAGGCGCGCGACGGGCAGATCCTCGAGGAAGGCATCACCGAAGCGGGCTCGATGGCGTCCTTCACCGCCGCCGGCACCGCTTACGCGACGCACGGGCTGCACACCATCCCGTTCTTCATCTTCTACTCGATGTTCGGCTTCCAGCGCATCGGCGACCTCATCTGGGCCTTCGGCGACCAGCGTGGCCGCGGCTTCCTGATGGGCGCCACCGCCGGCCGCACGACGCTCAACGGCGAGGGGCTGCAGCACGAGGACGGGCACTCGCACGTGCTCGCCGGCACCGTGCCCAACTGCATGACGTACGACCCCGCCTACCACTACGAGCTGGCGACGATCATCCGCGACGGGCTGCGGCGCATGTACGGGGAGACGAAGGAGCCGATCTTCTACTACATCACCCTGTACAACGAGAACTACCCGCAGCTCGCCATGCCGGAGGGCGCCGAGGAGGGCATCCTCAAGGGGCTCTACCGGCTGCGCGCCGGCGAAGGGAAGGGGCCGCGCGTGCAGCTGCTCGGCTCGGGCTCGCTGCTGCGCGAGGCGGTGCGCGCGCAGGAGATCCTGGCGCAGCGCTACGGCGTCGCCGCCGACGTGTGGAGCGCCACCTCCTACAAGACGCTGCGCTATGACGCGATGGCCTGCGACCGCTGGAACCTGCTCCACCCCGGCGAGACGCCGAAGGTGCCGTACGTAACCCAGGCGCTCGGCGAAGCCGAAGGGCCCGTCGTCGCGGTCAGCGACTACATGCGCCTCGTCCCCGACCAGATCGCGCGCTGGGTGCCGCAGGGCCTCACGCCGCTTGGCACCGACGGCTACGGCAGGAGCGACACCCGCGCAGCGCTACGCCGCTTCTTCGAGGTCGACGCCGAGTCGGTCGCCATCGCGGCGCTCGCCGAGCTGGCCAAGCGCGGCACGGTGACGGCCGACGTGCCGAAGAAAGCGATCGCCGAGCTCGGCCTCGACCCCGAGAAGGCCTTCGCGCTGGTGAGCTGAGCCGGCGGCGGCTTACGCCGAGGGAGGCGGGACCGGCATTGGGGACCGCCGCCGCTTCATGCCCGAGGTCCCCTTGTTGATGATCCGCGGGTCGGCCGGCCCGATCGACGTGTACAGCGTGTACTCGTATTCGCTCTCGGGAGCCTTCGGGTTGTTGTCCCGAATTTCGACCTGCGACGCGGTGCCCGAGACGAACGAGACGTCGCCGCCCATCGGGTTGATGGCGACCCACTGCGGCACGAACGTCCACGTCTGCCCCGCATCCGGCTGGAAGAAAATGTTGACGTCGTCGCCTTCTTCGATGGTGATGTTCCCCTCGTCGTCGACCTCGTTGTTGCTCGACTTGAAGACCCAGGTGCCGTCCACGTTGCTGACGTAGATCATCATTCAGCACTCCCTTCTCGCTGGATTGTTGGCTGCGCAGCGGAGACTACAGCAAAGCGTTGCCGAGGCCCCCACCGCAGACGGCGCGGTCGAGCCTTACGACGTGCCCATGCTCCGAGCCGCCGGAGCCTGCGGCAGGGCTACGGCGAGTCAGGCGGGACGGGACCCTTGCTTCCGCGTCCGCGCCGACGCCCAGGCGTGCCCATCGTCCCCTTGTTGATGATCCGCGGGTCGGCCCATCCGATCGTCGTGTGCAGGCGGTATTCGTACTCGCTCTCGGGCGACTTCGGGTTGTTGTCCTGGATGACGACCGCGTGCGTGGCGCCGGATTCGAACAAGATGTCCTCGTTCGGCGGGTGGATCTGGATCCAGGGCTCCCAGAACGTCCACGTCTGCCCCGCTTCCGGTACGAAGGTGATGGTGGCGTCCTCGCCCTCGTCGATCGTGATGGTCCCGTCCTCCTGGACCCCGTCGTCGCTCGATTTGTAAGTCCAGGTTCCGTTGTCGTGGCTGACGTCGACGGTGATCTCGGTCATTTCTCACTCCCCTCTCATCGGATGTTGGCTGCGCATCGACACTACTGCAAAACGTTGTCGAGGTCCCATCCCCGGTAGCCGCTCGCCAGGCGGCCGGCCATCCGTTGGGCCTCGGAGCGCCGGCCCAGCAACGACAGCGCGCGGGCGAGCGGAGCAAGCACCCGCGGATCGCGGCCGCCTGCAGTGAGCGGCTGGAGCGTTGCGACGGCCTGCTCCCACGCCGCCCGGGCCTCGCCGGCGCGGCCGGCGGCATGGAGCGCCTCGCCGAGCGCGAGCTGAACCTCGCCTTCCAGCAACGGCCGCGTGCGGTCCTCGCTCTCGCCCTCGGCGGCGGTAGGCAGCGCAGCCAGGGCGGCACGCTCCTCCGCCATGGCCTGCGCCGCGGCGCCGTTCGCCAGCAGGCCGCGGCCGAGGTCGAAGCGCGCGCGCGCGAGGTCGAGGAGCCGCTCGCGGTTCGAGGTGTCGGCCTGGTAGAGCTCGTCGAGGCTCTTCGTCGCCAGCTGCAGATGGCGCAGCGCCGCCGCCGGGTCGCGGCGGACCAGCGCCAGACCCAGCCGGCGGTGGCTCACCGCCGCTTCGCGTCGCCAGTCGGCGTTGGCGGGATCGAGCTCCTGTAGCTGGCGCTGCACCGTGAGCGCCATCTCGTACTCGCGCACCGCCTCGTCGAAGCGGCCGAGGCTCTCCAGCGCCTCGCCCAGCCGTCCGTGACCGATGCCGAGCAGGTAGCGATAGCCGGTGTCGTCGGGCGCCTGCGCCGAGAGCTCACGCAGCACGTCGCGGCTCGCCGCGTACTGCGTCCGCGCCTGCGCCAGCTCGCCGCGGCTGAACAGCACCTCGGCAAGCCACGAGAGGCTGGCCGCGAGCTCTTTGCGCCACTCCACTTCCTTGGGGGCGGCGGCGACCACCTGACGGTTGAGGTCGACGGTGAGGCGGATCTCGCGCAGGGCGCCGTCGGCGTCGCCGCGCGCCTGCGCCAGCGTGCCGAGGTTGCTGTGGGCGTAGGCCTGCTCCATCCGCCACTCGGGCTTGCTGCCGTCGATCGCCACCAGGCGCTCGGCCACTGCCTGGTAGGCGCGGAACTGCTGCTCCGCCTTGGCCAGGTCGCCCTGCAGCCAGGAGACGTAACCCAGCCAGTACTCGACGGCGCCGAGGCCCATGAGCCACTCGCCGTTGCGCGGCTGCCGGCTGGTGAGGTCGACCGCCAGAGCGCGCGCCTCGCGGAGCGAACGCTGCGCCGCGGCGAGGTCGCCCTGGGCGACACGTACTTCGCCGATCTGCGTCATCGCCCGCGCACGGCGGAAGAGGTCGGCGCCAGTGAGTTGCTCGGGCCGCACCGAGGCGAAGTAGTCGAGCGCCTTGGCGGCGACGCCGTCGAGAGCGTCGAGGCGACCGACCGGCTCGAGGCGCTCGCGCAGGTCGCCGAGCATGAACTGCACGAGGTCCTCGGCCTGGCCGCGGCGGCGCTCGGCGTCCTCGCGGGCGGCCACCGCGCGGGCGCGCTCGGTGCGCAGGTCGAGCGTGTACTTGAGCCCGCCGAGGGTGACGGCGGCCAGCGCGGCGGCGATGACGCGGCGGCGCCAGCGCCGCTTCGGCGCGTCGCGGATCCAGCGCAGGCGGGCGGCCGTCTCCACCGCGGTGGGCCGCGAGGCGGGAGCCAGCGCGCGCAGACGCAGCACCAGCGCCGCCAGGTCGCGCGGCAGGCCGGTGGGCGGCAGTGCGTCGGCGCGCACCGCACGGGCAAGCAGCAGGCGGGTGTCGAGCCCCGGCGGGTGCGGCGGGCGGCCGGTGAACAGGGTCTGCAGGAGGAGCCCGAAGGCGTACATGTCGCTGGCGGTGGTGGCCGGCTCGCCGCGCGCCTGCTCGGGACTGAGGTAGCCGGGCGTGCCGAGGACGATGCCGCGCTGGGTGTGCATTTCGTCGTGCGGCGCGTACGCGTCGGTGGAGCCGGTGGTCGGCTCCTCCACCGGCGCAGATTCGAAGGACAGCAGCGTCGTCTCGGGCGCGGCGCTCACCGCGGCCGCAAAGCCGTGCTCCGTCTGCGGCAACTCCGGCTCCACCGTCGCGACGAACGCCGGCACGGGCTCGGGCGCCGAACGCCGATGCGCCTGGAACGCCAGGCCGAAGTCGAGCACCTTGACCTCGCCGTTGGCCCCGAGCATCACGTTGCTCGGCTTGAGGTCGCGATGGACGATCCCCTCGCCGTGGGCGGCGACGAGGGCGTCGGCGATCTGCTGCGCGACGGCGAGCTGGAGGTCGCGGCCGAGCCCCTCGCGGATCGCCCCGTCGAGGTTGCGCCCGGCGACGAGCTCGAGCACCAGGAAGTCGCGCGGCCCCAGCTCGACGTAGTCGTAGATCCGGCAGATGTTCGGGTGATCGAGGTGCGAAAGGACGCGCGCCTCGCGGAGGAAGCGCGCCTTGGCAGCGGACTGCAGGCGCTGGCTGGCGATGATCGACTTCAGCGCGACGTCGCGGTCGAGGGTCTCGTCGTGGGCGACGTAGACCTCGCCCATGCCGCCCCGGCCGAGGAGCGACTGCACCCGGAAGCGACCGACCGTCGTGCCTACCAGTGTCACCGTGAGCCTTCGATTGTCGTGTGCGCCGCATTGTAAACGGCGCGGCCGCGGTGGCAGCCGGCGCGGGCCGCTCTCAGCGCCGCGGCGGCGGCTCGGGCGCCGGTCCCATCACCACGTCCGAGTCGGCGACGCGCCAGGCCGTGACGGCGTAGGCGGCCACCGCCTGCGCCAGGTCCTTGGGCTCGATCTTGTCGAGGGTGTCGTCTGCCGTGTGGTGGTAGTCGAAGTAAGTGCTGGCGTCATGGGCGAGGTCGGCCATCGGTACGTGAGCAGGCTCGAGCACGCTGAGGTCGGCGCCGCCGAGTGCCTCCTTCTCCTGCCACTCGACGCCGAGTGGCGCGAGATCGCGAGCCACCTCGCGCAGGAAGGTGCGGCCGGTGGGCGCGGCAAGCGCCCGCATGCCCCACACGCGACCGGCGCCGAGGTCGGCCTCGACCGCCAGCACGTGGCGGGACAGCTCGTCGGCGTGCTCGACCGCGTAGGCGCGCGCGCCGGAGAGGCCGAACTCCTCGTTGGCGAAGAGCACGACGCGAATGGTGCGCGCCGGCCGCCGCGGCAGCGACGCGATGAGCTTCGCCGCCGCCATGACGATGGCGCAGCCCGCGCCGTCGTCGATGGCGCCGGTGCCGAGGTCCCAGGAGTCGAGGTGGGCGCCGAGCAGCACGATCTCGTCGGGACGGGTCGCGCCGCGCACCTCGCCGATGACGTTGGCGGACGGCGCGTCGGCCAGCACCCGGCTCGTCAGCCGGAGGTGGAAGCGCACCGGCTGGCCGCTCGCCACCTGCGCCGCCAGCACGTCGGCGTCGGGAACGGCGAGCGCGGCAGCCGGCACCTTCGGCCCGTCGCCGTAGCGCGTCCCTCCGGTGTGCGGAAAGCGGTGCGTGCCTGTGGCGACCGACCGGATGATCACCGCCAGCGCGCCCTTACGGCCCGCCTCGACGGGCCCGGAGCCGCGGATGCCGACGGCCTCGGCGTAGCCGCGCTCGTCTTGCGTGCGCTCCATGCGGCGGTCGAGGTAGACGATGCGGCCGCGCACCTGCTCGGCGGGCGCCGCCTGCAGCGCCTCGAGCGTCGGGAAGGCGACGACCTCGCCGGTGACGCCCTCTTCCGGCGTGCCGACGCTGCCGCCGAGCGCGGTGAGCAGCACCTTCTGCCGGTAAGGCGCGAGAATCTCGCCGGTCTCTTCGCCGCGCACCCAGTGCGGCACCGTCACCGGCTCGCTGCGCACGTTCTCGAAGCCGAGCCGCTTCATCGCCGCCAGCGCCCACTCGACGCCGCGACGGTCGCCGTCCGAGCCGGCGGAACGCGGACCGACCTCGGTGGTGAGCGAGGAGACGAGCTGCCACGCGAGGTCGCTCGCCAGGGCCTGGTCGCGGAGCGAAGCGACAACGGGATCGCTCGGCGGTTGTTGTGTGCGACGCGACGTACGCGCGGGCGCCGCGATGAGCGCTGCGGCGGTGATGGCGGCGATCGCGACGGCGGCGATGCCGGCGATGTAGAACGAGTGCGCGCGGTTCGATTTTTTCATCGGGCGCGGATGGTAACACCGGCACTTCGGACGACGCCGCGGCAACGGCGCGAACGGCGTCGCCGGCGGCGAGCGCGTCGCGAGCGTGCGCTATCAGTGAATCGGCCCTGGCTACGTCAGCGCACGCGGCCGATCAGGCCGCAGTGAGCGGCACGTTCGGATCGACGTCGGCCTCGTAGTCGACGCCGGGCACCTCGAAGCCGAAGAGCTGCAGGAAATCGTGGCGGTAGCCGGCGAGGTCGGCGAGCTGCTCGACGTTGTCGCTCGACACCTCGCGCCAGCGTCGCGCGACCTCGGCCTGCACGTCGTCGCGCATCTCCCAGTCGTCGAGGCGCACGCGGCCCTCGTCATCGACCGGGATCTCGCCGCCGGCATACAAGCGATCGGTGAGCAGACGGCCCATCTGCTCGATGGTGCCTTCGTGCAGCCCTTTGTCCTTCATCACGCGGAAGAGCAGCGAGATGTAGAGCGGCACGACCGGGATCGCCGAGCTCGATTGCGTGACGAGGCCCTTGTTGACCGAGACGAGGGCGCGGCCGCCGCTCGCCCGCAGCCGCTCGTCGAGCCGGCGCGCCGTTGCCTCCAGGTGATCCTTGGCGCGGCCGATGGTGCCCTTGCGGTAGACGGCGTAGGTGAGCTCGGGGCCGATGTACGAGTAGGCAAGCGTCCTCGCCTCGGGCGCCAGCGCGCCGCCGGCTTCGAGGGCGTCGATCCAAGCCTCCCAGTCTTCGCCGCCCATCACCTTGACGGTGTCGGCGATCTCCGGCTCGTCGGCGGGCTCGATCGACACCTCGGAGACCTTGCCGGTCTCGACGTCGATCGTCTTGTTGCGATAGGTCTGGCCGATCGGCTTGAGCACCGACTTGGCGATGGCGCCGTCGGCGAGCGTTCGGCGGGGCGCCGCCAGGCTGTAGACGACGAGGTCGACCTGGCCGAGGTCGCGGCGGATCGTGTCGACGGCCCGCTGCTTGATCTCGTCCGAGAAGGCGTCGCCGTCGATGCTCGTCGCGTAGAGCCCGGCCTCGGCGGCGGCGCGGTGGAAGGCGGCGCTGTTGTACCAGCCGGCGGTGGCGGTGCGCTTGTCGCTCGCCGGCTTCTCGAGGAAGACGCCGACGGTGCCCGCGCCGGCGCCGAAGGCGGCGGCGATGCGGGTCGAGAGGCCGTAGCCCATCGACGAGCCGACGACGAGCGCCGCGCGCGGCTTGCCATTTGCGAAGCGCAGCTGCCGCGCGGAGTCGGCCTGACGATGCACTTCGCGAGCGGCGCCCTCGGGATGGGCGGTGGTGCAGATGAAGCCGCGGACTTTCGGTTTGATCACCATCGCGGATGGAGCTCGATCACAGCTTGAACAGCGCGTCGAAGGCGGCGCGCGGGTCGTCGGGATCGGCGGGCTTCTCCTTGGCGAACTCGAGGGTCGCCTTGGCGGCGTAGAGCGGGCAGTCGTTGCGCTTGCTCTTCTTCGCCACCGGGCCGAGGCCGGCGGCCTGGCGCTCTTCCCAGCGGCGGCACTCCCAGCGCGCCGCGGTGTCGAAGTGCGTGCAGTTGGTGCAGCTGTGGAGGTCGGCGCCGCACTTCTCGCAGACGGCTTCGAACGCGTCGACCGCCGGCGGCGCCTGCTGCGTGCCGCAGACGGCACAGCGGAAGGTCTCCTCGCTCGGCGCGCCGAGGCCGCGGCCGCGCGGGCGGTCGAGATTGTGGCGCGGCGGCGGCGGCTCGCGACGCATCGGCGCGCTGCCGCCGGCGCGGCCACCGGCGCCGGAGGGCTCGCGACGATCGCCTTCCATGTACCCGCGCTGCCCGTACTTGCGCGACATCGGCGGGCAGCCTATCGCACCCCTCTGATCGTCCTCGCGTCGGCCGGGCGGCCGCGCACGCCTGCGGTAGCATCGCCGCGTGCCGCTTACGTACCCGCGTTACCTGCAGCTCGACTCGCTGCTCGGCCTGCAACAGCCGCTCTCCGAAGGCCCCGAGCACGACGAGATGCTGTTCATCGTCATCCATCAGGTCTACGAGCTCTGGTTCAAGCAACTTCTTCACGAGGCGCGGCTGCTGCAGCACAGCCTCGAAGAGGGCGACACGCCGACGGCGCTCGCCACGCTTGAAGCGCATCCTCACCATCCTCAAGGTGCTGGTGTCGCAGATCGACGTGCTGGAGACGATGACGCCGATCTCCTTCAGCTCCTTCCGCCACCGCCTCGACACCGCCAGCGGCTTCGAGTCGTCGCAGTTCCGCGAGCTCGAGCTGGTGCTCGGCCACAAGCGCATGAGCGCCGCCGCGCGCTACCCCGAGGGCAGCGACGAGCGCCGCCGCCTCGACGAGGCAATGGCGCGGCCCAGCGTCTGGTACTCGTTCCTCCGCTACCTGCTGCGCGAGGGTTACCCGGTGCCCGAGGAGGAGCTGACGCGCGACCTCCGCGAGCCCACCGCCGAATCGCCGGCCCTGCAGGAGGTGCTGCTCGACATCTACCGGCACGACCCGATGGTGGCGCAGCTCTGCGAGCGCCTCGTCGACCTCGACGAGGGGCTGCAGGAGTGGCGCTACCGGCACGTGAAGATGGTCGAGCGCACGATCGGCACCAAGCACGGCACCGGCGGCTCGGCGGGCGCCGAGTACCTGCGCACGACGGTGGGCCGGCCGCTCTTTCCCGACCTGTGGGCGATCCGCGTGCGTTTGTGAGGGGTGCGGCGTAGGGCAAGGCCAGCGAGGTGGCGTCGTGAGCCTCGATACCGCCGATCTCTATCGCACGCCCAACGCGCTCGCGGCCGAGTACTCGCGGTTCCGCGTCGGCGAGCGGTTACTCCTCACCGGCCACTCGCACCAAGCGTGGCCTGACCGCGGCTTCGCGGGACAGGTGGCGGCGTTCGAAGACGCAGCGCTGCTCGTCGACGAGAAGTGGGAGCGCGCCTTCGCGCGCGCGGCGCGCGTGCGCGCAGGGTTCTCGCGGCTCCTCGTCGGCGGCGTCCCGGGCGGCGATCCCGAGGCGAGCGTGGCCCTCGCCGCGAGCTCGCACGACCTGCTCCTCCGCTTTCTCTCGGCGCTGACGCTGCTGCAGCGGCAACGAATCGTCACCACCGACTCCGAGTTCCACAGCGCGCGGCGCCAGCTCGATCGCCTCGGCGAGGAGGGCATCGAGATCGTCCGCGTGCCCGCCGCGCCCGCGGCGACGCGTCGGCGAGCGCCTCGCCGCCGAGGTCGACGACCGCACCGCCGCGGTCATCACCTCGACCGTCTTCTTCACCGACGCCGGCATCGCCGGCGCGCTGGAAGCGACGGCCGAAGCGTGCGCGCGGCACGGCGCCGAGCTGCTGCTCGACGCCTACCACCAGCTCAACGTGATGCCCTTCTCGCTCGCCGGCCTCGAGCGCGCCTTCGTGGTCGGCGGTGGCTACAAGTACTGCCAGCTCGGCGAGGGCAACTGCTTCCTGCGCGTGCCGCCCGACTGCCGGCTGCGGCCGGTCGTCACCGGCTGGTTCGCCGAGTTCGAGCGCCTCGAAGAGAAGCCGACGGGCGACGTCGCCTACCCCGACGACCCCGGCGCGCGCTTCCAGGGCGCCACCTACGACCCGACGAGCCACTACCGCGCCAGCGAGGTGTTCGACTTCTTCGCCGAGCGCGGCCTCACGCCCGAGCTGCTGCGCGAGGTGAGCCAGCACCAGCTCGGCGTGCTGTGCGACGCCTTCGATGCGCTCGACCTGCCGCCGGCGCTGATCGACCGCGACCGCACGACGCCGCGCGAGCGCTTCGCCGGCTTCCTCGCCCTGCGCTCGCCGCGCGCCGGCGACCTCTGCGCCGCGCTGCGCGAGGCGCGGCGTGCTCGCCGACTCGCGCGGCGACGTGCTGCGCCTCGGCCCCGCGCCCTACCTCGCCGACGCGCAGCTGGAAGAGGCGATGGCGCGGCTCGGCGAGGTGGCGAGGCGAACGTAGGATTCGCTCTGCGGCCGCCGTCATCGGATGGCGCGCCGACGCCACCCGACTGAGCACCCCTACGGCCCGTTGCTCCGCAGCGCGCGACCTACAGGCGCGCGCGCAGCCCGAGATAGACCTTGGTCTGCTGGTCGTCGTTCGAGCCGGCGGTGTCGTCCTGCACCAGGTCGAAGCGGCCGACGCCGAAGAGGCTGAGCGTCTCGCTCATCCGCACGTCGAAACCGAAGTGGGCGTTGACGCCGACCACGCCGTCGTCGACGCTCTCGACCTGGCCGCCGCGGATCACGTCGCGGTCGAGGAAGTGATAGCCGACGCCGCCGCCGACGAAGTACTCGAAGACGCGCAGGCGCACGGCGCCGCCGATGTTGACGCCGAGCAGGGTGTCCTTGGTGTCGAGCGTCCGCCCCGACACGGTGGTGTCGCGAGTCCATAGCCCCACCTCGGGCTCGACGAAGCCGAACACCGAGCCCGACCGCTCCTCACCGGCGACGCGGTAGCCGATACGCATGCGCAGGTTGCCGGTGAAGTACGGATCGGAGTTGCCCGAGGTCTGCACCAGGCCGCCGCCGACGGCGAGGGCGAAGCGCCCCTCCTCGTCCTCCTGCGCCAGCGCAGGAACCGTCGACAGCAGCAGGGCGGCGAAGGCAAGGACGCACGCGGCACGCAACTTCATGGCACCTCCTCGACGATGCCCGGTGAAATGACGGAACGCTTTGATTCGAATGCGCGATGCTAACACGGCACCCGTGAGTGGCCGCGCGGCGCCACCTTCAGCCACGTGAAGACCGCTCAGCCCCCGGTGCGCTCGGCGACCTCGAGCAGGTAGGCCTCGCGCAGCTTGCGGGTGATCGGCCCCGGCGTGCCGTCGCCGATGCGGCGGCCGTCGACGGCGACGACCGGCAGCACCTCCGTCGTGGTGCCGGTGAGGAACACTTCGTCGGCGGCGTAGAGGTCCGGCAGCGGCACCCCGCCGAGCCGCACCGGCATCCCCATCGCGGCGGCGAGGGCGAGCACGGCGACGCGGGTGATGCCGTCGAGGATGTAGTTGCACGCCGGATAAGTCCACACCTCGCCGCCGCGCACGGCGAAGAGGTTGCTGTGGCTCCCCTCGAGCGCGATACCGTCGCGCACGAAGATCGCCTCGTGCGCGCCCGCTTCCTTCGCCTGCTGCTGCGCCAGCACGTTGGCGAGGAGCGACGTCGACTTGATGTCGCAGCGCGCCCAGCGCGTGTCGGCGACGGTGAGCGCCGTGGCGCCGCCGTCGACGAGCGCCGGTGGATGACCGCTCCACGCGCGCGCTGTCATGTAGACGGTGGGCGCGACGGGCGGATTCGGGAAAGCGTGGAGGCGCGGCGCCGCGCCGCGGCTGATCTGCAAATAGACGAGCGCGTCGCCGCCGAGCAGCTCGTTGCCTGAGAGCAGCTGGTCGGCGGCGCCACGCAACGCGAGCGTGTCAGGGACGGCGATGCGAAGCGCCGCGAGGCCGGAGCGCAGCCGTCGCTCGTGCTCCTCCCAGAACAGCAGCCGCCCGCGCCGCGCCACCAGCGCCTCGTAGACGCCGTCGGCGAAGAGGAAGGCGCGGTCCTCGGGCGAGATGCGCGCCTTGGCGAGCGGGAGCACTTCGCCGTTGAGGTAGACCAGCATGCCGGCCTATCCTAGCGGGCGATGCGAGTCGCGAACGAAGTCCGAGAAGCGGTCCGCGAGCTTCCCACCTACGCCGACGTCGAGGCCGCCGCTACACGCATCGCGCCGTTCGTGCGGCGCACGCCGGTCGTCACCTCGGCGAGCCTCGACCGCGCCGCCGGCGCGTCGCTCTTCTTCAAGTGCGAGAACCTGCAGCGCATCGGCGCCTTCAAGATGCGCGGCGCCAGCAACGCCGTCTTCTCGCTCGGCGAGGAGGAGGCACGGAGCGTGGCGTGCTCACGCACTCCTCCGGCAACCACGGCGCGGCGCTGGCGCGCGCCGCGGCCAGCGCGGCATCCCCTCCTGGGTGGTGATGCCGAGAACGCGCCGCGCGAGCAAGCGCCGCGCGGTCGAGGACTTCGGCGCCACCGTCGTCGCCTGCGCGCCGACGCTGCAGGCGCGCGAGGAGACGACGGCGCGCGCGTGCTCGCCGAGACCGGCGCCGTCATGGTGCATCCCTACGACGACGCGCGGGTGATCGCCGGCCAGGGCACGGCCGCGCGCGAGCTGCTGCAGGAGGTGCCCGACCTCGACCTCGCTCGTGGCGCCGATCGGTGGCGGCGGGCTGCTCGCCGGCACCGCCATCGCGCGCCGCGGCGCTGCAGCCGCGCGCCGCGGTGTGGGGCGCCGAGCCCAGCGGCGCCGACGACGCGCAGCGCTCGCTCGCCGCCGGCCGCATCGTGTCCGGTCGCGACGCCGCAGCACGGTCGCCGACGGGCTGCGCGCCACCATCGGCGCCGCTGCCCTTCGCGATCCTCTCCGCGCACGGCGTGCGCATCGCCACCGTCGACGACGCGGCGACGCTCGCCGCCATGCGGCTCTTCTGGGAGCGCACGAAGCTCGATCATCGAGCCCTCTGCGGCAGTCGCCGTCGCGGCCCTGCTCGACGCGCGCCATCCCGGCCGAGGGCAAGCGCGTGGGCGATCATCCTCTCCGGCGGCAACCTCGACCTGCCGGAGTCGCTCTTCGCGCCGGCCGGCGCCGCTCCTAGGCGACCGCGGACTCTCGCTCGTAGTCGGCGAGCCGCTCGAGCTCGCGACGGCCCAGTCGGCGCGCGATCGCGCAACCGATCGCCGACCCCCACGCCGACGGTCGGCGAGCAGCGCCGACCATCAGCAGCGTGAGCCGGTCAAACCACGCGAGCTGGATCACGATCGCGACGGTCTCCACCACGAACAGCGCGCCGGCAAAGGCGACGGCGCGCTGATTGCGCTCGACCCGCCGGCGCGCGAGGCGCAGGTGCTCCTCGACGCTGGCGCCGAGGCTCCGCCAGATGCCGCGGCGGTTCCACCACGCGAAAGCGAGCGCGAGCAGCGTGAACGCCCACAGCGTGAGCAGCCAGACGGCCTCCCAGGCCGCGACGCCGTCGCGCGCCACCAGCCACGACAGCACGGCGAAGCCGGCGACGACGAGCCGCCTCGCCCAGCGCCACGACGACGAGACGGCGGCGCTGCGCCCGCAGCAGCCGCCGCAGCGGCGTGGCGTCCACCGGCGGCTCGCTCGCCGCGCGCCAGCTGCTCGCCAACGCTTCCCAATCGCTCTCGGGCATGCTCATGGTCGACTCAGCTCCTCTTTCAACGCCCGGCGGGCCCGGCTCAGGCGAACCCACGCGTTGCCCTCGGTCGTCCCGAGCACCGCGGCGATCTCGGCGCCGTGAGCCCTTCGAGGCTCAGCGTCAGCACTTGGCGCGCCGCGACCGGCAGCGCCTGCAACGCGCGACGCAGACGCTCGAGCCGCTGCGCCGCAGCGGCGTCGGCCTCGGGACTCCGGGTTGCCGTCGGCCACGTGCGCCGCCGCCTCCAGCGGCTCGGCGAGGCGGCGGGGCGAAAGCGGTGCGTCAACGCGCGGTTGTGGGCGACGCGGAAAACGAAGGTGCGCGGCGAGCACTCGCCGCGGAAGTTCGGCAGCGCGCGCCAGAGCGCGAGGAGGATCTCCTGCAGCAGATCCTGGCGCGCCGCGGCGTCGCGTTCCCAAGCAGCGACGAGCCGGCGCAGCGCGGGACCGTGCTCCTCCACCATGTGATCGAAGGAGAGTTCTTTCACCCCAGTGGCCGCGCCGCATCTTCGGCGCCGGCCCGATCACCTCCGCGAGCCTCATCGCAGTGACGCTCATGTCGAGAGGTAGTCCCGCGCCGTCGCCAATCCTGACATCGCGCCCGGCCCCGGGCCTCAGCACGTTTGTCGTCCAGCCCCGCGCGACGGTCGCCTCCAACCAGCCTCTACGTTTACGGCCACGCCAATCGATTCAGCGGCGCCGTCGGGCCCTCCGGCGTGTCCCCTTGCTGGCGTTGCAAGGGCCGCACATCACCTTGCCGTTGGCGATGTCGGTGAGGCCGCCACGGCTGTGCGCCAGGATGTGGTCGACCTGGAAGTTCTCCCAATTGAGAGTTCTCTTGCAGCGTGGGCACTTCGGCACGGCCTCGCTGTGCCACAGGATGCGGCGCTGCTCGGGGGTGAAGGCGCGCCGCTTGTCGCGGCGGGTGAAGAGGCCGGCGAGCAGGCCGCCGAGCATCTGTGCGCGCACCTTGCGCTGCGCGAGGTCGTCCGTTGCCCCCTGGGTGGTGAGCAGGTAGTCCTTGTACTGCTCATAGCCCTTGGGGAGCTTGCCCATCTTGACCTGGCGCTGGGCGTCGCGCGTCTCGTCCACGCGGGCGGCGAACTCGACGAGGAGGCGCTCGGCGGCGGCGCGGGCGGTGCGGTCGTTGAACACTACGCGCTCTTGGTGGAGCTGCCAGAAGACCATGAACAGGCTGTAGTACTCGCTGACGTTGCGGAAGCGCGTCGTGCGCAGCTTGGCGAACACCTTGCGAATGGTGCGAATCGTGGAAGCCACCTCGCGGCCCGCGCGCTGGAGCTCGCGCGCCGGCACGCCGGCATTGCCGATCGCCTTGTCGACGGCCACCTTCTTGTGGATGAGGCCGCCGTTCAGCACCGAGACCAAGAGCTCGGTCAGGAGCTCCACGTCCTTCATCCGACTCGCCGCGCCGGTGCTGATCCGCGGTCATGCTGCAGCAGGCCGCCGACGGTGCGCGTCAGCCGGTGCGCCTCGGCGAGGAGCGGGCTGTTGAAGTAGCGAGCCTTGCGCTTCTCGGCCGAGGTCAGCGCCTTGCCCGTCGAGTTGATGAGCACGAACAGGTTCACGATGTCGGCGAAGTCGCCGCGCACGATCACCGTCGGCACGCGGTAGCCCCAGAGCTGCGAGTGGTAGACGTCCTCGAGCTGGTGCCAGGTGCGCGCCAGCGACCGCGCCTCGCCGTCGAGCGCTGCGCGCACGCGGAAGCCCTCCCGCGTGAAGCCGCGCTCACGCAGGAACATTAGGATCGACTCAAGGCGCTGCTTGCCGTCGACGACGTCGTAGACCAGGCCGCCGCGCTGCGGCCGCTCGTAGAGGAAGATCGCTGGGATCGGGTTGTTGGCCAGGATCGACTCGACGAGCTTCTGCCGCTGGCCGAGGCTCCAGACGCTGTGACGCTGGAAGCCGGGGCTCAGGTTGAGCTGGCGGTTGCGGTGATGGTTGACGAGCGTGCTGAGTGTCATCGGATGATGCTCGAAGACGAGGTGCGACCTTGGCGCAATCATCGGCGGCTTCTCCTCGGGCGTCGACACGCTGGCGGCGGCAGATGCATTCTAAGAAGGCGCCCTCGTGCTGCGAAATGAACCCTGCATGCGCGGCTCACCGAGCTCCTCCGCCAGCGCCAGCACTTCGTGCCGCAGCTCGTCGCGGCGGGCGCGGATCTCGTCGCCGACGCCGCCGGGTCGGCGCAACACGACGAAGGCGCGCGCCTCGGTGCGCAGCCAGCGAAGGCGGTCGCGGAAGCGAATCGCCGCGTAGCCGCCCAGCGTGGCGAGCACGAGCACAGCGAGCGCCGCCCACTGTCCCCAGCGCCATGCCGCGTAGCCCGCCTCGGCCGCCCAGAAGATCGGGAAGAGGAGAATGCCGCCGAAGAGCTTCCACGTCGCCGGCTGGTCGGGGTGGCGGGCGACGAGGGCGCCTAGCCAGCCGCAGATGCGGTAGGGGACGTAGTCGAGCAGCACCCCTACGACCGCGAGCGGCAACCGCACGAGCAGCAGCCACACCGACTCGGCGAGGAAGCGCAGCACCGAAGGCAGCGGATAGGCCGCTCCGACCTGCTCGTCGCGGAGGCCGTGAGCGGAGAGCAGGCGGTCGTACTCGGCGAGCGTGGCGGCGAGGCGCGCGATGCGCTCCGGCCGTGTCGTCTGCAGCTCGCGGTAGCGCGCGAGGACCTTTCGCCGCGCCGCGAAGCGCTCGGCGAGCGACGGCTGTACGGGCAGCGTGGGATCGGGTTGCAGCCAGAGGTCGGCGACGCGAGCGAGGAGCCGCGCTTCGTCCCACGACGAGAACGAGAGCGTGACCTCGTCGAGCCCGTCGGCGATCTCGTCGGTGAGCCGGCGCACCGCCGCGGCGTCGCGAGCCACCGCGGCGGCGCGAGCCCCCGCCTCGTCGTGAGCCGCCCGCCGCCGCCAGCTCCCCCACCGCCGCGATCTCCTCGCCCTCGATCGGCTCGCCCACCATCACCAGCACGCGCGAGCGGAAGGTCGCCGGCGCGTCGAACAGCAGGCCCACCGGAACGATCGCCAGCGCCCGCCGCACCTCCGGCGGCAGCCCCAACACGATGCGCGCCGCGCCGGTCTTGATCTCGGCGAGCGCCGGCTCGGAGTGGCTCTTGCCTTCGGGGAAGAGCGCTACCGCGCCGCCCGCCGCGAGCACCTCGCGACAGCGGCGGAACGACTCCTCGTTGGCCTGCGCGCCCCCTGCGCCGGCTTCCTGCGCACGGTAGATCGGGATCACCCGCCCCAGCGCCAGGAACGGCCGGATGACCGGGTTGCTCCACAGCGTGTGCTTGGCGAGGAACCGCGGCCGCCCGGCCAGCAAGCCGAGCACGAACAGCGGATCCACCAGCCCGTTGTTGTGATTGGCGACGTACAAGAGCGGGCGCCCGCGCGGAACCCGCGCATCGCCGATCACCTCGATGCCCCCGAAGAAGATGCGCAGCAGCAGCCGCGCGAGCTTCGGCACCCAGGCCGGGTAGCTGCGGGCCGCCGCGGCGCGTGGTAGGCCTTCTTGCCCGGCGCGAAGACGCGCCGGGCTTGCTGTCTGCTCGACCGGCCGCTCCATGGTGCGCGGTTACAATACGCCCCCGTCGCCGGCAGCTGGCTCTCCGCTTGCTGCGCCACCCGAACGGAGCCGCGAGGCGACACCTTCGGACCGGCGCATTGTCCTCCTACGCCACCTACCCGCTGCTGCTCGCCGTGAAAGGCGTCACCCGGCTGTTCTACCGGCTCGACGTCGACTGGGCCGACCCGCAGCCCCGCGACGCTCGCGACCCCTGGCGTAACCTCGACGACCTGCGCGTCATCGTCCTCCTCAACCACACCAGCCTCTACGAGCCGCTGCTCGCCGCCGGCGTGCCCAACCGGCTGCTGCGCCATATCGCCCGCCGCGGCGTCATCCCGGTGGCCGAGAAGACCGCCAGCCGCCCGCTCGTCGGCCGCTTCTTCCGCACCTTCGCGCCGGACGTCATCCCCATCTCGCGCCAGCGCGACTCGACCTGGCAGGAGGTCGTCGACCGCATCGGCCCGCGCTCGCTGGTC
The DNA here is from genome assembly GCA_963846495.1 of Thermoanaerobaculia bacterium. GTDB lineage: Bacteria > Acidobacteriota > Thermoanaerobaculia > Multivoradales > JAIOJS01 > DASYQD01. The sequence continues at coordinate 142,518 of CAWJWP010000001.1, read as the reverse complement.
GTCATCGCGCCCGAGGGGAGGATGAAGCGCGCGACCGGACTCGACTCGGAAGGCAACCCGATGACGGTGCGCGGCGGCATCGCCGACCTGCTGCGCGGCATCCCCGGCGGCCGCATGCTCATCGGCTACAGCGGCGGCCTCCATCACGTGCAGCACCCGGGCGAGCTGCTGCCCCGCCCCTTCCGCCGCATCTCGCTGCGGCTCGAGATGCTCGACATCGCCGCCTACCGCGCCGCGCTGCAGGAGCGCGCCGGCCGCCACGGCTTCAAGCAGGCGGTCATCCGCGACCTCGAAGAGCGCCGCGACCGGAACGTTGCCGAGCTCGAAGCGAAGGCCGCGCGCTCCCACCGCAACCGCAATAAGGTGGCGGCGTGATCCGCGAAGCGACGAGCGGCCGCCTCGGCCTGCGCGTGCAGGTCGGCACGCGCCAGCTAGGCGTCGTGCCGGTGGGGCGCACCCACCTCTCCATCGGTCGCTCGCCGCGCGCCCAGCTCACCATCGACGACCCCTTCGCGTCGCGCCTCCACGCCGAGGTCTGGTACGACGGCGAGTGCGGCTGGCTCTCCGATCTCGGCAGCAGCAACGGCACGTACCTGAACGGCAGCCGCATCAGCGGCGCGGTGCAGATCTTCCCCGGCGACCGCGTCCGCATCGGCGAGACGCTGTTGACCCTGGAGACGAGCGAGGCGGTGACGCAGACGGCGCCGCAGACCGTGCAGCCGCCGGACTCGCGCACCAGCCGCGACCTCGCCGCCCTCCTCGCCTCGGTGCAGCAGGCGACCGGCGCCGCCGCAACGCCCGTCGCGCCGCCGCCCCGCGACCTCTTCGGCCTCATCAGCAAGGTCGGCGTGGCGCTGCTCTCGCCGTCGGCCGTCGACGAGGTGCTGCCCACCATCCTCGAGCTCGTCTTCGACGGCATCCCCGCCGAGCGCGCCTACCTGCTGATGCGCGGCGACCGCGACGGTGAGCTGCAGATCAAGGCGGCGAGCTACCGCGAGGGCACGCGGCGCTCGTCGAGCGGCGAGGCCTTCAAAGTGAGCCGCGAGGTGCAGCGCCAGGTGTTCGACGAGCGCCGCTCGGTGCTGTCCACCGACGCCCAGCTCGACGAGCGCTTCAAGAACCGCGAGTCGGTGATCCTCTCCGGCGTGCGCTCGATCCTGGCGGTGCCGCTGCGCGTGGGCGAGCGCGTCATCGGTATGGTCTACGCCGACAGCCCGCTCGAGGTGCGGCCGTTCTCGCGCGACGACCTGCAGGTGCTCACCACCATCGCCGGCGTGGCGGCGATCAAGGTCGAGAACGCCATGCTGCTCGAGCAGCGGATCGAGAACGAGCGGCTGCACGAAGAGCTGCAGAAGGCGCGCGAGATCCAGCTGCGGCTGCTGCCCAGCCATCCGCTGCAGCCACCGGGCTACGAGCTGTCAGGGGTGAGCTTCCCCTCGCAGGCGGTGGGCGGCGATTACTTCGACTTCGTCGCCGAAGACACCAAGGCGCCCGAGCGCGGCGTGCTGCTCGCCGTCGGCGACGTCGCCGGCAAGGGGCTCGACGCCGCGCTCGCCATGTCGAGCCTCCACGCCTGCGTCCGCTCGCAGGCGCAGGCCACCGGCGGGCGCGCCGAGGCGCTCTCCGAGCTCGTCTCGCGCGTCAACCGCTACCTCTGCGACTCGCTGCCCTACAACAAGTTCGCGACGCTTTTCTGTGCCGCGCTCGATCCGGCGACGCACACGCTGAGCTACGTCAATGCCGGCCACAACCCGCCGCTCCTCGTGCGCAAGAACGGCGACGTCGACGAGCTCGCCGCCACCGGCATGCCCGCCGGCCTCGCGCGCGACGCGGACTACGCGCTGGCGACGCGCACGATCGAGCCCGGCGACCTGCTGCTCGCCTACAGCGACGGCGTCACCGACGCGAGCCCCGACGGCCTCGGCGGCGAGCCGTTGGGCAGCGACGGCCTCGCCGGCATGGTGCGGCCGCTGCGCCACCTCCACGCGCGCGAGCTGCTCGACCGGCTCGACGACACCCTCGTCGAGCTGATGGCCGGTCGCGAGCCCGACGACGACATGACGCTCGTCGTGGCGAAGCGCTCCGACTGACCCCGCGCTATGCTCCGCGCTCCAGTGCGCCCCACGAAGCCCACCATGCGCCTACGGCGACTCGCCGCGCTCCCTCTCGCTGTCGCCGGCATCCTGGCGGCCGCGGCCGCCGCCACCGCCGCCCCGCGCTGGTCGTACTCCGGCGCCGACGGCCCCGACCGCTGGGCGTCGCTCTCCAACGCCTTCGCCACCTGCGGCAGCGGCCGCCAGCAGTCGCCCATCGACCTCACCGTGGCGACGCCGCGCGACGTCGTCAACCCGCAGACCGCCTACCAGGCGACCGAGGCGCGCATCGTCGACGACGGCTACACCGTGCGCGTCGACCTGCAGCCGGGAAGCTCGATGCTCCTCGACGGCGTGCCCTACGCGCTCGACGAGCTCCACTTCCACTCGCCGAGCGAGCACACCGTCGACGGCAACAGCTACGCCGTCGAGCTCCACCTCGTGCACGAGGCCAACAACGGCGCGGTGGCGATGGTCGGCGTGCTGATGGCCGGCGGCCCCGAGAACCCGGCGCTGGCGCCGCTGATCAGCGCCATCCCCAGCAAGGAGGGGAAGGACGTGCGGCTGCGCGAGTTCTACGATCCCTCGGGCCTGCTGCCTGCCGACCGGCGCGCCTACCGCTACACGGGCTCGCTCACCACGCCGCCCTGCACCGAAGGCGTGAGCTGGGTGGTGATGGCGACGCCGATCCAGGCCTCGGGCCCGCAGATCGCCGCGCTGGCGCGCGCGCTCGAGGGCAACAGCCGCCCGGCGCAGGCGCGCGGCGATCGCGAGCTGGTGCTCGACAGCTCTCCGTGAGTCGCGTCTAGCGGCTCGGCGACGGCGACGGCGTTGGCGTCGGCGAGACCGGGTAGCGCCCGAACAGGATCTTGCCGCTGCCGAGGTCGAAGGCGACGAGGCCCCAGACGAGGTCCGGCGCGCTCGCGGCGTGCGCCTCGACGGCTTCGCGTGCCAGCGTCGGCGTGAGCATGCGGTGCTCGAGCGCCACGACTTTCGGCGGATCGCCGGGAGCGACGACGACGCTGTGGAGCTCGAGCCCGCGCAGCAGCATGTCGGCGCCCCACTCGTCGGGCTGGAAGCGCAGGCTCAACGCGTCGCCCTGCAGCGAGCTCGACGGCACGCCCTGGAGCGGCACCAGCGGCGGCGCCGCCACGTTGCGCAGTGCGGCGCGCGCGTCCGAGCTCATCACCAGCATGACGGCGAGGAAGGCGCGCTCGGCCGGCGTCATGTCGCCGACGGTGCGCGGGCGTTGCAGCCAGCTCGCCGTCCAAGCGCGCACGCCGGGCCGATTGACGCGGATGTCGGCGGCGACTTGCCCCTTCTGTTCGCCCGGCGGCAGGTAGACGCCGAGCTCGTAGCGCGAGCGCAGCCAGCCGTCGAGGCGCGCACCCATGGTGTCCAAGTTGGGATCGCGCACCACCACGCCGCCGCTCGTCTCGCTCATCAGCTGCAGGCTGCCGGCGCCGGTGGGCGCGTCGTTCACCCAGTGCGCCTCGGCGTCGAAGCCGACGCCTTCCACGCGGTCGTTGGCATCGAAGCCGACCACCGGGTCGACGAAGAGCAGCATGGCGCCGGTCTCGGCGAGCCCGCGCAGCGCCGGCTCGAAGGCGCTGCGCAGGTTGCCGTGCCGGTCCCTGCCGTGCGACGCCGCGTACTGGCCGCCGTAGATGTCGCTGTCGATACCCTGCGAGAAGAAGAGCAGCACCTTGGGGCCGGGGAGCTGGCGCAGGAAGGTGGCGAAGGAGCGCAACGAGTCGGCGAGGGCAGCGCCCTGCGCCGCGTACTCGCCCAACGCAAGGTTGTGCCCGGCGGTGTAGGTATCCGCCATGAGACCACCGTCCGACTTGACCCCGACCCCCGCCACCGACGGCAGGTCGACGCGGCGGCGCAGCCGCTCGACGTTGGGCTGCAGGCCCTCGATGCGCTCGCGCAGCACGTGCCGGCCGACGCGGTCGCGGACCGGGCCGAGCTGCTGGTCCATGCCGTGCTGGCTGTCGAAGGTCACGAGGTAGAGCTGGTCGCTCGCCGGAAAGCCGTCGATCAGGCCGCTCGCCACCTTCTTGGCGGCGACGACGCCGCGCGGCAGCGAGAAGGCGAGGTCGAAGAAGAGGAAGACGTGGCGCGGCAGGGCCGGCACGGCGGTCGGAGACTGCGGAGCGTCCATCCTCACCGCCGAGATGGCGCGCCCTCCGCCGGTGCCGCCGCCTTCTCGAAGTGAGCGAGCGGGAGCGCCTTGCCGCCGACGATGACCTCGACCTCCTCGGGGCGCAGGTCGACGATCGGCGCGCCCTTGGCGTCGACGACGTAGATCGAGGTGGTGGCCAGGCTGACGTCGAGGCTCTCGTCGAAGCGCGGGGCTTGCGGGTCGGGTTGCGGCGCCTCTTCAGCGGCGAGCGCAACGCCGGACGCGCCGGCGAATGCGAACACGGCGGTGACTGCGAGCGCGCCGACAAAGGGGCGGCGGCGAGCTCGTGCGGCGTGCACCGCTCGATGAGACGACACTGTGGAAGCGAGCGGTAACATCAAAGGAAATCCTCCTCGGCCCTGGTTCGTGCTCGTCAGTAGGAGCCCTCGCCGGCCGACATTCCCTTCGCGGCGTAGACGTCGCCGCGCGCGTTCGTGCTCGCTAAGGCTCCGCGAGCTCAGCCGTCTGCGCCAGCGCGGGGTCGATCCCCAGCTCGAGGAGCATCTCCTCCAAGCGCAGGAACTTGACCCGCGGCCGCCCTTGCGGCTTGCCGCGCTCGACCTCGAGCGCGTCGAGCCGCCGCCACTCGTCGTAGCCCACGTGCCGCACGCCGCGCTCGGCGAGCAGCGCCGGGATCGCCTGCGGGTCGGCGGCAGCGGCGGGCAGCGGCTCCGTCTTCGGCAGGTCCGCGATCATCGCCTGCACGGTCTCCGCCGAGTCGGGCTTGTTGGTGCCGATGAGCCCGCTCGGCCCTCGCTTCACCCAGCCGACGACGTACTCGCCCGGCAGCGGATCGCCGGCCGGGTTGAGCACGCGCCCGTCGCGGTTGGGCACCACGCACTGCCGCGCGTCGTAGGGCAGGTCGACGAGCGGCAACGACTTGTAGCCGATGGCGCGGATGACCATCGTCACCGGCAGGTCCTCCATCTCGCCGGTGCCCACCGCTCGCGCGCCGCCGCGGCCGTCGGGCTCGAGGCGGTTGCGCTCGAGGCGCAGGCCGGCGACCTTGCCGTCGCGCCCGAGCACCTCGACCGGCGAGACGCAGAAGCGGAAACGGACGAGCACCTTGCTCGCATCCACCGGCACCGCCGCCAGGGCGCGGAAGATCTCGAGGTTCTTCTGCGCCGCGCGGTCGGCGGCGAGCTCCTCGGCGCTCGCGGGATCGATCTCCAGCTCCGCCGGGTCCACCACCACCTGCACGCCCGTCGAGCTCGGCGATCTCCTTGAGCTCGGGCGGCGAGCACTTCGCCTGCACCGGGCCGCGGCGCCCGAGCACCCAGATCTCGCGCATGCCGGTCGCGCGCAGGTGCTCGAGCGCGTGGTCGCCGATGTCGGTCTTCGGCAGCTCCTCGGCGCGGGTGGCGAGGATGCGCGCGCAGTCCATCGCCACGTTGCCGACGCCGACGACGGCGGCCTTCTCGTGCTGCAGCTCGAAGCGCGCGTCGGCGAGGTCGGGGTGGCAGTTGTACCAGGCGACGAACTCGGTCGACGAGTAGCTGCCTTCGAGCTCCTCGCCGGGCACGCCCATCGAGCGGTCGGCCTGCGCGCCGACGGCGTAGACGATCTGGTGGTAGTGCCGCCGCAGGTCGCCGCGGTCGAGGTCGCGGCCGAGCTGCACGTTGCCGAAGAAGCGCACCCGCGGGTCCTGCGCCGTCTTGTCGAAGACGCGGTTGACGTTCTTGATCTTCTGGTGGTCGGGCGCGACGCCGTAGCGCACCAGGCCGAACGGCGCCGGCAGCCGGTCGAAGAGGTCGACGGTGACGTGCAGCCCGGGCTCGGCGAGCAGCGAAGCCGCGGCGTACATCCCCGAGGGCCCGGTGCCGACGATGGCGACGCGCAGGGGGTGCTCGGCGGTGCCGACGACGCTGCTCATGCGGAAGCCCTCATGAGGGTGGCCGGGCACGATAGCACGCGGTCGGCGGGCGCTTTTGCCACCCGCGCGAGCGGGCGCGGCGTCGCGATCGGGTGGCCGGCGTCGGCCTCCAAAGCCGCCGCGCTGCTAGTGTCGCGCCGCTGCTTGTAGCCACGCTGCTAGCGGCGCCCATGCCCCGCTCCAACGCCAACCAGCCGCTCTTCACCTGGCCGTTCCTGCGGCTCTGCCTGTTCGCGAACCTCGCCTTCCTCGCCGCCTTCCAGCTCTTCCCCACCATCCCCTTCCACCTCATCGACCTCGGCATCAGCCGCGCACGGGCGGGCCTCTTCCTCACCATCTACACCTGGGCGAGCGCGCTCTCGGCGCCGTTCACTGGTCTCATCGCCGACCGCTTCGGACGGCGGCGCATGCTGATCGTCGCCGCCGTGTCGTTCGCCCTTTTCAGCGTGCTCTACGGGCTGGTGAAGCCGCTGCCGCTGCTGCTCGTCATCGGCTGCCTGCACGGCTTCTTCTGGTCGGGGATGCTGTCGGCGAGCGGTGCCATGATCGTCGAGATCATCCCGGCGGCGCGGCGCACCGAGGGGATCGGCTACTACGGCATCGCCGCCACGGCGGCGATCGCGGTGGCGCCGGCGATCGGGCTCGCGGTCTATCGCCACGGCTGGCTGGCGTTGATGCTCGAGCTGACGGCGATGGCGGTCGTGCTGGTGGTGATGGCGGTGTTGATTCCGCGCGAAGACACGGCGGCGCCGCTGAGCGCGAAGCAGGCGGCGCACGCGCCGTTCCGCGAAGCGATCAGCTGGCGCGTGGTGGCGAGCGCGAGCGGGCTCTTCCTCGTCGCCCTGCCCTACGGCGCCATCACCAGCTACGTGGCGCTCTTCGCCGAGGAACGCGACCTCCCGCCGCGCTCGCTCTTCTTCACCGTCTTCGCCCTCACCGTGCTGGTGACGCGGGTCTTCCTGCCGCGGCTCGCCGACCGCTGGGGCAAGCCCGAGCTGTGGCTCATCGCGGGGCTGCTGCTCGTGCCGCCGGGGCTGGTGCTCCTCGGCCTGGCGCACACGCACGCGATGCTCGTTGCCGCGGCGATCGTCTTCTCGACCGGCTTCGGCAGCGCCTACCCCACCTTCATGACCTGGGTCCTGGCGCGCACCGACCCGCGCTACCTCGCCGCCACCTTCGGCAGCGTGCTCCTCGCCTTCGACACCGCCATCGGCTGCGGCTCGCTGCTCGTCGGCCCGCTCGGCGAAGCCGTTGGGTTGGGTCGCGCGTTCCTCGTGCTCGCCGGCGTGTCGGCGCTGGCGGTGCCGGCCTTCCTGCTCACGCGCCGGCTGCTGCCGGCGTCGCATGCCGTAGCGTGAGCGCGGCACCGCGCCGCCCACGGCGCTGCGCGGTGGCGGCCCGCCCAGCGTTAGCGCTGCGGCGGCGTCGGCGAGGTGGCCGGGGGCGGCGGCGCGGTCGGCCGCTCACGCGGCGGCGATTCGGGAGGCGGCGCCGCGCCCGGCGGCGGCGCGACGAACGCAGGCGCGTTGGAGAGCTCCGGCGCGGCAACTCCGCCTGGCTCTTCGGCGGGCTGTTCAGCATCCGCCGCCGCGCCGCCGACCGCTGCAGCGCCCTGCACTTCGCCCGCGGTCGCGGTCGGAGCGCCCGCCACGCCATCCGTCGGCTGCCCGCCAGCGAGGGGCACCGCTTGCCGCCGCGGCCGTGGCTGCGCCGCCATCGGCGTCACCGGCTGCCCGGCGGCGACCTGTTGGCGGAGCGCGGACTCGACGCGCGCCGGGTCGACGCGAGGCGGGCGGGCGCCTTCCGCCAGCTCGAGGGCGAGACGGAACGCCAGCCGCGCATCCTCCACCATGCCGGCGAAGGGCGCCGGCGCCGCGGCGGGCACGGGTGCAGCGGCCGCGGTCACCGCCGCGAAGACGGGTACATTCGGAACGGGCGCTGCTGGCCGCGGCGTGCTGCCCGGCTCGAGCAGCACCGCCGGCACGCCGGCGCGAAGAAAGGCGCCGGCCGGCGAGCGCCAGAGGATCCCCCGCCATGGCTGCGGATCACCGAGAACGCGTCGGCCCTGCATCGCGGCGATTCGCGATGCAACGCCCCTGAGCGGCGACGCCTGCGCGCCGACGAAGGTGAGGTCTTGCGTCGGCGCGCCTAAGTTGCCGCCGGCAAGGACCAGCGCCGCGGCCACGCGCTGCGCCGGCCAGCGCGGGTCGGCGAGCAGCGCGCGCGTGCCGGCGAGCCCGTCGTCGCCGGGATCGGCGAGCGCGAACACGATCGTGCGCCGCGGCGGATCGGAGAGCGCCTGGAACGCCGTGGCAACGGCGAGCAGCTCGGCCGCGGCGGCGGCACTCGGCGCGCGGGTCCGCCGGCCGTGCCGCCGGCATCGGTGCCGCCGCGCGCCCGGCCGCGGCACGCGCTGCGAAGCCGCTCGTCATCGGCGGCGGCGCCGCTTGCTCTTCGACGTCTCGCGCATTGCGATCCCCGGCCGCCGCGCGCTTGCCCGGCAGCGAAGCCACCACCGCTATCACCTCATCGCTGTCGCCTCGGCCCGGCAGCACGGCGACCACATTGCGATGGGGATTGCGCTCGACGTCGGTTGCCACCTCGGCGTGGAAAGTCCCGAGCAGCAGCGGCTGCAGGTCGCTGCGCCATTCCAGGCGCGGCAGCCACTCGAGCCCGGCGCCGATGCCGATCCGCGCCAGCGCGCCTGCCGCCTCCGCATTGAGCCACGCGACCGCCATGAGCCCGCTGTTCGCCGCCAGCTCGGCGGCGCGCGCCGGCGAAGGCGGAGCGAGTCCGATCCCAGGCCGCGGCAGCACCAGCACCGCGTGCGCACCCGCCGCCCGAGCGCGTCGGAAGAGGTCGGGCAGGGGCGAGGCCGCGCCGGCCGCCATCGCCGTGCCGCGTGGGATCGAGCACGACGACGACCTTCGACGCCAGCGCGCCGGGCGGCGCGGCCAGCGTCGGCGCCACGAACACCGCGTGCAGCCCGCGCAGCTTCGCGCCCGGGGCACGGCCGCCGAGCGCCGGCACGAAGTCGCGGCTGCCCAGCGACGCTCGCGCCTCGCCGCGCTGCAGCACCCACGCGCCGACGGGACGCGCGACGCGACGACTGTCCTCGAAGCGCTGTTCCCACAAACCCTTCGGGCCGCCGGGAACGAGCCCGATCTTCCGCAGCTCGTCGGCCAGGTAACGGCGCCTCGCCCTCGCCGGCGAGCAACGCGCGCGTGTGCCGCTCGACCAACGCCGCAGTCGACGATCTCGCTCGCGGCGGCGGCCTGCGCCAGCAGGTCCACCGGCGCCGGCGGCGGCGCCTCCGGTTCGCTGCGCCCGCATCCGGCGAGCACGAGCAGCAGCAACGACGACAGCGTCGCCGCTCTACGGCAGCCGCGCCGCAGCCGCGGGAGCGCGTGCTCATCGCTCGCGCATTGCACGCCGCGACTCATAGCACGAGCAGTGCCATTGCGAGCACTGCGCCGGAGCGGTTGGGCGACGACGGCGCGTGGCGCGCTCGTCAGAAGAGCAGCGCCGCTTCGCCGCTCTCGACGGCAGCGGCCGTCGTGTCGGCTGACGTCGTCGTCACTCCGAACGCCTGCTGCAGGCGCATCAGCAGCTCCTCGGCGAGCAGGCGATGACATTCGGCGCCGACGCTGTGCGGGTCGTGCTCGAAGATGGTGCCGCCGAGCCCCGGCGCCTCGGCCAGCCGCGCGTTGGTGCGCACCTCGACGCAGAACACCGCGGGGCCGAACGTGGCGCGGATCGCCTCGAGGTACTGCTTCACGGTCTTGAGGCGAACGTCGACCATCGTCGGCACGACGCCGAGGAAGTGCGTGCGGCTCTGCGCGCGGAAGTCGAGCCGCGCCACCGCCTGCACCAGGTTGTCGAGCCCCTCGACGGCGAGGTAGTGCGGCACCACCGGCACGATGTAGCCGTCGGCCGCCACCAGAGCGTTGCGGCTGAGCAGCCCCATCCCCGGCGGGCAGTCGATGAGGATGTGGTCGAAGCGCTCGCGCAGCGGCTCGAGGGCGCGCGCGAGCCCGCGCTCCTTGGTGCGCGAGGAGGCGAGGTCCCCTTCGACGCTCGCCAGGTCGGCCGACGCCGGCAGCACCCACAGACCCGCGAGCCGCGTCGGCCGCACCGCCGCGCCCGCCGCCTCGCCGCGCAGCAGCACGTCGGCGGCGGAGGGTGCCAGCTGGTGCCGCTTGAGGCCGAGCGACAGCGACGCCGAGGCCTGGCAGTCGAGGTCGACGACGAGCGCCGTCTGCCCGCGCACCGCCAGCGCGGCGGCGAGGTTGACGGCCGTCGTCGTCTTGCCGACGCCGCCCTTGGCGCTCACCACCGCGGTGGTGGCGTGAAGGGGATCGCTCACGCGGTCGCCGGTCCTTGGAGCATCTCTAAGTGCTGCCGTCAGTTGCCCGAAGATTGTGCACCGCTCGCCGCGCGCTTGCAAGGGCGGGACCGCCGGCTTTCGTCGAGCGAGGCGATCCGCGCGCGACTGCCGGCCGTACTCAAGGCATGCTCCACCCGCGCCGCCGCCCGCACCTCCTCCGCTCGCTCGCTCGTGCTGCTCGCCGCCGCCGCCGGCCTTCGCGTCGGCATGGCGGCGCCCGCGTTCACCCCGCTGCCGCCAGACGCGTTCGCCACTGCAGCCTCGCTATCGGCACCCCCCGGCTCGATCGCGCACGCCACCTTCGCCGTCGGCTGATTCTGGGCCGCCGAGTCCCGGTTCGGGGCTCTACCTGGAGTCGTCGGCACCCGCGTCGGCTACGCCGGCGGCACCACCGCCGCCCCCGACTACCACCACACCGGCGACCACCGCGAGTCCGTCGAGGTCGCCTACGACCCCGCGCTCACCTCGTACGAGCAGCTGCTCGCCGCCTTCTGGTCAGCGCACCCGGCGGTCGGCACGCCGGGACCGATGCGCACGCGCGAGGCGGTGCTCTACGCCGACGAGGCCCAGCGCCGCGCCGGCCTCGCCTCGCGGCACGCAGTCGCGCGAGCCGCCGGCGAGCCGCTGAGCACCGGCGTGCTCCCCCTCGGCCACTTCTGGCCCGCCGAGCGCATCAACCAGAAAGCCAACCTCCAGCGCCTCGCCCCCGCCCTTGTGCGCGACCTCTCCGCCCGCGCCGGCGGCCGCGAAGCTTTCCTCGCTTCGCCAGCGGCGGCCCACCTCAACGCCTACGCCGGCGGCTTCGCCGGCGAGGAGGCGCTCGCCGCGGCGGCCGAGGAGCTCGGCATCGCCGCGGCCGAGCTGCGGCGGCGGATCCCACACTGAGCTTGAGCTTTGACTGGGAACCGTCGTCTAATGATCGTCAGCCGGTCTCGGGAGCGCCGAGGCATGACGACCCAACCGCCTTTCAGGAGTCTCGCCGGCAGAGAGCCCGCATCGAGGGGTTTCCGCTGGGCGGTCGGCGCGGCGATCCTGCTCTATGCGGCCATCTGGGTCACCGGCCACGGCTGGCGCGCCGAGTTCATGTCGTTCATGAGCGGCGGCGCGTCCTCTCGCGGCGTGCGCCCTGTCGATCTCGATTCCACCGCCGTCATCACCCTCGGCAGACCCGACGTGCGACTCGCCGGCGACGAGATCGTGGTGACGGCGCGCCTGTGGAACGAGGGCTCGTTCGACGCTCAATCACAAGCTTCGTGCGAGCTCGTTCGCGACGGACGCATCGTCGACACCGCGGTGAGCTCCATCGAGGTGCCGGCGCAGACCGCCTTCACGTTCACGCAGAAATTCGCACTGTCGGGTGGTCGCCGCGGTACGCATACCGCGCGAGTGAAGTTCACGCCGTACGAGCCACCTCCTCCGGAGCGAGTAGCCAAGAGCCGCGGAAACTAGCCGCGCTCCAAGCGGCGCAAGCCCGCGCTACAGCACCCCACGCAGCCGGTTGCGGAAGGTGCGTGGCAGCATCTCGATCCTCCGCTCCAGCGCATGACGCGTGAGCTGTGCGCGCTGCAGCGCCTTGGCGCTGAACGCCGAGACGCCCTTCGGCAGCGGCAGCGACGGGATGAACTTCGGCGGCCGGCGCGCGTGCGTCGCCGCCTCGAAGCCGGAGGCGAGCTTGATGAGCTGGCCTTCGCTCCAGGCGGTGCCGAAGAAGCTGATGCCCACCGGCAGGTCGAAGGCGAAGCCCATCGGCACGTTGACGATCGGGTAGCCGGCGACCGCCGCCGGGCCCGAGCTGGCGCCGAGGAAGTGGTCGCCGTTGACGAGGTCGGTCGGCCAGGCCGGCGAGCCGGTCGGCGCCACCAGCGCGTCGAGGTCGTTCGCCGCCAGCGCGGCATCGATGCCGTCCGGCCCCGCCAGCTGGTGGCCGCGCACGAGCGCCGCCTCGTACTCGGCCTGACTGAAGATCTCGGCCTCGGCGAGCTCGAAGAATTCCTGCCCGAAGAACTCCAGCTCGACGTCGGCGTGCGCTTCGTTGAAGGCGATGGCGTCGGCGAGGGTGTGGATGGGCACGCCGCTGCGCGTCGCGAGGTAGGCGTTGAGGTCGCGCTTGAACTCGTAGATGAGGACGATGATCTCGGCGGGATCGGCGAGCAGCTCGTCGATCGTCGGGATGTCGGCGGGATCGACGAGGACCGCGCCGGCATCCGCCATCGCCTCGAGCGCCTGCTCGTAGAGCTCGTCGGTGGCGCGGCTGTAGCCGGTCATGCCGCCGCCGCGCATGACGCCGATGCGGGCGCCGCGCAGGCCGTCGGGGTCGAGGAACTGGGTGTAGTTGGTCGAGAAGTGGCCGGCGCTGTCCGCCGTCTGCGGGTCGCGCGGGTCGACGCCGACGAGCGCCGAGAGCACGGCGGCCGCGTCCGCCACGGTGCGCGCGTGCGGCCCGACGGTGTCCTGGGTGTGCGAGATGGGGATGACGCCGGCGCGGCTGGTGAGACCCACCGTGGGTTTGATGCCGACGACGCCGTTGCTGGTCGCCGGGCAGACGATCGAGCCGTCGGTCTCGGTGCCCAGGCCGGCGGCGGCGAGGTTGGCGGCAACCGACGACGCCGAGCCCGAGCTGCTGCCGCAAGGATTGCGATCGAGCACGTAGGGGTTGCGCGACTGCCCGCCCTGCGCGCTCCAGCCGCTCGTCGAGCCGAAGCCGCGGAAGTTGGCCCACTCGGAGAGGTTGGTCTTGCCGAGGATGACCGCGCCGGCGGCGCGCAGGCGCGCGGCGACGGTGGCGTCCTGGTGCGGCGGGTCGCCGACGAGCGCCAGCGAGCCGGCGGTCGTCGACATGCGATCGGCCGTGTCGATGTTCGCCTTGAGCAGGAGCGGAATGCCGTGCAGCGGCCCGCGCACGTGGCCCTCCTTGCGCTCGCGGTCGAGCTGGCGCGCGATCCGGCGTGCGTCGGGGTTGACCTCGAGGATCGAGTTGAGCGCCGGCCCGTTCTCGTCGATCGCGACGATGCGCTCGATGTAGAGGTTGACGAGGCCGAGCGAGTTCTGGCCGCCGGCGGTCATCGCCGCCTGCAGCTGCGCGATCGTCGCCTCTTCGATTGCGACCGCGGCGTCGCCGACGCTGGCAGCGGCGCCAGCTTCGCGCGGCAGCGTTGCGAAGGGAGCAGCGGCACCGGCGAGGGCGCCCCAGCGCAGCAGGTTGCGCCGCGTCAGCCCGGCGGCGTCGGCGGTTTCGCGATCGGCGGCTTCACGTTCACTCATGGGCGCGGGGGACGACGGGTCTTCCGGCGAAGGCGGACGACGCTTTGACATGGGGTCCTCCTCACTCGCGATGGATGAGCCCGCGGCCGAGGGTCGCGGGCGAAACGCGCGCACGACGTCGGGAGGCAGCGAGGCCGAGGCGAGACCGAGCCGAGGCCGAGGGGCATCCTAGACCCGAAACGGGTCGCATGCGGCGACGAGCCTCGGGTGTGTGACGCGCCGGCGGCGAACGGTTCAGCCGTCCGCGGACGGCGGCCGGTTCACGAACAGGTCAGCCGGTTCAGCGTGCAGAGCTCGACCGCCGAGACGACCCCCGTCACCTCGACAGTGCTGCCGGCGCGCATGACGTACTCCGAAGTGCCGTGGATGCTGGCCGCCTGCGGGTCCCAGTTGTAGGTGTAGCCGAGGTGCGTCCAGGGATACCCGTGCGGGATCTTCCAGGCGAGGAACGCCTGCCCGGCCATCCAGGCGCGGAAGTCCGCGGTCGCCTGCGGGTCGGAATCGTCGAAGTTCGCCGGGCAGGGCCCGGTGGTGGTCGGATCGGGATTCGGACAAGGGCGGAAGAACTGCTCCGGCACCGCCAGGTCGTCGACGGTGAACTGGAGGATCTTCCAGGTGCAGGGGTCCTGACCGGTGCGCGGCGGGAGCCCCTGCAGCTGTTGCAGCTTCAAGACGACCTGCTCGGCGGTGAGGTCCGAAGAGAACCCGGCGCAGAACTGCGCGAGCTGCGCGGCCGGCGACACCCAGATGTCGCTCGGCAGCATCTGCATGCCCATCTGGAACGAGCAGCCCTTGCTGCAGCCCTTCCCCGGGCAGTTGCAGCTCGCCAACGAGCCCACGGCGGTCGGACCGCTGACGGGCCAGAGGTTGCTGTCCTGGTTCTCGACGAGAAAGACGGCGGATTTCCTGACCGACGCGTTGTAGATGCCGTCGAGCGAGTCCGGCGCCGGCTCGGCGGCGGCCTCGGCCGCGCGGATGATGCCGCTCGCCTCCAGCCGATCGCTCACCGGCCGGCGCACGCCGGAACGGGAAGCGCAACCCCAAGCGCCGATCGCCACCGCGGCGGCGAGCAAGGCACAAGCGGGCGCGCGATGGAGAGAGCCTCGACGGAGACACATCGTTGCCGCGATGTCTCGCATGTCTCACCTTCCTCCTTGATCTGGTCGATCGATCGCAGCCTAACGCACGGAAACGCGGCCGCAACATCGCGCGTCGCACGCGCGAGAACGAAGCGCTCAGCGAAGGCGATCGAGCAAATCGGCTGGCGAGTCGATGCGCCAGGCCTCGACACCGGTGAGTTTTTCGGCGCCGCCGAAGCCCCACATGACGAGCGCCAACGCGGCGCCCGCGGCCTGCGCCGTCGCGGCGTCGATGCCGCTGTCGCCGACGAGCAACAGGCGGTCGGCCGTCGTGCTCCACGCGCACGCCAGGTGGTGCAAGCCGACGGGATCGGGCTTGCGCGCCGGCAGCGTGTCGCCACCGACGATGACCGCGAAACGCGACGTCAGCCCGAGCCCGTCGAGGACGCGCCGCGAGTGCCGCTCAGGCTTGTTGGTGAGCACCGCCAGCGGATAGCGCGGCGCGAGCGCGGCGAGCAACTCGTCGATGCCCGGATAGCCGCGCGTGGCGTCGAGGCAACCATCGAAGTAGAGGTCGAGGAAGAGCGCCATCGCGCCCTCGAACGCGTCGCCGGCGATCGACTCCGGCAGCGCGCGGCGCAGCAGCGTGCGCGCGCCCTCCCCCACCATGGCGGTGACCGCTTCGACCGCGAGCGGCGGCAGGCCGAGCCGCTCGCGCGTGGCATTGACGCCAGCGGCGAGGTCGAGGCGCGAATCGACGAGAGTGCCGTCGAGGTCGAACACCACCCCTGCCGGACGCACGAGTCGAAGCTAACAGACGAATGTCGCCGACGGCCACGCGTGCCCGCGCCGCGTGTCGCGCGCTCCCCGCCCCGCGCCGAGGCGTATCATCGAGCCATCCCCGTGACCGACATCGCGCTGCGAAGCCTCATCTCGTACATCGGGCTGCTGGCGCAGCTCGCCGGGGCGGCGCTGCTCCTCGCCCTCTTCCTGCTGCTGCGCCGGCAGGCACGGCGGCGCCCTTACTTCGCCGTCTGGGGACGCGCCTGGGCGGCGCTCGCGGTGGCGCTGCTCGCCCTCACCATTCGCTACCAGCTGCTGCCCGAGATCGGCGGCGCCGCCTTCGGCGAGCGCGCGCTGCCGGTGCTGCTTTTCTACTTCGTCTACCAGCTCGCCAAGCTGCTCCACTTCGCGCTCCTGCTCGTCGGCTTCCGGCGGCTCGTCCACGGCCGCTCGCCGAAGCCGCTGCTGCCGAGCGCGGTCGCAGCCGCTGTCGTGCTGGCGGCCGTGACCGTCGCCGCGGCTCCCAACCTCGACGCCATCGTGGTGACGCAGGCGCCGTGGGCCGTCACCTGCCTGCTCGCCGCGGCCCTCGTGCTGGTGAAGCTGCCGCGCTCGCGACGGACGCTCGGCACCCTGCTCACCACCGGCGTGCTGGTCGCCATGGCCGCGGCGTGGCTCGCCCACGGCGTGGCGTTCGGCCTCCACGCCGCGGGCGTGCAGTCGGCTGTTGCCGAGACGATCGACGGCCTGCTGCGTTACAACTCCTTCCTCGACCTGCTGCTGCAGATGCTGCTCGCCTACGGCATGGTGCTGCTGCTGATGGAGGACGCGCACCGCGAGCTCGACGCCGCCTACAGCCGCCTCGAGATCGCCTACGACCGCTTGCGCGCCGAGGCGACGCAGGACGCGCTCACCGGCTGCCTCAACCGCACCGCCTTCGCCGCCGGCATCGGCCTCGAGCGCGCCCGCGGCGAGTACGGCGCCGTGGCGCTGCTCGACCTCGACAACCTGAAACGCGTCAACGACAAGGCCGGCCACGCCGCCGGCGACCGCCTGCTTTGCCACTTCGCGCAGGTGCTGCGCACGGGACTGCGCCCGGCCGACACGCTCTACCGCTGGGGCGGCGACGAGTTCCTGGTGGTGATGCCGGGCGCGCGCGCCGATGCCGTCTACGCGCGGCTGAGCAAGCTCGTCGAGTCGGCGCCGCCGCTCGTCACGCCGATCGCCTGCACGCTGGAGGCGAGCCTCGGCTGCGCCGACTACTCCGGCGCCGAGAGCCTCGCCGCGGCGATCGAGAATGCCGACGGCTGGATGTACCGCGAGAAGCGGGCGAAGAAAGGCCTCACCGCGTCGGGATCCGGGCGGCGCTGACCCGGACCGCACGTCACCTCGCCGACCCTGAAGTCGGCGTCTCCAGAGCCCGAGATGCCGTTGACCGACTCCCCGTTCGGCACCATACTGACCCCCCTATCAGCTACCAACTCTGAGCCAGGCCCAACAGGCCGGGAGGTCTCCATGAAGGGCTCCGTCCGCGCGTTGCTCGTGCTTTCCTGTCTGCTCGCTGTTCCGCTCCAGGCGGCGGCGCGACGCCAGCCAATCGCGCCCACCAACCACGACGACTTCGTCATTCCACGCACCGACCTCGTGAAGACGACCGTCACGGTGGCCGGCGCAGAGCTCGACGTCTACGCTCAGCCACACGTCGAGATCGGGCGGCTGTTCGAGGATGTGAACCGCGAGAAGTCCGCGGGCGCCGCCGACCTCTACCAGAGCATCAGTGCCAGCCGCCAGCGCCTGTATCGCAACGAGCCGCTCGTCGTCGTCGGCAGGCCCGGCACCAGCGGCGCCGGCGCCGCCCCGGGCGAGAAGGCGGCGCTCGTGCGTTACTACTACCTCTGGAACGACGAGACCTTCGGGGGGGAGGAGTGGTTCACCCCCTGTCCCACGAATGGCAGCACGGTCACGACGCTGTTCGTTGCCCTCTTCGAGGGTGAGCTGGACTTCTTCGTCAAGAGATCGACTTCTGGCAGCTATATCTACATCGGATCCGTGGACGAGAACGTTTATCCCTTCCTGACGTACTCCCAGACGGCGAACAAGAAGACCACCCTGGGCTTCGCGTTCGACGGTGTCGCCGGCTTCAGCGAGTCTCACATCATCGTCTACTGCTACAAGTGATCTGGGGGGCGATGGGGCACTGAGCATGGGGCGCTTGACAGGCGGGCCGGGCTCCTTCACTCTTCGTACACCGATGCGCCGGTTCCGTAACCTCGACGCGAACGCGAATCACAACGGCAATACCAGCCGGAGGGTACGGGACCGCGCGTAACCGCTGACCATCACAGTCGCCAGTGACGCCAAGGCCCGCACCCCTCGAGGTTGCGGGCCTTTTCGTTTTTCGCGCGCGAGGGCAGCCGCTCCCGCGGCGAAAACTGAGGAGACCAGGCATGTGCGGCATCGTCGCCATCTTCGAGACCAAGCAGGACCTCCGCGAGCTGCGCCAGCTCGCCATCCGCCTCGCCCGCCGGCTGCGCCACCGCGGGCCCGACTGGAGCGGCGTCGTCGCCACCGACGGCGCCGTGCTCGCCCACGAGCGGCTCGCCATCGTCGACGTCGAGCACGGCGCGCAGCCGCTCGCCTCGGCGGCGACCGGCGCGAGCGAGGCCGGCGCGCAACTCCTCACCGTCAACGGCGAGATCTACAACCACCGCGACCTCGAGGCGCGCCTCGCCCACCCCTACGAGTTCCAGACCGCGTCCGACTGCGAGGTCATCCTGCCGCTCTGGCGCGAGAAGGGCCCGGCGCTGCTCGACGACCTCGACGGCATCTTCGCCTTCGCGCTTGTGGGACCGCGACCAGCGCCGCTACCTCATCGCGCGCGACCCGATCGGCGTCTGCCCGCTCTACACCGGCCGCGACGAGCACGGGCAGCTGTTCGTCGCCTCCGAGCTGAAGGCGCTCGAAGGCGTCTGCCGCACAATCGAGGACTTCCCGCCCGGCTGCTACCTCGACAGCGCCGTCGGCGAGATCCGCCCGTACTGGAAGCCGCACTGGCGCGAGTACGAAGCGGTCGCTGGCCGCGACGCCGACGGCGCAGCGGTGCGCGCAGCGCTCGAAGGCGCGGTCGAGCGCCAGCTGATGAGCGACGTGCCCTACGGCGTGCTGCTCTCGGGCGGCCTCGACTCCTCGCTCATCGCCGCGACGGCTGCCCGCTTCGCGCGGCGCCGCGTCGAGAGCGACGGCCGCGAGGAGGCTTGGTGGCCGCGCCTCCACAGCTTCGCCGTCGGCCTGGCGGATTCGCCCGACCTAGCGGCGGCGCGCAAGGTGGCCGAGCACATCGGCTCGGTGCACCACGAGACCCGCTTCACCGTGCAGGAAGGGATCGACGCGCTGGCCGACGTCATCCAGCACCTCGAAACCTACGACGTCACCACCGTGCGCGCGGCGACGCCGATGTACCTGATGGCGCGCCGCATCAAGGCGATGGGCGTGAAGATGGTGCTCTCCGGTGAGGGTGCGGACGAGATCTTTGCGGGTTACCTCTACTTCCACAAAGCGCCCTCGGCGCGCGCGCTGCACGAAGAGACCGTGCGCAAGCTCGACCTCTTGTACAAATACGACTGCCTGCGCGCCAACAAAGCGATGGCCGCGTGGGGCGTCGAGGCTCGAGTGCCGTTCCTGAGCAAGGACGTCCTCGACGTGGCGATGTCGCTCGACCCGGAAAAGAAGCGCGTACGCCCGGGCGGCATCGAGAAAGAGCTCCTGCGCTCGGCCTTCGACGGCGTGCTGCCGCCCGAGATCCTCTGGCGCCAGAAAGAACAGTTCTCCGACGGCGTCGGCTACTCCTGGATCGACTCCCTCAAGGCTTATGCGGAACGCGAAGTCGACGACGCCGACCTCGGGCGGGCCCAGAGGCGCTTCCCCTACAACACTCCGCGCACGAAGGAGGCGTATCTGTACAGAGTGCTGTTCGCCAGCCACTTCCCCAGCGAAGCCGCAGCGCGCTGCGTGCCCGGAGGCGACAGCGTCGCCTGCAGCACGCCGGCCGCGATCGCTTGGGATCCGGCATTCGCCGCGCTGCCGGATCCGTCGGGTCGGGCGGTGAGAGACGTGCACCGCCAGGCACTCACCGCTGCCCACTAACGACTAAACAACTCTTGAACCAGTCTGTAGCCGAGCGGCGCCGCAAACCTAAACGATGGGCTTCGGCAGGCCCTATCGGCTTCATGCCAACAAGACGCATTCCCTCTCAAGCAACCCGGTCGCACCGACCCGGCAGACGTAATCGCGACGTAAAACGCGGTGCGGCAAATGAAGCGCGTTCAAACCCCCGTCCGCCGCCAAATCCGCGTTAGGCTGTGACCGGGAGCCGTTCCCGCCTCGACCCGCTTGACCCCCGTCCCGGATAGAGGCAGACTTACCTAAGTTCTCCTCCCGAACGAACAGGTGAGATCGGTTGATTTTGGAGTCCGTTGGGTGAAGACAATTCCTGCTGAGGCTATGACCAATCTTCGGAGTCGCTTAGAAGCGGTCCGAGTGATGCCTCGTCTCTTAAGCTGGCAAAAACTTGAGGACCCGAAACAGAACGGCCGGGTCCTAACGCTGCTTCTTTTGCTCGGTGTCGTCTCTTGGCTGGTGGCGTTTCCGAACTATTGGCTAACACCAGCTCTTACGACCATTCTAAAAGTTTACAGCCCCCTCGGTCTCCAGCCGCCGCTCACCCACATTCCGTCGGCCGACCCATCGCCAACGATCACGCCGCTAGCCGAAGCGCTCGAGCCGCGCCAGACCACAACGCCCACTCCCCCTACACAGGTGGCGGTCGCAGATGCTCGGATACCGCGAGCAGTACCTATCCGCCTCACAGATCTCCGCTCGCTGCTCCGACGTCTCACTCCGATTGGCCATTTTCCGATCGATCCGCCGGTGTTTCTCGATGCCTTCATAGCTGACCGCGCGCTCTCTCGCGGTGTTGTTATTCTTTTTGAAGAACCCCAGACAGACGGCTCCTCTTGGCTGCAACCAACCGGCCAGATCTGCTCGCTTACGGAGGATGTCTCCTGCCTCTATGTGCTGCCGGAATACCTCCAGGCCCTTCCTCTGCCTGACACTCTAAACCCATCCAACATCCACAGAATGACTGCATCCCCATCCGTACTCGAGGAACTCGAGGCCAAGCTCCGGCCCGTTCCGTTGCTCGATCGCCGAGCTGGTACCTTCCTTCTTTTCTCGCCAGACGGCAACCTGATCTGGACATGTCCCCTCCCGTGTTCCTCCGTCGCCATTGAGGGGCGAGTCCTCGCCGCGGTTCTTACCCTCGATGCAAGCCGTCGCCGTTCAATTACGCCTTCTAGCTCTCCGCCACGAGCGCCCACCGCTCCTAAGACAACTCATCGCCTCCGAGATCTCGCTTTCCCCATACGTTCACTCACCTCCTGGAAAGACACCACCCTCGCTATATGGGTCGCCGCTCAACGCAAACCAACCGTTATCAATTTCTGGGCTACCTGGTGCCCACCGTGCATGGCCGAATCTCCTCTTCTCGCCAAATTGGCCGCTCGACACCGCGACGTTTTGTTCATTGGCATCGCAAACGAGACACTTGACCAGAATGCACGCGGAATGGTCGTCGACCACATAAACAAGGCTGGTATCACATATCCGCAATACCTCGTCGCACGCGCCGATCTCATTCGCCACCTTACGGGAAGCGACGCACTGCCATCGTTTGCGGTCTTCAACGCGGAAGGAACGCTAACAGGAGTCGTCCCAAACTCGATACTCGATGAGGCAAGCCTCGCTCGCCTCGAAAATCTAATAGCCAGCGCTCGCTCGCAAGGAGAAACCAAGTGACGTCAGCCAAAATCTGCTCAACCGCCTGTGTAATGTGCCTCGTCTTTCTACTTGGATCATCTGCGCTTCACGCCCAACAGGAACCCACCGTTTGTCAGAATCGGGCACTTCGGGCTGCCATCTCTATAATCGAGGAAGCATGCACTCCAGTCACCTGTGACTTTGCTCGCCTCCGCGACATCGACAGCCTGGACAAGGCCGCCCTTCTCGCCGCGCTAGGCGATCGAGAGCTACATCCTGTAAGTCTCTTCTTCCCGCTGAACGAAGATAGTGCCGTAGGAGCGTTTGACTGGAAGACCATAAAGCACTCCCAGCTCGAGACCTTGAAATTCATAACTAACATCAACCGCGCCGCCATATTCGTCATTGGGCGCGCAAGCACGATAGGCAACAACGACGCCAATCGCCTTTTGTCTATCAATCGCATGCGGAGTGTGATGGCGTATATTCAAAACGAATTGAATATTACGTGCAGGGTATTCTACGGTGGCTACTTGGGCGCGGAGATCTTCCAGCTTGGTCTCTCAGACGCCGCCCACCTCGGTATCGCGCCCGTTGACTTCCGGAATGATCAATTCATCTTGAATCAATCGGTTCACGTGTTCGTTTTGCCCTGCGAACTTGAGAGCTGAGGGGACTTCGTAAGATGGAACTTCCGGCGAAAGCGGACTCCCGCGATTTGGACGGCGCCAAAGAATGGTCGCCAACCGCACTCTTTGATGTTGAGCAACAACGCTTAACTCGCTGGATTGGAGATGAAGCCAATGATCGCCTTTCTGGCCTGCGGGCAACGAAACAGACGGCGATGGCGGCCGGAGCAAGCGTGCAGCGGCAAATTGAGCTCAGCTTCGCTCAAATCGAACCCAATCGCGATCAGCGAATAATGCGAGATGCCGGAAATGGCGAACTTCGCGGGAAGGCCGGGTCTCCTGCTATTCGACGCACTGTGGCGCTCTTCATGTTCTTAGCCTTGGTTTGTGAAGTCGCGTTTTTCGTAGTGCTATGGTCATTGGGGATCGGAAATCCTATTTTGATTCTCCAGGGCTTCATGCTGGCCGGCGGGTCCTATCTGGCAGGACAGAATCTTTACGATATTCTTGAGGGAATAGGCGCAGCGAAGGATCGGGGCGTGCGGAGGAGCGCCGTGAGAGCATGGGTGTTGCTTATTTTTGGATTACTGCTCATATCGTTCGTCGTATACTTGCGGTACGACAGCAGCACGCGCTCGGACGCAATTGTGGTACTCACAATCGCTTTAGCTGTGCTCGGAATCAGTCTAACCTGCTTTCACCGGGTCCGCCACGACCGCTACTTAGAGGCACTGCAACAAATGCAAGCCGCCCAACGGTGGATCGCAACGGATTCGCACAGACGAGCGTGTGAACAGAACCACTGGAAGCAGGAATATGAGCTCGCCGTTCAAAGACTCACCACACATGATGATCCGAGCGTCCCTCCGGGACAGCCAGAGGAGGCGGCCCGATGATTCTTTCCTGTGTGGTTTGTGCATCTCGACGGTTGCTGTTGGCTCTCGTTCTTTTAGGCGTTCTATTTGACGGCAGCGAAGCGATCGCAGCTTCCGGACGGTGCCAACCAGGCTACGTTGTCGGCAGCTTTTCGTGCGTACCCCTTAATCTCTGCCCGGATGGCCGCGTTCTCATTTCTGGGACTTGCGAATCTGGTTCGAATAGGACTGGCGAACCGCCTGCCCCTCGCCCGGTGTCATCGCCCGGACCGAGTAGCGTGCCGCCCACGCCCACTCCGCCAGCGATTCAGATAACTCCGATTTGTACGAGCCGCCTCCAAGCGAAGCGATCTGGTAAGCCCCCGAGAGTCTTGCTGATCGGAGGGGATGCTTGGGCGCTCCTCCGCGCTTACATCAGCGATCGGAGATCGCTTGATAAGCCCGTGGATTGGGCGGAGCTCGAGGTTGCCATCTTTGACCAAAAGGGTAAGAAGGAGATGTACAAGTGGAATGACAATGTTGTCTTGAGCTTGAATGATGCAGCACGCGGCGACATGCAGCCCAAGGCCTGGGAGCGTGCTTTAATAGGTCGGAAGGCGGCGGTGATCGCTCGCCCACAATCGGTCGCTGATTCTTTACAGTTTGACCTGTACTGTGAGAACTCATCGCTGCTAGGCGGCCAATAGTTGGCGGCGTCTTTTGGCAGTCACACATCGGACGTGCCGATCCTTCCGCATAACGGCCGCACCTTGCAAAACGGGGTCGACAGTCAGAACGTCTGATTTGGCGGACGAATCGAGGAGGCGGAGTCTATATGAAGAGGTATGCCGTCCGTTTCTTGTTCATGCTCCTATTGATTTCTTCCTCCCCAGACTTCGCGCTCGCCGACAACCACTCCGCAGGCAGCAAATGGAAGGGCGAGATCGTCGACATCGCGTGCTACGTTCCCCATGGTGCCAAAGGCGCGGGGCACGCTGACTGCTCCAAGAAGTGCGCCCGATCGGGGCAACCCATCGGTTTGCTCACCGATGACGGCGCTCTCCTCTTGCTCCTCGCCGATCACGGGGACAGCAAGCCCTTTGAGGCCGCCAAGGAGCTTGCCGGCAGCAAGGCCGAAGTCACCGGCAGACTCGACACCCGCGACGGCATGAAAGCCGTCACCGTCACCGGCGTCAAGGCAGCCGCCTAGGCTTGTGCTTAGTAACAGCCGTCGTCGCTCGGCAGCGGCACGGACCAGTCGATGCTCTCGCCGAGGCTCGCCATCGCCGCTAGCCAGTAATGCGGGTACGGCAAAGGCACGCGCTGAAGGAGGGCGAGGATGCGCCGGCGCAAGTCGGGATCGTCGGCCGCCAGGGCGTAGAGCTCACGCCAGACGGCGAGGTCGCCGCGGTCGAGGATCTGCGCCAGCACCTCGTCGCTGCGCAGGTCGAGCCGCGACCGGTTCCAACCTGTCACAAACCGTTCGATGGCCTCCTGGCTCATTGCTGATTCCTCAGCTGCGAGGACGCTAGGACCTCGGCCCATTCCCTTCCACGCGCCGCCAAGTGCGACCAGTCGTTCCACGGCGCGACCAACCCCTTGTAGGCGCTCAAGTCGACGTCCTGTAGATCCGACGGCACCGCAGCGGCCAACCGCTGGACGACCTCGGCCAACGGCGACGCCGAATCTTGAGCGTAGATGTCGTCGAAGTCGGCGAACGCTTCGACCGCTGACCTCGTCCCCAGCCGTTCGAGGAGCACCACGGTGTCCAGGTAGTCGCGCACGGTGTGACGAGTCGCCAACAGCCATGCCTTGACGCGCGCCATTTCCGCCAGCGTCGGCACACGCAACCCGGCCAGCAGCTCGGTGTCGAGCGGCCGAGTCCGGCGCAACTGCCGGATCCCGGTCATGATGCCGTCGAGCTGGCCGAGGATGGCCACAGGCCGCTGCACGCGCGACGTCTTCCAGCCGGCAGCAGACTCGAGCGACGCGAGCACGTCGTCGAACCGCTGGCGTAGGTCTTCCAAGACGTGATCGCCGTCGAGACTGCGCCGGTGGTCGGCGTGCAGGATCGCGGCAGTGCCGCCGACGAGAACGGCTCCTGGTAGAAGCGCCTGCAGGTGGCGCTCGGCAGCCAGGAGCCTCTCCCAGTCCGGCAGCTCGGCGGCCACCATTCTGCGGATTGTACCGACGTAGCTCGCGGCGAGCGCGTTGGCGCGCCCGCCCGAGCGCCGCGAGGCGATGTCGCTACCCGCGCTTCCTCAGGTAGATGTCCCCGTTGAACGTCCGCAGCTGCACTTCCGGACCGCCGCCGCCGACGGTGCCGCGGACTTCTTGCTCGACTTCGAGGCGGTATTTGCCGCCCTGGCGCTGTTGCTCGACGCGCGCCGGCTGGGTCGAGAGCTGGACGTCGAAGTCGGTGTAGATCTCGCCGTTGTCGGAGCGCATGCGGAGGTCGGCGCGGAAGCTCGCCGGCAGGGAGACGTCGACGTCGCCGTTCAGGGTGGCGAAGGAGAGCGCGGCCTTGGGGTCGACGCGGGTCAGCGTCACCTTGACGTCGCCGTTGGTGGTGTGGGCGACGACCGAGCCCGATACGTCCTTGGCGTGGATCTCGCCGTTGACGTTGTTGAGCTCGAGCGTGCCCTCGAGGCCGGTGACGCGGATGTCGCCGTCGTTGACGGTGCTGAGCGCCACCGAGGTGTTGCGCGGGGCGAGCACGTGCAGCGTGACGTCGCGCGGGATGCCGCCGAGCGCCACCGTCACCTTGTTGTTCTCCTCCTCGATGACGAGACCGAGGCTCCGGTTGGGCAGCCGCCGCATGCCGGAGCCGCCCTCGCGCGCCGGCCGCGGGCGGCGCTCGTCTTCGTCGTTGTCGCCGACGGCTTCGACGATCACCTCGTTGCCGGCGTGCGGCTCGACGGTGATGCTGCCGCTGATCAAGCCGACGTGCAGGTGCACCGGCTGGCCGGCTTTGGAGAGCGGCACGACGTAGCGGTTGTTGCCCTGCGCGTGCGCGGCGGCTGCCACCAGCGCGAGCAGGAAGAGTGGAATCGCGAAGGACAGGATGGATTTGCGCATGACGACCGAGGCTCCTCTCTGACGGCGAACGGTCGAGGTCGAGTTCATGAGTGGGTGGTCACGAGTTGGACTGTCGAATGAGAACGTCGCCGTTGATGGTGGCGAAGGAGAGCTGCGGGCCGCCGCCGCCGATGCGGATGCCCTGCGACCAGTCGCTCTTGATGACGAAGCGGCCGTCGCGCCGGCTCTCGTTGACGGTGGGCTTCACCGGCACGACGGTGTACGGGAAGTCGCTCCACCCCTCGCCGTTCATGGTGCGGAAGCGCACCTCGGCGGCGAGGCCGGAGCGGAAGGTGACGTCGACGTCGCCGTTGACGTTGGAGAACTCGCAGTCCGCTCCCGGGTTCTTGCGGAAGCTCACCTCGAGCTCGCCATTGACGGTCTTCGCATTGCCGGCGCCGCCGACGTCGCGTACGAGGACGTCGCCGTTGACGTTGCGCACCTCGAACGGACCGTCGGTGCCGTGCAGCTCGACGTCGCCCTCGAGCACGGTCTTCACGTCGACGGCGGCGCGCCGCGGCACCTGGACCTCGAAGTCGTAGAGCACGCGGTAGGGCAGCTCACCCCACGGTCCCTGCAGGTCGCCGTCCTCCTCGCGGAAGGGCGCGTCGACGAAGGCGATCACGGTGTCGCCGTGCTGCGACAGGCGCAGCGCCATCTCCTCGCGGCCGACCTCGAGGTTGGCGGCGCTGGTGGCGTGGATCAGCTGGCGGGCGACGATGCGGACGACGTCGCCGTCGACGGCGCGCACCGTGACGTTGCCGGCGATGTCGTCGACGACCACCTTGCCGCCGGCGGGCAGCTGGAACGACTGCTCGATGCGGTCGCTCGCCGTCGCCGGGAAGCGGCTGCCCGGCGAGCGCCAGCCGGCCCAGTCGCCGTGCCAATTGTGGCGGACGTTCGGCCGTGGCTGCGGCTTCGGCCGCGGCTGCGGCGTCGCCGCGCCCGCGCTCGCGGCGAGCAGCACGAGCGACAGCACGAGCAGCGACGAGCGGCGGCGGCGTAGTGGGCGGTACATCGTGGGCTCCTTCGCGGTGCTCTTCGCGGCGCCGCCGCTCAGATGTGACTCCGCAGGCGCTGCTGCACGTACTCCCGCACCTCTTTGCGCACGCCGGCCTGCGTGGCCAGCGGCGCCACGATGCGGCGGGCCTGCTCGCTGTCGGCGGCGAGGATCGCGTCGCAGAGCGCCATCTGCACCAGCGGCGACTGCTCCTTGCGCAGCGCATCGCCGAGCTTCTTCTGCACGGTCGGCTCGCCGGCGCGGACGGCGAGGGCCTCGACGGCGGCGAGGCGGACGTTGGGGCTGGGGTCGGTGGCGAGCGTCTGCAGCAGCGCGCCCAGCACCTCGGGGTTCTGGCGCGCCACCTGGGCGCCGACGCTCACGCCTTCGAGGCGGGCGCTGGCCGAGGTCTGCTGCAGCATCGACAGCGCCACGTCCTGGCGCAGCGCACGCAACTCGCTGCGCATCTCGGCGACTTCCTGGCGGTGGGCGTCGGGACGGATGACGATGCCGACGAGGATGCCGGCGAGAAGCGCGGCGAGACCGTAGCCGAGCTGGTAAACACGGCGGCGGAGCGTGCGCTGGCGGCGGAAGGACAGCGGTCCCCCCCGCGCGCAGAGCGCGCTGCCGCCCCCCGCCCAACCCCCTCCCCTGCGTCTTGTCCCACCCCTGTCCCCCCGTCCCCCTGCCCCTCCAGGGGCAGGGGGCGCCCCCGCCCGACCCGTTGCTGCCCAGTCGACGGAGCCGTCATGCCTTCGCGATAGCCGGCGAGCACGGCGTCGAAGTCGCGGCGCAGCACCGCCGTGGGAGCCGAGGCGGCGAGGCCGCCGAGCCGGTTCCACACCTGCTCCATCTCGGCCGCGGCGCGCCGGCACTCGGCGCAGCCGTCGAGGTGCGCCTGGACGTCGCCGTTGAGCGGCTCGCCGCCGGCGAGGGCGGCCGACCAGGACTCGAGGATGGCGTCGCAGCCGCCTTGGGAGACACCGGCGTTGCGGTTCGTGTCGGTCATGACAATGCCTCCGCGTCGACGCGGGCGTAGGCGTCGCGCAGCAGCTGGAGCGCGCGGTGGACGCGCACCTTGAGCGCTCCCACGCTGCAACCGAGGAGCGCCGCGATCTGTTCGTAGGAGAGGGTGCCCGAGCGCGCGAGCAGCAGCAGCTCGCGCTTGTCTTCGGGCAGGCGGGCGAGCGCCGTCTGCAGCTTGGCGAGCTCTTCGCGCCGTTCGAGCTCTTCGGGCATGAGAGGCGTCGGATCGGGGCGCTCGAGGTCGAGCTCGTTCTCGACCGGCCGCTCGCGGCCGGACTTGCGCAGGTGGTCGATGCAGGCGTTGCGGGCGAGGCGATAGAGCCAAGGGGCGAAGGGCGCCTCGGGGCGGAAGCTGTCGCGGTATTTGAGGAGGCGGAAGAAGACTTCCTGGACGAGGTCGCGGGCGGATTCGCGGTTGCCGAGGATGCCGAGGCAGAAGCCGAACAGGCGGGCGTGGTGGCGCTCGAAGAGGATCGAGAGCTGGTCCACGTCTCCGGCCCGCACTTGCATCATGACCTCCTGGTCGGTGATCTCTTCCAAGATCTCGTTGCCTTCACGCGGATTTACCCTGGGCACGGGGGGAGGTTACAGGGAGAGCGGCGCGCCGAGCGCAACCGCGGGAGCCGAGCCGTCGGTAGAATCCGGCCGCTTCAACGAGAGGAGGCGTCGATGGTGCGTGCCGGCCGGACTCTGCTGCTCTCCATGATCTGTGTCGCGGCGCGCCGTGGCGCTCGCCGCTCAATCGGGTGAAGGCGCCCCGATGCTCGGCTTTTCGGGCGATCGCGCGGCGAAGCAGCGGGCGCTGGAAGCGAAGCTCGACGCCGCGATCGACGCCAAGGAGATCGGCGAGTGGATCCGCGCCTTCTCGGCGCGGCCGCATCACCTCGGCTCGCCCTTCGGCAAGGAAGTGGCCGAGCAGGTGGCGGCGCTGTTCCGCGAGTGGGGATACGAGACGGCGATCGAGCGGTTCGACGTGCTCTTCCCGACGCCCAAGGAGCGGCGGCTGGAGATGGTGGCGCCGACGCGGTTCCAGGCGAGCCTCCTGGAGGACACGGTCGCGGGGGACGCGACCTCGGGACAGCGCGACGAGCAGCTGCCGACGTACAACGCCTATTCGATCGACGGCGACGTGACGGGCGAGCTCGTCTACGTCAACTACGGCGTGCCGGCGGACTACGAGGAGCTGGCCAAGCGCGGCGTCGACGTCAAGGGGAAGATCGTCATCGCGCGCTACGGCGGTTCGTGGCGCGGCATCAAGCCGAAGGTGGCGGCGGAGCACGGCGCCGTCGGCTGTCTCATCTTCAGCGACCCGCGCGGCGACGGCTACTTCTACGGCGACGCCTATCCGCAGGGCGGCTGGCGGCCGGCGCAGGGAGTGCAGCGCGGCTCGGTGGCCGACATGCCGATCCACCCCGGCGATCCGCTGACGCCCGGCGTCGGCGCCGTCGAAGGGGCGAAGCGGCTCGACCGCAGCGAGGCGCGCACGCTCACCCGCATCCCCGTGCTGCCGATCTCGGCGCGCGACGCGCAGCCGCTGCTCGCCGCCATGGGCGGGCCGATGGCGCCCCAGGCGTGG
This sequence comes from Thermoanaerobaculia bacterium, assembly GCA_963846495.1. GTDB lineage: Bacteria > Acidobacteriota > Thermoanaerobaculia > Multivoradales > JAIOJS01 > DASYQD01. The sequence continues at coordinate 112,880 of CAWJWP010000001.1, read as the reverse complement.
CGCGGCTCGCTGCCGCTCCCCTACCACCTCGGGCCGGGGCCGGCGAAGGTGCGCTTGAAGGTCGCCTTCGACTGGCAGGTGCGGCCGATCTACGACGTCATCGCCAAGCTGCCCGGCCGCGAGCTGCCCGACGAGTGGGTGATGCGCGGCAACCACCACGACGCCTGGGTCAACGGCGCCGCCGATCCGATCTCGGGCCTCGCCGCGATGCTCGCCGAGGCGAAGGCGGTCGCGTCGCTCACGCGCGACGGCTGGCGGCCCGGGCGCACCATCGTCTACGCAGCGTGGGACGGCGAGGAGCCCGGGCTCCTCGGCTCGACGGAGTGGGTCGAGCAGCACGCCGACGAGCTGCGGAAGAAGCTCGTCGTCTACATGAACACCGACTCCAACTCGCGCGGCTTCCTCGGCGCCGGTGGCAGCCACGCGCTCGAGCCGTTCGTCAACCAGGTGGCGACGGAGGTGCGCGACCCGCTGACGCAGAAGACGGTGGCGGAGCGCATGCGGGCGTGGTCGACGCTCGAGAGTGAGGAGGAGGTGGTGCGCGAAGCCGCGAAGGCCGGGCGCGATCTGCCGCTCGATCCACTGGGCTCGGGCAGCGACTTCACGCCCTTCCTACAGCACCTCGGCGCCGCCTCGTTGAACCTCGGCTTCGGGGGCGAGGAGCACTACGGCCAGTACCACTCGATCTACGACAGCTACGACCACTACCGGCGGTTCATGGATCCGGGCTTCGTCTACGGCGCGGCGATGGCGCAGGTCGGCGGCCGGCTGACGCTGCGGCTCGCCGAAGCCGACCTGCTGCCGTTCGACCTGCAGCGCCTCGCCGACACCGTGGCGCGTTATGCCGACGAGGTGCAGAAGCTCGCCGGCAAGATGCGCGACGACACGGCGGAGGAGAACCGGCGCATCCGCGAAGGGGTCTACGCCGCCGGCTGGGACCCCAAGGAGACGTGGGTGGTGCCGGAGCCGAAGGAGCCGGTGCCGTTCTTGAACTTCGCGCCGCTCGACAATGCGGTGGCGCAGCTGAAGGCGGCGGGCGCGCGGCACGCCAAGGCGGTGGCGGCGCGGCAAGGGAAGGGACCGCTGGAGCCCGCGGAGGCGGCGAGCTACGACCGCGCGCTGATGGCGATCGAGCCGGCGCTCACGCGGCCACAGGGTTTGCCGGGGCGACCGTGGTACGTGCACCAGGTCTACGCGCCGGGCGTCTACACCGGCTACGGCGTGAAGACGCTGCCGGCCGTGCGCGAGGCGATCGAGCAGCGGCACTGGCAGGAGGCCGACGAGCAGATCGGCGTCGTCGCCGAGGTGCTGCGCGGCGCCGCGGCGGCGATCGACCGCGCGACGGCGGAGCTGGAGAAGAAGTGAGGCGCGGAGTGAAGAAGCGCCAGCGGCGAAGGCGGCGCGGCCGCGCGCGACCGGCGGCCGGTGCGCGGCCGCGCGGCGCGGTCGCCGGCGCCGCGGCGATGGCGAGCGCCGCGGCCGACGCGAAGCGCAAGCCGCGCCAGATCAAAGCTGGCGCCGAAAGCGCGCGCGCCAGAAGCCGCGGCTCGTCGACGACAACGCCGTCGCCGCGATCGTGCGCACGCTGCACGAGCTCTATCCCGAGGCGCAGACGGCGCTGCGGCACGAGAGCCCGCTGCAGCTCCTCATCGCCACCATCCTCTCGGCGCAGTCGACCGACGACATGGTCAACCAGGTCACTGTGCCGCTCTTCAAGAAATACCGCACGGCAGCCGACTTCGCCGCCGCCGACCCGGCGACGTTCGAGACCGAGATCCACTCCACCGGCTTCTTCCGCAACAAGACGAAGTCGGTGCTCGGCGCGGCGACTCGCCTGCGCGACGTCTACGGCGGCGAAGTGCCGCAGACGATGGAAGAGTTGCTGACGCTCCCCGGCGTGGCGCGCAAGACCGCCAACGTCGTCCTCGGCTCCGCCTTCGGCATCGCCGTCGGCGTCGTCGTCGACACCCACGTCCGCCGCCTCTCCTACCGCCTCGGCCTCTCGCTGCAAGACGACCCGGTCAAGATCGAGCAGGACCTCATCCGCCGCCTTCCGCGCGAGGAGTGGATCTTCATCTCCCACGGCTTGATCCTCCACGGCCGCGCCATCTGCCAGGCTAGAAAGCCCCGCTGCAGCCAGTGCCCGCTGGCCACGTGGTGCCCGCGCAACGGCGTCACCGTCGCGGCCTGAGTCGCCACGTCGCCAGCTGAACCGCAGCCGCCCAGCCCGTCATTGCGAGGAGCGCAGCGACGAAGCAATCTCGATCTCGCGGCATCGAGATCGCTTCGCTCGCGATGACGGCAGGGGGGGCCGCTTCTTGGCGGGAGTAACTAAGGCCGGGGCGGCTGCTGCGCCTCGGCCGGAGGCGGTTCTTGTGGATGCTTTGCCAACCAGGCATCGGCGCGCTTCAGCACGTCGGCGAGCGTCGCGAGGGCGCGGTCGACGTCGGGTAGCAAGTCGGCGGCGCGTTCCTGGATGCCGGGCGAGGGCGGCAGGTTGCCTTCCACGACCGCTCGGTAGAGACCGCTCAGCTTGGAGTCGAGCTTCGGGGCGCTTTGACCGCGCACGCGCGTCAGTTGCGCTTCGCTGGCCGAGAGCTCCTCGATGAGCCGTTTCGCTTGCGCGGCGACGTCGCCGCCGGGCGACGCGGCGGCGGCGATCTTCTCCAGCGCCGTTCTGATTTCGCGGAGGCGCGTCACGCCTTGCCGCAGTTCGCGCATGCGGCGGCCGAGGTCCTGGGCGAAGTGGAACTGCGCTTCGTGCTCGGCCATCGTCGTCGTGACGCGCGGATCCGGGCGCACGGTGAGCGTTTCGGTGGCGCTCCATTCGCCCGCGGTCAGCGTCACCTTGTAGTCGCCTGGGACGACGTACGGGCCGTGGAAGTCGAACAGCGAGTCCGTCGGCTCGGGGCCGTAGGGCGGCGAGTGGCGCGCCGTCCAGCGGAAGCGGTTGACGCCGCGGTGCCTGGTGACGATGTTGCGCCCGCCGAACACCTGGTCGAACTCCAGCGGCAGGCCCGAGGGCTCGAGCTCCTCGCCGGGCGGGAGGCTCTCGTACTTCGCCACGCGCGCGCCACTCGCGTCTCTGATCTCCACAGTCACCGGGTGCACCTCTTCGGCGAGGTAGTAGAAGATCGTCGCGCCGCCGTCGACCGGCGGATACGAGCCGTTCGACGCCGGCCGCACTCCTTCGCGAGGCGCGAACAGGCGGTGGCGGTCGGCAGCGGCGCCGGGCACGAGCTGCTCGAGGACGCTGAGGTCGTCGAGCACCCAGAAGCCGCGGCCGAACGTCGACAGGACGAGATCGCGATCCTTGACTTGCAGGTCGCTGATCGGCGTCACCGGCAGGTTGAGCTGAAGCGACTGCCAGTTGGCGCCGTCGTCGAACGAGACGTACATGCCGAATTCCGTTCCCGCGTACAGCAATCCCCGCCGCGTGCGGTCCTCGCGGACGACGCGCACGAAGTGATCGGCGGGGATGCCGTTGCGGCCCGTCGTCAGCCGCTGCCAGGTGCGGCCGTAGTCGTCGGTGCGGAAGACGTAGGGCTGGAAGTCGCCGGCGGCCATCGCGCGCAGCACGGCGATCACCGCTCGCCCGGGATCGTGCACCGAGGGATCGATCGAATTGACGGTGCCCCACTCGGGCATGTCCGGCGGCGTCACGTTCGTCCACGTCTTGCCGTCGTCTTGCGAGACGTGCACCAGGCCGTCGTCGCTGCCGGCCCAGAGGACGCCGCGGCGCACGGGCGATTCCTCGAACGCGAAGACGGTGTCGTAGGTCTCGGCGCTGGTGCCGTCGTACGGCAGCGCGCGCAGCCCGGGCGCCTCTTGCTTGCTCTCGTCGTCGCGCGTCAGGTCGCCGCTGATCACCTGCCACGACTTGCCGCCGTCGCGCGAGCGGTGCACGAGCTGCGACGTCACGTAGAGGACGTCGGGGTCGTGGGGCGAGATGCGCAGCGGCGTGTTCCACGCGAAGCGGTACTTCAGGTCTGCTGCCCGCACGCCGTAGCGGGGCTCGGGGTAGATCTGCAGCAGGTCGGACGTCTTGCGCCCGGCGTCGGTGCGCGAGACCTGGCCGGCGATCGTCGCGTAGACGATGTTCGTGTCCCGCGGATCGACGGCGATGTGGCTGGTCTCGCCGCCGCCCACCTGGTAGTAGTCCATCAGCCCAAGCGGCACGTTGCGGCTCGCCGTCGGCACCGAGACCGTGCCGCTGTCCTGCTGCGCGCCGTAGACGCGGTAGGGGAAGCCGTTGTCGACGGCGACGCGATAGATCTCGGCGGTCGGCTGATTGAGCTGCGTCGACCAGGTGGCGCCGCCGTTGAGCGACACCGTGGCGCCGCCGTCGTTGCCGTTGATGAGGATCTTGGGGTTGGAGGGGTTGAGCCAGAGGTCGTGGTGGTCCTCGTGCGAGTCCTGCAGCCAGGTGAAGGTCTTGCCGCCGTCGACCGACTTCATCAGCCCGATGTTGAGCACGTACACGGTCTCCGGGTCGACCGGGTCGGCGACGAGGTGGCCGAAGTAAAAGGCGCGCGAGGTCAGCTCGGGGTCGGGGTTGACGTGCTCCCAGGTGGCGCCGCGGTCGTCGGAGCGGAAGAGACCGCCCGTGTCCGCCTCGGCTTGGACGAGCGCCCACACGCGGCCCGGCCGCGCGCGCGAGACGGCGATCGTGGTGCGGCCGACGATGCCCGCCGGCAACCCGCCGCCGCAGACGCGTCCAGGTGTCGCCGCCGTCGGTCGACTTGTAGATCGCGCCTTCCTTGCTGCCGCTGTCGAGCGTCCACGGCTTGCGGTCGACGGTCCAGGTGCCGGCGTAGAGCACGCGCGGATCGGCGGGGTCGATGGCGACGTCCGACGCGCCGGTGCGCTCGTCGACGAACAGCACCTTCTCCCACGTCTTGCCGCCGTCCTTGGAGCGGAAGACGCCGCGCGTCGGCGCCGGCTTGAAGACGTTGCCGAGCACGGCGGCGTAGACGAGGTCGGGGTTCGTCGGGTGGATGCGGACGCGGCCGATCTGGCCGGCGTCGCGCAGGCCGGCGTGCACCCACGTCTTGCCGCCGTCGCTCGACTTGTAGATGCCGACGCCCGGCGAGACGTTGGTGCGCAGGCAGGCGGTGCCGGTGCCGACGTAGACGACCTCGGGCGCCGAGTCGGCGACGGCGATCGCTCCCACCGAGCCGGCTTCGAAGAAGCCGTCCGAGACGTTGTTCCACGTCGTTCCCGCGTCGGTCGTCTTCCAAACGCCGCCGCCGATACCGCCGAAGTAGAAGGTGAACGGGTCGGAGGGCACGCCGGCGACGGCGGTCGAGCGGCCGCCGCGCTTGAAGTGCAGCGGCCGGTACTCCAGCTTCGAGAACAGCACCGGGTCGACGCGCGCCGACGGGGGGTCGGCTGCTGGCGCAGGTCCGGCGGCGGTCAGGAGGATGGCGGAGACTATCGACGCGATCGCGCGCATGGCGACTCCTGGCGAAGCGCGGACGACTCCATCGACGGCCGCGGCTCCTCGAAATCGTCGGTTAGAGGGGTGCGAGGAAAGAAACCCCGCACGAAGAATCGCCGCCGTGGCGAGGCGCAAAAGCGCCCGTGAATACCGAACATCGAGACTGCTTCCTCGCTAGCTCCTCGCAGTGACATGGAGCGTTCGTCCCCCGCCCACGAACTCCCATCGCGAGCATCATCGTCTCGTAGACTCGCGACTCTCGTCTCCATTCCATGAAACGTACACCGCGCTCGAAGAAGCCACGCCTCGCCACCGCTCGCCTGGTCATCCGCCCCTGGGCCGCCGGCGACGAGGACGCCATCGTGCGCTACGCCGACAACCCGCGCGTCGCTCGCTACCTGCGCGACATCTTCCCGCGGCCGTACACGCGAGCCGACGCCGAGAAGTGGGTTGCTTACAACGCCACCGTCGAAGGGCCGCCGCTCGATTTCGCCATCACCCTCGACGGCGAGGCCATCGGCGGCATCGGGCTGATCCCCAACCCCGACATGTTCCGCTGCAGCGTCGAGCTCGGCTACTGGCTCGGCGAGCCGTTCTGGGGCCGCGGCCTCGCCGTCGAGGCGATCGAGGCGATGGTGGGCTACGCGTTCGCCACCTTCCCCGAGGTCGCCGTCGTGCAGGCGCGGCACGTCGAGCCCAACGCCAACTCGGGGCGCGTGCTGCTCAAGGCGGGCTTCCAGCTCGAAGGCCGCCTGCGCGACGCCGCGGTCAAGAACGGCGTCGTCTCCGACGTGCTCGTCTACTCGCGCACGCGCGCCGAGCACGAGGCGGCGCGGAGCGCGTAGAGCAGTGATGCGGACCGGACGGCGGGCGCGGAGCCCGCTCTACGTCTGAGCAGCGCTGCGACAGGCGCGCGGTAGGGCGGGCTCCTCGCCCGCCGTCCGGCTACTGTGCGCTACCAACCCTCGAGCGCTTCGCGCCAGTCCTGAGCCTCGTTTTCCGGGCCTTCGCGCTCGAACGCCGCGCCGCCGCTTGCGCGCCCGCCGACGCCCTCCTCCTGCGCCGCCTCCCACGCCTCGCGGGTCAGCGCCTCGACCGGCGGCAGCTTCTTCTTCGCCAGCTCGGCGTTGATCGCCGGCAGCTCCTTCTTCGCCCAGGCGTCGAAGTCGTTGCCGACGTCCTGGAGCTCGCGCTTCAGCGTTCCCGCGCGCTCGGTCTGCGCCTGCGTCGGCTTGCCCTCGTGGAAGACGACGCCGAAATAGAGGTCGGTGAGGTACTCGCGCAGCCGCTCCTCGCCGGTGATCATGCCGCCTTCCTTGGTGGCGACGATCTTCTTGCGCAGCTCGTCGGTGGCCGCCGACGCGGCGCGCAGACGCTTCGCCAGCGCGTCGCCGGCCGGCAGCTTGCCGGCGCGGTCGTCGAGCGCCAGGCGCACGCCGTTGATCTTCTCGACGACGTAGGTCATGTCGGCGAACTGCTGGTAGACGTCGAGCGACAGCGCGAACTCCGCCTGGCGGTCGGCGGCGCTGTGCTTGCTGCGCGGATCGGACACCACCTCGATGGGCGAGGTGTAGGTGCTCTTGTCCTTGGTCATCGTCACCGTGTAGTTGCCGGGCAGGAGCCGCGGGCCGACGGTGACGCCGGCGGTCGCCGCCGGCGGCGCCTTGGGCGCTTCCATCCGCATCGACCAGCTGACGCGGTTGAGGCCGCGCCGCTTGCTGCTGGGGATGACCGCGACCACCTTGCCGCTGCTGTCGCGCACGTCGATGCCGAGGTCGCCGAAGATGTGGCGGCGGCGCTGGTAGTAGGTGATCACCGCGTCGTCGGACTCGCCGGGGCCGGTGAACTTGGCGTCGCCCTGGACGTTGAAGCTGAACGCGGGCAGCCTCTGCACCGCCGGACTGATGCCGACGAACGCCGCCTCCTGCCCCATCACCTCCGCGGTCAGCGCGCGCAGCGGCGAGATGTCGTCGACGATCCAGATGCCGCGGCCGTGGGTGGCGATCACCAGGTCGTTGTCGCGCGGGTGGACGGCGAGGTCGCGCACCGCCACGTGCGGGAAGTTGCCGCCCAGGTACTGCGCCCACTGCTGGCCGCCGTCGAGCGACACCCAGAGGCCGAGCTCGGTGCCGAGGAAGAGCAGGCTCTCGTCGACGACGTCCTCGCGGACGGTGTGGGCGTAGCCCTTGACCGGCGCGTCGGCGGCGACGAGGCGCGTCCAGGTCTTGCCGTAATCGGTCGTCTTGTAGGCGTACGGCTTCATGTCGCCGAAGGTGTGGAGGTCGAAGGTGGCGTAGACGGTGCCGGCGCCGAAGTGGCCGGCGTCGAGCGAAGAAACCCAAGCGCTCTTCGGCAGCCCGCTGATGTTGCCGACGACGTTCGTCCAAGTCTTGCCGCCGTCGCGCGTCACCTGCAGGTTGCCGTCGTCGGTGCCGGCCCAGACGACGTTGGCGTCGAGCGGCGACTCGGCGACGGCGTAGATCGTGGTGTGCATCTCGGCCGCCGAGTTGTCGACGGTGATGCCGCCCGACAGCTCCTGCTGCTGCTTGCTCTTGTCGTTGGTGGTGAGGTCGGGGGACATGCGGTCCCAGCTCTGCCCCTGGTCTTTGGTGCGGAAGAGGAACTGGCAGCCGAGGTAGACGGCGCCGCTCTTGCCGACGTGGATGGGCGAGTTCCAGTTGCAGCGCAGCTTCTTCTCCTGGTACTGCGGCAACGGCTTGATGAGCCGGATCTCGTTGGTCTTGCGGTTGATGCGGCCGATCTCGCCACCCTGCGCCTCGGCGTAGATGTAGTCGGGGTCGCTGGGATCGACGAACATCCAGAAGCCGTCGCCGAAGAAGATGCTCTGCCACTGGTCGTTGGTGATGCCGCCCGGGCCGTCGGAGGGGCCGGTCCAGGAGCCGTTGTCCTGCAGGCCGCCGTAGACGTTGTACGGCTGATCCATGTCGACGCTCACGTGGTAGAACTGCGAGACCGGCAGGTTGTCGCCCTTCCACCACTTGTTGCCGCCGTCGAAGGTGTAGAAGACGCCGCCGTCGTCGCCGACGATCATGTGGTCGGTGTTCTGCGGGTCGATCCACAGGTCGTGGAAGTCGCCGTGGGCGCCGCCGCCGATGGGCGTGAAGCTGCTGCCGCCGTCGGTGCTGGCGATGAGGCCCAAGTCGGGCTTGTAGAGCTTGTTCTCGTCCTTGGGATCGACGATCAGGTGGGCGAAGTAGAACGGCCGCCACACCATGTCGAAGCTGCGGTCCTTCTTCTCCCAGGTCTTGCCCCCGTCGGCCGAGCGGTAGAGCGCGTTGTCAGGGACCTCCGCCTCGACGAACGCATAGACGACGCTGGGGTTGCTGGGCGCCACGCTGACGGCGATGCGGCCCCACGGCTTCGCCGGCAGCCCCGGCGCCGACTTCTCGTCGAGCGAGGCCCAGGTGGCGCCGCCGTCGGTGGACTTGAAGAAGCCGCTGCCGCTCGGCTTGTCGGGGCCCTCGCCGCCGGAGCGGAAGGTCCACCCCCTGCGGCGGAAGTCCCACATGCCGGCGTAGAGCACCTTGGGGTCCTTGGTGTCCATCGCCATCATCGAGCAGCCGGTGGACTTGTTGCCGCCGGCGAGCACCTTCGTCCACGTCTTGCCGCCGTCGGTCGTCTTGTAGACGCCGCGCTCGTCACTGTCGCTCCACAGCTTGCCGGGGGCGCAGACGTAGACGGTGTCGGGCGCGCTCGGGTCGACGACGATCTTGGAGATGCGCTCGCTCTCCGGCAGGCCCACGAACGTCCAGTTGTCACCGCCGTCGGTCGTCTTGTAGACGCCGTTGCCGATCGAGACGCTGTTGCGCGTCCACGGCTCGCCGGTGCCCACCCACACCACCTTCGGGTTCGTCGGGTCGATGGCGATGGCGCCGATCGACTGCGCCGGCTGCTTGTCGAAGACCGGCTTGTAGCTGGTGCCGCCGTTGACCGACTTCCACACGCCGCCGCTGGCGGCGCCGACGTAGACGGTGAGGCGCTGCCCCTCGCGCACGGCGGCGAGCGCGGCGATGCGGCCGCTCATCGTCGCCGAGCCGATGTTGCGCGCGCCGAGGCCGGAGATGGTGTCGCTGTCGAAGCGCGGCGGAGCGGCGGGCCGCGGCACGGCGGCGGCCGGCGTGCCGGTGGTGCCGCTGGCACCCGGCGACGGGCTGGCGCCGGCGGGCGGCGTCTGCCCCTCGGCGGCGCTGGTGGGCGCGGCGGCGACTGCCGTCGCCGACGGCGGCTGCGCGCTGCCCGCGGGCATCGCCTGCGAGGCGTCTGCCGGCTGCCGCGGCGCCTCGGCTGCCGGCTGGCCGGCGGCGGTCGGCTTGGCGAAGCGGCCGTCGTCCACCGGCACGTTGGCGACGATCGACTGGTAGACGACGCGCTGCTTGAACGGGCTGCCCTTTGCGCCCTGCTCGATCGCGAACGGCAGGTACCAGCCGTCGACCTGCTTGTAGTCGCCAAGGGTGATCTCGTACTCGCGCTCGGCGCCGCGAATGGTGCGCTTCTTCTCGATCATGATCGGCACCGCGTACTCGGTGTCGACGTAGTAGATGACGACGTCACCGCTCTTCAACGTCACCTTGAGCTTGTAGGCGTCGTCGCCCTCGACGGGCTCGGTGCCGAGGTACTCGACCTGATGCCCCTTCTGGCGGTAGTTGACCAGCGGGCCATCGAGGTCGGCGTCCTCGACGATCGACTTGAGCTCCTCCTCGCTCAGCGCCTCGGCGTCCTTCTTGCCGCCCCAGGGCTCGGTCTTCCAGCCCACCTTGCCGTCGTAGGCGTTGCTGCCGGTCATGCCGCCGAAGGTGAAGTCCTGGCGCACCAGGTTGGGGCGCTTGTTCTCCTCCACCAACTGCGCCTCGAAGCCGCCGCCGCCGTAGAAGGTGCCGGTGCGGCGCAGCGTCTGGACCGCCTGGATGCGCTCCATGCCGCCGGCGGCTTGCACGTAGCGGGCGACGATCTCGTCGGCGGTCTGCGCCTGGGCCGGTGATGAGAGCGACGGCAAGGCGGCGAACAGGAGGGCAGCGAACGAGAACAGGGCTCGGCGCATCGGGTCTCCTTCCCACGTTTGAGTCGGCCGCGGTCCGCGGACGAGCGAGGCGAGCCCCGGCCTGGCCGTCAGCGCGGCCGCCGGCGCGATCTTAGGGGCTCCAGCAGCGTTCTACGGAGCGGCGGGCGCTTTGTTTTTGCTCGGCGCCAGGTACCAGCGGCCGTCGACCTTGACGAACTCGATCGTCTCGTCGCCGGCCTTGGCGGTGGCGTGGTCGCCCTGGATCTTGTAGTCGGTCACCTGGGCCGGCAGGTCGAACGGCTTCTTCTCCTCGGCGCCGTCGGGCTTGGCCTCGCCGAGGCTCTCCATGAAGCCCATCAGGTCGACGATCAGCGCGCGCTCGTCGACGCCCTGGAGGAGCTTGCCGATCGCCTCCTCGGGCGAGCCGCCGCCGCCTTCGCCCTCGGCCTGCATTGCCTCCATGCGCTGCTTGATGCCGTAGCGGGTGAGGATGGCATCGTGGCGCGCCGCGAATTCGGCCGACTTCTTCTTCGCCTCCGCCTTCCCCTTCTCCATCTCCGCCTTCTGCTCGGCGGTGAGACCCTCGCCGCCGGCCGACTCGCTCATCCCCTCCGCCATCGCCTCGCCCATGTCCATCGCCATGCCGCTGCCCATGTCCATGAAGGCGACCATCATCGTCGTGCCCATCACGAGACCTGCCGCCATCTCGCGGCGCTCGGTGGGCGCGATGCAGTCGACGAGACCGGGGAAATCGTTCTTCTCGGCGGCCGTGCGGAGGCGAGCGACGAGCGCCTGCGGCGACTCGGCGCCGGGCTTCGACGCCGCCGCGAGCGGCAGCGGCGAGGCGAGCAGCACGAGCGCCGAGACCAGACAGGGACGAAGCGAGCGACGGAGGAGGCGGTAGTTCATGCCGGGTTCTCCAGTTTGGCGGGAGTGAGCGACGAGGCGGCGGTCACTGCACTCTAACGCGGCGTAAGAGGCGTCGACAGCTCCCCGGCAGCCAGCCGAGATGGCGGCAATCGTGCAGTGCTGTCTCCGTTCACTCTGCGCGCCGGCGCAACGGACAGGAAAGGAGAGCAAACATGGCAAAGGCAACGAGCGCAGTCCCCAAGGGCTACTCCACCGTCACTCCGGTTCTCACCCACGTCGATACGCGCAAGGCGATCGACTGGTACAAGAAGGCACTCGGCGCCGAAGAGCACGGGATCTCAGAGGGCCCCGACGGCAAGGTCATGCACGCGGCGATCAGCATCGGCAACTCGCAGCTCATGCTCCACGACGAGATGATGGGCAGCAAGGCGCCGCGCTCGCTGGGCGGCTCGCCGGTCGAGCTCTGGCTCTACGTCGACGACTGCGACGCGCTCTTCAAGCGCGCGGTCGACGCCGGCGCCGAGGCGAAGGTGCCGCCGAGCGACCAGTTCTGGGGCGACCGCTGGGGCGTCTTCAACGATCCCTTCGGCCTCACCTGGTCGGTGGCGACCCACAAGGAAGACCTGACGCGAGACGAGATGGAGTCGCGCCAGAACGAGTTCTTCGCCGAGATGGCCGGCAAACACTAGCCCGGCTCGAGGAACCTCCGCCCGGTGAGCCACGCTCCCGGGCGGATCCCACCCCCGCCGGCAAAGCCGGCTGCCGCCCCCCTCCCAACCCTCTTTTTTCACCCCTATCCCCCCGTCCCCCTGCCCCTCCAGGGGCAGGGGCGCCCCCTCCCAACCCTCCCCTAACCCACCGCCGGCTGCCGGAAGCGCAGCGTGCCCCAGTCGAGCCGCCGGGTGAGGAACATCAAGAGCGCCAGCGTGGCGAAGAGGCCGAGCGCGCCGATGAGCAGCGCGTAGTCCTCCTGCCGCAGCACGGTGTAGAGCCAGCCGTAGAGGCCGGCGAGGATGCTGCCGACAGCGAGCGCGCGCGACCAACCGGCCAGCACGGCACGCGTGTAGAGCGTCACCAGCGCCACGGTCGCCGCGGTGGCGATGGCGTAGGCGCGGCCCAGCCCGACGTGCTCGGCGAGCGCGAGCAGCAGCAGGTAGAAGACGCACAGCGCCGCGCCGACGAGCAGGTACTGCATCGGATGGAGGCGCACCGGCGACAGCAGCTCGAGCACGAACACGGTGGTGAAGGTGAGCAGGATGAAGAGCACCGCGTACTTCACCGCCCGTTCCGTCTGCTGGTAGGGATCGGCCGGCCGCACCAGCGAGACGCCGAACCGTGCCTCGTCGAGCTGCGCGGCGAGCCGTTCGGGCCCGATCTGGTCGCCGCGCCACCGCTGCGGCAGACCGCGGCCGAAGTAGGGCACCGACCAGCTGGCGGTGAACCCCTGGCCGGTGACGTTGCGGTCGCGCGGCAGCGTCGCGCCGACGAAGCTCGGGTGCGGCCAGGGCGAGGCGATCTCGGCCATCGTCTCGTCGCCCAGCGGCAGCAGGTGCAGCGCCTCGCTGCCGCGCAGCGACAGCGCCAGCGAGAACGGTACGCGCTCGGCGCCGAGGTCGCCGGGTTGAAGAGTCGCCTGCAGCGTGTTCAGCGGACAGCAACCGCCGCGCGTGCGCTGCGCGAGCTCGAGACTCGTGGCCATCGTGTCGCTGCCCGCCGACTCGAGGGGGCTCAAGCCGGGCGCGAAGGGACGCTCGCGGTTGCCCCAGCGCAACACGACGCGCTCCTGCAATCCGCGCGGATCGCTCACCAGCAAGAGCACCTGCGCGCGGCCGAAGTCGACCTGCTCGGGCTTGATGCCGAGCGCCGCCGGATCGGGGCGCGCGAACGAGCCGCTGGCGACGAGCCGCGTGTCGTACACCCTCACTTCGAAGATGCCGCGGCTGAGGCCCTGCGTCTCGAGCTTGCCTCGCCACTGTACCGACGCGGGGAGGAAGTACGCCCACCCCAACGGCGTCGCCGCGAGCGCGCCGCCGCCCGGCGCGTAGCTCTTCACCGCCGCGCCGCTCGCGGCGTTGGCGGCGGCGAAGTACGGCACCGCGAGCACGAGGGCGCCGAGGGTCTGCTCGCCGCCCCACCGCTGCGCCAGCTCGTTGCGCACCTCGAGCTGCCGCGACTGCCGCTCGCGCACGAGGCCGAGGATCTGCGAGACCGGAATGAGCATCAGCAGGACGAGGACGCCGAGGGTGATCAGCTTGAGCACCGTCCGGAACGCGCTCGGCTCGGACGGCGGAGAAGGCTGGAAGGACTCGAACATGGCATGAGGCTCCTTTCCCGCTCATGCCACCACGCGCATCCGGCGCGGCCGTGGCGTGGCGGCGGCGAGACCACGGCGGGACCGTGGCGTCGCAGCCGCCGCGCAATCGAGTAGGAGGGACCCGCGGTGACCCGCGGGCCCCGTCCTCTCACACCACCGTACGTACGGTTCCGTATACGGCGGTTCGAGATTGGCTCTGCAGCCGTCGATGGATCTGGAGAAGGCTCGGGAGCCCGAGCTGGGTGAGGAAGCGCGTCGGCACGGTCAGGTGCATATGGGCCGCTCCCGCGTTCCACCACGGACCGTGACCGTTGCCGGCGGCGATGCGGGCGCGCTCGCGATCGAGTCCGCGCTTGGCCAGCTCCTTGGCTCTGGTTCGTGGCCGCTTCCACTGGCGCCACAGGATGCAGCGCAGCTTCCGCCGTAGCCACTTGTCCAGCTCCTCGAAGCAAGCCGCCACCTCCGCCAGGCGAAAGTACTCGAGCCAGCCGGTGAGCACCGGCCCGAGCTGCTGGATGACTCTGCCGAGACTACGCCCGCGCCCGCTGCGAAACAGCCGCCGCAGCTTCTCTTTGAGGCGGCGGACCGCCTCGGGAGACACCCGCAGCTTCACTTCGCGCTTTTGCACGGTCACGGTGTAGCCCAGAAACTTCCGCCGCCAAGGGCGATCTACCGCGCTCTTGACCCGGTTCACCTCCAGCCGCAGACGCTTCGCGAGGAAGCGCTCGAGGGCGTCGAGCACCCGTTCGCCTGCACGCCGTGACCGCACGTAGACGTTGCAGTCGTCGGCATAGCGGACGAAGCGATGGCCTCGCCGCTGCAGCTCGCGGTCCAACTCGTCGAGCAGGACGTTGGACAGCAGCGGCGACAGCGGCCCGCCTTGCGGCGTGCCCTCGACGCGCGGCGACACCAGGCCGCCTTCCAGCAGCCCGGCCTGTAGGTAGAGGCGAATCAGATGCAGGATGCGCCGATCCTCGATCCGCCGCGCCAGACGCGCCATCAGCACGTCGTGGTTGACGCGGTCGAAGAAGTCCTTGAGGTCTATGTCCACCACCCAGCTGTAACCCGCCGCAATGTGCGCTCGCGCACGCACCACGGCCTGATGGGCGCTCCTCTGCGGTCGAAAACCGAAGCTCTCTTCCGAGAAGGTCGCGTCGAAGTGGGGCTGCAAGACCTGCAGGAGCGCCTGCTGGATCAAACGGTCCAGGACCGTCGGAATCCCCAAACGCCGCACCCCGCCGCTCGGCTTCGCGATCTCCACCGAGCGCACCGGCGCGGGACGGTATCGCCCCGCCAACAGCTCCTCACGAATGGCTTCCCAGCGACGCACCAGATGCGGGCCGAGCTCTTCGGCACTCATGCCGTCGATGCCCGGGGCGCCTCCGTTGCCTCTTGACCCGCTGGTAGGCCCGCAGCAAGTTCTCCCGGCGCAGCACCTCCTCCATCACCATCGGCGGCCGCTCGGTGGAGATCTCGTTCCATGCCGTGACCGCTTGCGGCGCAGGCGTGGCCGCGGACCGGTTCCGCCGGCCCTTCTCCACGTCCTGCTGTGGCCTCTCGTCCACGAATTCGGCCGCTCCCTCGATCAGCGAATGGACCGCTCCACTTCGGCCTCTCTCGTTCGGCCCTTCGCCGGCGCGCGCCGCCAGCTACTCCGGCCTCGGCTGACTGCTGGCGACCCTTCGGTCCGCCTCGCGGCGGTGCCCTAGCCTCTCGGCAGATCGACAGCTCTCCCAGGGTAAGACGCGTGACCTTCGCCCCATCCACCCGTCGCATCTACGCCGCCTCGGTCCGGATGACTTCGGGCTTCGAGTCTTTTCGCCCTCTCGCCCACCTACTGCGACGCCTCTATGCGCTTCGTGTTCCTCGGGCCGGGGCTTTGCCTGCAGCTTCCTTCAGACTCCGCCTCGCGGCGGACGCCCTTGCTGTTCGGCTAGCGGTTCCCGTCATCAGGGCCCGCAGGGGACTTCCACCCCCAAGTCACTTCCCGATTCGGTTTCCCTCCTCGGTTGACAGCTCCAGGCGCCATGCCTGGCGCTGCGCGCCATGCCTGGCGCACAAAAAAACGGGCCGCCCGCCGGCGGCCCTGATCCATCAGCCGTCGCGCCGCGCTAGATCGCGTTGCAGGTGCGCGTCTTGCCGTTCGTGCATTGGAGGTAGACGATGCGGCGCCCGTTGTTCGACACCCGGGTGTCCTTGCACTGGACGCCGTCCTTGATCGTGAACTCCCACGACGTCCTGATGGGGTAGTCGGAGTACGCGCAGGTCGGGTCTTCGAAGCCGCACCAGTCCACCGGCTTGGCGAAGGCGATCTTCCGGTTGTCGAAGCCAACGACCGTCGACTCGAAGCCCTCGATCCCGTAGACGAGCCCGGGGTTGATCCAGGTAGGGTTGTTGGCGAAGGCGGAGATGCCGGGGTCGGCCTCGGTGGTCCAAGGACCGGGGCTGTAGTCGCAGTAGTAGGGCTGCCCGAAGAGGGGATTGACGTGCGCAGCGTTGGCGGCCGTGGCCATCCCGACGATCAGCAGCAGCAGTACGAACGACGCGGACTTCTTCATGACTCGGTCTCCTTTTGCCGCCTCCGTTCTTCAGAGCCGGCGGGTTGTTGGTGACCGAGCCCTATCGCAAGCGCGTGACCAAGTCGCAATTATCTGAAAATAAACAACTTGTTCGAAAAGACAGTGCCACGATCGGGAGTCGCGACGGTGTCGAGCTGCGGCATGTCCCGGCTTCGGGAGTCGACGGCCCGAGACTCGCGACGGGCCCATCGTTCACGCGTCGAGCGCGAGCTCTTTGAGCTTGCGGTAGTACGTCGTCCGCGCGACGCCGAGCAGCTCCATGGCGCGCACCGGATCGTCCTCGGCGGCGGCCTGCGCCACCGCGAAGGCTTCGCGCTCGGCGCGCCGCACGGCTTCCTCGAGCGTCAGCGGGTCGGCCTGCGGCGGCGCCTCGCCGCGGACGCGTTCCGACAGGTGGTGCAGGTCGAGCGGCTCGCCGCCCTCGAGCAGCAGCACCGCCTTGGCGATCTCGTTCTCCAGCTCGCGCACGTTGCCGGGCCAGCCGTAGGTGATGAAGGCGCCGAGCGCGGCGCGGGTGATCCCCGGGCTCGCGATGCCGTGCTTGCCGGTCTCGCGGCGGAAGAAGCGGCCGGCGAGCGCCGGGATCTCCTCGCGCCGGCGGCGTAGCGGCGGCAGCGGCGCCTCGAAGGCGGCGAGGCGATGGTAGAGGTCGCGGCGGAACGTCCCCTCCCCCACCATGCTCACGAGGTCGCGGTTGGTGGCGGCGAGGAAGCGGACGTCCACCGTCACCGGGTTGCGGCCACCGACACGATAGAGGCTGGTGCTCTCGAGCACGCGCAACAGCTTCGCCTGCAGCTCCGCCGGCATGTCGCCGATCTCGTCGAGGAAGACAGTGCCGCCGGTCGCCCGTTCGAGAATGCCGGCGCGCGCCTCGACGCCGGTGGCGACGCCGCGCTCGATGCCGAACAGCTCGGCCTCGAGCAGCTCGCGCGGCAGCGCGGCGCAGTTGACGGCGAGGAACGGCCCGGCGGCGCGCGGCGAGCGGGCGTGGATCCAGCGCGCCAGCACCTCCTTGCCCGATCCCGACTCGCCGAGGACGAGCACCGGCACGTCGCCGCGCGCCACCTTGGCGGCGCGGCCGTAAATGCGCGCGACCTCGTGGCCGAGACCGGGTGGTGGTGGTGGCGGCGACGACGAGGACGACGAGCGCCGTGCGCCGGTGCCTGGCGAGACCGTCGCGTTCGCGAGGCGCGGCCGCGGCGCCGGCTCGCGATCGCCGATGTGCTCGGCGCGCGCCAGCAGCTCGAGCGTCAGCGCCAGGAGCGGTTCCACCGGGCGCAACAGCTCGGCGTCGGCGGTGCGTAGCGACAGCTTCCAGCCGCCGGGACCGTCGATCGTGCGCGTCACGCAGCTCTTCGCCAGCCGAAACGACGTCGAGCACGCGGCGACCAGCGCCTCGCTGCCATCGGCGGCGGTGCGCACCAGATCGACGCGGCCCACCGGCAGCAGCACGGCGAGCTGTCGCGCCAGCGCATCGGCCGTTTCTCCCACTGCGGCCTCGCCGGCGAGCAGCGGCGGCAGCAGCGCACGCAGCGCCTCGGCCACACGGCCGAGCGGATGGACGTCGTCGGTCGACGCCTCGCGCACGAGCGGCGGCCCGACGACGTCCTTCGCCCGCCGCAGCCGCGCCGGCTGCGCGTCGACGCCATCCGCGGCCGGCGCCAGCAGCACTTGCGCGCGCGCCGGATCGGCCGGTTGCAGCACCGCCTGCAGCGGGCCGAAGCCGAGGACCGCAACGCCGTGGAGCGCCGTGCGCCGCACCCGCCGCCCGTGCACGAAGGTGCCGTTGCGCGACTCCAGGTCGGTCAGCACCACGCCGCCGTCGGCGAGCACTTCGATGCGCGCGTGCCGGCGCGACACGCGCGCGTCGTCGATCGTCACCGCCGAGCCCGCCTCGGAGCCGACGACGTGCTCGCCCGGCGCGAGATGGAAGCGCCGCGCCGTCGAACCGTCGGCAGCGAGCACCTCGAGCACCACGTCGGCGAGAGCACCACCGCCGGCCGGCCGCCGCTCGGCGCGCGGCTCGCGCCGAGCCGCCGGCATCGCAGAGGCTCGCGCGGGCGAGAGATCGACCAAAGAGAGCAAACCGTCGTAGCTCACGTATCTCTACCCTCCCCTCCGGACGTCAGAGGACCTATCCCATTCAGCGCAGGAATCGCGCGCGAGCGGTCACGGCACGGCCGAGTGCGACGAGCTTCGTTGACAGTGCAAAGATCTCGGGCGTATCTTCCGTTTGAGTCGGGTCGACTTTCGTTGGAGAGGAGGAGCGCGTCGATGGCAACCAAGGCAAAGAAGTCGAAGGCCGGAGCGAAGGGCGCGGCGAAGAGCCGCGCGAAGGGCGGCGCGAAGCGAGCGGCGAAGGCCGGAGCGACGGGCAGCGTGCGTACGGCGAGGAGCGTCCGCCGCGCCGACCTCACCAAGCTCACGCAAGCGGCGGTGAAGGCGGCCACCGAAGGGAAGCGCGTCAAGTTCGTCACCGAGCCCATCTGGGGCTACGTGCTCGACATCGACGTGGGCGGGATCGAGACCGCCCAGGCCGTGACGCGGCGGCTGTCCGAGGGCGCACGCGGCGCCGGCATCAACCTGACGGCCGAGCCTTGCGTGCTGCTGCGCAAGGGCATCACCATCGCCGGCTTCATCGAGCGCGACCTCAACGTCCCGGTCCGCTTCTAGCCGCGCCGTCGCGCGGCGGCGGTGCGGAGGTCGGTGACGCGTGGCCCCAGCACGTCCCGTGATGTGTCCGAGCGCCCAGCCGGGGATGGCCGAGCCCCGGCTGATCGGCGTCGTCACGCACGAAGCCGAGGGGCCGCGCGTTGCCTATCTCGCCGAAGAAGTCCCGATCACCGAAGAGCTGCTGGTGCAGATCGGCCCCGCAAAGCCCAGCCAGGTCTTCCGCATCGCCGCGCACTGCGAAGAGAAGCGCTGCACCCACTTCAACGGCACCAAGTGCAAGCTCGCGTCGCGCATCGTCCAGGGCCTGCCCACCGTCGTCGACGCGCTACCCCACTGCCTCATCCGCAGCACCTGCCGCTGGTACACGCAAGAAGGCAAAGAAGCCTGCTTCCGCTGCCCGCAGGTCGTCACGCAGCCCATCGACCCTTCGCCGCACTACGAGCGAGTCGCCGCGCCGCAAGATTGAGCGAGCCGCTGCGGCAGCGACTCGCTCACTACTCCTGACGTAACGCCGTCGACGGCTCGATGGCGCCGGCGCGCCGCGCCGGCAGGTAGCAGGCGAGGAGCACGGCGGCGAGGAGCGCCGCCGGCAGCGCTAACCAGAGCCGCGGTTCCCACGGCGAGACGCCGAAGAGGAGGCCGCGCACGGCGAGCGCCGCTAGCAACGCGAGCGGGATGCCGAGCAGCGTGCCCACTGTCGCCAGCCGCGCGCCTTCGCCGAGCAGGAGGCGCACGACGTCGCCGGCGGTGGCGCCGATCGCCAGGCGCACGCCGAGCTCGCGGCGGCGTTGGCTCACTGCATAAGACAGCAATCCGTAGCTGCCGATGCAGGCGAGGAGGAGGCTCGCGGTGGCGAGGCCGGCAAAG
Source organism: Thermoanaerobaculia bacterium (assembly GCA_963846495.1). Lineage (GTDB taxonomy): Bacteria > Acidobacteriota > Thermoanaerobaculia > Multivoradales > JAIOJS01 > DASYQD01. The sequence continues at coordinate 93,117 of CAWJWP010000001.1, read as the reverse complement.
ACGCGGCCGATGAAGCGCTGGGTCCAGCCGGTGACCTCGCGGCGGCGCTCCATGGTCATCACGTCGTAGGGCGCGAAGCCGGGGTCGATCTCGGCGAGTGCGCGCGGCAGCAGCGGGACTAGGGCCGCAGGATCCGCGACGGCATCGCGCCCCGCATTGCCGGTCATCCGCACCAGCAACGCCATCGTGCGCCAGCCCGCCACCGCCGGCGGCACGTAGAGGTTGAGGCGCGACTGCGCAGTTACTTCCGACATCTCTTCGTAGACGAGGTCGGGCGCCACGCCGACGACGCGCAGCCAGCGCGTGCGGTCGCCTTCGACGACGCCGACGCGGCGGCCGAGCGGATCGGCGCCGGGCCACAGCTCGCGCGCCAGCTGCTGATTGACGATCGCCACCTCGGCGCGCTCATCTTCAGCTTCCGCCGCGGTGAAGGTGCGGCCGGCGAGCAGCGGCCGGTCGAGCACCTTCCACAAGCCCGGGCTCGCCGGCATCGCCTCGACGCCGATCTCCTGCCCCGCCGCGACGGCGCCGTCGCGCACGATGCGGATGGTGTCGCCGCCGTCGTCGGCGGGGATGGCGCCCGTCGCTGCCGCGACCGCCACGCCCGGCAACGCCGCCAGCCGCTCCTCCACTCTCGCCAGCGCCTGCGCCTTGGCGCCGTCCTCGTCGTAGCGGTCGCCGGGCAGGTAGAGGCGGAAGCTCAACAGCGGCCGCGGGTCGAAGCCGGCGTCGGCCTTGTCGATGCGCAGCGCGCTGCTCGTCAACAACGCGGCGCCGACGAGCAGCGCGAGGCTGGCGGCGATCTGTCCAACGACGAGCGTGCGGTGGAGGCGCCGCTGCTCCACGCCGGCGCCGTCGCGGCTGCCGCTCGCCACGCCGCTGCGCAGGTCGCGCCGCGTGGCGCGCAGCGCCGGCACCAGTCCGCAGGCCAGGGTGACGAGGCCGCACAGCGCGAGCATGAACGCCACCGTCATGCCGCCGACCTCGACGCGGACCCAGTAGGGCGGCGGGTCGGGGTTGGAGCGCACCAGCGCGTCGATGCCGGCGCGCGCGAGCGCCACCGCGCCGGCGGCGCCGGCGAGCGTCAGCAGCAGCGTCTCGAGCAGCAGCAGGCGTACGAGCTCGCCGCGGCCGGCGCCGAGCGCCACGCGCACCGCGAGCTCGCGCTGCCGCGCCACGCCACGCGCGAGCAGCAGGCCCGGAGATGTTGGCGCAGGCGACGAGCAGCACCAGCAGCACGGCGCCGAGCATCGACGCCAGCGCAGTGCGCATCGCCGGCGGGACGTAGAAGTCGTGCAGCGCCAGCAGGTGCGCGCCCCAGCGCTCGTTGGTGGCCGGGAAGCGCGCGGCGAGGCGCGCGGCGATGGCGTCGAGCTCCGCCTGCGCCGCCTCGCGGCTCACCCCGTCGCGCAGCAGGCCGACGGCGAGGAGCGGCCGCTGGTCGCGCCGCGCTTCGGGACCCGGCGCGTAGGGCAGCCAGACGTCGTGGCGCACCGGAAAGTGGAAGCCGGGCGGCATGACGCCGATAACGGTGAGCTGGCGACCATTGACGGCGACGGTGCGGCCGACGATCGCGGGATCGGCGCCGAAGCGCCGCCGCCAGAGCGCGTCGCCGATCAGCGCCACCGACTCATGCCCGATGTCGGCGCCGTCCTCGGGCCGGAAGCCGCGGCCGCGCGCCGGCTCGACGCCGAGCAGCGCGAAGAGACCCGGCGTCACCGAGCCGCCGCGCACGCGCTCGGCGCCGACGGGCCGACGAGCGTGACGTTGCGGTCGATCTCGCCTTCGATCGGCCGCGAACGAGCGCGCCTGGCGGAAGTCGACGAGGTCGGCGTGCGAGATGCCGGAGTCGTCCCAGTCGCGCGCCTGGGTCGGGTGGGTGGAGTGGATGCTGACGAGGCGCGCCGTGCGCTCGCCGAAGGGGAGCGGCCGCAGGACGAGCGCGTCGACGATGCAGAAGACGAGAGTCGTCGCGCCCATGCCGAGCGCGAGGACGGCGATCGTCGCCAGCGTCAGGCCGCGCGCCTTGGCGAGGCCTCGAATCGCTACCTGGAGATCCCGCATCGGCACTCCCTCCCCTGCCTGCAGGGCCAGCGCATATCAACCGCCATGCCGTTTCTCGGCCGAAGCGTAACCGATTGAGCGGTGGCGGTTTACTCGAGATGGCGTGCGGCGATGACCCGCCGCGAGCGCCCGCTGGCGAGCAGCGGCGTTCCAGCAGCGGACAGCGCAACGCCGCGGCGGCGCAGACGGCGAGTCCGTACAATCCGGCAGCCTTGCGGGCCGCGGCCCCTCGACGGCCCGCGAAACAAGGTGCGCGGCGAGGACGCCACCAGGAGGTTCATGCAGACGATCCGCCGGCCTTTCTTCGTCGCTGCTCTCGCGCTCGTCGCTGCTCTCGCCGCTCGCCCCGTCCACCCCGAGCTTCGCCTGCCTGGCTCACAGCGCGGCGCCGATGCCGTGGAAGTCGAAGTGCGCGAGCTTCCTGCTCAGGACGCCTGGCAGGCAAGCTTCCGGCTGCCGGCGAAGGCCGCGGGCGTCGAGTTCATCCACGTGCGCGGGGCTTACCGGAGCGCGGCGTGGAGCGTGCTGCCCGCGGGATCGCAGTGGGTCGAGGCGCCGAACGTCGAGCGTCTTTGCTTCGCGAAACCCACTCGTGAATTCGGCGTCTCCCTCCGCAGCGATTTCGCCGAGCGGCCAAAAGATTACGAACTCCAGGTGGCGATGAGCGATGGCGGACGGCTCTTCTACACCGGGCAGTTGAATGTTCGCCCGCTCGCGAGCTGCGGATCCGCCGCCGCGTCGGCCGCTCCCGTCGCGTCTGCCGCTTCCGCCGCTCCCGGCGCATCACCCACACCCGCGCCATCAGCCGAAACCGCGCCGCCCCACCGCTTCCGCTTCACCACAGATCCCGGCCGCACCATCCGTTCCGTCGAGAAAGCGGCCGAGCGCACTCTGTCGTGGAACCCCGCCGCCGGCGACGAGCGCACCTACGTCTACTTCGGCCCGCAAGCCGGCGCCGGCGGCGAGCGCATCGCGCTCGTCGCCGATCCTGCCCTGCCGGAGTGGATGCGGCGCGACCTCGAACCGACGGTGGCCAAGCTGTTCGACCGCTACGCCGGCGAGACCGGCATGGCATTGCCCGTGCGGCCGCTCATCGTCGTCTCCTTCGCGCCGACCGGCAGCGGCTTCACGTTCGGCGGCGGCCAGCTCGGCAGCGTGCTGCAGCTCCACTTCGCCGGCGAAGGGCTGCGCGCCGAGACGCCGGAGACGCGGCGCTACTGGGTCAACCACCTCGCGCACGAGCTCTTCCACCTGTGGGACGGCTTCGTCGTCAGCCCCGACGACGAGTCGGAATGGCTGGCGGAAGCCGCCGCCGAGGCGTTCGCGTTGCGCGCCATCTACGGCCTCGGCGTGCTCGACGAGCATCAGATCGCCGCGCGGCTGGTCGACTTCGCCAACCGCTGCCTCGCCTCGCTCGACGGCCAGTCGCTGCTGTCGGCGCCGCAACGGCAAGCCTGGGAAAGCTGGTACACCTGCGGGCCGGTGCTGCTCTTCGTCGCCGGCCAGACGGTCGACCGAGCGCAGCCGGGCAAGGGCGGGCTCGGCCTCCTCGTGCGCGAGATGTTCGCCGAGGCGCGTGCGACCGGCGGCTTCTACGGCACCGGTACCTTCCTCGGCTGGCTCGACAAGCTATCGGGCGACCGCGAGACGGTGTTCGCAATTCAAGGCATCATCCGCCGCGGCGTGCCGCGCGGCGCCGACCGCGTGCTCGCAAAGCTGCTGACCGGCGCCGGCTACCGCGTCAGCCTCGCCGCGCCAGCCGAGGCGAAAGCGGGGCCCGAAGTATTCAACACCATGCTGCGCCGCGCGCTCGTCCGCTGCGCCTGCGGCTCCGGCGGCATGAGCTCCGGCGACCTCGGAGCCGACGACGACTGCGCGCGGCTCTCCGGCCAAGCGCGCATCGTGCGCGTCGACGACCTCGAGGTGCGCCGCGATCCCGCCGCCGCTTACGGACGCCTGCGGACCGCCGCCGGTCTCCTCGGCCGCCCGCTACGCGTCGTCGCCGGTGACGAGAAGCAGCCGCCGCTGACGCTCTTCTGCGGCCGCGACACGCTCGACCCGAGCTTCGACCAGCTGCTGCGCCTCGACTAGGGCGCACCAAGCGCTTGCTGTCGCCCACTGTGGCGAGAGCCTCCGATCGCCTCTATGATGGATGCTGGAAAGGGAGAGGAGGTCCCGATGGCCGCTCGCAGCCTGTCGGTGATTGTTCTGGCGCTCGGCTTGGCGTCTTTCAGCCCGCGTCCGGCCGCCGCCGATTTCTTGCCGCTGACCGGACCGCAGCTCGTAACCGGTTCCGAGCGGATCGTCGTGGCGGTGGTCGACCGAGCGAGCAGCCGGTGGGACGGCAAGCTCATCGTCACCGACTACGAGCTGCACGTCGAAGACCGTCTGGCGGGTGAGGCGCCGAGCCGCCTGACGCTCTCGCTGCCGGGCGGGACCGTCGGCGCAGAGACGCACCACACGAGCTGGTCGGTCCCACTGCAGGTCGGCGAGCGTTACCTGCTCTTCGTCGACGATCCCGACGGCGGCGGCTCCATCGCGACGTCGATCACCGGCGGCTGGCAGGGAGCGGTGCGCGAGTCGGCCGGCTTCGCCGAGCTGGTCGACGACGTTCGCGCCTTCATTGCAGGAGAGCCGCGCGACCTCGCCGCGATCCGCGCGGCTGCCTCGGCAGGCGCGAAATCGGTGGCGCCCGGCTTCGAGATCAACGATCCCGCGGTCCCCCCCATCGTCTTCAACCCGTTGCCCGACTCCTCGCCGTTCGCGCCGCACGACCAGCAGCAGATGGCCTACTGGAACGTCTACCAGCCGGGCCTCTTCCGAGCGGCGCCCTCGACGGGCGCTTGGTCGTGGCGCAACGGCGTGTTCGACATCGCCGGCTTCCCCGACGACGCCCGTCTGCAGGCCGAGTTCGGGCGGCCATGGCCGCCCGGCGCCATCAGCTTCACGGTCTTTAGCATCCGGGACGGCCACACGATCGAAGCGGACATCGCGTTGAGTCCGGCCCATTCGTGGACGCTGGACGAGGCCGAAGCGACCGGTCCGGGCCTCACCCTCTCCTTCCGACACGTCATCCTGGGAATCCTGGGGAGGGTCTGGGGCCTGCATGCCTCGATCCTCTCGCTCGACGTCCCGCGGGGGGAGTCAGCTGTCTTGATCGGTCCTCAGTTCTACCGGCTCGCCACTCTGTTCTCGATCGATACCGAGGCCGTCCGCACCACGTTCGGCGACGCACCCCTCCTCGACGGGCTGATCAGCGCCTACGGGATCCAGCCCTCGCCAATGTTTCCCAGCTTCCTGCCCAGCCGGCCCGTCCCGTCCTCGGTGAAGCGCGGCGGCAAGTTCTCGCTGGCGACGCCGATCAAGATCGAGAACACCGGCACCGAGGACCTCGTCGATCCCCAAGTCGAGGTCTACCTCGCGCCGCGGCGCTTCAGCCTCGAGGGCGCCGTCCTCGTCAAGCGGTTCCGCGTGCCGGCCAACGTCCGCATGGGAGCCCTGCACCATGTCGCGCCGGGAACCGTCAAGGTGCCGCGCACGATGGCGCCCGGCGTCTACTACCTGGCGTTCCGACTGCGGCTCGCCGGCGACGAGTACGCCGGCAACGACGTCGCCTGGAGCCCGCACAACGTCGCGCTGACGGTCAGGGCCAAGTAAGACAAGGCTCACGCCTTGCGCTCGACCACCACCGCGGTGCCGTAGCAGAGCACCTCGGTGACGCCGTCCATCACTTCGGTGGCGTCGTAGCGCACGCCGATCACGGCGTTGGCGCCCGCCTGCCGCGCGTGATCGAGCATCATCGCGAAGGCCTCGCCGCGCGTCTTCTCGCACAGCTCGGTGAAGAGCGTGATGTTGCCGCCGGCGAGCGTCTGCAGCGCGCCGCCGAGGGTGCCGAAGATCGAGCGCGAGCGCACGGTGATGCCGCGCACGATGCCGAGGCTGCGCACGACCTGGTGCCCGACGATCTCGAAGGCAGTGGTCGTCATCGTCGCGTCCATGAACTCTCCTCCTGTCCACACGTACGTATCGGTGGGCGCGCACGTTCCATGACGAGCGCCGCCGGCGGTTACAATCGCGATCGAGCCAGCCGCCCGAGCCAGCCCGTCACAACGCGACGATGACCTCGACTTCCAGCCGCTCGCCGACGGCGGGAGCACCGCGCCGAGCGGCCGCGGCGGCGCGCCGCCTGCTGTCGCTGCTGTCTCCGCTACTCGTCGCCGCGGCCTCGCTCTTCGCTGCAGCGCCGCTGCAGGCCGCCCGCATCGACCTGCAGCTGCGCCAGCCCAACGGCCGCGCGCTCGGCGGCGCCGTGGTCTACGCGCTGCCGCTCGACGGCCGCCGCCTGCCGCCGCCCGCCGCCGCGGTGATGGACCAGCGCGACCGCCGCTTCGTGCCGCAGGTGCTGCCGGTGCAGACGGGCGCCACGGTGAGCTTCCCCAACAGCGACTCGATCAGCCATCACGTCTACTCGTTCTCGCCGGCGAGGCGCTTCGAGCTCTACCTGCCGAAGGGCGAGACGAAGGCGGCGAGCCGCGCGCGGCAGGTCGTCTTCGACCGCGCCGGCGTAGCGGCGCTCGGCTGCAACATCCACGACTGGATGCTCGCCTACATCCTCGTCGTCGACACTCACTGGTTCGCCAAGACCGACGAGCAGGGCAAGGCGACGCTCGACGACCTGCCGCCGGGGCGCTACCGCGTCGTCGTCTGGCATCCGCGGATCACCGACGCCGAGCCGCTGCTGCAGCGCGAAGTCCGACTCGCCGCCGACGGCCGGGAGAGCTGGGAGCTGCAGCTGCGCGCGCCGCTCCTACCCTCGCGCGACCAAGAACCGGGCTTCAAGGATTATTAGGTTGCCGTAGGCTCCTGCCGTGGCCAGCCTGCAGAGCCGCATCCTCGTCTTCTTCCTGGCGCTGCTGCTGGCGGTGCTCGGCGTCACCGTCGCCACCGTGCGGCGCGCCACCTACCGGCAGACGGTGGAGCGCATCGAGGACGAGCTGCTGCACGGCCGCGACGTGTTCGCCGACAAGCTGGCGTCGCGGCAGCGCGCGCTCTGGCAAGTCGCCGAGACGCTGACCAAGGACGACGCGCTGCGGCAGGCGATCTTCTCCGACCCCGGTGACGAGGAGTCGCTCGTCGTCGCCCTCGACAACCACCGCGCGCGCACCGGCGCCGACTTCGCGCAGCTCGTCGGCCTCGACGGCCTCGTGCTGGTCGACACGCTGAACCGCGACAACCGCAACCGGCCCTTCCCGCACCCGCGGCTGCTGACGCGCGAACGCTCGTTCGACCGCGAGCCGGTGGCGGTGGTGCTCGCGGGCCGCGCCTATCAGCTCGTCGCCGCGCCCTACTACGTGCCGGTGTCGGCGCCGCAGCCGACGCTCTGGCTGCTCCTCGGCCAGCTGCTCGACGACGGCGCAGCGCGCGAGCTCGGCCGCCTCGCCGGCCTCCAGGTGGCGTTCGTCGAGGCGCAAGGCGGCCGGCCCCGCCGCTTGCTCGCCTCCTCGATGGCGGGCGCGGCGCGCCAGCAGCTGGGCAGCCTCGGCACCGCCATCCTGCCGGACCCGCACGAGCTCCACCTCGCCGGCGACGAGTACCTGACGATCGCGCTGCCGCTGAGCGGCGACGGCGGCGCGGCGCTCGACAGCGTCCTCATGCGCTCGACCGCCGAGGCATTGCTCGACCTCCGCACGCTCACCGGCGACGTGCTGTGGATCGTCCTCGGGTCGGTGCTCGTCGCCGCGCTCGGCACCGCCCTCATCGCCCGCGGCATCACGCGGCCGGTGCGCGTCCTCGAGCAGGCGGCGCGCCGCTTCTCGAGCGGCGACTATGCCGCCGACCTGCCGCTCGCGGACCGCGGCGAGATCGGCGAGCTGGCGCGCGAGTTCGGCCGCATGCAGCAGGGGATCCGCGAGCGCGAGTCGGCCATCCACCATCTCGCCTACCACGACGACCTCACCGGCCTGCCCAACCGCAACCGCTTCCGCATCGAAGTCGCCGAGGCGATCGCCGCCGCCCGCAGCGCGCGCGGCCGGCTGGCGGTGGCGCTCCTCGACCTCGACCGCTTCAAGGACATCAACGACACCCTCGGCCACCACGTCGGCGACCGCTTGTTGATCGAGCTCGCCTCGCGCCTCGAGAAGGCGGCCGCCGAGCGCGGGCTCGTTGTGGCGCGGCTCGGCGGCGACGAGTTCGCGGTGCTCCTCCCCGCCCTCGCGCTGCGCAAGACCGAGCAGGCGGTGGCCGAGCTGCGCGAGCTGCTCGCCGCCGCGCTCGAGACCGACGAGCTGCGCGTCGAGCTCAGCGCCAGCATCGGCATCGCCCTCTTCCCCGACCACGGCGGCGACCCGGCGAGCCTGCTGCGGCAAGCCGAGGTGGCGATGTACGTCGCCAAGGAGAAGAAGCTCGGCATCGCTTTCTACGACGCGAGCCAGGACCGCCACAGCGTGCAGCGGCTGACGCTCATGGGCGAGCTGCGGCAGGCGATCGAGAACGACGCGCTGCACCTCTGCTACCAGCCCAAGGTCGACCTCGCGAGCGGCGCGCCGGTGGAGGTCGAGGCGCTGGTGCGCTGGCGCCACCCGCGGCTCGGCTTGGTGCCGCCGTCGGAGTTCGTGCCGCTCGCCGAGCAGACGGGCGCCATCCGCCCGCTCACCCGCTGGGTGCTGCGCCGCGCGCTGGCCGAGGCGGCGACGTGGCACAAGAGCGGCGTGCCGATCGGCGTGGCGGTCAACTTCTCCGCCCTCGACCTGCTCGAGCGCGACCTGCCACGGCGGCTCGCCAGCCAGCTCGCCGAGGCGAAGCTGCAGCCGCGCCACCTCGTGCTCGAGGTGACCGAGAGCAGCGTCATGGCCGACCCCGAGACGGCGCGCCGCGTGCTCGCCGACGTCGTCGGCATGGGCGTCACCGTGTCGATCGACGACTTCGGCACCGGCTACTCCTCGCTCGCCCAGCTCCGGCGGCTGCCGGTGCAGGAGCTCAAGGTCGACCGCTCGTTCGTGCTCGAGCTCGAGCGCTCGCCCGAGGTGGCGCTCATCGTGCGCGCGACGATCGAGATGGCGCACAGCCTTGGGTTGCGCGTCGTCGCCGAAGGGGTCGAGAACGGCACGGTGGCGGCAATGCTGCGCGAGATGGGCTGCGACCTCGGGCAAGGCAACTACTTCGGCGAGCCGGTCGAGGCGCCCGAGTTGCTGCGGCGGCTGGGGCGGCCAGGGGGGCGGCTGCGGACGGTGGAGCTGGCGTGAGAGGCGCGGCGGCCTTGTCGTTGCGAGCGTTCACGAACATTGTCGATCCAGCGGAAACGAAAGCCCTCCACTGTCACTGCGAGGAGCGCAGCGACGAAGCAGTCTCGATTTCGAGATCGCCACGGGCGCTGCGCGCCCTCGCGATGACGGGCCTTCGCCTCAGCGCGGCCGCCGCAATGGCGACGCTGTTCGCACTGCCCACCGCGGCGCGAGCGATCGAGCAAGAGGTCCACGGGCTCGTCTCGTTACGTCTGCTCGCCGTCGACGGCGCCGACTCGTGGGTCGACGGCGGCCTTGGCAAGCTGCGCTTCGACGATGAAGACGAGCCGCTCGCGCTCGGCGCAGCGCACGTCACCTACCGCGCGCGCCTGCTGCCGACCCTCGCGCTGCGCGCCGCCGCCAGCGCTTACGGCGACGGCCCCGGCTCGCTCGTCGACCTCGACGAGGCGTATCTCGAGCTACGCCCGGTGCCGCGCTCGGCTTGGCGGCTGATCGCCCGCGGCGGCGCCTTCCACGCGCCCTTCTCGCTCGAGAACACGGGCGTCGGCTGGACCTCGCCCTACACGCTGAGCTACTCGGCCGTCAACGGCTGGTTCGGCGAGGAGCTGCGCACGATCGGCGTCGACTTGCAGGCGACGCGCGAAGGCGCGCCCAGTGGCTCGCCGCACGACCTCGGCGTCCTGCTCGGCGCCTTCCGCGCCAACGATCCTGCAGGCGCGCTCTTGACGTGGCGCGGCTGGGCCATCGGCGACCGGTCGACGCGTCTCTTCGAACGTCTGCCGCTCGCGCCGCTGCCGGCTTTCGTTCCCGACGGCGGCCTCTTCTTCGTGCAGGAAGCGTTCGAGGAACCCTTCCACGAGATGGACGGCCGCACCGGCTGGTACGCCGGCGCGCAGTGGGACTATCTCGAACGTTCGCGGTTGCGCGTGCAGCACTACGACAACAATGGCGATGCGCTCGTGGCGCGCAACGGCCAATGGGTGTGGCGCACCGAGTTCGACCACCTCGGCTGGCACCTGCGCCTGCCGCGCGGCAGCGAAGCCATCGCCCAGTGGATCGAGGGCGAGACCGAGATGGACGGCTTCGACCAGCCCTTCGTCTACGCCGACTTCGGCGCCTGGTTCCTGCTCCTCTCGCACGCCTGGGGCCGCCAGCGCGCCAGCCTGCGCTACGACGACTTCTGGGTGGACGACCTCGACGCGATCGAAGGCGACCCCAACGAAGAAGACGGCCACGCCTGGACCGCAGCCTGGTTCCTCGAAGGCCCGCCGCGGCCCGCGCGGCGGCTGGCGCGTCGGCGTCGAAGCGTCTACGCGTGCAGAGCTGGCGCCCGGCGCGCGAGATCCTCGGCGAGCGCAGCGCGGCAGACGGAGACGAGCCTGCAGCTCGTCGGCGAGTGGCGGTTCTGACTCAAGGAGCCGGAATGGCTGCGCCGTTCTAATAGGGCGTGCCCTTCTGTAGATGGAGAGGCGGTTCGTACGGTTCGATCCGCTCGTGGAGGCGCTTGGAAAGCCGGTCCATGCTGTGGATCACCGTCGCCGCGCGCGTCAGATCCCAAGAGTTGCCCGGGGCGTTCGGATCCTGACCTGCCGTGGTCACGAGGTCCTGAAAGATATTCTTGTATGGCTCCCATCCTTCCGGCGCCATGCTGCTGAGCCGATGCGGTTCGGGGCCGAGGCGAAACTCCACCCAACGATCGCCTATGTTGAAGAGGATCGTAGCCGTGAAGCCGCCGCCGAAGTCCCGCCAAAACCGCAGATACTTCAGCTCCTCGCGGCAACCCTTTCCCATTTCGACCACGATACGTGTGGTGCGACCCCCGTGCGTGTACTGCCCGGTCAGCGCAGCATAGGTTTCCACGTCGGGATGACGCACCAGGTCGAGGTGGCTTCCCGCCCAGCACTCCTGCTCCAGCGCCGCGCACAACTCTTCATAGAGCTGGCCGGTGTATTGGCAATAGACACGCAGCACCGTGAACAGATGGACCCCCATGTCCATGAAGGCGCCGACGAACGCGTCCGCGCGCGCGGGTGGGAGCGGATCGTGCTCGGTCATCAATGCTTCGATGTGATCCGGCGCACGCAAGAGCTCGGCCATCATGGGGTGTCGTGCCATGCTCAGAAGCTGCGTGATCGACCACTTCGACAGATAGTGATCCACCGGCACGCACCGCAACCGCTTCTCGTCGATGAAGCCCAGCAGCTGGTCTACCTCCGCGGCGGAGCGGGCCAGCGGCTTTTCGATGGCCACCAGCGTCTGCGGATGCGGAGCCAAATGCTGGCTGACGAGGACAGCCAGCGCGTCTCGGTAGTACTGAGGCGGTATCGCGAGGTAAAGGACGCACGGCAAGCCCGCGTTCCTCGCCTGCTGGCAAACGGACTGCACGCTGACGTAGTCGCCGGGCTTGATCGGGACTCGATGGTTCCGCAGAAAAGTCTTCTCCACCTCGTCGAGGTGGAACTCCGGTGTCCCCATGCGAGCATCCAGGGTGTCTTCCGGCTCCGCATCGGCGAAGCAGAACCGGATGGTGTCTCTCAGGTCCGTAGCGGGGCCGAGCAGATTGCGCAGGCAGTGATCGCCCACGCCAACGACCACGATCAGACCGGAGTACGCAGTGGTTCTCACACGCTTCTCATGGCGCCGGAACCTGCCTCCGGCACCGACTCATCAGGCCTGCAGCTTGGATGGGATGTTTCAGCCAGGCTTGCCACTCGCCGTCCGCCAGCCGCTACGGAAAGGCGAAGCGCCTAGCCCACCGCTTTGGAATCGACCTCTCTCAGCGCGTCGGCAACAGCCCCGTCGCCGCGACTCTGGTCCTGGGGCCCTTGCTCCAGGTGGAACGCTCGCATCTTGACGCACCGTTCGTGGAGATCGTGGGAAAGGAGCACCGTAGCTCCCTTCACGTGCGCCGCATAGCGACTCACCCAGGGCTTGGGCTCTCGGCTGAGCGGCCCAAGAAAGAGATTGGTCCTCCGCTTGAGGTAACGAAGCGCGGCCGCCACTGCCGAGTCGGTCAGAGCAGGAAAAGCAATCACCGTCTCCCGGTAGCGATAGCCGAGAGCCTGGTGGCTGCACTGCGTTGGCTCATGCGGCTCCGGGAAGGCGAGAGCGTCGAGCAACTCGCGTACGACGTTGCCGTTGGTGCCCGGGATCTGGCATCGTCTGATCGCGAGCCGACGATTGCCGCGGTCCTGGCGAACCTCGATGGTGGCGGCGCCAAGCTGGGCGACGTAGGTAGTCGCCTGCTCGTGCTCCCACGCGATGTACGGACCGAGCACTCGGGCTCCCGCCAGCCGAAGGTGCCGCGTGACGATGTCGGGCGCCTCTTCCACGGGCCACTCTCGCTCCCAGCTCGCTAGTGACCGCTGTGCACCGGCTGCTGCCGTCGGACTGATCGGCGTCGTACGTGCCGGGGTCGCGGGCATCAGCGCGCGTTCGATCGCGCCCACGACGCCGGCTTCGCCTAATCGCGGTCTCACGACCGCATCACTCGGCAGGTGGGACAGAGATGAGCCGACCATCCCGACAGACTCATGACGTCGTCTCATCGCTCACCTCGGGGAAGATTTCATGGAATTCCGGCATCGGTTGAGCCGGGCTGATTTTGGAGAGGGCGTTGTAGAGCTTGCGCAGCGTCGTGACGCGCAGGCGGTTGTCGCCGGCCTCGACTCGTTGAATGGTCCGCACGGAGACGCGACTCTCTGCCGCCAGCTCGGTGATTGTCAACCCCGCCGTGGACCTGAGCTGGCGGAGTCGATTCGGCGCCATTGGCGGCGATAGATACCCGACATACCGCGCAAAGTCAATCTTTTTCGCCCAGAAGCGCGCCGCAGTCTGCCATGGCATGTCATAGCGCGTCATTTCAACTCCGCTCCGACGCTCCCCCGGTGCAAGCCAGCCGCCATGGTAGTTCGGCGTGGCAGCTCACGCAGCGAGCCGCATCACTTTTACGTTGCGGATGGCTGAGAGTTAGACGGACGCGGAAGTCGCATTTCCCTTCGCCCCCGCGGTCACGCCAGTGACGGTCCAACGAGGTCCGGCCGCAGCGAGGTGTCAGAGGTCCAAGCTCGGCGTGCCGCTGCTCGAGCGCCTCTTCATCTGCCAGAAGCTGCTCAGGGCAGACAGATGACGCCCGCCGGCCGGGCGAAGCTCACCGCCGACAGCTGGTCGCCGTCGAGACCGACAGTCAGCTGCAAGGGGCCGCGGTCGCAGTCGAGCTTCACCACCGTCCGAGCCTTGCCGTCGCCCTCGACCGGCTCCCCCGCCCGGCAGGTCCCGTACTGCAGGCGCACGTCTTCGAGACGGGCGGCGAGGGCCGTCTTGTCGAGGCTCTTGGCCGGGCGGAGGTTCTGGCTGCCGCGCGCCACCGCGGCCAACACCGCATCCACCGCGCGGCTCATCTCCGCGGACAGCGGCCGCCCGCCGGTGACCGACAAGTACTGAACCTTGGGCGGCTGGGTGGGAGCGAGGGTGAGCGTGGCGTCGAGCCAGCCGTTGTCGCAGCTCATGCGAAAGCGGCCGCGCAGCGCGTTCTCCGCCTCGATCTCTTGCCGGCGGCACGCGCCGAGACCTTCGCGCAGCTTGGCGATCGCTTCCTTGCGCTCCGCCAGCGGCTCGTCGAGGAAGAGGTTGCCGGCAGCCAGCGCCTGCGCGCGGGCGTCGTCCCACGCGTCGAGGAGGCGCGCAGTGTCGTCGACCGCCCGCAGCAGCGCCGGAGCCGGAGCGGCGCGCCGCGGCTCGAGAGCACCGCTGTCGGCGAGGACGTTCAGCGCCTCGCGGGCAAAGCGCCCGCCGTTGCCATAGGTCAGGTTCGTCAACGCGAACGTGCCGACTCCGTGGTCGGGCAGCCAGCGCATGTCGGAGCCGAATCCCGGCAGGCCGCCCGAGTGGCTGACGAGCGGGCGGTAGCGGCAGCTGCCGCTGTTGATGAGGCCGAACCCGTAGGTGGCGAAGCTGGCCGTCAGCGGCGCGCCCGGCACGGCACGGGTGACGGAGAAACCGCCCAGCCCCCCAAAGGACAAGGGCGCCCACGTCTGCTGCATCTCGCGCAGGCTCCGGCGCAGGGCCGGCGGCGTCTCCGGGTCGTCGCGCGGCGGCCAGGCGGAGAGCATGAGCGTCACCCAGCGGCTGAGGTCGCGCGCCGAGGTGAGCAGACCGCCTATCGCGCCGAAGGCTCCGTCGGCGAGCGGCTCCTCGGCGACGAAGCCCTCACCCTCCCGCCGATAGCCGATCGCAAGGCGCTGGCGAGGGACTTGCCGCGACTCCCAGAAGGTCGAGGTCATCCCCAGCGGCCGCAGGATCTCGCGCGAGACGTAGTCCTGATACCGCATCCCGGACACGCGGGAGACGACGCGGCCGAGGATCGCAAAGCCGTAGTTCGAGTACTCGAAGCCGCTGCCGGTGCCGGTCGAGAAGGGCACCCCCGCGCGCAGCCAGGCGGAGAGCTCCTCTTCGGAAACCGCGAGCTGGCGGTCGCCCCACGGGTTGTCCTCGGGGAAGCCGGCGGTGTGGGTCAGGAGATGGCGGATGGTGACCGGCCCCGAGTCCGTGGTCGGCGGCGCGAGGGTGGCGAGCTCGGGGACGTGACGGCTCACCGGATCGTCGAGCGCGAGCTTGCCCTCGTCGCGCAGCTTGAGGACGGCAAGGGCGATGAAGCTCTTCGTCATCGAGGCGATGCGGAAGACGGTGTCGGCGTCGACCGGCGCCTTCGCCGCCACGTCGCGATGCCCCAGGCCGCGGACCAGCACGAGCTCGCCGTCGACGACGACGCCGTAGGCGACGCCGGGGAGGCGCAGCTCGCGCATCTCATCCGCCATCCTCGCTTCGACGAGCGGCAGGGCGCGCGCGAGCTTTTCGCGCCGCGCCAGGTCGGCGAAACGGGCAGCCGGCACGTCGTCGCCGGCGCGAGCAGCAGCGGTGCTCAGCAGGAGGAGAACGGTGACAGCGCCAGCTCGGCCGCGAAAGACGGCACGCATCGTCATGGTGACTCACCCCCGAAGAGATTTCCGGCGATCGTAACAGCGCGCGGGAGCACCGACGCGGCGGCGCTAGAATCCGCTCGGACTCTCCATCAGCGTGCACAAGCTCCTCCCGCTGCTCGCCGCGGAGCGGATCCGGCGCGCCGTCGCGCCGGCGGGTAGCGTGCTCACGCCTCGCCGGAGCCGATCGACGTGCTGCTGCTGAAGCGCCTCTCCATCCGCCAGAAGTTGCTGGGCCTGGTGGCGCTAGTCACCACCGGCGCGCTGCTCGGGGCGTTCGCCTTCCACACGCTGCACGACGTCGAGGAGCATCGCAGCAAGCTGATCGAGACCTCGACGTTGGTGGCGCGCGTGGTCGGCGATTACACGGTACCCGACCTCGCCTTCGACGACACCGAGGCCGCCAACCACAGCCTGTCCAAGCTCGCCGCGATGTCGACGGTGCGTTCGGCGCTGCTCTTCGACGCGCGCGGCCGCCTCTTCACGGCCTGGGGCAGCGCCGGTCAAGCCGCTGCTCGGCGTCGCCGGCGCGCCGGGCATGCGGATCGCCGACGACGGTCTCCACGTCGTCGAGCCGATCGTCTACAAGGGCGACCGCCTCGGCACCATCTACCTGCTCGTCTCGACCGACGAGATGCGCGCCACCATCCGGCGCGACGTCACCGTGCTGCTGATCGTCCTCGTCGTCACCCTCGCCCTCTCGCTGCTCGTCGCCTATCGGCTTGCAGCGCGTCATCTCCGGTCCCATCCTCGAGCTCGCGCGCACCACCCACCGCGTCAGCCTCACCGGCGACACCTCGCTACGCGCCAGCAAGCGCGCCGACGACGAGATCGGGGCGCTCTGCGACGGCTTCAACGACATGCTCGACCAGATCGAGCGCCGCGAGCGCGAGCGCGACGCCGCCGAGCTGCGCACGCAGGAGAAGACGCGCTTCCTCGCCAACATGAGCCACGAGCTGCGCACGCCGCTCAACTCGATCATCGGCTTCTCCGAGATCCTGCTCTCGCGCGGCGACAACCTGGAGGCGCGCGCGAAGAAGTTCCTCGGCAACATCCACACCTCGGGCAAGCACCTGCTCACCATCATCAACGACATCCTCGACCTGTCGAAGGTCGAGGCCGGCCGCATGGAGCTGCAGCCGGAGCCGGTGTCGGTGCCGCACGTGCTCGACGGCGTCGTCACGGTGATGAAGGCGGTCGCCGACCGCGAGGCGATCCACTTCACGACCGACGTCGAGCCCGGCGTGCCGCCGATCTGGGCCGACCCGGTGAAGGTCAAGCAGATCCTCTACAACCTGCTCTCCAACGCGGTGAAGTTCTCGCCCGCCGGCTCGCACGTCGCCGTCACCTTGCGCACGCTCGACGCCGGCGACTCGCCGCTCGGCGAAGCGACGCTCGCGGTGGCGGTCAAGGACGAGGGGATCGGCATCGCGCCCGAGAACCACCTGCGCATCTTCGATCCCTTCCAGCAGGTCGACTCGACCGCCGGCCGGCGCTTCGGCGGCACCGGCCTCGGCCTCGCCCTGGTCAAGACCTTCGCCGAGATGCACGGCGGCGCGGTGACGGTGGAGTCGGCGCTCGGTCGCGGCAGCACCTTCCGCGTGTTGCTGCCGGTGCGCAGCAGCCAGATCCAGAGCGGCGCCTCGCCGGTGCCGCAGCCGGTGCTGGTGGTGGAGGACGACCGCACCGTCTTCGAGACGCTGGCGCCGCTGCTCGAGCGCAACGGTTTCGCGCCGGTGCTTGGCGAAGACGGGCGACGGCGCGCTGGCGCTGGCGCGCTCGGTGGCGCCGGCGGCGGTCATCCTCGACATGGTGCTGCCCGGCCTCGTCGACGGCTGGGAGGTGTTGAAGAGCCTCAAGGCCGACGCCGAGACGGCGAGCATCCCGATCGTCATCTACACCCGCCAGGAGAACCGCGAGCTCGGCCTGGCGCTGGGCGCCGACGATTACTTCCTCAAGCCGATGGACCTGCGGCGCCTGGTCGCACGCGTGCGCCAGCTCGCCGCGCGCGGTGGCAAGGGCGCGGCCGCGACGCCGGCGGAGGTGCTGCTCGTCGACGACGACCGCTCGATCCATCAGCTGCTCGAGGCGGGGCTGGGCAGCAACGGCTACGAGCTGGTGCACGCGTATTCGATCGAGGAAGGGCTCGCCAAGGCGCGCGGCAAGCCGCCCGCGATCGTCGTCATCGACCTCTTGATGGACCACGCCGGCGGCCTGCGGCTGGCGCTCGAGCTGCGGGCGCGGGCGGAGACCTCAGCGGTGCCCATCGTCCTCGTCGCCGGCCACGATCCGAGCGACGAGGAGCGCGCGCTGCTGCGCGGCAAGGCGCTGACGCTGCTCTCGCCGGGCGGCGGCGAAACGCTGCCGACGGTGCTGCGGCGGTTGCTGGGCAGCGACGGGCATGGCGCTTCGATAGCGCCGCTGCGACCCCTTGACCCTCACGTGACGTGAGGCTGTACCGTTCCGGCTCGTCGGCGCCGATGGGCGGCGCCGACGGTGGAGATCGGAACGGCATGGACGCGTTGCGGGTCGGACAGCTGGCGAAGCGGACGGGGCTCACCGTGCGCACGCTGCACCACTGGGACGAGCTGGGCATCGTCTCGCCGCGGCGGCGTAGCGCCGCCGGCTATCGGCTCTACGGCGAGGACGACGTCGCGCGGCTGCTGCAAGTGATGCTGCTGCGGCGGCTCGGGCTGTCGCTCGCGGAAGTGCGCAAGAGCCTCGACGATCCGCAGCGTTCGCTGCCGGCGGCGTTGCGTGCGCAGGCGGTGCGGCTGCGGGCGCAGATCGCACACGAGCAGCGGCTGCTCGCGCGGCTCGAGTCGCTCGCCGTCCGCCTCGACGCCGACGCCAACACCGGCGCGGCCGCCAACGACGTCCTCGAAACCCTGGAGATGATGACCATGTTCGAGAAGTACTACACCGAAGAGCAGCTCGCGACCCTCGCCGAGCGCAAGGAGCAACTGGGCGCCGCGCACATTGCCGAAGTAGAGGCCGAGTGGCCGCGGCTGATCGCCGCCGTGCGCGCGGCCATGGAGCGCGGCGTCGACCCCGGCGCCGAGGAGCTGCGGCCGCTCGTGCAGCGCTGGCAGGAGCTGGTGCGCGAGCTCACCGGCGGCGACCCGCAGATCGCCGGCGCCGTGCGGCGGATGTACGCCAGCGAGCCGTCGGTGCGCCAGCACACCGGGCTCGACGAGGGGATCATGGAGTACGTGTCGCAGGCGATCGCGGGGCAGGCGTAGCAGCCTCGCTTGCGGGTGTCGTCGACGGCTTTGCTTCACTGCCGCTGGCGGCACCCGCTTTCGCCATCCACTCGCTCTTGTCCGGCAGCGGTTGGCGCCCGATGTCGAGAATGGCCCGCGCGACCTCGCGCGCCAGCAGGTCGTAGCCGGCCGGCGTGAGGTGCTGGTCGCGCGGATAGTAGAGGCGCTCGCCGCGGGCCGTCGCCGCGGCGAACGCGTCCGTCGGATCGACGACCGGTATCCCGGAGAGCTCGAAGGTCTCGGCGAAGTACCGATTCGTCCGCCGCGGATCCTGCCCGCGCAAGTCGACGCCGAGCTCGGCGTGCAGCGCGCGCCAGCGATGGGCGTCGACCTGCGGAAGAGAGGGCACGAGCACGGCGAGCACTCCCGTTTTCTGCGCCAACCCGCGCTGGATGAGGCGCCCCACCGCGCGATCGGTCGCCACCGCCCCGGGAGCGAGCTCGGGTGGAAGGTCGCGCCCGTAGAGTGCCAGCTCCGAGCGCCGCTCGCGCCGCGCCCATGGCTCCGTGAGGCCGAGCTTCTGCCGCAGCGGTCCTTCGAGCAGCGATGACTTCACCAGGCGAAACAGGTGTGAGTGGTAGTAAAGCCAGCGGCGCGCTCCGCCGCTGCCGTCGCCGGCCACCAGCTCTCCGTCCACGACCCGCGTCTGCGAGTCCGGCATGGCGTCCTGCAGGTCGTTGGCGAGGAAGGGAGCGATCACCACCATGCTGGGCTTCAGCGGGACGCCCCAGCGTTCGTACCACGCCACTTCATCGGGCACGCCGTAACCGGGAACGCCGGCGTTCCACACCACAGCGTCGACACCGGCCTCGCGCAGGTGCGACTGCAGCCGCGCCGGGAAGGTCTCCTCCTCGCTCGCGCCGACACCGAAGGTGAAGGAGTCGCCCAAGACGAGCACGCGGTTCGCCGCGGCCGTCGGCTCCGGCCCGCGCATGCCGTGACTGTTGACGGTGACCGTGTGGTCGAACTCGACTTGGTTCGAGATACGGCCGCGGTAGCCGGGGTGGAGGCGGTATCGCCGCGGCGGGTCGGGCTCGTAGAGGCCGCGGTCGACGGTCATTACCTCTTGCGGGCGAGCGATGCGCACCGCAAGCTCGGCGACGAGCAGCGACAACCCGAGGCTCGTCCCGAGGAGCAGCAGCTTCGGCAGCATGCGCTTGACGAGGGAAGGCCGCAGCTGCGGCGACGACTCTGGTGGCTGCTCCGGCACCGGCGGATCGTAGCGGAGCCGTGTGTGCTTCAATTCGCGCCGATGGAAGCTGCAGCGAAGGGCGGCACGCCGCGCGTCGCCGCCATCGTCGTCAACTACGACGGCAAGGAGGTCACCCTCGACGCGGTGGCGAGCCTGCGGCGCATGCGCTACCCGCGCTTCGACCTGGTGGTGCTCGACAACGGCTCGCGCGACGGCTCGGTGGAGGCGCTCGCCGCCGCCTTCCCCGACCTGCGCCAGCTGCGGCTGCGCGAGAACCGCGGCAGCGCGAGCGGCTACGCCGCCGGCTTCCGCTGGGCCTTCGCCAACGGCTACGACTACGCGCTGCTTGCTCAACAACGACGTCGAGGTCGAGCCCGACCTGCTCGACGAGCTGGTCGCCGCCGCCGAGCGCGACCCGCGCGCCGGCGCCGTCGGCCCCAAGTGCTACTTCCACGGCGAGCGCCGGCGCCTGTGGTCGGCGGGCGGCGTGCTGCGCTTTCGCGAAGCGGTGACGCGCGAGCGCGGCTACGGCGCGATCGACAGCGGGCAGTTCGACGAGGAAGCGGCGGTCGACTACGTCAACGGCTGCGCCATCCTCGTCCGGCGCGAGGCTGCCGAAGCGGCGGGTGGCTGGGACCCGCTCTACTTCATCTGCGTCGACGACGCCGACTTCTGCACCCGCCTCGCGCGCGCCGGCTGGCGCTGCCTCTACGCGCCGCGCGCCGTCCTCTACCACCGCGTCGCCTGGACGACCGGCGGCTACACCCCCGGCCGCAACTTCCAGCTCGGCCGGAGCAGCGCCCTCTACGTGCGCCGCTACGGTAACGCGCTGCAGAAGGTCCGCTTCTGGGCGTTTGCGAGTGCGGCGCTCGTCTTCGGCTTCCTTCGCGAGCTGCCGCGCCGCAACCAAGCGGCCGCGGTCGCCAAGATCCGCGGCGCCCTCGCCGGCTGGCGCGAGCCGCTGCCACCAGCGCCGCCATTGCTGCCGCCGCCGGCGGAGCTGGAAGAGGTCGTGGCCAGTGCTAGCGTCGTGTAACGCGACGCCTTACACGCCACGAGGAGTTCACCGAATGAGCGAGGACATTGCCGTTACGGGACCGCCGACATTCGCCCCGGAGCACCCTGGAGTGATCCTTCGCGAGGAATTTCTCGAGCCTGCGATGGTGCCCGTTACCGAAGCGGCGGAGCGTCTCGGCGTGACGCGCCAGACGCTGCACCGCGTGCTCGCCGGCGACAGCGCTGTCTCCGCCGAGATGGCGCTCAGGCTGGAGCGGCTGACCGGCGCGAGCGCGGCCTTCTGGCTCAACCTGCAAGCGCAGCACGGGCCGGTTGGCTAGCGCCCGGCGGTCGACAAGCCCGCTGTTATGCTGCGCGCCCGTGACCTCGACAGCGCGGCTGGGACTCGTCGGGCTCTCGGCCTTTTTGTTGTTGTTCCCGCTTGCGCTCGGGCGGCCGGGGGCGCCGACGCACCTCAAGGCCGACGAGGCCGCTTATTACGGGATGGCGCTGTCGCTCGGACACGACGCCGACCTGCGCTTCTCGCCGGCTGACGTCGACCGCTTCTTCGTCGACTTCCCGTACCAGCCGGTCAACAACCTGATCCTGATGAGCGCCGACGGCTGGCGCACGGTGTCGTACGCCAAGCCGTTCGTCTACTCGCTGTTCGCGGCGCCGTTCGTCCGTGTCGGCGGCGCGCACGGGATGCTCGTCTTCAACACGCTGCTGCTGGTGGCGATGATCTGGATGGGAGCGCTCTACCTGCGCCGCTACAACGACGCCGGCATCGCCTGCCCTCTTCGCTGCCGGGTTCTTCGTGCTGTCGGTGGGCTTCGTCTACGTCTACTGGCTGCAGCCCGAGGTGTTCAACATGGCGGCGATCTGCGCCGCGCTCTGGCTCGGGCTGCCGCGCGAAGGCGAGGAGGAGGGGCTGCCGCGGCCGCGCCGCGAAGCGGTGCTCGCGGCGCTTTCGGGAGCGGCGCTCGGACTGGCGGTCTTCAACAAGCCGCAACTCGCGGCGATCGCGCTGGCTCTGCTGTGGAGTCACTGGCGCGAGCGCCGCTGGCGGCGGCTCGCGAGCTGGCTCGGCGGCGCAGGCGGTTGCCTACTGTTGCTCGCCGGCGCCTCGTTCGCGCTCACCGGCACGCCGACGCCGTACCTGGCCGCCAAGCTCGAGCGCGGCGGCTTCACGCTCTGCGGCCCGGGTCAGATGCCGGTCTTCCCGAATGCGTTGGCGACGGTGCCGGCGACCTCGCCGCCTTCGAGCGCGGCGCCTGGCAGCGCGCCGCCCGCAAACGCGAGCTCGCCGAGCCCGACCGCTCCCGCCGCGGCGACATCGGCGGCTGACGCTGTAGCGACTGCCGGCGCAGCAACCGACGCTCCTGCGGCCACTGTCGGTTCTGCGACGCCTCCGCCGCCGAGCGGCGCTGCGGCGGCCATCGCCGAGTCGCCGACCCGCAACACCTACAGTTGGATCTTCCGCCTGCCCGACACCTCGCCGAGCGAATTCGCTCTCAACGTTGCGTACTTCCTCGTCGGCCGCCACGCCGGTCTGCTGCCATACATGCCGTTCGCGGTGCTCGCGGTGGCGCTCTTCCTCGTCCACGGCCGCCGTTCCGCGCCGCGCTGGGTGCTGCTCGGCGCCTCCGGCGTCATCGCGCTCTTCTTCCTGCTGCAGATCGCCTGGAACTGGCAGGGCGGCGGCGGCTTCGTCGGCAACCGCTACTTCGTCAACGTCTACCCGGCCTTCCTCTTCCTCGTCACGCGGATTCGCCCGCGCTGGCTGGTGCTCGCCGGCTACGCGCTCGCAGGGCTCTTCCTATCGCCGCTCGTGCTGGCGCCGCTGGGGATGCCGGGGCCGGAGCCGACGCTGCAGATGCACGTGCGCGGCGCGCCGTACCGCTGGCTGCCGCTCGAGCTGACGCTGCGCAACGTGCCGGGCTATCACCGCGTGCCGATGGGCGGCGTGCGCTTCATCGGCCGCCGCGAGGCGTTCCTGCCGCTCACCGAGCGGATGTGGGTCTTCGGCGGCGTGCCGGTCGAGCTCCACCTCGTCGCCGACCGGCCGCTCGGGCCGCTCGCCTTCGAGATCGGCAGCCTGGCGCCGCACAACCGCGTCGAGGTGCAGCTCGGCGGCGCGCGCGAGACGTTCGAGCTCGGCGCCGGTGAGTCGCGCCGCGTGGTGCTCGCGCCGCGGCGGCCGAGCGCGCGCTGGACGATCAAGACCGGCACGCTCTACGCGTATCGATTGACCGTCGAGACGAGCACCGGCCTGCCGCGCACGTGGCAACGTGAGCT
Organism: Thermoanaerobaculia bacterium; assembly: GCA_963846495.1. Taxonomy (GTDB): domain Bacteria; phylum Acidobacteriota; class Thermoanaerobaculia; order Multivoradales; family JAIOJS01; genus DASYQD01. The sequence continues at coordinate 70,085 of CAWJWP010000001.1, read as the reverse complement.
GCCGCCGCCGTCATGTCCCAGCTGGCCGTGGCAGCCCAAGGAGCCGGACTCGTTCTTCGTCGGCGCCGAGCTGCTCTACCTCGGCGCGCCGGAAGGTCTCGAAGCGGACGTGTACTCCGTACAGTGGCGCGACGTCGCCGCGCCGCCGCAGGTGCACGCGGGCGAGCGTTTCGAGGTGCCCGCCGTCGTCGTCAACACCAGCCGCGCCGAGTGGCGGCGCGAGGGCGGCGCGCGCGTGCGGCTCGCCTACCACTGGCTCGACGCGCAGGGCAACGCGGTCCTCCGCGACGGCGAGCGCACCGAGCTGCCGGCGGCCGCTGCCGCCCGCCGGCGAGTCGAAGGTGACGCTACGCGTCGTCGCTCCCGCGGAGCCGGGCCGCTACCTGCTCGAGCTCGATCCGGTGTTCGAGACCGTCGCCTGGTTCTCGGAGCGCAACGGCGGGCGTACGCTGCGCGTGCCGGTCGAGGTCACGGCAGCAGCGCCGGCGGCCGCAACCGCCTCGCCCGCGCCCGCTACCGCGCCCGCACCGTCGCCGGAGCCGCGCTGATGTTCGCCAACCTCCGCGAGGACACCCGCCGCCTGCGTGAGATCAAGCGCAAGCCGTTCCCCTGGTACGTCGTCGAGTCGCTGCTCTTCGAGACCGGCTACCAGGCGGTCGTGCTGCACCGCCTCGCGCACTGGTTCAAGCGCCTCGGCATCCCGGTGCTCGGGCCGGCAGTGTCGCGCTTCAACCAGTTCCTGACCGGCGTCGAGATCGGGCCGGCCGCCGAGATCGGTCCCGGCCTGAGGATCGTGCACGGCGTGGGGATCGTCGTCGGCGGCTACGCGCGCATCGGCCGCAACGCCACCCTGCTCCACCAGGTGACGATCGGCTCGCCGAGCCCCGACCACCGCGAGCGCATGCCGGCGATCGGCGACGACGTCTTCATCGGCGCCGGCGCCAAAGTGATCGGCGCCATCACCATCGGCGACGGCTCCTTCATCGGCGTCAACGCGGTGGTGGCGCAGGACGTGCCGCCGGGCAGCCGCGTCGTCATGCGCGGCGGCGTCGACATCGCGCCGCGCCGCGACCGCCCCACCTCGCCCGACGACGCAGGCGACTCGGCCTAGTGACGCTGCCGTCCTCGGCAGGCGGCGCTTCGACCCAGCCCGGCCGGCGCTCGCTGCGAGGACGCGCTCGTCGCGCCGCAGGCGAGGCGCCCGTGGAACACCCGTTGCAACGCGCACCCGCAAGACTCTCGTACGTCCTGCGAGGACTCGCCATGACGCAGCGGCACGCGGTCGGGCTCGCCCTCTTCGGATTGCTGCTCGCCGCCGGCGCCGCGCCGGCCCAGGACTACGGCGAGACGCTCGAGGTCAACGTCGTCACCGTCGACGTCGAGGTGCGCGACGCACAAGGGCGGCCGGTGACCGACCTTCAGCGCGGCGACTTCCAGCTCTTCGAGGACGGCCGGCGCGTCGAGCTCACCAACTTCGAGCGAGTCTCGCGCGGCGCCGCTCCTCCAGCCCCATCGGCCGCCGTCGTCCCAGCCGCGCCGACGACCGCCGCGACTCCTACGGCGCAGGCCGCCGACGCGAAGGGCCACGTCGTCGTCTACGTCGACAATATTCACCTTCGCCCCGCCAGCCGCACCCGCGCGCTGCGCCAGGTCCGCGACTTCCTCGCCCAGGGTCTCGCCGGTGAGCGGGTGCTGATCGCCGCTCAGGGCAAGGGCGGTTTCTCGGTGCGGCTGCCCTTCTCCAGCGACCCGGCGGCGGTGGCGGCCGCGCTCGACGCGGTCGACGAGCTGACCGCGCACGGCCACGAAGTCGAGCTCGCGCGCGTCTCCGCCGTGCAGGCCCTCGTCACCATCCAAAAGCAGAACATCATTCAAGGCACTCCCTGCGCGCACAACGTCCTCGGTCCGGTGGAGGGTTTCGCCGAGTCCACGCGGCAGAACACCCGCGCCACCCTCGGGCAGCTCGCGTACCTCGTCAACTCGCTCGCCGGGCTGCCGGGACGCAAGGCGCTGCTCTACGTGAGCGACGGTCTTCCGCTGCAACCGGGGCAGGAGCTGTTCGAGGTGCTCTTCCAGATCTGCGCCGGCGGCGCCGCGACCTCGGGCGTCGGCTACACCTCGCAGCCGGACAGCGGAGGAGAGCGAGGGATGCCCAAGCCGTCCGAGGGCGGATTCGGCATCCCCATGCTCGACACCACCGGAGATGCGAGCACCTACCAGGCGCAGTCGGCCGCCCTCGACGCCGCGCGCTACGACCTCACCAACGACCTCCGGCGGCTCGCCGCCCACGCCAGCGCCCATCGGGTGAGCCTCTACACGTTGCAGGCGTCGGGGCTCTCCACTCTGGGCAGCGATGGACCACGGTCCGGCGACGAAGGGCTGCTGGCGATCCCGGCGGTGGTCTCGATGACCGCGGCCAACGTGAAAGACCCGCTCGTCTACCTGGCGCACGAGACCGGCGGCCGCGCCATCATCGACACCAACGACTTCACGCGCGACCTGGCGCGGATGCGCGAGGGCCTGGGCACCTACTACAGCCTTGGCTACACACCGAGCCATCGCGGCGACGGCAGGGAGCACCGCACCGAGGTGAAGGTGAAGCGCCCGGGCGTGCGGCTTGCCTACCGGCGCAACTACCGCGACAAACCGGTCCTCGAGCAGGCGGCCGACCGCATGCTGGCCGCACTGATCCACGGTTACGAGGACAACCCGCTCGGCGTCGCCGTCGAGATGCTGCCTCCGAAGCCGCTCGACGGCGGCCGCCAGCTGGTCACCGCGCGGCTGCTGGTGCCGCTCTTCAAGCTCGCCACCATCACCCGCGAGCACGTCTACGAGGGCAAGCTGCGGGTGCTGGTGATGATCGGCGAGCCCGGCGGCGGCCGCAGCGCGCTACGCCAGCTCGAGGTGCCGCTGCGCGTGACGGAGGCCGAGGTGCTCACCGCCTTCGGCAAGAGCTTCGCCTACGACGTCGGAGTGGAGCTCGGCAAAGGCGAGCACCTGCTGGCGCTCAGCGTGCGCGACGAGCTGGGCGGTACGACGTCCTACCTGCGCCGCACGGTGCAGGTGGCGGCCGAGCCGCTGACCGGGCGCTGAGGCGCGAGGGCTAGGGGATCGCGGCGAGCAGGTCCGCCGTCACCAGCGCTTCCGCCGCCTCGGCGATGGCGGTGAACGGCAAGCCCGAGCGCTCGGCGATCGCCAGCAGGTCGGGTCCGCCGTCGGACTGGTTGAGCACCCAGAGGAGCGCCAGCTCGCGCTCGCGGCCGTGGGTCTCGCCGCCGAGCGAGCGATAGAGGCCGCGGCGGCCGAGCTGCGGCTCTCCTTTCGGCGCGAGGTTGCGGTAGCGGCGGTTCGCTTCGAGGAGCTCCATCACCGCGAGGTAGGCGCGCAGCGAGCCCGCGAGCGCCGCCGGCGTGATGAAGCTCAGGTCGTCGGCCGAGGTGTGGTACTCGGGATAGCGACCCCACGGCGTGCGGGTGAGCGAGCCGACCGCCAAGTCGAAGCCGGGCGAGCAGTACTGGCGCTCGTCGTAGCCGAAGGGCACGAACGGCTCGACCTCGACGCGCTCGCCGAGGTCGGCGAGCGCGCGCGGCACGGCGCGGTCGATCTCGGCGTCGCCGCGGCGGCTCTGCTTGTAGTGGAAGCCGCCGCCGTCGCCAACGTTGGCGACGACGAGGCCGTGCGCGATGCGGTCGACGCGCTCCTCGTTGCGCGCCAGCCAGGTGATGGCGCCGATCGTCCCCGGCACGAACAGGAAGCGGTAGCCGTAGCGCCGCGGCACGCCGGCCAGCCGCTCGGCGAGGAAGGCCGCGAGCGCGATCCCCGACAGGTTGTCGTTGGCGAGCGCCGGGTGGCAGACGTGGCAGGAGATCAGGACCTCGCGCTCGCTCTCGCCGGGCAGGAAGCACTCGCCGTAGCTGAGCGCGCCGTCGGCGAGCGTCGCGTCGACGCACACCTCGTACTCGCCCTCGCCGAGCGCCGCGCGCTGCCGGTGCGGCAGGCAGAAGCCCCAGGTCTCGCGCCAGTACGAGGTGCGGTACGGCACCCACTCCGGATGGTCGGGCAGCGAGTGCAGGTGCTCCTGCAGCTTGGCGAGCTGTAGCTGCGCCTGCACCGGCACGCTGTAGCCAACAACGTGAAGCGGCGAGCGTTTCGCTTCGATGAGCGACAAGACCGTCGGGACCCTTGATCCACGCGTCCACTAGGTTCCACTCGCGCGGCACCGTCCAGTCGAGCACCGGCGTGCCGGTGGGCACCTCGTGCACCTGGAGTGGGATGCGCTCGCCGATGCGCGCCAGCGTCGCGCGCACGCCGTCTCCCGTCAGGCTGCGCGGCAGCGGCTGCAGCTCGGCGGCGAAGGCGTGCATCGCGGCGCCGACCTCGCCGAGGTCGAGGCCGCGCACCAGCTCGCGCAACGGCGACGCCACGCTTGCCTGCCTCACTCCTCGCCGAAGCGCGGCAGCAGCAGGTCGCGGTCGGAGATCATCGTCATCTCGTGCGGCCAGGGGATGGCGAGCGTCGGGTCGTCGTAGCGGTAGCCGCGCGCGTGCTCGGCGGAGTACGGCGCCGAGATCAGGTACGCGACCTCGGAGTCGTCCTCCAGCGTCTGGAAGCCGTGCGCGAAGCCGGCCGGCACGTAGACCTGGTTGCCGGCCTCGGCGGAGAGCTCGACGGCGACGTGACGGCCGCGCGTCGGGCTGCCCGCGCGCACGTCGACGACGACGTCGAAGATCGAGCCGCGGGTGACGCGCACCAGCTTGCACTCCTCGAACGGCGCCGCCTGCAGGTGGAGGCCGCGCACCGTGCCGCGCAGCTGGTTGTAGGAGCTGGCGCCCTGCGCGCACCGCGGTGGCGAGGCCGCGCGCCGCCATCGCCTCGCGATCGAAGGTGCGCGCGAACCAGCCGCGGTTGTCGCGGTGGCGCTCGGGCTCGAGCACCCACACCCCCGCGAGCGCCGTCTCCTCGAAGATCACGGCGCGACGCCCGCGCTCACCACACCTTCCACGGCGGCCGCTCCTGCTTCCACAGCGCGTTCAGGTGCAGGTAGTCGCGGTAGGTGTCCATCGGGTGCCAGAAGCCCTCGTGCACGTAGACGGAGAGCTGGCCGTCGCGCGCCAGGTTGCGCAGCGGCTTCTGCTCGAGGAAGAGCTGCGGGTCGTCGTCGAGGTAGTCGAGCGCCTCCCGCTGGAAGACGAAGAAGCCGCCCGAGACGAGGCCCTGCGCCACCGGCTTCTCGGCGAACTCGCTGACACGGCTGCCCTCGACCTCGATCTCGCCGTAGCGCGAGGTCGGGTGAACGCCGGTGACGGTGGCGAGCCGCCCTTCCTTGCGGTGGAACTCGAGCAGCGCGCCGACGTCGACGTCGGAGACGGCGTCGCCGTAGGTGAGGCAGAAGGTGGGCGCGTCGAGATAGCGGCGCACGAGCTGGAGCCGCGCGCCGGTGGCGGTGTCGGCGCCGGTCTCGGCGCAGGTGACCCGCCAGCTCTCGACACCGTTCTCGTCGTGGAACTCGAGCGGCCGACTGCCGTCCATCGCCACCGTGAAGTCGCCGAGCATCTCCTTGTAGCGCAGGAAGTACTGCTTGATCTCCCAGCCCTTGTAGCCGAGGCAGAGCACGAAGCGGTCGAGGCCGTGGGCGCCGTAGAGCTTCATGATGTGCCAGAGGATGGGGCGCGTCCCCACCTCCACCATCGGCTTGGGGCGGTGCTCGGTCTCCTCGCGCAGGCGGGTGCCCTGGCCGCCGCAGAGGATGACCACCGGGATGTCCCGGCGCCTCCGGATCAAACCTGGGAGCGAGGCTGCGTCTCCTGCCATGCGGGCTGGGATTCTATCGGCTGTCGGCTGTGTAGGATGCGCATGGCCCCGCCTCACCGGCGGGCCCGCAACCGGAAGGAGCGAGCGATGCGCGTGATGGTCACGGGTGGGACGGGGACGGTGGGGTCGGCCGTCGTGCAGGCGCTGCTCGAGCGCGGCGGCCACGAGGTCGCGGTGCTGACGCGCGGCGGCGGCAAGCCGGTGCCGGAAGGCACGCAGCCCGTGGTGGGCGACCTCGGCGAGCCGGCGACGGTGCGCAACGTCTTCAAGGGCTACGACGCCCTCTTCCTCATCAACACCGTCACCCCCAGCGAGACGCACGAGGGGCTGCTGGGCGTCAACGGCGCGCGCGAGTGCGGCGTGCGGCGCGTCGTCTACCTCTCGGTGCACGACGTCGACAAGGCGCCTCACCTCCCCCACTTCGGCGGCAAGCTGCCGATCGAGATGGCGCTCGCGGCGTCGGGCCTCGAGTACACCGTGCTGCGCCCCAACAACTTCTTCCAGAACGATTACTGGTTCAAGGACGCGATGCTGCAGTACGGCGTCTACCCGCAGCCGCTCGGCAGCGCCGGCCTCTCGCGCGTCGACGTGCGCGACATCGCCGACGCCGCGGCGCTGGCGCTGACGACGGATGGTCATTCGGGCGAGACCTATGACCTCGTCGGGCCCGACGTGGTGACCGGCGAGAGCACCGCCGCGACGTGGAGCGAGGTCCTCGGCCGCGAGGTGCGCTACGGCGGCGACGACCTCGACGCCTGGGAGCAGCAGAACCTCCGCTACCTGCCGCCGGCGCTCGCCTACGACTTCCGCATGATGTACGACTTCTTCCAGCGTGAGGGCTTGAAGGCGAGCGACGAAGCGCTGGCGCGGATCGAGCGGGTGCTCGGCAAGCCGCCGCGGAGCTTCGCCGACTTCGCGCGCGAGACCGCGGCGGGCTGGAAAGCCGGCGGGTAGCCGCGCCCCCACAAAGCGGGAACCGGCGGCAACCTGCGAGCGTTCTCTGCGTATAGAACGCGTCGCGAGGTGTCGCATGAAGCTCTATCGCTCTTGGGCGCTGGTCGCCTTACTGTTCGCCGCCGCCTCACCTGTTCTCGCCGCTGCCGCGCCCACCGGCCCGCTCGCGCCGGGGATCACCGCCTTCGAAGCGCGCCGCTACGAAGAGGCCCGCAAGGTCTTCGCCCCCTACGCCGCAGCGCATCCGAAGGACGCCGAGGCCGCCTACTGGCTCGGCCGTACGCTGAACGGCCTCGGCAAGATGGACGAAGCGGTCGAGTGGCTGGAGAAGGCCACCAAGCTGGCGCCCAAGCGCAGCGACATCTTCCTCGCGCTGGGACGCGCCTACGGCCGCGCGGCGCAGGAAGCGAGCATGCTGCGCAAGCCGGGGTTGGCGAAAGATGCCCACGCGGCCTGGCTGAAAGCCGTCGAGCTCGATCCCGGCAACCTCGACGCCCGCGGCGACCTCATCCAGTTCTACCTCATCGCCCCCGGCTTCATGGGCGGCAGCGTCGACAAGGCGCGCGAGCAGGCGAACGAGGTCGCCAAGCGCGACGCCGTGCGCGGCGCCATGGCGCGCGCCACCATCGCCCTCAACCAGAAGGACAACGCCGGAGCCGAGCGCATCGTCAAGGAAGCGCTGGCGAAGCACCCCGGCGAGCCGCGACTGCAGCAGATGCTCGGGCTCCTCTACCAGACGCAGGAGCGCTGGGACGACGCTTTCGAGGTCTTCGAAGCGATTCTCGCCGCCGACGCCGACTCGTGGCCGGCGCTTTACCAAGTCGGCCGCACCGCGGCGCTCTCCGGCAAGCGGCTCGACCGCGGCGCCGCGACCCTGCGGCGCTACATCGGCCACACGCCGGGGTCCGACGAGCCGCCGCTCGCCAACGCGCACTACCGCCTCGGCATGGTCCTCGAGCGCCAAGGCAACAAGGCCGGCGCGCGCGCCGAGTACCAGGCCGCCCTCAAGCTCGACCCCAAGTTGAACGACGCCAAGGAAGCGCTGAAGAAGCTGGGGTAATCGGGATGATCGACCGCATCCTCGACCGCTACCGCGAGCTCGCGCCGCTGCTGCTACGCCTGTTCATTGCCTTCGTCCTCGTCTACGGCACGCAGGACAACGTCTTCTCGCAGGCGAAGATGCTCGAGTTCCGCGATTTCCTGGCCAAGAACGGCTTCCCCTACTCGCTCTTCTGCGCCTACCTCTCCGCCTACGCGCAGCTCGCGTGCGGCATCCTGCTCGCCCTCGGGCTGCTCACCCGCTGGGCGGCGGCGGTCGTCGTCGTCAACTTCGTCGTCGCCCTGCTGATGGTGCACGTGGGCCTGCCGTTCACCGCCAACATCGCGCCGCTGGCGATGCTCGTGGGTGGCCTCTTCTTCCTCCTCTACGGCGCGCCGCGCTACTCGCTCGACGCGCGCCGGCGGCGCGGCGCCGCGGGCTGAAGCCGGCTCAGTCCGGCAGCGCCGTGAGCGGCGTCACCGGTCGCCCGGCGGCCACCTGCAAAGCCGCGTGCACCACGTTCCAGCTGTCGAGGGCGATCTCCTCGAACGACTGAGAGCCGATGTCCCAGTCGATCGTCGCCTCGTCGTAGACGCCGGTGAGGACGACGCCGTCGAGATCGCTGCCGATGAGGATCTCGGGGTGGTAGGCGAAGAGGATCACCGTGCCCTTGCCGTACGTGTGGCGCACGATCGTCGGCTTGCCGTCGCCGGCGCGTGAGAGCGCACCGGGCGGCGCCACCGAGCGCGCCCATACCTCCCAGCCCGGCGGCCGGCCCGACGGCTCGAACCACGGACCGCCGCCATAGAGGAAGCGCGTGCGCGCCGGCATCGCGGCGGCGCGCATCGTCGCATTCGTCGTATCTATCGCCGCCTCGGCGAAGTTGGCGTTGGTGCCGTCGTTCCACGGGATCCAGCCAAGTGGCCCGACGCCGGCGCCGTTGAAGAGCCTCAAGTTGTACGGATAGCTCTGAAACCAACCGTTGCCGTAGTAGTCCCAACGCGCGAGCGACACCGCCGCCCAGGCGCCGGCGCAGAAACCGACATAGGCGCCGCCGCTGCTGACGAACGAGCGCAGCCGCGACACTCCGGCGAAGCCGAGGCTCGCGTCGCGCGTGTACGCCCACCCGCCAGGCTCGACGATGGCGCGAAAGCGCCGACTCTTGCCGCTCCCCAGCGCACCGCGCGCGATCGCCGCCGCGTCGACCTTCCGCCACGTGAAGCCGTAGGCGGTGAAGATCGACTGCAGCGCGACGACGTCCTCGTCCCACACGCCGTCGTCGGCGGTGCCCGGATCGTAGAGCGCGAAGTCGGCGACGCAGGCGGGGCACGCCGGGTCGCGCGTCGCACCGCGTTCCTCGCCGTGCGCCGCTGCACCACCCGCGAGCAGCGACGTGGCGGCCATGAGCGTCGCCAGCGTGAGAACGCCGCGCCTGTATGTCATACCGTTACTCTACGCCTGACGCATTCTTCGTCGTAGTAATTTGCAGCTGATCATGAGATTCGAGGCGGGTGAGTACTTCGGGCGCTACGAGATCGTCGAGGCCATCGGCGCCGGGGCGATGGGTGAGATCTACCGGGCGCGTGATGGGCGACTCGGCCGCGACGTCGCGGTCAAGACCCTGGCGACGCCCACCGCGGGTCGCGCCGACGCGCTGCAGCGCCTGCACGACGAGGCGCGGGCGATCGCCGCGCTGGCGCACCCGAACATCCTCGCCATCTTCGATTTCGGCAGCGAGGGGGAGACCGCCTACGCGGTGACCGAGCTGCTGGAGGGGGAGACCCTGGAAAGCGCTCTCGCCGGCGCCGGCGGTCCGCTTTCGATCCGCCGCACCGTGGAGGTGGCGACCGCGGTGTGCGAGGGGCTGGCGGCCGCGCATCGCAAGGGGATCCTGCACCGTGACCTCAAGCCTGCCAACGTCTTTCTCACCCGCGACGGCCAGGTCAAGATCCTCGACTTCGGCCTCGCCCAGCCGCTATCGACCGCCGAGGTCGACGACGAGGCCGCGACCTGTGCGCCCGACGAGGCATTGCTCGTGGGAACGCCCGCCTACATGGCTCCCGAACAGGTGCGTGGCGAACCGCTGACGCCGGCCTGCGACCTCTTCGCCCTTGGCTGCATCCTGTTCGAGTGCTTCACCGGGCGGCGGCCATTCGGCGGCGCGACCCTCGGTGAGCTGCTCGCCGCGATCCTGCGCGACGAGCCCGATCTCGCGGCGCAACGCGCCATCCCCGAGAGCGTGAAGGCGATCGTGTTGCACTGTCTCGAGAAGAACCCGGAGCGGCGCTTCCAGTCGGCGCGTGACGTCGCCTTCGCCTTGCATTCGGCGCTGAGCCAGGTCGAGGTTCGCTCCTCCGATTGGCCGGGCGCTGCCGCTACACCGACCATCTGCGTTCTCCCCTTGGCCTGCCGGGGTGACGACCTCGACGCCGACTTCTTGAGCGAGGGCGTCGCCGAGTCGGTGATCAACTTGCTGTCGCGGCTGCCGCAGGTGAAGGTCATCGCCCGAACCACGGCTTTCCGCTTTCGGGATTCGCCGCTCTCCCCTGCCGGCGTGGCGGCCGAGCTTGGCGCCGCCTGGGTGTTGAGCGGCAAGATCACGCCCCATCGCGGCCGCTTGGTCGTCCAGGTCGAACTCGTCGACGGCCGCAGCGGAGCCCAGGCTTGGGGCCGCCGCTATCTCCGCGAGGCCGACGACGTGTTCGGACTGCAGGAGGAGATCGCGCGCGAGATCGCGAGCGAGCTTTCGCTCGAGCTGACCAGCGAGCAGGACGCCGCGCTCGCCAGCCGCCCGACTCGCAGCGCGCTCGCCTACGAGCTGTACCTGCGCGGCCGCTTCCAGTGGGACCGCCGTTCGCGCGCCTCCGTCGAGGCCGCGGTGCGCCTGTTCAACCAGGCGATCGGCGAGGATCCTGGGTTCGCTCTGGCCTACAGCGGCCTCGCCGATGCGTACAACGTCATGAGCTATCACGGGTGGGGCGCTCCCGAACGCTTCGCGGACCTTTCCCTGGCCGCGGCGCGGAAGGCGGTGGAGCTGGCTCCCGAGCTGCCCGAGGCGTTGGTGTCGCTGGGCGGAGGCATCGGAACGTTCGAGTGGCGGCGGCGCGAAGCGGCGAGCCTGATCGAGCGCGCGCTGCTGCGGCAGCCCAGCTACGCGAGCGGCCGACATTGGCTTTCCCACGACTTGTTGTGCATCGGCGACCTCGAGGGTGCCCTCGCGCAGGCGAAGCTGGCGGTGCAGCTCGACCCGCTCGGCAAAGCCGTCCAGCGCTGGCTCGCCGAGGTCCACTACTACCGCCACGAGCTCCCCCAGGCCATCGAGGCATGCCGGCGCCTGCTCGACCTCGACCCCGACCTCGGTTTCAGCCATGGCCTGCTCGGCACCATGCTGGTCGTCGCCGGCGAGGCGGAGGCCGGCCATCGAGAGCTCGAGCAGACGCTGCAGCTGGAGGACTCGCCGCGCGTGCGGGCGCTGCTCGCTCACGCCGAAGCGTCGCTCGGTCGCTCGGCGGAGGCGCGCGAGCAGCTCAGGACCCTCGAGGCGTCGGAGGCACGCGACGCCATCCCCTACGACCTCGCGCTCGCCTGGGCCGGGCTCGGGGACCTGGAACGAGTCCTCACCCACCTCCACGCCGCCCTGGCGGCGCGCTACGAGCGGGTGATCCACTCCCGCTTCGACCTCAAGCTCGACCAGTTCCGTGGCGAGCCCCGGTTCGCGGCATTTCTCGGCGAGCTCGATCGGGCGGTGAAGTAACAGCGGCAGGGACGGCCGCCTCGGGGCCACCGATTCAGCCGGCGATGCCCAGCGCCACCGCCGAGGCCTTGAGTGCCTCGACGAACGGCGCCATGGGCGGCCGCACTAGCCCGGCGCCGATCTGCCCCACGCCTGGCTCGCGGTGGGCGATGCCGGTGTTGATGCGCGGGGTGATGCCGAGCTCGACCACCTTGCGCACGTCGATCCCGGTCGGCGTGCCGCGGAAGCCGAGCTGGGGGATGGTGAAGTGCGGGCTCTCGGCGACGGTGATCTCGTACATCTCGAGGGTGGCGCCGATCGCTTCCTCGGGCGAGCCGCCGACGAAGGTGACGATGGCGGGCGCCGCCGCCATGGCGAAGGCGCCGAGCCCGACGGTCTCGGTGATCGTGCTGTCGCCGATGTCGGGGTTGGCGTCGGCGGGGCCGAAGCCCGCGAAGTAGAGGCCGTCGGGAACGGGCGACGGCGCGGTCATCCAGCGGTCGCCCAGCCCCGACACGCGGATGCCGAAGTCCGTGCCGTTCCTCGCCATCGCCGACACCAGCGTCGAGCCGGCGACGCCGTGCCCCGCGTCGGCGATCAGCTTGCACGCCGCCATCAGCGGGTTGAGCACCGCCAGCGCGTTGCCGCCGAGGTAGTCGAGCGCCGCGGCCGCGGCTTCGGCATCGGCCGCCGCGCGCGCGATGCGCGGGCCGAGCGCGCGCAGCAGCAGCAGCGAGCCGGCACGATTGCGGTTGTGCCCCTCGTCGCCCATGTGCAGCGCCTCGGCGACGAGGGCGCGCAGGTCGATCGCCTCGCCCGCGGCGATCGCCTTGCCGAGCAGCGGCGCGACTTCCTCGTTGAGGCGGCGCAGGCGGTCGAGCACCTCGGGCGCGTAGGCGCCGTAGCGCAGCACCTTGCCGTAGCCCTCGTTGACGTTGGAGTAGGCGCAGCGGCCGCCGGCCGCGTCCTCGACCACCCACACCGCCATCGACGGCGAGGTGACGCCCGCCATCGGCCCCACGGCGCTGTGGTGATGGCAGGGCTCGAGCGTCACCTCGCCGCGCGCCGCCATCGCCTCGGCCTCGGCGGCGTCGGCTGCCATGCCTTCGTAGAGGAGCGCGCCGATCACCGCGCCGCGCAGCGGACCGGAGGCGCGCTCCCACTCGATGGGCGGACCGGCGTGGAGCAGCTTGCCGGGCACGAGGCCAGGGATGACGTCGCCGGCGCGCGCGACGCCGGCGAGGAGCGGCCGCACCGCCCCCATGCGCTCGACGGCGACGCGGTTGGCCTCGTCGATGGCGGCGCCTGTCGAGCTGGGCGCGCCGACGTGGCGCGCACCGCCGCCGCTGCCCGCATCAGTAGCTCGCTCGCACCGCCGCGGCACGATCGCCATTCGCAGGCTCATCGCATCCTCCGCAAGAGGTCCATGAGGTCTTGGTCGCCACCCGCCGGCGGCCGCCACTCGACTTGCACCGCGGCGGCGCCCTGGTCGAGGAGGCTCTGGTGAAATGCCTCGACGCCGACCGTGATCGCCGCGAACGGCGGTGCCACGGCGTCGGGCGAGACCGCGGCGGCGTGCTCGTCGGCGAGGCCGGGCAGCCACTGCCCGACGTGCTCCCAGGCGGCGGCGAGCGCCTCTTCGAGCGAGCGCGCGACGAGCGCACCCGCCTCCGAGAGCCGCGCCGCCTGCACGTCGAGCCCCTGCGGGTCGCCGCTCGTGCCCTGAAGCAGGGCGACGACGGTGAGCGGACGTCCCTCCCCCGCCGCGCGCTCGCGCGCTGCCTCGACCGCCGGCCCGAGCACCGCCGCGGGGTCGGCGTTGGTGCCATCGCCGAGCACGACGTCGAAGATCAGCAGGCCGACTTCGGGGTCGGCGGCCTCGGCGACGAGCCGCTCGGCGAGCGACGACGCGTCGAGCATCGGGTGCGGCTTGCCGGCCGTGAGCTCGTCGGCGCCCATGTCGACGACGCAGTGAGCGCGGCTCGTCTGCGGATCGTCGAGCCGCTGCTCGGGGCGCAGCGCGACGTTGCTGTAGAGCGGATCGCAGAGCAGCTGCAGGCCGGCGACGAGCTGCGTGGCGAGGGTGCCGCCGCCGCAGAGCGCGCGCACGTAGCGGCCGGGCCGCGCGCCTTCGGGCGTCTCCAGTGCGAATACATGGTCCATCGCCGGCATCGCCCCGGTGGCGCGGCCGTCGTCGGCGTCCTCGCCCTCCGCCTCCTGCGCACCGCCGAAGTCGGGTCGGCTCGCCTCCTCGTGCCGCGCCAGCGAGTGTGCGAGCTCGGCCGCGTCGGCGGGCGAGGCGGCGAACCAGACGTTGCCGACGCGCCGCGCCGGCATCGGCACGCCGAGGAGCCAGGCCACGAGCGGCTTGCCCAGCTCGCGCGCGGCGGCGAGCAACCGGCCGGCCACCGCGGGGGCGGGAGGCTTGCTCACCAGCACGACGACGCGCGTCGCCGGGTCGGCGCCGAGCAGCTGCAGCGCCTGGCGCGCGGTCATCCCTTCGACCTCGGCGGAGAGGTCGTGGCCTCCCGTGCCGAGCGCCTGCGAGACGCCGGTGCCCAACGCGTCGAGGTGCGCGCACACTGCCTGCAGGCCGGTGCCGGAGGCGGCGACGATCCCCACCGGCCCCGGCCGCACGCGGTTGGCGAAGCCGAGGCCGACGCCGCCGACGACGGCGGTGCCGCAGTCGGGGCCGAGCACGAGCAGGCCGCGCTGGCGCGCCGCGCGCTTGAGCGCCACCTCCTCGTCGAGCGGCACGTGGTCGCTGAAGAGGAAGACGTGGCGGCCGGCGCCGAGCGCGCTCCACGCCACCTCGGCGGCGTAGGCGCCGGGCACCGACACCAGCACCCAGCGCGCGCCGGGCAGCAGGCGGAACGCGGAGTCGAGGCTGCGCGGCCGCGCTGTCGTCTTCGCCACCTGCGTGCGCGCGGCGAGCAGCTCGTCGACGCGGGCGAGCGCGGCGGCGGCGGCCGCCTCGTCGATCGCCTTCGACGACGACGACGAGGTCGTCGGGGCGCGAGCCGCCGCCTTCCTCGTCGGCGAGGCCGGCGGCGGTGAGCATCTCGAGGTTCGCCGGCGTCGCCATGATCGCCGCGGCGCGCAGCACTCCGGGCTCGGCGGAGAGCCGTCTTTGCAGCTGCAGCAACACGACCGAGTCGAGGTAGGCGCCGGCGCGCAGCAGCCGCTTCGTCGCGCTCATGGCAGCACGGCGGCGGCGAGCGGCGCGCCCCGCGCCAGCAGCTCTTCGTCGCCGCTGAAGCGCGCGACGAGCTGCACGCCGTGCGGCAGACCCTCGGCGTCGCTGCCGGCGGGCAGCGCCAGCGCCGGCATGCCGGCGTAGGTCCATGGCAGGTTCATCACCGGGTCGCCGGTGCGTTCCAGCCCGAGCGGCGGCGGCCCCGGCGCGGCGGGCGAGAGCCAGAGGTCGATGCCGTGCGCGGCCATCAGCGCTTCGAGCTCGCGGCGCAGCACGATGCGGCCGACGCGCGCCGCCGCGACCGTCGCGGGATCGGCGGCGCGGCCGCGCTCGAGCAGCGCGCGCGTCTCGGCGTGGTAGCGCTCGCCGTAGGTCGGGTACCAGCGCTCGTGCACCTGCCACGCGTCGGCGGCGACGAGGAGCCGGTGCCGCGTGTCGATCTCGTCGAAGGTCGGCATCGCCGGCAAGTGACGGAGCTCGAAACCCGCCGCGGCGAGACGCGCGCAGGCGAGACGGAAAGAGGCGAGCCCCTCCGCCGACGCCCGCTCCAGGTAGGGACCTTCGGGCACGCCGAGCACGGGCTGCGACGGCACCGCGATCGGCGCGCGCCAGTCGTCGCACAGCACGGCGGCGACACGGGCCGCGAGCTCGACGTTGGCGGCCAGCCAGCCGACGTGGTCGAGCGAGGGCGCCAGCGGCACGACGCCGTTCGTCGGCACGCGGTCGAAGCTGGGCTTGAAGCCGACGATGCCGCAATACGCCGCCGGCCGGCAGATCGAGCCGATCGTCTGGCTGCCCAGCGCCACCGGCGCGAGCTTCGCCCCGACGGCAGCCGCCGAGCCGCTGCTCGAGCCGCCGGGCGTGTGGCCGGGCGCGGCAGGGTTCGTCGTCGGCCCGGGAGCGAAGTAGGCGAACTCGGTGGTGACCGTCTTGCCGAGGACGAGCGCACCAGCAGCGAGGAGGCGCGTCACCGCTTCCGACTGCGAACCGGCGAGCTCCTCGGGCGGCACTTGGCTGCCGGCGCGCGTCGCGAAGCCGTCGACGTGGAAGATGTCCTTGACGCCCACCGGCAGGCCGAAGAGCGGAGGCCGGCGGGACGCGTCGGGCCAACGCGCTTCGAGCTCGCGCGTCGCGGCTTCGAGGCGCTGCCAGCGCGCGTCTTCGGGGACGAACGAGCGCACCTCCGGCTCGCGCTCGTCGAAGGCGCGTTGCAGCGCGGCGAGCGCGCCCGGGCGGGTGAGGTCGGCGGGAGCGGCGGCGGCCAAGAGCGCGCTCAACCGGCCGGAGTCTCTGGCTGCCCGCCGGGAGTCGCGGCGCTGGCGGCCGGTTTCGTCGCACCCGCGCCGACCGCCGCGCGCTGCGCCGCCAGCAGCACGGCGTCGACGATGTGCTGGTAGCCGGTGCAGCGGCAGAGGTTGCCGGAGAGCGCGAGCCGCACCGCCTGCTCGTCGGGCTGCGGGTTGTCGCGCAGGAAGACGACGAGCGTCATCAGGATCCCCGGCGTGCAGAAGCCGCACTGCAGGGCGTGCGAGTCCCAGAACGCCTCCTGCAGCGGGTGCATGTTTTCGGGACCGGGCGAAAGCCCCTCGACCGTCATCACCTCGCGCCCGTCGACCTGCGCCGCGAGGACGAGGCAGGAGCGCACCGGCTCGCCGTCGAGGAGCACCGTGCAGGCGCCGCAGACGCCGTGCTCGCAGCCGACGTGAGTCCCGGTGAGCCCGAGCTCATGGCGCAGGAAGTCGGAGAGCAGGAGCCGCGCTTCGACGGTGCGCGAGTGCTCGACGCCGTTGATGCGCGTCGTGACGGCGACGCTCGTCGCCGGCTCGCGCACGGCGGTGTCTGCTGCGGCGTCAGACACGGGCGGCCTCCGCGCCGGAAGGTCGAGAGCTCGCCGTCGCTCGTGCGAATGCGCGGCGCAGCACGCGCGCGGTGAGCACGCGCGCCAGGTGGCGCTTGAACTCGGCGCTGGCGTGGACGTCGGCGCGCGGCTCGATCTCACTCGACGCGGCCTCGGCCGCGGCAGTGATCGACGCGTCGCCCGGCGTCTCGCCGACGAGCGCCGCTGACGCCGAGCTCGCAACGAGCGGCCCTTCCCCCACGGCGAGGAAGACCAGCCGCGCCGCGTTGCAGCGGCCGCCGCCGTCGAGCCGCACGATCGCCGCGACGCCCACCTGCGCGTAGTCGCCGTGACGGCGTGCCGCCTCCTCGAACGCCCAACCGCTCCCCGCCGGCATCGCCGGCCAGGCGATCTCGGTGAGCAGCTCGTCGGCGGCGAGGTCGGTGCTGAAGAGGCCGGTGTAGAAGTCGGCCGCGTTCACCCAGCGCTCGCCTCCCTCGCGCTGCAGCTTGAACCGCGCCTCGAGCGCCACCGCCAGCGCCGGCAGCTCCGCCTTGGGATCGGCGTGCGCGAGGCTGCCGCCCACCGTGCCGCGATTGCGGATCTGCGGGTGCGCGATGTGGTGCACCGCCTCGGCGAGCAGCGGCGCGCGCGCGGCAACGAGGGGGTCGCGCTCGAGCTGGCGGTGCCGCGTCAACGCCCCCATGCGCAGCCCGCCGTCATCCGCGGCCGCGAGCGACGCAAGCTCGCCGACGCCGTTGAGGTCGACCAGCACCGCCGGCTGCGCCAGCCGGAAGTTGAGCACCGGCAGCAAACTCTGCCCGCCCGCCAGCGCCTTCCCCTCGTCGCCATGCCGCGCCATCAGCGCCAGCGCCTCGGCCAGCGACCGCGGCGCGACGTAGGCGAACGGTGCCGGCTTCATCGGTCGGCGAGCCTATACGAGGCGCGGGCTTCTACGGCGGCAGGAGGTGCTTCTGCACTTTGCCCAGCGCGTTGCGCGGCAGCGCTTCCACGTAGCGGAAGGAGACGGGCACTTTGAAGCGGGCCAGCTCGGCGGTGCAGTGGGCGAGGAGCGCCGACTCTTCGATCGTCTGCTCGACGACGAGGAAGGCGACGGGCACCTCGCCCCATTCGGCGTGGGCGCGGCCGACGACGGCGGCTTCGCGGACGCCGGGGAAGAGCTCGATCACCTCCTCGACCTCGCGCGGGTAGACGTTGAAGCCGCCGCGCAGGATGAGCTCGCGGCCGCGGCCGAGGAGCGCGACGTGGCCGGTCTGCGGGTCGACGCGGCCGAGGTCGCCGGTGCGGAACCAGCGGCGGCCCTCCGCGTCGACGGCGAAGCTCTCCGCGGTCTTCGCGGCGTCGCGCCAGTAGCCGGCAAAGACGTTGCTGCCGCGCACCAGAAGCTCCCCTTCCTCGCCGGCCGGCAGATCACGATCCTCGCGGTCGACGATGCGCAGCGAGACGCCGGGCAGCGGCGTGCCGACGGTGCCGGGGAGGCGCTCGCCGGCGTAGGGGTTCGACAGCAGCATGCCGGTCTCGGTCATGCCGTAGCGCTCGAGGATCTGGTGGCCCGTGGCGGCCGCGAAGGCGTCGAAGGTCTCGGGCGAGAGCGGGGCGCTGCCGCAGCAGAAGAGACGCACCGCAGCGAGATCGTTCGGTCGTTCGGCGCCTACCGCGGCGGCTGCGTGACTGACCGCGGCCGTCTCACCAGCTGCGGCAGTGGGACCCGCCGAGCTCGCGGCAGCGTCGGCTGACCGATTCGCTTGCAGCGCCTCGACGAGCCGCACGTACATCGTCGGCACGCCGAAGAAGAGCGTCGCCTCCCCCGCCGCGAGCTCGGCGAGCACGGCCGCAGCGTCGAAGCGCCGGCGCAGGCGCACGCAGGCGCCGGCGGCGAGGGCGGTGAAGAGGCCGACGACGAGCCCGTGGGTGTGGAAGATGGGCAGCGTCAGCAGCAGCCGGTCGCGCGGCTCCCACGCCCACGCCGCCTGGAGGCCGGTGACGGTCGCCAGCAGGTTGTTGTGGGTGAGCATGGCGCCCTTGCTGCGGCCCGTAGTGCCCGAGGTGTAGAGCAGCATCGCCAGATCGTCGCCACCGACGCGCACCGGCGCCAGCTCACTCGACGCATCGAGCGGCGCCTCACCACCGCCAGCGATCTCCGTCGCCAGCTCCTCCACCAGCTGCACCGGCACGCCGCCGAGCACGTCGCGCCCGACTTCGTCGAGCACCGCCAGCTGCTCGCGGTCGGTGAGCAGCAGCCGCGGCGCCGCGTCGGCGAGCACGTGCGCGAGCTCGAGCCGTCGATAGGCGAGGTTGAGCGGCACCGCGACGGCGCCCAGCCGCAACGTCGCCAGGTAGGCGAGCACCGTCTCCTCGCGGTTGCCGAGCCAGAGCGCCACACGGTCGCCGCGATCGACGCCTCGCGCTCGCAGCATGGCGGCCCACTGCTCTGCCGCCGCGTGCAGCTGCGCGTGCGAATAGACGCGGCCGTCCGCGAGCTGCAACGCCGGCGCATCGGGATCGCGCCGCCGCGCGACGAGGAAGAGGTCCCAGAGGTTCATCGGGCTGGCGCGAATCTACACCGTGCGTCGCGGGCGCCGGCGCTTCGCGCTCGTATGGAGAAGTCTCCGTCATCGCGAGGCGCGCAGCGCCCGTGGCGACTCGATCATCGAGACTGCTTCGTCGCTGCGCTCCTCGCAGTGACATGGAGGCTTACATGGAGGCTTCCTCGTCGCTCCATACAATCGAGCGCCGTGGAAAGTGCCGCTCCCGCATCTGTCCTCGAGCTCGGCCACCCCGCCCTGCGCACCGTTTGCGCCCCCGTCGGCGCGCTCGACGACAGCCTCGCCGCCGACGCCGCCCGCTTGCAGGCGACCCTCGCCGCCTTCCGCGCCGCGCACGGCTTCGGGCGCGCCATCGCGGCGCCGCAGATCGGGGTGCTCCGCCGCGTGGTGGCGATGGACCTCGCCGACGAGCCCTACCCCGACGGCGGCCGCGGGCCGTTGTTGCTGCTCGACCCCGAGCTGACCTGGAAGAGCGACGAGACCTTCGCCCTCTGGGACGACTGTATGAGCTTCCCCTGGCTGCTCGTCCGCGTGCGCCGCCGCGCCTCGGTGTCGCTGCGCTTCCGCGACGGGACTGGCGCCGAGCGCCGCTGGGAGCGCGTGCCGCGCGCCCTCGCCGAGCTGCTGCAGCACGAGCTCGACCACCTCGACGGCGTGCTCGCGCTCGACCGCGCCGAGGCCGCGGCGCCGGGCCTCGACGCGGTCATCGGCCGCGGCGTCTTCACTGCCGACCCGCAGCGCTACCGCGCGCAGGTCGACTACGCGATCGGCGAGCGCTGAGGCGCGTCGCGGGAGGCAGCGAGGTCTTCGCGTTCGACGCCGGGGCCGAGCACGAAGTCGGGACCGAAGGCGTCCGCGGGCGTGGTGAAACCAACCTTGACGCCGCCCGCGATCACCCGCTGCACCGCGTCGAGCGCAGTGAGCGCCGTCCAGCGGTAGGCCTGCGGTCCGCGCAGGCGCGAGGCGACGACGACGCCCCGGTCGTCGCGCGCCTCGCCCCAGAGCCGCGTCTCGCCGCGCTCGAGCTTCGCCGCCGACGGACCGGGCGGCCGCTTGCGCGCGCGCGCCGCGGCGAGCCGGCGCAGCGGCGCCAGCTTGAGCAGGCCGACCAGCACGCGGCTGCGGCGTAGCCGCCGGATGACCGGCTCGGGCATCGCCATGTAGACCTCGATGTTGGGGATGCGCGTCGAGTACCACGCCGTCACCACGTCGCCCCAGGGAATCGACAGCGTCGACTGCGGCCCGTCGCCGAAGTCGACCTGTCGCGTCTTCCACGCCACCGGAACGCGCACCAGCTTGCCCTCCTGCCGCACCAGGCCGCCTTCGTGCGCGTGCTCGGCCATCGTCGCCGCGGTGCCGCGCGAGGGGCCGGCGTCGGGGCGAAAGGCGAGGGTCAAGTGCGTTGCCGCCGGCAGCCGGCGCTTGAGGTGTGCCGCCAGGCAATCGGACGGCGCGACGTCGAAGCCGACGCCGGGCAGCAGCGTGATGCCCAGCGCCGCGGCGCGCTCGCCGAGGGCGGCGAGCGCGAGGTAGACGTCCGCCTCGCCGGTGATGTCGAGGTACGACACGCGGCGCTCGAGGCAGGCCTCGACCATCGGCCGATAGGTGTGCACGTACGGCCCGGCGCAGTGCAGCACCGCCGGCACGCCGGCGAGCGCGCCCGCGAGCGCCTCGCGGTCGTCGAGGGCGAAGGCCCGCGAGGAGAAGCCGAGCTCGGCGCCCAGTGCCGCCAGCCGCTGCGGGTCGCGGCCGGCGAGCAGCGGGCGCAGGCCGCGCGCCGCCGCCTCGCGGGCGATCAGCTCGCCGGTGTAGCCGTAAGCGCCGTAGAGGAGGAAGCTGGCATCCATGGCTTCGCGGCTCACTCCTGCGACGCGAAGCGGTTGACGGTGCACGTCGGCGCGGCCACGAGCGGCAGCTTAGCGCCGTTCGTGGCCGCGCGCCGCTCAAGCCGCCGGCTTGATACCGCGCACGAAAGCCGAGGCGAAGCGGCCCGGCACCTTGGCCGGGTCGATGCCCAGCTCCGCGAGCAGCCGCTGGCCGGCCTCGCCCAGCGCTTCGGGTCCATAGACGCGGGTGATCTCGATGTCCACGTCCTGGAACCCGGCCGCCTGCAGCTTCCCGCGCGCCTCCTCCACCTCGAGGGCGCCGGCGAGGCAGCCGCTCCACAGCTCGATGGCGCGGCGCAGCGTCGCCGGTATCTCGCCTTCGGTGACGATGTCGGCGATGGCCAGGCGCCCGCCCGGTCGCAGGACGCGGAACGCCTCGGCGAAGACGCGGTCCTTGTCGGTCGACAGGTTGACGACGCAGTTGGAGAGCACCACGTCGACGCTCGCCTCCGGCAGCGGCACGTCCTCGAGCTGCCCCTTCAAGAACTCGGCGTTGGTGACGCCCGACTCGGCCTGGTGGCGGCGGGCGAGGGCCAGCATCTCGTCGGTCATGTCGAGGCCGTAGGCCTTGCCGGTGGGGCCGACGCGGCGCGCCGAGAGCAGCACGTCGAGGCCGCCGCCCGAGCCGAGGTCGAGCACCACCTCGCCGGCACGCAGCTCGGCAAGGGCGACCGGGTTGCCGCAGCCGAGCGACGCCTGGACGGCGGTGCCCGGGAGGCCGGTCGTCTCGCCGTCGCCGTAGAGGCCGCTGGTGATCGGGTCGGCGCAGCCGCAGGCGCAGCCCGCCTCCCCCGTTTCGACCTCGCGCGCCGCCTGCGCGTAGCGGCGGCGCACCGCCTCGCGGATCGCCTCCTCGCCGCCCGCCGGCGTTGCCGCGCCGACGCTGCAACCGCACCCGGCCGACACCACCGCCTGCTTGGCGCCGATCTCCGCCGCCGTCTCGAGGCCCACCCCCGTCTGCTGCTGGGTACCGCTCATCTCTCGTTCTCCTGTTGTTACTTGCAACTATTTGTCCGCAAGAAAGGCTCTCTGCACCGCGGGTCAAAGGGAATCAGGACGCCGGCTCGTCGCTCGCCGGCGCGCAGCAGGCGGCAGCGGCGCCGCCGGCGACGCGCGGCGACGCGGCGCGCACCAGGCGATGGAGCATGTCGGTCATCGAGCGCCGCACCGCGGGCGCGAAGCCCGCCGCCACGCCGCGCACCTCGCCGAGCAGCTCGGCGTCGATCTTCTCGTAGAGCCGCCGCCCCGCCCGCGTCGGCGTGAGCTGCACGGCGCGGCCGTCATCCGGGTGCGGCCGGCGCTCGGCGTAGCCCTTGGCGACGAGGGCATCCACCACCCGGCTCGCCGTGCTCTTGTCGAGGTAGAGCTCGGCGGCCAGCTCGTTGAGGGTCAGCTCGCCGCGCGAGACCAGCGCCTCGAGCGCGTAGCACTGCGTCACCGAGACGTCGTGGCAGCAGATGCGGTCGCGGTCGCGGAACTGGAGCATCCGCGTGAGGTCGGAGAGCACGCGGTGCAGCGCCAGCGCGTCGGCGGCGAGCGCATCGTCGGCGCACTTCGCCGTTGGGGCGGGCAGGCGCAGTAGCGGGGGGCTTGGCGATTCGGAGATTTCGTTGCACGTGCCAACTATATCGCAGGTGCCGTCGCCGACGCAAGGGGGTCGAGTCGCGCGACGCAAACGAAACGCCCCGCCGCGACCATTCGCGGCGGGGCGAGATCCACGGACGGCTCTACGCCGCCGGCGTTACAGCTGCGTCGCCAGCAGAGCGCCCGCCACCGCCTCGGCCGGCTTCACCCGGCCGTCGGCGTTGAGGTCGAGGCTGACGAAGCGGTAGGGGTCGCCCACCCACTCGCGCACGGCTGACGTAGCCGCTGCGGTCGAGGTCGAGGGCGCCGGTGGCGATGAGCCGCACCGGCACCGGCTGCACGCGCACCAGGCCGAGGTACTCGGCCTGGTCGACGAGGCCGTTGCCGTCGACGTCGAGCATGAAGAAGACGTCCATGTCGCCCGTCCACTCCCACGGCGCGATGACGTCATCGTCGTCCTGGTCGAGCAGGGCGAAGGCGATGTAGCGCTCGCGGTCGACCATCGTCACCGTGCGCACCCGCGGGTTGCTCACCACGAATTCGTCGGCGAACAACCTGCGGTCGTCGTTGACGTCGAGCTGGCGGAAGAGCGGCCGCGGACCGGTCCACTCGGCGAAGCTGACGAAGCGGTCGCGGTCGAGGTCGAGCGCCAGGAAGCGGTCGGTGACGAGCACGCGGTCGACGGGCGCCAGCTGCACCCGATCCACGAAGACGCTCACCGGGCCGAAGCCGTCGACGCGCACGACGCGCTCGAAGCGGGCCTCGTCGAAGGGCACCGAGAACGCCGCGGTGAGCGGCGGCAGCGGCACGAAGTCCACCGTCGTCACCGGCGCCACCAGGAGCGGCACCGGGCTCACCATCCGCCGCGGCAGCGGCATGAACCGCTCGACGAACGGGAAGCGCTCGAAGCGCGCGACCCTGACGGCCGCCCGGCACCACCTCGTTACCGGAGAGGATGCCGTCGCCGTTCCAGTCGTGGTTGCTGAAGGAGCGGTTGTTACCCCGCCACTCGACGCGCGAGATCATCGCGTCGCCGTTGAAGTCGAGGCCGCGGAAGCGGCGTGGACCGTCCCACACCGGCCGTGGCTGCGACACCACGCGGAGACGCTCCTCGCGGAACGCCCGGCGTTGCTCGCGGTCGAAGCGTTGCGCCGCGACGAAGTCCTGACGGCGCTGATCGCGGGTGACGACGAAGCGCTCCGCCCGCACGGCCTTCCGCTGCTCGCGGGCGACGAAGCGGTCCGCCTGCAGTGCCTTCCGCTGCTGGCGGGCGACGACGCGGTCGTTGCGCACCGCCTGCCGCTGCTCACGGACCACGACGCGGTCGGCCTCGCGGACGGCCTTGCGCTGCTCGCGCACGATCGTGCGCTCGTTCTTCACGGCCTGCCGCTGCGCACGTGCGACGCCGCGGTCGACGCGAACGGCCTGCCGCCGCTCGACGCGGTCGATCGCCCGCTCGCTCCGCAGCTCGCGCTTGACGGCGCGCTGCTGCTGCGCCTTGCGCTGCTGGTGGATCACGGCGCGGTCGTTACGGCGGTCGGCCCGCTCGACGCGCGCTGCCTTCCGCTCGTTACGCGCGGTCGCCGCCTCGCGGCGCTCCGCACGCACCTGGTGTTTAGCGGTCGCGGCCTGGCGGCGCTCCGCACGTCGCTCGTTGCGCACCTGCGCCGCCTGATGGCGCGCAGCGCGCGCCTGGTGGCGCTCGGCGGCGGCCGTCTTGCGGGCCGCTCGCTGAGCCTGGTGTTGCTGGCGAGCCTGGCGCTCGATGCGCGCCTGACCGCGATCGGCTCGGTTGTCCTGCCCGCCCTTGGCGGCCATCGCCGGCGAGGCGAGCAGCAAGAAGCTCAACAGAAACGCCTTGGTCGTGCGTTTCATGGCGTACCTCCTCGGGCCGCGCGGTGGTTCAAGGGTGTGGCCCTCTGGGAGGAGCCCGGGGCCGAGTGCGCGGGCCGCCGTAAGGTGGCAGCAAGCCGGATACCAGTATCCGGCTAGGCCACTAAGTCACCTTCCCTCAGTCACTTGAGAGGAGAATCGCGAAGGCCCGACGCGAGGGCGCCGAGACGCGTCCTCGCGAGGGGCCGATCGCGGTCTCCGCAGGCGGTCGCCGCGGGCGCTAAGGAGGCGAAACGGCGAGGCCGGTGCGGATGGCCTCGTCGACGAGGTCGGAGAGCCCGCGGCCCGCCTCCTCGGAGGCTTTCTGCTGCAGGCGCCCGAGCTCGCCTTGCAGCTCGCCCAGCTCGCCCTGCTTGCCGCCGAGCTCGCCCTGATGCCCGCCGAGCTCGCCTTGCCGGCTCCCCAGCTCGTGCTGGTGCTGCGACAACGCGTGCATCTGGTCGTCGAGCCGATCCATGGCGCGCTCGAGCTGCTCCGCCTCGCGGTCGAGACGGTCGCGCTCGCCCTCGTCCGCGCGCGCCATGCGCGCCGCCAGCGCCGCCCGCTGGGCGCTGACCTGCGCGACCTGCGCCGCGAGTGCCGCCTGCTGGCTGCCGAGCGCCGCCTGCTGGCTACCCAGCTCGGCCTGCTTGGCGCCCAGGGCGGCTTGGCGCCCTCCCAGCTCGGCCTGCCTGGCGCCGAGGTCCGCCTGCTTCTGCCCCAACTCGCGCATCGGTGCGAAGAGCTCTTCCGCCCGCTTCAGCAGCGCGGGGTCGCGGACGATCCACTCCTTGCCGTTGCGACGCACCCACAGCAGCGGCTCGTCGCCGCGCTGGTAGCGCTCCCGCACCTGCTCGATGTCCTCGACCGAGCCGTTCATCGTCGACGAGTGGCGGTCGTGGAGGAGCATCCACGCGTCCTCGTCGTCCCAGCTGTCCCTGCCGCGCGCCGAGGCGAGGGCGACCCTCGTTTGAGAGGAGGCGCTCGCCGTGCTGGCGATCGACGCGAGCTGAGCATGAGCTGCAGCTCGAGCGGCGGTGGCTTCGGCACTGGCGGTGGCGGCGGTCGAACGGGCTTCGACGGTCGCCGTCGCCGACGTAGACGCCTTGGCCGTGTGCGCGGTGGTCGCGGAGATCGCGGGAGCCGCCGTCGTCGCGGGCTCGTCCGCGCGCGCGACGAGACGCAACGGCACCAGCGCGCAGATGCCGAGCAGCAGGAGCGACGAGGCGAGGACGGGGCGGACGCGCGAGGCGGGGCGTAGCAGCATCTCGAGTCTCCTCTGCAAGGTGGGGTGAGTGACGGCGGCGGCGGCAGCGCGCAGCGGCGCGCCGCAACCGAGCGCCAGCTCGAGCAGCAGCCGGCCGTAGGCGCGCGGCGAGGGCGCGAGCCGCGCCACGACGGCGGCGTCGCAGGCCTCCTCGCGCGCCAGCGAGTGCTCGCGCTCGGCGAGGCGCACCAGCGGGTGGAAGAAGAAGCAGCGCGAAGCGAGCGCCGGCAGGAGGCCGCGCAGCAGGTCGCCGCGGCGGACGTGCAGCAGCTCGTGACCGATCACCATCGCGAGCGCGTCGGCGCTCAGCCGCTCGCACACGCCGATGGGTAGCAAGACCACCGGCCGCAGGATGCCGACGAGCTGCGGCGTGGCGACGGCGCGCGAGACGCGCAGCTCCGCGGCCGGGATGTCGAGCCGCCGGCGCAGCTCGTCGAACGTGGCGCACAACGCCGGATCGTCGACCGGCTCCGCGGCGCGAGCGATGGCGCGGGCGCGTAACAGCTCGATGGCGGCGCGCGCGAGCGCGACGGCAACGCCGAGCAACCACACCGCGCCGAGCGCGGCGGTCCAAGGGATGCGCGAGGCATCGACAGGCGATGCGCCGTCGCTGCCCTGCGCGGTGGCCGCACGGGGCGTCCCTTCGCTCACGATCGCAGCACTGGCTCGCTCGAGACGAGCGGCGACCGCTGCTTCGCCAAGGGCCGCCTGCGCTTCGATCGGCGCCGCGAATCCGACCGAAACCGGCAGCAGGGGCAACGCCACGGCCGGCAGCGGCAACAAGCCCACGAGCATCTTCAGCGCCACGCCCCACCAGAGCCAGCAACGCAGCGCCGGCGGCAGCGACGGCACCGCGCGGCAGATCGCCCACACGAGCAGCGCCAGCACGCCGCCGACGAGCGAGCTCTCGACGAGGCGGGAGAACGAGCGTGGCGAGCATCTGGCGGCGCTCACGGCTCGCTCCTCCGCTCCTCCAGCCGCTCGACCAGCTGCTCGAGCGCGGCCCGCTCTTCGGCGCTGGCGGCGCCCTCCTCGACCAAGTAGGCGACGAAGGGCGACAGCGAGCCGCCGAGCGTGCCCTCGACGAACGAATGCACGAGCCCGCGCAGCAGCTCGCCCGAGCCCTGCGCCGCGGTGTAGCGGTAGACGCCCTGCTGCCGCCGCCGGCGCAGGAAGCCCTTCTCGTGCAGGCGCTCGAGCATCGTCTGCACCGTGCTGCGGGCGAGCCCTTCGCCGGCGCCGAACCCTTCGGCGGCCTCGCCAACCGAGGCGCCGCCTTGCTCCCCCACCCAGCGCAGCAGCGCCAGCTCCCGCTCCCCCACACTGCCTGCCGCTTTCGCTCGCGCCATCAGACCTCCCTTTCACTACATCTGTCGTGATCGTAGCTCGTGTCGACAGCTGTCGTCAAGCCGGCTCGTAAGTTCTGGTACGCTGCCGGGGTCCGCAGGTTGCACCCCGCACGCCCATGAGCCCTCGTCACTTCTCCGCCGCGCTTTTGCTGGCCGTGCTCGTCCTCCTTCCCGCCGCCGCGCACGCGGAGCTGGCGCTCACGCTCCGCCAAGGCAAGGCGTGGGTGGAGAGCTCCGACCTCCTCCTGCAACGCCCCAACGGCACCGACGTCGTCCTCCAGGACCTCACCTGGGAGGACCAGTCCTACCGCGGGCCGATCTATTACGGCCTCGGCCTCACCTGGTGGTTGCCGCGCCACCCGGAGTGGGGCCTCGGCCTCGACTTCACCCACCCCAAGGCGATCCTCGACACCGGCGGCTCGGCCTTCGCGTTCGGCAGGCTCGACGGCGCGCCGATCGTGGGCTCGGTGCCGGTGCGCAGCGTGGTGCCGGCGCTGCAGTTCTCGCACGGCCTCAACCTGCTCACCGCCAGCGGCTATCGCCGCTGGTGGGCGGCGCCGCGGGCCGATCGCTGGCCCGGCGCGTCCTTCTACCTCGGCGTCGGCGCCGGCGTCGTCATACCGCACGTCGAGGCGCAGATCGGCGGCATGCGCACCGACGAGTACCAGCTCGCCGGCCCCGCCGCCCGCGGCGTCGCCGGCGTCGACGTCCCCTTCGACGAGCACATCTCGCTCGTCGGCGAAGCGATCCTCTCCTGGGCCGACGTCAGCGCCGACCTCACCGGCGGCGGCAGCATCGAGACGACGTTCGTGGTGCCGCAGCTGTCCTTGGGCATCGCCCTACGCCACTGATCGCGGCGCGCCTCCGATCGAGATCGCTTCGTCGCTGCGCTCCTCGCGATGACATTCAGTCGTCATCGCGAGCGAAGCGAAGCGATCTCGATGTCGGGCGCCTAGCAGCCCTCGCCCAGGATCTCGAGCTTGTCGGGCAGGTTGGGCACCAGGCAGAGGAACTCGAACGGCGCCTCGAGCACTTCGTAGGAGTGCGGCATGCCGGCCGGGATGTAGAGCACGTCGCCCGCCGCCACCTCGTGCGCCGCGCCGCCGGCGGTGACGCGCGCGCGGCCGCGCAGCACGTACTGCTCGTGCTCGACGGTGTTGGTGTGGCGCGGCATGCCGCCGCCCTCACCCATGACGAAGCGGCGCATGGCGAAGTGCGGCGCGCCGTCGTCGGGACCGAGCAGCACCTGCACCTCGGTCGAGCGCCCGGCCGCCACCGTCTTGCCCGGTACCGCCGCCGCCTTCTTGACCACTGCCGTCTCGGTCGTCGACGTTTCGCTCAACGCGTCATCCTCCGCCGTGCGCCGTGCCGGCTTCGTCGCGCCGGCTCGTCGCGACGCGCGTGCTAACGTCCTCGATCGTACCGTAGACATTCCGCGCGAGCCGCGCCGCGGCCCGCCGTCGCCGAGGAGCCTGGTCGCGTGATCATCCCCATCGGCCACGAGGACGCCACCGTCCGCCGCGTCCCCTGGGTCACCCTGGCAGCGATCGCCGTCTGCGTCGTGGTGCAGCTCGCGATCTCCTTGCAATGGGAAGCCGAGCTGCGCCTCGAGCTGAGCTACGGCGCCGCCCTGGAGTACGCCATCGAGCATCCGTACCTGCGCGTCGACGCGGCGCTGGTGCCCGCCCACGAGCTGGTCCAGCTCCGCGAGCCCGCTCCTGCCGATCGCGAGCAGCTCGCCGCCGAGCAGCAGCGCCTCGACGAGCTCACTGCCACCTGGCGCGCCGACCTGCGCCAGCACCCGCTGTGGCGCGGCGGCCTGGTGCCTGCCGAGCCGACGCTCTTCGGGCTCGTGGCGCACATGTTCCTGCACGCGGGCTGGCTGCACCTGATCAGCAACATGCTGATCTTCTATCTCGCCGGGCCGTTCCTCGAGGAGGCGTGGGGGGCGCGGCTCTACGCCGCGTTCTACATCACGGCCGGTGTCGTCGCCGGCGGCATGTATGCGCTCCTCGAGCGCGGCCTGCAGGCGCCGCTCGTCGGCGCCTCGGGCGCGGTGGCCGGCGTGCTCGGCGCCTTCCTGCTGCTGCGCGGCAAGAGCCGCATCCGCTTCGCCGTCATCCTCGGCTTCGTCGGCACCTTCACCGCTCCGGCGTGGGTGATGCTGCCGCTCTGGTTCCTCTTCGAGCTGTTCGACGCCCTCGCCGGCGACGTCGCCGCGGCGGGCGCCGGCGGCGTCGCCTACTGGGCGCACGTGTGGGGCTTCGTCTTCGGCGTCGCCTTCGCGATGGTGGCGCAGCGGGTGCGGCCGGTGGCCAAGGAGCTGCTGCCGCCGCCGGCGCCGGCGCCGCGCCGCGACCCGCGTCTCGTCGAGGCGCGCAAGCTCCTCGACCGCGGCATCTACCCCCCCGCGTGGACGCTGCTCGCCGAAGCGTCGGCGCGGCCGAGCCCAGACCCAGAAGCGCTCGACACCTTTTGGTCGCTCGCCGTGCACCTCGGCCGCGAGGAAGAGGCGCTCGCCGCCGCTCCCGCGCTGCGGCGCCGCCAGGCGCGCGCCGCTGCCGCACCCGCCCCGCCGAAAGCGCCGGCCGCGGCGAGCTGACAGTCGCCGATGTCGCTCGTCGGCACCACGCTGGGGAACATCCGCATCGAGGCGCCGCTCGGCATGGGCGGCATGGGCGAGGTCTACCTCGGCTTCCACATGAAGCTCGAGCGCCGCGTGGCGGTGAAGACGATCCGCCCGGAGCGCCGCCTCTCCGCCGCTGCCAAGGCGCGCCTGCTGCGCGAGGCGCGTGTGCTGTCGCGGCTGGGGCACCCCGGCATCTGCCAGGTCTACGACCTCGTCGAGACGCCCGAGGCCGACTTCCTCGTCCTCGAGCTGATCGAGGGGAAGACGCTCGGCGAGCTCGCCGCGGTGCCGCCGCCGTACGAGGAGAAGTTGCGGCTCGCCGCCGAGATCGCCGCCGTGCTCGCCGTCGCCCACGAGCAGCAGATCGTGCACCGCGACGTCAAGCCCGAGAACGTGATGGT
The DNA here is from genome assembly GCA_963846495.1 of Thermoanaerobaculia bacterium. Taxonomy (GTDB): domain Bacteria; phylum Acidobacteriota; class Thermoanaerobaculia; order Multivoradales; family JAIOJS01; genus DASYQD01. The sequence continues at coordinate 39,960 of CAWJWP010000001.1, read as the reverse complement.
GACGAAGAGCGGCGCGGTGAAGATGCTCGACTTCGGGCTGGCGCGGCCGCTGGCGACGGCGACCGCGGCGGCGCGGCCGGGCGATTTCGACAGCGGGCCGTTGCAAGTGCGTGGCGCGCCGCCGGCGCCCGGCGTGCGCGACGGCCGCGTCCGCGACCCGCTGCGCACGGTACCCGGAGGCAACGGCTCGCCACCGCCGTCGTCGAGCAGCTCGGAAGAAGGGCGCCTCACCGAAGTCGGCTCGCTCGTCGGCACCGTGCTCTACATGAGCCCCGAGCAGGCGCGCGGCGAGGAGGCGACGACCAAGAGCGACGTCTACGCGCTCGGCATCCTGCTGCAGGAATTCTTCACCCGCCGCCCCGCCTACGAGGAGGGCTCGGCGGGCGAGGTGCTGATGCGCGTCGCGCGCGGCGAGACGGTGCCGGCCGAGGGGCTCGACCCCGACCTCGCACGCCTGCTCGAGTCGATGAAGCGCCTCGACGCCGAAAAGCGGCCGAGCGCCGGCGAGGTGGCGGGCCGGCTGCGCTGGATCCGCGCCAAGCCGCAGCGCTTGCGGCGCCAGCGGCTGCAGCTCGTCGCCGCCGCCGCGGCGGTGGCGGTGCTGGCGGTGGGCCTCGCCGTCGTCAGCTGGCTGGCGCTCGCCGCGCGCCGCGCGCGCGACGAGGCCGAGCGGCGCCGCGAGCAGGCCGAAGGGCTCATCGGCTTCATGGTCGAGGACCTGCGGCCGAAGCTCGAGGGCGCCGGCCGTCTGGACCTCCTCGACGCCGTCGGCGAGCGCGCCCTCGCCTACTTCGCCGCCGTGCCCGAGGAGCTGCTCACCGACCAGGAGCTCGAGCGCCGCGCGTCAGCTGTGCGGCAGCTGGCGCAAGTGCGCGTCGACCAAGGCGATCCGGCGGCCAGCCTCGACGCCGCCCGCCACTCGCTGCGCATTGCCGACGCGCTCGCCGCCCGCGATCCCCAGCGGTCGGCCTGGCAGGCGCAGCTCGCCGAAGCGAAGGCGGTCGTCGGCGAGGTGCTCTTCGGCCAGCAGGTCTCGCTGCCCGAGGCGCGCGCGCTGATGGAGCAGGCCCGCGACACCTACGCGCGCCTCGCCGCGCGCGAGCCGGATGAGCTCGAGTGGCAGAAGCGGCTCGCCGCCCACGACCTCAACGTCGGCGCCGTCTGCGAGGCGCTCGGCGACCTGCCGGCGGCGATCGCAGCGCAACGCGCCAGCATCGAGCTGACGCGGCGCCTGCTCGCCCGCTCGCCCGGCGACGCGGCGCTGCTCACCGACCTCTCGACGGCGCTCTCCTGGCACAGCACGAGCCTCGAGCAGTCGGGCGACCTCGCCGCCGCGGTGCGCGCGCGCCGGGAGAACCTGGCGATCCTCGAAAGCTGGCCGCGCGCGACCCCAAGAACCTGGTGACGAAGAGCGACCTCGGCGTCGCCCAGAACTACCTCGCCAGCCTGCTGATCGGCCTCGACGACCTCGCCGGCGCCGAGTCGCTGCAGCGTGCCAGCCTCGCCACCAGCGTCGCGCTCAGCCGCGCCGACCCTGACGAACGCCACCTGGAAGCAGAACCTCGCCATCGGCCGCAGCAACCTGGCGATCACGCTCAACGAGGCAGGCCGGCCGGCGGAGGCGCTGCCGATCGTCGACGCCGCCGTCGCCGGCCTGACGGCGCTCGCCGCCGGCAAGGAAGACAACCCCGACTGGCAGCGCTCGCTGGCGGCAGCGCTCGGCCGCCGCGGCCGCATCCTCGGCGCGCTCGGCCGGCACGACGAGGCGCGGCGCGACCTCGAACGGGCGCGCGCGATGCTGGCGCCGCTCCTCGCCGAGAACCCGGGCACCGTGGTGGCGCTGCGGATGGCCGAAGTACAGTACGGCCTCGGCGAGGTCGCATCGCGGGCGGGCGATCGCGCCACCGCGCAGGCGTCATGGGAGGAAGCGCTGCGCACACTGCCGCCGCTCGACCGCCGCGCCGATCACCGCAGCGTTGCGCTCCGCGCGCGGCTCCTGCTATTACTCGGCCGCACAGACGAAGCGAAGCCGGTTCTGGAGCGCTTCGCCGCCATGGGCGGCAAGTCGGAGTCGCTCGCCGCGCTGGCGAGCGCACAGGCAGGGGGAAGCTGACCGATGGCCAACGAGCTCGACGAACGAAATCCCGGCGCTGCGACCGCCGAGCACCCGGAGAAGCGGCTGTCGGAAGTGGCCGCGGCGCTCCACGCGGAATGGTCGGCCGCGCTCGGCACCCCGCGGCCGGGGATCGAAGGCGCCGCCACGGTCATGGAGTGGGTGGCGCGCCGCGCCGGCGAGCTCGGCCACGCCCTCGCCGGCGGGTCGATCTCCACCGAGGAGCACAACGACCAGCGCTTCTCCATGGTCCTCGCCCTGCGGCGCTTCATGGACGCCGGCGTCGACGACACGGCGGCGCGGCTGATCTCGCGCGCCATGCACGACCTCGTCGTCGACAGCCCGCCGCTGCCCCACCCGCGCTATCGCTTCACCTACGACTGGGCAGACCAGCACGTCGCGGCGTGGCGCCGCGAGCTGGCGCACCTGGCGGGAGAACCCGGCGTGCGCGGCCTCGAGGTCGGCTGCTTCGAGGGGCAGTCGGCTTGCTGGTGGTTGGAGAACGTCCTCACCCACCCGACCAGCGCGCTCACCTGCGTCGACCAGTTCGGCGTCCCCATGGGCAGCATCTTCCTGCGCTTCTACGAGCGCCACTTCGACCACAACATCGCCGCCTCGGGCGAAGGCCATCGGGTCACCAAGCTCGTCGGCCTCTCGCAGGTCGTGCTGCGCATGCTGCCGCCGTCGTCGTTCCACTTCGCCTACGTCGACGCCTCGCACAAGGTCGGCGACGTGCTGCAGGACGCCGTCCTCGTCTGGGGGCTGCTGCGGCCGGGCGGCATCGCCATCTTCGACGATTACGGCATGTTCGAGGACGAGGCGTACGGGCTGCAGGCGCGCGCGCCGCGCCTCGCGCTCGATCCGTTCGTGGGCATCCTCGGCCGCTCGGCCGAGCTACTGCGCCGCGATTGGCAGCTGGTGCTGCGCAAAGTCTGACCGCGCCGCAGCCGCGCCGGCGCCGCTCGAGCCCGCGATCTCAGCGGCGCCCGCGCGCAGCCGCGCGAGGATGGCGTCGCCGGTGGCGCGCGTGCCCAGGGTGCCGCCGACGTCCGGGGGCCCTTCTCCGGCGGCGACCGTGCGCATCACCGCGTCTTCGATCTGCCGCGCCTCGGCGGGGTGGCCGAGAGCGTCCAGCATCAACGCCGCGGTGAGGATCATGCCCATGGGGTTGGCGCCGTCGCAGCCGGCGAGCGCGGGCGCGCTGCCGTGGATCGGCTCGAACATCGACAGCTTGCCGGGGTTGAGGTTGGCCGAGGCCGCCATCCCGAGGCCGCCCTCGAGAGCGGCGCCCAGCTCGGTCAGCAGGTCGCCGAACAGGTTGTTGGTGACGATGACGCCGAAGCGCTCCGGCTCGCGCACCATCGCCAGGGCCGCCGCGTCGGCGAAGAGGTGGAACGAATGGACGTCCGGATACTCGCTGGCGACGCGGCGGAAGGTGCGCAGCCACAGACCGCCGGCGTAGGGCTGCACGTTGTGCTTGTCCGCCATGCACACCGAGCGGCGGCCCCGCCGTCGCGCCAGCTCGAAGGCGTAGCGGGCGATGCGCTCGACGCCCTTGCACGTCGTCACGTCCTGCTGGAGCGCCACCTCCTCGGGAGTGTCGCGCTTGAAGGTGCCGCCGGTGCCGGCGTACGGTCCCTCGGTGTTCTCGCGCAGCACCACGAAGTCGATCTCCCTGGGCCCTTTGTGGCGGAGCGGGGACAGGCGATCGTGGAGCAGGCGCACCGGCCGGTAGTTGACGTAGAGGTCGAGGCCGAAGCGCAGCCCGAGGATGAGGTCGCGGGCGTGCTGGTTGTCGGGAACGCGCGGATCGCCGATGGCGCCGAGATAGACGGCTGCATAGTCGCGGCGCAGCTCGTCGAGGGCGCCTTCAGGCAGGCTGACGCCGGTCGCCAGGTAGCGATCCGCCCCCCAGTCGAAGGGCACGAGCTCGAGCCCCAACGACGACCGCTCGCTCAGGTACTCGAGGACGCGGACGCCCTCGCGCGTCACCTCCGGCCCGATGCCGTCGCCGGGGACGACGGCGATCTTCAGAGAAGCTCCCGCAGCGCCGCGGCCAAGCGCTCGTATTGCGCCGGCTCGTTGTAGAGCTGCGCCGAGACGCGCAGCAGCCGCCCCGAGGGGCCGGACATCACCGGCACCTCGATGTCGTAGCGCTCGCGCAGCTGTTGCTGCAGGGGATCGAGGCGGTCGCCGACGACCGGAAACGGCTCGCCCGCCGGCAGCGGCAGCGACGCCATGCTGCCGACCATCGACTCGGGGCAGGGCAGCTCGACCTCGAGCGCGGCGGCGAGGGTGGCGCGGGCGGCGAGCGCCAGCGCGCGGTTCTTCGCCCGCAGCTCGTTCCAGCCGCCGGGCAGCAGGCCGCCCACGACGCGGATGGCCGCCGGCACGCAGAGGAACGGCGTCGGGTCGCCGGTGCCCTGCCAGTCGAACTCGTCGTGGAGCGCCGAGCGGCCGGGGCGGCGCGTGTTGTAGCCGTGGCTGACGGTCAGCGGGTGCAGCGCGGCGCGCTTGTCCTGGCGCGCCCACAGGAAGCCGGCGCCCTTGGGTGCGCAGATCCACTTGTGGCAGTTGCCGGTGTACCAGGCGGCGCCGAGCGACGCGACGTCGAGCGGCACTTGGCCCGGCGCGTGGGCGCCGTCGACGAGAGTGTCGATGCCGCGGGCGGCGAGGGCGGCGACGATCTCCGCCAGTGGCAGCACGAGCGCCGTGGGGCTGGAGATGTGGTCGAGGAGCGCGATGCGCGTGCGCTCGCTGGCGCCGTCGAGGACGGCTGCGAAGGCTTCGACCGGATCGCGCAGCGGGAACGGGATCCGCGCCACCACCACCCGCGCGCCGGTGCGAGCGGCGACGAAGTCGATGGCGTTACGGCAAGCGTTGTAGACGTGGTCGGTGGTGAGCAGCTCGTCGCCGGCGCGCAGCTCCGGCTCGAGCGAGCGCACCACGGTGCTGACGCCGCTGGTGGCGTTGGGCACCACGACGAGCCCGTCGGCGTCGGCGCCGACGAAGGCGGCGAGCGCCTCGCGCGCCGCGTCGAGCATCGCCGGCAACCGCCGGTCCAGGAAGTCCACCGGCTCGCGCTCCAGCTCGGCGCGCAGCGCCGCCTGCGTGTCGAGCACCGCGCGCGGGCAGGCGCCGAAGGAGCCATGGTTCAAGTAGTCGACGGTCGGGTCGAGCGTCCACTCGCTCGCGAAGGGGCTCTGGCTGGGCATTCGCGGCGCGGAGACTAGCGTATTGGGCCGCGCGCGAAACACTGCGAGCGAAAATCGGGGCGAAACCCCGGCCGCGCGCCCGACGTAATGGAAGCAACGGGCTCCTGCGCCCACCACCATCGACCCGGAGGGCACCGATGCGACCGACCGTTTGGCTTCCCGCCCTGCTGCTCCTCGCCGGCACGGCCGCGCCGGCGCTCGCCGACCGCGACGTCGTCGTCAACGAGGAATCGAAGAGCTTCCCGCTCGAGGACGCACGCACCCTGCGACTCGACGTCTCGGTGGGCGAGCTCCACGTCGAGGTCGGCGAGGGCAACCAGATCGAGGCCCACCTCAAGCTGCGCTGCGAGCGTGACCAGCGCCGCTGCCGCGATCGCGCCAGCCGCATGATGCTGGTGCCGACCCACGGCGGCGACGACCTGCGCCTCAAGGTCGCCGGCTACGACCGCGAGGAGCGGCGCGGCATCCATCGCCCCGAGGTCGACCTGCGCATCATCATGCCCGCGGCGCTGTCGCTGCAGGTCGACATGGGCGTCGGCGAGCTGGAGATCGACGGCGTCGAAGGCGACGTCACCGTCGACCTCGGCGTCGGCGAGGCGGAGATCGTCATGCGTGAAGACGTGGTGCGCAGCGTCGCCATCGACGTCGGCGTCGGCGAGGCCGAGATGCGGCCGCGCCGCGAGCAGGTCCACCACAGCGGCTTCCTCTTCCTCGGCAACGAGATCGACTGGCGCGACGGCACCGGCCGCTCGCGCGTCGTCCTCGACGTCGGCGTCGGCGAAGGCACCGTGCGGCTGGTGCCGTAACGCCGTTTACGGCGCCGCGCGCAGCAAGAGCCGTTCCGTGCGAGGAGGCCGACGGCTGGCGCTCGCCCCTACGAGCGGCTGCTCTTGCGCCGCCGGTCGGCCTGCTTCTTTCGCCCCCGTGACGCCGCCGATGGGGTCTCCGGCGGGCGTCCGGTGAGGGCGGTCATCACGTCGTCCAGGTGGGTGCGCCGCTGCGGCTTGGTGTCGGGCAGCAGGCCGGGGACGGTGTGGGCGAGCTGGGCGTGGCCGAGGTAAGTGGTGTAGGCGATGAGGCTGCGGCGGCGCGCTTCTGCGGGTGGAAAGCCGAGACGCTCGAAGAGGGCCGCGACGTAGGCGATGCGGCGCTCGGTGACGCGGCGCAACGCCGGGCCGACGAGCGGGTGCTCGCTGCTGGCGAGGAGGGCGAGCTCGACGCGGTCGGTGGCGGCGGCGCCGACCACGGCGCCGAAGAGGTAGCGCAGGCGGCGCTCGACGTCCGGCTCCTGCTCGACGCGCGCGATCACGGCGTCGGTGTGCTGCCGCTCCCAGCGCTCGAGGGCGGCGGCGAGCAGCGCCTCGCGGTTGGGGAAGTGCCAGTAGAAGCTGCCCTTGGTGGCGCCCAGCGCCGCGGCGAGCGGCTCGACGGCGACAGCGGCCAAGCCACCGGTGGCGAGCGCTTCGAGCGCCGCCGCCGCCCAGGCATCACGGTCGAGCGGAGTGCGCGGTGGGGTTGCCATACGGTGGCGTATGTTACGATCCGCTTCGCACCATACGCTACCGTATGGCACCGACCCAAGGAGACCACCATGAGGAACTTCCACGCGCGCCGCATCCCTCGCCCCGCCGCCGCCGCCGGAGTCCTGCTCGACCACCTGGGATCGCCCGACGACGCGCTGTGGCCCGCCGGCGCCTGGCCGGCGCTTCGCCTCGACCGCGGACTTCAGGTCGGCAGCGCCGGCGGTCACGGGCCCATCCGCTACCACGTCAGCGCCTATGAGCCGGGCCGCCGCGTCGAGTTCACCTTCGGCCCCACGATGGGGGTCGTCGGCACCCATACCTTCCGCGTCGACGACGATGGCGACCGCGGCTGCGTCGTCAGCCACGAGATGGTGGTCCGCCTGCGCGGCCGCACGCGACTCACCTGGCCGCTCGCCATCCGCTGGCTGCATGACGCCTGCCTCGAAGACCTGCTCGACAACGCCGAAGAGGCGCTCACCGGCGCCCTGCCGCGCCCGGCCCGCTGGTCGCCCTGGGTGCGTTTCGTGCGCAATCGCATGGCGGCGCGGCTGGCGCGCCGGCGTGTGCAATCGGTCGCACCGCGTCCTCGAGCCGTCGGCTACATTCGCGCCGATGGCCGCACGCGCTGACCGCGCCCGACGACGGCGATATTCATTGCTCGTGCTCGCCGGCGCGCTGATCGCCAGCGTCGCCGCGGCGCAGCCGCCCGCGGGGCACCACCCCTACTTCCCCGCCGACTCGGAGTGGACGCGCGACGTCACCAACGCTCCCGTCGACCCCGAGTCGGCGACGGTGATCGCCTGGCTGGCGAGCCAGAGCACCACCAACAGCCCCTCGCAAGGTCCGCAGGGGTGGGGCAACAACCAGATCGACTTCTCGCTCGAGGTGGTGGAGGCGAGCGCGGCGACGCCGTTCCGCGCGTTCACCGCCAAGCGGGCGCAGAACGAGTTCTGGGACCCCGACTGCGACGAGGTGCCGTTCCCGGTGCCGGCGGGCGGCGCCATCGAAGGAGAGCCCGGCTACGCCTGCACGCAGGACGGCGACTGCCATCTGCTCGTCGTCCATCCTTCCAGCCAAACGCTGTTCGAGATGTGGCGCGCCGACATCACCGGCCCGAGCCAGGCGCAGTTCCTCGCCGGCTGCGCCGTCGTCTGGGACCTGCGCAACACCTACGGTCCCAGCGGCCGCGGCCAGGACTGTTCGAGCGCCGACGGCGCCGGCTTCCCCATCGCGCCGCTGCTCTTCAACGCCGACGAGATCAGGGCCGGGCACATCGACCACGCCATCCGCTTCGTGCTCCCCAACAACCGCATCCGCGACGGCGTCTACGTGCATCCGGCCACGCACTCGACTGGCCCGACGAGCGGCCCACTCCAGGCGCCGCCCTACGGCGCTCGCCTGCGGCTGCGCGCCGACTACCCGCTCCAGAACCTGCCCAACGAAGCGGCGCGCATCGTCGCCCGCGCCATGCAGAAGTACGGCATCCTGCTCAGCGACGGCGGCAACCTGGCCTGGACGGCGCAGAGCGACCGCTTCACCGTCGCCAAGTGGGACGACCCCGACGTCGACCTCTCCCCCAACGACCTCGACCTCATCAGCGCCGCCGACTTCCAGATGATCGCCGCCGGCAACCGCTACACCTGGACCGGCGACTGCGCGCGCACTTACCCCGTCTTCAACGACGGCTTCGAGGTCCCCATCCTCCCCAAGTGGAGCGCCAAGACTCCGTAGGCGTAGTGCAGCGAGCTCGGCCGCGACAAAACTGCCGTGGCCGAGCGCACGCTTCGCGCTACAGCTTTCCGCTCAGCGCCAACGTGATGCTGCGGCCGACCGCGTGGTCGGCGGCGTTGTCGGCGGCCGCCGTGTAGAGCTTGTCGGCCGCGTTGCGGACCGCCAGCCGCAGCTCGAGCGTTTCGGTGAAGCGCCAGCCGCCGCCGAGGTCGAAGACGGTGAAGGCCGGGCGCGCGAATTCGGTCGGGCCCGGCTCGTCGTGGGCGCGGAAGGTGGTCACCCGGCCGAAGACGTAGCCGCGGTCGAAAGCCCAGCGGAGGGTCGTCCAGCCGTTGGGCGCCGCGATGTCGTCGATCTCGGCGCCGCCGTCGGTCTCGCCGTCGGCATACGCGGCGCCCGCCTCGATCGTCCAGCCGGCGCCGATGGGTGTCTGCGCCTCGACCTCGAGCCCTTCGATCGTCGCCTTGCCGCGGTTGCGGAAGAGGAAGTCGTTGCCGGAGCCGAAGCGCTCGATGAGGTCGTCGATCTGGTAGCGGTAGGCGTAGACGCCGAGCGCGCTGCGGCCGCGCGTCCAGCGGCTCGCCAGGTCGAGCTGCAGCGAGGTCTCGGGGTCGAGGTCCGGGTTGCCGGTGACGAAGCCGCGCCCCGAAGGGCCGCGGAAGTAACGGTCGGAGAGCGTCGGCGAGCGGAAACCGCGCGCGACCTGGACGGTGTTCGTCCAGTTGGCGCGTGGGCTCCAGGTGAGCGCGACGTTGCCCGACAGCGCCGTGTGCTCCTGCGAGCGGTCGCCGAAGAAGCCGCCCTCGTTCTTCGTCTCGCTGCGGTCGCCGCGCAGGCCGATGCCGAGCGAGGTGGCGGCGCCGAGCGGCCGCGTCCACGTCGCGAAGAGGCCGGTGGTGAGCTGCCGCGCATCTTCCACCGACACCACCTCGGTGCGGTTCGTCACCGTCGTCGCGTCAGCCGCGAAGTCGACGCGTCCGGTGATCGCATGCAACGAGAAGCGCGACCAGGCATCGGCCCCCAGCTGCAGCCGGCCGCCGGCGAGCGAGCGAGCGCCCAAAACGCGGAAGCTCGCGTCGCGCGCGTCGGTGTCGGCGCGGTCGATGCGCCGGTTGGAGGTCGGGGTCGGCGTGCGGTCGCGGTCGAGGATGATGTTGTAGCGGCCGTAGAAGAGCGACGACTCGAGGCTGTCCCAGCTGCCACCCGGCGCGCCGATCCAGCTCGCCACCAGGCGGTCTGACGTCTCCTCGGGATAGATCGCCTTGATCTGCCGCGAGTCGATCGCCGCCTTGCCGAGGTCCTCCATGCGGTCCGCGGCCACGCCCACGCGCAGCCGGCCGGGGCCGAGGTCGTGCAGGTAGCGCAGCGCGCCGCCCTTGCCGTCGAAGCCGGAGTTGAAGATCGGCACGCCATCGCCCGCCTCGGTGTCATCGGCCGTGCGCCAGTGCCCTTCGGCGAGCAGCTGGCCGCCGCCGAGATCGGCCGAGCCGGCGAGGTAGGCCGCTTGCTGATCGAGCGCGCCGCCGGATGCCTCGACGCCGAAGCGCACGCCGAGGCCGGTGGGGTCGGGATCGCGCGTGACGGCGTTGATGACGCCGCCGAAAGCGTCGGAGCCGTAGACCACCGACCCCGGCCCGCGCAGCACCTCGACCGAGGCGAGGCTCTCGGGATCGACGAAAGTCGCCGAGGGCCCGGCGCGGCGTTCGGCGGACACCCGCGCGCCGTCGAGCAGGATGAGCGTGCGCCCGCGCGCCAGGCCGCGCAGCGCCGGCACGCTGTCGGCGCCATCGCCGAGCTTGGAGGCCCCGGCCACCGACTCGAGCACCTGGTAGAGGCGCTGCGGCGCCCGCTGCTCGAGCTCCTCGAGGGTGACGACGGTGGCGGCGCTTGCCGGCAGGGTGTCGAGCGTCGGCGCCACGCCGGAGACGACGGTGACGCTGTCGCGCGCGATCGGCGGCAGGGTGATCTCGGTGAGACTCTCGACCGTGGTGATCTCGAACGGCGCCGACACCTCGCCGTTGGGGCCCGCGGCGACGATCGAGAACGGCGGCCGCGGCGCCGGGTCGAGCACGAAGCGGCCGTCTGGATCGCAGGGCACGGTCACCGGCTGGCCGACGACCGACACGGTGTAGCCGCTCGCCGGCTGGCCGTCGGGCAGCAGGAGGCGGGCCTGCAGGCGCGCGGCAGCCACCGGCGAGGACGCGAGCACGCAGAGCACGGAGACGAACGCGGCAAGCTGAACGAGCCGCGCCCGCGAGCGCGCCGACGGCGGCACGACCGCTCGCGCGAGTGGAAGAAGAACGTGACGATGCATTGGTAATGGCCTCCGGAACGCAACGGAGTGCCGCGCTCCGTGTTCGAAAGAGCGGCGACGGTCCGGTCGCGCAGCGACGATCCGCCGCGCCCCACGCGAGCGCGGACGGCGGCGCTGCGCCGCGAGCGATCGACGCGCCCACCGGGCGCGCGCGTTCACACGTTCCGTCGGCAGAGCGAGGAGAGCTGCGGCGCCGGCGCCTCGGCGAGCGGCGCTTCAGCGCGTGACGCGGCCGTCGCCGACGATCGCGTCGTCAAGACGACGAGCGCGGTACGCACGAGCTTGGGGGCCGGCGCGGGCAACGGGCCGACGAGAAACAGCGCGCCGCCACCGGGCGCGAACGCGGGCTCCCACGCCATGCCGGTGCGCTCCGATTCGTACTCCTGCCAATGCGAGCCGTCACGCTCGCCCTCCACCCAGACGACGACGCCGGGCGCGCCGGGCCGCGCCGCCTCGCCGGGCAGCGGACTGTCGCGACCGCCACGTCGGCGATCGCGGCATGATCCAGCACGATGCGGTAGCGGCCGGGGAGGAGCTGCTCGCGCTCGTCGCGCTCGTCGCCCATGCGGAGGAGCAGCCGCACGTCGTTGCTCGGCAGCCGCGGCACGTGCACGGTGACGCGCCGCATCCGGATGTCGAGGTGCGGCGTGATGCGCGACAGGAAGGTGCGCCCGCCATCGAGCGAAAGGAAGACCTCCCACTCCTCGGCGTGCCGCAGGGCCGCGAGGCCGGGCCCCGGCTGCCATTCGAGCACCAGCGCCGAGCCGCCGACGAGCGTCGCGCCGGGCCGCGGCGAGACGAGCCGTACGAGATCCGTCTCCTTCTCCACCTCGGCCGCGGCCGGCCCAGCTGCCGCCATCACGGCGAGGAGGAGGCCGACGGTACGAGTGAGAGCGGCGCGCAGCGATCGCATGAGACGAACCCACGATGATCCTACTCCGCCGGCGCGCGGCGGTCCGCTACATGAGACCGCCACCCTGGTCGGCGGCCGCGCGATCCCTCACTCCAGCAGCCGCTCGGCCGCCGGCTCGCGCAGGTTGTACCAGCTGCTCATGGCGCGGCCGTAGGCGCCGGCGTGGGCGACGAGCAGCACGTCACCTTCCTCCGTCGCCGGCAGCCGGCGCTCGGCGCCGAGCACGTCGCCGCTCTCGCAGATGGGGCCGACGACGTCGGCCACCTGCACCGGCGGCTCGTCGAGACGCGTCAGGTTGACGATCTCGTGGTAGGCGCCGTAGAGCGCCGGCCGGATGAGCGAGTTCATGCCGGTGTCGACGCCGACGTAGCGGCTCTCGCCCTTGCCCTTGAGCTGCGTCACGCGCACGAGCAGCACGCCGGCGCGGGCCACGAGGAAGCGGCCAGGCTCGAGCCAGAGCCGGTAGCGCGGGAAGGCGGCCTTCACCTCGGCGAGGGCGGCGTCGAGCCGCGCCAGGTCGAGCGGCCGGTCCTGCGGCAGCTCGCCGACGCCGAGACCGCCGCCGAGGTCGAGCACCTCGACGTCGGGGAAGCGCTCGGCCGCCTGCAGCAGCCGCGCCGCCACCTCGCGCCACGCCTCCGGGTCGAGGATGCCGCTGCCGGCGTGCGCGTGCAGGCCGACGACGCGGCCGCCGATGCGCGCGCAATGCGTCGGCGGTCTCGTCGACCTCGTCGAGCGGGATGCCGAACTTCGAGTGCGTGCCTGCCGTGCGCACGTGGCGGTGGTGTCCGCGGCCGTGCCCGGGGTCGAGGCGCAGGAAGAGCTCGCGGCCGGCGAAGGTCTCGGGCCAGCGCAGCAGCGGCCAGAGGTTGTCGAGCGTCACCCGCACGCCGCGCGCGAAGGCGTCGTCGTACTCGACGCGCGGCGCGAAGTTGGGGGTGAAGAGGACCCGCTCGGGCTGGAGGTCGGGGAAGAGTTGGAAGAGGTGCGCGAGCTCGCCCGGCGAGACGCACTCGAAGCCGAGGCCGGCTTCGTGGAAGACGCGCAGCACGCCGGAGTATGGGTTGGCCTTGACCGAGTAGAGGACGCGGTCGAGCGTCGACAGCGAGGCGAGCTGCGCGGCGGCCTCGGCGAGTGAGTCGCGGTCGTAGACGTAAACGGGCGATTGCTCGGCGGCGACGGCGAGGAGCGCTTCGCGTTTGTTGCGCCACCAAGATGTCGCCGCGCCGGCCGCATCGCCCGCGCTCGTCGCGCTGCGATCGGCGCTGCGCTCGCCGCGCAGCTCCTCCCACGTCGGCCCGAGGATCTCGTCCTCGCCCTGCCGGCGCAGCAGCAGCTCGTGCAGCTCGCGCACGAGCCGCAGCGACTGCTCCTCGTCGACGACGAAGGTGAGGTTCAAGTCGGTCGCGGCCTGCGTCAGCAGGTGCACCGGCTGCTCCTCGAACGCCTCGAGCAGCGGCCCGAGGCGATGGAGGATCGAGCGGATCTGCCGCCCGACGAGCGTCACCGCCGCGCACGGCCCGAGCACGCGCGCGCGGCCGAACGGCGCCAGCTCGACCGCGAGCGCCTCCAACCGCTCCGCGTCGACCGGCCCCGGCGCGGCGTCGAAAGAGACGGTGACATTCGCCTCCGCCGTCGACACCAGATCGACCGACAGCCCGTGCCGCGCGATGCGCGCGAAGACGTCGGCGAGGAAGCCCACACGCTGCCACATACCGGCCGTCTCGAGCGAGAGCAGCATGACGCCACCGCGCCGCGCCACCGCCTTGACCCGCGGCGTCGCGCCGCCGCCATGCGCGATCACTTCGGTGCCGTCGACCTCGGGCGCGCCGGCGTCGCGAAAGCGCAACGGCACGCCGGCGCGGCGCAGCGGCCCGATGCCACGCGGGTGAAAGCCGCGGGCCCCGGTGGTGAGCAACTCGACCGCCTCCTCGTAAGCGAGCGAGCGCAACAGCCGCGCCGACGGCACCACGTGCGGATCGGCGGTGAAGAGCCCCGGCGCCGTTCCCCACGCCTCGCAACGCAACGCCGAGAGCTGCGCCGCGAGACAAGCCGCGGTGCGGTCGGCACCCCCTTCGACGAGCACCGGCCCGCCGTCGGCGCCGCGCGCCGGCCCGCCGGCGGTGACCACGACCGCCGGCAGCTCACGCAGCCGCGCCTCGAGCTCGGGCGGCGCCTGCTCGACGCAGTCGGCGGCGAGGAAACGGCGCTCCGCATCGACATCGGCCGCGATGCGTGGCGACGGCGCGCCGCTGCGCCCGTCGTCGCCGGGATCGACCGCGGCGAGCAGCTCGCGCGGATCGACGGCGGCCGCCTCGATGCCGATCCGCCGCAGCCACGCCGCAAGCAGCGGCACCGGCAACGCACACGCCATCGCCCCCAGCCGCGCTCGCGCTCGCGGCCCCGCCTCGCCTAGCAAATGGGCGCCAGCGAGCATGCGCCCGACCTCGCCGAGCAGCTCCTGCGTCCCGGCCGGCGGCGGCTCGTCGAGCGGCACCCCCAACCGCTGCAGCCGATCCGCCAGATCGCGCAGGACCGTCTCGTGCCCACCCTCGCTCAGCGCCGCCAGCAGCGCCTCCACCTCCAGCCTGGGCAGCGGCGCGCACACCACTAACGTGCGCTCACCGCGCTCACGCCCAGCGAGCAACGAAGCGGCGAGCCGCGGCCACGTCACGACGTCGGCAAACGCCTCGCCGTCGACGCGCACCACCACCCACGGCGAGCCGTTCCCGGTCATAGCGCGCGAAGGATACGCGCTTCGGCTTCGAGAATCGCCCGAGGAGCTACTCGACCGGCTCTAGATACAGCTCGATTGCTCGCGGATGTTAGTGACCGCCTCTTCAGCAGTCTCACCTTCACTAATACATCCAGGGAGCAACGGCACGTACACCGTGAAGCCGCCTTCTTCGCTCTGGTCAAGGACAATCTGGAGCTTCACCATTCTCCCCGCTACACCGGCAACCCGCGAGCCCGCAACCTAGCTCGGTACCTTCTCGACAACGGTAGGCGCGTTCCATCGGCGAGAACCACAGTCGGCTCGTCGCCGACGCCGGGGTGGATTTCGCGGACTCGGCGGAGGTTGACGATGGCGCCGCGGTGGATGCGGAGGAACTGGGCGGGGTCGAGGCGGCGCTCGAGGGCTGACAACGCTTCGCGGTGGAGGTAGCGCACGCCGCGGGCGTGCAGGCGGACGTACTTGTCGACCGCTTCGATCCAGTCGATCTCCTGCGTCGGGACGAGCAGCGTGCGGCCGTCCTTCTTGACCGCCACGCGGTCGAGCGCCGGCAGCAGCGGCTGTGCGGGGGCCGCCGGCGCAGTCGACGCGGCACCCGCCGACGCCGACCCACCCGCATGCGCCGCAGCACCCGCGCCGCCGTTCGCCGCCGCCGGCGCCGCCGCACGCACCGTCGCCAGCGCGCCCTCCAACCGCATCACCAGATCGCCCAGCCGCGCCAGCGCCTTGCCCGGCTCGCCGATGCGCGAGCGCACGCGCACCATGGCGCGATCGAGGCGCTCGCGGTCGAAGGGCTTGAGCAGGTAGTCGACCGCCTCGACCTCGAACGCCTCCACCGCGTAGTCGCCGTAGGCGGTGACGAACACCACGTGCGGCGCCGGTCCGGGGCCGAGGCCTTTGACCACCTCGAAGCCGCCGCGCCCCGGCATCCGCACGTCGAGGAAGACGAGCTCCGGCTGCAGCCGCGAGATGGCGGCGAGCGCCGCGTCGCCGTCGGCGCACTCCCCCACCAGCTCGACGTCGTTATGGCGCTGCAGCAGCGTGCGCAGCTTCTGGCGCGCCAGCCGCTCGTCGTCGACGATCAAGGTCTTGAGCCGCATCTTTCGTCCTCCAAGGCAGCTCCAGGGTGACCACGGCGCCGCCCTCGGTGCGCTCTTCGAAGCGCAGCAGGTAGCCGCCGCCGTAGAGCTGCGCCAGCCGCTCCCGCGTGTTAGAGAGGCCGACGCGCTGCCGTTCCTTCGATTCGGCCGCCGCCCCGGCGGGGCCGTCGTTGCTGATGGTGAGGCGCAGCTTGCCGGCCTCGCGCCGCGCCAGGAGCGCGATGCGGCCGCCCTCCGGCCGCCGGTCGATGCCGTGGCGGAGCGCGTTCTCGACCAGCGGCTGCAACACCAGGCTCGGCACCATCCCGGCGAGCGCCGCCTCCTCGACGTCGAGCTCGACGGCGAGGCGGTCCTCGAAGCGGATGCGCTCGATCTCGAGATATCGCTCGACGAACTCCAGCTCGCGGCCGAGCGTCACCTCCTGCGTACCCTCGCTCTCCAGCGTCAGCCGCAGGAAGTCGGCGAGCCGCGTCATCATCGAATCCGCCGCCTCGAGGTCGTGGTACATGAGCGACGAGATCGAGTTGAGCGTGTTGAAGAGAAAGTGCGGCTGCAGCTGCATGCGCAGGGCGCGCAGCTGCGCCTCGGCGAGCCGCGCCTCGAGCTGCGAGGCGCGCACCTCGCGGTCGCGGAACTTGACGTAGTAATCGAAGGCGTAGAAGCCGGCGAGGATCAGCCAGTAGGTCGGCCAGAGCGAGTGGAAGTTGGCGGCGAAGGCGTAGCGCAAGACCTCGAGCAGCGGTGCCTTGCGGACTTCGAGCAGGCCGGTGAGCACCACCTCCGTGGCGACGATGATCGCCGCCGAGATGGCGGCGCTCGCCAGCAAGTGAACGGCGACGGCGCGGCCCCAACGGCCGGCGTCGAAGCGGAAGCGCCGTCCGAGCGCCACCACCAGCGGCACCGCGGCCCCCCAGAACCAGTAGTACGTGAGGTTGATCGCCAGCGCACGCTTGAAGGGGATCAAGCGGCGCATTTCCGGGTTGGCGTAGACCTGGCTGGTGAAGAACAAGCCGACGAGCGTCGACACGCCGGCGAGCAACAGCCAGGGCAGCGCACGGCGAAGCGCGGGCCGCCGGGCCAGAACGTCGTTTACGGACACTGGCGCGATGATACGGCCGGCATGTGGAGCGTCGCTGGGCGCGGGCTCGTGCAACGGGCCTCATCGCCGCCGCCGGCGACGCAAGCGGCGCCGCCCGCGCCGACATGCGGGCCGGCCGTCACATCGCGCCGAGCCGCTGCCGCGGAAGCGTTACCCTGACGCCACCAACCGCGACGCGCGACGTGACGCGCGCGAACGCTCCCGGAGGATTCGAATGCCCGACATTCTCGCGTCAGCCGTGCGCCGCCGTCCGCTCGCGTGCACCGGCGTCTGCCTCAGCTCGTCGATCGCTCTGCTCGCCTTCGTCGCGATCGCCGGCGCGGCGCAAGCGGACGAAACGAAGCCGACGACCGCGCCGACGACGGCAGCAGCGTCGCCCGCAACGTCGACCGCAACCTCGCCCGCCACGCCGCAACCGCCGCCGCCCGAGCTCAGCGAGGACGAGCGCGCGCTGTGGCGCAACGAGGAGGCGTTCGCCGCCTCGTTCGCGGCGCGCGATCCCGAGAAGTTCGCGTCGTTCCTCGCCGACGACGCGCTCTTCGTCGGGGCCAACCGCATGCTGCGCGGGAAGCAGCAGGTGCTCGAGGCGTGGACGAAGATGATGATGGCCGGCCCGGTGGCGCCCTTCAGCTGGCGCCCGTCGCGTTCGATGGTGACCGGGAACCTGGGCTCGACCGCGGGCCCCGTCTTCGACCCCAGCGGCAAGTGGACCGGCGCCTTCACCTCGACCTGGCGCCGCGACCCTGACGGCAAGTGGCGCGTCGTGCTCGACAGCGCGCCGCCCTGCCAGGCGCCGCGCGACCCGGCGCCGTGAACAAGCAGACGAGCGAGCGCACCCGCGCGCACCTTCGGCGTGAAAGACCGAGGCAACATCGTGCAGTTCTTTGGCCGGTGACGGAAGGCTCGCCGCGATGCTCCAGTCACTCGGGCACTCGATGCTGACCGTGGCCGCATTGCTCGTTGCCGCGACCGGCGCCGCGTGCGCCCGCGCCGAGGGCACCGCCGACGCAGCGACGGCGTGTCGCCTCGTCGACGAGGTGCCGTTCGATGGCAGCAGCGGCCAGATCGTCGTCGATGCCGACCTCGGGCGCGGCGCGCCGCGGCGGCTGATCCTCGACACCGGCGCCTACGAGAGCTACCTGTGGAGCGAGGTGGCGGCGGAGCTCGGCCTCGAGCCCTCGGCGCCGGTGCGGCGCGCCGACGCCAGCACCTCGTTCGTCGTCCGCCACGTGCACGGCGTGCGCGTCGCGGTCGGCAAGGCGGCCGTCGGCGAGCAGAGCTTCGCTACCAAGTCGCGGCCAATGCGCCACGCCGACGGCTTCCTCGGCTGGCCGTGGATCAGCCGCTTCGTCGTCGAGGTCGACTTCACGGCGCATCGCCTCCGCCTGTGGACACCGGAGTGCGACCGCGCGCAGCCCGACTCGACGGCGGTGCCGTTGCGCTTCGTGGAGGAGCGCATGCCGACGGTGCCAGCGACGCTGACGTTCGCCGACGGCGCGCCGATCGAGGCGACACTGATGGTCGACACCGGCGCCGGGACGACCGCCATCCTCAACACCCCATTCGTGGCCGAGCACCGGCTGCTCGCTCGCGCCGGCCGGCTGGGCGCCGTCGAGACGGGCAGCGTCGGCGGCGGCAGGAGCCCGCTCGCCCTCGCGCGCGGGCGCTCGCTGCGGCTCGCCAGTTTCGAGCTCGCGCGGCCGATCGTCGCCCTCGGCAAGCCCGACGACGCCGGTGGCGCCGGCAGCTTCGGCGCCCACCACTCCTGGGACGGCATCCTCGGCTGCGGCGTGCTGTCGCGGTTCCACGTCACCATCGACTACCCCCGCTCGCGGCTGCTGCTGCGACCGACGGCGCGGCTCGCCGATCCCTTCCGGCACGACGTCCTGCAGGCGCTGCTCGTCGAGGTGCCGGCTGGGCTGCGCGTCGTCGCGCTGCGCCCGGGCGGCGCCGCCGACCGCGCCGGCCTCGTGGCCGAGGACGTGATCACGGCGATCGCCGGCGCGCCGCCGGGCATCCTCACCCGCAAGGAGTTCTGGAAAGTCGCCGGCCGCGAAGGCGCCCACGCGCTCGATGTGCAGCGCGGCGCGGAGCGCCGGCGGCTCGTGCTCACCATCGCGAACCTGCTGTGAACCACACCCAACGCGGAGGAGATCCCATGCGCCGCTGCGCCGTTCCACGCCTCGCCTTCGCCACCGTCGTCCTCGCCATGGCCTGCGTCGCCATCACGCTGGCGCCGACCGCCGCACGTGCTGCCGGCGCAACGGCCGCCAACGCCGCGCCTGCTGCTGGCGCCGCACCATCGCCGCTCTGGGGCGGGCTCGAGAGCGGTCCGCACGCCGTCGGCTTCCAGGTGCTCGAGCGGCGCGATCCGTCGCGGCCGTACCGCTTCCCCTTCGACCTCGACGGCAAACCGCGCGCGATCGACGTCGCGCGGCCGCTGCAGATCGGTGTCTGGTACCCGGCGCAGGCGGGCAGCGGCGCGGCGATGCGGCTCGCCGACTACGTGGCGCTGATGGGCTCCGAGCAGGACTTCACGCTGCCCGCCGCCGAGCGCGCGCGGCGCGGCGAGGCCGCCTACTTCGCCTTCGAGCTGGCGCGGCCCGCGAATGCCGAGCAGCGCTCGCAGCTGCTCGCTCTGCCCACCGCGGCTCATCGCGACGCCAAGCCCGCCGCCGGCAAGTTCCCCGTCATCCTCTGGAGCCTCGGCTCGCCCGCCCTCTACCAGGCGAGCGCCGAGCACCTGGCGAGCCACGGCTACGTCGTCGCCATCCTGCCGCGCATCCCGGCCACGCTCTCCTTCGCCGACAACGCGCCCACGCGCGCCGACTACGACGCCAAGTCGCGCGACCTCGACTTCCTGCTCGCCGAGGTGGCGCGCCTGCCGTCCGCCGACACGGCGGTGATCGGCGTTACCGGCTTCTCCGCCGGCGGCCGCTGGGCGATCGGCGAGGCGATGCGCAACCCGGCGGTGCGCGCCGTCGTCTCGCAGGACTCGATCCTCCTCTTCGGCGACGACGGCGCGACGGAGCACGCGGCGATGCCCTACTACGAACCCGCGCGCGTGCACGTGCCGGTGCTCCACATGATCCGCCGCGAGTGGGTGCCGCAGGAAACCGGCGACCTGTGGTCGACGATGCAGAACGCCGAGCGCACGAATCTCGTTTTCGAGGCGCCCGCTCTCAATCACCTCGACTTCGCCTCGATCGGCTACGCGACGACCCTCGTCGGCTTGCGACCGGAGGCGAAGGAAGCGGTGGCGCAGGCGTTCACCGCCTGGCAGCACGCGACGCTCTGGTTCTTCGACGCGCACCTGAAGGGCGACGCCGCGGCGCGTTCGCGCCTGGCGGCGATGCCGGCGAGCTTGGGGCTGCCGGAGAAGAGCGTGGCCGCCGAGCGGCTCGCCGCCGCGCCGGGCAGTCTCGACGAGCGGCAGATCGGCGAGGCGCTGGTCGAAGACTTCGCCGGCGCCCTGCCGCGCGCCCGCCAACTGCTCGCCGCCGGCCACGGCACGCCCGACATCGAGCGCACGATCAACCTCTCCGGCTACACCCTCCTCGCCCGCGGCCGCGCGGCCGACGCGCTGTCGCTCTTCACCCTCAACGCCGAGACCTTCGCCAGCTCGGCCAACGTCTGGGACAGCCTCGCCGACGGCTACGAGGCCACCGGCGCCCGCGACAAGGCGCTCGAAGCGAGCCGCAAAGCGCTCACTCTCCTCGCCGCCGACACCACGACGCCGCAAGCCCGGCGCGACGCCATCCGCCAGAGCGCCGAGCAGCGCCTGGAGCGTCTACAGAAGCCGAGCGACGGGCGCTGAGGGACTAGCCGCGCAAAGCGCGGGTGTCGTCCGCCGCGACGAGCGATCAGGCCTCAGGGTGCGATTGCTTGTACTTGGTGATCTTTTCGTAGATCTGCCTGCCCAGCTGTTCGCCCCACTTCTGGCCGGCCGTCATCGACTCCTGCATGATGACGGGAAGCTTGCTGACCAACGACCGACCCTGCGGCGTCGAATAGAAGGCAATGGCAGCTTGCATCTCGTCGACCGTGAGGTTCTTCACGTAGATGGGCACCGCCAGGTCCACGAGCTCGTCTTCGTCGACGCTCGCCATGACCTCCGTCCAGAACTCGTCAGGCAACGATGGGTTGGAGGTACGGAACATATCCAGCATTTGCCCCATGACCTGCTTGCCAAGACTGCCACCACCCGTGAGATCGATGAGCTTCCTCGCCAGCTGTTCCGGCGTGGCAGCAGCGGCTGGCGCCGGCGGCGCAGGATCCGCGACCGAAGGCAACGAAATGCAGAATGCAAGAGCCAAAGCAATCAGCATCACCCGGCTGGTCCGCTTCATAGAGCCTCCCGCTGTGCGTTGTCGAGGTTGATCAATTCGGTTTCGCGCCCATCACTTCGTCCAGGCGCCGCTGCTCGGCAGGGGAGAGACGATCGCGCAGTACGCGAACCGTATAGCCGCCCTGGTAGCGGCCGTTCGAGACGATCATCCAGTCCGATACCTTTTCGCGAGCGACGACCACGCGCTGGCCCAGCGAGACCGTCCTGATCCGTTCGGGCTCGTTGTCGACCTCCCCGACGAGCACGGAGTCCGACAGCGCGAGGTTGACGAGCCAAATGTGCTCCGTGTCTTCGCCATCGTCGAAGCGCGCCTTGATGCTGTAGAGGGCGCCTGGCTGAGGGGACTGCAATTCGGCAAGGAAGACGTCCAGAGTGTCGCGGGCCTTGGCGATCGCTGCATTCATGTCCGCATCGGTATCCGCGACGCGAAAGAGGTCCGGCTCGCCTTCCCGCCGTACTGCTCCGCTCCCGTCGCCGCAGGCGGCCAAGTACAAAGCAAGACCGAGCACCATGAGCGCGGTGGCCCGGCGCGTGGGCGCTCCTGCAAACCGGTGTGCAACGCCCATCAGTGTTTCCCTGATGCCCACTCTACCTACGCCGACGGCTCCCAGCAGATCTAAGACAGAATGTGCGGCCATGTGCGCCGCCGTTCCTCTCGCTTCTTCCGACGCGACGCCGGCGCTGCGTTGCCGCGGGCTGGTGAAGCACTACGACGACGTCAAGGCGGTCGACGGGATCGATTTCGAGGTGCCGCGCGGCATCTGCTTCGGGCTGCTCGGTCCCAACGGCGCCGGGAAGACGACGACGCTGGAGATGATCGAGGGGCTGACGCCGCCTACCGCGGGGCGCATCGAGCTCTTCGGGCTCTCGTGGGGTGAGGGGCACGACCGCGAGCTGCGGCGGCGGCTCGGGGTGCAGCTGCAGGAGACGCGGCTGTCGGAGAAGCTCACGGTCACCGACCTCCTGCGCCTCTTCCGCAGCTTCTACCCCGCCGGGCGCTCGGTCGAGGAGGCCATCCGCGTCGTGCAGCTCGAAGAGAAGCGCCACGCGCGCGTCGAGAAGCTCTCCGGCGGGCAGAAGCAGCGGCTCTCGCTCGCCTGCGCGCTGGTCGGCAATCCCGAGCTGCTCTTCCTCGACGAGCCGACGACCGGGCTCGATCCGCAGGCGCGCCACTCGATCTGGAAGATCGTCGACGACTTCCGGCGCGAGGGCGGCACGGTGCTGCTCACCACGCATTACATGGAGGAAGCGGCGCAGCTCTGCGAGCAGTTGGTGATCCTCGACCACGGCAAGGTCATCGCGTCGGGCGCGCCGGCTGACCTCGTCGCCTCGCTCGGGGCCGAGCAGATCCTCGAGCTCACCCTCGCCGGCGAGCGGGAGGCGCCGCTCGACCAGCTCGCTGCGCTGCCCGGCGTGCGCAACGTGACGCCGCGCGAGCGCGTGCTGGTGCTGTCGATCGCCGACATGGGCGCCGCGCTGCCGGCGCTGCTGCAGCTGCTCGACCGCGAGACGCTCGCCGTCGCTACCCTCACCACTCACCAGGCGACGCTCGAGGACGTCTTCTTCAAGCTCACCGGCCGCGGCCTCCGGAATGAGTGAACGAGGCGGCGGCTGAGCGCGAAACGACGCACGAACGAGCTGGCGCGATGAGCGAAGTCCGTCCCCGCGAAGTCCGCCCGCTCCACCCGCTGCTCGAGATCACGCGCGCGCGGCTGCTCGAGTTCTGGCGGCAGCCCGAGGCGCTGTTCTGGGTGTTCGCCTTCCCGGTGATCATGGCGGTGGTGCTCGGCCTCGCCTTCCGCTCGAAGCCGCCCGCCGAGCTGCCGGTGGGCGTGCTCGGCGAAGGGCCAGCGGCGGCACGGCTGGTGAAGGTGCTCGACGCCTCGCCGGTGCTCACCGCCCGCACGATGACGAACGCCGAGGCGGCCCGCGCGCTGCGCATGGCGAAGGTGGAGCTGCTGGTGACGCCGCACCCCGGCGCCGGCGCGGCGAACGCCGCGACCGGTGCAAACCCGGTGAGCAGCACCGCCGTCGGTTCCTCCACCGCGCCCGCCATCCCCCCGGTGAGCTTCCGCTTCGACCCCGCGCGCGCCGAGGCGCGCACCGCCAAGCTCGCCGCCACGGACGCCATCGAGCGCGCTGCCGGCCGCCGCGACCCGGTGCCCATCGACGAGCAGCCGGTGCACGAGCCCGGGCAGCGCTACGTCGACTTCCTCATCCCCGGCCTCGTCGGCCTCAACCTGATGAGCGGCGCGCTGTGGGGCTTCTCGTTCGCGCTGGTGCAGATGCGCATGGGGAAGCTGCTGCGCCGCTTTGCCGCCACGCCGATGCGGCGGCCGGACTTCCTCGTCGGCCTGATGTGCTCCCGGCTCATCTTCTTCGCCGTACAGGTCGCCTTCCTGCTCCTCTTCGGTTGGCTCGCCTTCGGCGTCGAGGTGCACGGCTCGTTCCTCGCCATCGCCGTCATCGGCATCATCGGCACCTTCGCCTTCACCGGCATCGCGCTCGTCGCCGCCTCGCGCGTCAAGACGCTCGAGGGCGTCTCGGGGATCAGCAACCTGATCATGATCCCGATGTGGCTGCTGTCGGGGACGTTCTTCTCCTACGAGCGCTTCCCCGCCGTGCTGCAGCCGGTGATCCGCGCCCTGCCGCTCACCGCCTTCAACGACGCGCTGCGCATGGTGGTCAACGACGGCGCGCCGCTGCCCGCGACTTGGTCGCAGCTGCTGATCCTCGCCGCCTGGGCGGTGATCCCGTTCGCCGCCGCGCTCAAGCTGTTCCGCTGGCAGTAAAACGCCCGTTTGCCGCGGCGCAGGCGTGCACCCATGCAACTCCTTGCACTCGGAATCCGTACTTGCACTAGAATCGGGGTCGCTGCTTCAAATAGCCCGCGCGGCGCGAGATCGCCGACGGGTTCAACGGGTCGGGAGGTCGGCGTGCCTGCGGACCAGTCTCCCCGCGAGATCCTCCTCGCGAACCTGCCACTCATCCATGAGCTGGTCGGGTTCCTCGCCCAGCGCTACCACCTGAGCCCGACGCACGCCGAGGAGCTGGAGTCGTACGTGCGCCTCAAGGTGCTCGACAACGACTACGGCATCATCGCGCGCTGGCGGCGCAACTGCTCGCTGCGCACCTACCTCACCGTCGTCGTGCAGCGGCTCTTCCTCGACTACTGCAACCACGTGTGGGGCAAGTGGCGGCCGTCGGCGGCGGCGGCACGGCTCGGCCCGCTGGCGCAGGCGCTCGAGGAGCAGCTCTATCGCGAGGGGCTCAGCTTCGACGAGGCGTGCGAGGTGCTCGGCCAGCGCCGCGGCGCCTCGCGCGCCGAGCTCCAGGCGCTGTTCGAGAAGCTGCCGCGCCGCAACCGCCAGACGCGCCTGCAGTCGCTCGATCCCGACCTCGGCACGCCGTCGCCGCAGCCGAACCCCGAGGAGGACGCGTTGCAGCACGCTGACGAGACGGCGGTGACGAGGGCGGTTGCCTCGAGCCTGCGCCGCATGCCGGCCGGCGAGCGGCTGCTGCTGCGGCTGCGCTTCAGCCAGGGTATGTCGGTTACGGCGATCGCCCGCGGCCTGGCGCAGCCGCCGCGGCGCCTGTTCCGCAAGTTCGACGGCATCATGTCGAAGCTGCGCCGCGAGCTGCTCGACGCCGGCTTCGACCGCGACGACGTGGCGCACGTCCTGGCCGGGCGGCCCAACCTCGACTTCGACCTCCAGCGCGAAGGCGAGGACGAGGCGCTGGCGGGCGGGGCGTGGGAAGGCCGCGGCGACCCGACGAAGCGGCGCTGAAGCGTGCGCGCCGTGCGGCGGCGCGCTGACGCGGAGCGCGCCACCGCGACGGAGCTCGCCGGTCTGCGCCGGCTGGCCCTATCTCGTCGCCGTCGGCGCTGCCGCTGACGCCGCGCCCGCCTGCCAGAGCCGGCGCAGCCCTTCGTCCAGCGACACGCGCGGCGCGTAGCCGAGCCGCTCGCGCGCGGCGGTGAGGTCGGCTTGCGAGTGCCGCACGTCGCCGGCGCGCGGCGCGGTGTGCACCGAGGCGACGGCGCTGCCGGCGATCTCGGCCAGCCGCGCCGCCAGCTCGTTCAGCGTCACTCGCTCGCCGCCGGCGACGTTGTAGGCGCGGCCGCAGGCGTCGGCCGGCCCCGCGGCGGCGAGTAGCGCCGCCTCGACGGCGTCGGCGACGTAGCAGAAGTCGCGGCTCTGCTCGCCGTCGCCGTGGATCTCCATCGGCTCATCGTTTCTGATCGCGGCGAGGAAGCGCGGCACCACCGCGGCGTACGGCCCGTGCGGGCTCTGCCGCGGCCCGTAGACGTTGAAGAAGCGCAGCCCGACGAGCTGCTGCCCGAAGCAGCGCGCGAAGGTCGCCGCCAGCTCTTCGTTCATCGCTTTCGACAGCGCGTACGGCGAGATCGGCGCGCCTTCCTCTCCCTCGCGCTTCGGTAGCGTCGCGCTGTCGCCGTAGACGCTGGACGACGAGGCGTAGACGACGCGCTCGACACCGGCGTCGCGCGCCGCGGTGAAGAGGTTGGCGGTGCCGCCGACGTTGACGGCGATCGTCGCCGCCGGCTGCTCGAGCGAGCGGGGCACCGAGCCGAGCGCCGCCAGGTGGAAGGCGAAGCGCACTCCGTCGCAGGCGTGCCGGCAGGCGTCGAGGTCGCGCAGGTCGCCCGCTTGCAGCTCGACGCGACCGCCGTGATGGGCGAGGTTGTCGCGGCTGCCTGACGACAGGTCGTCCAGCACGCGGACGCGCGCGCCGCGCTCGACCAGCGCGTCGACGAGGTGCGAGCCGATGAAGCCGGCGCCGCCGGTCACCAATACCGCGGCGCCATCGAAGTCGGGGGTCGCCATCGCCGCGCGCGACGATAGCAGCGGCGGCTAATGACCCAGGTACCAGTCGTAGCCGCGCTCGAACCAGTAGTCGGCCGTCCGCACGAAGGAGTAACGCAGCGTGCCGATGCGCTTGAGGCTCTTGACGCCGTATTTCATCGGCGCCACGAGACGCAGCGGCGCGCCGTGGTCCCAGCTGAGCGGCTGGCCGTTGATCGCCCAGGCAAGCAGCGTCTGTGGGTGGAGCGCGCTCTGCAGGTCGAGGCCGACGTAGTAGCCGCGGCCGGGCGTCTCGAGGGCGAGGAACGGCGGCATGCGGTGCGGCTGGCGCGGGTCGGCGGCGGCGCCGTCGCGCCCGGCCGGCGGGAAGCGAGCCATGAAGTCGGAGAGCCGCGCGCCCGTCCAGTGGACGACGATGCTCCACCCTTCGACGCAGCGCAGCTCGGTGACGAGGTCGTGCGCCGGCAGCGCCTGCACGTCGGCGAGAGTGAGGGTGAGCGGGCCGGCCGCGGCGCCCTCGACCTGGAGCCGCCAGGCGGCGGGATCGGCGTTGCGGTCGAGACCGAGCTTGCCGTTGACGCGCGGCCGGCGCGCCGCCGCCGAGCGCGGGTAGGTCGGCGCGAGCCGCGTCGGGTCGGAGAGCGCCGACCACAGCGCCTCGTTCGCTTGCAGCGCGCGGCGGAACGGCCACACCTGGCCGTTCTCGCGCGGCCGCGAGATCAACCAGCGCCAACCGAGCACTGCGGCGGTGCCGCCGGCGGCGAGGGTGAGGAAGCCGCGGCGCGAGAGGCGGGAAAGCTCGCGCTCGACGTCGCGGTCGGCGTCGGCGACCGCGGCCGGTGTCAACGCCACTGGCGGAGCGGCGCTCGCCGCTTCGGCTGTCACGATTGCAGGTCCGTGGCTCTCGGCCGGCGGCGTGACCACAACCGGGGCATCAGCGGCGCCGTGCTGCGCCATCGGCTCGACTGAGCCGGCCTCGCCTTCGCTCGCGCCAGCCGAGCCGTCGCCTTCGACGCGATGGGCTGTCGCCTCGGCGGATGTCGTGTCGCGCTCTGCCTTGCCTTCCGTCGCACTGGCGGCGCTCGCCTCGCCCTCGTTGCCGTCGCGCTCGCTCATGCCGCTTTCTCCGTCGCCTTCGGCGGCTCCTCCACCACCTCGACGCCGATCACCATCGCTCGGAAGTTGTTCCACCCCGCCTTGATCACCTGGCCGACGTGGACGAGGAAGAAGCCGACGTAGCCGATGGTGAGCCAGAAGTGGAAGAAGCGCGCCCACTCGTAGCCGCCGAAGGCCGCGGTGAGCCAGTTGAGCTGCACCGGCTTGTAGATGGCGAGGCCGGTGAGCAGCGAGCCGAGGCCCATCACCACCACCATCGTGTAGGCGATCTTCTGCGCGCCGTTGAACTTCCCCTGCGGCGGCGCCGTCTTGCGCAGGTGCAGGTCGTGGAGCATCACCTGCCAGGCCTCGCGCAGCGAACGGCGGTCGGGCACCAGGTGGCGCCACTCGCCGGAAAGCGCCGTGTAGCCGACGTAGAGCACGCCGTTGATGGCGAACAGCCACATCAGGAAGAAGTGCCACGCCATCCCCTGCGCCAGCCGGCTGTTGAGGTGGAGCAGCCCGTAGAGCTTCGGCGACAGCTGCATCTTCAGCAGCGTGTAGTCGCCCCAGCCGATGCGGTAGACCTGGTTGGCCCAGTAGATGAGGAAGCCGCTCCACACCATGAGCGCCAGCAGCGGGAAGTTGACCCAGTGGAACCAGCGGATGGCGAGCGGGTGCTTGGGCACGAGGCGCTTCATCGGACCTCCGAGCGCGAGTGGCGGCGTCGCGAAACGGCGCGCCGCGGGCTGACGAGAGCTGCAACCGACCCTTGGGTACGGCGGCCACTCGAATGCGGTTCACCGTCGCGAACGGCGCGCCTCGATTGGCTCGGGTGCGAAGCCGCGTAGGCTCGGCCAATCCACCCTGCGCGCAGCGGCCGCTGCCGCTCGCCGCGAGCGATAAAGTCGCCGCCGTGCAGCCCACCGCAGTGCCCATCTCGGCTTCCCTACAGCCGCTTGCGCCCACGCTCGCGGCGCACCTCTTCCCGTCGCTCGGGCACGAGCTCGTGGCGCTGCTGCGCTCGCTCCCCGACGACGCGTGGGCGAAGCCGACGGTCTGCCGCGGCTGGTCGGTGAAGGACATCGCGGCACACCTGCTCGACACGCCGCTTCGGCGCCTCTCCGCCGGCCGCGACTCGCACGTGCTGCCGCCGCCTCCCGTGCCGGTGACCGGCTACCGCGACCTCGTCGGCTTCCTCAACGGCCTCAACGCCGAGTGGGTGACGGCGATGCGCCGCGTCAGCCCGCGCCTCCTCGTCGACCTCCTCGATTGGGTGGAGCCGCAGCTCGCCGAGCACCTCGCCGCCGTCGATCCCTGGTCGCCGGCCCTCTTCCCCGTCTCGTGGGCGGGCGAGGAGAGCTCGCTGGCGTGGTTCGACGTCGCCCGCGAGCTCACCGAGCGCTGGCTGCACCAGCAGCAGATCCGCCTCGCCGTCGGCGCGCCGCCGCTGCGCGACCCCGAGCTCTCGACCGCCGTCTTCGACACCTTCCTGCGCGCGCTGCCCCACGCCTTCGCGGCCCGCGCCGCGCCGAAGGGCACGACCATCACGATCGAGGTGTGCGGCGAGCGCCCCTACGTCTACACGCTCGAGCGCGAGGCGCGCGGCTGGCGGCTGCTGGGCGGCGCCGCGGCGTCACCGGCCGCCACGGCGAGCCTCGACGAGCAGACGGCGTGGCTCCTCCTCACCAAGGGGATGCCGGGCGCCGAAGCGCGCGGCCGCGCCACCCTCGGCGGCGACGCAGCGCTGCTCGACCCGTTCTTCGCCACCCTCGCGGTGATGGCGTAGCGATGCCGGCCGCGCCGACCTGCCGCTTCTGCGGCGCCGCGCTGGGGACGACCTTCGTCGACCTCGGCCTCTCGCCGCTCGCCAACTCCTACGTCGAGCCCGGCGACCTCGCCAAGCCGGAGACGTTCCATCCACTCCACGTCTTCGTCTGCAAGCACTGCTTGCTCGTGCAGCTGCCGGAGAGCGAGTCGCCCGACGCCATCTTCTCCGACTACTCCTACTTCGCCTCGTACTCCGAGAGCTGGCTGGCGCACGCGCGCGACTACGTGGCGATGGCCGTCGAGCGCTTCGCGCTCGGCCCGTCGAGCCGGGTCGTCGAGATCGCCAGCAACGACGGCTACCTGCTGCGCTGGTTCGTCGAGCGCGACATCCCGGTGCTCGGCATCGAGCCGGCGGCCAACGTGGCGAAGGCCGCGGAAGAGCTCGGCATCCCCACCCGCGTGCGCTTCTTCGGCAGCGATCTCGCCCGCGAGCTGGTGGCCGAGGGGATCCGCGCTGATCTCGTGGTAGGCAACAACGTGCTCGCCCACGTGCCGGCGCTCAACGACTTCGTCGCCGGCCTGGAGACCGTGCTGGCGCCGCGCGGCGTGCTCACCATGGAGTTCCCGCACCTGCTGCGCCTCATGGACGAGGGGCAGTTCGACACCATCTACCACGAGCACTTTTCCTACTTCTCCTTCGCCGCCGCGCGGCGCGTCTTCGCCGCCCACGGGCTCGAGGTCTTCGACGTCGAAGAGGTGCCCACGCACGGCGGCTCGCTGCGAGTCTTCGCGCACCGCGCGAGCGACGAGACTCGGCCCGTCGAGTCACGCGTCGGCGAGCTGCTCGCTCGCGAGGAACGCGCCGGCCTCGGCGAGCTCGCCGGCTATCGCGACTTCGCCGACCGCGTGCGCGTCGTCAAGCGCGACCTCCTCCGCTTCCTCCTCGACGCCGCCGAAGCGGGCAAGCAGGTGGTGGGCTACGGCGCACCGGCCAAGGGCAACACGCTGCTCAACTACTGCGGCGTGCGCGGCGACCTCCTCGCTTACACCGTCGACCGCAGCCCGCACAAGCAGGGCCGCTACCTGCCGGGCACGCGCATCCCCATCTTCGCGCCCGATCGCATTGCCGAGACGCGGCCCGACTACGTGCTCGTCCTGCCCTGGAACCTCAAGGACGAAGTGATGGCGCAGATGGCGCACGTCCGCGACTGGGGCGGCCGCTTCGTCGTCGCCGTGCCGCGGCTCGAAGTGCTCGGCTGACCGCAGGAGGGTGGCGATGGACGACCAGGACCTGGTGGGCCAGCTGCTCGAGGCGTGGCACACCAACAACCGCATCAACCTCTTCCTCGTCGACCGCATCGACGACGAGGGGATGAAGTGCACCCTCTCCAAGCGCGGCGGCCGCAACGTCGTGCGTCAATTCGCGCACGTGCACAACGTGCGCGTGTGGCACCTCGAGAACCGCGCCCGCGACTTGAGCAAGGGCTTGAAGGTGTTCGCGACGGCGGATGAGCCCGACAAGGAGACGCTGAAGCAGGCGCTCGACGCGTCGGCCGCAGCGGTCGCCACCTTCTTCACGCGCGCCGTCACCGGCGAAGGGAAGGCGCGCACGCTGAAGAAGGGCGTCGTCCCCCACCTCGCGTATTTCGTCGCCCACGAGTCCCACCACCGCGGCAACATCCTGCTCACCCTGAAGCAGTGCGGCCACAAGATCGCGCAGGAAGACGCCTACGCGATCTGGGACTGGGACAAGATCTGAGCCGAGCAGCGCCACGAGCCCGAGCCCAAGGAGATGCCGACGTGACCAAGCCGCCTGCAGACAGCGAGTACGCGTCGTTCTACGCCGGCTACGTCGCCAAGATCGCCGGTGTCGACGACGTCGTCGCGACCCTGGAGCAGCAACGCGACGAGCTGGCGGCGCTGCCCGCCGCCGTCGACTTCCGCGAGACCTACCGCTACGCCCCCGGCAAGTGGAGCGTGCGCGAGGTCGTCGGCCACCTCGGCGACGCCGAACGGATCTTCGGCTACCGCCTCTACTGCTTCAGCCGCGGCGAGCGCCAATCGCTGCCCGGCTTCGACGAGAACGAGTACGCCGCGCGCTCCGGCGCCGCCGAGCGGCCGCTCGCCGAGCTGGTCGCGGAGCTGCTGGCGCTTGCGCGAGGTCAACCTCGGCGTCGTGCGCCGCCTCACCGGCGAAGCGTGGGACCACCAGGGCATCGCCAACAACAACCCGATCACCACCCGGGCGCTCGTCTACGTGCTGGCCGGCCACTGCCGGCACCACTTGGACATCCTGCGCGAGCGCTACGGCGTCGGCGCGGCATAGGCCGCGCGCAGCCGAGGAGGTGAGCCCATGTGCAAGTGGGCGATCGTCATCCGGGTCGCCACCGTCGCCGCCATGGACGGAAAACCGTCAATCGTGTCCGTCTAAATCCTCGGGGCGTTGCCTTCACGCCTCGTCCGAATGGGAGCCGGCGCCGTGCGGGCGGGTCCCACCAATACGGTTCGCCGTTGCAGGAGAGAGATGAATCCATGGAACGTCACGTCATCCTGCGGGTGATTGGTGGAGCGGAGCGGCGAAGTGTGTTTCTCGGCGCCGGTCCGCAGGTCAGGGGAACGAGGAGCGCCGGGCCGACGAGGATCGCCATCGAGGTCGAGGAGGCCGGCGCCGGCGCGTCGGCGGCACGCCAGCGCGACCGTGAGATAGCGGCGGTGGCGCCGGTGATGCCGATGAAGCTCATCTCGCCGGTGAAGCGCGGCGTCGCGGCTGCGGCGGCGCCGCAGACGGCATGGGGCGTGACGGCAGTGGCGGCCGACTCGTCTTCGTTCACCGGCGACGGAATCGTGGTCGCGGTCCTCGATACCGGCATCGACGCCACGCATCCGACCTTCGGGGGGGTGTCGCTGGTGCAACGGAACTTCACCACCGACGTTCCCCAAGACACCGACGGCCACGGCACCCACTGCGCGGGCACGATCTTCGGCCGCAGCGTGGACGGCACCCGCATCGGCGTTGCCACCGGCGTCAAGAAGGCGCTGATCGGCAAGATCCTCGGCGATCAGGGCGGCTCCTCCGAAGACATCGTCAATGCCATCCAGTGGGCGGTGAGCGAAGGCGCACACGTGATCTCGATGTCGCTGGGCATGGACTTCCCGGGCTACCAGGAGACCCTCCAGGAGTCCGGGTTCCCACCCGCCCTCGCGACATCTCGCGCCCTCGAGGGCTACCGCGCCAACTTGGTGCTGTTCGAACGTCTTGCCGCCACCGTCGAGGCGATGGCAGGTTTCGGCCGCGCCAGCATCCTGGTCGCCGCCGCCGGCAACGAGAGCCGCACCGACGAGGACCCCAACTTCAAGATCGCGGTGAGCCCGCCGGCGGTGGCCGACGGCATGGTGTCGGTGGGAGCGCTGGGCCAAGGACCGGCGGGGTTCACCACCGCCTCCTTCTCCAACACCGGCGCGCTCGTCGCCGGTCCCGGCGTCGACATCGTGTCCGCCCGCGCCGGTGGCGGGCTCGAAACGATGAGCGGCACCAGCATGGCGACTCCCCACGTCGCCGGCGTCGCCGCCCTGTGGGCGGAGTCTCTCGCTTCGAACCGCGCCCTCACGGCCGCCGCGCTGACCGCGAAGCTGATCGCCTCGGGCACGACCGCAGGCATCGCCCCCGGGTTCGATCCGCAGGACGTCGGCACTGGAATGGTGCAGGCTCCGCTGTGACGACAGCGCAGCATCCCATCGCTCCGCGCGATCGACCGGGCGAGGAAGTCTTGCCGCGGATGCGTCAGATCACGCTCGAGCTGCTCCGGCACGGCCCGCCGAACAACCAGCTGCTCTCACCGCTGACGCAATACCTCGCGCTCTGTGAGAACCACGCCGCGGTCACGGTGCAGCTGCCGTTCGAGCACAACCAGTTCCTCCACCGCCTGGAGGCGCTCAGCTATCGCCGTGACGAGGAGTCGCGCCGGTTCCAGCTGGCCGACACGGCGCGCGTGCTGGGCAATCTGCTCAGCCACATCCCCGGCCTCATCGCCGAGATCAATCGCGACCCTCCCTGCGCCGTGGAGCCCGACGCGCGCCGGCCACCTCCCCCCCAGCGGCTGACGCAGCTGCGCCTCATCATCTCCGCCGCCGAGCTGGCGCTGCTGCCCTTCGAGCTGGCGCTGGCGCCGAACGGCTTCCCCGGCTCCGGCCAATCTCTTCTCCTCCAGTCGCAGGAACCGATCTGCCTGACCCGCGAGATCCGACGCGTCGCGGAGCGGCAGCCGAGCTGGCCACGCCGGCCGCGCGTCCTGTTCATCGCCGCCGCGCCCTACGAGGTCGGCGAGATCCCCTTCGAGAAGCACCGCCACATCTTGGAGCGCATCCTCGAGCCATGGATTTACGGCGAGAGCGAGATGGAACGCCGCGATCGCCTCGGCGAGCACTTGGTCATCCTCGAGCAGGCTTCAGCCGAGCAGATCGAGCGGGAGTGCGCGCGCGGCGAGTTCTCGCACATCCACATCCTCGCGCACGGAATGCAGTACACCGAGGGCTTCGACACCCGCTTCGGCATCGCCCTCCACCACTCCCGCCGCCCGAACGAGCTCGACGTGGTCAATGGCGACCGTCTCGCCACCATTCTGCGGCCGGAGCAGCAGGCACCCGGACAGGGGCTGGCGCGGCCGCTCGTCGTCACCCTCGCCAGCTGCGAAAGCTCGAACCAGGGCACGGTGATGGGCGTCGGCGGCAGCATCGCCCACGCCTTGCACGCGGCCGGCATCCCGATCGTCATCGCCAGTCAGTTCCCGATCTCCTTCGCCGGATCCGAGCTCTTCGCCGACATCCTGTACTCCGGTCTGCTGGGGGGCGACGATCCGCGAGTGACGCTCAACGACCTGCGACGGCGTCTGCACTCGCTTTTGCCAGGGGAGCACGACTGGACGAGCGTCACCGCCTACGTGTCGCTGCCCGCCGACTTCGACACCGGGCTCGAGCGTTTCCGCATCGAACAGACGATGCGCGCGGTCGAGGTAGCGATGGACTACGCGGATCGGGCGACTGCCAAGTTGATGACGCGGAAGCCATCGCGCTCGACCGACCCCCCGGCGCCCCTGCTCTCCGACAGCGAGAAATCGAGCATCCTCCACAAGGCTCGAGAGGTGGTCGAATCCGGGCGCTCGCGGCTCGAAGGTCTCTTGCGGTCCACGCGCGCCGAGAGGGCGCGCGTCTACGGCCTCCTCGCCAGCGTCGAGAAGCGGTGTGCGCAGGTCTACTTCTCGTTCAGCCGCATCTCCAGCCGGGAAGAGCCGCAGGAGAAGCGGACTCAGTACGAGCAGCGCATGCGGGACCTCCTGGACAAGGCGCGCAGGCACTACTGGGACGCCTTCCTCCACGATCGCGACGAGAGCTGGGCGGTGGTGCAGTACCTCTCCCTCGATCTCGTCCTGCGCCGGCTGCGCAAGCACTCGCCTGAGGTCGTGCTCGAGCGCGAAGACGAGCACAACCGGCCGGAGGCGCTGTGGAACCTCGCGCACGTGCTGTCGATCAACGAGCTGCGCAGCCGGCACAGCCGGGACGATCGTCGCATCCCTTGGGCGGCGGCGAACCTGATCGAGCTTTACTTGCTCGCGCTGGCAGAACCCAGTTGGTCGGCGCTCGCTCCGAACGCCCTCGCAGATCTCGCCGTGCGGCGCGCGCAGGACCTCGTCGATCGTGTCGGGCGGGAGCCGGAGTCCTCCTTCGAGATCTACTCCACCCGTCGCCAGCTGTTGCGCTACGACGACTGGTACACCGAGATCGCCGCCCTCGACGCGATGGTCCCTGCCCTCGAGCGAACGCTCGACGTGCTGCCGCGCACCGATCCCGCGGCACACCGCTAGCCGGACTCAGACCCGCGCTGGGCCACCTCGACGTCCTGCGCGAGCGCTACGGCGTCGGCGCCGCGATGCCGGGAGCCGAGGCGGCGAGCATCGCGCCGTAGGTCTTCAGGTACTTCATCCCGGTGTCGCAGAGGACGGTGACGACGGTCGCCTGCGGGCCGAGGCGCTGAGCCACGCGGAGGGCGGCCACGACGTTGGCGCCGGTCGAGGTGCCAGCGAAGAGGCCCTCCTCGCGCGCGAGGCGCAGCGCCATCGTTGACGCCTCTTCCGTGGACACGCGTTCGATGGCGTCGGCGACGCGCTCGTGCCAGAGCGGGACGACGAAGCCGGCGCCCACGCCGTCGATCTTGTGCGCCCCCGACGGGCCCCCGGAGAGCACCGCCGACTCCGCCGGCTCGACGGCGACGACCTGGACGCGCGAGTCTGCGGCGGCGCAGCGCCTCGCCGGTACCGCGCAGCGAGGCAGCGCTGCCGACGCTCTGCACGAAGGCGTCGACGCGGCCGTCGGTCTGCGACCAGATCTCCTCGCCGAGGCGGTGATACGCGGCGAGCTGATCGTGGTTGTTGAGCTGATCGGTCCAGAACGCGCCCGTCTCTTCGGCGATGACGCGCGCCGCCTCGATCATGTCGCGCGTCAGCTTGCCGGTCATGCGCCCGTCTTCGCTGGAGATGACCTGGAGCTGCGCGCCGAGGATCGCCATGTGGTCGAGCTTCTCGCGGCTGAAGGCGTCCGAGGTGACGACGTAGAGCGGGTGCCGCTTCACCGCGCAGACGAGCGCGAGTGACACGCCGGTGCTGCCGCCGGTGTACTCGACGACCGGACCGCCTGGCGGGAGCCGGCCGTCCGCCTCTGCGGCCTCGATCATCGCCAGCGCCATGCGGTCCTTGACGCTGCCGGTGGGGTTCTCGCTCTCCATCTTGAGCAGGATCCGCGCCGCGCCGGGGGATGGGATCGAGCGCATCGGCAGCAGCGAGGTGCTGCCGATGCAGTCGAGGATGTTTCGTGGCGCTGGCGTTGGCTTCATGGGCTCGGTGACGTTATCCCGCGGCGGTTTCCAGGCGGCGCCGGGCGCGCGGCGTTCGCGCCCACCTGTGCAAGATTAGGACGTCAGCGCGAGATTCCCGCCTCTCGCCGGCGACCCGACATGAATGGCCGCAAGTGGTTCTTCCTCGCCCTTCTCGGCGTCGCGTTGGCCGCCAGCTGCATCCGCGCTCCCTATCCGGACGAGATGTACTTGCAGCACTCGCCGACGGTGGTCCTGCTCGTTGCTCTACCGCTCGCCTGTCGCCGGTGGCCGCTTTCCGACGCCGCCTTCGGCTGCATCGTGGCGTTCATGCTGCTGCACACGCTCGGCGCCCGCTACATCTACTCGAACGTGCCGTACGAGGAATGGGTGAGGGCGGTGTTCGGAACCGATCTCCCAGGCACCTTCCGCCTGCGGCGCAATCACTACGACCGCCTCGTCCACTTCGCCTTCGGGCTGCTCTGGGCGCGGCCCGTGTGGGAGGTGTCGACGCGGCACCTCGGCATTCCACGGCGGGTCGCCTACTACACGACGGTCGAGTTCCTGCTGGCGTTCAGCGCGCTCTACGAGCTGTTCGAGTGGGGCCTGACGATGGTGCTGTCGCCGCAGGACGCCAACGAGTACAACGGCCAGCAAGGCGACATCTGGGACGCGCAGAAGGACGTCTCGTTGGCCCTCGTCGGCGCGCTGCTGGGGCTCGCGGTCCTCCTCGCCCGACGCCGGGGCGCAGGGAGCTCGCGTGACGGCTGACGAGGCGATCGCTGAAGCGCGGTGGCGGGAGACGTGGCAGCTCGCCGGCGCGGCAGCGCCTACGGAAGTGCTCGAGCAGCTGCTGGCGAAGTACGCCGAGCCGTACCGCGCGTATCACAACCTCTCGCACGTCCTCGATTGTCTGAACCATGCCGCGTCGGTGCGAGCGCAGCTCGAGCATCCGCAATGCGTCGAGCTGGCACTCTGGTTTCACGACGTGATCTACGAGCCGCGGGCCGGGGACAACGAGGAGCGCAGCGCGGCTTTCGCGGTCGAAGCGCTAACGGAGTTGGTGACGCCCGAGGTGCTGCGCCACGTCGAGGAGCTGATCCTCGCGACGCGTCATCCGTCGCGGCCGTCCGAGGCTGATGCGCGTTACTTGGTCGACATTGATCTAGCCATCCTCGGCGCGCCGCCGGCAGCTTTCGACACCTACGAAGCCGCCATCCGTCGTGAGTACCGCTGGGTGCCGGCGCCGCTCTACCGGCGCAAGCGGAAGCAAGTGTTGCAGTCGTTTCTCGATCTCGATCGCATCTACTTGACCGAGCACTTCGGCCGCCGGCTCGAAGAGCAGTCGCGGGCGAACCTCCAGCGTTCCATCTCGAAGCTCTGACGAGAGTGCGGCGATCAATTGCCGGACGGCTTCGCCGCCGGCTCGAGCGAGGTGACGTGCTCGGCGTCGGACGGCCACTCGCCGGCGAGGAAGGTGTCGATGGCGGAGAGGACGCGCTCGCGTGCCTCGATCCAGGGCGCGTGGCCGGCGCCTTCGACGGTGAGCAGGCGCGCGTCGGGCAGCAGCATCGCCCACTCGCGCGCGCCGCCGTAGGGCGCGCTGCGGTCGCGCGTGCCGTGGACGACGAGCGCCGGCGCGGTGGCGCGCGCGAAGTCGGCGGCGGTGAGCTCGAGCGCGCGCAGCGAAGGTTGCACGTGGCTCATCCAGTACGCCATGAAGGCGCGCTCGTTCGCAAGCTCGCAGCGTCCCCAGTCGATGCCCGCGGCGTCGGCGGGATGGGTGACGTAGATCTCGCGCAGGATCGCCCATACGTCGCGGCAGTGCTCCACCGGGTCGATCGAGCGCGGCGCGGCGCGCAGCTGCGCGATCCGCGCGAAGACGTCGCGCAGCGTGTCGTCGGCGCTGGCGCCGGTGAGGTGCGGCGGGTACTGCTTGCCGGCGAACGGCTCGCTCGGGCCCATCAGCACCAGCCGAGCGACGGCCTGCGGGTGCCGCATCGCGTATAGCGCGATGACGAGCCCCACGTACGAATGCGCCACGAGAGTCAGCCGCTCGATGCCGTAATGACGGCGCAGCGCCTCGAGATCATCGACGTCGTTCCGCAAGCCGCGCGCGAGCTTCGTGGGGTCAACGATCGTCGAGGAGCGCCCGCGGTTGCGCAGGTCGTAGACGATCAGCCGTCTGCCGTCCGCGAGCGGCGCCAGCTCGTCGACCCAGTACATGCCGTTGGGGACGACCACCGTCTGCGGGCCCTCGCCGCGGACGGTGAACCACAGGTCGACACCCTCCTCCACCGTTACGAAGCCCTCGCGCTGCTCGCTCGCGCTCATCGTGGCGCTCCTCTCGCTCGGACGTCGAAATCGAGTAGGAGGGACCCGCGGTGACCCGCGGGCCCCGTCCTCTCACACCACCGTACGTACGGTTCCGTATACGGCGGTTCGAGATAGGCTCTGCAGCCGTCGATGGGTTTGGAGAAGGCTCGGGAGCCCGAGCTGGGTGAGGAAGCGCGTCGGTACGGTCAGGTGCATATGGGCCGCTCCCGCGTTCCACCACGGACCGTGACCGTTGCCGGCGGCGATGCGGGCGCGCTCGCGATCGAGTCCGCGCTTGGCCAGCTCCTTGGCTCTGGTTCGTGGCCGCTTCCACTGGCGCCACAGGATGCAGCGCAGCTTCCGCCGTAGCCACTTGTCCAGCTCCTCGAAGCAAGCCGCCACCTCCGCCAGGCGAAAGTACTCGAGCCAGCCGGTGAGCACCGGCCCGAGCTGCTGGATGACTCTGCCGAGACTACGCCCGCGCCCGCTGCGAAACAGCCGCCGCAGCTTCTCTTTGAGGCGGCGGACCGCCTCGGGAGACACCCGCAGCTTCACTTCGCGCTTTTGCACGGTCACGGTGTAGCCCAGAAACTTCCGCCGCCAAGGGCGATCTACCGCGCTCTTGACCCGGTTCACCTCCAGCCGCAGACGCTTCGCGAGGAAGCGCTCGAGGGCGTCGAGCACCCGTTCGCCTGCACGCCGTGACCGCACGTAGACGTTGCAGTCGTCGGCATAGCGGACGAAGCGATGGCCTCGCCGCTGCAGCTCGCGGTCCAGCTCGTCGAGCAGGACGTTGGACAGCAGCGGCGACAGCGGCCCGCCTTGCGGCGTGCCCTCGACGCGCGGCGACACCAGGCCGCCTTCCAGCAGCCCGGCCTGTAGGTAGAGGCGAATCAGATGCAGGATGCGCCGATCCTCGATCCGCCGCGCCAGACGCGCCATCAGCACGTCGTGGTTGACGCGGTCGAAGAAGTCCTTGAGGTCTATGTCCACCACCCAGCTGTAACCCGCCGCAATGTGCGCTCGCGCACGCACCACGGCCTGATGGGCGCTCCTCTGCGGTCGAAAACCGAAGCTCTCTTCCGAGAAGGTCGCGTCGAAGTGGGGCTGCAAGACCTGCAGGAGCGCCTGCTGGATCAAACGGTCCAGGACCGTCGGAATCCCCAGACGCCGCACACCGCCGCTCGGCTTGGGGATCTCCACCGAGCGCACCAGCGCGGGACGGTATCGCCCCGCCAACAGCTCCTCACGAATGGCTTCCCAGCGACGCACCAGATGCGGGCCGAGCTCTTCGGCACTCATGCCGTCGATGCCCGGGGCGCCTCCGTTGCTCTTGACCCGCTGGTAGGCCCGCAGCAAGTTCTCCCGGCGCAGCACCTCCTCCATCACCATCGGCGACCGCTCGGTGGAGATCTCGTTCCATGCCGGGACCGCTTGCGGCGCAGCCGTGGCTCTGGGTCGGTTCCGCCGACCCTCCTCCACGTCCTGCTGTGGCTTCTCGTCCACGGATTCGGCCGCTCCCTCGGTCACGAAAGGGTCCGCTCCACTTCGGCCTGTCTCGTTCGGCCCTTCGCCGGCGCGCGCCGCCAGCTACTCCGGCCTCGGCTGACTGCTGGCGACCCGTCGGACCGCCTCTCGGCGACTCCTAGCCTGAGGGCAGGTCGTCAGCTCTCCCAGGGTAAGACGCGTGACCTTCGCCCCATCCACCCGTCGCATCTACGCCGTCTCGGTCCGGATGACTTCGGGCTTCGAGTCTTTTTGCCCTCTCGCCCACCTACTGCGACGCCTCTCTATGCGCTTCGTGTTCCTCGGGCCGGGGCTTTGCCTGCAGCTTCCTTCAGACTCCGCCTCGCGGCGGACGCCCTTGCTGTTCGGCTAGCGGTTCCCGTCATCAGGGCCCGCAGGGGACTTCCACCCCCAAGTCACTTCCCGATTCGGTTTCCCTCCTCGGTTGACAGCTCCAGGCGCCATGCCTGGCGCTGCGCGCCATGCCTGGCGCAC